>NZ_JBAJIJ010000001.1:0-1320891 GCF_036867135.1 Aeromicrobium sp. Sec7.5 | reverse complement strand
TGTCGCCGTTCTTGAGCAGCCGGGTGCCCCGCAGCACGTCGTTGAAGGTCTTGGTCATGGCGCGCTCGAAGCCTTGGACGTGGGTGCCGCCCTTGGGGGTCGAGATGATGTTGACGAACGAGCGGACGTCGGTGTCGTAGCCCGTGCCCCAGCGCAACGCCACGTCGACCCCGAGCGTGCGGTCGACGTCCTGCGGGGTCATGTGACCCTGGGGGTCGAGCATGGGCACGGTCTCGGTGAACGATCCCTCGCCCTGCAGCCGCAGCACGGTGGTCACCGGCTCGTCGACCGCGAGGTACTCGACGAACTCGGCGATGCCGCCCTCGTGCTTGAACGACTCCTCGACGACCTCGTCGGTGCGCTCGTCACGGATCGCGATCTCGAGCCCGGGCACGAGGAACGCGGTCTGGCGGGCCCGCCGCGTGAGGTCCTCGTAGGAGAACTTGGCGCCCTTGATGAAGATCTGCGGATCGGCCCAGTACCGCACGCGCGTGCCGGTACGGGCCTTCGCCACCTTGCCGACCTTCTCGAGGCTGCCCTCGGGCGCACCTCGCCGGAAGGTCTGCGCCCAGGTGGCGCCTCCCTTGTCGACCTCGACGTCGAGGCGCTCCGAGAGGGCGTTGACGACCGCGGCACCGACGCCGTGCAGCCCGCCGGAGGCGTTGTACGCCCCGCCGCCGAACTTGCCGCCGGCGTGCAGCTTCGTGAACACGACCTCGACACCGGTCAGGCCGGTCTTCGGCTCGATGTCGACCGGGATGCCACGGGCGTCGTCGTGGACCTCGACCGACCCGTCCGCGTGCAGGATGACCTGGATCTTGGAGCCGAAGCCGGCGAGCGCCTCGTCGACCGAGTTGTCGATGATCTCCCAGAGGCAGTGCATGAGGCCACGGGTGTCGGTCGAGCCGATGTACATGCCCGGCCGCTTGCGGACGGCCTCGAGACCCTCGAGGACCAGCAGGTTGCGGGCGTCGTACGTGGTGATGGCAGATCTCCTCGGTCGTGCGGGCGCGCCGGTCCACGGGGCGGTCGGCGCTGTCGCCAATCTATCGAGGCCCGAAGATGTCACGTGGATGTGACACGCGGACCGCGTGGCTGCCGTGAAGTTGTCCGCCTCAGGCAGTATCAATGACGTACGTCACCACCACCCGCGCGGAATGCCAGTCCGTGAAATGATGTTGATGGCACAGAGCACGAAAATCCCCCGAAGGAAAGTAGGTCACCGTGACGGCACTTGCTGAACGCCCCGCGCTGAACGCCACCGACCGCTGCGATCGTTGCGGCGCGCAGGCCTACGTCCGCGTCGAGCTCTCGAGCGGGCTCGAGCTGTTGTTCTGCGCCCACCACGCTCGTGCGTACGAGGACAAGCTGCGCGACGTCGCCGCCTCCATCCACGACGAGTCCGGTCAGCTGGCGGCCACGCCCGCGACCGGCGCCGACGCGGAGGCCTGAGCCCCCGCCCGAAGGCTTTGCACGCCGAGTGCCCCGGACCACCTGGTCCGGGGCACTCGGCGTCTCGGCGCCACAGGGACGAGCGAACCAACGGGCCACCGAGCTCGTCGACATGCGCGGTCGGGCACACCGTGCCAAGGTCGATCTGTTCGACCCCACGGCCGCCCCCCGCGGCCCCACACCTTGGAGGCACCATGCAGATCGGCGGATCCCTGTTCCTGCTCGCCGTAGGAGCCATTCTCGCGTTCGCCGTGCGCGACGCGGTCGACGCGGTCGACCTCACCATGATCGGCTACATCCTGATCGTCGTCGGTGCGATCGGCCTGGCGCTCTCGCTCATCCTCAACAGCCAGCGTCGCGGTCGCGACGAGCCGCCGCCGCGCTACTGATCCGACGCGGCAATGCCGCGCCCATGACGAAGGCCCCGGTCCAGTGGACCGGGGCCTTCGTCGTGCACGCTGGAAGCGGTGGGCTCAGTCGAGGTAGTCGCGCAGGACCTGCGAACGCGACGGGTGCCGCAGCTTGCTCATGGTCTTGGACTCGATCTGACGGATCCGCTCACGCGTGACGCCGTAGACCTTGCCGATCTCGTCGAGGGTCTTCGGCTGGCCGTCGGTCAGGCCGAAGCGCATCGAGACGACACCGGACTCGCGCTCGCTGAGCGTGTCGAGGACCGCGTGCAGCTGCTCCTGGAGCAGCGTGAACGAGACCGCGTCGGCCGGCACGATGGCCTCGGAGTCCTCGATCAGGTCGCCGAACTCACTGTCGCCGTCCTCGCCGAGCGGGGTGTGCAGCGAGATCGGCTCGCGTCCGTACTTCTGGACCTCGACGACCTTCTCGGGCGTCATGTCCAGCTCCTTGGCGAGCTCCTCGGGCGTGGGCTCGCGGCCCAGGTCCTGGAGCATCTGCCGCTGGACGCGGGCGAGCTTGTTGATGACCTCGACCATGTGCACCGGGATGCGGATCGTGCGGGCCTGGTCGGCCATGGCGCGGGTGATGGCCTGACGGATCCACCACGTGGCGTAGGTCGAGAACTTGAAGCCCTTGGTGTAGTCGAACTTCTCGACGGCGCGGATCAGACCGAGGTTGCCCTCCTGGATCAGGTCCAGGAACAGCATGCCGCGACCGGTGTACCGCTTGGCCAGCGAGACGACGAGGCGCAGGTTGGCCTCCAGCAGGTGGTTCTTCGCGCGGCGACCGTCGACGACGATCCACTCGAGCTCCTCACGCACCTTCTCGGAGATGCGGCCGCCGGCGGCGAGCTTCTCCTCGGAGAACAGGCCGGCCTCGATGCGCTTGGCGAGCTCGACCTCTTCGCCGGCGGTCAGCAGCGAGACCTTGCCGATCTGCTTCAGGTAGTCCTTGACCGGATCGGCGGTGGCACCGGCGACCATGACCTGCTGGACCGGCTCGTCGGACTCGTCGGCCGCGCTCAGCGTGAAGGCGGACTGCTCGTCCTCCTTGATGGTCGGATCGTTCTTGACGTCCTTGACGAACTGGTCGTCAGGGATGTCCGGCAGGATCTTCTTGCCGTTCTCGTCGACCGCGACCGGCTCGCCGACCTCGACCACGACCTCGCTGTCGGTGATCTCGACGTTGATCTCCTGCTTGGTCGACGCCGCCTTCTTCGCCGGGGCCTTCTTGGCGGCGGGGGCCTTCTTGGCCGGCGCCTTCTTGGCCGCAGGGGCCTTCTTGGCCGCAGGCGCCTTCTTGGCCGCGGGGGCCTTCTTGGCGGGCGCCTTGCTGGCGGGAGCCTTCGTCGAGGCGGAGGAGGATTTCGTCACAGTGTCTTCCGGGGTCGAACGGGACGGGACAGGGTCGGGGCCGTCGACGTGGTCGTGGCCTCCGGAGGTGGCCGCAGCGGCGGCGTCCTTGAGCGTCTTGGGAATGAGTCGACCCACCGTCTTGACGGCAGAAGCAGCTGGATTCACCGGCATGTTTCACCTCTCGAACGGTTCAAGGGCGCGACAAGGAGACCTCTGGTCAACCTCTGGGGACAGTCTGCCATGCCTCGGCAAACACGTTGAACCCGACACGGCAGGTTCTGCTCGGGGTCAGGGAACCGGCCAGGTGTGGACGGGTTCTCCCCCGTGCATGTGCTCCCGGTAGGCCACGACGAGTCGGCGCATCGCACCCTCGGGATCCCCGGAACGGTCGAACGACTCGGCCGCGTCGATCTGCCAGGTCGCCCCGTTGGCACCGAGGGCGCAGCGGCGCTCGATGACGCCGAGGTACCGGTCGCGCGCCTCGGTGGACACGCCGAGCTGGTCGAGTCCGGCAGCCGCGACCGGTAGGAGGTGGTGCAGCACCAGGTCGCGGACCGGGACCGTGCCGAGGCCCGGCCACCGCTGCTCGGCCTCGATGCCACGTCGCGCGCCGGCGTAGAAGTTGTCGGTCGCGACCGAGAACGGCATGCGCGACCACACCGGACGGTCGGCGGCCGACATCGCGGCGACGAGTCCGTAGAACAGGGCCGCGTTGGCCACGGTGTCGATCACGGTGGGGCCCGCGGGCAGGAGCCGGTTCTCGACCCGCAGGTGCGGCGCGCCGTCGACCACGTCGTAGATGGGGCGGTTCCAGCGATAGACGGTGCCGTTGTGCAGGCGGAGCTCGGCCAGCTCTGGGACGCCACCCGCGGCCATGACCTCGGCGGGATCCTCGTCCTCGACGATCGGCAGCAGGGCCGGGAAGTACCGCACGTTCTCCTCGAACAGGTCGAAGACCGACGTGATCCACCGGTCACCGAAGAAGACCCGTGGACGGACGCCCTGGGCCTTCAGCTCGTCACTGCGGGTGTCGGTGGACTGCTCGAACAACGGGACACGGGTCTCGTGCCAGAGCCGGTGCCCGAGCAGGAACGGCGAGTTGGCCGCGACCGCGACCTGGACCCCGGCGATGACCTGGGCGGCGTTCCAGACCGCGGCGAAGCGGTCGGGCTCGACCTGCAGGTGGAGCTGGGTGCTCGTACAGGCCGCCTCCGGCATGATCGTGTCGGTGCGCAGCTCGAGCCGGTCGACGCCATCGATCAGGATCTCGATGTCCTCGCCCCGCGCCGCCAGGATCTGGTCACTCAGCAGGCTGTAGCGCGGATCTGGGGCGATCGCCTCGCGGGCGAAGTGCTCCTCGCGCACCGTCGGCAGGATGCCGACCATCACGAGCCCCGAACCGGTGGCAGCCGCCTTGCGCTCGGCCTCGTTGAGGTCGTCGCGCACCATCGTCTCGAGCTCCAGGAGTCCCGCGCCGGAGATCGGACGGGGTGCCACGTTGATCTCGATGTTGTAGCGGCCGAGCTCGGTCTGGAAGTCCTCGTCGGCGATGGCCGCGAGCGCCTCGGCGCTCGTCATCGCGGCGTCGCCGGAGGCATCCGCGAGATTGAACTCGATCTCGACGCCCACCAGCGGCTCGCCGACCGAGAAGTCGCGGTCGGTCAGCATGCGAGCCAGCACGTCGAGACAGCGACGCACCTTGGCGCGATAGCGCCGACGGTCCTCGCCGGTGAACTCCTGGTGATCGACGTCCTGCCCCATGGCGACAGCGTAGGGCGGGGTCAGGCGGAACGCTCCCGCTGGCGAGCGAGCGCCTCGGCCCGCTGGGCCTCCACGATCGTCATCTCCCCCATCGCCTCGTACTGCTCCGGGGAGACCCCACCCTGGATCAACTGCATCAGGAGCTGGCTCAGCACGTGCTCCGGATCGGCCGCGAGAGACCGTTCCAGCGCGATGACGGCCTGGGCCCCGTCGCCGGTCATGTAGGCCGCGAACCCGGCGAGGCACAGGACCGACGGCTCGAACGGAGGGACCACACGGCCGGAGACGTCGGTCAGCACCCGGAGCCAGTCGCGGGCGGTGTCACGGTTGATCCGCGACATCAGCTCGTCGCGGACCAGGACCGACGCGCCCCACACCGACACCAGCGCGACCTCGACGTCGGACAGCCGCTCCTGCTCGTTCAGCGCCCGGTCGAGCACGACATCCAGCTCGCCCACGGCCACGCCCACGAGAGCCGAGTCGGTCAGGCTCCCACCGAACAGCTGCAGGACCCGGTCGAGCTCGCCCTCCGTGACGTCCGCCATGCGGTCGAGGACCGCCCCCGAGCACCGCGCGAACCGCGCCACGAGGTCGTCGCGACCCGCGAGGATCTCCTGACCGGCGGCGACGGCCCGGACCACGGCCTCGTGGTGGGCCGGAGCCTCGTAACCGATTCCCTGGCGAGGGAACCCCGGCAGGGGCTGCCAGTACCGGCGACCATCGGCCCAGGCGATCACGACCGGGGTGATGTCGGGCTCGAGTCGCTGGAGGCCGGCCCGGACGACCGCCTCGGCCCGCTCGTGGTCCTCCGAGAGCGCCAGCAGGATCGCCCCGTCGGCCCCCTGCCGTCGCAGGTGGTGCACCGCGACGTCGGCCACGGTGCCGGCCAGGTCGAGGTCCGGCAGGTCGAGCCGCAGGGAGAACCCGAAGCGGCACCGCGGGCCGTAGGTCGCGATCGCGATGAACGACTCGGCGGGGCGGAAGCCGAACAGGGTCGGCACGGCGGCGAGCACGTCGCCGACGTCGTGGGCGGTGAAGACGGACTCGGGCTGGTCGGGGCCGGCGGTGGGTCGGGTGGTCGGTCGAGTGCGGCGGCGTCTGCTCATGGCTCCACGCTGCGCCGGTTCATGGCTCGAGCGAAGCCCGGTCCGACGACCTGTGGATCCCGGAGGGCTGTGGACGGCCACAATGGACCGATGCGGTCCACGGCGTCGATCCTCCACCTGGACCTCGATGCCTTCTTCGCCTCGGTGGAGCAGCGCGACAAGCCCTCGCTGCGCGGCAAGCCCGTGGTCGTCGGCGGCGTGGGGGCGCGCGGCGTCGTCGCAACGGCGTCGTACGAGGCGCGCAGGTTCGGTGTGCGATCGGCCATGAGCGCTGCCGAGGCCCGCGCCCGCTGCCCGCAGGCGGCGTTCCTGGGGGGACGTTTCGACGCCTACCGCGAGGCGAGCGGCATCGTGATGGCTCGGCTCCGTGAGCTCTCCCCCGTCGTGCAGCCGCTCTCGCTCGACGAGGCCTTCGTCGACCTCGCTGCGGGCGAGGACTTCGATCCCGACCGGGTCGACGACCTGGTCGGGGTGCTCCGGGCCGACGTGACGCGGTTGACGCACGGACTCACGGCGTCGGTGGGGGTCGCGTCCAGCAAGCTCATGGCCAAGATCGCCAGCGAGATCAACAAGCCCGACGGCGCCTTCGTGGTGCAGCCCGGCACCGAGGCCGACGTGCTCGGACCCATGCAGGCCACCGCGATCCCGGGTGTCGGCCCCGCGACGGCCGAGCGCCTGCGCCGCCTCGGTGTCGCCACGGTGGAGGACCTCCGGCGATTCTCGGTCGACGACCTCGGCGCCCACCTGGGCCAGTCGTCGGCGGAGTCGCTGTACCGCTTGGCACGCGCGGACGACGACCGCCCGGTCGACGCGACCCGCGAGACCAAGTCGGTGAGTGTCGAGGACACCTTCGAGACCAATCTCGTCGACCGCACTCACCTGAGCGAGATCGCCGAGCAGATGGCCCGCCGGGTCGCGCAGCGCCTGCGCAAGAGCGGCCTGTCCGGCCGGACCGTGACCCTGAAGGTCCGCTACCACGACTTCGAGACGCACACCCGCTCCTCGACCCTGAGCGGCCCCACCGACAACGGCCGCGTGCTCGCCGAGACGGCCCGCCGCCTGCTGGACGCCGAGGACCTCGGCGGCGGGCTGCGCCTGCTCGGGGTGGGCGTCAGCGGAATGGCCGACTGGGTGCAGGACGACCTGTTCACCGACCCTGAGCCCGAGGAGGAGCTGGGGCCGTTGCCCTCGCGCGTCGAGCGGCGGCAACGACGCGGCTGGACCCCGGGCGAGGACGTGACCCACGTCGAGCACGGGGACGGTTGGGTCTGGGGATCCGGCCTCGGCCGCGTCACC
This sequence comes from Aeromicrobium sp. Sec7.5, assembly GCF_036867135.1. Lineage (NCBI taxonomy): Bacteria > Bacillati > Actinomycetota > Actinomycetes > Propionibacteriales > Nocardioidaceae > Aeromicrobium > Aeromicrobium sp. Sec7.5. The sequence goes on along the minus strand of NZ_JBAJIJ010000001.1, from coordinate 1,313,510 downwards.
GTGCGGTTCGAGACACGCGAGTCCCCCCTGGGCCCGGTCAAGACCTTCGCGGCCGACGACCCGGCCCTGTCAGCTCGGGCGTTCGTCAGTAGCGTCGAGCCATGACCGGTACACCCGACGCGCCCGTCGCCGACGTCCGTCCGACCGTCCGCCGCTTTCACGGCGACGAGTTCGTCGACGAGTACGAGTGGCTCCGCGACGTCGAGGACCCCGACGTGCTGGCCCTGCTCGAGGCCGAGAACGCCCACACCGACGCGCGCACCTCGCACCTGGCGGGCCTGCGCGAGACGATCTTCGGCGAGATCAAGGCCCGCACCCGCGAGACCGACCTCTCCGTGCCGGTCCGCCACGGCCAGTGGTGGTACTTCAGTCGCACGGTCGAGGGTCTGTCGTACGCGATCCGCAGCCGCCTGCCGGCCACCCCGGACGACTGGGACCCGCCGGAGATCGAGGCTGGCTCGTCGTCGGACGGCTCTGGAGCCCCCGGCGAGCAGGTGCTCCTGGACTCCAACCTGCTGGCCGAGGGGCACGAGTTCTTCTCCCTCGGCGCCTTCAGCCTGACCGACGACGACACGGTGCTGGCGTACTCGACCGACACGACCGGCGACGAGCGCTACACGATCCGCTTCAAGGACCTGCGCACCGGCGAGGAGCTGGCCGACGAGATCCCCGGCACGAGCGGGGGTGCCACGTGGTCCGCCGGCGGGACCCACGTCTTCTACTCCACGGTCGACGACGCCTGGCGTCCCCACCGGGTCTGGCGGCACCGCCTCGGAACCCCGGTCAGCGACGACGTGCTGGTCCACGAGGAGACCGACGAGCGCTTCTTCACCGGCATCGGACGCACCCAGTCGGAGAAGTACCTCGTGATCGGCGCCTCCTCGAAGATCACGAGCGAGTCACGACTGCTCCCGGCCGACGACCCCGAGGGCGAGTTCCGCGTCGTCCTCGAGCGCCGCACGGGCATCGAGTACTCCATCGAGCACGCCGTCGTGGGCGAGACCGACGTGCTGCTCGTACTGCACAACGACGGTGCACCCGACTTCGAGCTCGTCGCGACCGATCTCCAGCCGGTCCTCATGACGCCCCTGGCGTCGGCCCGCGACGGGCGGGTCGTCGTCCCCGCCCAGCCGGACCTCCGGCTCGAGGACGTCGACGTCTTCGCCCGTCACCTCTTCGTCTCCTACCGCCGCGCCGCGCTCACCCGTATCGGCGTCCTGTCGATCGACGCCGACCACACCGGCGGGTTCGGACCGCTCCGCGAGGTCCCCTTCGACGAAGAGCTGTTCTCCGTGGGGCTCGGCGCCAACGCCGAGTGGGACCAGCCGCTCGTGCGGATCGGCGTGGGCTCGTTCATCACGCCGGCGTCGGTCCTCGACCTCGACCCGGACACGTTCGAGACGGTGCTGCGCAAGCAGGCCGAGGTCCTCGGGGGGTACGACCCGGCTGACTACGTCCAGCACCGCTCGTGGGCCACGGCCGACGACGGCACCCTCGTGCCGGTCTCGATCGTGGCGCGGGCCGACATGCCCCGCGACAGCACCGCGCCGGCCCTGCTCTACGGGTACGGCGCGTACGAGATCAGCATCGACCCCGGCATGTCCGTCGCGCGCCTGTCCCTGCTCGACCGGGGCTTCGTGTTCGCCGTGGCGCACGTCCGGGGCGGGGGCGAGATGGGCCGGTCCTGGTACGACGACGGCAAGCTCGACCACAAGCGAAACTCGTTCACCGACTTCGTGGCCGCGGCCCACCATCTCGTCGCCGAGGGCTGGACCAGCCACGAGCGCCTCGTGGCCGAGGGCGGGAGCGCCGGCGGTCTCCTGATGGGCGCCGTGACCAACCTCGCGCCCGAGGCGTTCCGCGGCGTGCTGGCGGCCGTGCCGTTCGTCGACGCCCTGACGACGATCCTGGATCCGTCGATGCCGCTCACGGTGATCGAGTGGGACGAGTGGGGTGACCCGCTGCACGACCCCGAGGTCTACGCCTACATGAAGTCGTACACGCCGTACGAGAACGTGCAGGCTCGCCCCTACCCGGCGATCCTCGCCGTCACGAGCCTGCACGACACACGCGTCAGCGTCGTCGAGCCGGCCAAGTGGGTCGCCCGCCTGCGGGCCACCACCACCGGTGCCGCGCCGATCCTGTTGAAGACCGAGATGCACGCCGGTCACGGCGGCGTCAGCGGGCGCTACGACTCCTGGCGCGAGCGGGCCTTCGAGCTCGCCTGGATCATCGACACCGCAGCCCCGGGCTCCGGCAACCCCGAGGTGTCGGGGTGAGCCGCGACACGCCGGAAATTCCGGCCTAAGAACAGACTGAGAGCGGAATCCTCCGCGCACTCCGTGCGTTGACCCCATACAGACCCACGATTGGGAGGCGCACCATGAGCATGAAGACGGACACCCGAGTCCGCGAGTCCGAGGGCAAGGACAGCGTCGGCATGTACCTGGCCGAGATCGCCCGGACCCCTCTCCTCGACGCACAGCGCGAGGTCGAGCTGAGCCGCACCATCGAAGCCGGTCTGTTCGCCCAGCACCTGATCGAGACCGGCCGCGTCGGTCGCGCCAAGGGTGGCGCGCCCAAGCGCGCGAGCCTCGAGGAGCTGGAGTGGATCGCCGCCGAGGGTGAGCACGCCATGCAGGAGTTCATCCAGGCGAACCTGCGACTCGTCGTCTCGATCGCCCGCAAGTACGGCCGGTCGGCCATGCCGATGCTCGACCTCGTGCAGGAAGGCAACACGGGCCTGATCCGCGCGGTCGAGAAGTTCGACTACAGCAAGGGCTTCAAGTTCTCGACGTACGCCACCTGGTGGGTGCGTCAGGCCATCACGCGTGGCATCGCGCAGCAGGCCCGCGTGGTCCGGCTGCCCGTCCACGTCGTCGAGGAGCTCAACCAGGTCACGGCGGCACGCCGCAACCTCGAGCGCGAGCTCGGCTACGACCCGGATCCCGCGGAGATCGCCATGGTCCTCGAGATGGACGTCGATCGCGTGATCGACCTGATGTCCTGGGGACGTGACCACGTCAGCCTCGACACGCCCGTCGACGACGACGGCGACACCTCGCTCGGCGACCTGATCGCGCGCGAGCAGGCACCGGGCCCCGACGAAAGCGTCATGTCCGACGCGACCCGTCAGCTGCTCGGGGGTCTGATCGACCACCTGGGCGACCGCGAGGCCGACATCGTGCGCTCGCGCTTCGGCCTGCTCGACGGCCGTCAGCAGAAGCTGGCTGACATCGGCAAGCGGCACGGCATCAGTGCCGAGCGCGTGCGCCAGCTCGAGCGGGAAGCGCTGGCCACCCTGCGCCGCATCGCCGACCCCGACCTCGCGGCCTAACGGGCCGAGAGCTCCTGCCAGAGGTCACGCACCGCGGCAGTGAGCTCCTCGAGGGAGCCGCTGTTGTCGACGACCACGTCGGCGACAGCGGCTCTGTCGTCGCGGGACGCCTGCGCGTCGATGCGCGCCCGCGCCTCGTCGGGCGACATGCCGCGATCGCGCACGAGACGCTCGACCTGCACCTCCACGGGGACGTCGACGACCACCACGACGTCGTAGGGACCGCGTCCGCCGGACTCCGCCAGCAGCGGGATGTCGTGCACCACGACGTCGGCGGTGTCGGCGCCGGCCTCCAGCTCCGCCGCGCGGGCCCGGACCGCCGGGTGGGTGATGCCCTCGAGGTCGCGCCGTGACGCCTCGTCGGCGAAGACGATGGCACCGAGCGCCGGTCGGTCGAGAGATCCGTCGGCCGCGAGGACGCCCGGGCCGAAGCGCTCGACGATGGCGTCGAGTGCGGGGCTGCCCGGCTCGACCACCTCGCGTGCGATGCGGTCGTAGTCGACCACGACGGCCCCGTGGTCGCGCAGCAGGGCGCTCACGGTGCTCTTGCCGGAGCCGATGCCCCCGGTCAGGCCGACGCGGACCGCTGTACCCATGGGCAGGGAGGGGTCAGCTGGTGGCGGCGTCGCCGGAGGTGGTGACGTGCACGTGGTCGAAGTGGTTGGCCGTGGAGCTCCCACGGTCGCTCATGCCGCGCCATCCCGAGCCCGGCTCCCAGATGCGCTGACGCCAGATGACCTGGGTCATGCCGAGCTTCTCGCGGTTGTCGATCACGAACTGCGCGATCTCGTCGCCGAGGGCCTGGTCGGACACCATGATGTCGAGCGCGCGGCCGGTGGGGTGACCGGAGCTGCCGGAGCGTGCGGCGCGACCCCCGTAGTTCGAGATCTGGGGGAACTTGGCGCACACGGCCCGGTAGACCTTGGTGGTGTCGGGCTGGAGGCCCTTCTCGACGCCTCCGCCTCGGGCGCAGGGCGCCGTGCCGAGCGGCTCCTCCGTCGACAGGGTGCTGGAGGCGACCCACCGCGGAACGTCGTTGAGCAGGACCTGGGTCCACTCGCCCTCGACGACACCCGTCACGAGGATCTGGGTGCCCTCCTCGGCCTGGCCGAGCACGGGTGCGGTGGGGGCGGCGTCGGATCGGATCTCGGCATCGCCCGTGACCCACAGGGCGCCGGTGGCCTGCTGGACCGTCTCGGCCTGGGGGGCGAGCACGGGGCGCTCGCCGCTCCGGCTGACCTCGCTGGCCTGGACCGTCGACACCCGGTCGGGCGAGACGGGCAGATCGGCGCTCGGGTGGGCGGCCACAGCGGCCGTGGCGACGGCGAGTGCGCCGACCCCGACCGTGGGCAGGACGACACGACGCAGCTGGAGCTGCCAGAAGGTCGGTCCCCGCCGAACTGGGGTCGCTCGCACGTCCGCCCGTCGCTTGCCGGGAGAACCCACAGTAAAACCACCTTCAGACGTTGGACACGGCACGAGGCGCGGACCGACGACGCGGCCGCCCCTCGACTGAACCATACTGACACGAGCCTGGTGACCGGGGCCCCCGTTCAGGCGAAACGACGTGAGGCACATCACGCGAATCCAACGTCCCAGGAGCGTCGTGACGGTTCAACCGGACATCCACAGCGCCGCGTCGAGCGAGGCGCGCCAGCGCCGGATGGCCGGAGCCCTCCATGACGCGGGCCTGCATCACGGCGACCGCGTCGCGCTCCTGACGTCCGGGACGACGGCGACGGTCGACCTGGTCCTGGCCGCCTCACGGAGCGGCATCGTGCCCGTTCCCCTGGATCCACGGCTCACCGCGCGTGAGCGTGCCGTGGTGCTCGACCAGGTCGAGCCCACGCTCGTCGTCGACGACCCCGCGGTGCTCGACGAGCTCGCCCGCGGCCCCGAGCGCGGACTCGATCCCTATCCTCGCTGCCGCCCGATGCACTTCACCTCGGGCACCACCGGACGCCCAAAGGGGGTCTGGTCGGGGTGGCTCTCGCCCGAGCACGCCGAGGCGGCCGCGCTCGAGGAGCGCGCGCTGTGGGGCTTCTCCGCCGACGACCTCAACATCGCGGTCTCGCCGCTCTACCACTCGGCGCCGCTGCGGTTCGCGATCGGAACGCTCCTGGCCGGCGGGTCGGTCGTGGTGGTCCCGTTCGAGCCGACCGCCGTCGCCCGGGCGTTCCGGACCCTCGCCCCCACGACGATGTTCTGCGTCCCCGCGCACCTCCAGCGCCTGTTCGCCCTGGAGGCCGAGTCCGGGGAACGTCTGGAAACCACGTCGTTCCGCCTCGTGGCCCATGCCGGAGCGCCGTGTCCCACACCGGTCCGTACGCGAGCCCACGAGAGGTTCGGGACCGACGTCGTCTGGGAGTTCTACGGGTCGACCGAGGGCCAGTTCACCGCCTGCTCCGCGCACGAGTGGCAGGAACGGCCCGGCTCGCTCGGACGCGCCCGGCCCGGACGGGTCGTGTGGACCGACACCGAGGACCAGATCTGGTGCGCCGTGCCGCCGTGGTCGCACTTCGAGTACTGGCGCGACCCCGACAAGACCCGCTCGGCATGGACCGACTCAGCGCATGGGCCCTCCTTCACCGTGGGCGACCTGGGGCGGGTGCAGGACGGCCACGTGTTCCTCGACGCCCGCCGCACCGACCTGGTCATCACCGGCGGGGTCAACGTGTACCCGGCCGAGGTCGAGGACGTGCTGGGCGCGGTGCCCGGCGTGCGCGACGTCGCGGTCTTCGGTCGCCCCGACGACCAGTGGGGTCAGCGCGTCTGCGCCGCCTGGGTCGGGGAGGCCACGGAGGACGACCTCCGGGCCGTCGCGACCGAGCAGCTGGCACCGCCGAAACGACCCAAGGAGTACGAGCGGCTCGCCGAGCTCCCCCGGACGGCGACGGGCAAGGTCCGGCGCACCGAGCTGACCTGATCCGCGACGGCCGATCCACTGACAGTCGGGCGGGCCGAGCGAAGCGAGGCAGGCGCCCGGGCGTCAGCCCGGCAACGGCGAGGAACGAGGCGTTGGAGCGGCGAGGAACGAGCCGCGCGCCCTAGGCCGGCTCGAGGCAGCTGAACTGCTTGCGGTACACCAGGGGTGCCAGGCCGCGCGCCTGCGTGAAGTGGTGACGCAGCGTGGCGGCATTGCCGAAGCCGACGCGGGTCGCGATCTGCTCGACCGCGAGGGTCGAGTTCTCGAGCAGCTCCTCGGCCAGGGCGACGCGCTGGCCCGTGATCCACTGCAGCGGGGTCGTGCCCGTCTCGTCGCGAAAGCGCCGGGCGAACGTCCGGGGCGACATGTGCGCCTGCCGAGCCAGGCGGTCGACGGTCAGGGGCTCGTCGAGGTGCGCCGTGGCCCAGGCCAGCAGCGGCGCCAAGGTCTCGGCCGCCTCCGCACGGACCGGAGCGCGCACGAACTGCGCCTGCCCCCCGTCACGGTGCGGCGGCACGACGATCCGCCGCGCAGCGGTGGCCGCGACCCGGGCGCCGTAGTGGCGTCGCAGCAGGTGCAGTGCAGCGTCGATGCCGGCGGCCGATCCCGCGCCGGTCACGATGCGGTCGTCCTCGACGTAGAGGACGTCGGGATCGACGATCGCCCCCGGGAAGGCCCGGGCCAGCTGCTCCCCGTAGCGCCAGTGCGTCGTGCACCGACGGCCCTCCAGCAGACCCGCGTCACCCAGCAGGAAGCTGCTGGAGCAGTGCGCGAAGATCCAGGCACCGCGAGCGTGCGCGCGAGCGATCGCCTCGGCCACGACCGGCGAGTGGTCCCGGTAGTCGCGCTTCGGCACGATGCAGACCAGATCGGCGTCCTCGAGCTCCTCCAGCCCGTGGTGCACGACGAGGTCGAAACCGGCCCGACCCTTCACGACGCCGGGGTTCTCCGCACAGACCACGAACTCGAAGACGGGGTTGTCGTCGTCGGGGTGGTACGGCTCGGCCCACACCTCGCAGATCGCGCCGAGCCCGAACGGCTCCACGCCGTCCTGCACGACCGCCACGACCTTGCGCAGCGGGCCTGAGGGGGCAGGGACACAGGCGGCGTCGCCGTACGGCTCGATCTCCATGCCGCCATCGTGCCACACGCATGGCAGATATTCGATGAGCACTGTCATTACTGCCACTGGTGGCAGTAATGAGATGCCAGAAGAATTACTGCCATGATCCTCCTCGCCGCACTCCTCGTCCTGTCCTTCCTCGCCGTGGCGGGGGTCGTCCTGCTGCTCGTGCGCGGCGACGGCCTCGGGCACCTCGCTCCCCCGCGCAGCCACGCCGCCGACGAGTTTGCCGCCGGCCGATCTGCCCAGCACTGACGGGGCCGGCACCGACACGGCCCAGGACGCGTTCGAGCCCGGCCACCGCGAACGGTGACCGGGCTCGAACCATGCTCGATCCAGCGGGGTGCTGAGCCAGGCTCAGCGGGCGATCACTCGCCGCCGGTGAGCTTCTCGCGCAGGGCCTGCAGCGCCTCGTCGGACGCCAGCGAACCGCCGCCGGGGCCGCCCTCGGCGGCCTCGGGGACCTCCGAGGAGTAGTTGCTGGCCTCGCTGGCCTCGATCGCCGCCTTCTCGGAGTCGGCGATCTGCTTCTTGTGGGCCTCCCAGCGCTCGTGCGCCTCGGCGTACTGCTTCTCCCACGTGGCGCGGGCCTCGTCGAAGCCCTCCTGCCACTCGCCGGTCTCCGGATCGAAGCCGTCGGGGTAGATGTAGTTGCCCTCCTCGTCGTACGAGGAGGTCATGCCGTACAGGGTGGGATCGAAGTCGTCGGCGACGGCGGCCTCGGTCTCGTTGGCCTGCTTGAGCGACAGCGAGATGCGGCGACGCTCCAGGTCGATGTCGATGATCTTGACCATGACCGAGTCGTTGATCTGCACGACCTGCTCGGGGATCTCGACGTGACGCTCGGCGAGCTCGGAGATGTGCACCAGGCCCTCGATGCCCTCCTCGACGCGCACGAACGCGCCGAAGGGGACGAGCTTGGTGACCTTGCCCGGCACGATCTGACCGATCTGGTGGACCCGGGCGAAGTGCTGCCACGGATCCTCCTGCGTCGCCTTGAGCGACAGCGAGACGCGCTCGCGGTCCATGTCGACGTCGAGCACCTCGACGGTGACCTCGTCGCCGACCTGAACGACCTCGTTCGGGTGGTCGATGTGCTTCCAGGAGAGCTCCGAGACGTGCACCAGGCCGTCGACGCCGCCGAGATCGACGAACGCGCCGAAGTTGACGATCGAGCTGATGACGCCCTTGCGGACCTGGCCCTTCTTGAGCTCGGTCAGGAAGTTCTGGCGCACGGCCGACTGCGTCTGCTCGAGCCAGGCACGGCGCGACAGGACCACGTTGTTGCGGTTCTTGTCGAGCTCGATGATCTTGGCCTCGAGCTTCTGGCCGATGTACGGATCCAGGTCGCGGACACGGCGCATCTCGACGAGCGAGGCGGGCAGGAAGCCGCGCAGACCGATGTCCATGATGAGGCCGCCCTTGACGACCTCGATGACGGTGCCCTCGACGACGCCGTCCTCTTCCTTGATCTTCTCGATGTCGCCCCAGGCGCGCTCGTACTGAGCACGCTTCTTGGACAGGATCAGACGACCTTCCTTGTCCTCCTTCTGGAGGACGAGGGCCTCGACCGCGTCGCCGACGCTGACGACCTCGTGCGGGTCGACGTCGTGCTTGATGCTCAGCTCGCGGGAGGGGATGACACCTTCGGTCTTGTAACCGATGTCGAGAAGGACCTCGTCACGGTCAACCTTGACGATGGTGCCTTCGACGATGTCGCCGTCGTTGAAGTACTTGATGGTCTTGTCGATCGCAGCGAGGAAGTCAGCCTCGTTGCCGATGTCATTGACCGCAACCTGCGGTGCGACAGCAGGTGTTGCGATGCCAGAAGTCATAGCCGGTGGGCTCCGATGGATGGATGGAATTGGTGGACACGCCGAAGGCCCCTGGATCATGGGGACGAGATCCCCAGAGAAACACGAGCGCCAGTCTGCTCAGGTCCGAGACGGACGCAGGCCATCGACGCCCCTCAAGGGTACGCGACGGCCCGTCTGCCGGTGAATGCGGGGCGGGAGTGCCTAGCGGGCCGGAGCGAGGAAGGCGCCGAGCGATCGCACGTACGGCGTCACGTCGGCCGCGGCCATCTGCTCGCGGGCCGAGTGCATCGCCAGCTGGGGCGCGCCGACGTCGACCGTGGTGATGCCGGTCCGGGCCGCACTCATCGGCCCGATCGTCGACCCGCACGGCAGGTCGGCACGGTGCACGTAGCGCTGGAGGGGCACCCCGGCCTGCTCGCACGCGAGGGCGAACGCGACCGTGCCCCGGGAGTCCGTCGCGTAGCGCAGGTTCTGGTTGACCTTGAGCACCGGGCCACCGCCGGCGACGATGCGGTGGAGCGGCTCGTGCCGGTCGGCGTGATTGGGGTGGGTCGCGTGCGCCATGTCGCCGGACGCGCAGATCGACTCCGCGACGGCCCGGTGCACGTCGTCGCGGGTACCGCCGGCGGCGAGCACGGTGCGTTCGAGGATCGTGGCGAGCAGGTCGGACTGGGCACCGCGTTCGGAGGTGCTGCCCACCTCCTCGTGGTCGAACATCACCAGGACCGGGCGGACGCCCTCGACGGCAGGAGCGTCGATCAGCGCCTGCACCCCGGCGAAGCAGGTGGCCTGGTTGTCGAGGCGGGGCGCGGCCACGAAGGAGCCGTCGGCACCGACGCGGCTGCTCGCCAGCGTGTCGGTGGTCATGAGCTCGAACCCCAGGACCTCCGACGGGTCGAAGCCCTCGCGACGGCCGAGCCAGGTCAGGAACGGCTCGTCGCCCACGCCCCACACGGCGTCGAGGTGACGCTGGCGGTCCGGGGCGTTCGAGGCGTCCCGGTCCAGGTGGATCGCCAGGTTCGGCACCCGCAGGACCGGATCGGCCACGTGCACGAGCCGCTCGGTGCCGTCGCGCAGGCCGAGGCGACCGGCGACGCCGAGGTCGCGGTCGAGCCAGGTCGCGAGGAGCGGACCTCCGTACGGCTCGAGGGCGAGGACGGCGAGGTTCGCGAAGCGGCGGTCGTGGTGCTGCTTGAGGCGCAGGTTCGGGCTGTCGGTGTGGGCACCCACGATCCGGAAGGCGTCGGACGGACGCGTGGAGGCCGTCGTGGACCACGCAGCCAGCGAGCCGCCGCGGCGCACCAGGTAGCGCCCCGGCTCCGTCGGCCATGGATCCCGCTCGGCGACCTCGACCCAGCCGGCCTCGACGAGCCACGCCGCCGCCGTCGCGCAGGCGTGGAACGGTGACGGCGAGGCGTCGATGAACTGCAGCATCCGGTCGGCGTCGTCCATGCGGGTGAGCCTAGCCACCTCGACCGGCGCCCCCCGCTTCTTTCGAACCCTGCCCGTGACCGGACAGCGTGGGACGATCGGAAGCATGTCCGTCCAGAGCCGCACCTATGCCGAGCTCGACGGCCTGCGCGCCGTCGCCGCGATCGCGGTGGTCGGGACGCACACGGCCTTCTGGGCCGGCATCTACGGCGAGGGCGTGCTGGGTGCCTTGACCCATCGCCTCGAGATCGGGGTCGCGATCTTCTTCGTGCTCTCGGGGTTCCTGCTCGGCCGACCGTGGGTCTCCCGCGCGCTGGACTCGTCGGCCTCGGCACCGACACGGGGATCGGTGCGCCGCTACTACCGCAAGCGCTTCTTCCGCATCTTCCCCGTCTACGTCCTGACCGTCGTCGCGGCGATGGTCCTGCTGCCGGCCAACCGCGACGAGGGCGTCGGGGTCTGGGTGCAGAACCTGACGCTCGTGGCGCACCTGGGCGACCCCGAGCTCCCGGCCGGACTCACGCAGATGTGGAGCCTGACCGTCGAGGCCTCCTTCTACCTCGCACTACCCCTCATCGGGTGGTGCCTGGTCCGCGTGGGGCGTGGCAGCCTGTCCCGGCTGATGACGGCACTCGGCGCACTGGCGCTGCTGAGCATCGGCTGGAACATCGTCTCCTGGGGCCTGGACTCCGGCCTCAGCGTCGCGCTCCGTGCCCAGCTCCCGTCGCACCTCGGCTGGTTCGTGGCCGGCATCGCCCTGGCAGCGTTGGCCACCGACGCCGACTCCGCCTCCCCGTCGACCCTGACCCGGCGCGCAAGCCGGCTCGCCGCCGACCGGGCCACCTGCTGGATCGCGGCCGGTGCCGTCCTCGTTCTCGTGGCGACGCCGCTCGGCGGACCCGTGGGGCTGTTCCAGCCGGACCTCGACGGAGCCCTCGTGCGGCACGTCGGCTACGCGGTCGTCTCGCTGCTCCTCGTGGCGCCGTGCGTGCTGGCGCCACGGCCGACGTCGTGGCTCGCGCATCCGTTGGCCCGCCACCTCGGTCACACGTCGTTCGCGCTGTTCTGCTGCCACCTGATCGTGATCGAGCTCATCGTGCCCGGTCTCGGCCTCACGCAGTTCGAGATCTCGTGGCCGCTGCTGCTGGTCCTGGTGCTGGCGATCAGCCAGGCCGTCAGCGAGGTGCTCTACCGGGTCGTGGAACGTCCGGCGAACCGGCTCGGCCACCGCAGGTCGAGCGCGGCGGCCACCACGAGGGCCACCGCGAGTACGCCGCACCACTGAGCCGCCTCCGGAGTCAGACCGGTCGAGTCGGCCACCACTGCGGTGACGGCTCCGCCGGCGAGGACGGCGACCCCGGTCGCCAGGACCACGAGTCTGCGGTGGCGGCCCGCCAGGGCGACCACGGCGAGGACGAGGCCGAGGGCCAGCACCCCGGTCACCCCGGCCACCACGGCCGTCGTCAGGAGGCCAGCACTGCCCAGGACCACCCGGGAGGCCCACCGCGAGTCACTCGTCGCCGGTGCCGTCTCGGCGGGGCGACGCCGGACCCGCGCAGTGGCCAGGGCTGTTCCGAGGACGACCAGAAGTGCCAGCGCGCCCCCGCCGACCAGGGCCGCACGGTAGGTGGAGCCGGGGCCGAACGTCGTGGTCAGGTCCGCGGCCTCGCCCTCGGGCACGAGGTAGCCCTGTTGCCAGCCGTCGACCACGACCGACGGCACGGGGTCGCCGTCGACGTTCCCCTCCCAGCCGGGGTTAGCGTTGTGACGGGCCGTCACGAGGTCCTGCCCGCTCGTGAGCGCGCGCCACGGGACGGTCGACGTCAGCACCAGCTCGCCCGCGCGCGCCACCGGTGATGCGGTCAGGCTCAGACGTGACGATCCGTCGGGCAGGGTCAGTGCCGCTCCCTCGGTGCAGGGCCGCGCCGGGACCGTGGTGCCCGAGAGCAGCTCACTGGTCGTCGCCGACAGGGACGTCGTGGCCGTGGAGCCGTCGATGCGGACGTCCGGGCCCGTCCCACAGCCCCAGTCGACCGCGGCCGGCCCGGTCACGAGGGTGCCGCCTGGCGCCCCCAGGACGGAGATCTCGCTGAGCCCGACGGGCAGATGGGCCGCCAGTCCGTTGCGCTCGTCGTCGACGGCGTCGCGCGCCGAGGTCAGCTCGATCGACAGGCTCGTGGTGACGACCTCGGGGATGATCGCGATGCCGCCGGTCACGTCCGCCTCGACCGTCGTGCCGTCGTCGGTGGTGACGACGACCGACTCCACCGACGACGCGGGCAACGAGTCGGTGGTCGGCAGGCCGATCACACTGACGCGCTGGGGCGTGGTCCAGGTCAGGGTGGTGGTCGGCCGGTCGTCGCCGGCGGCGGCGATCCATCCGGTCTCGAGGTTGCCGTCGAGCATGCGCGAGGCCGCCGTCCGGGGGTCGTCGCTGAGCGTCGAGCTCGTCCGCAGCTGGAGCGCAGACCCCTGCTGCACGAGCGCGTCCAGCGACGGACCCGCCACCGCGGTCGTCGCCACCGCCCCGGTGAACGTGCCCCCGGCGCCCAGCGTGACGACCCGATCGAGCACGAAGGCGTCCTCGCCCAGCTCCTGGGCGCCGGAGCGGCACTGCGCCACGCCACCCACGTCGAGGCAGGACGGGCGCTCGCCCTGGTCCAGGCCCAGCACGATCCGGTCCGCGCGCCGCACCTCCGGCAGGACGAGCGGGCGCGCCAGGTCGAGTCGCGCCGCCGCGACGTTCGCGAGCTGTGCGTCGCCGGGGTCCTCGTCGTCGTCGACGATGGTGCGCTCGACCTCGAACCGCAACGTCGCGAGCGTGCCCACGTCGATCGTGACGGGTTCGTCCCCGCGCATCGTGCGCGTGACCGGGCCGTCCTCGGTCTCGACCGTGAGGGCCTGGGTCTCCCCCGGCGCCAGGCCCGCGCGCAGCGTGATCTGGCCGATGTCGCGCGGGCTGCCGAGACCGAGCTCGAGCCACCCCGTGCTGCCCACGGCACGCCACGCCGTCCGCGCGCTCGGGTCGAACGCCGCCCACGGAGCCGCGGACGGCGAGACGATGCCGAGGTCGTTGACCCACCCTCGCGAGGACGAGGCCGTCAACCGCTCCGCTCCCTCGAGCCGCGGCACGGACAGCGACGCGGTATCGGTGTCGGACACGAAGTCGTGCGCCGCACGGTCCCGCGCGTACGGGTCGTCCGGCGTCAAGGAGGCGGAGCGGTTGCGGTCGACCAGGGCGAAGTCGACCTCCGACCGCCGGAGCGAGTCGGTCAGGACCCGGGGCCCGGCGGCCTCCTCGGGGCGGTCACCGGCGAGGAGCACGGGACCGTCCTCGAGCACGCCGAGCCGGTCGAGCCCGACGAGCGACTCGGCACCGCCCGTGACCACGGGCACCTCCTGAAGGGGCGTCGACCGCGGCTGCTGATCGGCGTCCTCGACGGCGAAGACCGCCACGGCCGGGTGGTGGGTGCGCCACCCTCCGTCGACGAAGCGGCGCGACAGCACGTCCTCGATCTGGCCGGAGCCGCCGATCGGCGGTCCGAACGAGGCCGCCAGCCGCAGTCCCGGCGTGGAGCGCAGCGTGCGCCACGCCAGCTCGGCCCGCTCCGGATCGTTGGCCTCGGCGAGGTCGAACCGCAGCAGCACGTGGTCGATGCCGGCGCGGTCCAGCGTCGTGGGCAGGGCCGGGGCCGCGGCACCCGTCGCGAGCTCGTCGTTGATCGCGTCCAGGAGACGCACGGTGCCGTCAGGAGTCAGGGGCACCAGCGGGCGCGTCGTCCAGGATGACTGCGCGAGTGGCTGCACGACGTCGTCGCCCGTGCTCCCCCAGAGGTAGTCGCCGAAACGCGACGACGGGACGAGCAAGGTCGTGCTGTCGGGCTGCTCCGCCATCCAGTCGGTGGCCTCGACCCAGTAGGCCGGAACGGACAGGAAGCTGCCCGGGTTGGCGACCCGCGCCGTCCACGCCGGGGCGATGGCCGCCGCGACGGCGGCAGCGACGACGAGGGCGAGCGACCGCCGCCACCACTGCCGCGACCCCGCGTCCGTGATCTCCGCGACCCGCGCGAGCACGACGGCGAGCAGGTGCGTCAGGCCGAGCACGACCGGGAGGCGAACCACGGGGTCGAACTTGTGCAGGTTGCGCATGGCCGCCAGTGGACCGTCGAGCAGGTCCTGGAGGGTCGCCGAGCCCGCACCCGCGACGCCGGCGGTGTGACCCAACGTGGTGAGGACGACACCCGCGAGCAGCCCCGCGACGAGGAAGCGTCGGTGTGGGAGCCGACGGTGCGCAAGACCCGCCAGCCCGAGGCCCGCCAGGACGGCCAGCGCCACCACGGATGACGGCGTCAGGATCAGGTCGCGGCCCGCCTCGTACGAGGCGGTGGCCCGCGGGACCCAGTTCGTGGTGCCGCGAAGGGCGTCGAGGACCGAGGCGCTGACCGTCGTCGTCGCACTGCTCTCGATGTGGTCGAGGAACGGCGGGCTGTAGCGCCCCAGCAGCACGAGCGGCAGCCACCACCAGGCCGTCACGGCCAGCACCAGCGGCGGCCACCAGCGGAGCATGCGTCGACGGGCCTCGCCGCGCGGCGCCATCAGAAGCCACAGGGTCGCGAGCGGGAGCACGGCAGCCGTCGCGACCGCGTTGACGCCGCCGATGCAGCCGATGGCGACCGCGCTCTGGGCCGCCCGCACGCGGGGCCGACCGGTCGCGGACCCCAGGACCAGCGGCAGCAGGACCCACGGTGCGAGCGATGCCGGCCACGCCTCGATCGAGTTCACGCCCATGATCGTGAGCACGCGCGGCGAGAGCGCGTAGAGGAGGCCGGCCAGCAGGTGCAGGTTCGGCGTCCCGATCCCCAGGGCCTTGGCGAGCCGAGCCATGCCGACGAAGGCGACGCACCACAGCAGGGCCCACCACAGGCGCTGCACGACCCACGGGTCGAGGTCGACGAGCCTGCCGAGCCAGAAGAAGGGCCCCATCGGGAAGAGGTAGCCGTAGGCCTGGTTCTGGACCTGGCCGAGGAACCCCTCCGGGTCCCACATCGTCAACGACCGCTGCAGGAAACCACCGGGGTCGACGACCAGGTCGAGCTTGGTGTCGGCGACGATCCGGCCGGGCTGCTGCAGGAACGCCAGCGCCGTGAGGACCAGGCAGCCCACGGCGAGTCGGAAGCGGTGGGTGAGGTCGGCCGGCCGGTCCCGGGTCGTCGCGCCCGCCCCGACTTCGTCCGCCTCGACGTCGTCCATCACGCCTCTGCCTGCCCCGCCTCCTTCCGTCACGGCGTCACGATATCCGGCGCGGTAGCAGCCGGGTGATATCGTTCAGGACGGATCGTGACCCAGGTCACGATCCGTCGCCTGAGTTGAGGGACTCGGGTGCGCAGGGAGTTCTTGAGGGAGAACGATTCGACATGCACGTGCTGTTCTGCAACTGGCGCGACACCAGCCACCCCGAGGGCGGGGGCTCGGAGTTCTACGTCGAGCAGATGGCTCGCGGACTGGCCGAGCGCGGCCACCGCGTCACCATCGCGGCCGCCTCGTTCGAGGGCGCTCCGAAGGTCGAGACCACCGACGGCGTGCGGTTCGTGCGCAGCGGCGCGAAGTTCGGCGTCTACCTGCACATCTTCGCCCGGCTCGTCCTGGGCCGCTACGGACGCGTCGACCTCGTGGTCGACGTCCAGAACGGGCTGCCGTTCTTCACGCGATGGGCCACCCGCAAGCCCGTCCTCGTGCTGCTCCACCACGTGCACCGCGAGCAGTGGCCCGTCGTGTACCCGGGCCTGGTCGGCCGGGTCGGCTGGTGGATCGAGAGCCGACTGGCGCCACGGATGTACCGGCGCTCGCGGTACGTCACGGTCTCCCAGGCCACGCGCCTGGAGCTCGTCGACCTCGGTGTCGACCGCGACCGCATCGCGATCGTGCACAACGGCACCGTCCCGGCGCCGCAGCTCGGCGGTCCGCGCAGCACGACCCCGCGCTTGTGCGTGCTGGGTCGGCTGGTGCCGCACAAGCAGGTCGAGCACGCGATCGACACGCTCGCCGACCTCGCGCAGGAGCACCCGGAGCTCACGCTCGACATCGCCGGCGACGGCTGGTGGGGCGAGGAGCTCCGCGCCCACGCGCAGGCTCGGGGCGTCGCGCACCGCGTCACCTTCCACGGCTTCGTCGACGACGTCACCAAGCACCGGCTCCTGGCCGAGGCCTGGGTCATGGCGATGCCGTCGCTCAAGGAGGGTTGGGGTCTCGTCGTCGGCGAGGCAGGCCTGCACGGCACCCCGACCGTCGCCTACGCCTCGGCCGGCGGCACGCAGGAGTCGATCGACCACAAGGACTCCGGCATCCTCGTCGACACGCAGCCGCAGCTCACGAAGGCGATCGGCGAGATCCTGGCCGACCCGTCGTGGCGTCGCTTCCTCGGCGACGGCGCCCGCACCAAGTCCGCCTCGCTGTCCTGGGAGGCCTCGCAGTCCCGCTTCGCCGAGGAGGTCGCTCGCGCGGCTGGCGAGTGAGGGAGAAGCAACCAGCGCCTGACCGCTCGGCGCGCTTCCGACAAGCGGCATGGACCGGAAGCGGTGGCACCTCGGGTCCGTCCGGTGACCGGTGACCCGGGTGGACCGAGGATGATGCATCTGGGTCGCTCGAACAACCGCCATGCATCATCCTGCGTCCCAGACGGATCCAGGCTGATGCATCCGGGTCGCTGGAACAACCGTCACGCATCATCCTTCGTCCCCGTAGCGGAAAGCCGACCGCCGAAGGCCCCACCTCGCGTGGTCCGTGCCGCTCGTCCCCCACCACCCCGGACACGAAGCCAAGTACCGGCCGCCCGCCCTACAGCGGCAGCGCGCGCCTGACGATCCGCCGGGCGTCGCCCGAGACCCGCACCACCCGGCGTCGTCCGGCCGCCGGAACCCGGCGCCACAGCGGGCCCCGCCGCGTCGGTCCGCCCGCTGCCACCGCGTCCCGGGCCGCCCACACGCCGCGCACGTAGGAGGTCTCCCACACCGCCCGCGACGGCCGCTCGCCCGAGGCGAGGAGCTTCTCGACGCGGTCGGCCACGACCTGGGCCGGGGGGCGGTCACGGCCCTCGAAGTAGCTGTGCCGGAAGCTGTCCGACATCGTGCCGATGTCGTCGGCGTCGACCTGCTCGAACGTGCGCAGCAGGCCGCTGTCGAGGAAGACGTGGTTGCCGTACCGCTCGTGGATGCCGAGGTCGGCCACGAGCGCCACGTCGAGTCCGCGGTCGAGCGCCTCGAGGCACGCCGTCGACGACACGGTCAGCAGCAGGTCAGTGTCCTCGAGCAGCTGCGTGATGGGGTCGTAGACGATCGCGAAGTTGTCGGGTGTCGGCACGCCCTGGAGGACGTCCTCGGGGTGGTGCTTCATGCGGTGGAACGTGTCCTCACCGGGCCGGTGCCGCGGCTTGAGCAGCACCGTGCGGTCCGGGTGGTCCTGCGCATACGCGATCAGGCGATCGTAGACGTGCCGGCGCTCGCGCGGCGCCGCAGGCACCGTGGGCTGGTCGGCCCACAGCACGGTGCGGGGCGGGCGCTGGGCCCGCGGCGATGCCGGCTGGCGCGACAGGAACGGCAACCCCGTCAGGACGAGGTTGTCCGAGCCGATGCCGATCGCCTCCCCCACCTCGGCGAAGTGCGCCAGGTCGGCCCCGGAGTTCACCGCGACGACGTCGGTGCACGCCCGGTCGAGGTACCCGGCCGTGATCTTCTCGATGATGATGCCGACCCAGCCCGACACGAGCACCGGGCCGACCTCGCTCGTCTCCTCCAGGTGAGCGGCCAGGTCGTGGCACAGCCGCTGCACGATGGGACCCGCGAGCGCCACCACCACGACGTCGCTCGCGGCGGCGTCCGTGACGATGCGGTCCCAGGGCCGAAGGTCGACGCGGTCGAACCCGGCATCGGCGATCTGGGACTGCGAGAGAGCCGACTTGAGGTCGGAGGGGGCCACCGCCTCGCAGACGAATCCACGCTCCGCCAGCTCGGTGCGCAACGGTGAGCACCACTTGAGCTGGGAGTCGTAGGCGGCGATCAGCAGCGCGCGCGGGGGCCTCATCCGCCCCACGCTACGGCCGGATCCAGCGTGGTCGCCGCCCCGCCGCAGACCGTTCACCGAACGTTCCGCAGACACGGCCCGACACGCCGCCCCACCGGTCAAATTCGTTGCAATCTCTGTGCTTTGTCAGTGCCTCGGGCCCGTTGGCCCCGGGTTGTCGTGTCGTTCACCACCCGGACGTCGGCGGTGCCTAGCGTCCGCCACATGACCCATGTGGCCCCTGCGCCGGAGCCGGTGACACCCGTGCCGACGGCACGCGGTGTGGTCGCCGTGATCCCCGCTCGCGGCGGGTCGAAGGGCGTCCCCCGCAAGAACCTGCGTGAGCTCGGCGGCGAGCCCCTGATCGGACGCGCGGTCCGCACGCTCCGCGAGGTGCGCGGCATCAACGCCGTGATCGTCTCCACCGAGGACGAGGAGATCGCCGACGCCGCGCGCGGCTACGGGGCGCTCGTGATCGACCGGCCCCGCCAGCTCGCCGGCGACTCCGCGACGTCCGAGTCCGCGCTGCGGCACGTGCTCGACGAGCTCGGCAGCCACGGGTCGGTCCCCGAGGTCACGGTGTTCGTGCAGGCCACCAGCCCCTTCATCGAGCCGGCCGACGTCGACCGCGCCATCTCCCTGGTGCAGGACGACGTGGCCGACGTCGCGTTCAGCGTCGCCGCCAGCCACGCCCACCTCTGGACCACGGGCCCGGACGGGCCGGACGGCGTCAACCACGACTCGTCGACGCGCCTGCGCCGCCAGGACCGACCCGCGGAGTTCGTCGAGACCGGCGCGTTCTACGCGATGCGGACCCGCGGCTTCCTCGAGCACGGGCACCGCTTCTTCGGGCGCCTCGAGATGGTCGAGGTCCAGCCCGCCGACGCGATCGAGATCGACACGACCGACGACTTCTCCCTCGCCGAGCTCGCGCTGGCGCACCGGGAGGCCCACCGGCCGTCACCGCTGCGCGTGCGCGCGGTCGTCACCGACTTCGACGGCGTGCACACCAGCGACCGCGTCACGGTCGACGAGAACGGCATCGAGTCCGTCACGGTCAACCGCTCCGACGGCATGGGCGTCGCGATGCTCAAGAAGGCCGGGATCGAGCTGCTGATCCTCTCGACCGAGACCAACGGCGTCGTGGCCGCTCGCGCCGCCAAGCTCGGCGTCGAGGTCATCCACGGGTGCGACGACAAGCCCACCGCGCTGCGCGCCTGGGCGTCCGAGCGTGGGATCGCGCTGACCGACATCGCCTACCTGGGCAACGACGTCAACGACATCGGCTGCCTCCGCCTCGTGGGCTTCCCCGTCGCCGTCGCCGACGCCCACCCCGCCGCACTCCATGCGGCCCACATCGTGCTCCGACGCCATGGCGGCGACGGAGTCGTCCGCGAGCTCGCCGATCGCGTGCTTGCGGGGACCACGTCACACCATCGAGAGGGACGAGACCATGGCTGAATGGCAGCAGATCGGCGACGAGATCGTCGGACCGAAGCGCCCCACCTACGTCATCGGCGAGATCGGCATCAACCACAACGGTGATCTCGAGGTCGCCAAGAAGCTGATCGACGTCGCGGCGCTGGCCGGTGCCCAGGCGGTCAAGTTCCAGAAGCGGACCCCCGAGATCTCCACGCCGCCGGCGATGCGCGACACGATCCGCGACACGCCCTGGGGCCAGATGACCTACCTCGACTACCGCTACAAGGTCGAGTTCGAGAAGGACCAGTACCTCGAGATCGCCGAGTACGCGCACAGCAAGGGCGTCGAGTGGTTCGCCTCGCCGTGGGACGTGCCCTCGGTCGACTTCCTCGAGGACCTCGGCGTCGTGACCCACAAGGTCGCCTCGGCGTCGGTCACCGACATCGAGCTGCTCCAGGCGCTGGCCGCCACGGGCAAGCCGATCATCCTGTCGACCGGCATGAGCACGCTCGAGCAGATCGACCGGGCCGTCGAGGTCCTGTCGACCGATCGCCTCGTGCTGATGCACGCGACCTCGACCTACCCGCTGCCCGCGCAGGAGGCCAACCTCCGCATGATCCACACGCTGCAGCAGCGCTACGGCGTCCCGGTCGGCTACTCGGGCCACGAGCCCGGCCTGCAGATCTCGCTCGCCGCCGTCGCGATGGGCGCCTGCACGGTCGAGCGCCACATCACGCTGGACCGCACGATGTGGGGCTCCGACCAGGCCGCGAGCCTGGAGCCCCACGGCTTCATGAGCCTCGTGCGCGACATCCGCATCCTCGAGATGGCCTTCGGCGACGGCGTCAAGCGCATCATGCCCGGCGAGGAGGCGCCCATGAAGCGCCTGCGCCGCGAGCCGTCGCCCACGCCGACCGTCTGATGGCACCAGGACCTCGTCGCCCGGGGCCCGACGCCCCGGCGCGGCGGGTCCTGGTGCTCACGGACTCGGACTCCTACGTCAAGTGGGGGGCGGCACTCGCAGGCCGGGTGCCGCCCTCGTGGCACGTCCGCCTCGTCGTGGCGAAGGGATCGGCCGAGCCGTCACCGCGTCAGGTGCAGGAGGCGGTCGCCGGCACCGTCGTCGACGCTCGATCGGTCGAGCGCGTGGGCCTTGCTGACGTGCGGTCGATCCTCGACCAGTGGCGTCCCGACGTGCTCGTGACCGCGGCGCGCGGGCTCGCCGTGCAGACCGTGATCGAGCTCGCCGTGGCGAACCGGCCCGACCGTCCGGTCCTGGTCAGCGGACTACCCGGCATCGCCCTGCCCGTGCTGCCCTACGGACTGGGCTTTCGTCGTTCGGTGGACCTCTTCGTGCTGCACAGCCACCGGGAGATCCGGGCGTTCACCGAGGCCAGCCGCTCGCTCGCGATCCCCCACCGCTACGCCCTGGCCCGCCTGCCGTTCCTGGCTGTCCCCGCTGCCGCCCAGGGCCCGGCACCCCGGCCTGTCCCCGCTGCCGCCCAGGGCCCGGCACCCCGGCCTGTCCCCGCTGCCGCCCAGGGCCCGGCACCCCGGCCGGAGCCGAGCCAGCGCAACCGGATCGTCTTCGCCGCGCAGGCGCTGGTGCCGGAGTCACGCCAGGAGCGGATGCGCATGGTCGAGGTGCTCGTGCGCACGGCCCGCGCCAATCCCGACCTGGAGGTCGTCATCAAGGTCCGCGGACTCAGCGACGAGCCCCAGACGCACGCCGACCAGCACCCGTACCCGGAGCTGCTGCACGAGGTCGACGTCCCGCCGAACCTCACGGTCGAGTCCGGTCCCATGGCGGCGCACCTGGACCGCGCCGTGGGGCTCGTGACCGTCAGCTCGACGGCGCTGCTCGAGGCCGTGGCCTCGGGCGTGCCCGTGATCGCCCTGACCGACTTCGGTGTCGAGGCGCGTCAGATCAACCTCGTCTTCGAGGGCAGCGGCCTCCTGCACGACTCCGCCGAGCTGGTCGCGGCCCGGTTCCACCACCCGGCCGCCGCGTGGCGGACCGACAACTACTTCCACACCCCTGCCGACGACACGTGGCTGGCGGATCTGGACGACCTGCTCGAGGCCCGGGAGCGCGAGGGGTTGCCGCCGTACCCGACGGCGCCGGACGGCCTGCGCAAGCGGGTCACGATGTTCTTCTACCGGCACCAGGCGTTCGCGGGCGACGCCGGTCCCGTGTCCAGGGTCGTCGAACGTGCCGTCGTGACCGTGGCACTGCGCGTCTCGCGCAGCCCCTGGGTCGTGTCCCGACGCTTCAGACCGACCCGGACCGCCCCGATGGGCGATGCTGGGCCTGCCGATTCCGGGCACGCCGAGCTCGGGCCGATCGAAGATCGAGCCGGGTGACGCCGGGCCTGCTCCCTCAAGCAGACCCGGCCGGGGTCAGTTCGACCCGTAGTTGACGGTCTCGACCGTGTCGACCGAGTTCGGTCCCGAACCCGGCGGGTTCGCGGTCTGCACGGACTGACCAACGCCGTAGGCCGTCGCACCTGCGAAGAGCAGACCGATGGCAAAGGCGACGATGGCGACTGAACGCTTCTGAAGTGTCACGTTTTCTCCCTCTCTATGACCTGGCTCACGATACCAGTCGAGAGGTCATGGTCCCGACGCTCGCCGCATCGTGGCGGGAAGCCGTCGGAGCCGGCCGATCCCCCGAGTCACCACCAGCAGGAGGGCGATGCCGACGGTCAGGGCGGCGAGGGCCCAGGCGGCCGTGACCGCGAGCTCGGCCTCGTCCGACGGGTTGACCGACCGTGCACCGTCGATCGCCAGCACCCGCAGGTCCGCGCCGGCAGGCCCGAGGTCGCGCGTCCCGGTGAGGGCCGCCGGAAGCGGGGCGTCGCCCTGCGCCTCGAGGTCGACGACCACCAGGCCGATCCCCAGCGTGGCGAGGGCGGACGGCGTCGCGGCAGGGTCGGCCAGCACGGCCGCGACGTCGCGGGCCCGGGTGTCGTCGCCCGCGAGCGTGGTGCCGGACACCGTGAGCGCGTCGTTCACGACCGTGTCGCGATCGAAGAAGCGCGCGGCAGGGTCGATCACCGTGCGGTCCTCGTTCCACGACGGCGCACGATAGGGCTGGAACGGGAGCGACAGCAGGTCGCCCTTCACCTCGCTGTCGGCGATGACGGACGCCGTGGCCGCCCAGTCGTCGGGGTACTCCACCGGGGTCAGGCGCCCGTCCACCCCGTTCGCGAGGTCCGGCAACGCGGCCACCGGGAGGGCCAGCACTGCCGCGACCCCGACGACGGCCCAGCGGCGATCGGAGACGAGCGCGGCGACCCGGCCACCGAGGAAGTCGGCGCCGTGGGCGAGCGCCACGGCGTGGAACGGGACGGCGAGCGCGAGGTAGCGGGTGCCGTCGCGCAGGATCCCTGCGGAGCCCTGCCAGTCCACCAGGTCCTCGAGCGTGCCCGGAGCGACCCAGCCCCACGCGGCGAGGGCGTGACCGATGACGGCGAGGGTCGCGAGCGGCGCGAGGAGACGGCGGTCGCCGCGGGCCCACTGGACGATCCCGGTCGCCACCACCAGCAGGAGGAGCACCACGAGCACGGCGGCGACGACCGTCGTGCGCGACGTCGGGACGACCTCCGTGTTCCAGACCCCGCCCAGGGAGGCCAGGGTGCCGACGTGCCCCAGCGAGCCCTCCGACTGGGCGGCGAACGCCCGGACTCCGCCCGGATCACTGTCGACCGGCGTGAGCCGCGCGAAGGTCGCGACGATCCACGGAGCGTTCACCGCGAGTCCGAGGACCACGATCCGCAGCACGCCTGAGCGCCAACCCGCCACCAGGGCCACCACCAGGCCCATCAGCCCCGTCGCGACCGACAGCGCGGTGCCGGCGAGGGCGAGCGTCAGCACGACACCGCGGACATGGCGCGGGTCGCGCACCGCGACGACGATCCACGGCAGGCAGGCGAGCGCGACGATCACGGGCCACTGCCCGAGCACGAGGCGTTCGGCCACGAAGGGGTTCCAGAGGGCGTACGTGGCGGCCACCAGGCGTGCCCCCAGACCGAGGTGGTCGACCAGACGCGCCGCTCCCACGCCCCCCAACGCGATCGCGCCGATCAGCAGGACCCGCTGGATCGCCACCGGATCGACGACCTGCGACAGGACCGCGATGACGCCATCGGACGGCACAGCACGCGGCACCGCCGTGCCGACACCCCAGATGTCCTGCCGGTCCAGGGTCCACGTCGGGATCCAGACCATGTCGTACGACAGCAGGAAACCGCCGCCACGCCATGGCAGCGCCACGGCCAGGGCCAACACCAATGACCACTGCACCACGATGAGGTCGCGCCAGCGCTGCATCACGGCGCTCACCCTAGACCGCGGTCACCTATCGTGGGCGCGTGACGCGTGCCGGGAGACTGTTGTCGGGGAGCACCGTCGTCGCCGCCGGCATGATCGGTGCCAACGCGGCGGCCTACGGCATGACCATCGTCGCGGCCCGTCTCCTGCTGCCGCGCGACCTCGGTGCGGTCACGGCGTTGCTCGGCATCATCCAGATCGGCACGGTCGCGGCTCTCACGCTGCAGGCGGTCACGGCACGTCGCATCGCCGTCGCGCCAGAGGATCGCGAGACCACGATCGGCACGGTCGCGCGCGTCGCGATCGCCATCTCCCTCGGCACGGGCCTGCTGGCCGCCGTGGTGACCGTGGCACTCGTCGGTCCGCTCGACCTGGGTTCGATCTGGCCGGCCCTGCTCACCGGGGCGACCCTCGTGCCCCTGACGATGATGGGGGCGATGGCCGGGGTCGCCCAGGGCGCCGAGCGCTGGCGGGCGCTGGCGGCGATCTACCTGGCCAACGGCTTCGGCCGCCTCCTCTGCGGCGGCGTCGCGATGGCCATCGACCCCTCGGTGACCGCCTGCCTGCTGGGCCTGGCCATCGGGTCGTGGGCGCCGGTGCTCGTCGGACTGCCCCAGCTCCGGGGTCGCGCCGCTGACGCGCGCGGCACCAGCCGACGCCCGTTCGTCCGTGAGGCACTGCTGGGCTCGCACGCCCTGCTGGCGTACTACGCACTCAGCAACGCCGACGCCCTGCTGGCCCGGTTCCTGCTCAGCCCCCACGACTCGGGGCTGTACAGCGCCGGCCTGATCCTGTCCAAGGCCGCCGTCTTCCTGCCCCAGTTCGTCACGATCGTGTTCTTCCCGCTCCTCGCCCGCGACCAGACGTCGCGGTCGCGGCACCTCGCGGTGATCGGCGTCGCGACCCTCGGCCTGCTCGCGACCGTCGCCACCGCGCTGCTCCCCCGGCTCGCCCTGGTGGCGGTCGGCGGCGACCGGTACGCCGAGATCGCCGACCGGCTGTGGATGTTCGTGCTGGCCGGCTCGCTGCTGTCGATCGTCAACCTGCTGGTCTGGGACGCGTTGGCCCGCCACGCGCACGGCATCGTGACCTCGGTCTGGATCGCTGTCAGCTCGCTCGTCGTGGCGGCCGTCGTCCTGCAGGTCGGCATCGTCGGCCTGGTCGTCAGCGTGACCCTGGTGGCGCTGATCCTGGTGGTCTACGTGCTGGTCGCGCCCGGCATGCTCGCGCGGCAACCCACCGCCGAGGAGGCGTAGCGCCGTCGGGGGCATGATGGAGACATGCGCATCGCCAACACCGTCGTCGACCTCATCGGCAACACCCCGCTGGTGCGGCTGAACCGCGTCGTGGGCCCCGAGGCCGGCCTCCTGGCCGCGAAGGTCGAGTACCTCAACCCCGGGGGCAGCGCCAAGGACCGCATCGCGGTCCGCATGGTCGACGCCGCCGAGGAGTCCGGTGCCCTCAAGCCCGGCGGCACGATCATCGAGCCCACCTCCGGCAACACCGGCGTGGGCCTGGCCATCGTGGCCCAGCAGCGCGGCTACAGCTGCATCTTCGTCTGTCCCGACAAGGTCAGCGAGGACAAGCGGAACACGATGATGGCCTACGGCGCGAAGGTCGTCGTCTGCCCAACGGCCGTCCCCCCGGAGCACCCCGACAGCTACTACAACGTGTCCGACCGGCTCGTGCGCGAGACCGAGGGCGGCTGGAAGCCCGACCAGTACTCCAACCCCGCCGGACCGCAGTCGCACTACGAGACCACGGGTCCGGAGATCTGGGCCGACACCGACGGCCGGATCACGCACTTCGTCGCCGGCATCGGCACCGGCGGCACGATCAGCGGCGCCGGCAAGTACCTCAAGGAGGTCTCCGGCGGCCGCGTCAAGGTCGTGGGCGTCGACCCGGTCGGCTCGGTCTACTCCGGCGGCACGGGTCGTCCCTACCTCGTCGAGGGCGTGGGCGAGGACTTCTGGCCCAGCGCCTACGACCCCGACATCCCCGACGAGATCATCGCCGTCAGCGATGCCGACTCCTTCGACATGACGCGGCGGCTCGCCCGCGAGGAGGGCCTGCTCGTCGGAGGCTCGTGCGGCATGGCGGCCGTCGCCGCCCAGCAGGTCGCCGAGCGCGAGGGGCCCGACGCGGTCGTCGTGGTGCTGCTCCCCGACGGCGGACGCGGCTACCTGTCGAAGATCTTCAACGACGACTGGATGAGCTCCTACGGCTTCCTGCGCCAGCGTCTCGATCCCGGTCACACGGCCGCCCCGACCGTGGGCGACGTGCTGCGCCGCAAGTCCGGCGCGATGCCGGCACTCGTGCACACGCATCCGCAGGAGACGGTCCGCGACGCGATCAGCATCCTCCACGAGTACGGCGTCTCCCAGATGCCCGTCGTCGGTCCGGAGCCGCCGGTCGTGATCGGTGAGGTCGCGGGCAGCGTCAGCGAGCGCGAGCTCCTGAGCGCCGTCTTCGAGAGCCGGGCGTCCCTGACCGACCCCGTGTCCCAGCACATGGAAGCGCCGCTCCCCCTGCTCGGTTCGGGTGAGAGCCTGGACGATGCCCAGGAGCTGCTGTCCGCGAACGACGCGGTGCTGGTCATCGAGGACGGCAAGCCGCTGGGTGTCCTGACCCGCCACGACCTCCTGGGAGTGCACGTATGACGAACGTGTCCGACAGCGCCGAGAACCCCGATCACGCCGAGCGCATCGCGGCCGAGGGCTTCGCCACCCGCGCGATCCACGCCGGCTACACGCCGGACCCCGGCCACGGGGCCGTCAACCCGCCGATCGTGGCCAGCTCCACGTTCGCGCAGGACGGCGTGGGGGGCATGCGTGACGGGTACGAGTACGCCCGCACCGGCAACCCCACGCGCACGGCGCTCGAGGGGGCCCTCGCGTCGCTGGAGGGAGCCACCCACGGTCGCGCGTTCGCCTCCGGCATGGCGGCCACCGACACGGCGCTGCGCACCCTGCTGCGCCCCGGTGACCACCTCGTGATCCCCGACGACGCGTACGGCGGCACGTTCCGCCTCATCGACAAGGTCTTCTCGCAGTGGGGCATCACCTACACGCCTGCAGCCGTGGGCGACCTCGACGCCGTCGCAGCCGCCGTGACCCCGGCGACCAAGGTGATCTGGATCGAGACGCCCACCAACCCGCTGCTGTCGATCGGTGACATCGCCGCGATCTCGGGTATCGCCCAGAACGCCGGAGCGAAGTTCGTGGTCGACAACACGTTCGCCTCGCCGTACCTCCAGCAGCCCCTGGCCCTCGGCGCGGACGTCGTCCTGCACTCCACGACGAAGTACCTCGGTGGGCACTCCGACGTGGTCGGTGGTGCGCTCCTGACCTCCGACCCGGAGCTCGACGCCGGTTTCGGCTTCCTGCAGAACGGTGCCGGCGCGGTGCCGGGTCCGTTCGACGCCTACCTCACCCTGCGCGGGATCAAGACGCTCGCGGTGCGGATGGAGCAGCACTGCACCAACGCGGAGGCCGTCGTGGACGCCCTGTCGCGACACCCCAAGGTGGCCCAGGTGCTGTACCCGGGGCTGTCGGACCATCCCGGCCACGCCGTGGCGGAGCGTCAGATGCGCCGCTTCGGCGGCATGATCTCGATCCGTCTCACGGGCGGCCGCGAGGCGGCCCTCGACCTCTGCAACCGGGTCCAGGTGTTCACCCTGGCCGAGAGCCTGGGCGGCATCGAGTCGCTGATCGAGCACCCCGGCGCGATGACCCACGCCTCGACCGCGGGCTCGGCGCTCGAGGTGCCCGACGACCTCGTGCGCCTCTCGGTGGGCATCGAGGACGTCGTCGACCTGCTCGCCGACCTGGACCAGGCTCTCGCCTGAAGTCCTTCCGCTGACGTCGTCAGCGCTGCGGACAAGCGGCATGGACAGCCGAGCGGGCCCGCGGTGAGCGCCAGTCTGACCAGAGATGATGCATCCGGGTAGCCCCGACCACCTCGATGCATCATCCGTCGTCCCACGGGGACCGAGGATGATGCATACCGGTCGTCACCGCTGCCTCAATGCATCATCGTCGGTCCAGCACGGCCAGACGGACGACAGCCGGTCCCGCCGCTTCCGGTCCATGCCGCTTGTCCGCCACCGGCCGACCACAGACCACCGTCATCGCGTCAGCGGCTCGACCTCGGGCGCGAGCTCGGGCTGGGCGAGCGCCTTGGGCTCGACCTCGACCATGCCGGGCGTGCCGATGACGGTGCTCTCGTCGAGCGCGTCGAGCTTGCGAGCGGTGACCAGCACGCGACTCTCGAGCGTGCCGGCGAAGGCGTTGTAGCTCTCGACGGTGCGGCTGAGCGAGCGTCGCAGGGTGTCGGCGCGCTCGCCCAGCAGCGCGAGACGGCCGTACAGCTCCTTGCCCAGCACGAGCAGCTGGCGGGCGTCGTCGCTGAGCGCCTGCTGCTGCCACGTGAGCGCGACGGTCTTGATGACGGCCCAGAGGCTGACGGGCGACGCCAGCACGATGCGCCGCGCGAACGCGTGGTCGAGCAGCGACGGATCCTGCTCGAGCGCCGCCGCGAGCACCGGCTCGCTCGGGATGAAGGCGATCGTGAACTCCGGGCTGGTGTCGAGGCCGGTCCAGTACTGCTTCGCAGCGAGTGCGTCGACGTGGGCCCGCACGGCACGCGCGTGCTCGGCCAGCAGACGGTCGCGCTCGGCACCGGTGGCCGAGGCGGACTCCAGGAAGGCCGTGAGCGGCACCTTGGCGTCGACTGCCATGGACTTCCCGCCGGGCAGCCGCAGCACCATGTCGGGACGCCGCCGGCCGCTCTCGGCGGTGATCGTGGCCTGGGTGTCGAAGTCGACCCGGTGCAGCAGGCCCGCGGACTCGACGAGCGTGCGCAGCTGGGTCTCGCCCCACACCCCGCGTACCGCGTTGTTGCTCATGGCGGACGCGAGCGCCTCGGCAGCCTCCCTCGACCGCTCGGCGGTGGCCTGCGTGTGCCGCAGCTGCTCGGCGAGCTGGCCGTGCTGGGCGTGCCGCTGCTGCTCGAGGTCGCTGACGGTCTTCTGCATCGTGCGCAGGGTCTCGTTGACCGGGGCCAGCGCCTGCAGCACCAGGCTCTCCTCGCCGTCGGCGCGGGCACCGGCCTGCTGCTGCGCCCGCAGCACCTCGACCTGGTCGCGCAGGGCAGCGGCGGTGGCCGCGGCGGACGCGGCCCGGGCCTGCACGAGCAGCATGCCGAGAGCCAGGCCGAGCACGAGTCCGACACCGAGGCCGATCAGGAGGTCCATGACGTCCAGTGTCGACGGCGCCACCGACAGTTCGGGCCGCGACACGGAGCCCACGGCACGGGAACAACGCCCGCGACCGCGACGTTGAGCCCCTCGAACCCCCGCAGACCGCGGGTCCGCCTCGGAAGGAGGAGCACCATGACCATCTACATGAAGCCCACCATCACCGAGGAGAAGATCGCCGCGATGGAGACCTTCGACGCCTTCCGGTACGGCCAGGAGCTCCTCGACTCGCGGTTCCCCCGCGAGGCCGCGCGGGTCCTGCAGAAGGTCGTCGACACCGAGCCCGGCCACGCCGGCGCCTGGGAGCTCGTCGGTCGCGCGCACTTCGCCGCGGCCCACCTGGAGTCCGCCGAGAAGGCGTTCCGCCGTCTGGTCGAGCTCGAGCCCACGAGCGCCTGGGCCCACACCGCGCTGGGCCTGAGCCTGGACCGGCAGAGCCGTCACCGCGAGGGAGCCGTGCAGCACCGCATCGCGGCGGGCCTGGGCGTCACCACGGGCGACGCGAGTCGGATCGAGCTGGTCGACCCGACCACCAGTGATCCGACGCAGTGGACCTGACCTCACTGCTCGACAGCCCCTGGCTCCCGCCCGCGGTGGGCGCGACCCTCGTGGCCGTGCCCACGGCGTGGCGGTACGCCCGGCACGCCGTCACGCTCGTGCACGAGCTGGGGCACGCCGGTGTCGCGGTCGTGACGGGGCGGCGCCTGAACGGCATCAGCCTCCACGCCGACACGTCCGGGCTGACGGTCTCGCGCGGCAAGCCGCGGGGCCCCGGCATGGTGGCCACGGCTGCAGCCGGCTATCTCGCGCCCTCGGTCGTCGGTCTGCTGCTGATCGCGGCCGTGCGCCTGGGCTGGGTCGTCGAGGCGCTCTGGGTGGCACTCGCGCTGCTCGTCGTCACGCTGGTGTTCATCCGCAACCTGTTCGGACTCCTCGTCGTGCTGGTGGCCGGAGCCGCCGTGGCGGCCACGGCGTACCGGGCCGACGCCGACCTGCAGGTGCTGGTGCTCGCGTCCGCCTCCTGGTTCTGGCTGCTCGCGGCGCCCCGGACCGTCGTCGAGCTCTGGGGCCACCGCCGCCGCAGCCGCAGTGCCACCAGCGACGCCGACGTGCTGGCGCGGCTCACCCACCTGCCGGCCGGGTTCTGGAACCTCGCCCTGCTGGCCCTGACCCTCGCCGCCCTCTGGCCCGCGGTCGACCGGCTGCTTGACTGACCCCATGTTCGAGATCACCAGCCAGGCCCAGGACACACGAGCCCGAGCCGGCGTGATCTCGACCCCGCACGGCCAGATCGCGACGCCGGCCTTCATCCCGGTGGGCACGCGCGCGACCGTCAAGGCGGTGCTGCCCGAGACCATGGTCGAGATCGGCGCCCAGGCGCTGCTCGCGAACGCGTACCACCTGTACCTGCAGCCCGGATCGGACCTGATCGACGAGGCCGGGGGCCTGGGCGCCTTCATGAACTGGCGCGGCCCCACGTTCACCGACTCAGGCGGCTTCCAGGTGCTGAGCCTCGGAGCGGGGTTCAAGAAGACCCTGGCGATGGACGCGAAGGGCGTGACGTCCGATGACGTCATCGCCGAGGGCAAGGACCGGCTCGCGGTCGTCGACGACGACGGCGTGACGTTCAAGAGCCACCTGGACGGCTCGAAGCACCGATTCACCCCCGAGGTCTCGATGCGGATCCAGCACGAGCTGGGGGCCGACATCATCTTCGCGTTCGACGAGCTCACGACGCTGATGAACACCCGCGGGTACCAGGAGGCGTCGCTCGACCGCACCCAGGCGTGGGCCGTGCGCTGCATCACCGAGCATCAGAAGCTCACCGAGGAGCGGGCCGGGAAGCCCTACCAGGCGCTGTTCGGGGTCGTGCAGGGCGCGCAGTACGAGGACCTGCGTCGCAAGGCCGCGCGCGACCTCGTGTCACTCGCGGCCGAGGGCAGCGTCACCGACGGACGCGGCTTCGACGGGTTCGGCATCGGCGGGGCGATCGAGAAGGAGAACCTCGGCACGATCACGGCCTGGGTCACCGACGAGCTGCCCGACGACAAGCCACGGCACCTGCTCGGCATCGGTGAGCCGGAGGACCTGTTCGCCGCGATCGAGTCGGGCTGCGACACGTTCGACTGCGTCAACCCGTCGCGGGTGGCCCGCACCGCTCGGCTGTACGCGGCGGACGGCTGGTTCAACCTCAAGGTCGCCGCCAACAAGCGCAACTTCGACCCGATCGACGCCGAGTGCGACTGCTACACGTGCCGGAACTACTCGCGCGCCTACATGCACCACCTCTACAAGACCGGCGAGTACCTGGCCGCGACGCTCGGCACGATCCACAACGAGCGCTTCGTCGTGCGTCTGGTCGACCGGATCCGCGCGAGCCTCGCCGATGGCACCTACGCCGACCTGAAGGCCGACTTCATGGGGCGCTACGCGCGAGCTTGACGCCACACCGGTGGTTGAGGTGTGACGAGCGCCAGCGAGGAGCCTCGAAACCTCGGTCACCGACGGGTTGCGGTGACCCCTTTCGAGGCTCGTTCGTCCCTCACTCGCACCTCAAGGGGCGGGCAAGGAACCATCGGCCTGCCATCCCTCAGTACGTCGGCTCGCGGCGCTTGAGCCAGCCGATCACGGCCACCGTCAGCGGCATCACGAGCAGCTCGACCGAGATCTTGTAGATGACTCCCACGACGAAGTAGTTCCAGAACACGCCCATCGAGTCGATGCCGATGGCCGTGGCGGCGATGGCACAGAACAGGAACGTGTCGGCCATCTCGCCGACGCCCGTCGAGGCCGCGAGCCGGCCGACGAGGCCCTTCTCCTTCGTGCGGGCCTTCATCCGCACGAGGACCCAGGAGTTCAGCAGCTGACCGACGACGTACCCCGTGACGCTCGCGAGCACGATCTGCGCGACCGGTCCGGCCACGCTCTCGAAGGCGTCCTGGTTCTCGTAGAAGCTGGCGCCCGGGGCGATCTGGACGAGCCAGAACGTGAAGGCCGCGAGGATCGCCGCGGCGAAGCCCATCAGGACGGCGCGGCGGGCGGCCTTGAAGCCGTAGACCTCGCTGATGACGTCGCCCACGATGTAGGCGAGGGGGAACAGGAACGCGCCGCCGTCGGTCACGACGGGCCACAGCTGCAACGAGCCGATGCTCCAGGAGCCGGACCCGAACTCGATGCTCTTGGTCGCAGCGATGTTGGAGACGACCAGGACCACGACGAACAGGGCCAGGAGGACGTCGAAGTGCGACGAGCCGCGCGAGGCGAACCGGACGTCGGGACGAGCGGAGAGGGGGGTTGTCACCGTCATATCTTCGCAGGCTCTGGAACACTGGGCCCATGCCCCTGCCGACCCGTACCGACGTCCTCGTGGTCGGTGCCGGACCCGCCGGATCGGCGGCCGCCGCCTGGGCCGCCCGGTCGGGTCTCGACGTGGTGCTGGTCGATGCGGCCACGTTCCCCCGTGACAAGACCTGCGGCGACGGACTGACCCCGCGGGCCATCGACGAGCTCGACCGGCTCGGCCTCGGCGACTGGGTCCGCGGACACACGCGCAACCGCGGGCTCCGTGCCGCGGGCTTCGGCGTCGAGCTGCTGCTCCCCTGGCCCGGTGGCTCTCTCCCCGACCACGGCTCGGCCGTGCCCCGGACCGAGCTCGACGACCGCATCCGCCACGTCGCCCTCGACTCCGGCGCCCTGGGCATCGACCACGCGCGAGCCGTCGACGTCGACCGCGACAGCAGCGGCCGCGTGACGTCGGTGCACCTGCTGATCGGCGCCGAGCGCACCCCGCACACGATCTTCTGCGACCGTCTGGTCGTCGCCGACGGTGTGAAGTCGCCCCTCGGCAAGGCCCTCGGCCGCGAGTGGCACCGCGACACCGCCTACGGCATCGCCGGACGCTCGTACGTGAAGTCGACCCGGGCCGACGACCCGTGGATCAGCTCGCACCTGGAGCTGCGCGACGAGCAGGACGAGCTGCTCCCCGGATACGGCTGGATCTTCCCGCTCGGCGCCGAGCAGGGCGAGGTCAACCTCGGTGTCGGGGCGCTCGCCACGGCCAAGCGTCCGGCCGCCCTCCAGATCCGGCCGTTGATGCAGTACTACGCGGACCTGCGCCGCCAGGAGTGGGACCTGTCCGGTGAGCTGCGGGCCCCCACGAGCGCCCTGCTGCCGATGGGTGGTGCCGTCTCCGGCGTCGCCGGCCCCAACTGGATCCTGGTCGGCGACGCCGCAGGATGCGTCAACCCGCTCAACGGCGAGGGCATCGACTACGGGCTCGAGACCGGTCGCGTGGGGATCGACCTGCTCCTGCAGGAGGACCGTCTCGACCTGGCCTGGCCCCATCTCCTGACCACGCACTACGGCGAGGCGTTCTCGATCGCCCGCCGACTCGCGGGCCTGCTCACGGTCCCCCGCCTCCTGCCGATCGCGGGCCCCGTGGGCATGCGCTCGCACCGCCTGATGACGGTGGCCCTGCGGGTCATGGGCAACCTCGTCACCGAGCAGGACCGCGACCTCACGGCTCGGCTGTGGCGCTGGGCCGGCCGTCAGTCCATCCGCATGGACGAACGCCCGCCCTTCACGGCGTGAAGGACGGGCGTTCGATCGACCGCTAGTGGGTCGTCAGCTCAGGGAGCCGGCGGACCGGCCGGCGGTGCCGGCGGCGTCGGACCGGCCGGCGGCTGGCCGCCGCCGTTGTTGCCGTAGTTCGGGATCTTCTCACCGGAGTCCTTGAAGCCCAGTGCGGCGAAGACCGTCAGCGCGATCGAGGTGATGAAGATGGCGAATCCCGACCATCCCGGGCCCACGTCGACGCCGAAGCCACCCGAGTAGGTGAAGGCGCGCAGGAGCAGGAGCAGGGTTCCGAGACCGGCGGCCGCGGCGGCGACCAGGTTGATCGGCACTCCCGCGGGAAGCACCTGGGGTGCGAACACCTTGACCGCGATCGCAGCGGTGGCCGCCACGAGCAGCAGCATGCCCAGCACCGCGAAGCTGTCCCAGGCGCTCGTGCCCGAGGAGTAGTTGACGCCCGCGATGTCGGAGTCCACCGACGCGGTGACGTAGGACGGGATGAACGAGAGGATGATCGTCAGCCCCCCGGCGACCAGAGCGCCGAGGTTGAGCGGATTGATCTTCGAGAGATCCACGGCAGTACCTGATTTCTTCCTGAGAGGACGAGGTCGAAGCGACACTACCGCTCCCAGCGGCCGCCGTCACGGCCCTGCGCCCCTCGGGCCTGCGTGTCGCTGCCGGTCGTTACGGTGGGGCGCGTGCTTCGTATCGCCAGCGTCAACGTCAACGGGATCCGCGCCGCATGGAACAAGAACCGGGGGCAGTCGACCGGCCTGCAGGAGTTCCTCGCCGAGCGTGACTGCGACATCGTGACGCTGCAGGAGGTCCGCGCACCCGACGAGATCGTGCGTGAGCTGCTCGCCGGGACGGGCTACCACGTGGCGCACACCGAGGCGGCCGCGAAGGGTCGCGCCGGCGTCGCGGTGCTCAGCCGTTCCGAGGCCACCGCCGTTCGCGTCGGCGTGGGCGAGGGCTTCGAGGACGCCGGTCGCTGGATCGAGGCCGACGTGCCGCACGGCGACACCACCGTCACGGTCGTGTCGGCCTACGTGCACTCCGGCGAGGTGGGTACGCCCCGGCAGGACGAGAAGTACCGGTTCCTGCAGAACATGACCACGCGACTGGCCGAGCTCGACGCCGCCGGGCACGCGGTCGTCACCGGCGACCTCAACGTGGCGCACACGCCACTCGACATCCGCAACGCCAAGGGCAACGTCAAGAAGGCCGGCTTCCTGCCCGAGGAACGCGCGTACTTCGACCGGTTCTTCGGCGAGCTCGGGTGGGTCGACGTCGCCAGGCGGCTCGCCGGCGAGGTCGACGGTCCCTACACGTGGTGGTCCATGCGCGGCCAAGCCTTCGACAACGACACCGGCTGGCGCATCGACTACCAGCTGGCCACGCCCGAGCTCGGCGCCTCCGCGCGCACGTGCGAGGTCGACCGCGCGGTCAGCTGGGCCGAGCGGTGGTCCGACCACGCGCCGCTCGTGGCCGACTACGACCTCTGAACCGCACGGCTCGGCGCCGACCTCCCCGAGGAGGCCGGCGCCGAGTCGTCCTGGCTGCCCTACTTGTGGTTGAACTTCACCGTCATGGTGGCGCCGTTCTGCTTGGTCACGGTGACCGAGAACCCGGTGGCCGGGAGCTTGACGCCGTGGTTGGGCAGCGAGTCGTAGAAGTACGTACCGGTGTCGGTGAAGGTACGCACTGCCGCGTCACCGCGGATCTTCGACTCCTGGCCGTTGCTGTGCAACGTCAGGGTGTCGGCCTTCTTCGTGGAGAACGGGGCGTCGTACACCTGGATCCGAGCCCGCCACGGCGCACCCGTCCACAGGTTGATGTCGGGTCGCGGCCGCGAGTCGATGATCAGGTTGCGACCCTCGCCCGGGTGCTGACTCGTGTTGTTGTCGGCCTGGGACGTGTCCCAGTACGAGATCAGCAGACCCTCCTGGTACGGGTAGTGCTCGACCCAGTCCGGCTTGGTGTCCGCGAAACCGAAGTTGTACGGACCGGTCCGCAGGTACTGGTCGTAGTCGACGTAGGACCGGTTTCCCATGATGTAGAAGTGGTCGAACGTGGCCGTCGTCGAGGCACCCACGGCGTTGAAGCCGTCGCCGACCCACGCGCCGGCGTCGGTCTCGGCACCGTCGCTCGAGACCTCCTCACCGTCGGCGGTCACCACGAGGTCGTCGGCGAAGAAGCCCGCCAGGGCCAGGCCGCCGTCGGTCTTGTACTGGAACCGCACCTGCACGGGAGCGCCCGCATACGCGTCGAGCGGGACCTCGAGCGCGGCCCACTCGACCTGCTCCCCGTCGATGCCGGGACGACCTGACGTGTCGGTACCGATCGGCTGACCGCCGATCGTGCCGTCGAGCGAGGTCCAGTTCGCACCACCGTCGGTCGAGGCCTGGACGTAGAGGAAGTCGTAGCCCTCCTCGATCTCGTACCGGACCTGCCCGGCGAGGCTCGCCGAGGCCTTGCCGGTCAGGTCGACCGTGGTGGTCAGCGTGTTCGACAGGTCGTCGCCCGAACCGGAGAAGTACTGCTTCTCCCCCGCGAAGGGCGCGCCGTTGTCGGTCGTGACCTCCTTGTCCGGCAGGGGCACGACGGCGGCCTGCGGCCGGTCGGAGTTGTACTCCTGCGGCCCGAGGTCCAGGGAGCGCTTGTCGTCGTGGGCC
This sequence comes from Aeromicrobium sp. Sec7.5, assembly GCF_036867135.1. NCBI lineage: Bacteria > Bacillati > Actinomycetota > Actinomycetes > Propionibacteriales > Nocardioidaceae > Aeromicrobium > Aeromicrobium sp. Sec7.5. Next base: position 1,276,563 of record NZ_JBAJIJ010000001.1, on the reverse strand, counting down.
ACGACCTCGTAGTCGAGCCAACCGAGCTGCAGCTTCTCCCAGGCGCCGAAGTCGCCCGGGCGGGTGCCCAACGGTTCACCCTCGGCGTTGAGCCGGCTCTGGGCCATCAGGGTCCAGTGCTCGTTGTTGTTGTCGCCCCCGCCGGAGGTGTCGTACGCGTCGGGAAGGCCGAGGTCGTGGCCGTACTCGTGCACGAAGACCGACAGGCCGCCGTTCTCGGGCTGGATCGTGTAGTCGCCGACCCACACGCCGGTCGAGCCGACCTGGGTGCCGCCGAGCTTGTTGTCGGCCGGGCCGGTGAGGCCGGCGTCGGTCAGGAAGGCGTACCAGCGGTGCGACCAGATGGCGTCCTCGCCGTAGGTGGCGTCGCCGTCCTCCTCGCCGGGGCCGGCGTGGACGACCTGGAAGTGGTCGATGTAGCCGTCGGCCTCGTCGAACACGCCGTCACCGTCGAAGTCGTAGCGGTCGTAGACGTCGTACTCGGCGATGGCGGCCGCGATCTGCGCGTCGGTCTGGCCAGCGGCCTTCTGGTCGGCGACCCACGCCTCCAGCGCATCGGACACGAGCTGCCACGTGTCGGCGTCCTCACGGCCGTAGCGCGCGGTGTTGTACGGCACCTTGACCCAGTCGGAGACGGTGCCGTCGACGGTGTACCGGCCCGAGGACTGCTTCTCGTAGTAGGTCTTCACCGACTCGACGCCGTCGCCGGTGCCGAAGTACAGGCTCTCGTAGTGCGCGCGGTTGTAGTCGGCCTGCCACACCGTGGTGTTGTCACGCGAGCGGTCGGGCTCGGCGATCGTGTTGTGCAGGGGTCCGTCGAACCGCTCGGGTCCGGCCGTGGCCGGGTCCGTGTCGCCGTCGGGATAGTCGGGGTGACGCTCGTCGCCGAACTCGGCCAGGATCACGAAGACCTTGTCGGCCCGCTCCTGGGCGAGCTCGACGTACTGCGCCTGCTTCGGCTTGCTCTGGGCCGCCTGACGCTTGGCCTGCGGCGCGGCATCGTTCTGAGCCAGCGCCGCGTCCTGGGGTGCGGCCCCCTCGCCGACCTGGACGACCTCCGATCCCGCGACGGTCCGAGGCTGGAGATCGCCGCCGACGACCGCGGCCACCGCCTGCTCACGCAGCGCGGTGCGCTTGTCCTCGAGCGGGTGGGGCAGGTCGGGCTCCGAGGCCCCTTCGGCTGCCGTGGTGACGGGCACGCCGCCGCCGGACGGTGATGCGCTGACCGACGTGGAGCCCAGAGCAGCCATCGAGGCTGTCAGTGCCACACCCGTCGTCGCGATGATGAGTCGCTTCACGAAACGGTTCCCCCTCGGGATCACGGCGGGGTCCGAGTTGCCCCGCTCGACTGGTGCGCCGGAGTGGGGCGCAACAGCACTGGGGTCAACGTAAGGAGTTGCTGAGGTCAAATGACAGTCTTGACTTTGGTGCGAAGTGACTATAAGCGCCTAGTTCTTTCGAACTACCTCCGATGCCTCCCGACGCGTTACCCAACTTTCACTTTCCCCCGCTCAAACGGGGTGCCACTCGGCCCGGGGCGTGCTCTAGGCTGTTCGCCAGTTGCAAGGTTTGAGCGATTGGCCACGATCTCGGGAAGCACCCCTTCGGTCGGTTCGGTGGAACGTGAAAGCTGCGACACCGGGTCGGAAGTGCCGCCCGGAACTCGCTGAAGGAGAGACAAGATGGCCACCGGAACCGTCAAGTGGTTCAACGCCGACAAGGGCTTCGGATTCATCGCCCCCGACGACGGCGGCGCCGATGTCTTCGCGCACTACAGCGCGATCCAGACGTCCGGCTTCCGCACCCTCAACGAGGAGCAGAAGGTCGAGTTCGACGTCGAGGAGGGCCCCAAGGGTCTCCAGGCCGCGAACGTGCGCGTCCTGTGATTCGACGCTGCCTCTGAGCTCACCGAGCACGACGAAGCCCCCACCCGGATCGGGTGGGGGCTTCGTCGTTCCCGGGGCCGGCTGCGCGAGCGGCCCGGCGGGTGGTCGTCGGGATCAGCCGTCAGTGGCCGCTCTCGTCCCAGGCGTGCTCGCCGAACTCGCCCGGACGCGCCAGGTAGCCCAGTCCGATCGAGACGGGCGCCACGGACGGCTCCAGACGACGGGCGGGGAATCGAGCGGAGGCCGTCGCGACGGCTGCGGTGTCGAAGTCGAACGTGGTGTCGTCCATGGTGCGCTCCTCGGGAGGGTGCGTCGGCCGCGAAGCCGCTGACAAACCTGAGGATACCCTCATGTTCGGATCGCGGCCACCCCTACGCGCCAGTAGTCTTTTTCACCGATCACCACCCGCCGCGATGGAATCTTCTCCGACCGACGTCGGTTGACCCCTGCATGAGCACCGTGAACCTGACCCAGGCCACGATCGACGACACGATCGGTGGCGACGGCATCACCCTCATCGACTGGTGGGCGTCGTGGTGCGGTCCGTGCAAGCAGTTCGCCCCGGTCTACGAGGCAGCGAGCGAGCAGCACGCCGACGTGACCTTCGCCAAGATCGACACCGAGGCCGAGCCGCAGCTTGCCGGCGCCGCCCAGATCACGTCGATCCCGACGATCATGGCGTTCCGCGACGGCGTCCTCGTCTACGCCCAGCCGGGGGCCCTGCCCGCGGCCGGTCTGGAGGACCTGATCAAGCGCGTGCGTGACCTCGACATGGACGACGTCCGTCGCCAGATCGCCGAGCGCGAACAGTCCCAGGAGTCCCAGCAGTCCTGAGCCCGGCGACGCCCCGACGCTGTCGGCCCAGACGCCGACTGCTCAGGCGCCGACGGCTCAGCCGCTGATGAAGCTGCGCATCCCGATCGAGCCCATGTCGATCTGCTCGTTGAAGAACGACATGGGCTCGGTCGGATGCAGCAGCGAGAGCGCCGCCACCATCGGCCGGTAGTGCTCGTCCGTCGGCACCGCGATGCGCGCGGTGTCCCAGGTGCGGAACGGGTCGAGGAGCTGGTCGGCCCGTCGCTCGGCCAGCGCTTCGGCCGTGACCTGGTCGAACTCCACCGCCCAGTCCCAGGCAGCGGCGTGCGGCTCCCAACGAGCACGACCGAGCGCGTGCACGATGTTGCCGCTGCCGATGAACAGCACGCCTCGGTCGCGGAGCGCGCGCAGGCGTCCGAACAGGTCGTGGAGCTCCGGCAGGGGCATTGAGCCGTCGATGCTGATCTGCAGGATCGGCACGGTCGGCCGGGGTGCGAGGTGGACGAGCACGGACCAGGTGCCGTGGTCGAGGCCCCACTGCGCGTCCAGCTGGGCCTCGTAGTCGACGAGCTGCTGCTGCAGCGCGCGGGCGATGACCGGGTCGCCCTCGCTGGGGTACGGCACCTGGAACAGCTCGTCGGGAAATCCGCCGAAGTCGTAGATCACGCGGTTGCGGGGAGCGTCGGTGATGTGGGTCGATCCCGGCGTCAGCCAGTGCGCGCTCACGACCACGATGGCCTGCGCCTCGGGCAGCGCGTGACCGACGCGACTCCACTCCCGGGTGAAGGTGTTGTCACTGATGGCGTGCATCGGGTTGCCGTGGCCGATGAAGAGCACGGGCATGCGCGGGCTGGCCGACAGCCGGCTCTCGAGGTCGGCGATCGTGTACTGCCGCATGACGACGTCCTGACTGCGAGATCCACATTAGTTGACAGTTCAACCATACCAGGCTGACGCACGCCATTGGGTGCCGTGCGTCAGAATGGTCGGATGGCCACCCGCGAAGAGCTGATGCCGCTCCTGCGGCATCCCGTTCGCTTCGAGGTGGGTGACGAGCCGGCCAAGTCGCACTTCGTGATCGACGCCCCGGACGGCGAGCACCAGGTCCCGGCATTCGACGCGGTCGGCCCGCTCAGCCAAGGCATCCGGCTGGTCGCCGCGCACGCCTCCGTGCGCGCGTGGGCCACGCCCGCGATCATCGCGCTGCGCCTCATGGCCACCGGTCACCTCCTCGAGCCCCAGGGCTCGTCGGTCGACCAGCTGCGGGCCGCCGGAAACGCGATCGGACCTGATCCTGCGACCGGTCAGAAGGCAGTCTTCGGGTTCCTCGAGGCCCTGGCCGTCGACGCACCGCCCGTCGCGACCACCCCCCAGTCGCCCTCGCCGCGCACCGTGGCGCCGCGCCAGGCCGAGACCCACTTCTCCTACGCGTTCGAGGTCTCCTTCCTGGAGGAGCCCAGCGACACCGAGGCTGCCGTGGTGCGGCTGCGCGTCATCCCCCGCGCCCAGGTGTCGTCGCCGTTCGACGCCTCGGAGCTCACGAGCGGGCCGGAACGGCCGATCGTGGTCGACGCCCGTGAACCCACGCGCGACATGCTCGAGCGCGTCGCCCGGTGGTGGGAGCCCGCGACCCGCCTGGCCGAGCCGCACTCCCGCGGCGGCGTCACGGTGAGCGCCGACGCCCTGGCCGAACTCGGCAACACGCGGCTCACGGCCACGCTGCTCGCGAACCGCATCGAGGTGAGATGGCCCGAGTCCCTGGTGCGCCAGCTCGACACGCGGGCCGTGCTGCGCGCCGACGAGTCGCCGCGGCACGATCGCCCTGCGGCCTTCACCCACCACCAGCTGTTCCGGTTCGACTGGCAGGTCGCGGTCGGCAACCAGGTGCTCAGCCAGGCCGAGGTGGAGCAGCTGGCCCTCGACCACCGGTCCGTCGTCCGTCTGCGCGACACCTGGGTCATGGTCGACCGCGCCAAGATCCAGCGCGCCCTGCACGGCGGATCCACGGAGATCCAGGCCGGCGAGGCGCTGCGCGCCGTCGTCACGGGCGAGATGTTCGTCGAGGGCCGGCGCACCGAGGTCGAGACGATCGGTTGGCTCGACGACGTCCGCCGGCGGCTGTCGTCGCTCGACCCCAGCACGATCGCGACCCACCAGCCCGACACCCTGGCCGGCACCCTGCGCGACTACCAGCTCGACGGTCTGCGCTGGATGAGTCAGCTGACCGAGCTCGGTCTCGGCGGCTGCCTCGCCGACGACATGGGGCTGGGCAAGACCGTCATGCTCATCGCGCTGCAGCTGCATCGCGCCGAGCAGGCCGCCGACCTCGGACTCCCCCACGGACCGACGCTGGTGGTCTGCCCCGCGTCGGTGGTGGGCAACTGGGAGCGTGAGGTCAAGCGCTTCGCGCCCGGCGCCGAGGTCCACCGCTTCCACGGCCCGCGTCGCTCGCTCGACCAGGTCACCGGCGGCTTCGTCATCACGACCTACGCCACGATGGTCAGCTCGGCCGCCGACCTGGGCGAGGTCGGTTGGGACCTCGTCGTCGCCGACGAGGCCCAGAACGTCAAGAACCCGCGCACCAAGGCTGCGCGCGTGCTCCGCAGCATCGACGGCCTCGCGCGGCTGGCGCTGACCGGAACCCCCGTCGAGAACCACCTCGGCGAGCTGTGGTCGATCCTCGACTGGACCACGCCCGGCCTGCTGGGGTCGGTCGAGGAATTCCGCACCACCTGGTCGCGCCCCATCGAGTCGGGCCGCGAGCCACAGCGCGCCGGCGAACTGGCAACCCTGGTCCAGCCCTTCGTGCTGCGCCGACGCAAGACCGACCCGGGCATCGCCCCGGAACTGCCGCCGAAGATCGAGACCGACTACAGCGCCCACCTCACGCGCGAGCAGGTGGGGCTCTACGAGGCCACGGTGCGCGACACGATGGCCGAGATCGAGCAGGCCGAGGGCATGAAGCGGCGTCAGCTCGTGGTCACGATGCTCACGCGGCTCAAGCAGATCTGCAACCACCCCGCGCACTTCCTGCGCCAGTCCGACGGCAAGCTCGACGCCCGCTCGGGCAAGCTCAAGGTCTTCGACGAGGTGACGGCCGAGATCCTCGACGAGGGCGGCACGATCCTCGTGTTCACGCAGTACACGCAGATGGGCCACCTGCTCACCCGACACCTCGTGGACCGCGGTGTGGCGCACCGATTCCTGCACGGTGGCACCGGCATCCGTCAGCGCGAACGGATGGTGCAGGAGTTCCAGGACGGTGCGTTCAACGTCTTCGTGCTGTCGTTGAAGGCGGCCGGCACGGGCCTCAACCTCACACGTGCCGACCACGTCGTGCACTTCGACCGGTGGTGGAACCCGGCCGTCGAGGACCAGGCCACCGACCGCGCCCACCGCATCGGGCAGACCCGCGCGGTGCACGTGCACCGCATCGTCACCGAGGGCACGATCGAGGAGTCGATCGCCGAGCTCATCACGAGCAAGCGGGCACTCGCCGATGCCGTGGTCAACGCCGGCGAGGGTGCGCTCACCGAGCTCAGCGACGCCGACCTGGAGCGTCTGGTGCGTCTGCGTCCTGCCGGCGACTGACCTCAGCCGCGCCGGAACCAGCGCGCCCGCGTGCGGCCGGAGTCGCCTGGCTCAGCCGGGTGGCCGTTCGGCGGTGCCGACAGCGTCGGGTCGAGGCGGTGCCGACCGCCGGACGCGACACCGGAGTCCACCGGTACCGCCGCCCGTCGTTTGCCCGCGTTCATGGTCTCGCTCATCGGGTCTCCCACCCTCGAACTGAGCCGATCATGCATCAAACCGGGGTCACTCGCATGTCGTGCGCCCTATGATCGCGGGGGCTGTCGATCAGATGAGGTGCTGCATGAGCCTGTTGTCGTCCTTGCGTCCGGGACCCGTCGGACTGTTCTGGGAGCTCGCGGGCATGCCCCTCACGTTCGCGAGGCTCGCGGCCGGCATCGACGGTGCCGCACGGGAGTCGCCCCGCGGCGACGGCCACATGGTGCTCGTGCTGCCGGGGTTCACCGCCACCGACCACACCACGCTGCCGATGCGGCACTTCCTCGAAGACCTCGGGTACCGCACGTCGGGGTGGAACCTCGGATGGAACCTGGGCATCACACCGGACGACGAGAAGAAGCTCGAGGCCCACATCGCCGAGCTGGCGACCGACGGCCCGATCACGCTGGTGGGGTGGAGCCTCGGCGGCGTCTACGCGCGTGAGGCTGCGCGCCGTCACCCCGAGCACGTGCGGGACGTCGTGACGATGGGCACGCCCATTCGCGGCCGGGAGGGCACCGAGTGGATCGTCCGCTGGTTCCGCATCCTCAACCCGGAGGCCGCCGAGGACCTGACACCGGCGGGCGCGGAGCGCCACGCCCAGCCGCTGACGATGCCGACGACCGCCATCTGGTCGCCGATCGACGGCGTGGTCTCGGGACCCGCCTGCCGGGTGCGGGAGGAGGACGAGGGGCCTCTGGCGCGGAACGTCCGCGTCGAGGCGGCCCACCTCGGGATGGGGTTCGACCTGGACGTCCTCCGCGCCTTGGCCGAGGCGCTGGCCGAGCACCGCGCCGCGGCGGCCGCCTGACCCAGACGAACCTCACCCTCGGCGGCGGCCCAGAGTGCTGGCTGCGGCCTCGTTCCTGCTAACGGCGGCGGCCGCGAGGCGCTACCCCGTCGACGCCCTCCGGACCCGCCCTCGCGAGCTCACGCGGCGTCGCGCGCGTCGAAGACCGCCTGTCGGGCCTCGTAGAACGCACACGCGATCTCGTGGACGTCGACCAGCCCGCGCCGGCGGAGGTGGTCGAGCAACCGACCGGTCAAGGCGATCTGCGAACGTCGCTCCGACGCGACCGGAGACAACCACTCCGGGCTCAGGAACCCGGGGAGACAGAACACCAGGCCTTCGAGGCCGAAGAGCCGGAGCAGGGCACCTCGCGGCGCGAACTGACGCTCGGCCTGCAGGAGGGCGGCGTAGTGCGATCCGATCCATTCGGTGGCGTCGACCGTGTCGAGGTAGGCGTCGAGTCGAGCCACCACCGCGGAGTACGTGCGCACCGTGCGCGGCGTGACTCGAGCCGCCTCGATCGCGAAGAAGCGCTCGACCACCACGAGCGGTGCGAGCTGCTGCGTGGGGTCGGTGTGGTGCCCGTCGTCGTGCTCGTCGGCGTCGATCATGGGGATCCTCCCGGTCGGGTTCTTGGTGATCCCGAACGCTAGGAGCAGGCACCGACACATGACACAGCCCCGACTCCCTCAGGGGTCGGGGCTGTGGACGGGTCGGGACTCAGTCGTCGACGACGGTGACCTCGACCTCGATGTTGCCGCGGGTCGCGTTGGAGTACGGGCAGACCTGGTGGGCCTTGTCGGCCAGGGCCTGCGCCTTGTCGTGCGGCAGGTCAGGGATGACGACCTCGAGCTTCACGGCCAGCAGGAATCCGCCTTCGCCGTTCGGGCCGATCGAGACCTTCGCGCCGACGGAGGAGTCGCCGAGCTCCGCCTTCTCGGCGCGGGCGACGGCCTGCAGGGCGCCGTGGAAGCACGCGGAGTAGCCGGCCGCGAACAGCAGCTCGGGGTTGGCCGCGCCGCCCTTGCCGCCCATGCCCTCAGGCACGGCCAGGTCGAGGTCGAGCACGCCGTCGCCGGTGCGGACGTGGCCGTCACGGCCGCCGCCGGTGGCGAGGGCTTCTGCGGTGTACAGGGCATCCATGGTGATCTCCTTGGGTTGGGTGTCGTGCTGAGTCGTGCAGGTCCGGGTCAGTCCAGGACCGGATCAAGGTGTGCCACGCGCCGAGCCAGCGCCCGCAGCGCCGAGAACTCGTCGGCGTCGAGGTCGATGGCGTCGGCCACGCACTTCTGCGCGCGTCCGACCTCGGTGCTCATGTCTCGGCCCGCATCGGTCAGGTGGACGTGCACGCGCCGCTCGTCCTCGGTGGAGGCGCGGCGCTCGATGAGTCCCTGCAGGTCGAGTCGCTTGAGCAAGGGCGAGAGGGTGCCGGAGTCGAGGCTGAGCCGCTCCCCCAGCTCCGAGACGGTGATGCCGTCGCTCTCCCACAGCACCATCAGCGCGAGGTACTGCGGATAGGTGATGCCGAGCTCGGTGAGCGTGCCACGGTAGGCCGTGGTCAGACGGCGCGACGCTGCGTACAGCGCAAAGCAGAGCTGGTCGTCGAGGCGTGCCGTGGTCATGTCGAAAGCATTGCACACAATTTGGTTGTGCACAATTAATTCTACGAGTCTGCCGGCTCCGCGACGCGAGTGGCTGGAATCCAGCACGGTAATGGAGGCCGATCCATCCGAAGCTGAGACAGCTGGTCCAACCGGATGTTAGAACCGTGCCAACGGGAGGGAGACCCGTCATGGCAGCAGGAGACTCAGCGCTCCGAGAGGGCAGCCGGCTTTCAGAGGAAGCCGATGCCCTCTTTGAGCTGGCCGAATCCATGAAGGCCAAGTCGAGAAACTACTTGGCCGCGGCCTCGTCCGAGGCCGGCCTCGCGCCAGCACTACGCGCACTGGCTGAGCTCGGGTGGCATGTCCTCGAGGACCGACTGTGGCCCAACTCCCGACGGGCCAACCTGGACTTCGTTCTTGTCGGACCCGGGGGTCTCCTCGTGGTCGATGCGAAATCGTGGGCTGAGGTGCGAGTGCACGACGGAGGCATCTATCGCGGCCAGGAGTCGTGCGAGGACGACCTCGACAACGTTGACCGTCTGATCGATGCCTTGACTGAAGGCCTGGAGCACATTGGTCTGACTTCAGCAGCCATCACCGTGGTGTGGGCATTTTCCCAACGGTCGATCGACGCCTCGGTTCGCGCCGTCAAGCTTGTCGGTGCCCGCGACCTGGTGGAGTGGATCGCACGACTCCCCCGACGGTTCACGGACGCGCAAGCGGAGTCCGTCTCGGCCGCCCTTGCTGAGATCTGTCCGGCGATCGAGTCAGAACCACCCCTGCGACTGCCGCTCGCTCGGCACCGTGGACGCTCAGCCACTGTCGATACTCAGGAGGTCCTGCCCGGGATTGATGACCTCGTACGTGCACTGCTCGACGCTGAACTGACCGAACCCATCGAGTCGTGGATGACGTTCCTCCACCCCGATCAGGTGCGATTGACGCGGACACACTGGAACGGACCCGCGCGCGTCCGAGGGCCTGCCGGCACCGGAAAAACAGTCGTCGGGTTACACCGAGCCACCCATCACGCGTTGAGGTCTCCTCACCCGATCATCTTCACGACCTTGGTCAGGACCCTGCCGCAGGTCTTTGCCGAGCTGGCGCGGATCGTCTCAGAGCCGGCCAGTCACAACATCCACTTCGTTGGCGTCCATCAGCTCGCATCCGAGTGCTTGCAGAAGGTCGGCGAACACGCAGGAATTGACTCCGCGAAGGTCAATACAGCGTTCGCCCTGGCATGGTCCCGAAGTGACCTCAAGAACTCGTCGTCGATCGGCAACCGGTCGCCTGCCTACTGGCAGGAAGAAATCGACTACGTCATCAAGGGACGCGGACTCACTGAGTTCGAGCAGTACCGCGATTTGCAACGCATCGGTCGAAAGACTCCGCTCCGACTTGGCGACCGCGAGCGTATGTGGGATCTCTTCGTGGCCTACCAAGAACAGCTTCGTCTTCGCGGGACCTACGATTTCAATGACCTGATCCTCCGGGCCCACGAAACCGTGCGTCGCTTTCCGAGCTTGTTCCAGTTCTCCGGGGTGGTCGTCGATGAGGTTCAGGACCTCAACCTCATCTCGTTGCGTTTCCTCGACACTCTGGCCGGCGACGGTCCAAATCGCCTGCTTCTTCTCGGCGACAGTCGTCAGTCGGTGTATCCCGGCGGCTTCACCCTCAGTGAAGCTGGTATCAACGTCACAGGACGCGCGCACGTGCTGCGGGAGAACTATCGCAATACAGCTCAGATCCTCGCTGCAGCTGCCGCGCTCGTCGTTGAGGACGCCGTGCTCGACATCGAAGGGACCCTCGAAGATCGCCTTGAGGGCACTTCCAGCCGCGTGGGCGGAAAACCGACCGTGGCGACTGGACCGGACAGCCAGGCACTCGCCTCGATGGCGATCGACTCTATGATCGCCGCCCGAGCTTGCGGTGCCAGCTGGGGCAATATGGCAGCGTTGACACGAACGACGCGCGAAGCTCGGCAATTCACGACCCTCCTGCGACACCGAGGAATTCCTGTCGTCCCTCTCGCCGACTACGCCGGCGTCACGACTGAGGCCGTCAAGGTCGGCACCATCAAACGAGCAAAAGGGTTGGAGTTCTCGCGTGTCTATCTCCCGGCGATCCGCCACGACCTGCCGCGTCACACCGACGAGTCCGACTCGTCCTACGACGAGCGGAACAGCCTCTACCGCCGTGAGATCTATGTCGCGATGACTCGAGCGCGCGACCACCTGTGGGCGGGATACATCGACGAGACCATCACCCTTGGCAAGGTCGCACGTGGGACCATGCAGAGGTGAGCGACGCCGAAAGTCTGATGTTGCGACGAGCGGCGATGGCGTGGCTCGACCGGCGACCTCAGGATCGAGTCGACTTCCGGTGGCTCGCGAGCTTCGAGTACGACGGTCAACGAATCCCGCTGATGGACCGACAACGAGGAATTCGAAAGCCCGCCGGGATGTCTGCTGCACTGGCCATCCGTACGACGTTCACGCCACCAGGTCAGATGCCTCCCTATGCGGACGCTGTGGGAGTGGACGGACTCCAGAGGTACAAGTACCGAGGCTCCGATCCGGACCATCCCGAGAACGTTGCACTTCGTCAGGCCTTCAGTGCGAAGCTGCCGATCATTTGGTTCGTCGGCGTCGCATCCGGCTGGTATGAACCGATCTACCCCGTCTGGATCGTCGGCGATGCGCCACGCGAACTGGAGTTCACTCTCGCTCTCGATCATGCGCAGAGGCATTTCGACGAAACCGAAGCACGAGACCCGGATTACCGGATGTACATGGCGCGCCTGACAAAGGTCCGGCTCCATCAGCGAGTGTTCCGCACACAGGTGATGTTGGCCTACGAGTCGCGATGCGCGGTGTGCAACCTTGGACACGCGCAGCTGCTCGACGCTGCGCACATCATCGCCGACGGCCAGCCGAACGGCGAGCCCGTAGTCCCGAACGGGCTCGCGATGTGCAAGATCCACCATGCCGCGTTCGACAGCAAGATCCTGGGTATTCGGCCAGACGATCTATCGCTTCACATTCGCCAGGACATCCTCGACGAGGTCGACGGGCCCATGCTTCGGCATGGACTCCAGGACATGCACGGCCGGCGACTGATGAAGCTTCCTCGTTCCCGCCGCGCTCTTCCCGATTCGGCAAGGCTCCATGCCCGCTACGAGGACTTCCTGTCGGCCTAGATGCCCAGGCACGACGAAGGGCCCCACCGGAATCGATGGGGCCCTTCGTCGTTGCTAGCTCAGCTGCAGCCGCTGGTGGAGCCGCAGCCCTCGCAGACGTGGCAGGAGCCGGCGGGGCGCATCTTGGTGCCGCAGGTCATGCACAGCGGCGAGTCGACCGCGGAACCGGTGATGACCTCGAGGAGCTCGGCCGAGGTGTGGGCCTGGGCCGGAGCCGGCTTGGCCGTCTCCTCGACGACGTCCTCGGCCGCGGCGGCCTGCGGCAGCGTCTCGACGGGGGTCTGGACCAGCTCGGCGGCAGTGGAGCCGTCGTTGATGGGCTGGTAGGAACCGGTGTCGAGGTGACGCTGACGCTCGTCGGCCGAGAAGATGCCGAGCGCGGACCGGGTGTCGAAGTCCAGGTAGTCGAGCGCCAGGCGGCGGAACACGTAGTCCATGATCGACTGCGCCATCCGGACGTCCGAGTCGTCGGTGAGACCGGCCGGCTCGAACTTCAGGTTGGTGAACTTGCTGACGAAGGTCTCCAGCGGCACGCCGTACTGCAGGCCGATCGAGGTCGCGATGCTGAAGGCGTCCATGACACCGGCCAACGTCGAGCCCTGCTTGCCGAGCTTGAGGAAGACCTCGCCCAGCTCGCCGCTCTCGTGCGCACCCGAGGTCATGTAGCCCTCGGCGCCACCCACGGCGAAGCTCGTGGTGATCGAGGCACGCGACTTCGGCAGGCGACGACGGATCGGCTTCTCGACGACGACCGTCTTGACCTCGGTGGTCGCGGCGGCCGAGGCGCTGGTCTTGTCGTCCTGCGACTTCTGGCTGGACAGCGGCTGGCCGACCTTGCAGTTGTCGCGGTAGACCGCGAGCGCCTTCAGGCCGAGCTTCCAGCCCTGGTAGTAGACGTCGGCGATCTCCTCGACCGTGGCCGTCTCGGGCATGTTGACCGTCTTGGAGATGGCGCCCGACAGGAACGGCTGGGCCGCCGCCATCATGCGCACGTGGCCCATCGGCTTGATGGCCCGCTCGCCGACCGCGCAGTCGAAGACCTCGTAGTGCTCGGGCTTGAGGCCCGGTGCATCGATGACGTGACCGTGCTCGGCGATGAACTCGACGATCGCCTCGATCGTCTCGTTGGTGTATCCGAGCTTGGTGAGCGCGGCCGGGACCGTCTGGTTGACGACCTGCATCGAGCCGCCACCGACGAGCTTCTTGAACTTGACCAGCGAGAAGTCCGGCTCGATGCCGGTCGTGTCGCAGTCCATCATGAAGCCGATCGTGCCGGTGGGCGCGAGCACGGACGCCTGGGCGTTGCGCCAGCCGTTCTTCTCACCGATCTTGAGGTTGTCGGCCCACTGCTTGGTGGCCTCGCGGTGCACCGCGATGTCCATCGTGTGCAGCGTGCGGATGTCGTCGTTGGCGGCGAGGTGCTTGCGCATGATCCGCGTGTGCGGAGCGGCGTTCTGCGCGTAGCCGTCGTACGCGCCGACGATGCCGGCCAGCTCGGCCGAGCGGCGGTACGAGGTGCCCGTCATGAGCGACGTGATCGAGCCGGCCAGCGCGCGGCCGCCGTCGGAGTCGTACGCCAGGCCCGAGGCCATCAGCAGCGCGCCAAGGTTGGCGTAGCCGATGCCGAGCTGGCGGTAGGCCCGCGTGGTCTCGCCGATCGGGTCGGTCGGGAAGTCGGCGAAGCAGATCGAGATGTCCATCGCCGTGATGATGAGCTCGACGCTCTTGACGAACTTCTCGACCTCGAACGAACCGTCGTCGTTCAGGAACTTCATCAGGTTGAGGCTGGCGAGGTTGCAGCTCGAGTTGTCGAGGTGCATGTACTCCGAGCACGGGTTGGAGGCCGTGATGCGGCCCGCCTCCGGCGTGGTGTGCCAGTCGTTGATCGTGGAGTCGTACTGGATGCCCGGGTCGGCGCAGGCCCACGCGGCCTTGGCGATCTTGTCCCAGAGCTCGTTCGCGTCGATCTGCTCGATGACCTCACCGGTCATGCGACCGCGCAGGCCGAAGTCGGTCTTCTCCTCGACCGCGCGCATGAACTCGTCGCTGACACGCACCGAGTTGTTGGCGTTCTGGTACTGGACCGAGGTGATGTCGGAGCCGCCGAGGTCCATGTCGAAGCCGGCGTCGCGCAGGACGCGGATCTTCTCCTCCTCCTTCTCCTTGGTCTCGACGAACTCGACGATGTCGGGGTGGTCGACGTCCAGGACGACCATCTTGGCCGCGCGACGCGTGGCGCCGCCGGACTTGATGGTGCCGGCGGACGCGTCGGCGCCCCGCATGAAGGAGACCGGGCCCGAGGCGGTGCCGCCCGAGGAGCGGAGCAGCTCCTTGCTGGAGCGGATGCGCGACAGGTTGAGACCGGCGCCGGATCCACCCTTGAAGATCAGGCCCTCCTCGCGGTACCAGTTGAGGATCGAGTCCATCGAGTCGTCGACGGCCAGGATGAAGCAGGCGCTGACCTGCTGCGGGCTGGACGTGCCGACGTTGAACCAGACGGGGCTGTTGAAGCTGAAGACCTGGTGCAGCAGCATGTGCGTGAGCTCGTGCTCGAAGACCTCGGCGTCGGCCGGGGTGGCGAAGTAGCCGAAGTCCTTGCCGGCCTTGACGTAGGTGAGCACGACGCGGTCGAGGAGCTGCTTGAGGCTCTGCTCGCGCTCGGCCGAGCCCACGGCGCCGCGGAAGTACTTGGTGGTGACGATCGTGGAGGCGTTGACGCTCCAGAAGTCGGGGAACTCGACGCCGCGCTGCTCGAAGACGTTCTCGCCGGTCTTCCAGTTGGTCTGGACGACGTCGCGACGCTCCCAGGTGACGGCGTCGTACGGGTGCACGCCCTCGGTGGTGTAGACGCGCTCGATCTTCAGGCCGGAACCGGCCTTGGAGGCGCTCTTGCGGGGCGAACCGGTGGATCCGCTGACGGTCTCCGTCATGGGGGTGCTCCTGTTACTCAAAGGGTTTGACTGCTGCTGACGTGCTCGTGCGGTGCTGCTCGTGCGGTGCTGCTGACTGCTGTGCCTGCGGGGCCTCGGCCGTCGCTGACGGCGGCGCCCCCGGACGTGCGGGTGAAGGGGAACTACGGGGAGGGGCTGCGGGTGGCGGTCTCCTCCGCCAGCTCGCCGTCGGCCGAGGCCGACATGAGGCTCGCGATCTCGACGGCGAAGTCGTCGGCGGAGTCGAAGGCCTTGTAGACGCTGGCGAAGCGCAGGTACGCGACCTCGTCGAGCTCCTTGAGCGGCTCCAGGACGGCCAGGCCGACCTGGTGGGCCTCGATCTCGGCGCAGCCCGACGAGCGCAGCGAGTCCTCGACGCGCTGGCCCAGGCGGGCGAGGTCGTCGTCGGAGACCGGCCGGCCCTTGCAGGCCTTGCGGACGCCGGCGACGGCCTTCTCGCGGACGAAGGGCTCGGTGGCCCCTGACCGCTTGACGACCATGAGCTGCATCTGCTCGATCGTGGTGAAGCGCTTCTCGCAGGACGAGCAGGTGCGACGCCGACGGATCGAGCCGCCCTCGTCGGCGACCCGGCTGTCGAGCACTCGGGTGTCGGTGTTCTTGCAGAACGGACAGTGCATGGACGGGCCTCCTCGACGGGGGTGGGTGGGGATGAATCTGGGGAGAAACTGTGGACCGAGGTCCGAATCGTGTGGGTAACCGACGGGCGGCTGTGGACCCATATGTGGAGAACTACACGCGTGTAAGTCCCAGATGTAGTGGCTACCGTACGTGCTCGGGGGCGGCCCGCGCAAGCATCTTCCCGCGCGCCACTGACTATTTTTGAGACGAACGTGGGACGAACGTGTTTGTGCTGGTCAGCGCGCTGTCGCTGTCCCATCCGTCACAGGCGCCCCAGAACTCACCACCCCGACCTAGTCCGATCGGGCCATCTCGGCGAGCCAGCCGAGGGCCTCGCGCCCACACTGGAGCGGTGACCCACCCCGCCAAGACCTGCGCCTCCTGCGGACGCACGATCGAGTGGCGCAAGAAGTGGGAGCGCGACTGGGACACCGTCAAGTACTGCAGCACCACGTGTCGGCGGCGCGGCGTCACCGACGTCGACCAGCAGCTCGAGCAGACGATCCTCGACCTGCTCGCCGGGCGCGCCGCGAGCGCGACCATCTGCCCGTCCGACGCCGCCCGGGCCGTCGGGACCGACGACGACTGGCGCGACCTGATGGAACCGGCTCGACGCGCCGCCCGACGGCTGGTGGAGGCGGGCGCCGTCGAGATCACCCAGAAGGGGCGCGCCGTCGACCCGTCCACGGCCAAGGGACCGATCCGGATCCGGCGCGTCACCTCCTGACCCTTGCGCTGCAGGCGCGGACAGGTGGACCCTGTCGCCATGGCGATCGCACTGAATCCGTACCTGAACTTCTCGACCGAGTCCCGGGAGGCGCTGGAGTTCTACCAAGCAGCCCTCGGCGGCGAGCTGAGCATCATGACGTTCGGTGAGTCCGGCATGAGCGACGACCCGGCCCACGCCGACCTGGTGATGCATGGCCAGCTGCAGACCCCGCACGGGCTGACGCTGATGGCTTCCGACACTCCCCCGGGTGGCGACCAGCCCCAGCACGGCACCCACGTCAACGTCTCGCTCAGCAGCGACGACACCGACCTGCAGCCGTACTGGGACAAGCTGACCCAAGGAGCGGAGATCGTCGAGCCGTTCTCGACCGCCCCGTGGGGCGACAAGTTCGGCCTCTTCAACGACCGGTTCGGCATCGCCTGGCTCGTCAATCAGGCAAGCCTCGGCTGACCTGAAGTCGCTGCAATCCCGGCATTTCAGGGCCTGCTGAGTTCCGGTTGCGTATCGCGATCTGCGGCGTAACGTCGAACCCATGAGCACCCCCAAGTTCACGATTCCCGGACTCACCGACGCCGAGGGCGAGAAGCTGGCTGGCATCCTTCAGGAGCGCCTCCACGCCCTCAACGACCTGGCCCTGACGCTGAAGCACGTTCACTGGAACGTCGTCGGCCCGCACTTCATCGCCGTGCACGAGATGATCGACCCGCACGTGGTCGAGGTGCGCGACGCGGTCGACGAGACCGCTGAGCGCATCGCCACGCTCGGCACCGCGCCGAACGGCCTGACCGGCGACCTGGTCAAGACCCGCACGTGGGACGACTACTCGCTCGGCCGCGCCACGACCAACGAGCATCTCGGCGCGCTCGACAAGGTCTACCAGGGCGTCATCGCCGACCACCGCAAGGCGCAGGAGGCCGTCGCCGACCTCGACGCGGTCACCGAGGACATGCTGATCGCCCAGCTGCGTGCGCTCGAGCTGTTCCACTGGTTCGTCCGCGCCCACCTGGAGAACACCGGCGGCGAGCTCAGCAGCGCCGGTGCCGGTTCGGAGCAGGCCGCGGCCGACCAAGCCGGCGCCGTCAGCTGAGGTTCGAGCCGCCCTCGACACCCAGGTAGTCGAGGGCGGCGTCGACCAGGGCGAAAGCCCGCGTGCGCGCCTGCGGAGCCAGACGATGAGCCCCACGGACGAGGTTCTCGGCATCGGCCTCCGCGGCGCGCACGGTCATCTTCCCCTCCGAGACCCACTGCGCGTAGACCTCCGGCACCACCTCAGGGTGGAACTGCCAAGCGATGGCCCTCGCCCCGTGGGTCTCCTCGACGAAGCACTGCGGTCCGTACCACGTGGAGCCCAGCACCTGGGCGTTCTGGGGCGGCACGAAGGTGTCGTGGTGGAACTGCCCCCACGGACCCACGGGACACAGCACGTGGTCGACCGAGTCGACCCGCTCCCAGCCCACCTCGGGCTCCGCCATCCGGTAGGAGTGGCCGCCCAGGGCGCGGGCCATCAGTTGGGCGCCGAAGCAGATGCCCATCACCGGCGTCCCGGCCGCCAGCGAGTCCCGGACCCAGTCCGACTCGGCCATGACGTCGTGCACGAACCGCGAGTCGTGCGCCGACCGGTGCGAGCCCAGCAGCAGCAGCAGGTCGACCCGTGGACCCGCGTCCGCGATCTCGGCACGATCCGGCAGTGCCTCGCGGTCGACGAACTCGACGTCCGCACCGAGCTGACGCAGCCGCTCGGTCACGTAGCCGCCCTCGCGGTCGGTCTCGTCGGCAATCACCACTGCACGCATGAGGCCATTCTCTCCTGCGCGCCCAGCGCGAGTTGTCCACAGGTCCCTCGTGACGCCGGTGACAACGACTTCGCGGCTGCCTAGGTTCGTCCTCGACAGATCGACGACGGATCGGGGGATCCCATGAGCAGGACGAGGTGGGCCGGGCTGGCGCTCGCACTGGCCGCGATCACCGGCTGTGGCACAGGGGAACAAACGGGCACGTGGGGCGGCCTGGACGTGGTCGTGCCCGTCGCCGCGCCGCGGGCGACGTGCGATGCCGCCGCTGGCCTGTGCGGACTGGGCGCGGCGCACGGAGCGGAGCTCGGCGCCCCAGCAGGCACCGACCCGACCCAGCCCGCGTCACCGTGAGGCACCCATTCCGCCGCGCGCAACGCGTGCTCGGGTGGCTGACAAGTGCGCGGGGCGCTCGCTACCTTCGTGGCTCGATGACGATCGGGGGATCTCATGCGTAGGACGTCCTGGCCGTTCCTGGCCCTGGCCGCCGTGCTCCTCGCCGGGTGTGCCGGCGACCCCGAGCCGAAGGAGCCGGATGCCAGCACCACACCCAGCCCGACGGCGACTCCCCCACCCCTGCCAGAGGCCGCCACACAAGAGACCGCCGAGGGCGCCGCCGCCTTCGTCGACCACTACTTGGACGTCCTCAACTACGCCGCCCACACCGGTGACACCGCATCGCTCCGCGCCCTGACAGGACCCGAGTGCGGCTCCTGCGACAAGTACATGGCCGTCGTCGATGCGACTCATGATGCGGGCGGCGCCTATACCGGCGGCGACTGGTCGGCCGGCGACGTCGCAGTTAGCTTTCAAGGCACAGAGTGGCGAATCGAGGGTGAGGTCACCACCGAGCCTGGAACCTTTGACAATGGTTCAGACCCCGCCGAGGAGACAGCCCCAAGCACGATTATGGTCGCATTCTTGGCGCAGCACGTCGAAGGCAAATGGCTTATGAGCGACTTCGTGGAGCCAGGCAAATGATCGCAACAGTCGTCACGCTCGCACTTTTGGCGGGAGCCCAAACCGAGGTAAGCGTGCGGCCTGAAGATCGTTCACCGGTGCTGGTCATCGAGAGCGAGTCGGAAGCACGGACCGGCGCTCCCAGCAGCGCCTCCGGGGGTGGCCAAGCATCGGCTCCGCTGCCACCGACGACATGCACCTGGACCGGGCAGGTGCGGGCATGTGACGGATCGATCGAGGTCTACTTCCCCAACGACCCGGTCGTCGCGGCCGAGATTCGGAGGGCGGTGGAGTCGGTGGGTCTGCCGGCGCTGGCGCTGAGGATCCAGCCCGGCGGCGAGACGCTGGTGAACGTGGAGACGATCTTTCACACCCAGGCACCTGAGTTCCGGCACTCCACGGTGCTGCTGGGCCAAGCCGTGGAGATCGCCGCGACGCCCGCGCGATTCACCTGGCACCACGGCGACGGCACCACCCAGACCACGTCGACGCCAGGAGCGCCGTATCCGTCGACCGCCGTGACGCACCGCTACAGCCGGGTCGCCGCCGGGCTCTCCCCGCGCGTCGACGTGGGCTACCGCGTGTCGTACCGGGTCAACGGAGGCCCCGAGCAGCAGATCGACCAGCTGATCACCGCTCCCGGACCGGCCGCCGCGCTGGCGGTCGTGGAGGCGGCACCCGTCGTCGTGGCACCGTGAGCATCAACGCCGCTCGGACGTGCCACTGGGCAGCCACGGCCTTCCCCAGCGCGTGACTGCCCAGTGGCAGATCCGGGTCTGCCCCGGAGAGGTGCCGGTCGGCGGGCGTCAGTCTCAACCCAAGGCCCGCCGACCAGGTTCGTGGAGCGTCAGTCGGTCGCGTAGACCGGGACGGCCAGCGTGGTGCCCATCTGCAGCGTCTCGCCGTCGACCAGCGAGTTGAGCCTGACGATGTCGCCCATCGTGTCGCGGATGTCGCCGCCCGGGTTGGCCTCACCGGCGATGGACCACAAAGTCTCGCCCGGCTGCACGGTGACGCTGGTGGTGCCAGTGACGACGCCGGCGTCATTGGTGGCGGCCGTGCCCGAACCGAAGACGACCATGAGCGCGGTGATGACCGCCAGCGCGAGGACCACCAGGGCGACCCGGCCCCGGCGCGTCAGCCGCACACCACCCGACGACGCCGGACGCGGCGACTGGACCCGGGCCTCGGGCACGGCCGCCAGATGGCGCTCGCGAGGACCGGCGGCACGCAGGTGGACGGGAACCTCGAACAGGGGCAGCTCGTCGTGGGTGATGCTCATGGTGGTCTCCGAAGGGGAAGTGTGGAGGTTGGCGTGTTCTCTCGAACGTCCGCCCGGCGCCTCAGCCGAGGGATGTCATTCGATCGGGATCAGTGCGAACGGACGTTCGATCGAACACATGAACGACCATACGGCCCACGTCGGACAAAAGTGAAGACCCCACTCGAACAAATTTGCGAATGGGTGACGTCCAGCCCTCTGACCTGCAGCGATGCGATACATGTGATCCACGGCACAGGCTCGTTTGACCCGGCGCGCGTCGGTGTCGCGATCCGCCTAGGCTCGAACGCATGCCTGTCGACCATCTGAAGACCGCCTGGAAGCTCGCCTCCGAGCGCAATGCGTCCCTGCTCGCGGCGGGCGTCGCGTTCTACGTGTTCCTGGCGCTGTTCCCCGCGATGATCGCGAGCCTGCTGGTCTACGGGCTCGTCGCGAGCCCGGAGACGGTGGCCCGACAGTCCGACGGGATCGCCGACGCACTGCCGGCCGACGCCGCGTCGCTCGTGACCGGACAGCTCGAGTCGCTCGCGTCCACCTCGTCGAGCTCGCTGAGCTTCGGCTTCGCCATCGCGGTCATCCTGGCCCTGCAGAGCGCCAGCGGTGGCATGGCGAACCTGGTGACGGCGATCAACGCGATGCTCGGCAACCACCAGACCCGCAACTTCGTGAAGCAGAAGCTGCTCGCCCTCGGCCTGACCGCCGGCGCCGTCGCGTTCCTCGCCGTCACGATCACCCTCGTGGCGGTGGCCCCTCTCCTGCTCGACGCCTTGGTCGACGTGCCGGGCATCCGCGTCGTCGTCGACCTCGCGCGATTCCTGCTGCTCGCCGTGGCGATCGTGATCGGCTTCGGCCTGGTGATCCGGACCGCCCCCGACGCCGAGTCCGGCCAGGAGCGTCCGAAGCTCTGGTCGCCCGGCGTGACGGGCGCGGCCGTCGCATGGCTCATCGCGTCCGTGGCCTTCTCGCTCTACGTCGACAACTTCGGCAGCTACGGCAAGACCTACGGCGCCCTCGCCGGAGTCGTCGTCCTCCTGCTGTGGCTCTGGGCCGGATTCTTCGCCCTGCTGATCGGCGCCGCCTACGAGGCGGTCAGCGAGGGCGAACGGCCGTCGGAGGCCGAGATCGCCCCGTCGGACCAGGACGTCGAGGCCCAGGCACCGACGGACTCCGACACGCCCAGTCGAACAGATGTTTGATCTCGTCGAACATCTGTCCTAGCGTGATCCCCATGACCACCGAGGACATGGCCGACCGCTCCAACGTCAGCGAGCTGCCCGACGGCCCACCCGACGCCGACGGCCTGACTGCGCGCCAGCGCCGCGTCCTGGAGTTCCTGCGCGACGAGGTCGCCCAGCGCGGTTACCCGCCCAGCATGCGCGAGGTCGGCGCGGCCGTGGGCCTGCACAGCACGTCCTCGGTCTCCCACCAGCTCAAGCAGCTCGAGAAGATGGGGTTCATCCGGCGCGATCCGTTCCGCCCGCGGGCCATGGAGATCTTCCTGCCCGACGGCATCGGCGCGCGACCGGCCGTCAGCTCGGCCGACGAGACGGTCGTCGACGAGACCGACATGCGCGACTCCATGCCCGACGCCACCTACGTGCCGATGGTCGGTCGCATCGCGGCGGGTGGACCCATCCTGGCCGAGGAGCGCGTCGAGGAGATCTTCCCGCTGCCCAAGTCCCTCGTGGGCGATGGCACGCTCTTCCTCCTCGAGGTCAGCGGTGACTCGATGATCGACGCGGCGATCTGCAACGGCGACTACGTCGTGATCCGCCAGCAGCCGGTCGCCGAGAACGGCGAGATCGTCGCGGCGATGCTCGACGGCGAGGCGACGGTCAAGACCTTCCAGCGCAAGAACGGCGAGGTCTGGCTGCTGCCGGCCAACCCCGAGTACTCCCCCATCGACGGCACGCACGCCACGATCCTGGGCAAGGTCACCGCGGTCCTGCGCCGGGTCTGAGGTCGGGAGAAGCCGACTCCATCGCCAGGGCGGTCACCTGACGGGTGGTTTCGAGACTCGCGCGCCAGAACGCACTCGCACCTCGACCAACGGATGGCGGGGTGCCTCAACCGGCGGTGGGACCCGCGGTCCAGGCACTGCGGAACATGTCGGTCACCGAGTACCGCACCTTCCAGCCGAGGTCGCGCTCTGCGAGGGCTCCCGAGGCGACGATCCGAGCCGGGTCACCCGGACGCCGATCGCCGATCTCCGGCGTGAAGTCGACGCCCGACACCTCGGCGGCGGCGTCCATGATCTGGCGCACCGAGACCCCGTCACCGCATCCGAGGTTGTAGACGCGCTCGAGGTCGCGCCCCTCCAGCAGGGCCTGCGTGGCCACGACGTGGGCCTCGGCCAGGTCGGCCACGTGCACGTAGTCGCGCTCGCACGTGCCGTCGGCCGTGGCGTAGTCGTCACCGTTGATGCGGGGCGTCCGGCCCTCGCGCAGTGCCCGGATCACGAGCGGGAAGAGGTTGTGCGGACTGGAGTCGTACAGCTCGGGCACGGCCGACCCCACGACGTTGAAGTAGCGCAGCGACGTGTGGCGGGTCCCCCATGCGCGCTCGGAGTCACGCAGCAGCCACTCCCCGATCAGCTTGCTCTCGCCGTACGGCGACTCCGGGGCGGTCGGGGTGTCCTCGGTCACCAGTTCCACGTCGGGCGTGCCGTAGGTGGCCGCGCTCGAGGAGAACACGATCGCGTCGACGCCGCTGTGCTCCATCGCGCGCAGCAGGCTGACGGTGCCTTGGACGTTCTGCTCGTAGGTGTGCAGCGGCCGCTCGACCGACACGCCGGCGTACTTGTAGCCGGCCAGGTGCACGACAGCCTGCACGTCATGGTCGGCCATGGCCGTCTCGAGGGCCGCGGTGTCGAGCAGCGACGCCTCGACGAACGGCACGTCGTCCGGCACGAACTCGCGATGGCCGCTGGAGAGGTCGTCGACCACGACGCACTCCAGGCCCGCGAGCCCGAGGGCCCGGACGACGTGCGATCCGATGTAGCCGGCGCCGCCGGTGACCACGATGCTCATAGGGGGCGAGTCTAGGAGGTGGCCGGGTGCGCTGGGATCAGGCCTGCGAGGCCAGCTCGTCGAGACGCTTGAGCGCTGCCAGCACGGTGGCCTTGTCGGTGGTGCGCCACATGGGCGGCAGCGACGACGCGAGGTACCCGCCGTAGCGTGCGGTGGCCAGCCGCGAGTCGAGCACCGCCACCACGCCGCGGTCGTCGACGCGGCGGATCAGGCGGCCGGCGCCCTGCGCGAGCAGGAGCGCTGCGTGGCTGGCGGCGATCGACATGAAGCCGTTGCCGCCGCGCTGCTCGACGAGGCGCTGCCGAGCGCCCATGAGCGGGTCGTCGGGACGCGGGAAGGGGATGCGGTCGATCACGACGAGCTGGCACGTGGCGCCCGGCACGTCGAGGCCCTGCCACAGGCCGAGGGTGCCGAACAAGCACGCCGTCTCGTCGTCGACGAACTTCTTCGTGAGCTCGCTGAGGTGGGCCTCGCCCTGCACCAGCACCTCGAGGTCAGGCAGGCGCTCGCGTACCTTCTCGGCCGCCGCCTCGGCGCCGCGCCGGGAGGAGAACAGCCCGAGGGTGCGACCGCCGGCCGCCCCCACCAGCTCGACCAGCTCGTCGACGAACTGCGTGCTGGGCCCCTCGCGGCCAGGCGCCGGAAGGTGCTTGGCGACGTACAGCATGCCCTGCTTGCCGTAGTCGAACGGTGAACCGACGTCGATGCCCGACCACTCGTGGTCACCGAAGCCCAGACCCACCGACCGGACGACCGCGTCGAAGCTGCCGCCGAGCGCCAGCGTGGCGCTCGTGAGCACCACGGTGCGGTCGGCGAAGACGCTGTTGGCCAACATGCTGGCCACGTCGAGCGGGGCGAGCTGCAGCCGCGGACCGGAGCGCGCCTCGGCGGCCCACAGCACGTCGGCATCGCTGTGCGCCGCCATGCGCTCGGCCACGGCACGGACGTCGTCGACGAGCCCCCGTGCCTGCTGGCGGGCGGCGTCGGGCTCGCCACCTCCCTTCTCGGAGGTGAAGTCGGACATGCAGGCTCGGGCGGAGTCGCGCACCAGCCCGAGCACGTCGAGCAGCTCGTCGGTGGGGCGGTCGATGCGCCCCTGCTCGGTGCGGGTGAGCACGTCCGCCAGGGCGTCGGACGCATCGGCCAGATCGTCCGCGGCCTGGCCGCTCTTGAGGTGGCCCCGCGCACGCCGGGCTGCGCGCTCGACCGAGACCGGCTCGAGCTCGACCGTGGCGGCCTGCGTGACGCGAGAGGCGAGCTCGTGGGCCTCGTCGATCACGACGACGTCGTGCTCGGGCAAGGTCGGCACGTCGCCCTGGGCGTCGATCGCGAGCAGCGAGTGGTTGGTGACGACCAGCTGGGCGGCGTGGGCCTTCGCCTTGGCCTTCTCGGCGAAGCACTCCAGCGCGAACCCGCACTTGGACGCACCGAGGCACTCCCGGGCCGTGACGCTGACCTGCCGCCACCCGCGGTCGGTGTGCGACGGTGCGGACTCGCGGTCGCCCGGGCCGGTGTTCTCGGCCTGGTCCTCGGCCCACTCGCGCAGCGCCACGACCTCGGACCCGAGGGTGCCCTCGGGGACGTCGACGAGCGTGCCCTGGTCATCGGGCACCCCGACGCGGAGCCGATGCAGGCACGCGTAGTTCGAGCGCCCCTTGAGCACGGCGTGTGACGGCACCTCGTCGAGCACGTCGGCGGCGCCCTCCAGCAGGGCCGGGATGTCGCGCTGCACGAGCTGGTGCTGCAGACCCAGGGTGGCGGTGGCGATCACGACCCGCTTGCCGTGCAGCAGGCTCGGCACGAGGTACCCCAGCGACTTGCCGGTGCCGGTGCCGGCCTGCACGAGCAGGTGCCGGCCCTCGTCCATCGCGGCGGCCACGGCCTCGGCCATCTCGACCTGGCCCGGGCGCTCGACGCCTCCGACCGACCCGACCGCCGCATGCAGGACCTCGCGGACGCGGGACGACTCGTCAGCAGGCATGCGCGTCACCCTAGCCGCGGGGCTCGGCCCGGCGGCGGCATCGTCCACACCGGTCAGGTCGCGTCGGGACGCGAGGGCTCGTCAGCCTCGACGTCGCTGGTCCCCTCCGCCTGATCGGCGTCACGATCGCGCGCGCCCGACTTCTCGTCGGTGGTGAGCTCCTCGGTCGTGGGTTCGTCGGCGGTCGGGTCGTCGTTCGAGCTGTAGTCGTCGGGACCGGCGCCGCGACCGAGCCAGAACAGGAAAGCCGCGACCGCGAAGACGATGACCGAGGTCCACACGTTCAGGCGCCAGGGCCCGATCTCGTTGACGTCGTCGATGCGCAGCTGCTCGATCCAGAAGCGTCCGGCGGTGTAGAGCATGACGTAGAGCCAGAACACCCGGTAGCCCGAGAAGCGGTACCGGCGGTCGAGCCAGATCAGCACGGCCGCCGCCGCCAGGTTCCAGAGCAGCTCGTAGAGGAAGGTGGGGTGGAACGTCGCGAACTGGACGTAGTCGACGGGCCGGTTGGCCGGGTCGATCTCCAGAGCCCACGGCAAGGTCGTGGGACCGCCGAAGAGCTCCTGGTTGAAGTAGTTGCCGATGCGCCCGACCGCCTGCGCGACGAGCAGGCCGGGGGCGATGGCTCCCGCGATGGCCGAGAACGAGACGCCGAGGCGGCGTGCGGCGATGTAGGCGCCGAGCGCGCCGCCCGCCACGGCACCCCAGATGCCGAGCCCGCCCTCCCAGATGAAGAGGGCCCGTATCGGTTCACGCCCCTCGGCGAAGTACAGCTGGGGGTCGGTGGCCACGTGGTACATCCGGGCACCGACGATGCCGAACGGGATGGCCCAGATCGCGACGTCGGCGATGACGCCCTCACGCCCCCCGCGGGCCTGGAACCGGCGCTCGCCGATCCAGATCGCCAGCAGCGCGCCGAGGATGATGCCGAGCGCGTAGGCGCGCAGCGGGAACGGACCAATCTCCCAGACACCAGTCTCGGGGCTGGGGATGTAGGTCACGATGTCCATGGCCGAAGTGTTCACGGTCGCTCCATTCCGGCCCGCAGCTCGCGGGTGAGGGCGGCGAGGGCCTCGAGGCCCTGCTGCTCGTCGTCAGTGTCCAGCAGGCAGCGTACGA
Organism: Aeromicrobium sp. Sec7.5; assembly: GCF_036867135.1. NCBI lineage: Bacteria > Bacillati > Actinomycetota > Actinomycetes > Propionibacteriales > Nocardioidaceae > Aeromicrobium > Aeromicrobium sp. Sec7.5. The sequence goes on along the minus strand of NZ_JBAJIJ010000001.1, from coordinate 1,250,022 downwards.
ATGCCGAGCCCACGATGACAGCATCCGCGAAGGCGGCGACCTCCGCGGCCTGCGCCCCGTTGCTGACACCGAGACCGACGCCGATCGGCTTGTCGGTGACCTCGCGGATGCGGGCGACGAGTGCCGGCGCGAGGCTGGAGGTCTCGGTGCGCTGACCCGTCACACCCATCACGGCGGTGGCGTAGATGAATCCGCTGGCCGCGGCCACGGTCATCGCGAGGCGATCGTCGGTCGAGGACGGTGCCACCAGGTAGACGCGGTGGAGCTGGTGCTCCCGGGACGCCTTGTCCCAGTCGACGCCCTCGTCGGGAATCAGGTCGGGCGTGATCAGACCCGCGCCGCCGGCCTCCGCCAGCTGGGCGGCGAACCGGTCGACGCCGCGCCGCTCGACGGGGTTCCAGTAGGTCATGACCACGGTGGGCACGCCCAGCTCGGCCGTGGCCCGCACGACCTCGAAGACGTCGTCGACCCTCGTCCCGGCCGCGAGAGCCGTCTCGGCCGCCGCCTGGATCGTGGGACCGTCCATGACGGGGTCGCTGTAGGGCAGGCCGACCTCGACGAGGTCGACACCGTTCTCGACCATCGTGGCGATCGCTCGGATCGAGAGCTCGACGGTCGGGAACCCGGCGGGCAGGTAGCCCACGAGCGCAGCGCGGTTCTCGGCCCGCGTGCGCGCGAAGAGCTCGTCGATCGATGTCGGTCCGGCGGGGGTGCCGGGCCCTGGGCGGCTCGGAGGCACGGTCGTCCCGGCAGGGGTGCCGGGCCCTGGGCGGCTCGAAGGCAGGGTCACGGCTCAGCGACCTTCGGCGAGCAGGCCGAAGTACTCGGCAGCGGTGTGGACGTCCTTGTCGCCGCGACCCGAGAGGTTCACCAGGATCGTGGCGTCCGGACCGAGCTCGCGGGCGAGGTCGATCGCACCGGCGAGCGCGTGCGCGGACTCGATCGCGGGAATGATGCCCTCGGTCTTGCAGAGCAGGTCGAAGGCCGACATCGCCTGCGCGTCGGTGGCCGGGCGGTAGACGGCCCGGCCAATGTCGGCGAGGTAGGAGTGCTCGGGCCCGACGCCCGGGTAGTCGAGACCGGCGCTGATGGAGTGCGACTCGGTCGTCTGGCCGTCGTCGTCCTGCAGCAGGAACGAGCGGGCGCCGTGCAGGACGCCGACCTGGCCGCCGGTGATGGTGGCCGCGTGGCGACCCGTCTCGACGCCGTCGCCGCCGGCCTCGACACCGAGGATGCGGACCTGCTCGTCGCCGATGAACGCCGTGAACAGGCCGATGGCGTTCGACCCGCCGCCGACGCACGCCACGATCGCCTCGGGCAACTTGCCGTCGAGCTCCAGCACCTGGGCGCGGGCCTCGTCGCCGATGCCTCGCGTGAGCTCGCGCACCATGGTCGGGAACGGGTGGGGACCGGCGGCCGTGCCGAAGAGGTAGTGGGTCGTGTCGACCGTGGTGACCCAGTCGCGCAGCGCCTCGTTGATGGCGTCCTTCAGCGTGCGGCTGCCGGTCGTGACCGGGATGACCTCGGCGCCGAGCATGCGCATGCGCGCCACGTTGAGTGCCTGGCGCTCGGTGTCGACCTCACCCATGTAGACGGTGCACTCGAGATCGAGGTAGGCGCAGGCCGTGGCGGACGCGACGCCGTGCTGGCCCGCACCGGTCTCGGCGATGCAGCGTGGCTTGCCGATGCGCTTGGCCAGCAGCGCCTGGCCGATCACGTTGCGGATCTTGTGCGCGCCCGTGTGGTTCAGGTCCTCACGCTTGAGCAGGATGCGTGCGCCGGCGGCCTTGCTGAACCGGTGCGCCTCGTACAGCGGGCTCGGCACGTTGGCGTACTCGCGGAGCATCCGCGCGAGCTCGGCCTGGAAGACCGGGTCGACCTGAGCGGCCTCCCACTCGCGCGTGATCTCCTCGAGCGGCGCCATGAGCGCCTCGGGCATGAAGCGACCACCGAACCGGCCGAAGTGGCCGGGGCCGTCGGGCAGGACAGGGCCATCCGTGAGAGAGGTCACGCGTGTCAGCTCCGGTGCTGGAGGGCGGGGTGCGAGCCGGCCGCCACGAGATCGGCGACCGAGGCGCGGGGATCGTCGTCGCGCACGAGGGTCTCGCCCACGAGCACCACGTTGGCGCCGTGGCGCCCGTACTCGATGACGTCGTGCGGCCCCCGCACACCGGACTCGGCGACCGAGACGACGGTGCTCGGGATCCGGGGCGCGAGACGCGCGAACGTGTCGCGGTCGACCTCGAGCGTCTTGAGGTTGCGGGCGTTCACGCCGACGAGGTCGGCCCCGGCGGCCAGCGCCCGGTCGAGCTCGTCCTCGTCATGGACCTCGACGAGCGGCGTCAGACCGATGGAGACCGCGCGTTCGATGAGGCTCTCGAGCACGATCTGCTCCAGGGCCGCCACGATGAGCAGAGCCATGTCGGCTCCCGCAGCACGCGCCTCCCACAGCTGGTACGACGTCGTGATGAAGTCCTTGCGCAGCACCGGGACGTCGACCTTGGCGCGCACCGCGCGCAGGTCGTCGAGCGTGCCGCCGAATCGCCGCTGCTCGGTCAGGACGCTGATCGCCGCGGCGCCCCCTGAGGCGTAGTCGGCGGCGAGGGACGCAGGATCGGAGATGAGCGCCAGCTCGCCCTTGCTGGGGCTGGAACGCTTGACCTCGGCGATGACCGAGACGCCCTCGGAGCGGAACGCCGGCATGGGGTCCAGCGCCTCCGGCTGACGGGCGGCCCGGGACTTGAGGTCCGCCAGGCTGGTGAGGGCCATGCGGTCAGCGAGGTCGGCCGCAGCGCCGACAAGGATCTCGTCGAGTACGGACATGAGACCTCCTGGCGCGAGACCGCCCCCGGACGAGACGGCTGTCCTCACAGGGTAGACCCGCCGGAGCAACGCACGTGCACGGGTGCCGCACCGCGGACCTGCTCTCGAGCCGAGGCGTGGAGGGCCTCCGGTGGGTGCACCGACCACACGCGTCGCGCGGGTGCTCCGCTCCGCGATCTCCATTGGTCTCCCGACATGTCGACCAACGAACCGAACGACACGTCAGGACTGCCCAGCTACGGCTCCACGCCGCCCCCAGAGGGCGGCTACCCGCCCCCGGGGTCGTACCCGCCCCAGGCGCCGGGGGGCTACGGCGCCCCGCCGAAGACCAACGGCAAGGCCATCGCCTCCCTGGTGCTCGGCATCGTGAGCCTGTTCTGCTTCGGCCTCGTGACCGGGGTCCTCGCGATCGTCTTCAGCCGCATGGCGACCCAGGAGATCGAGACCTCGCAGGGCACCCAGACCGGCGCGGGCCTGGCCAAGGCCGGCTTCATCATCGGCATCATCGGCCTCGTGCTGTGGGCCGGCTACCTGCTGCTGGTGCTCACGGGCACGCTGGACAACGCCTTCGGCTGAGCCAGACCCCTCCACCGTCGAACGGGTGCCGGACCTCGGTCCGGCACCCGTTCGCGTCGGTGTGGACCGCGCCTCAGTAGGTCGGCGTCGGGGCCGAGAAGAACGCGTTGCTGTCGGGACGGAACAGGAACACGATCGTGGCGACGTTGAGCACGAGTCCGACGAGGCCGAGCAGCAGGAACACGACGGGCTGGCTGCCGAGCAGGCCGATCACCCCGGCCACGATGCCGAAGCCGAGCAGCACCGTGTAGACGATCCGGGCCCAGTTGGCGCCCTTCTTCAGGAAGAAGATGAACAGGATCGCGAGGCCGACGCCGAAGGCGATGGCGAAGACGGTACCGATGATGACGCCGAGCTGGGCCGCATCGCGGTCGAGCGCCGCGTTGGCCCCCAGGGCGTCGTCGATCAGGTCGTCGAGGAACAACAGCGTCAGGAGCGAGGAGAGGACGCTGAGACCGACGCCGACCCAGATGAGGTTGATCGCGGTCTTGACCGAGGCGGGCGGCTCGCCCTTGGTCGGCGGGCGGTACGGCTGCTCAGGTCCTGCGGGATACGGGTCGACCATCGAAGGTTCCTCTCGATCTCACGGCATGCCACGGCGGCACCTCACCCCGATCGTGCCGTGTCCAGGTGCTGTGCGCACCCGGCGCCGCATGATGAGATGATCCGCGAACGTCGCCGCCCGTTCCCGAGGAGACCCGATGAGCACCCCCGACCAGGACCCCCAGGGTCCCGATCCGCACGGCGCCGGCGCGACCCCGCCGCCCGGCCAGCCGGTGCCCGGTGCCCCGAACCCCAACCCGTACGCGCAGGCGCCGTACGGACAGCCGCAGGCCCCCTACGGACAGCCGCAGGCCCCGTACGGGTACCCGCAGGCGCCGTACGGCTACGGCTACCCGCAGGCCTACCAGCCCTACGGACCGCAGGGCAGCCAGCAGGCCCTGTGGTCGATGATCCTGGGGATCGCCTCGATCGCGAGCATCGTCGTGGCGCTCTGCTTCTACGTCCCCGGCATCGCGCTCGGCATTCCGGCCGTCATCCTCGCCTTCACGGCACGCAAGGAGATCGCCCGGTCGAACGGGATGCGGACAGGATCGGGGCAGGCGACCGCAGGTCTGGTGACCGGCATCATCGGGATCGTGCTGAACGTGCTGGTCATCGCGTTCTTCGTGGTCCTGTTCGCGACCGAGGGCTTCGGCGACCCGTCCTGGAACAGCTACTGAGTCCGATGCCAGAGGGTCAGGGCTGGAGGCCCTGGCCCCACGGGGTCCAGCGAAGGATCGCGAACGCCAGCATCGACGCGGCCACGACGATGAACCACGGTCGGGACAGCCGGATCCACGGCACGTCCTGACCGCGCGAGCGTCGGACGGTCCAGACGACCCACGCGACACCCATCACGGCGACGAACACGACGGCCGCCGCGTTGCTGAGCAGCGCACCCGCGACGTCGCCCCGGGTCAGGTCGTTCATGGCCCGAAGACCGCCACAGGCGGGGCACGGCTCTCCGGTGAGGAGCAGGAACGGGCAGAAGCCCCAGCTGCCGCTCGCGTGCGGGTCCCGCAGGTTCAGGGCGCCGAGCGCCAGGGCACCGGCACCGCCGACGAGCAGGGGGGCGCGCAGGAGATCGGCGCGCGAACGATCCGCCCGAGTGTCCCCGGGCGGTGGCGGCGGGAGGACCGCCTGACTCATGGTCAGTGGCTCTTGGCGCCGCGGCCGGACTTCGACATGACCAGACCGACCGGGCCGGCGATGAGGGCCACGACGCAGCCGATCGTGAAGACGATCCAGTTCGGGTCCGGCACCAGGCCGATGCCGCCGATCGTGGTGCCGATGAGGGCCAGCAGGACGGCGGTCCAGGCGGCGGGCGAGGATCCGTGCGACATGGGCGAGAACTCCTGCGGTGGTCGGGCGGTCTGACGCGGGTCAGCCTACCGGGCCGGGCCACCGTCGCCGGCGTCGCGGTCGTCGGACGGGTCGTCGCTCGGGTCGGTGGGGTCGAGTCCGGCGTCCATCGCCTTCCAGAGGTCCGATCCGTCGGGCTCGACCACTCGGGCCGAGGGCGACTCGTACCGACTGCTCATGGTGGGCCAGGCAGCGCCGAACCGGACGACGAGGAGCCCGAGCAGCGCCGCGACCACGAAGGCGGCAGCCGCGAGCCACGGCCCCGCGTGGGTCACGGAGCTCACGTCGACCCCCTCGCCGAACGCGACGCTCTCCTGCACCGCGGCATCGACGACGCCCTGCGGGTCGGTGCGGGTCGCGACGACCCCACCGACCGACGCGGCGACGACCAGGACGCCGATGACGCGCCGGAACCAGCCCCCGGAGGCCAGCACGCCCAGGCCCGCCGCCACGATCACGACCGCGAGGCCGGGCACCAGGGCGGAGACGTCGGTGCCCGTGGTCTCGACGACCGCACCGGCCCCCTGGCCGTCGCCGAGCGTCGTGGTGACCCAGGTACGCCGACCGAGGACGAAGGCCACACCGCCGGCCACCACGATGCCGAGGACCGTGGGCCCGTACCAGCGCCGAGGGTTGCTGCCCGCCACGTCAGAGCAGCCGGTCGGCGACGAAGCAGGTGGTGGCACCCGTGTGGCACGTGGGGCCCGCGGCGTCGGCCGTGACGAGCACGGTGTCGCCGTCGCAGTCGAGGCGCACCTCGCGCACGGCGAGCGTGTTGCCCGACGTCTCGCCCTTGACCCAGTACTCGCGACGACTGCGGCTCCAGAACGTGGCCGCGCCGGTCGTGAGGGTGCGGTGCAGGGCCTCGTCGTCCATCCAGCCGACCATCAGCACGTCGCGGGTGCCGGCGTCCTGCACGACAGCGGCCACCAGCCCGTTGGCGTCACGCTTGAGTCGCGAGGCGACGTCGGGGTCCAGGTTGCTCACGGTGCCAGTGTCCCAGCAGGCGCCGCGAGGCCGAGCGAGGCCTGGGCCACCCAGCTGGCGTGGAGCCGCTGGTAGACGCCACCGGCATCGACGAGATCGTCGTGCGAGCCGTCCTCCACGAGGCGTCCGGCGTCGAAGACCAGGATGCGGTCGGCGTTCTCGGCGGTGGACAGACGGTGCGCGATGGTGACGCTCGTGCGCCCGTCGAGCAGCACCTCGAGCGCCCGGGTGGCCCGCAGCTCGGTCTGGGGATCGACCGCGCTGGTGGCCTCGTCGAGCACGAGGAACGCCGGGTCGGCGAGGGCCGAGCGCACGAGCGCGACGAGCTGCCGCTCCCCCGCCGACAACGACTCGCCGCGCTGGCCCACGCGGGTCTGCAACCCGCGGGGCAACGCCTCGAACCAGGCGACCAGTCCGAGGTCGCCGATCGCGGCGACGAGCTCGGCGTCGGTGGCCGAGCGACGTCCGTACCGCAGGTTCTCGGCCAGGGTGGAGTCGAACAGGAAGCCCTCCTGCGGCACCATCACGACGTGGCGTCGCAGGTCGGCGAAGGAGATCTCCGCGACATCGGCCCACTGGTCGTCGCGGCCCAGGGCCACGTTGCCCTCGACCGGGTCCATCAGACGCGTGAGCAGCTTGGCGAACGTGGTCTTGCCCGAGCCGGTCTCGCCCACGACCGCGATGCGCTGGCGCGGCGCGATCGTGACGTCGACGTCGTCCAGCACCGTGGGGCCGTCGGGGTAGGCGAACCGCACGTGGGTGAAGCGCGCTCCCAGATCGCCGGTGGGGAGCGTCGCGACCCCGGGCCCCGGATCGACGACATCGGCCGGCGTCTCGAGCAGCTCGATCACGCGGCGCCAGGAGGCGACCGCGTTCTGCGCCTCGGTGATGACCTGCGTGGCCATCTGGGCCGGCCCGACGAACAGGGTGATGAGGAAGATGAAGGCGATGACGGTGCCCATCGACAGCCCGCCGACGACCCCCAGCCACACGCCCACGCCGAGGGCGGCCGCGTTCGCCACGCCGCCGACCAGGATCGCGGTCGCGAACGTGACGCTGACGATGGTCTGCGCCTTGACGTTCGAGCGGTAGTTCGTCTGGATGGCGTCGTCGATGCGCTGCTGCGTGCGCGCCTCGATCGCATACGAGCGCACGACCGAGGCTCCGACGACGGGCTCGGCGATCGTGGTCAGCAGGTCGGCGACCGTCTGGCGCACGCGGTCGTAGGCGACCGACATGCGTTCGGCGAAGAACTTCAGGCTCAGGGCGAGCGGGATGAAGGTCGCGATCACGACGAGCGTCAGCTGCCACGACAGGAAGGCCATGACGACCGTGGCCACCAGCATCTGCCCGGCACTGAGCACCAGGATCATGCCCGTCGACTGCAGGAACAGCGAGATCTGGTCGATGTCGGACGTGACCCGCGAGACGAGCGAGCCGCGACGCTGGGTGTTCTGCGTCAGCATCGACAGGTCGTGGACGTGGCGGAAGGCCCGCACGCGCAGCTGCGTGAGGCCCCGCTCGGTACCGGTGAAGATGCGGACCTTCGCCGCCCAGCTCGCGACTCCCGAGACCATGAGCAGCAGGGCCGCGAGGGTGACCACGAGCACGATGCGGTCGCCCTCGACCCCTCCCTGGGTGTCGCCCAGGCCGGAGTCGACCGAGCGCTGCACCACGATCGGCACGAGCGAGCTGCCGGCCGTGCCGAGCAGGGCCAGGAGGACCGTGCGACGCCACCCCGCGGTGATCGCGGGGCTCAGGGCCAGTCCCCGTCGGATGATGCGCAGGCTCCCCTCGCGGGGCGTCTTCTTGTCACTCATGGTCGACCTCCTGCCGGGCCTGGTCGTACGCGTCGACGAGGTCGCGGTAGGCGGCGGACCGCTCCCGCAGCTCGGCATGGGTGCCGCGATCGGCGATCCGGCCGTCGGCGAGGTGCACGACCTGGTCGGCCAGGGCGATCGTGGCCTTGCGGTAGGCCACCACGAGCACGGTGGGGCCACCTGCCTGCGAGCGCTCGGCCAGAGCGCGCAGGATCCGCTGCTCGACGTCGGGGTCGAGGGCGCTCGTGGCGTCGTCGAGCACCAGCAGTCGCGGAGCCCGCACGAGAGCCCGCGCGAGCGACAGTCGCTGCCGCTGCCCGCCGGAGAGCGACGTGCCGCGCTCCCCCAGCTCCGTGTCGAGACCGTGGGGCAGCGCCGAGACGAACCGGTCCGCCTGCACCGTGCGCAGCACGTCCCAGACGGTCTCGTCGTCGATGTCGGCGTCGAGCGTGATGTTGCTGCGCACCGTGTCGTCGAACAGGAACGTGGCCTGGGCGACGAGCGAGACCGCCGCCGACAGCGCCTCGTGGTCGACCTCGGCGACGGCGCGTCCGTCGAGGAGCACGCGCCCCTCGTCGGCGTCGACCAGGCGCGTCACGAGCGAGGCCAGGGTGCTCTTGCCGCTGCCGGTCGACCCGACGACGGCGGTGACGCTGCCCGCCTGCACCTCCAGGTCGAGACCGGCGAGCACGAGCTCGTCGGGCTCGTAGGAGAAGCCGAGACCCTCGGTGCGCAGGCCGACCGGGCCGGATCCCGGGAGGTCGGCCGAGCCGTAGGGGAACCGGGTGGGGTCGTCGAGCACCCCACGGACGCGGTCCCAGCCGACCACGGTGCGCGGCAGCTCGGCGAGCACCCAACCAATCGCCCGGACCGGCATGGCCACGATCGTGAAGAGGTACGCGATCTGCACGACGTCGCCGGGCTCGGTGGCGCCGGACTCGATGCGGCCGATGCCGAGCAGCACCACGAGGAGCACACCGATGCTCGGCAGCGCCTCGAGGACCGGCTCGAAGACCGCGCGCACCCGTCCGACCGCGATGTTGGCGTCGCGCAGCTCCTCGGAGGCCGCGGCGAACCGCGCCGTCTCCTCGTCCTCGCGGCCCAGGGACTTCACGACCAGGGCGCCGTCGAACGACTCGTGCGCGACCGACGAGACGTCACCACGCAGGCTCTGCGCCTGGGCCATCCGGGGCCCCTGGCGGCGCTGGTAGACCACGTTCAGCACGAACAGGAGCGGGAACACGACCAGCCCCACGAGGGTGAGCACGGGGTCGGCGGCCAGCATCGTGACGACCGCGACGATCAGCATCGCGATGACGCCGATCGCCATCGGCAGCGGCATGAAGACGCTCCAGATGGCCTCGACGTCCGCGTTGGCGTTCGAGAGCAGCTGGCCCGTGGGGTGCGACTGGTGCCACGAGACCGGCAGCTGCAGGTACTTGCGGGTCACGCGACGACGATCGCCCGCGACGAGGCGGTAGTAGACGATGCCGCCGACGAGGCGGCGACCGACGACGCCGATCATGCGCAGCAGCGCGGCGCTGATGAAGAGCAGCGTGCCCGTGACGAGGGCCCCGGTCGCGACGTCGCCGTCGGCGAAGGAGGGGCGGATGACGTGGTCGGTGGCCCAGCCCAGCACCCAGGCGTCGGCGACGGTCGTGGCGCCGAACAGCACCGAGAACGCGATGGAGAGCGAGAACAGCGCCTTCTGGCGACCGATGCCGACTCCGAGCACGCCAAAGCCCCGACGGGTCAGGTCGGTCGTGTTCGTGCCGCCGAGATTGTCGAGGGCGGTCATCTGACGGTGTGGCCGGCAGCGCGCAAGGTGTCTTTCACGTCCTGGATGGTCAGGCTGCCGAAGTGGAACACACTCGCGGCGAGCACGGCGTCGGCGCCGGCCTCGACCGCTGGGGGGAAGTGTTCGAGCTTCCCGGCGCCGCCACTGGCGATCAGTGGCACCTGTGTAACGCTGCGGACGGCCCGAATCATTTCCAGGTCGAAGCCTTGTTTCGTGCCGTCGGCGTCCATCGAGTTCAGCAGGACCTCCCCGACACCGAGATCGCTGGCCCGGCGGACCCACTCGACGGCGTCGATGCCGGCACTCTGACGACCTCCGTGGGTCGTGACCTCGAAGCCGCTCGGCTGGTCCGAGGCACGCCGGGCGTCGACGCTCAGCACCAGCACCTGGTTGCCGAAGCGCCGCGAGATCTCGCCGATGACCTCCGGCCGCGCGATGGCCGCCGTGTTGATGCCGACCTTGTCGGCACCGGCGCGGAGCAGCCGGTCGACGTCGCCCGTGGTGCGCACGCCGCCACCCACCGTGAGCGGGATGAAGACCTGCTCGGCGGTCCGGCCGACCATGTCGTACGTCGTGCTGCGGTCACCGCTCGAGGCCGTGATGTCGAGGAACGTGAGCTCGTCGGCACCTGCGGCGTCGTAGACGCGTGCCATCTCGACGGGGTCGCCCGCGTCACGCAGGTCGACGAAGTTGACGCCCTTGACGACCCGGCCCGCGTCGACGTCGAGGCACGGGATGACCCGGACCGCGAGGGTCACGCGCCACCACGATCGGCGGAGGCCCCGGCGGCGCCCTTCGTGATCGCGAGCGCCTCCTCGAGCGTGAACTGGCCCGTGTAGAGGGCCGTGCCCGCGATCGCGCCCTCGACCCCGATGCCCACGAGGCCCGACAGCGCGCGGACGTCGTCGAGCGTCGTGACGCCGCCGGAGGCGACGACGGGCCGGTCGGTACGGCTGCACACGTCGCGCAGGAGGTCGAGGTTCGGACCCTGCAGCATGCCGTCCTTGTTGACGTCGGTCACGACGTAGCGCGCGCACCCCTCGGCGTCGAGGCGCGCGAGCGTCTCGTGCAGGTCGCCGCCGTCGCGGGTCCAGCCGCGGGCCGCGAGCGTGGTGCCGCGGACGTCGAGGCCGATCGCGACACGGTCGCCCCACGTGGCGATGGCCTTGGCGCACCACTCCGGCTGCTCGAGCGCCGCCGTGCCGATGTTGACGCGGCGGCACCCCGTGGCCATCGCGGCCTCGAGCGACTCGTCGTCGCGGATGCCACCGGACATCTCGACCTGGATGTCGAGCCGGCCGACGATCTCGGCCTGGAGCTCACGGTTCTGGCCGTGCCCGAACGCGGCGTCGAGGTCGACGAGGTGCAGCCACTCGGCGCCGGCGTCCTGCCATCGCAGCGCGGCCTCGATCGGGTCGCCGAAGGCCTTCTCCGACCCGTCGACGCCCTGCACGAGCTGGACGGCCTGGCCGCCCTTGATGTCGACGGCGGGCAGCAGCTCGAGGTAGTCGCTCACGGCCCCGAGCCTATCGGTGGCCCCCCCGCGCAGGCCGACCGAGGTTTCGAGGCTCGTCGCACGGGCGAAGCCCCGCCCCTTGAGGTGCGAGGAACGAGCCTCGAAAGGGGTACCTCAGCCCAACGGGTCACCGAGGTTTCGAGGCTCGTCGCCGAGAGCTCCTCACACCTCAACCACCGGTGGGTCCGCCCCTTGAGGTGCGAGGAACGAGCCTCGAAAGGGGTACCTCAGCCCAACGGGTCACCGAGGTTTCGAGGCTCGTCGCCGAGAGCTCCTCACACCTCAACCACCGGTGGATCCGCCCCTTGAGGTGCGAGGAACGAGCCTCGAAAGGGGTACCTCAGCCCAACGGGTCACCGAGGTTTCGAGGCTCGTCGCCGAGAGCTCCTCACACCTCAACCAGCGGGTGGTGGTGCGGTCAGTCAGAGCGTCGCGATCCAGTTCTCGAGCAGGCGCCGGCCGGCGTCGGCGGACTTCTCGGGGTGGAACTGCGTGGCCCAGAGCGGACCGTGCTCGACGGCCGAGACGAACCGGTCGCCCTCGTAGGCCGTCCAGGTGACGTCGGGGGCCTTCACCGGGCCACCGGGGACGATCTCCCACTCACGCACGCCGTAGGAGTGCACGAAGTAGAAGCGCTCGCCCTCCAGCCCGGCGAACATCCGCGAGCCGGCGGGAGCCTCGACCGTGTTCCAGCCCATGTGCGGCACGATCGGCGCCTCCAGACGCTCGACCGTGCCCGGCCACTCGCCGCAGCCGGGCGTGCGCACTCCGTGCTCGATCCCCTCGGCGAACAGGATCTGCATGCCGACGCAGATGCCGAGCACCGGGCGATTGGCGATGAGCCGTCGCTCGATGAGCCGCTCGCCGTCGACCGCCGTGAGTCCGTTCATGCAGGCCTCGAACGCACCGACGCCCGGCACGAGCAGGCCGTCGGCCTCGAACGCGACCGAAGAGTCGGCCGTGAGCGTGACCGCGGCGCCGGCACGCTCGACCGCACGCACGGCGGAGCGCACGTTCCCCGATCCGTAGTCGAGGACAGCGACGCTGGGCAGTGCCGACCCGGATGGGGCCACTACAGCGCACCCTTGGTCGAGGGGATGCCCGTCTCGCGCGGATCGATCTCGATCGCCTCGCGCAGCGCTCGCGCGAGCGCCTTGAACTGGCACTCGGCGATGTGGTGCGGATCGCGGCCGGAGGTCAGCGTCATGTGGAGCGTCAGCCCGGCGTGGTGGGCGATCGACTCGAACACGTGCGAGGTCAGCGAACCGGAGTACTGCCCGCCGATGACCACCGTGATCTGCCGCTCGGGCTCACCGGAGTGCACGAAGTACGGGCGCCCGGAGACGTCGACCGTGCACGTGGCGATGGCCTCGTCGAGGGGCACCGTGGCGGTGCCGTAGCGGCGGATGCCCGCCTTGTCGCCCAGGGCCTCGCGCAGGGCGTCGCCGATGCCGATGGCGGTGTCCTCGACGGTGTGGTGCGCATCGATGTGCAGGTCGCCCTCGGTCTTGACCGTGAGGTCGATCAACGAGTGCCGCGCGAGCGCGGTGAGCATGTGGTCGTAGAAGCCGACGCCGGTCGAGATGTCGTGCTGCCCGCTGCCGTCGAGGTCGAGCTCGACGACGACGTGCGACTCGGAGGTCTTCCGTTCGATCCGGGCCGTGCGGGGGCCGCGCGCATCGCTTGCGGCCACAGCGGGGTCAGCGTGCCTCGACATCGGTCACCTCCTGGAGTGCGGTGTGGAACGCGTGCATCTCGTCGGGCGTGCCGATCGAGACGCGCAGCCATCCTAGGGGTCCGGTCTCGCGCACCAGGACTCCGCGGTCGACGAGTCCCTGCCACACGGCGTGCCGGTCGGAGAAGGTGCCGAAGAGCACGAAGTTGGCGTCGGACTCGGCCACGGTGAAGCCGTCGTCGTGCAGCCGTTGCGCGGTGCGGTCGCGCTCGACCCGCAGCCCGTCGACCTGCGCCAGCAGCTCAGGCGCGTGGCGCAGGGCGGCCTCCGCTGCGGCCTGCGTGACCGACGACAGGTGGTAGGGCAGGCGCACGATCCGCAGCGCGTCGACGATGGCCGGGTCGGCGGCCAGGTAGCCCAGTCGCCCGCCGGCCAGCGCGAACGCCTTGCTCATCGTGCGGGTCACCACCAGCCGCGGGAACTGCGCGAGCAGCTCGAGCGCCGAGGGGGTGCCGGCCCGGCGGAACTCGGCGTAGGCCTCGTCGACCACCACGATGCCGGGCGCGGCTTCCAGCACGGCGCGGGTGTGCAGCGGGTCGAGCGCGGTGCCCGTGGGGTTGTTGGGCGAGGTGAGGAACACGACGTCGGGCTGCTCGGCCTCGATCAGCGCGACCGCGGAGTCGGCGTCGATGCCGAAGTCGTCGCGGCGCTGCCCGGCGACCCAGCGCGTGTGGGTGTTGCGCGCGTACTCGGGGTACATCGAGTACGTGGGCGCGAACGACAGCGCGGTGCGTCCGGGACCGCCGAACGCCTGCAGGATCTGCTGCATGACCTCGTTCGACCCGTTGGCCGCCCACACCCGGTTCGCGTCGAGCCCGGCCACCTCGCGCGAGAGGTAGTCGGCGAGCGCCGTGCGCAGGCCCCATGCCTCGCGGTCGGGGTAGCGGTTGAGGTCAAGCGCCGCGGCGCGCACGGACGAGGCGATGTCGTCGGCGGTCGCCTCGCTCGGCCCGTACGGGTTCTCGTTGGTGTTGAGCCGCACCGGCACGTCGATCTGCGGCGCACCGTAGGGCTCCTCGCCCCGCAGCTCGTCACGCAGCGGCACCCAGTCCGGCACCCCGGCGGGGGTGCCGGGCTCCGGGCGGCGATCAGACCCGGCGGGGGTGCCGGGCTCCGGGCGGCGATCAGACATCGCGGGCCAGCCGGATCGAGACGGCGGCGCCGTGGGACGGCAGGTTCTCGGCCTCGGCCAGGGTCACGACGTGCGGACCCACCTCGCGCAGGGCCGCTTCGGAGTACGTGACGACCTGCATGTTCTTGCAGAACGCGCGCACCGAGAGCCCCGACGAGTGGCACGCGCACCCCGCGGTGGGCAGGACGTGGTTGGAGCCGGCCGCGTAGTCGCCGAGCGACACGGGGCTGAAGGAGCCGACGAAGACGGCACCGGCGTTCACGATCTGCGCGGCGACCCCGGCGGAGTCCTCGGTCTGGATCTCGAGGTGCTCGGCGGCGTAGGCGTTGGCCACCTGGATCGCCTGGTCGATGTCACGGACGAGCACGGTGCCCGACTGGCGCCCCGCCAGGGCGGTGCGGATCCGGTCGACGTGGCGGGCCCGGTCGACCTGGTCCGCGAGCGCCACGTCGACGCGGTCGGCGAGGTCCTCGCTGTCGGTGATGAGGACGGACGCCGCCATGGGGTCGTGCTCGGCCTGGCTCACGAGGTCGGACGCGACGAGGTCGGCGTCGGCGCTCGCGTCGGCGATGACCGCGATCTCGGTCGGCCCGGCCTCGGAGTCGATCGCGACGGTGCCCTGGAGGTACCGCTTGGCGGCTGCCACGTAGATGTTGCCCGGCCCGGTGATGAGGTTGACCGGAGCGCAGTCGTCGGTGCCGTACGCCAGCATCGCGAGCGCCTGGGCGCCGCCGGCCGCGTAGACCTCGTCGACGCCGAGCAGCGCGCACGCCGCCAGGATCGACGGGTGCGGCCATCCGGCCCCGTCCCAGTGCTCGCGGCTGGGCGGGCTGGCAAGGGCGACGCCGGCCACGCCGGCCACCTGGGCCGGGACGGCGTTCATGACGACGGTGCTGACCAGGGGCGCCAGGCCTCCGGGCACGTAGAGACCCACGCGCTGCATCGGCACGATCCGGCGCTCCACGACCGCACCGTCCGCGACGGTGGTCGTGACGCTGTGCTCCAGCTCGGCCTCGCTCGTGACGCGCAGACGCGCGATCGAGACCTCGAGCGCCGCGCGGATCGCGGGATCGAGCTCGGCCAGCGCGGTGGCCAGCACCTCGGCCGGCACCCGCAGCTGCGCAGGACGAACCCGGTCGAAGCGCTCGCCGGCGTCCAGGACCGCGTCGGCGCCTCGCGCACGGACGTCCTCACAGATCGGCCGCACCGCGTCGAGCGCCTGGTCGACGTCGAGCTCGGCGCGCGGAACGGCATGACCGTAGACGCGCTGCCACTCGTGGGCTTCGGGGGTCAGCTGGCGCAGGTCAAGACGTCGGAGCACGCAGCGAAGTCTACGGAGGCGGCGGCGTAGGCTACGCGCCGTGTCCGACGCGCGACCTCCAGCCATCGACTCCGCGGGCGTGCGCGCACCGATCGTGGCTGGTCTGGTCGCGGCGCTCGTCGGATTCACGTCCTCGTTCGCGGTCGTCATCGCGGGTCTGCGGGCCGTCGGCGCGACTCCGGCCCAGGCGGCGAGCGGACTGCTGGCCCTCTGCCTGGTCTTCGGGCTCGTGATGCTGGGGCTCGCCACCTGGACGCGGCTCCCACTGTCGTTCGCCTGGTCCACACCGGGGGCCGCGCTGCTGGTCAGCACGGGCACCGTCGACGGTGGATGGGCCGCTGCGGTGGGAGCCTTCGCCGTCACGGGGGTGCTCCTGGCGCTGACCGGTCTCGTGCCTGCCCTCGGTCGGCTCATCGGTCGCATCCCCGTCCCGCTGGCCCAGGCGATGCTGGGCGGGGTGCTGCTGCAGCTGTGCCTCGCGCCGTTCGTGGCCGTGGCCGACTCCCCCGCCCTGATCGCGCCGATCCTGCTCGTGTGGCTGGTGGCCACGCGGTGGTTGCCGACGTGGGCGGTGCCGATCGCGTTCGTCGTCGCCCTCGGCGTCATGGCGACCGACCTCGCGACGAGCGACGCCGCCGTGCCGCGTGCCGATCTCGTGCCGACCTTGAGCTGGACGACGCCGGCCTTCACCGTCGCGGCCGTGATCGGCATCGCGGTGCCGCTGACCGTCGTGACGATGGCGTCGCAGAACATCCCCGGAGTCGCCGTCATGGCGTCGTACGGCTATCGCGTCCCGTGGACCCCGAGCATGGTGGCCGCCGGAGCCGGCACCGCGATCGTCGCCCCGTTCGGCGGGCACGCGATGAACCTCGCCGCACTGTCGGCCGCTCTCACGGCCGGCGACGGAGCCGGCGCGAAGGACCGCCGCTGGATCGCCGCAGCCACGGCCGGCGTGGCCTATCTCGTCCTGGCTCCGGCCTCCGCGGCGCTCGTGGCGCTGACCGCATCGGCCGCGCCCGGCATCGTCGAGTCCGTCGCGGGGCTCGCGCTGCTGGCGGCGTTCGCGGCGGCGATGCGCGGTGCGCTCGACGACACGGAGCACCGGACCAGCTCGGCGGTCGCCTTCCTGGTGGCCGCGTCCGGCATCACGATCGGCGGCGTCGGCGGCGCGTTCTGGGCGCTCGTGCTCGGGCTCGCGGTGCGCTGGACCATCGAACGTCCTCGACCTGACGCCGCGGCCGATCCGGCGGATCCGGCGGATCCGGCATGAGCAGTGCGGGCACGCCGGCGACCGAGGCGCTCAAGGCGGCCGGCGTCGACTTCACGATCCGGGCCTACGAGCACGACCCCCGGGCGACCTCATACGGTCTGGAGGCGGCCGAAGCCCTCGACGTCGACCCTGACCGGGTCTTCAAGACCTTGATGGTCCAGGCCGACGACGGCCTGGCCGTCGTCGTGGTGCCGGTGAGCTGCTCGGTCGACCTGAAGGCGGCCGCGTCGGCCCTCGGCGCCAAGCGGGCCCGGATGGCCGACCCCGCAGCGGCCCAGCGGGCCACGGGCTATGTCCTGGGCGGCATCTCACCGATCGGGCAGAAGCGTCGCCACCCCACGGTCATCGACGAGACGGCCGAGCTCTGGGACACCGTGCTGGTCTCGGGCGGCCAGCGCGGGCTCGACCTCGAGCTGTCACCGCAGGACCTGATCGACCTCACCATGGGGATCGTGGCGGCCGTGGGCCGCTGAGGACGCAGCCTTCTGCCAGCGCTGCTCCTCGGCGCGGGCGTCGGCGCGCGCCGAGGGGTTGAGCGCGACACCCGGCAGCAGACCGGCGATCGCCGCGATGGACCACGCGAGGAACGCCGCGGGGATCGTGACGGTGAGCTCGTCGGGGATCGTGTCGCCCGTCGAGACCCCGCTGACCGTGGAGGGGTCCGGCGGACCCCACACCATGCCGAGCTGCCAGGCGATCAGCGTGGCGACCGCTCCGGCTCCGGCCGCGACGACGACCAGTGGCCACCCGACCGGGCGCGCCAGCACACCGAGCAGGAAGCCCAGCAGAAGTCCCCCGCCCAGACCGACCACCGCGAACGCGATCGAGACGGCGAACTGGGCGGTGACGGCCTCCTGGCCCATCTGCAGGCTGCCGTCGGCGACGGTCCAGCGCGCCGGCTCGGCGAGCTGGACCCACACGACGGCGCCGGCGAGCCCGGTGAGGACCGTCATGAGGAGCACGCTCAGCGGCCACTTCATGCGAGGCAGTTCGGGCCGAGGAGCTCTTTGAGGTCGGCGATGAGCGACGACGACTGGGTCACGCGGTACGCCCGGTCCAGACGCATGACGCGGGTGCCCGAGGAGCTGACGAGTCTGAGGTGGACCTCGCTGGCCCCGGGATGGGCGGCGAGCACCTGCTTGAAGCGCGCAATCATGTCTGCGGTACAGCGTGCCACTGGCATGGTGACGGCGATCGGCGCCTCGCTGCCGCCGACGCTCATGGCCGGCATCGTGACCTCGGTGGCCATGAGGTCGAGGCCTTCGTCCTTGCGGCGGACCCGCGCCTTGACGGCGACCACCTGATCGGCCCGCAGCAGGTCGGCCGCCAGGGCGTAGGCGGCCGGGAACACCATGACCTCGACCGAGCCCTCGAGGTCCTCCAGCGTGATGGACGCCCAGGTGTCGCCCTTCTTGGACAGGCGGCGCTGCACCCCGGTGACGAGGCCGCACAGCTTGACCATCGAGCCGTCGGGGCGCTCGGTGTCGGTGACCAGGTCGACGATCGAGACGTCGCGACTGGCCTGCAGGACGTGCTCGAGACCCAGCAGGGGATGGTCGGAGACGTAGAGGCCGAGCATGTCGCGCTCGAAGGCGAGCAGCTGGGTCTTGTCCCACTCCGGCACGGGCGGGATCGTGATCGACACCCCGCCACCACCGTCGTCGTCGACCCCGCCGAAGAGGGAGTCCTGGCCGATCGCGGCGTTGCGCTTGAGGTCGAGGTGCTGGTCGACCGCCTCCTCGGCGATCGTGACGAGCGCGCGGCGGCCGTGCTTCATGGAGTCGAAGGCACCCGCCTTGATGAGCGAGTCGAGGACCCGCTTGTTGCACACCGTGAGCGGGACCTTGTCGAGGAAGTCGGCGAAGTCGGTGTACGCGCCCTTCTCCTCGCGAGCCTCGATGATGCCGCCGACCACGTTCTCGCCGACGTTGCGGATCGCGGTGAGGCCGAAGCGGATGTCGGTGCCGACCGAGGCGAAGTTGGCCTGCGACTCGTTGACGTCGGGCGGCAGCACCTGGATGCCGAGGCGCCGGCACTCGCTGAGGTAGATGGCGGACTTGTCCTTGTCGCCCCGCACGCTCGTGAGCAGCGCTGCCATGTACTCGGCCGGGAAGTTGGCCTTGAGGTAGGCGGTCCAGTAGCTGATGACCCCGTAGGCGGCCGAGTGGGCCTTGTTGAAGGCGTAGTCGGAGAACGGCAGCAGGATCTCCCACAGGGCCGTGATGGCCTGCTGGGCGTAGCCACGCTCGAGCATCCCGGCCTGGAAGCCGGCGTACTGCTTGTCGAGCTCGGACTTCTTCTTCTTGCCCATCGCCCGGCGCAGGTTGTCGGCCTGGCCGAGGCTGAATCCCGCCAGCACCTGGGCGATCTCCATGACCTGCTCCTGGTACACGATCAGGCCGTAGGTCTCGCCCAGCACGGTCTCGAGCGGCTTCTCGAGCTCGGGGTGGATGGGCTCGATGGGCTCGCGGCCATTCTTGCGCCGGGCGTACTTGTTGTGCGAGTCGGCACCCATGGGGCCGGGCCGGTACAGCGCGCCGACGGCCGAGATGTCCTCGAACTTGTCAGGGCGCATGCTGCGCAGCAGGGCACGCATGGGCCCGCCGTCGAGCTGGAACACCCCGAGCGTGTCGCCGCGCGACAGCAGCTCGTAGGTGGCCGGGTCGTCGAACGTGAGGTCCTCGAGGACGACCTCGACGCCGCGGTTGAGCCGGACGTTCTCGAGCGCGTCGTCGAGCACCGTGAGGTTGCGCAGACCCAGGAAGTCCATCTTGACCAGCCCGAGCGCCTCGCACATCGGGTAGTCGAACTGCGTGATGATCGCGCCGTCCTGGTCGCGCCGCATGATCGGCACGATGTCGATGAGCGGCTCGCTGCTCATGATGACGCCGGCCGCGTGCACGCCCCACTGCCGGATCTGGCCCTCGAGCCCGATCGCGGTGTCGTAGATCGTGCGGACCTCGGCGTCCTGGGCGTGCATCTCCCGGAACTCCTTGGCGTCGTTGTACCGCGGGTGCTGGTCGTTGAAGAGGTCGCCGAGCGGCACGCCCTTGCCCATGATGTCGGCGGGCAGCGCCTTGGTGATCTTCTCCCCGAGCGGGAAGTCGTACGACAGCACGCGCGTGGCGTCCTTGATGGCCTGCTTGGACTTGATGCGGCCGAACGTGGCGATCTGGGCCACGCGCTCGGAGCCGTACTTGCGCGAGACGTAGTTGATGACCTCGCCGCGACGACGCTCGTCGAAGTCGATGTCGAAGTCGGGCATCGACGGACGCTCGGGATTGAGGAACCGCTCGAAGATCAGGCCGTGCGTGAGCGGGCACAGGTCGGTGATGCGCAGGGCGTAGGCGGCGATCGAGCCGGCACCGGACCCACGACCCGGGCCCACCCGGATGCCGTTCTCCTTGGACCAGTTGATGAAGTCGGCGACCACGAGGTAGTAGCCGCAGTAGCCCTTGGTCTTGATGACGTCGAGCTCCATGTCGACCCGGGCGCGGACGGCGTCGGTGAGGGCGTCGCCGGGATAGCGGGCCTCGATGCCGCGCCAGACCTCCTCGACGAACCAGCTCTCCTCGTCGTGGCCGGGCGGCACGTCGGCCTTGGCCATGTAGCCGCCGTTGGACTCGGTGAACTCCATGTCACAGCGCTCGGCGATCAGGAGCGTGTTGTCGCAGGCCTCCTTCATGCCGTAGGAGTCCTCCCACAGCGAGCGCATCTCCTGGGCCGACTTGATGTAGTAGCCGCCCCCGTCGAAGGCGAAGCGCTTGCCGCCCTGGGCGTACGTGGGCTCGGAGAGCCGGCTGCCCGAGTTGACGCAGAGCAGCGCCTCCTGGGCGTCGGCGTCCTCGGGGTTGTTGTAGTGCGAGTCGTTGGTGGCGACCGGCGGGATGCCGAGCTCCTTGCCCAGCCGCAGCAGGTCGTCGCGCACGACCTTCTCGATCGAGAGGCCGTGGTCCATAAGCTCGAGGAAGAAGTTCTCCTTGCCGAAGATGTCCTGGAACTCGGCGGCCGCTGCGCGGGCCTCGTCGTACTGCCGCAGGCGCAGCCGGGTCTGGATCTCGCCGGACGGACAACCCGTGGTGGCGATCAGGCCCTTGCCGTAGCGGTTGAGGAGCTCGCGGTCGGCGCGGGGCTTGAAGTAGTAGCCCTCCAGGCTCGACAGCGATGACATGCGGAACAGGTTGTGCATGCCCTCGGTGCTGGTGGCGAGCATCGTCATGTGCGTGTACGAGCCGCCGCCGGAGACGTCGTTGCCGCCCTCCTCCTCGGAGTTGCCCTTGCCCCAGCGGACGCGGCGTCGCTCGGAGCGGTGGGTGCCCGGGGTCAGGTACGCCTCGAGGCCGATGATGGGCTTGACGCCGTGCTGGCGCGCCTTGGACCAGAAGTCGTACGCGCCGTGCAGGTTGCCGTGGTCGGTCATCGCGATGGCGGGCATCCCGAGACCGGCCGTGCGCTCGAACAGGCCGTCCAGGAGCGAGGCTCCGTCGAGCATCGAGTACTCGGTGTGGACGTGCAGGTGCACGAAGGACGAGTCGCTCGACATCGCGTGGACGGCCTCCTCACGGCAGTGCCGGGACGTGAGTCGCGGCAGGTCACGGTCTCGATCGCGACGAGGGTCGCGGAGAGGGTGTCAGCCTAGTCGAGCCCACCGACGGGACCGTGACGCCACGCCTCCCCCGCCGCTGTCCGGCCGGGTCAGCCGCGGCGCAACGCCGAGAACTCGGCCATGATCGCCGCGACCTCGGCCGCGTGACGCTCCTCCGCGGCCACGAGCTCGTCCTGCAGGGCCACGACCTGGTCGCTGAGTGACTCGGCCTCGGCCTCGTAGTCCTCGATGTCCTCGCGCGCCTGGGCCAGCTGGACCGCTGCTTGCGCGGCCGCGGCCAGGTCGTCCTCGCGGTCCGACAGGGATCGCAGGAGGCTGCCGACGCGGGTCTCCAGGTCGGCGGTGGCCGCGCGGGCGGCATCCAGGTCGGCCTCCAGGCCGGCGGTGGCCGTCGCGTGACCGGTCTGCATCGCCTCGGTGGCCGTGACGTGCTCGGCGGCCTGGCGGCGCAGGTCGGCATTCTCCCGCTCGGCACGCTCGGCGCGTCGGGCGGCCTCGACGAGGTCGGCGGCGATCTCGACGAGATCACGCTCCCGCTCGGAGAGCGCCTGGCGGGTCTCGACCAGCTCGCGGTCCGCGACGTCGAGTCGTTCCCGCACGGCCTCGAGGTCCTGCGTGCGGTCCTGCATCTGCCGCACCTCGGCCTCGAGGTCGGCGACCCGCGCCCGCGAGCCGTCGAGGTCTCGCTCCAGACCCGAGGTCTGACGACGGAGGTCGTCGACCTCGTGAGCGCCCTCGCCCAGGCGTCGCTCGAGCGACTCGCGCTCGGCCGTCAGCTCGGACACGCGCGTCGACAGCTCCGAGACCTGCGCCGGCAGGTCGGCGGAGCGTGCGTCGACCTGGCCGAGCTCGGCCCGCAGGGCGTCGACCTGCTCGGTGCTGCGCGCTGCACGGGCCAGGAGCTCGTCGCGCTCGGCACGGATCCGGTCGCGCTCGGCGACGAGCTGGTCGCGCTCGGCGAGGATCTCGGCGAGCTGACCCTCGATCTCCCGGCCGGCCTCCTCGGGCGGGGCCGGACGACGCTCGAGCCGGGCCACCTCGGCCTCCAGCGCGACGACCCGCATGGCGGCATCGGCCACGCGCGCCTCGCGCTCGTCGACCTCGTCGGCGCCCTCGGCGAGGCGCCGCTGCAACGACTCGCGCTCCGCCAGCAGCTCAGTCACGCGGTGCGTGAGCTCGGCGACCTCCTCGGACGCCGCCGCGTCGACCGGCTCCGGTGCGTCCCGATCGACCTCGAAGGGGACCCCCGCAGCCCGGCGTCCCGCACGTGCCGGAGCCGCCGGGCTCACCGCCTCCTCGGCCCGAGAGCCGCTGGATCGCCGCCGCCCGCCGACGACGGGGCGACGGAGAGACGTGAGGTCGCGGGCGGAGAGGGCGCGACGGGGCGGGTCCTGCTCGCGCTCGACATTGTCCTCGAGCGAGGACATGGCAAGGCGCAGGATCGATTCGTCGCTGTCGTGGGGGTGACTCACCGGCATCCGATTCCGTGGGGGTGGAGGAGCGTGCGGTCCATGTTAGCCGCGCGATCGCCCTGAGGCCGCCGAATTGACCCTCGGACGTGCTAGGCCTGCCGATAGGTCGACAGGAACTCCCCCATCCGACCGATCGCCTCGGCGAGGTCGCGCGACCACGGCAGCGTGACGATCCGCAGGTGGTCGGGGTCGGGCCAGTTGAAGCCGGTGCCCTGGGTGAGCAGGATCTTCTCCGACTCCAGCAGGTCGAGCGCGAACTGCTGATCGTCCTTGATCGGATACATCTCGGGGTCGAGTCGCGGGAACACGTACAGCGCCCCCCGGGGCTCGACGACCGTGACACCCGGGATCTTGCGCAGCTCCGTGACGGCGGTGTCGCGCTGCTCCAGCAGCCGCCCCCCGGGCAGGATCAGCTCCCGGATCGACTGGTAGCCGCCGAGCGCGACCTGGATCGCATTCTGGGCGGGCACGTTCGGACACAGGCGCATCGACGCCAGCAGAGTGATGCCCTCCAGGTAGTCGCGGGCCCGCTCGAGCGGACCCGTGACCGCCAGCCATCCGGCTCGGTAGCCGCACACCCGGTACGCCTTCGACAGACCGTTGAAGGTCAGCGTGAGCACGTCGGGAGCGATGCCGGCCATCGCGTGGTGCACGGCGTCGCCGTAGAGGATCTTGTCGTAGATCTCGTCGGCCATCAGCACGAGATCGTGCCGGCGTGCCAGCTCGGCGATGCGTTCGAGGGTCTGCTGGGAGTAGACCGCGCCCGTGGGGTTGTTGGGGTTGATCACGACGATCGCCCGCGTGCGGTCGGTGATCTTCGCCTCGAGGTCGTCGAGGTCGGGGTTCCACTCGTTGTCCTCGTCGCACCGGTAGTGCACGGGGGTGCCGCCGGCGAGGTTCGTGACCGCGGTCCAGAGCGGGTAGTCCGGGATCGGGATCAGGACCTCGTCGCCGTTGTTCAGCAGCGCCTGCAGCGCGATCTGGATCAGCTCGGAGACGCCGTTGCCGATCCAGACCTGGTCGATGTCGAGCGGCGGGAAGTCGGGAGTGAGCTGGTAGTGGTGCACCACCGCGCGACGCGCGGACTGGATGCCGCGGGAGTCGGAGTAACCGGCAGAGCCGGGCAGCCCGGCGATGACGTCCTGCAGGATCTCGGCCGGCGCGTCGAAGCCGAACGGCTGGGGGTTGCCGATGTTGAGCTTGAGGATGCGATGGCCCTCGGACTCCAGCTGGGCGGCTCGGGCGCTGACGGGTCCCCGGATGTCGTAGAGGACGTCTCTCAGCTTCTCGGACTGCCGTACCAAGCTCATCGTTCCATTGTGGCAGGACAGGTGCGGGCCACGGTGCACCCGCAGGAGGCCACTCGCGAACCCGTGGCCTCCTGCAGGTGCGTCCGCCGGTGTCAGCGGCTGCTGGCGATGCGGTACTGGCGCACCGACAACGGCACGAACACCACGAGGATGAGGACCACCCAGATCAACGTGTAGAGCACGGGGTTCTGGATCGACCAGGCATCGGGCACCGGGACGGCGGCCGACGTGTTGCCGAACAGCTCGCGGACGGCCTGCGTGACCGCCGAGACGGGATTCCACTCCACGACGGTGCGAAGCCCGCTCGGGAACGACTCCAGCGGCACGAAGGCGTTCGAGACGAAGGTCAGCGGCATGATGACCAGGAACGACGCGTTGTTGATGACCTCGACGCTCGGCACCAGCAGGCCGATGTAGCCCATGATCCAGCTGATGGCGTAGGCGAACAGGATGAGCAGCGCGAACGCCGCGAGCGCATCGAGGACGCCCTCGCGGATGCGCCACCCGACCAGCAGGCCCGTGAGCGCCATGATGATGAGCGACAGCACGTTGTAGATGATGTCGCTCGTGGTGCGACCCACCAGGACCGCCGAGCGCGACATCGGGAGGGACCGGAACCGGTCGATGATGCCCTTCTGCATGTCCTCGGCCAGACCAGCGCCGGTGAAGGTGGCACCGAAGACGACCGTCTGGGCGAAGATGCCGCCGACGAGGAACTCCTTGTAGTCGAGCCCGGCGCCGGCGTCGATGGCACCGCCGAAGACGTACGCGAACAGCAGCACGAACATGATCGGCGACAGCAGGACGAAGACCAGGATCTCCGGGACCCGCTTGATCTTGATGACGTTGCGCTTGGCGACGACCCAGCCGTCGGTGGCGACGCGCAGGGGGCTGGTGCGGGTGGCGCTCATGAGCGGACCTCCGTCTCGGTCTCGGATGCGGGCGCGTCGTCCTCGGCGGCGCGGCCCGTCAGGGTGAGGAACACGTCGTCGAGGGTGGGTCGCCGGAGCCCGACGTCGAGCAGCTCGACGCCGTCGTCGCGCAGGGCCTGCAGCACCTGCATGAGCCGGCCGGCCCCGTCGTCGTCGACCGCGCCCGTGACGGAGCGTCGCGCCGGGTCGGCCTGGACCTCGCCCTGGGCGACGCCGGCCAGGGCACGCGCCGCGTCGTCGAGGCGGGCGACGTCGGCCACGACGACCTCGATCCGCTCGCCCCCCGTGCGGGACTTCAGCTCGTCGGCCGTGCCGCGGGCGATGGCCTTGCCCTGGTCGATGACCACGATGTCGTCGGCGAGCAGGTCGGCCTCTTCGAGGTACTGCGTCGTGAGCAGCAGCGTGGTGCCGTCGGACACGAGGTCGCGGATGACGGCCCACATCTGCTGACGGCTGCGCGGGTCGAGTCCCGTGGTGGGCTCGTCGAGGATCAGCACGGGCGGTTCGGCCACCAGCGCTCCTGCCAGGTCGAGGCGACGGCGCATGCCGCCGGAGTAGGTCTTGGACGGGCGGTCGCCGGCGTCGACCAGGTCGAAGCGCTCGAGCAGGTCACGCGCCCGGGAGGAGGCCTGCTTGCGGCTCATGCCGTAGAGACGACCGACCATCTCGAGGTTCTCGAAACCCGTGAGGTGCTCGTCGACCGCCGCGTACTGGCCGGACAGGCCGATGCGGGATCGGACCCCCATGGGATCGGCCAGCACGTCGACGCCCGCGACCTGTGCGGAGCCCTCGTCAGGACGCAGCAGCGTGGCGAGGATGCGCACCGCGGTGGTCTTGCCGGCCCCGTTGGGACCGAGCAGCCCCAGGACGGTGCCCTCGGGCACCACGAGGTCGAGCCCCGCCAGTGCGGTGGTGTTCTTGTAGCGCTTGACCAGCCCGGTCGCGCGGATCATGTCGGACATGGGGGCCAGCCTGCCGGAGGCGGCGGACACTTTTGGTCGGAAAGGTCGAGAATTCGGCCGATCGTCGGTTTCGTGACCGCTGCGGGTGGCGCGGACAAGCGGCCACGGACCACCCGGCGGGGCGACCGACGACGATGCATCGCGGTAGCCCCAGCAACCGGAATGCATCGTCCTCGGTCTACCCGGCAACGCTCGGCACCCCGGAGACCCCTCCGCCGTCGTCCGTGGCCGCTTGTCAGCAACCACGCTGAAACGCCACCCGGCGACGGCGAGCCCCTGCTCAGTCGAGCGAGCGGATCAGGTCGAGCGCCTTCTGGAGGTCATCGGGGTAGGTCGACTCGTAGTCGACGGCCAGGCCCGTGCGGGGGTGCACGAAACCGAGGCCGACGGCGTGCAGCCACTGGCGCTCGAGACCGACGCGTGACGAGAGCGTCGGGTCTGCGCCGTAGAGCGGGTCGCCGACGCACGGGTGCTTCAGGGCGCTCAGGTGCACGCGGATCTGGTGCGTGCGCCCCGTCTCGAGCTTGATCGTCAGCAACGAGGCGTACCGGTGGGCCTCGAGCGTGTCGTAGTGCGTGACGCTCGCCCGGCCACCGTCGCGCACCGTGAACTTGAAGTCGTGCTTGGGGTGGCGGGCGATGGGTGCGTCGATCGTGCCGGTGTGCGGATCGGGGTGTCCCTGCACGAGCGCGTGGTACGTCTTGTCGACGACGCGATCGCGGAAGTACTGCTTCATGACGGAGTACGCGTGCTCGGACTTGGCCACGGCCATCAGACCGCTCGTGCCCACGTCGAGCCGGTGCACGATGCCCTGGCGCTCGGGTGCGCCCGAGGTGGAGATCCGGTACCCGCGGGCGGCGAGCGCGCCGAGCACCGTGGGTCCGTTCCAGCCGACGCCGGGGTGGGCCGCGACGCCGACCGGCTTGTCGACGATCACGAGGTCGTCGTCGTCGTGCACGATCTTCAGGTCGTCGACCGGGATCGCCTCGACCCGCACGGGAACGACCGACGGGATCGTGGCCTCCAACATGGCTCCGGCGAGGACGCGCTCGGACTTGGCCGGCGGGTTGCCGTCGAGCAGCACGTGCCCGTCGGCCACGAGCTCGGCGGCCCGCGAACGGGACAGCCCGAGCAGGCGGGCGAGCGCGACGTCGACCCGTTCGCCCTCGAGTCCTTCGGGGACGGCGATCACGCGGAGGTCACTCACGGGACCTAGTGTCCCCCGTCGGGGTGCTCGGCGATGTCGTCGGGGCCGTCGGGGCCCGCACGATGCTCCCCGCCCGGCTCGGTGCGCTCGTGCTTGCCGGTCTCGGGACGGTCGAGGTCACGGCGGCCGTCAAGGCCGATGCCGCGCCACGACTGCACCAGGATCAGGATCGCCGCGGCGGTCAGGTAGATGTCGGCGACATTGCCCACGAACAGGCCGCCGTAGTCGATGAAGTCGACGACGTGGCCCCGCAGCGGCTCCGGCTCGCGCAGGAGGCGGTCGGTCAGGTTGCCGGTCGTGCCGGCGAGCAGGAGTCCGAGCGCCAGGCGCCACACGCCGTCCTGCAGGCGCGGCGCCAGCCGGACGACGACCACGGCCACACCGATCGCGATGATCGTCAGCAGCACCGTCATCGAGGTGCCGAGGCCGAACGCGGCCCCGGGATTGCGCAGGAACCGCAGCTCGAGGACGTCGGGCACGACCCGGATCGGGTCCTGGCCCTCCAGTCGCGCGACCGCCCAGACCTTGGTGGCCTGGTCGAGCGCCCACGCCGCGAGGACTCCGGCACCGAACCCGATCAGGAGCCGGCCGCGGGCCTTGTGGCCCCCGGGAGCCTCAGCGTTCAGCGTCGTTCCTCGCGCTGCTTGCACGGGATGCACAAGGTCGCGCGGGGGAAGGCCATCAAACGGTTCTTGCCGATCGCCTCGCCGCACGACTCGCACTGGCCGTAGCTGCCGTCGGCGAGCCGACCGAGGGCCTTCTCGGTCTGGAACAGGAGCTCCTGCTGGTTGGCGCGCAGCGACAGCTCGGCGTCGCGCTCCAGACCCTTCGAGCCGACGTCGGCCTGGTCGTTGCCGGCACCGTCCGAGCCGTCGTCGAGCAGGTCCGCGAGGTCGCGGGCCGTCTGCTCGAGCTCGTCTCGCAAGCGGCCGAGATCAGCCTCCAGCTCGGACTTGACCTCCGCCAGCTCACTCTCGGACCAGGGGTCCTCGTCGCTGCGGACGAGGAGCGTCGACTTCGGCATGCGCCGGACAGTAGACCGCCGCGCCAAGCGTGGCAACTTCGCCTCGCCGCAGGTGCCCTGACGGCGCTCCGTAGAATCGCGCGTGTGACCTCTCCCCCGACCTCCGACACCGCACCCGACACCGGGTCCGCCTCCTCCGATCGACCCGTGTACCGCGCCGTCCCGGCGCAGATCGACCTCCCGGGGCTGGAGCGCGAGATCCTCGACCTGTGGGAGTCCGAGGGCACCTTCGCAGCGAGCCTGTCCGAACGCGCCGACGCCCCGCGATGGACGTTCTACGAGGGCCCGCCGACGGCGAACGGCGTGCCGGGCACGCACCACGTCGAGGCACGGGTCTTCAAGGACGTCTTCCCGCGGTTCAAGACGATGCAGGGCCACCTGGTGGAGCGGAAGGCCGGCTGGGACTGCCACGGCCTGCCGGTCGAGATCGCGGTCGAGAAGGAGCTGGGCTTCAACGGCAAGCCCGACATCGAGGCCTTCGGCATCGCGGAGTTCAACGCGAAGTGCCGCGAGGCGGTGCTGCGCAACGTCGGTCAGTTCGAGGACATGACCGATCGCATGGGCTACTGGACCGACATGGCCCACCCCTACCGCACGATGGACAGCGAGTACGTCCAGAGCGTGTGGTGGGGCCTGCGCCAGATCTTCGACAAGGGCCTGCTCGTCGAGTCGCACCGCGTGGCCCCCTACTGCCCGCGCTGCGGCACCACGCTGTCCGACCACGAGCTCGCACAGGGGTACGAGACGATCGTCGACCCCTCGGTCTACGTCCGGTTCCCGCTCACGAGCGGCCCGCACACCGGCGTCGACCTGCTCGTCTGGACCACGACGCCCTGGACCCTCGTGTCGAACACCGCAGTCGCGGTGCACCCCGACCACACGTACGCGATCGCCCGCAACGGCGACGACCGCGTGATCGTGTTCGAGGGCCTGGTGTCCGCGGCCCTCGGCGACGACTGGGTCATCGAGGAGACCTTCCCGGGCCGCGACATGGAGCGCTGGACGTACCAACGTCCGTTCGAGCTGATCGACGTCCCGGACTCCCACTTCGTCGTGCTCGCCGAGTACGTCACGACCGACGACGGCACGGGACTGGTGCACCAGTCCCCCGCCTTCGGTGCCGACGACATGGAGGTCTGTCGGGCCTACGGCCTGCCGGTCGTCAACCCCATCACGTCCGACGGCCACTTCGAGGCCGACGTCCCCCTCGTCGGCGGCGCGTTCTTCAAGGAGGCCGACCCGACCCTCGTCGCCGACCTCGAGGCGCGCGGCCTGCTGTTCCGGGGGCTCGACTACGAGCACTCCTATCCGCACTGCTGGCGCTGCCACACGCCGCTCATGTACTACGCGCTGCCCGCCTGGTACATCCGCACGACCCAGATCAAGGACCAGCTGATCGCCGAGAACGAGGGCACCGCCTGGTTCCCCGAGACGATCAAGCACGGGCGCTACGGCGACTGGCTCGACAACAACCAGGACTGGGCGCTCTCCCGCTCCCGCTTCTGGGGCACGCCCCTGCCCATCTGGCGCAATGACGCCGACCCGACCCAGATCGTCTGCATCGAGTCGCTGAAGGAGCTGTCCGAGCTCACGGGGCGCGACCTGTCCGACCTGGACCCGCACCGCCCGTTCATCGACGACGTCACGTTCACGGTCGACGGCCAGGCCGGCACCTATCGCCGGGTCCCGGAGGTCATCGACGTCTGGTTCGACTCCGGCTCGATGCCGTTCGCGCAGTGGGGCTACCCGCACGCCCCGGGCTCGGCCGAGAAGTTCGAGCGGGCCTACCCGGCCCAGTACATCTGCGAGGCGATCGACCAGACCCGTGGCTGGTTCTACTCGCTCATGGCGGTCGGCACCCTCGTGTTCGACAAGTCGTCGTACGAGAACGTCGTCTGCCTGGGCCACCTCCTGGCCGAGGACGGCCGCAAGATGAGCAAGCACCTGGGCAACATCCTGCTCCCGATGCCCCTCATGGACGAGCACGGCGCCGACGCGCTGCGCTGGTTCATGGCGAGCTCCGGCTCCCCCTGGTCGGCGCGCCGCATCGGCCACGTCACGCTCACCGAGATCGTGCGCAAGGTCCTGCTGACCTACTGGAACACCGTGGCCTTCCACGTGCTCTACGCGCGTGCTGCGGGCTGGGCACCGGGCGCGGACGTGCCGCCACCGGCCGACCGCGACGTGCTCGACCGGTGGGTGCTCTCGCAGCTGCAGCTGCTCACCGCAGACGTCACCTCCGATCTGGAGCAGTTCGACACGCAGTCCGCCGGTGCCCGCATCGCGCGATTCGTCGACGACCTGTCGAACTGGTACGTCCGTCGCTCGCGCCGCCGCTTCTGGGCCGGCGACCCCGCGGCGCTCGCGACCCTCCACGAGACGATCGACGTCCTGACGCGCCTCATGGCGCCGCTGGTGCCGTTCATCACCGAGCGGGTCTGGCAGGACGTCGTGCGTCCGGTCGAACCCTCGGCGACGGCGTCGGTGCACCTGGCCGCGTGGCCCGTCGCCGACCCGACCCTCGTGGTCGACGGTCTGGACGAGCGCGTGCACCTGGCCCGTCGCGTGACCGAGCTCGGGCGCGCGGCCCGGGCGGAGGCCAAGGCCAAGGTCCGCCAGCCGCTGCGCCGCGCCCTGATCGCCTCCTCCGCCTGGCAGAGCCTCGGTGAGGAGCTGCGCGCCCAGGTCTGCGAGGAGCTCAACGTCGGGCGCCTCGACGCGCTGGGCGAGGCCGGAGGGGCGCTCGTCGACCACTCGGTCAAGGGCAACTTCCGTGCTCTCGGCAAGCGCCACGGCAAGCAGACGCCCCGGGTGGCCGAGGCGATCGCCGCGGCCGACCCGACGGACCTGGCCACGACGCTGCAGGGCGGAGGCACGGCCACGGTGATGGTCGACGGCGCCACGGTCGAGGTCACGCTCGACGACGTCGTCATCTCCGAGCGGCCGCGCGAGGGCTGGTCGGTCGTCAACGACCAGGGCGAGACCGTCGCGCTCGACCTGGAGCTCGACGACGAGCTGCGCCGGGCCGGTCTGGCCCGCGAGGTCATCCGGGCCGTGCAGGAGGCGCGCAAGTCGTCGGGATTCGACATCACCGACCGCATCACGCTGCGCTGGGGCGGCACCGCCGCCGTGGCCGAGGCCATCGAGGTGCACGGGCGCGAGATCGCCGACGAGGTGCTGGCCCTCGAGGTCACGCGCACCGAGGACACGTCGGGCCTGCCGTTCACCGACGACGAGATCGGCCTCGGCTTCGCCGTCACGAAGGTCTGACCACGAGCGAGAGCGCACGGACGGGGCGAGCGTGGTTCCGCTCAGCCCCGCCTGACCGCCCGGCCCAGATGTGCTGCCTCATCCACCAGACACCTCGCGGTGTGTGGTGGATGAGGCAGCACATCTGGAGGCTCGGGTCCAAGCCTGCTTGTGGGAACCAGGGGCGAGCGTCGGACGGGCACTGGGCAACGACGAGGGGCCCCCACCAGCGTGTGCTGGTGGGGGCCCCTCGTGCTTCCGACCGGGGACGTCTCAGACGTCGTCGTCGCCGAGCAGCGAGCGCATACGGCGCGGTGCCTGCTCGCCGGCACCGGTGCCGGTGCCGTTGCTCTCCGGAGCAGCACTGGCCTCGGGGGTGTTGTCCGACGAGGCGAGCTGCTCGAGCTGCGTCTGGAAGTAGTTCTTCAGACGCGCGCGGTACTCGCGCTCGTAGGCGCGCAGGTGCTCGACCTCACGCTGGGCCTCGTAGCGCTCGCGCTCGATGCTGGCCAGCGCCTGCTCACGACGCTGCTTGGTCTCGTCGTCGAGCTTCTGCGCGCGGATGCGGGCGTCGGTCTCGAGACGATCGGCCTTGCCGCGCGACTCGGTCTCGAGACGCTCGGCCTTGGCGCGGGCCTCGCCCACGATGCGGTCGGCCTCTTCCTTGGCCGCCTCCATGAGCTGGTCGGCGTTGGTCGAGGCGATCTCGAGCAGTCGCGCCGCGGCGGACGAGGCGTCGGCGATCGACGGCTTGCTGGCCACCGGCGCAGCAGCGACCGGCGCCGGCTCCGGCTCGGGCTCAGGCTCGGGCTCGGCGACGGGCGGTGCCGCCACGGCGGGAGCCGGCGCCTCCTGCGCGGGGGGCGCGACCTGCGGGATCAGGCCGGTCGGCTCGCCCGTGGAGGCGGCCGCGACCTTCGCGCGCAGCTCGTCGTTCTCGACAGTGAGACGCTCCAGCTCGGACTCGACTTCGTCGAGGAACTGATCCACCTCTCCCATGTCGTATCCCTCGCGCAGGCGCACGGGAGTAAAGCGCTTGTTGCGCACGTCCTCAGGAGTCAGGGGCATCAGTTCACCTCATGGTCGGGTTGAGACTTCCGGTCGATCCTACGGTACCGGTCGATCATCCACTCCTGCCACACCCGCCCCACGGGTGTCTCAGGTAGCGGTGGCTCGGACCACACTCATGAGGATCTGGATCACGATCAGCAGGATCAGCGGGGACAGGTCGAGCATGACCTGTCCGAGCCGCAAGGGGGGGATGACGCGACGGATCGCGCGCAGCGGCGGATCGGTGACGTAGTAGATCCCCTCGCACAGCACGGCGACCCAGCCACTGGGTGCCCAGTTACGGGCGAACACCTGGATCCACTCGATGACGAATCGAGCCAGGAGCAGGACGATCGCGATCCAGAGGACCAGCAGGACGATGTCGGCGACGCCAGAAGGCATACGCGGTCAGGTGCGGTCGTAGAGGCCACCGCCGGCAATGCGCTGCTTGTCCTCGTCGGACACCACCACATTGGCCGGGGTGAGCAGGAAGACACCAGCGGTGACGCGGGTGATCGCTCCGTGGACCGAGAACACCAGGCCCGCGCCGAAGTCGACCATGCGCTTGGCGTCGGAGTCGTCGAGCTCGGTGAGGTTCATGATGACCGGGACGCCGCTGCGGAAGTTCTCGCCCACGACGCGGGCGTCGTTGAACGTGCGCGGGGTGACGGTCTCGATCCGGGTCAGCTCGGCGTCGGCCGAGGAGACCTCACGGCGGCGACGGTCGTCGATGTGCGCGACGGCAGCCGGGCGGATCACCGCGGGCGTGCGCGCCGCGCGCTGCTCACGAGCACCGTGCTCGCGGACCGGGGCCGCAGCCTCGGCGCCTCGGGGCTCTCGCGAGGGAGCCGGCTCGTCGTCGTAGACGTCGTCGTAGTCGGCCTGCTCGACGAGGCCGAGGTACTCGCCCATCTTTCGCATTGCGCCAGCCATGACTGCCCCTCGTGTGTCTGGTGCGGGTGGACCGGCACCGTGGTTCGTGGTTCGTGGTTCGAGAGTTGACTCAAATCACATGAGTGACATTACCCGAGTGGCGGGCGTTCACCGAGGATCGCGCTCCCGACACGCAGGTGTGTCGCGCCCGCTGCGACGGCCGGTTCCAGGTCGCCGCTCATGCCGGCCGAGATGACCGTGGCTCCGGGATGGTCCGATCGCAGCTGCTCGGCCAAGATCGCGAGCCGCTCGAAGACCGGCGCGGGGTCGACGCCCAGCGGGGCCACCGTCATGACGCCACCCAGACGCAGGCGCTCGGTGCCCGCCACGGCGTCAGCGAGGGCGCGAAGGTCGGCGGGGGCCGCACCCGACCGGCCGTCGGACGGTCGGTCGAACTCGGGACCGAGGTCGACCTGCAGGAGCACCTCCAGCTCGCGCTCGGCCGCGACGGCGCCGCGCCCGAGCGATGCCACGAGCTTGGCCCGATCGACCGAGTGCACGACGTCGGCGTACCGCGCGACCGCACCGGCCTTGTTCGTCTGCAGGCCACCCATGAAGTGCCAGCGGAGCGGAGCCAGCACCTCCGCGGCCTTCTCCCCCGCCTCGGGGTGACGGTTCTCGCCGACGTCGGTGATCCCGAGGTCGGCGAGCAGTGCGACGTCGCTGGCCGGATACGTCTTGGTCACGACGATCAGCGTGACGTCGGCCCGGTCGCGGCCGGCCGCGGCGCACGCCGTGCGGATCCGCTCCTCGACCGTCGTGAGGTTCTCCCGCAGCTGCTGCTGCCTGGCGGGGATCTCAGGGCTCATCGCACGACCACCGTGGAAGAACGACGGTACGGCCGCCGTGCGATGACACCGGGATGGTTCGCTCGCTGGGGCTCGCTCATCGCACGACCACCACGACCCCGTGGCGTCCGGCGGCGTCACCGGAGCGCCGGTACGAGTGGTGCCGCGGGTCCTCGATCGTGCATCCGCCGACGTCGACGACCTCGACCCCTTCGGCGACCAGCTGGGAGATGACGCCGGCACCGATGTCGAGGGCCGGGGTGTCCCAGGTGGTGCGGGACCGCGTGCCGGGCACGGCGGCCTCGACCTGGGCCGCCATGTCCTCGGGCACCTCGTAGCAGTGACCGCACGCGCGTGGACCGACCCAGGCCCGCATCCGGACCGCGCCGGCGTCGCGCAGGGCACCGACCGCCGCAGGGACGACACCGGCCACGAGACCCACGCGCCCCGCGTGCACGACGGCGCCACGGGGGGCATCGAGATCGGCCACACCGATCGGCACGCAGTCGGCGGCCCGGGCGACGGCCGCTCCGGGGCGGTCGAGGAGCACCGCGTCGGCATCGGCCAGCTCGTCGTCGAGCGCGCCCCCGCGGATCGGCCAGGTGGCGTCGAGCGTGACCACATCGCGTCCGTGCACCTGGTGGACCGCCCCGACGACGCCTACCCCGAGCTCGCGGGCGAGCTCGGGGTAGGCGTCAGGTGAACGCAGGTCGCGGTCCGACCCCGTGAACGCGATCTCGACGCCGTGGTCGAGGCGCTCGTGGAACAGGAACACTCAGCGCAGGAAGTCGGGGATGTCGAGGTCGTCGTCGTACTCGACCTCGACCGGCTCCAGGGGACCATCGAGGTGCGGGTCGGGCTTGAGGTACTCCGACGCCTTCGCCGGCGGCTTCTCCTCGCTCGGCGCGGCGGGAACGGCCCCGTTCTCCCGCAGGAGGGCCGGCTGGGACGCGTCGCGGACCTTGGGCTCGCCCCCGTCGAAGCCCGCGGCGATGACGGTGACGCGCACCTCGTCACCGAGCGCGTCGTCGATCACGGCACCGAAGATGATGTTGGCCTCGGGGTCCACCGCGTCGGCGACGAGCCCGGCGGCCTCGTTGATCTCGAACAGGCCCAGGTCGGACCCTCCCGCGATCGACAGCAGCACGCCGCGAGCGCCTTCGATCGACGCCTCCAGCAGCGGGCTCGAGACGGCCATCTCGGCCGCGACGGCCGCCCGGGACTCCCCGCGCGCCGAGCCGATGCCCATGAGGGCCGAGCCGGCGTCGGACATGACCGACTTGACGTCAGCGAAGTCGAGGTTGATCAGGCCCGGTGTCGTGATGAGGTCGGTGATGCCCGAGACGCCCTGGTGCAGGACCTGGTCGGCCTGGCGGAAGGAGTCGAGCAGGCTGACGTTCGGATCGCTGATCGAGAGCAGCCGGTCGTTGGGGATCACGATGAGGGTGTCGACCTCCTCGCGCAGCGCCTGGATGCCGGCGTCGGCCTGTCCCGAGCGGTTGCGGCCCTCGAACTTGAAGGGCCGCGTCACGACGCCGATCGTGAGGGCACCGAGCGAGCGGGCGATGCGCGCCACGACCGGTGCTCCGCCGGTGCCCGTGCCGCCGCCCTCGCCGGCCGTCACGAAGACCATGTCGGCGCCCTTGATGGCCGCCTCGATCTCCTCGGCGTGGTCCTCGGCGGCGCGCTTGCCGATGTCGGGGTTGGCGCCGGCGCCGAGGCCGCGGGTGGAGTCGCGACCGACGTCGAGCTTGACGTCGGCGTCGCTCATGAGCAGGGCCTGGGCATCGGTGTTGATCGCGATGAACTCGACACCCTTGAGCCCCACCTCGATCATGCGGTTGACGGCGTTGACGCCACCGCCGCCGATGCCGACGACCTTGATCACGGCGAGATAGTTCTGGACCGCCATGGGGTTCCTTCCGGGCGAGATCCACCGCGAGGGTGGGTGTGCGTCTGGGGGTTCGAGACTGTTGGGGCGAGGTGGCCAGAACCCTGACCCTCTAGTAGAGGGTTGTAGTTATGTCAACCTCGTTCGTGTCCGACGGTACGTGCCCCGGCCCGGGCGGATCGGCGCGACACGCCGACGCCTCGCCCGTCGATTGGTCACTCCCGGGTCGTCGGCTGCTCCGGTGCACTCACGTCGTACTCCGACGCCTGCACGGTGCGCAGCAGCGCCGAGACGACCTCGATCTTGCGCTCACTGTCCTCCGCGCTCCCCCACCGGACGCTCCGGCCGTCGGTGAGCTGGAACATCAGGGAGTCCTGGGTCTCGGCCTCGCCGTACTCGATGGCCGCCAGCAGGTCGGGAGCCGAGGAGCGCAACACGTCCACGACCGCCCCGAGGCCCTCGAACGACTGCTGCCGGTCACGCGGATCATTGGTGTCGACGCGGATCTCCGTCAGGTCCGGCGGCGCGTCGAAGCGGCGGAAGTCCGACCCGAAGCGGTCGACGCCTCGGAACTCTCCGTCGATCTCGATCCAGGCGACCGCGGTGCGCTCCGTGATGCGCAGCTGCACCGTGCCGGGCCAGGACCGCGACGCCTCGACGGACTCGACCAGCGGAAGGGCCCGGACCCGCTCCTCGACGGCGTCGAGGTCGATCCGGGCGAGGGGACGCCCGATCGGCACCGCGGCGGCGGCCTCGACCTCGGTCTTCGTGAGCTGATCGGTGCCGGTGACCTCGACCCCGTCGGCAGCGAGCAGGGAGGAGAACGTCACGACCCAGGCACCGCCGAGCACCAGCAGCAGCACCGCGACGGCGATCAGCACCCGCGCCGCCGAGTGGAGCCGCGCAGCACGACGCCGACGCCCGAACAGTCGCCGGGTGTCGCCCGGTCCGCGCGTGGCCATGGACCCGCTCAGCCCTCGGTGGACGGCGCCGCGAGACGCTCGAGCAGGCGAGGTCCGACCGTCGTGATGTCGCCCGCACCGAGCGTGAGGAGGAGGTCGCCCGGACGGACGAGCCCGGCGAGGACCCCGTCGAGGTGCTCGATCGGACCACCCTCGCTCGCCGGCGTGCCCTCGACCGACGTGACCACCAGGGCCGAGGTCACCGCGGGGTCGGGATCCTCTCGGGCCAGGTACAGGTCGGCGACCACGACGCGATCGGCGCTGGACAGGGCCCGGCCCATCGCACGGCCGAACAGGCGGGTGCGGCTCACGAGGTGGGGCTGGAACGCGACGACCAGTCGGTCGTGGCCGGCCACCGCGCGAGCGGCGGCGAGGTCGGCGGTGATCTCGGTGGGGTGGTGCGCATAGGAGTCGTAGACCCGGACACCCCCGGCGTCGCCGAGGTGCTGCATGCGACGCGCCGCCCCGGTGTAGGTCGTGAGCCCCGCGGCCGCGGCACTCACGTCGGCGCCGAGCCGGTGGGCCGTGGCCAGGGCCAGGAGGGCGTCGCTCGCGTAGTGCGCGCCCACCACGCTGAGCGCGACCGCGACCTGGGCCTGGTCGGGACCCGTGGCCGTGAAGCGGGTGCCGCTCGCGTCGATCCGGAGCTCCGACCCCGTCCAGGTGACGTCCGAGGCGTCGAACCCGCACGTGATGACGTCCAGGCCCCGGGCGCGACCCGGATCGGCCAGCAGCGACGCGCCCGGGTCGTCGGCGTCGAGCACGAGGAACTCGCCCACGGTGTCGACGAAGTCGTCGAACGCGCCGGCGTACGCCTCGGGCGTGCCCCAGACATCGAGGTGGTCGGCGTCCACGTTCGTCACCACGGCGCCGGAGGGGTGGTAGACGAGGAAGGCGCCGTCGGACTCGTCGGCCTCCACGACGAGGTCGGTGCTCCGACCGAGCCGCGCGTTGGTGCCGAGCCGAGCGACCTCGGCGCCGATCGCGAAGGAGGGATCGACACCGGCCTCCAGGAGCGCGCACGTCAGCATCGCGGTCGTGGTGGTCTTGCCGTGCGTGCCGGCGACGGCCGTCGTGCGCCGACCGGCCATCAGCGCCGCGAGCCCTGCCGAGCGGGGCCACAGCCGCACACCGGCCGCCTGCGCCGCGACGACCTCGGGGTTGTCCTCGCGGACGGCGGTCGAGACCACGACGGTGTCGGCGCCCGCCACGTTCTCGGCGCGGTGCCCCAGGTGCACCGTGATGCCCTCGTCGACGAGCGCTCGGGTGACGGCCGACATCGCCTGGTCGCTGCCACTGACCTCGACGCCCTGCTGGGCCAGCAGCCGGGCGATGGCGGACAGGCCGGCACCACCGACACCCACCAGGTGCACGTGGCGCAGCGAGGAGGCCGGCACGATGACGTCCGGCACGGGGACCCGCATCAGCGCACCCCGTCCGCAGGACCCGGGGCACCGGCAGCGGCGTCGAGCACCATCTGCGCGAGGCGCTGGTCGGCGTCGCGCGGCAGCTCGTGCGCGGCGGCCTGGCTCATCTGCGCCAGACGCGTGGTGTCACGCAGCAGCGGCACGACGACCTGCTCGACCCACCGGGACGTGAAGGCGGCGTCGTCGATCAGGAGGGCGCCCCCTGACTGCACGACGGGATGGGCGTTGACGGCCTGCTCGCCGTTGCCGATCGGCAGCGGCACGAACGCGGCCGGGAGTCCGGTGACCGCGACCTCGGTGACCGTGTTGGCCCCGGCACGACAGACGATGAAGTCGGCCGCCGCGTAGGCGAGGTCCATGCGGTCGACGAATCCCTCGACGACGTACGGAGGATCGCCCTGGTGCCGGTCCGGCGCGGCCTCGTCAACCCGGCCGGCCACGTGCAGGACCTGCACCCCCGCATCGGCCAGCTCACGGGCTGCGCCGGAGACCGCGTGGTTGATGCGGCGAGCGCCCTGCGACCCGCCGGTCACGAGCAGGGTGGGCCGATCGGCCTCGAGCCCGAAGAACGCGCGCGCCTCGGCGCGGAGCGCGTCACGGTCCAGACCCGAGATGAGCCGCCGGATCGGCAGCCCGATCAGCTGGGCGTGCGGAAGATCGGTGCCCGGAAAGCTCGTGGCGACGTGGGTCGTGAACCGCGCCCCCAGCTTGTTGGCGATGCCGGGTCGGGCGTTGCCCTCGTGCACGACGATCGGCACGCGCTTGCGCGCGGCCAGGTAGGCGGGGACCGACACGTAGCCACCGAAGCCGCAGACGACGTCGGGCTGCACGCGCTCGATGACCTCCCGCGCGGCCGCGACCGAGCGCTTGAGGCGCACGGGCACCTTGGCGAGATCGGCACCGGGCTTGCGCGGGAGCGGCACCGGCGGCACCAGCTCGAGCGGGTAGCCCGCCTGCGGGATGAGCGTGACCTCCAGGCCGCGCGGCGTGCCGAGGCACGTGACCTCGACGCCGGCCTCGCGCAGCACCTCGGCGGTGGCGAGCAACGGCGAGGTGTGACCCGCGGTGCCTCCCCCGGCCAGCAGCACCTTCATCGGACCGCCTGCTTGCGGCGGGTGGACCGCCTGGTCGACAGGGCCCGCTCCGCGCCGGGCTCGGTGAGGGCGCAGCGGGCGAGCAGGCCGAGTGCCGTCATCGTGACGAGCAGGCTCGAGCCGCCGTAGGACATGAGCGGCAAGGTGATGCCGATGACCGGCAGCAGACCCAGGACCATGCCGATGTTGATCGCCGCCTGGACGCTGATCCAGACCGTGATGCCGATCGCGAGGTAGTGCGCGAAGGGGTCGCGGGTGCGCAGGGCGATGCGGACGCCGGCCACGGTGAGCACGACGAAGAGGATCAGCACGATCAGCGTGCCGAACAGGCCGAGCTCCTCGCCCACGACCGACAGGATGAAGTCGGTGTGAGCGTTGGGCAGCGCGCCCCACTTCTGGCGGCTGCCGCCCAGGCCCACGCCCCAGAAGCCGCCCGTGGCCAGGGCCATCATGGAGTGGATCGCCTGGTACCCGGTGCGGTCCGGGTCGGACATCGGGTCGATGAAGTTGAAGAGCCGGTCGACCCGGTGCGGCGCGGTCGCGACGAGCAGCACCAGCGCGACGCCCAGCAGCGCGGCGCCCGCGGCGACGAGCTTGCGCGGCAGACCCACGGCCCAGAGGAGCCCGAAGATCACGGCGAACAGGACCAGGGCGGTGCCGAGGTCCTTCTGCAGCACCACCAGCCCGGCGACCGCGCCCGCGATCGGGACCACCGGCATCAGCATCGCGTGCGTCGAGCGCCGACCGTGCAGCGCCTTCTGCCGCTTCGCGTACAGGGCGGCGATCCAGATGATGATGGCGAGCTTGGCGAACTCCGACGGTTGCAGGCGGAAGCCTCCCGCGAGCGGGAGCCAGTTGCGGTTGCCGCCGACCTCGACACCGATGCCCGGCACGAGGGTCATGAGCATCAGCAGCACCACGATGCCCAGGAGCGGGGCGGCGGCCCGGCGCAGGAACGACAGTGGCAGCTTGAGGGCGGCGTAGGCGCCCGCGAGACCGAGCACTGCGAAGAGAACCTGCTTCGTGACGATCGCGTACGAGTTGCCGCCGGACCGGAACGCGAGCACCGAGCTCGCGCTCAGGACCATCACGAGACCCAGACCGACCAGCAGCGCGGAGGCGCCGAGGACGAGCTGGTAGGACGCCAGGGGGCGCTCGAGCACGCGGCGCAGCGCCTCGGTGGGACGGCGGTCGGTGGTGGTGCTCATGCGGTGCTCATGACGGGCTCACGGGGTGCTGCTCCTGGGGGAAGGGTGTCAGGAGTGGGTCTCAGGTTCGGGTGTGACGCCGCACTGCTGCGGCGAACGCCTCACCACGGTGGGCATAGCTGCGGAACTGGTCCATGGAGGCGCACGCCGGGGCGAGCAGCACCGTGTCGCCCTCCCGGGCGAGCGAGGCTGCGGACGCGACGACCGCTTCCATGGGGTCAGTCTCGCCGCTGTCGACCTCGATCACCGGGATCTCGGGCGCGTGTCGCCGGAGCGCGTCGGCGATCAGCTCGCGGTCGCGTCCGACCAGCACGACCCCACGCAGCCGGTCACGGACGTCGAGCACGAGCTCGTCGAACGTCGCACCCTTCGCCAGCCCCCCGGCCACCCACACGACGTCCGCGGCGGAGTGGAGCGCGGCCCGGGCCGCCGACACGTTGGTGGCCTTGGAGTCGTCGATCCAGCGGACTCCCCCGGCCTCGGTGACCAGCGCCATCCGGTGGGCGTCGAGGCGGAAGCTGCGCAGCCCGTCGCGCACGGCCCGCTGCGAGACTCCGTGGGCGCGGGCCAGCGCGGCGGCCGCCAGCGCGTCGGCGACCACGTGGGGTGCCGCCGGGACGCCGTCCCGCTCCAGGTCGGCCAGCGTGCCCAGCTCGGCGGCACTGGTGTGTCGGTCCTCGACGAACGCGCGGTCGGCGATGACGTC
Organism: Aeromicrobium sp. Sec7.5; assembly: GCF_036867135.1. Taxonomy (NCBI): domain Bacteria; kingdom Bacillati; phylum Actinomycetota; class Actinomycetes; order Propionibacteriales; family Nocardioidaceae; genus Aeromicrobium; species Aeromicrobium sp. Sec7.5. Next base: position 1,208,318 of record NZ_JBAJIJ010000001.1, on the reverse strand, counting down.
CTCGACGAGGCCGATCATGCCGGGCCCGGGGGTGCCGAGGGTGAACCCGATCGCCCTACACCCCTCGACCACGTCGGCATCCATCACGAGCCGCTCGGTCGTGGCGTCCTGCACGTTGTAGACGCAGGCGAGGCGGGCGTGCTGGTAGACGCGGCCCTTCGCCGCGGCGTACGCCGCCTCGTCACCGTGCCAGTCGAGGTGGTCGGGCTCGACGTTGAGCACGACCGACGCCTCGCACGAGAGGGACTCGCTCCAGTGGAGCTGGTAGCTCGACAGCTCGACCGCCAGGACGTCGTAGGGCTCGGGATCCATGACGGCCTCCAGGACGGGACGCCCCACGTTGCCGACGGCCGCGGAACGCAGGCCCTCGGCACGGAGGATCTCGTCGAGCATCTGCACCGTCGTGGTCTTGCCGTTGGTGCCCGTGACGGCGAGCCACGGCGCCGCGTCGGGGCCACGCAGACGCCAGGCCAGCTCGACCTCGCCCCAGACGGGGATGCCGCGCTCGGCGGCCTCGAGGAAGAGCGGGGTCGAGGGCGGCCACCCGGGCGAGGTGACCACGAGGTCGACGTCGTCGAGCGACACGCCGGCCTCGGGCCCCATGCGGACGTCGACGCCGAGGATCTCCAGGAGCGTCGCCTTCTCCCGCTGGGCTCCTTCGGGGATCGCGTGGTCGAGCACGACGACCTCGGCACCCTGGTGCTGCAGCGTGTCGGCCGCGGCGTACCCGCTGGCGCCCAGTCCCGCGACCACCGCCCGCACACCGGTCCAGCGGTCCTCCCGGCCCAAGGCCTGAGGATCCGCACGGTCGCGCTCGCTCACAGACCGACGACCCATTCCCAGTAGAAGATGCCGAGGCCCGTCGCGACGCACAGCCCGCTGATGAGCCAGAACCGCACGACGATCGTGATCTCGGCCCACCCGAGCAGCTCGAAGTGGTGCTGCAGGGGGGCCATGCGGAAGATCCGTTTGCCGCCGGAGAGCTTGAAGTACCCGACCTGCAGGATCACCGACGCCGTGATGATGACGAACAGGCCGCCGAGCACGATGAGGAGGAGCTCGGTGCGGGTCATCAGCGCGAAGCCGGCCATCGCGCCGCCGAGCGACAGTGAACCGGTGTCGCCCATGAAGATCTTGGCGGGCGAGGTGTTCCACCACAGGAAGCCGAAGCACGCGCCCGTGAGCGCCGAGGCCACGATCGCGAGGTCGAGCGGGTCGCGGACGTCGTAGCACTTCGCGCCCGGCGCGATGGCGCAGCTCTGGTTGAACTGCCAGATGTTGATCAGCACGAAGGCGCCGAACACCATGACGGAGGCGCCCGTGGCGAGGCCGTCCAGGCCGTCGGTCAGGTTGACGCCGTTGCTCGTGCCCGCGATCAGGATGAGCACCCAGATGACGAGCAGCACGGTGGGCAGCTCCCAGCCGGGCAGGTCGCGCGTGAAGCTGATCGCGTGCGTGATCGGCGTGTCGCCGTTCTCGTCCTCGAACCTGATCGCGAGCAGCGCGAAGACCAGGCCGACCGAGATCTGCCCCACCATCTTGGCCTTGCTGCGCAGTCCGAGACTGCGCTGGCGCGAGATCTTGATGTAGTCGTCGAGGAATCCGATGGCGCCGAGGCCGACGAACAGGAACAGCAGCAGCAGGGCCGAGGCGCTGGGCGGCACACCGACCTGGAGTCGTCCGGCGCCGTAGCCGATCACGACCGCGACGAGGATGACCAGGCCACCCATCGTGGGCGTGCCGCGCTTGACGTGGTGCGACGTCGGACCGTCGTCGCGGATGAGCTGCCCGTAACCCTTGGAGACCAGCACCTTGATGGCGAGGCGCGTGCCGAGCAACGTGCTCATCAGCGCCACGGCACCAGCGATCAGGATGGCCAGCATCGGGGGTGGTGCTCCTTCTCGATCAGGCGGACGGGCGGGCTCCACGGGTCGGCCCTGGCGACCGGGCCCCTACGGGGTGTGCGGTCCCCCGGCAGTATGCCGGTTGGGGCCGCGCAGTGCGTCGACGACCCGCTCCAACCGACCGCCCCTCGATGCTTTCACGAGGACGACGTCGTCGGGGCGCAGGCTCGCCCGGAGATGGTCGACGGCCTCGGTGACGTCGGCCACCGTGACGCCGATGTCGCCGGCACCTGCGGCGATCGGCGCTGCCTCCGCGCCCACGGCGACGACGGACCGCAGGCCCGACTGCAGCGCCAGCTCGCCCACGCGCCGGTGCAGCTCGGCCGACTCGGGGCCGAGCTCGAGCATGGCCCCGAGGACCGCGACCCCGCGGCCGCCCGCCGCCTCGGCGAGCCAGCCGATCGCCGCCGTCATGGACTCGGGGTTGGCGTTGTAGGCGTCGTCGACCACGACGACGCCCTCGCTCGTGACGTGCCGGGCCATCCGGTGGGGCGACCGGGGGGTGGCCGTGCCCAGGCGGGAGGCTGCCTCGACGAACGGCACCCCAGCGGCGACGGCCATCGCGACGGCCGCCGCGGCGTTGGCACCGTGGTGCAGTCCCAGCTGCGGGAGCACGACGTCGACGGACTCCGCCGCGTGGACGAGCGTGAGCGCCGGGAAGCCCGTGCCGTCGAGCGCGAGCGACGCCAGCCGGACCTCCGCTGCGGGGTCCTCGCCGAAGCCGAGCACCGACGCCGCGGTGCGATCGGCCATCGCGCGCACCCGGCGGTCGTCGAGGTTGAGGACAGCCCTGCCGTCGGGCCGGAGGGCCTCCACGATCTCGCCCTTGGCCTGCGCCGTCAGGTCGAGTCCGCCAAACTCCCCCACGTGGGCCGTGCCGACGTTCAGCACCGCGGCGACGTCGGGCGGCGTGATCCGGCACAGCGTCGCGATGTGGCCGAGCCCTCGGGCCCCCATCTCGACGACCAGGAACCGCGTGCTCCGATCGGCCCGGAGCACCGTGAGCGGCACGCCCCACTCGTTGTTGAAGGAACCCTCGGGCGCCACTGTGGGGCCGGCCGGCTCGAGCAGGTGGGCGAGCAGGTCCTTCGTGCTGGTCTTGCCCGCCGAACCCGTCAGGGCGATCGTGACGAGTCCGTCGGCGGCGAGGACGTCGTGGACGTGTCGGGCCAGCCGTCCCAGCGCGACCGTGACGTCCTCGACCACGACCAGCGGCACTTCGGCCCCGGGCAGGTCGCGGGCGACCAGCGCCGCAGCGGCGCCCCGGCTGCCGGCGCCGCTGACGTGGTCGTGCCCGTCGGCGTGGTCCCCCCGGAGCGCGACGAACAACCCCCCGTGGACGACCTGGCGCGAGTCGATCACGGCCGGAGCCGTCACGTGCGCCTCGCGGTCGCCGACGACCCGGCCCTCGACGATCTCGGCGATGCGGCCGACGGAGAGCTCGATCACGACCGATCCACCCGTCCCTCGAGGAGGTTGCGCACGACGTCGCGGTCGTCGAAGGGGTGGACCACGCCGTCGATCTCCTGCCCGGACTCGTGACCCTTGCCCGCGACCACGACGGTGTCGCCGCGCCGGGCCGTACCGACGGCGTGCGCGATCGCCTCATGACGGTCGCCGATCTCGACCGTCTCGGCGGGACCGCCCCGGGCACCCTCCAGGACTGCCTGCCGGATCCGGGCCGGGTCCTCGGACCGCGGGTTGTCGTCGGTCACGACCACCAGGTCGGCGAGCTCGGCGGCGAGTGCGCCCATCGTGGGCCGCTTGCCCGTGTCGCGGTCTCCCCCGGCGCCGATCACGACGATCAGGCGGCCCGCCGTGACCGGACGCAGCGCGCGCAGCACGGCCGTGACGGCATCGGGCTTGTGCGCGTAGTCGACGACGACCGTGAAGTCCTGGCCCGCCTCGACGCGCTCCATCCGCCCGGGCACGCCGGGCGAGGCCGCCAGGCCCCGGGCGAGCTCGCCGAGGTCGCGTCCCTCACCCGCGAGGGCGACGAGCACGGCCACCGCGTTGGAGACGTTGAAAGCTCCCGGCAGCGGCACCGCGACGTCGACGGCGGACCCGTCGGGCGCCACGAGCTGCAGCTCCGAGCCGAGCCGGTGCGACCGCACGTTCACGGCGCGCCAGTCGGCCACCGCACCCTCGGTCGAGAACGTCGTGACGGGTACCTCGGCCCGGTCGACCAAGCGACGACCGAAGGTGTCGTCGACGTTGACGACCCCCCGCCGCGCGTGGTCAGCCGTGAACAGCTGCGCCTTGGCGTCGAAGTAGTCGTCGAGGTCGCGGTGGAAGTCGAGGTGGTCGCGCCCCAGGTTGAGGAACACGCCGACGTCGAACGCGAAGCCGTCGACCCGGCGCTTCACGAGCGCATGGCTCGACACCTCCATCGCGCAGGTGCGGACGCCCTCCTCCCGCATCACGGCGAACAGGGCCTGCAGCTGCGGGGCCTCGGGCGTGGTGAGCGCCGAGGCGACGGGGCGCCCGAGGATGCGGGTGCCGATCGTGCCGACGACCGCAGCCGGCGGCCCGGCAGCGGCCTCGCCGAGGTAGGTCGTGGTGGTCTTGCCCTGGGTGCCGGTGACCCCCAGCGTCGTGAACGACCGGGTGGGGTGGTCGTACAGCTCGGCGCTGAGGCGGCCCAGGTCGGCGCGGGGGTCGTCGAGCACCACCACGGGGACCCCGGTCAGGCGCGGCTCCTCGGCCAGGAGGGCGGCCCCGTCGACGTCGGTGATGACCGCGACGGCACCGGCGGCCGCGGCGTCGCCCGCGAAACGTGCACCGTGGGCGCGCGCGCCCGGGAGCGCCGCGAACGCGTCGCCGGGCACCACCTGGTGGCTCCCGAGGACGATCCCCGTGACGTCGACGTCACGGTGACCGGTGACACCTGGACCCGAGGCGCCGGCGCTCGTGACCAGGTCGGCCAGGCGACGGCGGGGCGTCGTCGAGGGACGGTCACGCATCAGGTCAGGCACCGCTCGAGACTACCGGCCGGGTCGGCGAACGCTCGTCACGCCACTTCTTCGTATTGTCGAATTCCCACCCGTTGCCTATTCTCCGATTTATGGCTAAACGCACCATTGCGAAATACTTCTCCGACCTCAGCGGAAATGACATCGAGTCCAGCTCCCCCACCGTGCACTTCGCCTTTGACGGCGCCAGCTACGAGATCGACCTGACCGAGACCGAGGCCGACGAGCTTCGCGAGGCCCTCGCGCCGTACGTCGCAGTCGCTCGCCGCGCCTCGGGGACCCGGGCGGCCCGCAAGGCGTCCTCCGCCTCCGGCGGCCCCTCGCCCAAGGACGTCCGTGCCTGGGCCGTCGCGCAGGGCCTCGACGTCCCCACCCGCGGCCGCATCCCCGCCTCCCTCACCGAGGCCTACGAGTCCCAGCACTAGAGCGCGGGTCGGCGACCTGACCGCTGCCGAGGGGGCGTTCGGGACCAGGGGTGATGCAATCCTGCAGCCAGGGCAGCCCAGATGCATCGTCGCTTGCGCGCCACAGCGCCTGGTCCGTGGCCGCCTGTCGGGTCCGACCCAGGCGGCCAGCCAACCGGAGTTTCGAGGCTCACGCCCTTGCGGGCATTCGCACCTCAACCACCGGGGGTGACCACTGGTCGAGCGGAGCGAGACTGAGCCGCCCCGTGGCTCGCTCTAGCGAGACACGGAGATGAGCGCGAGGAACGAGCGCGCGCGGCTCACCACCGGTGGTGACCACTGGTCGAGCGGAGCGAGACTGAGCCGCCCCGTGGCTCGCTCTAGCGAGACACGGAGATGAGCGCGAGGAACGAGCGCGCGCGGCTCACCACGTGGTCGGCGTCTGCGGCGCTCCGGCGCCCGTCGGCAGGATGCCGAACCGCTGCAGGGCCATCGACATGATGTCGCGGAACACCGGGGCCGCCGTGCCACCGCCGCTGGCGGCGGCGGTGGGGTTGTCGATCACGACGTAGGTCAGGAAGCGCGGGGCGTCGGCCGGGGCGAACCCGACGAACGAGACCGTGTGCGACCCGCTGACGTAGCGACCCGAGTCGGGGTCGACGCGCCACGCCGTGCCGGTCTTGCCCGCCACGCGGTAGCCCGGGATCTGGGCGGCCGGGGCCGAGCCCTCATCGGTCACGACGGCCTCCATCATGGTCGTGACCGACCGTGCGGCGTCCTGCGAGATGATCTGCTGCGGGGTGTCCTGCGGGGTCGCCGTCGTCACGCCGTCGGGCGACTGCAGTCCGCTGACGACCGAGGGATCGCAGATCTGGCCGCCGTTGGCGATCGCGCCGACCGCACGCACCATCTGCATCGCGGTGACCGACACGCCCTGGCCGAACGAGATCGTGGCGTGGTTCGCCTTCGACCAGCCCGCGGGATCGGTCAGGATGCCGACCGACTCGCCGGGGAGGTCAACGCCGGTCTTCTGGCCGAACCCGAAACGCGTCAGGTACTCGTGCATCGTCTCGTCGTCCATCTGCTGGGCGGCGATGATCGTGCCGAGGTTGGAGGACTTCGCGATGACGCCGGCTGCCGTGAGGTTGAGCTGGCCGTGGTCCCACGCATCGCCGATCGTGAAGCCGTCGATCAACATCGACGACGGCACGCTGATGGGGGTCGTCGGCGCGATCTTGCCCTGGTCGGCGAGCGCGGCCATCGTCACGGTCTTCATGACCGAACCCGGCTCGTAGACCGTCTGCAGCCCCCGACTCACGGTCTTCGCGTCGGTGAGGTCGGTCTTCGCGTCGGCATCGAAGGTGGGAACCTGCGACATCTGCAGGACCTCGCACGTCTGGACGTCCAGCGTCACGGCGAGGCCCCAGTCGGCGTCCGCGGCCTGCACGGCCTGCGACAGCGCGTCGTCGGCGTACCACTGCAGGTCGCTGTCGATCGTCGTCCGCACGTCGTTGCCCGGCACCATCTCGGTCACCTGGCTGTCGGCCAGCGGGATCTTCTCCCCCGTGGGCGAGACGTTGTAGGTGGCCGACCCGTCGGTGCCCGACAGCAGCTCGTCGTACTTCTGCTCGAGGCCGCCGACACCTTGGCCGTCGTCGTTCAGGCGCCCGATGAGGTTGGCGGCGACGGAGCCGTTCGGGTACGAACGGAGGCTCTCGTGCTGGACGAAGACCCCGTTCAGGTCGGCCTCCCTCAGCCCGTCCATGACCTGGTCGGCCTGCCACGCGGGCACGTCCTTGACCACGTAGACAAACCGGCTGTCGGGCTTGCGGAGCTGGTCGATGACGTCGAAGTAGTCGATGTCGGACCCCAGCACCTCACGCAGGATCCCGGCGATCTGAGGGGCGTTCTCGGCGGTCAGCTTCGGGTCGGCCGTCAAGGTGATCCCGTCGAAGCTCGTCGCGAGCGGGACCCCGTTGCGGTCGAGGATCTCGCCGCGCTCGGCCGGCACCACGGTCGAGCGGGTCCCGGCATCGCTCGCCATCGCGGCGTAGGCGCTGGTGTCGAAGCCCTGGATCTGCAGCAGCCGCGCCCCGAAGGCCAGGAACACCACGAGGACGATCGCGAGGCTGATCTGCACGCGTCGACGCACGACACCGGCGCGTCGCGCGCGGGTCGAGGCGTTCACGGTCGGCTCCCGGCCGCGGTGGGGACACCGATGATCTCGCCGGTGTCGGGCTTGAGGAAGACGGGCGTCTCGTTGGGGATCATGCCGATCGCACTCGCGGCCGCGGCCAAGGACGCCGGGTTCGCCAGGCGGTCCGCGTCGTACTCCAGCTGCTGCTGCTGCACCGCGAGGCTCGTGGACTGCTCCTGCAGCCGCGCCAGCTCGAAGGCCTGGTTCTGCAGGGCGGTGCTCAGGACGACGAGCCCGACCAGCCCGACCGACAAGATCGTGACGACCACGACCACGAACGGCGCGCGGCGGGCCCGTGCCCGGGCGGGCGCGACGATGCGCAGGGCTCGCTCACGAGCCGCGCCGGCCCGGGACAGGTCGCGGGTCGGGACGGCAGCGGATCGTGCAGCGGGTCGAACCGTCGACCGTGCCGGTGCAGCGCTCATGACCTGTCCACTCGCTGGCGCTCGCTCATGACGGCACCGCCTCGGAAAAAGCGACGGTAGGCGACACCGTCATGAGGTCATCTTGAATGTTCGCTCGCTGGCGCTCGCTCATGCGGCAGCCACCCTCTCCACGGCCCGGACACGCACGGAGGCGGCTCGGGGATTGGCCTCGATCTCGGCGGGCGAGGCAACCTCGGCACCGCGGGTGAGGAGCTTGAACCGGGGACGCTGGTCCTCCGGGACGATCGGCAGGTCGCGCGGCGCCGTGCTCGTCGTGACCGCACTGAACCCACGCTTGGTGATGCGGTCCTCGAGCGAGTGGTACGACAGCACGACCACCCGGCCCGACACGTCGAGCACGTCGAGCGCGGCGGGCAGCGCCCGCTCGTACACGCGCAGCTCGTCGTTGACCTCGATGCGCAGGGCCTGGAACGTGCGCTTGGCCGGATTGCCGCCCGTGCGGCGCGCCGCCTGCGGGATGCTCTGGCGCACGAGGTCGACCAGGCGCGCGCTCGTCGTGAACGGCTCGGTCTCGCGCGCCCGCACCACGTTGTCGGCGATGCGCTTGGCGAACTTCTCCTCGCCGTAGACCCGCAGGACACGCGCGAGGTCCCGCGCGTCGTAGTCGTTGAGCACGTCGGCGGCGGTCAGGGGCCCGCTCGCGTCCATCCGCATGTCGAGGGGCGCGTCCTGGGAGTACGCGAACCCGCGCTCGGCCTGGTCGAGCTGCATCGAGGACACCCCGAGGTCGAACAGGACCGCGGACACGGTCGGCGCACCGGCCTCGGCCACGACCCGGGCGATGTCGTCGTAGACGGCCTCGGCCGCCGTGAAGCGGTCACCGAACTCCGCGAGCCGCTCCCGGGCGATGCGCAGGGCGTTCGGGTCGCGGTCGATGCCGATCACGCGGGCCTGCTCGAACGTCTCGAGGAAGGCCCGCGCGTGACCGCCGAGACCCAGGGTCGTGTCGACGACGACAGCACGGTCCCCCGCGGCCTCGACGGCCGGGGCCAGCAGCTCGAGCACGCGCTCGAGCGCCACCGGCACGTGGGACGGGGTGGTCATCGGCGCTCCTCGGGGACAGCAGTGCGTGGTGCAACGGGGTCGGGATGCAGCGGGTCCTGCGGGTGCGGCCGTGGGTCCAGACCCCCGGCCGTGCAGTCCTGGCACCGGGGAAGTGCGCCAGGGCCGCTCGGTCGGAGATCTCGCTCCACGGACGAGTGGTCGTGCGTCAGAACAGGTCGAAGTCCTCCTCGTCGCCGAGGTTGGCGAAGGCCTCGTCCTGCTCGGCGGTGAACTGCGTCCAGCGCTGCTCGTCCCAGATCTCGATCCGGTCCATCGCGCCGATCACGGCACAGTCGCGTTCCAACGAGGCCCACTCGCGCAGCAGCGCCGGGATCGCGACCCGCCCCTGCTTGTCGGGCACCTCGGTCGAGGCGCTGGCATACAGCGAGCGTTGGAAGTAGCGCACCTGCCGGTTCGTGAACGACGACGCCCGCAGCTTCTGCGTGAGCTCGGAGAACGTCTCGGGCTTCCACCCGTAGATGCAGTTCTCCTGACCCTTCGCCAGGACGACGCCCTCGTGGAACATCGCGCGGAACTTCGCCGGCAGGAAGATGCGGCCCTTCTCGTCGAGCTTGGGGGTGAACGTGCCGAAGAACTGCGCGGACTCGACGGTCACGGCGCACCTCCTCCACCTCACGCCGATTCATCTCGGCTGCTCCCTTTTGCTCCACAGTACTCCACTTTGCACCACCCAGGGGGCAAACGCCCTGCATTTGAGCGCCCTGAACGTGCGCGTGTCGCGGGACACACGCCGAGAAATCGCCGTCAGACCGCGAGGAGAGGTGCTCCGGGGAGGAGGGTGGAGCGCCGAGCGGCGGGCGAGCGGCCCCAGACGTGCCGGGCGCACGCAAGAACGGACCGAACCCAGAGGGTTCGGTCCGTCAGGTGGAGCGGGGTGGAGGGGTCAGAAACCGCCGTTGTCGTCGCGGCGCTTCTGCCAGCGCTGTTCCATGCGCTCGACGAAGCTGCCCGACTTCTGCGGCTTCTGGGGACGACCCGAGCCGCTGCCACGCGGCGCGCGGGGTCCGGCCGCACGAGCCTGCGGCGAGGCCTCGGACCCCGAGCCGAAGCCGCGACGCCACGAGTGGACGAAGAGGTAGCCGCTGCCGATCATCAGCACGAAGCCGATGACCGCGAGCCACGTGTAGGTGAGCATCGTGCCGTAGAACAGCACGCCCAGCCCGGCGACGAAGCCGATGGCTGCCAACACCGCGAAGCGCCGGTTGCGGGCTTCCAGCGCCGACCCCCGCAGCGTCGAGGCGAAGGCCGGGTCCTCGGCAGCGAGCGACTGCTCGAGCTGCTGGAGAAGTCGGGCTTCCTCGTCTGACAGCGGCACGGTTGCCTCCTGAGCAATGGCGTTTCCCCAAAGTCTAGGCGCCCTTCGGTCACCCGACCACCCGGAGTCCGCACTAGGGTGCTCGCATGTCTCGGATCGTGGTCGTCGGCGCTGGCTTCGCGGGGCTGTCCGCGGCGGTCCGGCTGGCCAAGTCACGCCACGACGTGACGCTCCTGGAGGCGTCCGACCGGGTCGGCGGCGCGCTCCACGGGATCGAGATCGACGGGCGACGCTGGAACCTGCACCCCCAGGCCGTCACGACGCCGGGGGTCTTCCGTGACCTCTTCCGCAAGTCCGGGCGCACGATGGAGGCCAGCCTCGGCCTGACTCCCGCGCCCCCTCGCCGCCACGTCTTCGCGGACGGCTCGGTGCTCGACCTCCCTCACGGTCGTCGCAGCGACCAGCACGACGCGATCGAGTCCGTCGTGGGGTTCGACACCTGGTCGCCGTGGGTGGACTCGCTCGGCGAGGTCTGGGAGGTGCTGCGTCGCCAGTCGTACGACCAGGTCCTGAACGGCCCGGAGGACTTCGACCGCGAGGCACGCAAGCTGCTGCACACCCGGCGGATGATGACGTCGTTCGGCCGCCGGAGCTTCGGCGACCCCCGCCTGCGCAAGCTCGTGCTCGACCCGGTGCGCCACCAGGGCCTGGACCGCGGGGCCACCCCGGCGTTCCTGTCGGTCTGGCACTACGTCGAGCGCTCCTTCGGCCTCTGGAACTTCGACGGCGACTGGCCCGGCCTCGCCGCCGCCCTCGAGAGGCGGCTCACCGAGCGTAAGGTCGACCTGCGCACCGGGACGCGCGGGCTCGCGGTGGCCCGCGACGGCGACCAGGTCGTCGGCGTCGACACCGACGCCGGACGCATCGACTGCGAGGTCGTGGTCTGGTGCAACCGTGCGGTACCGACCGGCGACGTCCACCGGTCGGGGATTCCGGCGGTGCCGTCGTCCCGGACCCTGCTGGTGCTCGGCGAGGACCCGCCCGAGCTGGGCGTCGAGACGCTCGTGCACGGCAATCCCCCCGTCCTCGCCCATCGCACGTCCGCGGGCGTGTGGACGCTGGAGCACCGCAGCGGCGAGGACGTCCTCGCGGCACTGGCCCGTTTCGGCATCGACCTGCGCGACCGGGTCCTCGAGCGCCACGACCTCAACCCGTCGAAGGTCGTCGCCCACGTCGACGACGGCTGGATGTGGACCGGGTGGACGTCGATGTTCCGTCGCCCCGGCGTCGCGCCGAGCGGTGGGCTCTTCCACGCGGGCGCACACGCCCATCCCGGGCCCCGGCTCGAGCAGATCGGCATGGCGACCGCCGCCATCTCCGGCGCCCTGGGCGCCGTGCCGCGCTAGGCGTCCGCACCGGCAAGAGCGCGTGGGCCACGATGTGCGCTCAGATGTGGGGTTCACACGTAGCCAAACCCCACAACTGCGCGCACATCTCGGACACGCGGTCAGTTCACCCGTGCCGCCACCCAGGCCGCCGGTCCATGCCGCTTGCCCCCGCCCCTCGAGGCGGGCGGATCGACACGCCCTCAGAGGACGCCGTCGGCGCGGAGCGCCTCCCAGATCTCGCGGGTCGCCTTGGACCGGTTGAGGGTGATGAAGTGCAGACCCGGAGCGCCGCCCGCGACGAGGTCGCGGCACAGCTGCGTGGCGAGCTCGATACCGGCGGCGCGCACCTTGGCCGGGTCGTCGGCGATCGGCTCGATGACGTCCAGCACCTCACGCGGCATCTCGGCGCCGGACAGCTCGGCCATGCGTGCGACCTGTCCGAAGTTCAGGATCGGCATGATGCCCGGAATGATCGGGAGGTCCGACCCGAGGGCGCGGACCCGCTCGACGAGCTCGAAGTAGTCAGAGGGCCGGAAGAACAGCTGGGTGATCGCGAACTCGGCACCGGCCCGCGCCTTGTCGACGAGCACCTGGGCGTCGTGGTCGCGGCTCTCGGCGTCGGGGTGGCCCTCGGGGAAGGCGGCGACACCGAGAATGAAGCGGTCCTGGCCCGCGGCGAGCTCGACGAGGTCGATCGCGTGGTCCATGCCGTCCGGATGGGTCTCCCAGTCCGCCCGGGGCCCTCCGGGCGGGTCACCACGCAGGGCCAGCACGTGCTGGACACCGGCCTCCGCGTACTCGTCGAGCACGCCGGCCACCTCGTCGCGGGTCTGCCGGACCAGCGTCAGGTGGGCGACCGGGCACAGGCTCGTCTCCTGCGCGATGCGCGAGGTGACACGCACGGTGCGGTCCTGGCTCGTCCCGCCCGCCCCGTAGGTGATGGACACGAACGTGGGCCGGAGCGTCTCCAGCTCGGTGATCGTGGCCCAGAGGACGTCTTCGCCGGCATCGTCCTTCGGGGGGAAGAACTCGAACGACACGGTCGGGGCGGCGCTGGCGAGCTGGTCGAGCAACGCACGGTCAAGGTCGGGCACGGGGTCACGGTATCGTCCGCGGCGTGAGTCCGGCCGACAACTCCCCCGTCGATCTCGTGACGATCGACACGGCACTCGCAGAGTTCGTCGAACGCCAGCGGGGCCGCTGGACCGGCGTGCACCCCGACCTTGACGGCTTCATCGACGCCGCGACCGGCTTCGTCGCGGACGGGAAGCGGATGCGACCGCTGTTCTGCCTCGCCGGGTGGCGTGCCGCCACGGGCACCGCTGCCACCACACCTGCTCCACCGGCGGTCGTCACGGCCGCTGCCTCCTGGGAGTGGCTGCAGGGCAGCGCCCTCGTCCACGACGACCTGATGGACGCCTCCGACACCCGCCGCGGACGTCCCAGCGTCCACCGCGCCTTCGAGAGCCTCCACCGCCAGGAGCGTCGCGCCGGCGACGCCGTCGGATTCGGCTCCGGAACCGCGATCCTCCTCGGCGACCTGATGCTCTCCTGGAGCGACGAGATGCTGAGGCACGCTGCGTCGATCGATCCCGACCTCGCCTCCGGCCCCGGGGCGGCACGACTGTCGCGGGCGTTCTCGGTGCTCGACGTGTGCAAGACGGAGGTCACGTTCGGCCAGTACCTCGACGTCGTCGCCCAGACTCGCACCGAGGTCGACGCCGAGGCCGCGATGCTCGTCGTGCGACTCAAGACCGCGAAGTACACGATCGAGCGCCCGCTCCACCTCGGCGCCGTGCTGGGCGGCGCCGACGACGACCTGCTGCTGCGGCTCAGCGCGGTCGCGATGCCGCTCGGAGCGGCCTTCCAGCTGCGCGACGACGTGCTCGGGGTCTTCGGCGACCCCGCCACGACCGGCAAGCCGGCGGGCGACGACCTGCGCGAGGGCAAGCGCACGCTCCTGGTGGCCCGCGCCCTGGCACGGCTCGCCCCTGAGGACGCGTCCCGCCTGACCGGTGCCCTCGGCACGGTCGAAGGCGTCGATCGCGCCGCCGACCTGGTGCGCTCCAGCGGTGCACTGGACGACGTCGAGGCGGAGATCGAGCGCTACGCCACCGAGGCCACCCAGGCCCTGGCCGCGCTGCCGGCCGTGGCCCGGGACACGCTGGCGCCGCTCATCGACCGCGCGGTCCGCCGAGATCGCTGACCCACTCACTAGACTCGCCGGGCAGGGCCGCTGACCGGCGGTCCCCCGGTCTGTGCGCGCGAGGAGGTGGAACATGGCAGTCGTGGGTGACGACGCCATGATCGGCCAGCTCGTGCACGGCCGGTACCGCATCACCGGTTTCATCGCCCGCGGCGGCATGGCGAGTGTCTTCACGGCGCAGGACACCCGGCTCGACCGTGAGGTCGCGGTCAAGATCATGCACCAGGGCCTGGGCGACCCGGAGCAGTTCACGGAGCGGTTCCAGCGCGAGGCCAAGTCGGCGGCCCGGTTGAACCACCGCAACGTCGTCGCGGTGTTCGACCAGGGCAGCGACGGACCCATCACCTACCTCGTCATGGAGCTCGTCCCCGGTCGCACGCTGCGTGACGTCATGCGGCACGAGTCCCCCATGCCCACCCTGCGGGCGCTCGACCTCGTCGAGCAGGTCCTCATCGCGCTGGTCGCCGCGCACGACGCCGGCATCGTGCACCGTGACATCAAGCCCGAGAACGTGCTCATCACGCCCGACGGCAGCGTCAAGGTGGCCGACTTCGGCCTGGCCCGGGCCGTGAGCTCCTCCACGACCGCCACGGGCAAGACGCTGATCGGCACGGTGTCGTACCTGGCTCCCGAGGTCGTCGTGAACGCGGGCACCGATGCCCGTTCCGACGTCTACTCGGTCGGCGCGATGCTCTACGAGATGCTCACGGGTCTCAAGCCGCACCATGCCGAGACGCCCATCCAGGTCGCCTACAAGCACGTCCACGAGGACATCGGGCCGCCCTCGGCCGAGCGCCCGGGCCTGCCCGACTACGTCGACGCCCTCGTGGCGCGGGCCACCAGCCGTGACCGCGACCGTCGCTCGGCCGATGCTCGCGTGCTCCTCCAGCAGCTGCGCCAGGTGCAGCGGGCCCTGCGCGACGGCGTCGAGGACGATCCCGAGCTCGCGGCCGACCTGCGGCCCTCGCCGGTCATCGCCAGCCCCGGGTCCGACGGCGCCGGCGCCGACGTCGACACCGCTCCCGTCGCCGGCGGCGCCGGTGAGGGTGCCGACACCGAGGTCGTGGCCGGGGCGGGTGCCGGCGCGGGCACCTCCACGATGGTCCTCAGCGGCGCGACACCGATGGCCCCGGCGCCGAACCCCGCCGGGTCCAGCCAGGGTGCCCCCGGCTCCCCCGCACCCCCGCGCCGGCCCGAGCCCCGCACCGCGGCGCCGAGCCCGCCGGCCGGCAACGATCGCCAGACGTCGCGGCGCGGCCGCATCCTGCTGGTCCTGGCCCTGGTGCTCACGCTGCTCGCCGGTCTGGGTGGCTGGTACTTCGGCATCGGGCGGTACGACCCCACGCCGAGCCTGGTCAACATGACCGAGCAGCAGGCGCAGGCGACCGCCGAGGAGGCCGGCTACACGTTCGCCGTCGACTCCCGGGCCTTCTCCGAGACCGTGCCACTGGGGTCGGTCATCTCCACGAGCCCGGGCCCGGGCGATCGCATCCTGCCGGGCGATCGCATCGAGGCCGTCGTGTCGAAGGGGCCGGAGCGGTACGTCGTCCCCGACCTGCGCGGACAGACACCCGAGGGCGCCGCGGCCATCCTGGAGGACACCAAGCTCGAGCTCGGCGAGCAGACCGAGGCCTACGACCAAGAGGTCCCCGAGGGCCAGATCATCGGGGTCGACGGCGTCGCGGTCGGTGACCAGGTCAAGCGCGACACCGCGATCGACGTGATCGTCAGCCTGGGCCGCGAACCGATCGAGGTGCAGGACTTCACGGGCCAGGGTCGGGACGCCGCGGTGGCAGGGCTCGAGGGCCTCGGCTTCGTGGTCGAGGTCGAGGAGCAGTTCAGCGACACCGTTGCGCCGGGTGTCGTCATCAGCCAGAACCCGGCCGGCGGCACCAAGCTGCGTGGCGACACGATCGGCGTGGTCGTCTCGAAGGGCCCCGAGCTCATCCCGGTCCCGAACATCGTGGGCATGAAGCGCGACCAGGCGATCCAGACGCTGGAGGCCGCGGGCTTCGTGCCCGACGCCGCCTCGTTCGGCAACAACCGCAACTACACCGTGATCGGCCAGACCCCTACCGGGGGGTCTGCGCAGAAGAAGGGCACGACGGTCAGCTTCTTCGGCCTCTGATCTGGGACGATCGTCTAGGATCGTGCCCATGGACAGCACTCCTCGGATCGCCCCCGGAGGCCGGCGTGAGCTCGGCCTCGTCAACCACGGCATCGCGGCGATCGCGGGCAGGGTCGTGGGCGGCCCTCGCCCGAACATCTTCACGACCCTGGGCCGGCAGCGGGGACTGTTCCGCGCCTGGCTCTGGTACTCCGGTCGGCTCATGCCGGGCGGGCGTCTGCCACGCACGGAGACCGAGCTCGTCATCCTGCACGTCGCCACGACCCGCGCCTGCGAGTACGAGCTCAACCACCACCGCCGCATCGGTCGACGGGTCGGCCTCACCGCCGAGCAGGTCCAGCACGCCGGCGACCGCCACTGGGAGGGCTGGAGCCCGCGCGAGCAGGCCCTGCTCGAGGCCGCTCACCAGTTCGTGACCCAGCGCGACATCGACGACATCGCCTGGGCCGCTCTGCAGCAGCACCTCGACGACGCCACGCTCGTGGAGTTCTGCCTGCTCTGCGGCCAGTACGACTCCCTGGCCACGACCCTCATGACCCTGCGGGTGCAGCCGGAGGGGTGACGAGCCACTGAGCTGGCCCGGGCCGTGGGCTAAAGACAAGCGGCCACGGACCGAGCGACGTGGGCGGCCGGTCGGTCCGTGGCCGGCTTTTGTGCATCAGGACCGAACACGTCAGGTGCCGGCGGACCCGTCAGTCCGTGGCCTCGCCGAGCATCTGGGCCACGAGGAACGCGAGCTCGAGCGACTGCGCCCGGTTGAGGCGCGGGTCGCACAGGGTCTCGTAGCGCGTGGACAGGTCGGCCGCCGAGAGACGGTTGCCACCGCCGATGCACTCCGTGACGTCGTCACCGGTCAGCTCGACGTGGACGCCTCCGGGCCAGGTGCCCAGCGAGCGGTGCACCTCGAAGAATCCGCGGACCTCGTCGATGACGTCGTCGAACTCGCGGGTCTTGTAGCCGTTGTCGGTGGCGAACGTGTTGCCGTGCATCGGGTCGCAGACCCAGGCGGCCTCGATGCCCGCGGCGGTGACCTTCTCGACGATCTGCGGCAGACCGTCGCGGATCTTGCCGGCGCCGAAGCGTGTGATGAACGTGAGCTTGCCCGGGATGCGGTCGGGGTTGAGCTTCTCCGCCAGGGCGATCGCGTCGTCGGCCGAGGTCGTCGGACCGAGCTTGACGCCCACGGGGTTGGCGATGCGGCTGAGCAGCTCGACGTGGGCGCCGTCCAGCTGGCGCGTGCGCTCGCCGATCCACAGGAAGTGGGCCGAGACGTCGTAGGGCTGCTCGGTGCGCGAGTCGATCCGCGTGAGGGCGTGCTCGTACTCCAGCAGCAACGCCTCGTGGGAGGAGTAGAAGTCGACCGTGTGCAGCTGGGCGGGATCGATCCCGATCGCGTCCATGAACGACAGCGCCTTGTCGATCTCGCGCCCCATCGACTCGTAGCGCTGGCCGAGCGGGCTGCTGCGGACGAAGTCGTTGTTCCAGGAGTGCATCTGGCGCAGGTCGGCGTAGCCACCCTTGGTGAACGCGCGGGCGAGGTTCAGCGTCGACGACGACGCGTTGTACACGTCGACGAGCCGCTGGGGGTCGTGCGCACGCGACTGCGGCTCGAAGTCGAAGCCGTTGACCGCGTCGCCGCGGTAGGCCGGCAGGGTCACGCCGTCACGGGTCTCGGTGTCGGAGGAGCGCGGCTTGGCGTACTGGCCGGCCAGGCGCCCGACCTTGACGACCGGGACGCTCGCGGCGTAGGTCAGCACGACGGCCATCGAGAGCAGGACCCGCAGCTTGTTGCGGACGTTGTCGGCCGTGACCCCTTCGAAGGTCTCGGCGCAGTCGCCGCCCTGCAGGAGGAAGGCTTCGCCCCGCGCCACCTGGGCGAGGCGGTCGCGCAGGGCGTCGCACTCGCCGGCGAACACCAGCGGCGGCATGCGTCGCAGGGTGTCGACGGCCGCGTCACGCGCGTCCGGGTCCGTGTAGGTGGGCTGCTGCGCGGCACCGATCGCGTGCAGGTCAGCCAGGCTGGGGATGCTCACCGGCCAAGGATATAAGCCTCGCCGCAGCGGACCCCCCACCGCCTCAGCGACCGGACCCGAGCTCCTCCTGCACCTCGGCCGCCTCGGCGTCCTCCGAGGCCTTCAGGCTGCGCTTCTTGGCGTCCTGCGCGTAGAGGTCGACGTACTCCTGGTCGGACAGTCGCATGATCTCGTACATGATCTCGTCGGTGATGGCGCGCAGGATGTAGCGGTCGCCCTCCATGCCCTCGTAGCGGCTGAAGTCGAGCGGTGCACCGAACCTCACCCCGGGCCGGATGCGCTTGCCGAAGACCTTGCCCGGCGGCGCCACGACGTCGGTGCCGATCACGGCGACGGGGATGACCGGCACGCCCGACTCGAGCGCGATCCGCGCGACACCGGTGCGGCCCCGGTAGAGCTTGCCGTCGTGCGAGCGCGTGCCCTCGGGGAAGATGCCACACATCTGCCCCTCGGTGAGCAGTCGCAGCTGGGTCTTGATGGCACCGGCCGCCGCCGAGCCGCTCGTGCGGTCGATCGGGACCTGGCCGGATCCGGAGAAGAACGTCTTCTGCAACCAGCCCTTGACGCCCGGACCCTCGAAGTACTCGGCCTTCGCCACGAACGTGACACGGCGCGAGAGCACGAGAGGCATGAAGAGCCAGTCGCTGTACGACAGGTGGTTGCACGCCAGGATCACGCCGCCCTCCTTGGGCACGTTCTCCAGGCCTTCCGCCCACGGTCGGAAGACGACGCGCAGCAACGGTCCCAGGGCGAGGAACTTGAGGAACCAGTAGAACAACGCGGCCTCCTTCAGGCGGTCGGCGCCGACTCTACTCCGACGTGACGCGGGCGACATACGATGGCGTCATGGCGAGCCCCTCTGCAGCATCCGGTACCGACGTGCGGCCCGAGGCCGCCCCGCTCTCGCACGACGGCGGGACGGTCGGTTTCCTGCTGAGCCATGGCTTCACGGGCTCCCCCGCGTCGATGGTCCCGTGGGGCGAGCACCTCGTCCGCCAGGGTCACACCGTGCGGGTCCCGCGCCTGCCCGGCCACGGCACGTCGTGGCAGGACATGAACCGCACCCGGTGGCAGGACTGGTACGCCACGGTCGAGGCCGAGCTCCTGGAGCTGCGCGAGCGCTGCGACCACGTCGTGGTCGGCGGCCTCTCGATGGGCGGCTGCCTCGCCCTCCGTCTCGCCGAGCAGCACCCCGACACGGTCGACGCGGTCGTCGTGGTCAACCCCGCCATCGCATCGCGCCGCAAGGACCTCAAGCTCGTCCCGCTGCTGCAGCACGTGCTGCCGTCGATGCCCGGCATCGGCAACGACATCAAGCGGCCCGGCACCGACGAGTACGGCTACGACCGCACGCCGCTCAAGGCGCTCGCCTCGATGACGAAGCTGTGGGCCGACGTGCGGCGCGACCTGGGGCGGATCCAGGCCCCGCTCCTGTTCTTCCGGTCCACCGACGACCACGTCGTCGATCCGTGGAGCCGCGAGCTCGTCCTGGCCGGAGTCTCCTCGTCCGTCGTCGACGACGTCACGCTGGTCGACAGCTTCCACGTCGCGACACTCGACCACGACGCGCCGCTGATCTTCGCGCGCACCGACGAGTTCGTGGCGCAGCACGTCACGGGAGCAACCCCGGGAGCCACCGGTGCCTGACGACGCCGACCGCATGCGCACCCGCTTCGACGAGATCGTCGAGGGGCTCGACCTCGAGCTGCCCGACGACCTGTCGAGCGCCGAGCCTCCCCTCGAGCCACGCCGTCCGAAGCCGGAGCGAGCGATCCCCGTCGAGCTCGACGAGCCGGAGTTCGACCAGCTGCCCGACGAGCCGTTCTACCGGCAGGTCGATCCGGTCGGCATCCCTCAGATGGCCTGGCCCACGACCGCGGCCTGGGTCGCCGCGCTCGGCGTGCCCGCCCTGCTCGTGGTGTGCACGATCGTGGGCGTCTTCCTGCCGCGGGGCATGGTCCTCGGGGCAGGCTTCATCGCCTGCGCCGGGGCGACCTACCTGTTCTCGCGGTTACCCGCGCGCGGCCGGCCGGATTCGCCGGGCGACGGCGCCGTGCTCTGATCCGCGCCATGTCGGCCGCTCCGACGAGGCCGGCGTCGGGGCCCAGGTGGGCCCGCACGATCCGCGCCTCGGAGCGGAAGCCACGACCCACCAGCTGATCGGCGTGCGCCGCTCGAGCCGGAGCCAGCAGCATCTCGTCGGCGTCACTGACGCCCCCACCGATGACGAACAGGCCGGGGTCGATCGAGGCCGACAGGTTCGCCAGCCCGATGCCGAGCCAGTGACCCACCTCGGCGATCCACGCCACGGCCGTCGCGTCGCCGGACGCGGCCAGGCGCGTGACGTGCGTGCCGTCGACCGCGACCTGCGCCGCGTCGGCCGGGGACTGGTCGAGCCGGGCGAGCTCGAGCAGCCGACCACCGGCCGGCGTGCCCGCGGCCACCTCGGCCGCGGCGCGCCGGGACAGCACCCGCCCCGACGCGTACTGCTCCCAGCAGCCGCGGTTGCCGCACTCGCAGAGGATCCCGTCCGGCACGACCTGCTGGTGCCCGAACTCCCCCGCCATGCCGTGCGCGCCTCGGTACGGCTGGCCGTCGATCACGATGGCCCCGCCGATGCCGGTGCCCAGGGTGACCGTGACGACGTCCGGCACGTTCTGCGCCGCCCCGAACCGCCACTCGGCCCAGGCGCTGGTGTTGGCGTCGTTGTCGACCAGCACGGGCAGGCGGGTGCGACGGGCCACCCGGTCGCGCAACGGCTCGTTGCGCCACGCGAGGTGCGGCGAGAACATCACGGTCGACTGCGACTCGTCGATGAACCCCGCTGCACCGATGCCGACCGCCTTGACCGGGTGCTCGTCGCGCAGCTCCTCGGTGAGCTCGGCGATGGCCGTGAGCACGAGCTCGGCGTCGGTCGAGGGGGTGAGGCGACGTCGGCGCGCCAGGATCCGTCCGTCCTCGTCGACGACACCGGCGGCGATCTTCGTGCCGCCGATGTCGATGCCGACGGCGAGGCGCTCAGGCATCGCCGAGATCGACCGCGAGGTCGGCAGCGCCGACGAGTCCGGCCTGGTTGCCGAGCTCGGCCGCGACGACCTTCGGTCCCGGGCGCTCGGTGCCGCCGGTGAGGAAGGCCGCCAGGCCCGCACGCACCGGGTCGAGCAGGTGGTCGCCGGCCTCGGCGACACCTCCGCCGATCACGATGACCTCGGGGTCGATCACGGCCACGAGGGTGGCGATGCCCTCGCCGAGGTCGCGCCCGAACTCGGCCAGGAGCGCGCAGGCCGCCGGGTCGTCCTGGTTCGCCAGCCGAGTGATCTCGGGACCCGAGACGGGCCCGCCGTCGGGACCGACGAGCCGGCCCTCGGCGCGCCGCTCCAGGGCCGTGCCGCTCGCGTACTGCTCCAGGCAGCCGTGGAGGCCGCAGCCGCACAGCAGACCGCCCCGCTCGAACCGGATGTGGCCGACCTCGGCCGCGATGCCGTGGGCGCCTCGCACCAGGTGCCCGTTGACCACCAGGCCACCGCCGACCCCGGTGCCCACCGTGACCGCGAGCATCTGGTGCGCCCCGCGGCCCGCGCCGAAGCGGTGCTCGGCCCAGGCCGCCGCGTTGGCATCGTTCTCGACCACGACCGGCACTCCGAGCAAGGCGGACACGTCGTGCCCCAGGGGTTCGTCGTTCCAGTCGATGTTGGGTGCCGTGAGCACCGTCTGCCGGTCCGCGGAGATGAAGCCCGCAGCGCCGATGCCGACCGCGGCGACGCTCTGCTCCCGAGCGATCTCGCGCACCAGCTCCGCGATCGCCGCCGGGATGTCGGTGGAACCGGGCGTGGGGCGCCGCGCCGACCGCACGATCGCGCCGGTCTCGTCGATGATGCCCGCGGCGATCTTGGTGCCACCGACGTCGACGCCGACCTCCAGGCCGCTCACTGCTGCTCCTCGTCGTGGCCGTGGGCGCGCCCGGCGGTCTTCTCGACCGCGTCACGCACGACCTTCAGGAGCTCGGCACCCGCCACCAGTACCTGCGTCACGACCTCGGGGTGCTCCTGCACGTAGTCGGCCGCCTGGCACAGGGGGCACCAGCCGTGCGTGCACCGGTGGCTCGTCGCGCTGTCGTCCGGGCCGGGCACGGAGTCGTCCTCGCTGACGTCGCTGCGACCTCCGGAGACGACGGCGGCCAGCAGGCGGGCGGCCTCCTCGGCGAGCGTGCCCACCGGCTCCTCGGCGTCAGGCACCCGCAGCCTCGACGTGCTTCTTGAGGCCCTTGAGGGCCGAGTCGATCACGACCTTCTCGGCCTTGCGCTTCAGCATCCCCAGCAGCGGGATCGAGACGTCGACGCGCAGCTGGTAGGTGACCTTCGTGCCCGCGTCGGCCGGCTCGAGCTCGTAGGCACCGTCCATCGAGGTCAGGACCTCGCCGGCCTCCACGATCTCCCAGGAGACGCCCGTGTCGCCGTGCCAGGTGTAGCCGAGGGTGTACTCGTCGCGGATGGGGGTCGCGTCGAGCGCGAAGCGGACCGTCTCGGGCCGCCCGTCGTCGAGGGTCGTGAGCACCTCGCACCGGCGGACCCCCGTGGCCCAGGTCGGATAGGCGGCGAAGTCGGCGATCACCGACATCACGTCGGCCGCAGGAGCGGCCACGACGATGTCACCGGACGTGCGCGCCATCGGTTCTCCTGCCTCGTGGAAGGTGTGGAGGTCATCGTATCCACGTGCAGGCCGCCGGTGCGGCCGCCCACCTTCCCGGCGCCCCGGCCTCGGGCGGGCACCAGGACCCGGGCGACCGGCGAGTAATCTCGCGAGCGTGAGCACCGATCCCTTCGACGGCAACCTGACCCTCGACGTCCTCGACCGGCTCGGGGCGCCCGACGCGCCCGCGCTGGCCCGGCGCACGCGGAACGGCTGGAGCGAGGTGTCGATCGGGACGTTCCACCGCGAGGTCACGGCCGTGGCCAAGGGGCTCGTCGCGAGCGGCGTGCAGCCCGGCGACCGCGTGGCCATCGTGTCGAAGACCCGGTACGAGTGGACGCTGCTCGACTACGCGATCTGGTGGGCCGGAGCCGTCACCGTCCCGGTCTACGAGAGCTCCTCGACCGCGCAGATCGCCTGGATCCTCAGCGACTCCGGGGCCGTCGCGTGCGTCGCCGAGTCGGCGACCCACGTCGAGCGGGTCAATGCCGCCAGCCCCGAGGCGCCGTCGCTGCGCTCGGTCTGGTCACTGGAGTCGGACGCCGTGGCTGCGCTCACGGCCGCCGGCCACGACGTCAGTGACGCCGAGCTCGAGGCCCGTCGCTCGACCCTCACGAGCCAGTCCCCGGCCACCGTGATCTACACCTCCGGCACCACGGGACGCCCGAAGGGGTGCGTCCTGACCCACGGCAACTTCCGCGCCGAGCTGGCCGGCGCCCTCGAACGGCTTCCCCAGCTGTTCTCGGTCGAGGGGGCCTCGACCCTGCTCTTCCTGCCGCTGGCCCACGTCTTCGCCCGCATCATCCAGATCGGCAGCATCCGTTCCGGCACGGTGCTCGCGCACACCGCCGACATCACCGACCTCACGACGCACCTCGGCGAGTTCCGGCCCACGTTCGTGCTCGCGGTGCCGCGGGTGTTCGAGAAGGTGTTCAACACCGCGAGCACCCGGGCCTGGGCCGACGGCAAGGGCAAGATCTTCGACAAGGCCGTCACCGTCGCGATCGCGACGAGTCGCGCCGAGGCCGACGGCCGCAAGCCGAGCGTCGTGCTGCGCGGCCAGCACGCGCTGTTCGACCGACTCGTCTACGCCAAGCTGCGGGCCGCGCTCGGCGGACGCGCCGACTGGGCGATCTCCGGCGGCGCGCCCCTGGGCGAGCGCCTGGCGCACTTCTACCGGGGCATCGGCATCACGGTGCTCGAGGGCTACGGCCTGACCGAGACCACCGCCGCCCTGACCGTGAACACGCCCGACGCCCACCGGGTGGGGACGGTCGGCCAGCCGTTCCCCCACACCGAGTTCCGGGTCGCCGAGGACGGCGAGCTGCACGTCCGCGGTCCGCAGGTCTTCACGCAGTACTGGAACAACGACGAGGCCACCGCCCAGGCGGTCGACGCCGAGGGCTGGTTCGCGACGGGCGACCTCGGCGACGTCGACGCCGACGGCTACGTCCGCATCACGGGTCGCAAGAAGGAGATCATCGTCACCGCCGGTGGCAAGAACGTCGCTCCGGCGGTGCTGGAGGACCGGGTCCGCTCGCACCCCGTCGTGAGCCAGTGCCTGGTGGTCGGCGACGGCAAGCCGTTCATCGCCGCCCTGGTGACGATCGACCCCGAGGGCTGGGACGGCCCGCTCGACTCCGCCGACCTCACGGCCAAGGTGCAGGACGCCGTCGACGACGCCAACACGCTGGTGTCACAGGCCGAGTCGATCCGGAAGTTCGTGATCCTCGACGAGGACTGGACCGAGGAGAACGGCTACCTGACCCCGTCGTTCAAGGTCAGGCGCACCGCGGTGCTGCGCGATTTTCACGACACGGTCGAGGCGCTGTACACGAGGTAGTCGCGCCACTGCGCCGTGAGCTCGGCGACCGAGGTCCCGACGGCTGCGAGCGCCTGCTCGACCGGCGCGCCACCCGCGACCGCGCGATAGACCTGCAGGACGGCCTCGTCGCCGCCGTGGTCCCGTGCCAGCACGACCACCGACAGCCACGCACCCTGGTACGCGGCACCGGACGTGGGTCCGGCGAGGTCCTCGTCGGTGGGCAGGGCGTCGGGCGGGCCCGACTGGGCGACCTGCGTCAGCAGGGCGCCGGCGGAGGTCGCGAGCGGCGCGGTGTCGTCGTGCAGGGCCACCCAGTCGGCGAAGCCCTCGACGAGCCAGGTGGGAGCCGTGGTGCCGACGACGTCGGTCAGCGCGTGCGTCAGCTCGTGGGTCACGACGATCTGACTGCCGCGGGGGTCCATGCGCGCGAACTCACCCGGGTTCAGCACCACGACGGGCGACCCGACTCCCGGCAGGCTCGTCGTCACGCCGGCCACCGGACCGAGCGCGTCGGGCGCCCGGCCCAGCAGGGCCGCCGCGTCCTGCGCCCTCGACGGCACGATGACGGCGGCCCGCGACGAGCTGCCGGTGAGAGCGGTGACCTGGGCCTGACCCACGGCGGTCAGCGCTGCGGCCTCAGGGACGCCGGGACCGTCCGCGGCGGCGACCGTGACGACCGGGACGTCGCTGCTACCACTCACCACGACCTCGCCGGCGAGCCACAGCGGGAGCGGGTCCGAGGCGGACCCGCCGTCACGGGGTCCGAAGCCGAGCACGTCCACCTCGTTGGTCCCGGCCGCGGAGCGCACCCGCGCGGCGACCGTGGCCGTGACCTGTTCGGCGGGGCCGAGCAGGGCGTCGTCGGTTGTCGTCCAGGACACCCTGATGACCGCGGAGCGTGTGCCGTCGTCGCGATCGGGGGCGGCCCCGACGCTGAGGAGCGTCAGGGTCGCGTCGTCGACGCCCAGCGCCTCGCGGGCCTCCCACGAGGCCTGGCCCACCCCGACGCCGCCCGGTCCGAACTCCGCGGCCCAGCCGGCCGCGTCGGTCGCGGCCGTGGCCGACGTGAGCTGGCTGCGCAGGCGCGCGTCGAGGTCGGAGTCGTCCGCAGCGGCCGACGGGTCCTGCGACGCCCACGGGCGCTGCCAGACCAGGAGCGCGGCCACGAGCGCCAGCAGCACCCCGAGCGCGACCAGGGTCGGCGTCGCGCGACGGGGCGAGGGACTCACGGCCGTGCGGTCCGGCTCAGCCGAACCGGCCGGCCTTCGTGAAGTCACTGCGCATCGAGGTGACGCGCACCGAGCTGCCCGAGCTCGGCGCCTCGACGACCTGGCCGTTGCCGAGGTAGATCGCGACGTGGGACATGCTGCCGTAGAACACGAGGTCGCCGGGCCGGATGTCGCTCATCGAGACCTTGGTCGACGCGCTGTACTGAGCGCTCGCGGTGCGCGGGATGCTGACGCCGGCGGCGGCGAACGACGCCTTCGTGAGGCCCGAGCAGTCGTAGGAGTCGGGACCGTTGCCGCCGTAGCGGTACGGCACCCCGATGCGGCTGAGCGCGAAGTCGATCGCCGACCCGGAGAAGGCACTCGGCGCCGCGCCGGGGTTGGCCGGCAGCGACGTGGTGTTGGCCGTGTCGAACTGGACCCGCTGCGCCTCGTCGAGCTGCGAGAGCTGGGCCTGGGCAGCGTCGTAGGCGTCCTGCACCTCGGCCTGCTTGGTGTCGGCGTCGGCCTTGTCGGCCTCGAGCTGAGCGGAGA
This sequence comes from Aeromicrobium sp. Sec7.5, assembly GCF_036867135.1. Taxonomy (NCBI): domain Bacteria; kingdom Bacillati; phylum Actinomycetota; class Actinomycetes; order Propionibacteriales; family Nocardioidaceae; genus Aeromicrobium; species Aeromicrobium sp. Sec7.5. The sequence continues at coordinate 1,182,046 of NZ_JBAJIJ010000001.1, read as the reverse complement.
GCTGCTCCAGCTGGGTCTGTCGGCTGGCGAGGTCGTCAGCCGTGCTCGAGGCGGCGTCGAGGGCCTCGGCCTGGGAGGAGTTGAACGCCTGGACCGCGCTGAGGCCCTCCAGGAAGCTGGTCGGATCGTCGCTGCCGAAGAGGCTGGCGGTCGTGCCGAGCGGCGAGTCGATCTGCTGCTGGGCGATGACCGAGCCGAGCGCGTCACGCTGCTCGTCGTAGTCCGCCTGGATCTCGGCGATCTCGGCGTCGAGCGCGGCGATCGACGCCTGGGCCGACGCGATGTCGCTCGTGAGCTGGTTGACCTCTTCGTTCACCGCCGCGGCGGCGTTGAACGCCTGCTCGACCTGGGCCACGGCATCGGCACGGTCGGGCTCGGCCTGGGCGGAACCGACGACGAGGCCGGCGCCGAGAACCGTCGCCGTGACGACGACGGCGAGGCGACGAGGAATGCTTCGGGCAGGGTGGTGAGTGGAGGCCACGCACTTCTCCAGACGATCGAACACCGAGCGTTCAGGCGTCTTCCCCACGCCTGACCATCACGATGGTGGGTCCGCCGCCGATCGGGGGGATCGGCGTTCTCCGGACGCACAAGGAGTCACCTTACGCGGGGGTGGGTGACGGCTTCAAATCTCAGGCGGAGTCGGAGTGGCGGTCGGGGATCGCCGTGACGTGGCGCAGCGGAGGGACGAGGCCCCCGTCGGCCAGGGCGTCCAGCGCCGCCTGCTCGTCGGCCGCGATCTCGATGCCCGCGGGCGGTGCACCCAGCAGGAAGGTGACGACGCAGTCGCCGCAGGCAGCCGGGCTGCGGACGACGCATCGGTCGCAGTCGACGACGACGGGGTCGTGGGATTCGGTGTCCATGTCGTGGACGCTAGGACCCTCCTCGGACACTTTCCGCGGAACGACGGGGAGTCGGCGTCCGGACGAGGCTCGTCGGGGCTCCCGGGCGTCGCCCTTCTGTCTGACCCGCCGCCTAGCGTGTCGTCCCATGGCCAAGGAAGCACGCTGGAGCCAGGCCGCTCTGGACGATCTCGGTCGCCAGCTCGCCGACGTCACGTTCTGCGTCGTCGACCTCGAGACCACGGGCGGCTCGCCGGCCAAGGGATCGCGCATCACCGAGTTCGGTGCGGTCAAGGTGCGCGGCGGCGAGGTCCTCGGTGAGTTCCAGACCCTCGTCAATCCCGACGAGTCGATCCCGGCGTTCATCACGGTGCTCACGGGCATCACCGACGCCATGGTCGTGTCGGCGCCGCGCATCGCCGAGGTCCTGCCGAGCTTCCTGGAGTTCGCCCGGGGCACCGTGCTCGTGGCGCACAACGCCCCGTTCGACGTCGGCTTCCTCAAGCACGCCGCCCGAGAGCTCGAGATCCCGTGGCCGAAGTTCGAGGTGCTCGACACCGTGGTCCTCGCTCGCCGCGTGCTCCTGAAGGACGAGGTCCGCAACGTCAAGCTCTCCACCCTCGCCGCGCACCTCGGCGCCACCACCACGCCCAACCACCGCGCGCTCGACGACGCGCGGGCCACGGTCGACGTGCTCCACCACCTGATCGGCCGGCTCGGCACCTTCGGGGTCCACTCGCTGGAGGAGACCCGCGAGTTCACCTCCACCGTCACGGTCGCCCAGCGCCGCAAGCGTCATCTCGCCGACAAGCTCCCGCACACGCCCGGCGTCTACCTGTTCCGCGACCGGCGCGACGAGGTCCTCTACGTGGGCACCTCGGGCGACGTCCGCACCCGGGTCCGCTCCTACTTCACGCGGGCCGAGACCCGCACCCGCATGGGCGAGATGGTGGGCCTCGCCGAGCGGGTCGAAGCGGTCTCCTGCGCCACCCGGCTCGAGGCACAGGTGCGCGAGCTGCGTCTGATCGCCCGCCACCGGCCGCCCTACAACCGGCGATCGAAGTTCCCCGAGCGCACGACGTGGCTGCGGCTCACGGTCGAGCCCTGGCCCCGCCTCTCAATCGTCGCCAAGGTCTCGCCCGACGCCCTGCACGTCGGACCCTTCCGTGGCCGCGCCGACGCCGTCGCCGCCCTCGACGCCCTGCACGAGGTGTTCCGGGTACGCCAGTGCACCCAGCGACTCGGCCGGGCTCCCCGCTCGTCGCCGTGCGTGCTGGCTGCGATGGGACGCTGCCTGTCCCCGTGCGACCAGGCCGTCACCCCCGAGCGGTACGCCGAGGAGGTCGAGCGGCTCCGCGCAGCGCTCGAGTCCGACCCGCAGGCCGTCGTCGACGCCCTCGGCCGCCGCATGGGCGACCTCGCCGCGCAGGAGCGCTACGAAGACGCCGCCGTCGTCCGCGACCGGCTCGCCTCCCTCGTGCGGGGCGTCGACCGCACCCAGCGCCTGCTCGAGCTCACCCGCGAGCCGGAGATCGTGGCGGCCTCACGGCGCGACGACGGCTGGGAGATGCACGTCGTGCGCCACGGTCGCCTGGCCGCGGCGGGCGTCCTCCCCCACGGCCGGCCGTACGAGCCGTGGCTGGCCCAGCTGCTCGCGACCGCCGAGACGGTCGCGCCGGCCGCAGGCCCGGCGCCGGCCTGCACCGTCGAGGAGGTCGAGATCGTGCGCCGGTGGTTGACCGCTCCGGGCGTCCGGCTCGTCAGCGGCACGTGGCGCTCCGGCTACCCGTCGGCGGCCCGCCACGTGCGGTGAGGCTCAGAGACCGATGCTGAAGGCCGCATCGAGGTCGTGCTGGCTCACGGTCCGGAACGCGATCTGCGTCTGCGTCGCCTCGACGCCCTCGACGGTGTTGATGCCGTCGGTCACGGTCGTGGCGACGCCGTCGATCGAGCGCACGCGCACCATGGCCACGAGGTCGAGGTCGCCGGTCACCGAGTAGACCTCGCTGACCCCCGGGACCTGCGAGATCTCGTCGGCGATGCCCGACAGGCGGGCGACGTCGGCATGGATGAAGACGATCGCGGTGATCACGGGCTCAGCCTACGCCGCGACCGCGCCCGCGGGTCTACCCGACGAGATCCTCGGTCGCGGCCGCCCAGCGAGCCAGCACGTCCCGCGCCCTGCCGGAGTCGATCGAGTCGCGGGCCCGCTCGATCCCCGCGCCGAGCCGCTCGACCAGGGAGCCGGCCTCCCCGGTGTGCGCGGCGATCCCGGCACCGGCGTTCAGCAGCACGGCATCGCGGGGCGCTCCGGTCTCGCCGTCGAGCACCCGACGGAACACGTCGGCGTTGTGGGCGACGTCACCGCCGGCCAGGGCACCGGCCGGCGCCCGGTCGAGCCCCAGGTCGGTCGGGTCCAGCGTCTCCTCGGCGACCGCGCCGCCGGCCACGACCCAGACCCGCGAGGTCGTGGTGATCGTGAGCTCGTCGAGACCGTCGTCGCCGCGGAACACCAGGCCGTCGTTGCCACGCTCGGCCAGCACGCCGGCCATGAGCGGCGCCATGCTCGCGTCGGCACAGCCGATCGCGATGGCCGCCGGCGAGGCCGGGTTGGTCAGCGGTCCGAGGAAGTTGAACGTGGTGGGGATGCCCAGGGCCGAACGCGCGGGACCGATGTGGCGGAACGAGGGGTGGAAGACCCGCGCGAAGCAGAACGTGATGCCGGCCCGCTCGTACACCTGGAGGATCCGGTCGGGCGGGACGTCGAGACGGACCCCGAGCGCCTCCAGCACGTCGGCCGAGCCGCTGGAGCTCGAGGCCGACCGGTTGCCGTGCTTCACGACGCCGGCGCCGGCGCCAGCGGCCACGACCGCGGACATCGAGGAGATGTTGACCGTGTTGGCGAGGTCACCGCCCGTGCCCACGATGTCGAGCACCCGGTCGGTGACCGTGAGCCTGACGGCCGACTCGAGCATCTGGTCGGCCAGCGCCTGGAGCTCGGCCCGGGTCTCACCCTTGGTGCGCAGCGCCACGGCGAAGCCGGCGATCTGCGGGTCCGAGGCCTGGCCGTCGAGGATCTCCCCCATCGCCCACCGGACGGCGGCGGGCTCGAGGTCGCGGCGGGCGGTCAGGGACGACAGGACGTCGGGCCACGTGTGGGTCATGGGCCCAGCCTGCCGTATCAGCCGCTGGCGACGACGTCGCGGACGACGCCGATGACCGTCTCCGCGAACGTCAGCGGATCGATCGGATGGCTCGCGACGGCGTCGGCGCGCGACCAGTGCGCGAGCCAGACGTCGCCGGGGCGACCCGTGACGACCACGACGGGCGGCGCCCGGAAGATCTCGTCCTTGATCTGGCGCGCGATGCCGAGCCCACCGACCGGGACCGACTCGCCGTCGAGGATCACCAGATCGATCCGTTCGGACGCCCGGGTCTCGTCGAGGTGCTGCAGCACGACGGGCTGCGTCGCGACCTCCACGAATTCCAGGGGCGGGAGATCGGGGTGGGGCCGGGGTCCCAGGGCGCGCAGCACGGCTTGACGGACGTCGCGGTCGTCGCTGTAGACGAGGACACGCAGGGGGCGGTCACTGGACACGTTCGGATCGTACATAATGAACGCGTGGCGACTACTTCCGCGATCCCCGCGTCCCGACTTCACGGCCAGGAAGGCCGCCCGTCCATGGTGACGGTCGGCACGATCATCTGGCTGGCCAGCGACCTGCTGTTCTTCGCGGCGTTGTTCGCCGCGTACTTCACGGTCCGCAACGTCACCCCTGAGCTGTGGGCCCAGGAGACCGAGCTGCTGAACTTCCCGTTCGCGGCGACGAACACCTCGATCCTGGTGGCGTCCTCGGTCACGTGCCAGCTCGGCGTCTTCGCCGCGGCACGCGGCAAGGCCGGGCGCAGCGCCGGTCTGCTCAACGTCCGCGAGTGGGGCATGCGCGAGTGGTTCACCCTCTCGTTCATCATGGGCGCGATCTTCGTGGGCGGTCAGGCCACCGAGTACGCCGAGCTCATCCACGAGGGCCTGACGCTCTCGTCGTCGGCCTACGGCAGCCTCTTCTACCTCGCGACCGGCTTCCACGGCATCCACGTCGTCGCCGGCTTGATGGCCTTCCTCCTGGTCATCGGACGCACCTTCGTGACACGCAAGTTCACCCACGAGCAGGCGATCAGCGCGATCGTCGTGTCGTACTACTGGCACTTCGTGGACGTGGTGTGGGTGGCGCTCTTCGCCTCCATCTACATCCTGCAGTGAGCAAGGCTCACCTAACCCCATTTCTGTGCCCGCGCGCGGCTACGCTGTAGCCAACGACATCCTGTAGTAGTGCGGTTACTCTGTAGCCAACGACATCCCGTAGTAGTCACGACATCGAAGTGAGGTACCCGGTGCGCACCTTGTCGACCCGGCGACGGCATCCACTGGCCGGCGTCTTCGTGATCCTGGGAGCGCTGGGTATCGCCGCCGTGCTCTACATGGCGTTCGCCCCCAAGGGAGCCACGGCCGACACGTCCTCGCTCGACGACATCGAGGCCGGACGCGAGCTGTTCGTCATCGGCTGCGCGAGCTGCCACGGCCAGAACGCCGAGGGCATCATCACCAGCAGCGGTGGCAACTACGGCCCGTCACTGATCGGCGTCGGAGCGGCCGCGGTCGACTTCCAGGTCGGCACGGGCCGCATGCCGATGGCCCAGAGCGCCCCGCAGGCGCCCCGCAAGACCCCCGAGTACAACGACGAGGAGACCAAGCAGCTCGCTGCCTACATCGCCTCGCTGGCACCCGGTCCGGCCATCCCGGAGGACGAGTACCTCGACGTCGAGGACGCCTCGGCCGACGAGATCAGCCTCGGTGGCGAGTTCTTCCGTACCAACTGCACCGCGTGCCACAACTCCGTCGGCGCCGGCGGTGCCCTGCCTGACGGTCGCTACGCCCCCACGCTCGAGGGCGTCAGCGCCAAGCACATCTACGAGGCCATGCAGACCGGCCCGCAGCAGATGCCGGTCTTCTCCGACGACGTCATCACGCCCGAGGACAAGCGCGCGGTCATCGCCTACATCAAGGCCGTCCAGGACCAGCCCAACTACGGCGGCTTCGGCGGCGGCGGCATCGGCCCCGTGGCCGACGGCGTCTGGACCTGGCTGTTCGGCATCGGCGGTCTCGTCGGCTTCGCGATCTGGATCGCGGCGCACGGCACCCGTTCCACCAAGAAGCCGAAGGGGGCCCAGCAGTGAGCGAGCTCGACACGCACGGTTCGAACCTCCCGGTCGCCGAGCCCATCGCCGACCCGGGACTCCCGGAGCACCACTACCGCGTCACCGACGTCGACGAGGCCCAGGCCCGTCGCACCGAGCGTCAGATCTCGTTGATGTTCGGGGTCGCGACGCTCCTGGCGATCGGCTTCTGCGTCGCGTACGTCACGGTCGACTTCGAGACCACGTTCCTCGGCTGGTCCGCCCAGAACTTCGCCCTCGGCGCCACCCTGGGCGGTGCGCTGCTGCTGATCGGCATCGGCATCATCCAGTGGGCCAAGAAGATCATGCAGGACCACGAGATGGTCGAGATGCGCCATCCGGCCAAGTCCTCCGACGACGACCGCATGGCGGTGCTCGACGACCTCAACGCCGGCATCAAGGAGTCGCAGATCGGTCGCCGACCGCTCATCCGCAACTCGCTCCTCGGCGCCGTCGGCGCGCTGGCCCTGCCGGGCGTCTTCCTGCTGCGTGACCTCGGTCCGCTCCCGTACGGCCAGGCCCAGACGGTCTGGAAGAAGGGCATGCGGGTCGTCAACGACATCTCCGGGCTGCCCCTGCGGCCGTCCGACATCGAGGTCGGCCAGCTCATCAACGGCGAGCCCGCCGTGTTCTTCCCCGCCGAGGGCGAGGAAGAGGCCGAGATCCACGGTCACGAGCTCCTCGCCGCCAAGGCCAAGGCTGCCGTCGTGGTGGTGCGCATGCGCCCCGCCGACATCACCCCGGATGCCGAGAAGGCCAACTGGGGCATCGACGGCATCCTCTGCTACTCCAAGATCTGCACCCACGTCGGATGCCCGATCTCGCTCTGGGAGCAGCAGACGCACCACCTGCTCTGCCCGTGCCACCAGTCCACCTTCGACCTCGCCGACAACGGCAAGGTCATCTTCGGCCCGGCGCACCGCCCGCTCCCCCAGCTGCCCCTGGGCCTGGACGAGCAGGGCTACATCATCGCGATGAGCGACTTCCCCGAGATCGTGGCGCCGAGCTACCCCGAGTTGGCGCGAGACCAGAAGAAGCTCGACCAGGAAAATGACCGGGACGGTGCGTAATGGCGACTGACACCTACACCCCCATCCAGGACACGAAGGGCGGCAAGAAGGCTGCCGGCCCCGTGGGCTGGATCGACGACCGCCTCGGCGTCGCCGGCATCGCGCGCAAGAACATGCGCAAGATCTTCCCCGAGCACTGGTCGTTCATGCTCGGTGAGATCGCGCTGTGGAGCTTCGTGATCCTGCTGATCACCGGCACCTTCCTGACCTTCTGGTACCAGCCCAGCATGGGCGAGACGATCTACAACGGCTCGTACGAGCCGCTCAAGGGCATCGAGATGTCGCAGGCCTACGCCTCGACCCTCGACATCTCCTTCGACATCCGCGGCGGTCTGCTGATGCGGCAGATCCACCACTGGGCGGCCGCGCTGTTCATCGCCTCGATGATCGTGCACATGCTGCGCGTGTTCTTCACGGGCGCGTACCGCAAGCCGCGTGAGGTCAACTGGCTCATCGGTGTCGGCCTGATCGCGCTCGGCATGATCGAGGGATTCGCGGGCTACTCGCTGCCCGACGACCTGCTCTCGGGCACGGGTCTTCGCTTCGTCGACGGCCTGATCCGGTCGATCCCGTTCGTCGGCTCCTACGTGGAGTTCTTCGTGTTCGGCGACGAGTTCCCCGGCGAGCTGATCATCCCGCGCCTCTACATGGCGCACATCCTGCTGATCCCGGCCCTGCTGCTGGGGTTGATCGCGGCCCACATGCTGCTGCTCGTCTACCACAAGCACACGCAGTGGCCCGGGCCCGGACGCACCAACGAGAACGTCGTCGGCTACCCGATGCTCCCGGTGTACGCGGCCAAGGCCGGCGGCTTCTTCTTCGTCGTCTTCGGCTTCACGGCCCTGTTCAGCGCGATCATCCAGATCAACCCGGTCTGGGCGTACGGCCCCTACAACCCGTCCGAGGTCACGGCCGGTTCGCAGCCTGACTGGTACATGGGCTTCTCCGAGGGCCTGGTGCGTCTGATGCCGGGCTGGGAGAGCACGATCTTCGGCTGGACCTTCAGCTGGAACGTCGTGATCCCGGGCATGGGTGGTCTGGGCCTGCTGTTCACGGCCCTGGCCCTGTGGCCGTTCATCGAGCGTTGGATCACGCAGGACGACCGTGAGCACCACCTGCTCGAGCGTCCTCGTGACGCGCCGACGCGCACGGCACTCGGTGTCGCCGCCATGACGATGTACGGCGTCGGCTGGGCCGCGGGTGGCAACGACATCATCGCGACGCAGTTCGGCCTCGACATCTACACGCTCACGCGGATCTTCCGGGTCGGGTTCTTCCTGTTCCCGGTCATCGCGTTCCTGATCGTGCGCCGGATCTGCATCGGTCTGCAGCACCGCGACCACGACAACGTGCTGCACGGCTACGAGACCGGTGTCATCGAGCGATCGCCCTCGGGCGGCTACGCCGAGCGCCACGCTCCCCTGCCGGCCGCGACGCAGTACGAGCTCACGGCGCGTCAGCGTCTGCCCCAGCTGGAGGGTGCTGCGCTGCTCGACGAGAACGGTGTCGAGAACCAGGAAGGTCGCAAGGAGCGTCTGCGGGCCCGCCTGCGGAACTTCTACTACCAGGGCGTGCTCGACAAGCCCACGGTCGACGACGTGCACCACGCCGAGGAGCACCTGTCGCACTTCGACGGTCACCCGAGCAACCGGGGCGACGAGTTCGGCGGCGTCTCGGACGCCGGTGTGCCCAAGTCGCACTGACGGTTACCAGCAACACACGCCGAAGCCCGGCTCCCCACTGCGGGGGCCGGGCTTCGGCGTTGCGGGCGGTGAGTGCCCCCACCACCTCCGGCGGTGAACCAGATGTACTCGGCGGGCACGGTGGTGACGATCGGGTCGTCAGTGTGCGAGCCGGTGGGCCACTCGGTTCCGCGCCGAGGGCCAGACCGGTCCGGTCGCCGCGTCCGCATCACGTCATCCGCGCCTCGAAGGCCACGACCCGCCGCTGCGAGCGCGAGATCGCGGGCGATCTGATTTACATCGACCTCACGAACGCCGGCCGGATCCCTGACGACGGCGGCTGGAAAGCGCACCAACGCAGCGAAGGCGTCCGAGGCCGGCGGCATCGGGTTCTGCGCCGTCCACGCGGCCGTCGACGACCACACGCGACTGGCCGGGGAGTTCTTCGCCGCCCACGGGGTCACCACAGGTCGAGCAGGCCGATCGACAGATCTTCCACTGGCCACACCTCCCGCGCCGAAGCCCTTGCACTGTGGGTACGGCTAGGACCCATCCCACGGACGCGAATGGGCCCGGGCTCACCGCACCGGGGCGGGAACCGTCAGGCGGGAGCCTGGTAGAGGGCGGAGCCCTGCTGGTACTGGTCCCACGACACGTTCCAGTCGGTCCACCCGTTGCCCGGCTCGAGCGCGCGGGACCCGTTCACGAAGTTGACCACGTCACCGCGCAGGGCGTTCGAGAAGACCTGTCCGGCGTTCTCGGTGCTCATGCCGACGCAGCCGTGGCTGACGTTGGCGCGGCCCTGCTGGCCGACCGACCAGGGAGCCGCGTGGATGAATTCCCCCGAGTACGTCAGGCGCATGGCCCACCGGACGCCCTCGACGCGGTAGTAGTTCGGGTCGCTGCTGTCGACGCCGGTCGTGGCGGCATCCATGTCGATCGACTCGTGCTTCTCCATGATGATCTTCGTGCCACCCCGTGTGCGGTGGCTCGAGTCGCCGGTCGTGACGGGGTAGGTACCGGCCGCCTGGCCGTCGCGCTCGACCGACATCGTGTGAGCCGTGATGTCGACGGTGAAGATGTTGGAGCTGCCGACCGCGAAGTCGATGACGCGACTCTCCTGTCCGTAGCGGCCGTCGCCGCCGGGCACGCTGTTGAGGTCTAGCTGCACCTGCACCGAGGTGCCCGCCTGCCAGTACTCCTGCGGCCGCCAGTGGGCCTCGGTGTCGCTGAGCCAGTACCAGCTCCCGGTCTGCGCCGGGGTGCTGGCCACGAACATGTGCGTCTCGAACGACGCGCGATCGGTGACGGGGTGGTCGAACAGCACCACGACCGGCATGCCGACCCCGACCGTCTCACCCGCCAGGGGGGCCACCGACGGGAAGATCTCGTCGTCCTCCGCCACCGCCATCGAGGTGAAGGTTCGCGTGAGGTCCACGGTCTCGCCGTCGTCGCCGACCGCTGTCGCCGTCAGGGTGTACGCGGTGGCCGGCTCGAGCCGATCCGAGGCGGCCCACGTCGTGCCGGAGACCTGCTCGTCGCTCGAGGGTTCGGTGGTGCTTCCCGTGGCGTCGGGGTCCACGGCATCGCTGCCACCGTCCTCGACGGGGGCACCCGCGATCACGCTGCCGTCGGCCGCCGTGAGCGCCACGGACTCGAAGGTGCCGTGCTGCAGCGACACCTCGACCACGGTCGCGACGTCGACGTCCGCCACAGCGTCATCGACGTTCGCGGCGAGGACGGCGGCCTCAGCCGAGTCCTGGTCGTCGCTCGAGCTCGATCCGTTGCCGGTGCAGCCTGACAGGACGAGCACGGCCGCCAGGAGGACGAGGAGTAGCTTCTTCACCCGTACATGCTACGTGCCGGATGCGAACCGCCCGCCATGCACGAGGTGCGGACGGGCGGGTGTCGCAGGACGGCTCAGTGCTGGTGGCGGCTCAGTGCTTGTGCACGCCGCGGTAGAACTCGAAGACCCAGCCCACGAGCGACACAGCTCCGACCGCGACGCCGATGATGAAGAGCCACCAGCCGAACACGACACCCAGCACGACGGTCGCGAACGACAGCCCAGCGAACAGCGGCCACCAGCTCGAGGCCGGGAAGAATCCGAGCTCGCCGGCGCCGTCGATGATCTCGGCGTCGCTGCGGTCCTCGGGTCGCTCCGGGATCTGTCCGGCCACGACGGCCAGGTAGAACCCGATCAGCACGCAGAGGAGCGTGGTCATGAGCAGCGCCACCGAACCGGTGGGGTCACTCGTGAGCACCCAGTAGATCGGGGTGATCAGCGCGAAGAAGATGCCACACGACGCGATGGTCCAGAGCTCGGCCTTCATGGGTCAGGACTCCCTGTCGTTCGAGGTGGGGCTGTTCGGCGTGCCCTCGGTGCCGGGCTTGCCCGCGACGTCGGGCGCATCGGCGAAGATCGACTGCTCGTCCGGGTTGTCCTGGAGCTCGAGCGCCGCGATCTCGGGGTGGTGCAGGTCGAACGCCGGGCTCTCGGAGCGGATGCGCGGCAACGAGTGGAAGTTGTGGCGCGGCGGGGGCGAGCTCGTGGCCCACTCCAGCGACCGGCCCCAGCCCCACGGGTCGTCGAGCCCGACCAGCGGGCTCTTGCGCGACTTCCAGACGTTGAGGAAGAACGGGATCATGGAGGCGCCGAGCAGGAACGCGCCGACCGAGGAGATCTCGTTCAGGGTCGTGAAGCCGTCGCTCGGGGCGTAGTCGACGTACCGGCGTGGCATGCCCTCGACGCCCAGCCAGTGCTGCACGAGGAACGTCAGGTGGAAACCGATGAACAGCAGCCAGAAGTGGATCTTGCCGAGCTTCTCGTCGAGCATGCGCCCGGTCATCTTGGGCCACCAGTAGTAGAACCCCGCGAACATCGCGAACACGACCGTGCCGAACACGACGTAGTGGAAGTGCGCGACCACGAAATAGGAGTCCGACAGCTGGAAGTCGAGGGCCGGCGAGGCCAGGATGACACCCGTCAGACCACCGAAGAGGAAGGTCGTGAGGAAGCCGAGCGAGAAGATCAGCGGGGTGTCGAAGGACAGAGATCCCCCCCATAGCGTGCCGATCCAGTTGAAGAACTTGACCCCGGTGGGCACCGCGATCAGGAACGTCATGAAGCTGAAGAACGCGAGGTCGACCGAACCCGTGACGTACATGTGGTGGGCCCACACCGCGACCGACAGGGCCGCGATCATCAGGGTGGCACCGACCAGCCCCACGTAACCGAAGATGGGCTTGCGGGCGAAGACCGGCAGGATCTCGGTCACGATGCCGAAGAACGGCAGCGCGAGGATGTAGACCTCGGGGTGGCCGAAGAACCAGAACAGGTGCTGCCACATGATGGGTCCGCCGTTGGCGGCGTCGAACACGTGGGCACCGAACATGCGGTCGGCAGCGAGCGCCAGGAGCGCCGCACCGAAGATCGGGAAGGCGATCAACGCCAGGAGGCTCGTGACGAGCGCGTTCCAGACGAAGATCGGCATCCGGAACATCGTCATGCCCGGGGCGCGCATGCAGAAGATCGTCGTCACGAAGTTGACCGCGCCGAGGATCGTGCCGATGCCGGCGAGGTACAGGCCCATGACCCACAGGTCACCACCGACACCGGGTGAGTTCACGCCGTCCGAGAGCGGCGCGTAGGCGAACCACCCGAAGCTCGCCGCCCCGGTCGGCGCCAGGAAGCCCGAGACCGTGATGAGCGCACCGAACAGGTACAGCCAGTAGCTGAACATGTTGAGCCGGGGGAAGGCGACATCGGGAGCGCCGATCTGCAGCGGCATGATGACGTTCGCGAACCCGAAGAACAGTGGCGTCGCGAACAGCAGCAGCATGATCGTGCCGTGCATCGTGAAGAGCTGGTTGTACGTCTCGTCGTCGACGAACGTGGTGCCAGGCCGGGCCAGCTCGGCGCGGATCACCAGGGCCATGACGCCGCCGATGATGAAGAAGGCGAAGGACGTGACCAGGTACATGTTGCCGATGACCTTGTGGTCGGTCGTCGTCAGGCACGTGATGATCTTCTGCGGCAGTGTCCTGCCCGCGATCTGGGGACCCGGCTCGACGTGAGCCTCACCGGTGTCGAACGCGGCGGTGGTGGTGGCCATCAGTCCTCGGCTCCTTCGGGATCCAGACCGGCGATCTTGTCGGCTTCCTCGGCACCGGTCGGTCGACCGATGTTGCCATCACTCTGGAGCGACTCGAGGTGCGCGTCGTACTCGGCGCGGGAGACCACGTTGACCTTGAAGATCATGCGTGAGTGATAGAGGCCGCACAGCTCGGCGCAGCGACCGGTGAAGGTGCCCTCGCGCGTCGGCGTGACGTCGAAGGAGTTCACCTTGCCCGGCACGACGTCCATCTTGAAGTAGAACTCGGGGATCCAGAACGAGTGGATGACGTCGGGCGACTTGAGGTCGAAGCGCACAGACTCGTCGACGGCGAGCCACAGCTCGGCCGGGTTCTCGGGGGTGCCGAAGTCGTAGACGTCCTCGCCCGCCGTGGTGTCCTCGTCGAGGTAGTTGAAGGCCCACTGCCACTTGGAGCCGACGACCTCGATCGTGTGGTCCGGCTCGTCGACCTTCTCGAGGATCGCGTTCTGGGCGGTCACGGTGTGGAAGAAGAAGACCGCGACGATGATGACGGGCGCGAAGGTGTACAGCGCCTCGATCGGGAGGTTGTAACGGACCTGCACGGGGATCTCGTCGTCGCTGCGTCGGCGGTAGCGCACCATGCACCACACCAGCAGGCCGAAGACCAGCACGAAGGTGACGGCCGTGGCGATCCAGGCGCCGAGCCAGAGGTCCCAGACGTACTGGGTGCGATCGCTTCCGGCCACCGGGAGCGCCAAGCGCTTGATGTCGGAGTCGTCGACAGGAGAGCAGCCGCTCAACACGACCGCTGCAAGGGCGAGAATCGCCAACTTCAATCGACCCACGGGGCGCCTTTCTGGTTCAAGATCGTCACGTGATGACAGGTGCACAGTACTCCAGCGCGCCCGCCGTCAGCAGATAAGTACATCCTATCTACGACAGGTTGTCGGAGATCATCAGGGCGCCACCGACACGCTCGGCCGCAGCATCACCGTACGCGCCTGCCAGGCGGGCCAGGAAGGCCTCCCCGTCGAGCGTGTACTCCTGCGTGCCGGTGGTCTCGACGACGCTGGCGGCGATGGTGCTGCCGATCTGCGCACACGTCTCGAGGTCGAGGCCGGCGGCGAGGCCGGCGAGGAATCCGCCGCGGAAGCTGTCGCCGACACCCGTGGGGTCGACGGCCACGACGTCCGGGATCGCGGAGACCTCGAGGCGGGTGCCGTCGGCGTCGATCACGGTGACGCCGTCCTTGCCTCGCGTGATGACCTGCACGCCCACGGCGGCCTTGACCTCGTCGGCGGACCATCCGGTCTTCTGCTCGACGAGGGCGGCCTCGTAGTCGTTGGTGAACAGGTACGCGGCGCCCTCGATGAGCTGGCGGATGAGGTCACCGTCGGCCCACGCGAGCTGCTGCGACGGGTCGGCGGCGAAGGGCAGGCCGATCTCCCGGGCTGCCTGCGTGTGGCGCAGCATCGCACCCGGGTCGTCGGGTCCGATGAGCAGCAGGTCGACGGGAGCCTCCGCGTGGAGCGCGGCGACGTCGATCGTGCCGGCCTCGGCCATGGCGCCGGGGTAGAACGTCACGATCTGGGCGTGCGCCTCGTCGGTCGTGATGGTGCACAGCGCGGTGTGCAGCGACGGCGAGACGTGGATGCGCGAGCAGTCGACGCCGGCCTTCTCGAGCCAGGCCTGGTAGCCCTGCTCGGCGAAGTCGCGACCCACCGCGGCCACGAGCGTCGGGCGCTGGCCCAGGTTCGCCAGGGCGAAGCTGATGTTGCCGGCGCAGCCACCGCGGCGGATGTCGAGGTCCTGCACCAGGAACGAGACGGACAGCTTGTCGAGCTGGTCAGGGACCAGGGAGTCCGAGAAGCGTCCGGCGAAGGTCTGCAGGTGGTCGGCGGCGATCGAACCGGCGATGGCGAGATGCATGGGGCGAGCCTAGACGGTCTTGCCGGCGCTGCAGACCGGTACCCGGAGCATGTCGGTGAGGCCACCACCCGCGGATGTCAGGACCCCGCCACGCAGAAGGCTCCCCGCACCACCGGTGGGTGGTGCGGGGAGCCTGTGCTGCGGAGCAGCTGGTGTGACTAGTGGAAGGAGTCGCCGCAGGCGCACGAGCCCGTGGCCATGGGGTTGTCGATCGTGAAGCCCTGCTTCTCGATGGTGTCCACGAAGTCGATCGTGGCACCGTGCAGGTACGGCAGGCTCATGCGGTCGACGACGACGTTGACGCCGTCGAAGTCGCGGATCTCGTCGCCGTCGAGCGTGCGCTCGTCGAAGAAGAGCTGGTAGCGCAGGCCCGAGCAACCGCCGGGCTGGACCGCGATGCGCAGGGCGAGGTCGTCGCGACCCTCCTGCTCGAGGAGGCTCTTGACCTTGGCGGCCGCGACCGACGAGAGCGTGATGCCGTCGGCCGGCGGGCTGGACTGGATCTCGACGTCGGTGCTGCTCTCGACAGTCATGTCATCTCCTGCGGTCGGGTTCGAGGTGTTGATCGGGTCAACCGCGCCTCGCACGATTCTGTTCCCGCTCCCGTCCATCGTACGCGCCGAACCTCAGGACGCGGGCGACCACGTGCGGGCGACCCGCTCGGCGAGCGACGCCAGGTGGGTGGCCGCGTCGCTGACCGCCGCCGCCTCCCCCACGACGTCGACGACCGCATAGGCGGACTCGACACCCATGGCTCGCATCTCGCGGGCTCCCACGTCTACGCGGCCCGCCAGCACGATGCACGGCCGCGCCTGACGGGCGGCAGCCTCCGCGACCCCGAAGACGGTCTTGCCCGACCGCGACGTGATGTCGTAGGCCCCCTCCCCCGTCACGACGAGGTCGGCGGCGGCGACGTGGGCGTCGATGCCGATCGCGTCCAACACGACCTGCGTGCCGGGTACCAGCACGGCGCCCAGGACGGCGAGTGCGAACCCGAGGCCGCCCGCCGCTCCGGCGCCCTCGACCTCGGCCGTCCGGCGTTGGGAGGGAGCGGAGCCGCAGACGGCGTCGACGAAGCCGTCGAGCAGGCGGTCGACCCGCCAGATCTGCTCGTCGTCCATGCCCTTCTGCGGACCGAAGGTCCGGGCCGCCCCGAACATGCCGAGGAGCGGCGCCCGGACGTCGATCGCCGCGACGAGCTCGACTCCGGCCACGCGCTCGCGCACCGCGGTGAGGTCGACCCGTGTGACCCCGTCGAGCGCCTCCGGCCCGCCGGTCAGGTCGACGTCGGCGGTGGCACCGAGCGCGGCCAGGAACCCGGCACCTGCGTCGGTCGTGACGGAGCCCCCCAGCCCGAGCACCACGCGGTCGGCCCCCAGGTCGATCGCGGCGCCCAGCGCCTCGCCCACACCGGCGCTGCAGGCGCGCAGGGGCGCCACCTCGGGCTCGAGGTCGTGGCCGCAGGCCTGGGCCGACTCGACGTGCACCGTGACCACACCCTGGTCGGACTCGGTCACCACGAGATCCACCGTGACCGGCGTCCCGAGCGGACCTCGTACCGTCACGGCCTCGACGCGGCCCCCGAGGGCCTCTGCCAGGACGCCGGAGAAGCCGGGGCCGCCGTCGGCGACGGGCAGGCACGTGACGACGTCGGCCGGCGCGTGCCGGTTCCAGCCCTCGGCGATCGCCGCCGCGGCCTCGGCGGCGCTCAGGGTTCCCGCGAACTTGTCGGGCGCGACGAGGACCCTCACCCGGGGACGATCACGTCAGGCCGACCGCGTCACGCGGTCAGGGTCTTCTCGGCGGCGGCGAGCAGCACGCACGTCGCGAGCGCCTCCATCGCGGCCTCGAGATCGGTGAGCGACGGGAACGACGGCGCGATGCGGATGTTGCGGTCGCGGGGGTCGGACTTGTAGGGGAACGAGGAGCCGGCCGGCGTCAGGGCCAGTCCGATGTCCTTCGCGAGCTGGACGACGCGGTTGGCGGTGCCGTCGGTCACGTCGAGGCTCACGAAGTAGCCGCCGCGGGGCTGCGTCCAGGTGGCGACGTCGTGAGCGGCGAGACGCTCGGTGAGCACCCGCTCCACGATCGCGAACTTCGGCGCGAGGATCTGCCGGTGCTGGTCCATCAGCGCCAGCACGCCGTCGGCGTCGCGCAGCAGGCGCGCGTGCCGGAGCTGGTTGACCTTGTCGGGCCCGATCGTGCGGACCGCGACGTGCTTCAGGTACCAGGCGATGTTCTCCGGCGATCCGCCGAGGAACGAGACTCCGGATCCGGCGAAGGTGATCTTGGAGGTCGAGGCGAACACGAGCGGCCGGTTCGGGTGGCCCGCGGCCGAGGACAGACCGACGATGTCGGGCGTCTTGACGCGCTCATCGGTGAGGTGGTGCACCGCGTACGCGTTGTCCCAGTAGATGCGGAAGTCGGGGGCGCCGGTCTCGATGGAGGCCAGCTCGGCGGCGACCGCCTCGCTGACGACGGCGCCGGACGGGTTGGCGTACGTGGGCACGATCCAGATGCCCTTGACCGCCGGGTCGGCGGCGTGCTGGCGCACCTGCTCGACGTCGGGGCCGTCCTCGTGGAGGTCGATGGGGATCAGGCGGAAGCCGAGGTGCTCGGCCAGCGCGAAGTGGCGGTCGTACCCCGGCGACGGGCACAGGAACGCGATGTCCTGGCCGACCCACGGCGTGGGCGACTCCGGCGTGCCGTGCAGCAGCGCGAACGTCAGCGTGTCGTGCATGAGCGACAGGCTGGCGTTGTCGGCCGCCAGCAGCTGCTCGACCGGCAGGCCGAGGAGCTCCGCGAAGATGCCGCGCAGCTCCGCCAGCCCCTGGAGTCCGCCGTAGTTGCGGGTGTCGGTGCCGTCGGCGGCGCGGTAGTCGGCGCCCGGCAGTGTCAGCAGGTCCGACGCGAGGTCGAGCTGCTCGGGCGAGGGCTTGCCGCGCGTGATGTCGAGCTTGAGCCCGGCCGACCCCAGGGCCGCGTAGGCGGTCTCCTGGTCGGTCTTGAAGGCGGACAGCTCGTCGGTCGTCAGGGACGTGAGGCTCACGTCACTCAACCTACAAGGAGGCCCGGACCCACGACAGGGGGCTCACGCCAGGTGCGGGGCGCCCCACAGGGCGAGCCAGCGGGTCAGGTCGGCCTCGACCGGGACGTCGTGGCCGACGATGCCGCGCACCTGGAGCTCGAGGGCGTTGTCGCGCTGCTGGGCGCCGCTCGGCGCGAACGGGTAGAACGTGCCGCGCTTGAACAGGTAGACCAGACCCAGGCGCCCTCCGGCCGGTGTCGTGAAGACGACCGTCGAGCACAGCAGCGAGCTGCCGAACCCGGCCTGGTCGAGACCGGAGTTGACCGCGTGGAGGTCGGTGCACAGGCCCGGGGCGTCGCCTGGACGGGTCACGGTGATCCAGTGGAACCCGAACGCGTCGTCGGAACGCTCGACCGTGGCGCTGCCGTCGAGTCGCACCAGCTGCTCGGCCTCGTCGATCGACACGTTGTCGGCATTGCCCTCGACGTCGCGGAAGCACACGCCGCCGGTGCCGGTGAACGTGAATCCCTGGGTCTCGAGCGAGATGACGGCCTGCGGCACCTGGAACAGGATGTCGAGATCGGCCTGCGGCGGCTTGCTGCGGCCGAGCAGGGAGTCGAGGAAGCCCATCAGTGCTCCCCCAGCTCTCGGGAGATCTGCTGCAGCTGGGCGATGCGCTTCTCCAGCGGCGGGTGCGTCGAGAACATCGCGGAGACCGAGTCGCGGTTGAGCGCCGGCGCGAAGAAGAAGGCGCTGACGGCCCCGGTGTCGCGCAGGTCCTTGGACGGGATGCGGGCCATGTCGCCGGAGATCTTGCTGAGGGCCGAGGCGAGCTGCGACGGCTTGCCCGTGATGTAGGCGCCCGAGCGGTCGGCGCTGAGCTCGCGGTAGCGCGAGAGCGAGCGGGTCAGCACGAAGCTGATCGCGTAGACCACGATGCTGACCAGGAAGACGATGAGGAAGCCGACCGCGCCGTTGCGGTCGCGCGACCGCCCCATCCCGAGGTACATGCCCCACCGGGTGATGAAACCGGCCAGCAGGCCGAGGGTCGACGCCACGGTCATGACGGTGACGTCGCGGTTGGCGACGTGGGCGAGCTCGTGGGCCAGGACGCCCTCGAGCTCCTCGGCCGTGAGGCGCTGCAGGATCCCGGTCGTGACGCAGACCGCCGAGTGGCTCGGGGTGCGGCCCGTGGCGAACGCGTTGGGGATGTCGGTCTCGGCGACGGCGACGCGCGGCTTCGGCATGTCGGCCAGGGCGCAGAGTCGGTCGATCATGGCGTGCAGCTCGGGTGCCTGGTGCGGCTCGACGACCTTGGCGCGCATCGACTTCAGCGCGAGCGTGTCGGAGAAGTACCACTGGCTCCAGGCCATGCCGAGCACGATGGCGAGCGCGATGACTCCGCCGCCGACGCCGCCGCCGTTGAAGAACACCGAGATCAGCACGGCGCCGAACGCGACGTAGAGCAGACCCAGCGCGAAGCTGACGCCGCCCATCCGCAGGGTCAGGCCCCGATCACTCCGGAAGCGACTTCGGGCCACGGGTGCCACCTTCCTCGAGCGTCTGCGGTGGGGCGCCGGCCTCCACGGACCCGCCCTCGAAGGCACGGTCCCAGCTCGCGGCGTCGGTGGGATCGGCGAGCTCGTCGTACGCCGCCGCCGTGGCCTCGGCCTCGCGCGTGTGGCGCTCGACGTCGTCGAGGTCGCCGGCGATCGCCCCGTGGTCGCGATTGATGCGGTGCATCTCGGTCTTCGCCGTGGCGGCGGACTCGCGGGCCACGAGGGTGTCCTTGCGGATGCGGAAGTCCTCGATCTGGGTCTGGACCTCGTCGGCGGTGCCGGTGAGGCGACGTTCGTCGGCCAGCAACGTGGCGTGGCGGTCGGTGAGGTCGGCGATCGCCCGGTCGGTCGTGACCTTGCGGGTCAGGGCCGATCGCGCGCCCTCGTCGTCGCCCGCGGTGACGCGCTCTTGGGCGGTGGCGTCGAGCTGGGCGGCCTGCTGCTGGAGCTTCTTCAGCTGGAACTCGACGCGGCGACGGTTGGTGGAGAGGTCGGCCAGGGCCCGACGCAGCTGCGCGAGCGTGGCCTGCTGGTCACGGACGGTCGTGTCCATGCGCTCGCTCCAGCCCGCGTCGCCGGTGTCGCGACGTGAGCGGGCGATACCGCGCATCCGGTCCCACAGCCCCATGCCAGCAGCGTACGGGGCCCGCGGAAGTTCCCGCGTGACGCCTCGACCGGCCCATGGGGCCCGCTCGATAGGGTGACGCCGTGACCGACGAGCAGACGCCCCCGCCCGAGCGCAAGAACCGGCCCACGCCGAGCCGCAAGGAGGCCGAGGCCGCCCGTCGCCAGGAGCGCCGCCCCGCCCTGACGCGCAAGCAGCGCGCCGAGCAGGACCGTCGGCGACGCCAGGAGATCCGCACCAAGCAGCGCGAGGCGCTCAACTCGGGCCGGGGCGACTACCTCCCCCCGCGCGACCAGGGTCCGGTCAAGGCGTACGTGCGCGACCACGTCGACCGTCGTCACAACATCGCGGAGTTCCTGCTCCCGACCCTGGTGTTCATGCTGCTGTTCAACATCTTCGGCCCGCAGTTCCTCAACGCGCGTGCCACGGCCACGATCGTGAGCCTGCTCTGGTCGTTCACGATCGTCGCCACCCTGTTCGACGAGGTGCTGCTCGTCCGCAGCCTCAAGAAGGGCATGCGCGAGCAGTTCCCCGACGTCGCCTCGTTCAAGGGCACGACGTCCTACGCGGTGCTTCGCAGCAGCCAGATCCGTCGCCTGCGCCTGCCGAAGCCCGCGATCAAGCGCGGCGAGCCCTTCAAGTCACGCTACTGACGGCTCCCGCTGGCTGACCAGCTCGCCCCACCCGCTGGTTGAGGTGCGAGTGCGCGCCAGCGCGCGAGCCTCGAAACCACCGTCACGCGGCGGGCTGAGGTACCCCTTTCGAGGCTCCTCGTTCCTCGTCGCACCTCAAGGGGCGGGGCTCCGCCCGCATCCCGCGGCTCTGCGGCGGCCGATCACTCGGGGCTGAGCGACATCGGGCCGTAGATCTCCTTCTCGCCCTCGAACAGCCGCACCTGGGCGACGCCGTCGTCGGCGAGCTCGCCGAACGCCTCGCCGATCCACGACTCCGCGTCGCCGCGGGCCTCGAAGGGGGCCGAGGTGCCGACCTCGGTGCCGTCGGCGTCCTCGTACTTCCAGGTCCAGGTCATGTCGATCTCCCGATGTCGGTGGGGTGGTGGGGGTTCAGCTGCTGGTCGAGGGGCTGACGAACGGGGGCTTGACCACCGTGAACGCCTCGGAACGCTTGCGCACGTCGACCGTGACCTGGGCGCCTTCCGGCACACCGGGGTCGAGCAGGGCCAGGCCGATTCCCTGGCGCAGCGTCGGCGAGAACGTGCCGGAGGTGATCTCGCCGATCGCCGAGCCGTCGACGTCGCGCACGACCATGCCCGGTCGGGGGATGCCGCGGCCGTCGGCGCGGAGGGCCCGCAGGGTGCGGACGGTCTTCTCGCTGCGCTGCTGTTCCAGGGCGGCCTTGCCCCAGAACTCGGGCTTGTTCCAGCCCACGGCCCAGCCGGTGCGGGCCATGACCGGGCTGATCTCGGTCGAGAGCTCGTGCCCGTGCAGCGGGTAGCCCATCTCGGTGCGGAGCGTGTCGCGGGCGCCGAGGCCGGCGGGCGCGATGCCGTGCGGCTCGCCCGCGGCGAGGACCGCGTCCCACACCGCGACGGCACCGGCCACGGGGACGACGAGCTCGTAGCCCCGCTCCCCCGTGTAGCCCGTGCGGCACACCGTGAACTCGTGGCCGTCGACCGCGCCGGGCTCGAACGACATGTACGTGTGGTCGCTCGGGAGGCCGAGCGCCGCGAGCACCTCGTCGCTCCGCGGGCCCTGGACGGCGATGACCGCGAGCTCGCGGTGCTGGTCGACGACCTCGATGCCTGCCGGCGCGGCGGCCTGGAGCCGGGCGACGACCGCCGCGGTGTTGGCGGCGTTGGGGATCAGGAAGACCTCGAACGAGCTGCGCAGGTACACGATGAGGTCGTCGATCGTGCCGCCGTCGTCGTCGCAGCAGAGCGAGTACTGCGCCTTGCCGGGCGCGATCCGGTCGAGGTCGGCCGTCAGGCAGCGGTTGACGAACTCGGCGGCCCCGGTGCCGCGCACCACGGCCTTGCCCAGGTGGCTGACGTCGAACACGCCCACGGCCTCGCGCACGGCCGTGTGCTCGCTGACGACGCCGGAGTACTCCAGGGGCATCTCCCAGCCGCCGAACTCGGCGAACTTCGCGCCGAGGGCGACGTGACGATCGTGCAGGGGCGAGTGGAGCAGATCCATGGCGGCCAACCTAGCGGCCCACGCTAGGTTGAGGTCATGGCTGCCCCGACCGGAAACAGCACCGTCCGCACCGACCTCCCCACCGTGTCCCTGAGCACGGCCCAGCCGCTCACCGCCAAGGCCGACGTCCTGGTCCTGGGAATCCGTGGCGATCAGGAACGCGAGGGCGTCGCCGACGCCCTCGACCTGCTGGGCTTCTCGGGCAAGGACGACGAGATCGTCGTCTTCCCGGCGGGTGATCGCGCCTCGGCCGGAGTCGTCGTGGCCGTCGCGCTCCCCGCGGAGCCGACCGCGAGCGACCTGCGAGCCGCCGCGGCGCGCGGCGTGCGGCGTGCACCGAAGGGCTCGGTCGCCGTGGCGCTTCACCCGGCCAGCATCGAGGACACCGTCGCGATCGCCGAGGGCGTCCGGCTCGGTCGCTACCGCTTCACGGCCTACCAGACCTCGTCGTCGGAGGACGCGAGCGGACCGGCCGAGCACGTCGTGCTGAGCTCGTTCGCCCGGCAGTCGGCCGCCGGCCGCGCGGTCGAGGAGGCCGAGGCCGTGACCGATGCCGTGGCGCAGGCCCGCGACTGGGTCAACACGCCGCCCGGCGACCTGCGTCCGCCGACGTTCGCCGACGCCATCAGCGCGCTCACCGCCGACGTCACCGGGTCCGCGGTGAAGGTCGAGGTGTGGGACGAGAAGCGTCTCGCCAAGGAGCGGTGCGGCGGCATCCTGGCCGTGGGCCGCGGCTCCGAGACCCCGCCGCGCC
Source organism: Aeromicrobium sp. Sec7.5 (assembly GCF_036867135.1). Classification (NCBI taxonomy): domain Bacteria; kingdom Bacillati; phylum Actinomycetota; class Actinomycetes; order Propionibacteriales; family Nocardioidaceae; genus Aeromicrobium; species Aeromicrobium sp. Sec7.5. The sequence continues at coordinate 1,159,069 of NZ_JBAJIJ010000001.1, read as the reverse complement.
TCGTCACGCTGTCCTACGCCCCCCGGGGCGCGAAGCAGCACCTCGCGCTCGTCGGCAAGGGCATCACGTTCGACTCCGGCGGACTCTCGATCAAGACCGGGCCCGGCATGGCGACGATGAAGATCGACATGGCCGGTGCTGCCGCGGTCGTCACCGCGACGCTCGCGATCGCGAAGCTCGGCCTGCCGATCAAGGTCACGGCCTACGCCTGCCTGGCCGAGAACATGCCCAGCGGCACCGCGACGCGACCCGGCGACGTGCTGACGATGCGCAACGGGTCCACCGTCGAGGTGCTCAACACCGACGCGGAGGGCCGCCTGGTCCTCGGCGACGGTCTCGCCCTGGCCACCGAGACCACGCCCGACCTCATCGTCGACGTCGCGACGCTGACCGGCGCCTGCGTCGTGGCCCTCGGCGAGCGCACCAGCGGCATCCTCGGCAGCGACGACGCCACGATCGACCGCCTGGCCTCTGCCTCCGGCACGGCGGGTGAGCCGATGTGGCCACTGCCGATCCCGACCGAGATCACCGCGGCGGTCAAGACCTCCAAGATCGCCGACCTGCGCCAGCACAACCCGAAGCCCTACGGCGGCACCCTGTTCGCCGCGGCCTTCCTGCGCGAGTTCGTCGGGGACGTCCCGTGGGCCCATCTCGACATCGCGGGGCCGTCGTTCAACGACGGCGCGCCCTACGGCGAGATCCCCAACGGCGGCACCGGCGTCGCGGTCCGCACCCTGGTGCAGCTCGCGCGCGACCTGACGGCGTAGGTCTCCGGCCGCTCCCGCGGCTCGGATCTCGTCCTGGGGCCCGCCGTCGTCGAGGACAAGCGGCCACGGACCAACGCGGGGGCCGGGACGCACGATGATGCATCCCGGCTGTCCGAGCGACCGCCGTGCATCATCGCTGGTCTCCCGGGAACGGACACCGATGCATCTGGGTGGCCCCAGCTACCGCGATGCATCATCGTCGGTCCGGCGGCGGCCACCTGCCGGCGCTCGCGACCCCGCTCGCCTGGTCCGTGGCCGCTTGTCCGAAACCACGCTGGGCGGAAAGACGGTCGGAAGTACCGCGCCCTAGTTGTCCAGCCCCAGGACCCGCGCGGCGCTCTCGACCTTGTCCCATGCGTCGCGCTTGCCCTCACGACGGTCCGGGTGCGCCTTGGCACGCGCCTGGCGCCAGAGGTGCACGAGCTCGTCGCGGGTCGGGTCGTCCGGCAACGGGTCGACCCCGGCCAGGACCTCGAGCGTCATCATGGCCGCCTGCTCCTGGGGAGTCTGCGACGGCGCGGGCGTGGCGTTGACCGTGCCACGGGCGGTCGGGTTGAGACGCTGGCGCTGGTCGAAGTCGCGCATGCGCTGCGGGTACCCGACGAGGTTGGTGTCGTAGATCGGCACGCCGAGCTTGCGCGCGACGTCGCCGGCCACCTTCGGCGAGGCGACGCGGCGGCGCGTCCACTCGCCGTCACCGGCCACGAAGACCACCGTGGTCTGCGTCACCGACGTCGCCGGCTCCACGAACGCCTCGACCCCGGACCGCGACCGGGCGAACCCGCGCAGGTGCTCGAGGTCCGCGCGACTCGCGTCCCGGTCCGACACTGCGGCACCCGACGCCGTCCGCGAGCCCTTGCGCCTGCTCCACCAACCCATGGCAGACAGTGTGCCGGACGGGCGGTCGAGAAGTGACTCCGGAGTAGGTGCGACACCCCTCCAGCCCCGCTGCGCGCGGTCACCCGCCGAGTGCAAAGATGGCTGTCAGGTGAGTGAATCACCACTCGACGACGACGCTTCAACGGAGGACATCGTGGCGGACGCCCCGAACGGCCCTGGCACCTACGACATCGTGATCCTCGGCGGCGGGAGCGGCGGCTACGCGGCCGCACTTCGCGCCAGCCAGCTGGACCTGACGGTGGCCCTGGTCGAGAAGGGCAAGCTCGGCGGCACGTGCCTGCACAACGGCTGCATCCCCACGAAGGCGCTGCTGCACTCCGCCGAGGTCGCCGACGCGGCCCGTGAGTCCGAGACCTTCGGCGTCAACGCCTCCTTCGACGGCATCGACATGAAGGGCGTCAACGCCTTCAAGGCCGGCGTCGTCGAGAAGCTCTACAAGGGCCTGCAGGGCCTGATCAAGTCCGCCAAGAACATCACGGTCGTCGAGGGCGAGGGCAAGCTCGCCTCGACCAACCCTGACGGCGGCGGCGTGGTCGAGGTGAACGGTGAGCAGTACACCGGCAAGAACGTGATCCTCGCGACCGGCTCCACCGCCCGCACACTCGGCCTCGACATCGGCGGGCGCATCGTCACCTCCGACGAGGCTCTCGAGATGAGCGAGGTTCCCGATCGCGTCGTCATCATCGGCGGCTCGGTCATCGGTGTGGAGTTCGCGAGCGTCTGGAAGTCGTTCGGCGCCGACGTCACGATCATCGAGGGCCTGCCCACGCTCGTGCCGCTGGAGGACCCGTCACTGAGCAAGCAGCTGGAGCGCGCGTTCCGCAAGCGCAAGATCGCCTTCAAGACCGGCGTGAAGTTCAAGAGCGTCGAGCAGAACGACTCCGGCGCGGTCGTCACGCTGGAGAACGGCGACACGATCGACACCGACCTCGTGCTCGTGGCCGTGGGCCGCGGCCCACGCAGCGAGGGCATGGGCTTCGAGGAGGCCGGTGTCGAGGTCGACCGCGGCTGGGTGCCCACCAACGAGCGCCTCGCCACCAACGCCAAGGGCGTCTTCGCCGTCGGCGACCTGGTCCCCGGCCTGCAGCTGGCCCACCGCGGCTTCGCGCACGGCATCTTCGTGGCCGAGGAGATCGCGGGCCTCAACCCGCCTCCGGTCATCGACGCCGGGGTCCCGCGCGTCACGTACTGCGACCCCGAGCTGGCCAGTGTCGGCATCACGGAGCCGCAGGCCAAGGAGAAGTACGGCGAGGACAACGTCGAGATCGTCGAGTACAACCTCGGCGGCAACGGCAAGTCCCAGATCCTGCAGACCGCCGGCAGCATCAAGCTCGTCCGCGAGAAGGACGGCCCCATCGTGGGCGTCCACATGATCGGCACCCGCCTCGGCGAGCAGGTCGGCGAGGCCTCGCTCATCGTCAACTGGGAGGCCTACCCCGAGGACGTCGCGCAGTTCGTGCACGCGCACCCCACCCAGAACGAGTCCCTCGGCGAGGCCGCACTGGCCCTGGCCGGCAAGCCCCTCCACTCCCACGCCTGAGCCGGCGGAAGGAACACCGAACATGGCTACCGAAGTCACCCTGCCCGCCCTCGGCGAGAGCGTCACGGAGGGAACCGTCACCCAGTGGCTCAAGTCCGTCGGTGACACCGTCGAGGTCGACGAGCCCCTGCTCGAGATCTCCACCGACAAGGTCGACACCGAGATCCCCTCCCCCGTCGCCGGCACGCTCCTCGAGATCAAGGCCGAGGAGGACGACACGGTCGAGGTCGGAGCGATCCTGGCGATCATCGGCGACGCCGACGAGAGCGGCTCCGACGACGCCCCGGTCGAGGACGAGGCACCCGCCGAGCCCGAGGAGACCGAGGACGCCGAGGTCGAGAAGCCCGCCGACGACACGGCCGACGAGCCCGAGCCCGAGCCCGAGGCCCAGGACGACGACAAGCCGGCGGAGGCCCCCCAGGCCGAGGCCGAGCCCGCCACGGGCGTGACCGAGGTGCCCTCGGTCTCGCTCCCCGCGCTCGGTGAGAGCGTCACCGAGGGCACGGTCACGCAGTGGCTGAAGGCCGTCGGTGACACCGTCGAGGTCGACGAGCCCCTGCTCGAGATCTCCACCGACAAGGTCGACACCGAGATCCCCTCCCCCGTCGCCGGCACGCTCCTCGAGATCAAGGTCGACGAGGACGAGACCGTCGAGGTCGGCGCCGAGCTCGCGATCATCGGCTCCGGCGACGCCAAGCCGGCCGAGCCGAAGGCCGAGGACAAGGCCTCCGAGCCCGAGCCGGAGCCCGAGAAGGCCCCCGAGCCCGAGCCGGAGCCCGAGAAGGCCCCCGAGCCGGAGCCGAAGGCCGAGGACACCGCGGAGCAGGAGAAGTCGTCGGAGCCCGAACCGGCCAACCCCGAGTCGCAGGGCGGCACCACCGAGTCGGTCGACTCGCCGTCCACCTCCTCCTCCCACGAGGGCGAGGGCTACGTCACCCCGATCGTCCGCAAGCTCGCCAAGGAGCACGGGGTCGACCTGTCGACCGTCACCGGCTCCGGTGTCGGTGGCCGCATCCGCAAGGCCGACGTGCTGGAGGCCGCCGAGAAGCAGAAGGCCCCGGCCGAGGACACAGCACCCGCCTCCGAGGCCCCGGCCGCATCGGCTCCCGCCGCGTCGGCACCGGAGCCGTCCGCGCTGCGCGGCAAGACCGAGAACGTCTCGCGCCTGCGCAAGGTGATCGCCTCGCGCATGGTCGAGTCCCTCCAGATCTCGGCCCAGCTCACCCAGGTCCACGAGGTCGACGTCACCGAGGTGGCGCGGCTGCGCTCCAAGCACAAGGAGTCATTCGGTGAGCGCGAGGGCGTCAAGCTCACGTTCCTGCCGTTCTTCGCCAAGGCCGCCGTCGAGGCGCTCAAGGCGTACCCGCAGCTCAACGCGGCCCTCGACATCGAGGCCGGCACCGTCACCTACCCCGACGGCGAGCACCTCTCGATCGCGGTCGACACCGAGCGTGGTCTGCTCGCGCCGACCATCCGCGATGCCGGCGACCTGTCGATCGCGGGACTGGCCCGCAAGATCGCCGACGTCGCCGAGCGCACCCGCACCAACAAGATCAAGCCCGACGAGCTGTCCGGTGGCACGTTCTCGATCACGAACCTCGGCAGCAACGGGGCCCTGTTCGACACGCCGATCATCAACCAGCCGCAGGTCGCGATCCTGGGTGTCGGTGCTGTCGTCAAGCGCCCCGTGGTCACCACCGACGAGCAGGGCAACGACAGCATCTCGGTGCGCAGCATGGCGTACCTGGCGCTGACGTACGACCACCGCATCATCGACGGCGCCGATGCCGGCCGATTCCTCACGGCGGTCAAGCAGCGCCTGCAGGGCGGCCAGTTCGAGGCCGAGCTCGGGTCCTGAGCCATGGCTGACACGTTGCGGGTCGTCGTCGGGGGTGCCTCGGGCTTCCTCGGGGTCCCCCTCGTCGATGAGCTGCGCGACCGGGGACACTCGGTCACGCGGCTCGTCCGCGGCGGCGCCGAGGATGCCGACGCGTCGCGCTGGGACCCGTACTCCGGCGATCTCGACCAGCGGCTGATCGACGACGCCGACGTCGTGATCAACCTCAGCGGCGCGCCGATCTCCCGGTGGCCCCGCACCGCGTCGTACCGCGAGAAGATCCTGAGCTCGCGCGTCGCCGCCACGTCCACGCTCGCGCGGGCGGTCGCGCGGTCGAAGCGTCCGGCCGCGATGCTGTCGGCGTCCGGCATGTCGTACTACGGCGCCGACCGGGGCGACACCGTGCTCCGGGAGTCCGCCACGGCGGGCGAGGGATTCCTCGCCACCGTCTCGCAGCAGTGGGAAGCCGCAGCCCGCCCGGCCGTCGACGCCGGCTCCCGCGTCTGCTTCCTGCGCACCTCGCTCGTGCTCGACGAGTCCGGCGGCGCGCTCAAGCTCATGGCCATCCCGTTCCGCCGCTACGGCGGGGCCGTGCTCGGCTCGGGCGACCAGTACATGTCGTACATCTCGCGCCGCGACTGGGTGCGCGCCGTGGTGCACCTGGCCGAGGGCGACGTCTCCGGCCCGGTCAACCTGGCCACCGCCGATCCGGTCACGAACCGGCAGTTCACGAAGGCCCTCGCCGAGGCGGTCGACGCCAAGGCGTTCCTCAAGGCGCCCGCGCCCGCGCTGAAGCTGGCCCTCGGAGGGCTCTCCGACGAGCTGCTCGGATCGCTGCGCCTGGAACCGATGGCGCTGTCGCAGGCCGGGTTCCGCTTCGACGCCCCCGACATCGAGTCGACCCTGGGGCTCGGCCTGAAGTCCTGATGAGCCCGACCGCTGGTTGAGGTGCGAACGCCGCCTGCGGCGTGAGCCTCGAAACCATCAAGCCCACCACCTGGGCCTACTCCGGCGTGACCTCGGCGTACCGCCACCTGCCGTCGACCTGCTGCAGGACGACGTGGCGGCCGGACCAGGTGTCGACGGGCAACGAGGTGGCGACACCGGAGCCGTCCACGGCGCGGGTGGGCGCGAGCCGGTCGACGACCGTGAGCCGCACGAGGTCCGGTGTCCGCGTGTCCGCGGTGCACGACCCGATCACCAACATCGCCGACTCGACCTCGAGCCCGCGACCGGTCCACTGCCGCAGCGCCGCCACGTCAGGCTCCGCCGACGCCGCAGTGACGTAGAGCGACTCGACGTCGGACGGGGACCCCGACTCCCACGCGAGGCTGCGCTGCAGGTCGAGGCCGGCCAGCTCCGTGCAGCCCGGGCCACCGCCGGCGACGCCGAGCAGCGACACCAGGTAGCCGACCGCGGTGATCCCCCAGAGGTCCATGGCGCCAGCGTGGTGGGTGAGGCGGTCCGTGCCAAACGCCCGTCCACAGCGCCGCCGGCCCGGGCGTACCCTGAGTGGCGTGAGCGATCTGCAGGTGCGCGACGACTGGTTCGGGGACCACGCCCTCGAGTACTCCGAGGCCTGGGACCTCCAGCGCACCCTGCTCGCGCAGCGGGCCGACGACGAGATCGGCGACACCGCGCTCTTCCTCGAGCACCCGCCCACGTACACCGCGGGACGACGGACCGAGCCGTTCGAGCGGCCCCAGGACGGCACGCCCGTGATCGACGTCGACCGCGGCGGCAAGATCACCTTCCACGGTCCTGGCCAGCTGGTCGGTTACCCCATCACCAAGCTGCCCTCGCACGTCCTGGTGGTCGACTACGTCCGCCGGGTCGAGGAGGCGCTGATCCGCGCGGTCGGCGACCTCGGGGTCACAGCGGGGCGGGTCGAGGGCCGCTCCGGGGTCTGGCTCGCCGCGGGTCCTGGTCGCCAGGAGCGCAAGATCGCCGCGATCGGCATCCGCGTCTCTCGCGGCATCACGATGCACGGATTCAGCCTCAACGCCGACGTCGACCTCGGGTGGTACGACCGTTTCGTGCCGTGCGGCATCGCCGATGCCGGCGTCACGACGCTCTCGGCCGAGCTCGGTCGCGACGTCACGGTGCCCGAGGCGGCCGCTGCCGTGCGCCCCCACCTGGTGGAGCTGTTGCGCTGGGACCCGTACGTGTCGAGCCCCGACGTCGCGCGTGAGCACGAGCACCCCACGGTGCCCGTGCTCACGACGCGTCGGTCCTGACGCCGGGTCAGTCGGCCGCGAGGCTCAGTGCCTCGCGATAGCCCAGCTTGTTGCCGGTGCGCAGCAGCGAGCGCTCGTAGATCCGCACGCCGAGCTTGACCAGCAGGACCGCGGCGACGATCGTGCCGCCGACCGCGATGCCCAGCTGCCAGGCGGGGACCGTCTCGGTCGCGAGCCGCATGGGCATGACCATCGTGGCCGAGATCGGCAGCATCGAGAACACCTCGGTGAGACCGTCGTTGCCCGCGAACACCGCGAAGTAGGGCAGGAACAGCAGCCCCTGGATCGGCAACGTCGTGGAGTTGATGTCCTGCACGCGGGCCGCGAGCGAACCGGCCACGGCCCACAGGGTCGCCATGGCGATGAAGCCCAGCAGGAACAGCACCAGGAACCAGACGAGGGACCAGCCCACGTCGCTGATGAACGCGGTCTCACCCATCGCGAAGCCGGCACCGACACCGGCGGCCACGACCAGGAGCACCTGGGTCAGCGCGAGCACGGTGTTGCCGGCGATCTTGCCCCAGAGCAGTGCCCGGATCGGGACGGCCGCGGCCAGGATCTCGACGACGCGGCTCTCCTTCTCCTGCGTCACGCTCTGGGCGATCTGCAGGCCGAAGATCATGACGGTCAGCAGGAACAGCACGACCATGACCGTGGCGACCGCCGTGCGCGCGCCGTCGTTCTCCGGCACGGGCTCGAGGACGCTCGTGGTGGTGGTCGTGCCGGCACTCAGGGCGTCGAGGTCGACGTCCTGGGCCGAGGCGTTGCTCTGCAGCACGGTCTGCGACACGGCGGCGGTGATCGCCTGCTCGATCGTGCCGTCGACCGCGGTCAGGCTGATGATCCGGAACCCGCCGTCATCGGCCGGCACCAGGGCGACGTCGATCGTCTCGGCCTCGATGGCCTTCTCGGCCTCGTCGACGGAGTCGAGCTCGGTGGCCTTGAACGACGTGTTGTCGTTCTCGGCGATCGGCCCGCCGTCAGCGGCCTCCACGATGGCGGACGCCTCGGGACCGACGACGCCGATCTCCTCGGTGCTGGCCTTGCCGGAGAGCAGTGACGCGGCCACGACGGCGCCGGCGACGAGCAGGACGGTGACCACGACGCCGATGAGGAAGGACTTCTCACGGACACGGGTGGTGATCTCGCGCTCGGCGACGAGGCGCCAGGCGCCGCGTGCGGGGGTTGACGTGCTCATCGGATGACCTCCCGGAAGATCTCGGACAGGGGCTGGCGTGCTCGGCTGATCTCGACGACGGGGCCGCGGTCGAGCGCTGCACGGGTGAGATCGGTGGGCGTGATGCCGTCGAGGTCGACGAGGGCCGTCGCTCCGTCGACGTCGCGCACCTCGATCCCGCGAAGGTCGCGGAGCCAGGCGGCGTCGCTGCCGTCCATCACGACCCGGTACCGCTCGGCGCCCTGCCCGCGCAGTTCGTCGACCGGGCCGTAGGCCACGAGCCGACCGCCGGACAGGATGACCAGGTCGTCGCAGAGTCGCTCGACGAGGTCGAGCTGGTGGCTCGAGAACAGCAGCGGCAGGTCCTTGGCCTCACGCCGCAGCAGGTCGACCATGGCGTCGACGGCGAGCGGGTCGAGGCCGCTGAACGGCTCGTCGAGCACGAGCGCGGACGGCTGGTGGATGAGCGCCGCGGCGATCTGGATGCGCTGCTGGTTGCCGAGCGAGAGGTCGTCGAGCAGGTCGTCGGCGCGGTCGATGATGCCGAAGTGCTCGAGCAGGTCCTCGGCGCGCGAGCTGGCGTCGGCGCGACTGAAGCCGTGCAGCCGGGCGAAGTAGACGAGCTGCTCGCGGATCTTCATGCGCGGGTACAGCCCGCGCTCCTCCGGCATGTAGCCGAACGTGCGACGGGTGTCGGCGGTGATCGGTTCCCCGTTCCACCGCACCTCGCCCGCGCTGGGCGCGAGGACGCCCATGATCATGCGCATGGTGGTGGTCTTGCCGGCGCCGTTGGCACCGACGAAACCGGTCATGCGCCCGGGTCGGACACTGAAGCTCACGTCGTCGACGGCGAGGTGGTCGCCGAACTGACGGCTGAGGTTGCGGACGTCGATCATGTCTCAAACCTAAGAGGAACTGCGGCGTGCCACATCGGCCGCAGGACCGCTTCCGAGCCTCACCCGTGCGTCGAAGGACTTCATCCCTCCGACGGAGGGACGGCGTCCTTCAGTTCATCAGGCCGGACTCGTAGGCGGTGATGACGGCCTGCACGCGGTCGCGAGCATCGAGCTTGGCGAGCACGTGCGAGACGTGGGACTTGACCGTGGCGGTGCTGACGAAGAGCGCCTGGGCGATCTCGGCGTTGCTCATGCCCTTGGCCATCGCGACCAGCACGTCCCGCTCCCGTTGGGTGAGGTCGTCGAGCCGCGGGTCGGCCGCGCGGGCGCTGCGTGCGGACCGGGCGATGACCCGCTCGGTGACCTCGGGCGCCAGCAGCGAGTGGCCGCCGGCCGCCAGGCGGATCGCGTTGACCAGGTCGTCGGCCGGGCAGTTCTTGAGCAGGAACCCGCTCGCGCCGGCATTGAGCGCGTCGAAGAGGTACTGGTCGTCGTCGAAGGTCGTGAGGATGACGACCCGGGTGTCGGCGTGGGCCGCCACGATCGACCGGGTGGCCTCGATGCCGTCGACGCCGGGCATCTGCACGTCCATCAGCACGACGTCGGGCTGCAGGGCGGCGACCTGCCGGAGGGCCTCCGCGCCGTCGCTGGCCTCGCCGACGACGTCGATGTCGTCCTCGGCGTCGAGGATCATCGTGAACCCCGTACGGATGAGGTCCTGGTCGTCGACCAGCAGGACCGTCGTCATGGTGTCTCCCTCGGGTGGTGTCGCTCAGCGGGTCTGTCGCGGCGCCCGGACGCGCACGCGGAAGCCGCCGTGCGGGCGGTTGCCGATCTCGTGGTGCGCGCCGAGCATGGCCACGCGCTCGCGGATGCCGGCCAGGCCGAACCCACCCTCGTCCGCGGGGGCGGGCCCGTCGTCGCGTGTGCCGTGGCCGTCGTCGACGACCTCGACCTCGACGGTGTCGTCGAGGTAGCGCAGGGTCACCAGCACCCGCTTGGCCTGGGCATGCCGGCGGGCGTTGGTGACCGCCTCCTGCGCGATGCGGAACAGGTTGAGCGACACGCTGCCGTCGACGTCGGTGCGCTGCCCCACGACCTCGACCTCGACCCGCGGCACGCCGTGCGGATCGGCGAGCGTCAGGACGTCGCAGAGACCGGGCTGGGGCTCGCGGGTGGAGTCCTCGTCGCCCTCGCGCAGCAGGCCGACGAGCTGGTGCATCTGGGCGACGGCCTGGCGTGACGACGCCTCGATCGTGGCGAGGGCGCCTGCGGCACGGTCCGGGTCACGGCCGAGGATGCGGCGGGCGCCGGTGGCCTGGATGCCGATGCTGCTGACGTGGTGCGCCACGACGTCGTGCAGGTCACGGGCGATGCGCACCCGCTCGGCCTGCACCGCCTGCCGTCGCTCGGCGACCTGGTGGCCTCGCTCGCGCTCGAACTGGGCCTCCAGCAGGGCCCGGCGACGCGCGCTCATCCAGGCCGCCTGCCCCCAGGCGATCGCGCCGAAGAAGTAGACGACGTTGATCGCCACGGAGTAGATGATGACGGCGGTGTCACGCGGCAGGAGGAGGCCACCGTCGCCCTCGCCGGGCAGCATCCCCGGCTGCGTGAAGCTCCAGAAGAGCCAGCCGAACATGCCGACCAGGACGACCAATGTCGTGGCGTAGAGCGCCCTCGCCGTGCGCGACCACGCCCACGCCGCGTAGAGAGCGGTGAACAGGACCATCTGGATCGTGAAGACGAGCGCGAGATCGGCGAACCGTTCGCCGATCACCACGAAGATCACCGACTCCAGCAGCAGCACGGCGAGCGGGAACCGGCGTCGCAGGCCGAGCAGGCCCCCCGCCGCGACGAACCAGAGGTACGACTCGTTGCCGTGCTCCGGCTCGGCGACACCTCCGGCGCTGCGGAACACCACCAGCGACAAGACCGACAGCAGGGCCAGCACGACTCCGAGGACCAGGTCGTTGCGCAGCAGACGAGGCGTCGGCACGGGGCGCTGCCAGTCGCGGGTCAGCCAGGTCACGCCCCGAGAGTACGGGTTCCGGCCCTCGGCTCGGCGCTGGTGTGCAGGCGTACAGTGGAAGGCGTGACCATCGCACCTGACGGACGCAAGATGCTGCGACTCGAGGTCCGCAACGCGGAGACCCCGATCGAGAAGAAGCCCGAGTGGATCAAGACCCGCGCGAAGATGGGTCCTGAGTACACCGAGCTCATGGGCCTGGTGAAGGGCGAGGGCCTGCACACGGTCTGTCAGGAAGCCGGTTGTCCCAACATCTACGAGTGCTGGGAAGACCGTGAGGCCACGTTCCTCATCGGCGGCGAGCAGTGCACGCGTCGGTGCGACTTCTGCCAGATCGACACCGGCAAGCCCTCCGCGCTCGATCGTGACGAGCCGCGTCGTGTGGCCGAGTCGGTGCAGAAGATGCAGCTGCGGTACTCCACCATCACCGGTGTCGCCCGCGACGACCTCCCCGACGGCGGCGCCTGGCTCTACGCCGAGACCGTCCGCCAGATCCACGCCCTCAACCCCGACACCGGCGTCGAGAACCTGATCCCCGACTTCAACGGCGTCCCCGAGCTGCTGACCGAGGTCTTCGAGTCCCGCCCCGAGGTCCTGGCGCACAACCTCGAGACCGTGCCGCGCATCTTCAAGCGCATCCGCCCGGCGTTCCGCTACGAGCGCTCGCTCGACGTCATCACCCAGGCCCGTGACTTCGGCCTGGTCACCAAGAGCAACCTGATCCTGGGCATGGGCGAGACGCGCGAGGAGGTCTCGGAGGCGCTGCGCGACCTGCACGAGGCCGGCTGCGACCTGATCACGATCACGCAGTACCTGCGCCCCTCCAAGCGCCACCATCCCGTCGAGCGGTGGGTCAAGCCCGAGGAGTTCGTCGAGCTCGCCACCGAGGCCACCGAGATCGGCTTCGCCGGCGTCATGTCCGGCCCGCTCGTGCGGTCGTCGTACCGCGCCGGCCGGCTCTACCAGCAGGCCATCGAGGCCCGCGAGAGCGCGCGCGCCTGATCGACCCCGCTGGTGGAGTGCTCCCGCCCCGCTGGTTGAGGTGCGAGTGCGCTCTCGCGCGCTGACCGGCCCCCGCTGGTTGAGGTGCGAGTGCGCTCTGGCGCCCGAGCCTCGAAACCCTCCCCGAGGTGCGCTGCCCCGACGTCCCACCGACCACCTAGACTGACGGCATGTCTGCAGGAACTCCCGCCCCGGCCACCGGCCGCATCGCCCAGATGCGTCAGGCCTTCCGCATCACGAAGAACTCCGACCCCAACATCGGGTTGATCCTGCTGCTGTGGTTCCTGCTCGTCGGTGGCGTCTTCGCCGTCGCGATGCTGCTGCTGTTCGACCGTGGCGTGCTCGGCATCATCCTGGCCGTCGTGTTCGGCATCCTCACGGGTGTCCTCGCCGCACTGATCGTCTTCGGACGCCGCGCCGAGCGGGCCGCCTACGCCCAGGTCGAGGGTCAGGCCGGTGCCGCCGCGAGCGCGCTGCAGATGCTGCGCCGTGGCTGGATCGTCAAGCCGGTCGTGGCCTTCACGAAGAACCAGGACATCGTCCACCGGGTCGTCGGCAAGCCCGGCGTCATTCTGGTCGGCGAGGGTAACCCCAACCGGGTCAAGTCGCTCATCGCCTCCGAGAAGCGCAAGCACGCCCGCATCGTGGGCGAGTCCGTGCCGATCGTCGAGGTCATCGTGGGTCGCGAGGAGGGCCAGGTGCCGCTCCCGAAGCTCAACCGGCACATCCAGAAGATGAAGAAGGCCGTCAAGCCGGCCGAGCAGACCGCGATCGTCAACAAGCTCAAGGCCCTCGACGCCATGCGTCCCGCTGCCCCCATGCCGCGCGGTCCCGTGCCCACGTCGATGAAGTCGGCGCGCAAGATGATGCGCGGCTGACCGTGTTCCGCCGGGCCCTCGTGCTCGCCGCCACCACCGTCGTGCTCGTCGCGTGCGGCGCCGCCGAGCCCACGCCGCGCGAGCTCACGTCGGGCGAGATAACCCCCGACACCTACGGGGAGCTCATCGCGAAGGACGGCCTGACCATCGAGGACGTCGAGGCCGAGGGCGCCATCGTGTCCGAGGACCTCGAGCGCGACTTCGTGGCCGAGGGGGGTTTCCCGGCCCTCGACGTCGACCGGTGCCGGTACGCACGAACGCTCGTCCTCAGCGCCCCCGAGGACGAGCAGTACGAGGGCACGGCCCGGTTCTGCTTCGATGCGCAGGACCGCTCGGTCAGCGTCGAGCGCAACCCCGTGGAGGCCTCCCCCGTCCCGACCGACTGACCGCCGAGAACCGCACGCCTCAGAACCGCACGACGCGCGACCCTGCCGCGAGGTCGTGCAGCCCGCGCTTGTCGTCGGTCATGACGAGGGCGGGGATGATCAGCGTCAGCAGCAGCGACCGCAGCAGCGCGCGCGGGACGCCGATCGGGCGCCCGGCCGGGTTCTCGACGCGCAGCTTCATGATCCGCTTGCCGATCGAGACCCCGAGCAGCCCCGTCAGGATCGCGACCTGACCGACGAAGATCGCCGTGATGACCAGGTTCTGCGGGATGTTCTCCGGCGGGTACCTCACGCCGAAGAACAGGGCCGCTGCCATGGCGGCGATGACCCAGTCGATGAACAGCGCCGCGAGGCGCCGGCCGAGCGACGGTTCGGTGTCGTTCACATGGCGAGCCTAGCGAGGCAGGCGATGCGGCCTGCGCGATACCTGCCCGACACATGTAACTTGGCTGAAACAAACCGTTGACGGTCGGGAAACTGCCCCCGCCTAGTTTCGTGGGGGCAGGCGCTGGCGTCTGCCACGTGGAAACCCGACTACCTGTGCCGCCCAGCGGCCAAGGAGGCCCAATGTTCGGCAATGCCGACGAGTTCTTCAAGTTCGTCAAGGACGAGGGCGTCGAGTACCTCGACGTCCGTTTCACCGATCTTCCCGGCATCCAGCAGCAGGTCACCCTGCCCGCGTGGACGTTCGACGCCGACGCGGCCGAGAACGGCGTCGCCTTCGACGGTTCGTCGATCCGCGGGTTCCAGAGCATCGACCAGTCCGACATGGTCCTGTTCCCCGACTTCGGCACGGCGTACCTCGACCCGTTCAAGCGTCGCAAGACGCTCGCGATGGAGTTCTTCGTCCACGACCCGATCACGGGCGAGGCCTACTCGCGCGACCCGCGCAACGTCGCCCGCAAGGCGGAGGCCTACCTGGCCACCACCGGCATCGGCGACACCGCGTTCTTCGCCCCCGAGGCCGAGTTCTACATCTTCGACCGCGTCGCCTACGGCACGAGCGCCAACAAGTCGTTCTACGAGATCCAGTCCGCGGAGGCCGCCTGGTCCACCAGCGACGGCATCGACGACAACCGCGGCTACAAGGTCCGGTTCAAGGGTGGTTACTTCCCCGTCTCGCCGACCGACCAGACGCAGGACCTGCGCAACGACATGATGACCAACCTGTCGAACGCGGGCCTGGTGCTCGAGCGTGGTCACCACGAGGTCGGCACGGCCGGCCAGGCGGAGATCAACTACAAGTTCGACACGCTGCTCAAGGCGGCCGACGACGTCATGAAGTTCAAGTACCTCGTGCGCAACACCGCGTGGGCGAACGACAAGACGGTCACCTTCATGCCGAAGCCGCTGTTCGGCGACAACGGCTCGGGCATGCACGTGCACCAGTCGATCTGGAACAACGGCGAGCCGCTGTTCTACGACGAGGCCGGCTACGGCGGACTCTCCGACCTCGCGCGTCACTACATCGGCGGCATCCTGAAGCACGCCCCGAGCCTGCTGGCGTTCACGAACCCGTCGGTGAACTCGTACCACCGTCTGGTCCCGGGCTTCGAGGCCCCGATCGCGCTCGTGTACTCGGCCCGCAACCGCTCGGCCTGTGTGCGCATCCCGATCACCGGCTCGAACCCGAAGGCCAAGCGCATCGAGTTCCGTTGCCCCGACCCGTCGGCGAACCCGTACCTGGCGTTCTCGGCGCTGCTGCTCGCGGGTCTCGACGGCATCAAGAACAAGATCGAGCCCGCCGCCCCGATCGACAAGAACATCTACGAGCTCCCCGCCGAGGAGTACGAGGCCATCGACATGGTCCCGACCTCGCTCAACGCGGTGCTCGACAACCTCGAGGCCGACCACGAGTTCCTGACGGCCGGCGGTGTCTTCACCCCCGACCTGATCGAGACGTGGATCGACTACAAGCGCAGCGAGGAGATCCTCCCCGTGCAGCTGCGACCGCACCCGCACGAGTTCGAGCTGTACTACGACATCTGATCCAGCAGGTTTCCGTCAGTTTCGGTAGTTAGGCCTCGACTGCGGAAACCCCGCCAAATCAGGACGAACGCCCCCAAGCGACCTTCGGTCACTTGGGGGCGTTCGGCATATCTAGTCGCCCTCTTGTTACAGAATTGGTACATCCCACGGCCTAGGATCCGCGTGCGGAACCCACCTTGCCGATCGAGATCCCACTGGCAGTCGCACGTGTCTCAGCAAGATGACCGCGCGTCGCGTTGCGCCGTGAGCCGAAGCGAGGCGACTAAGGACGCGCCCGCTCTCATCGACGACCTTCCGAGGTGCGCCAGGGACGCGTGCTTCCGGACGGGTCGGATGCCACAGGCCGCGACTTGATTCACGATATCGTCTCCGGGTCACAGCTGGACCCCAGCTAAAACAGGACACGGGCGTGATGCAGCCGTAGGTGACAACTGACTTCTGGTCACGGATGCAGGTCGAACTCCTCGACCGACAGAAGTGGAACACGCGCATCGAGCTGGCCAACGCGATGTTCGAATACCTTGAGATCTGGCACAACCGCAAGCGTCGGCACAGTCAGCTCGGCATGCTCAGCCCGGTAGAATTCGAACGCAACCGCATCATCACAGTGGCACGAGAATCCACGAAATTCCGACCACGTTGAACTCGGGACACACCAATGCCTCCACCAGACCCGGGGCGATTCAGACCTCCTGGGCCAGTGGGCGACTTAGACATCTCCGTTAAGCCCGGAGGTCCTTACCTTTCACAAGACCCAACCGTCACCAACGTGTCTGCTGAGTACACCTAGGACGTGATGGAGCTCCCGTTGGCGAATGCGGCGATCTGCGCCGCGAGAGGCCCGGCTTGGTCCTCTTGCAGGAAGTGCTTGCCCGGGAGGTTCACCGACGAGGAGAGCCCTGCCGCACGTAGAACGATCTGACCGTGCTCATCCAGCGTCAAGGCGGGATCCCTCTCGCCCCACACCACCTGCACGGGGTAACGATCGCCGGCGACCACTCCCCGATACAGCTTCTGCTTCTGCGCTGTGCGTTCGAAGCCGCGCATGATCTGCAGGAATGCGGCGCCGTTGTCACCACGCTTCAGCAGGTCGACGTAGGCGTCCAGCTCCCGGGCTGGCACCGCCTTCATGTCTGCCACACCCTGCATGCGCATGAGTGTTCGAAAGATCGGCTTGTTCAGCATGGAGAGGTAGGCGCGCCCCACGTACCGGTGGGCGAAGGGCTCCATCGACCACGGCCGGCGGAAGTCCTCGGCGTCGACCACGGTGTTCAACACGGTCAGTGACGCCACCCGCTCGGGCATGGCCGCCGCCACCTCGAACCCCACCGGTCCGCCAATGTCGTGCACCACGAGATGGAACCGCTCCAGACCCAACGCGTCGATGGCGGCAACACTCCACCGCCCCAGTCCCGACCACGTGTAGTCGAATCCGACGGGGCGCTCGGCGAGGCCCAGGCCAGGCAGATCGAACGCAATTCCACGCAGCCCATGCGCCGCCAGCTTGGGCACAACCTTGCGATAAAGGTAAGCCGACGCAGGCACACCGTGCATGCAGACCACCGGGTCGCCAGACCCCTGGTCGAGCACGAAACTGCCCACGCCGTCTGCGGTGAAGCGCCGTCCGGTTTCTTCGTAGTCGTCGAGGACGCTCGTCTTCGCCATGACGGCACTCTCCCACATCGACGACTCCTGCAGATCTCTGAACTGGCCGATCGCCATCGCGGCATTTCCACGGGATCAGATGCGCGACGACCGAGCCTCCAGACGTCGACCCCAGCGGCGTCGGCGTTGAGCCAGGCCTGACCCGGGGTCGGCAGCCACACACCCAACCGCATCGCCGATGATGGCCATAACGCGGCGAGGCCAGGCGCGGCGTAGCGAGCGGCAGACATCGACACACCCCGGGCTCACCGCACGCCCACCCCGAGACACCAAAGCCCCCGTTTCGACCAACATTTTGGTCAGAAACGGGGGCTTCGGATCGGCGGTGGCGGTGGTCTGGGTCAAGTCCCTGCGAGCCGGCATCCAAGTGATGGATCAGCCCGCCAGCGACGGTCGGATGCCCCTCGCGACCTCGTTGCCACAACGCCATCCGCAGCGGGACCATCACCAGGTCGGTCTCCTTGGACGTCTGCGCGTGCCAGGCCACGATCCGTTGGGCGAAGACGTCGACGATGAACGCGACATAGACCCAGCCCCCAACTGCGGACATGGGTGAAATCGGAGACCCACACGCTCGGGCGTGCTCGTAGGACCCAGCCTCGGAGACACCCGGCACCCGGCAGGCAACCTGCGCGGGGTGATCCTCCGCGGCGATCACTTCGACCGCCGCGAACCGCCTTTTGGGCTGGTCTCCTCCTTCAGCAAATCGACCGCCCGGCGGGCAACAGCCAGCTCGGTCTCGAGCTCACGGATCCGCTTGTTCGCCATCACGAGCTCGCCTCTCTCGCTCGTGCCCATGCCACACGTTTCGCCTCGATCAAGACGATCCTGACGGCGCCAGTCGTAGATCGTCTGATCACTGATGTCGAGGTCGTGCGCGAGACTCGCGACGCTCCGCCCGGCAGCGAGCAGGTCAAGGACCCTGCGTCTGAACTCGGCCGAACAGCCCAGTCGTCCCCTCTGTACCTCCTGATGTCAGACGCCAGAATCCACAAACGTCGACTCCGTGGAAGCCGGGACACACCAGAGTCTCCGGACTCGCCGGGGCGATCATGGCCGCCGGCTTCGACGCATTCGTCTGAGGTGCTGTCGTGACCTGGCTGAGGCTACATGCGGCAGGCCCTGCGCCAACGCCGGGAACAGGGTCACGGAGATGATGCCGGCCGCGACCAGCACGGAGGCGACGTGGCCGGGCATGAGATCGCCCTCGACGGCGACCTCGGTGACGGCCACGATGATGGGCAATCCGGCGGCGGCGTACAAGCCGAGCTGCACGCGCTCGGTGGCGGTGGTGAGCTCGGAGGCCGTGGGGGTGAACTGCTCCCTGAGCAGTACGACGCCTCCGCGAACCCCGAGAATCATCAGGACGAAGACCGTCAGCAGTCCCGGGGAGGTGGCCACCGCGGCGACGTCGACATCCATGCCGGTGGTGAGGAAGAAGACCGGCACCAGGAAGCTCCACGCCACGACCGTGAGCTTCTCGTCGAGGAAGTGGGCATCGTCCGGTGCGATCGCGCGAAGGACGAAACCCGCGGCAAAGGCGCCGATCACGAGATCGAGATCCAGTACGGCAGCGGCGGCCATCAGGGAAAGAAGGAGCCAGAAGATGAAGCGCATGCCGGTCTGGCCGGTGCCGTGCATGCCCTGGACGATCGCGCGGCTGACCCCGGGAATGCGGAGCAGGAGGGCGCGAGGCGCGATCGCCACGAGGACCGCGAGCAGGGCGAACCCGAGAAGCACCGCCACGGTGGTCAGGCTCGCGCGCGAGCCCAGCAGTACGGCGATCACCAGGATGGGTCCGAGCTCGCCCATGACTCCGTGGGTGACGACGGCTCTGCCGAGCGGTGTGGACTCCAGGCCGATGTCGCGCAGGATCGGGGTCAGGGCCCCCAGTGCCGTGGAGCTGATCGCCAGGGCCAGGACGAGTGCCACCGAGAAGTCCGCCACCGGGATGAACACCCACGCCACCGAGAATCCGAGGAGCATGCACAAGATCCAGGTGGCGGCGGCCTGACGTCCCTGTGCGGCGCGAAGGGTCGCCGGCTGGATCTCGGTGCCCGCGATCAGGAACAGCAGTCCGAGGCCGAGCTCACTGAGGAGGTCGATGCCCGACCCGGTTGAGGCCAGACCGAGCACGCCGGGGCCGATCAGAGCGCCGAGGACCAATAGCGAGACGACGTCGGGCACCAGTCCGCGGGTCGCGCGAGCGACCAGGGGTGAGATGGCGACGGCCGTGGCGATCCAGAAGAGCCAGACCATCGTCGAGGACGTGTCGGTCGATTCCGACGAGGTCAGCAGGACGGAGAGGGAAGCGGTCGGGGTGGTCACGGGCGTTCGCCTGTCGGAGGGGGATGGATGGGTCAGGCGGCCAGAAGTGAGGCCGTCCAGCCGAGCCCGACCAGACCGGCGCCACTGCAGACGGCCATGCGGACCCACTGGTGGCGTTCAGCGAGCATTCGACCGGAGATCCAGATGCCGAGGATGACCAGGAGGACGACCGCGGTCTGCGCGACGTCGATGCCGATGTTGAAGGCGGCCAGAGCGCCCACCTCGTGGGTGGTGGCCAGGCCGAGCCCGCCGAGGCTGGAGGCGAATCCCAGGCCGTGCACGAGGCCGACTGTCGCGGCGATCCAGGGGCGGATCGTCTCGCCCCTGCCCCGCAGGGCGAGCACGGCGGCAGCGACGATGGACAGCGAGATCGCTGGTTCCACCCACTGCGGGGGGATCGAGACGATGTCGAAGTAGGCCAAGCAGAGGCTCGTCGCGTGGCCGATGGTGAAGGCGGTGACGAGCTTGACGACGCGCCACGTGGTGGTGCGGGAGACCGTGGAGCCCACCACGGCGAAGGTGAGGACCACCAGGAACAGCATGTGGTCGAGGCCGGATCGCACGTGGTCGAGGCCGGTGAGGAAGAACGATCGGACGGTCGAGGCGGCGTCGAGGGAGATCGACATGGTGCTGTCGTCTCCCAGTCGGCCGGTCACGGGTCCGTTCGGTCCGGACAGCACCACCTGGTCGGTCGGCGAGGTGAAGGACCAGGAAAGGTCCACGCGGGAGACGTCGCCGTCGTGGGGGCCGGTCGCGAAGATGATCTCCACGTACTTCGTGGCGGGGACTTGGCCCTCACCGATCGGGGCCGGTCCGGCCCCGATGATGTCGACCTTCTGGCCGTCGACCTCGAGTGCCGCATGCTCACGCAGAACCTTCACCAGGCTCGTCGTCACGTTGGCTTCCTGGGCTCGCAGCTCGTCGGCACCCACCAGCCCGTCACCGGAGGTGTCCTGGTAACCGAGCTCGGCGAAGGAGACCTGCGCGGTGCCGAGGACTCGTTGGTCCGTGACGTCGAGGACGATCGCGCCGCTGGTGTCGTCGTGGGCCAGGGCGGGCACGGCGCCGGCGAGGATCGCGCCAGCGCAGCCGAACGTCACCAGCGTGGACGCGAGCCATCGGGTCATTCGTGGCCGGGTCACCCGTCAGCCACCGGACGGCGGCGAGCCACCACCGCCGGGCCCCTCGCCGTTGGGCAGCGCGACGTCGGCATTGTCGGGGCTGGTCAACGCGGACTCGGCCGTCGCCCCGGCCCGGCAGGTCGGCAGGTTCGGGGAGTCGTAGGTGAGGTGGTAGTGGTAGGTCTCGCCAAACTCGGCGGTCTCGGAGATGTGGCCGGAGCACTCGTCAAGGTCGCTGGGGATGTCCCGGTCCTCCTCGGGGCCATAGATCCCGAAGCCGTCGTAGCCGAAACCGACCAGCGCCTCTGCGTCCTGCTCGACCGAACAGGTCACGGGAGCTCCTGCCTCGTCGAGGTTGGTCTGGATCGACGCGGCGCCGAAGTGCCAGTGGTAGTAGCCCGACGGGTCGATGTGGCCGCCGCACGCATCCAGGGCCGGCAGCCCTCCCCGGTCAGCCACCGACGGCGCGTCACCGAAGATCGTGACGCCGTCCACCGCAAGCCCCACCTGCGAGATGGTCGACAGGTCGGTGGGCGTGTCGAGCAGCTCGGGAGTGGTCGGGATCAGGACCTGCAGGTGGTAGGAGCCGTCAGCAGTGGCCTCCAGGCAGGAATTCGCCGTGGTCGAGGACGAAGCAGCACCCTCGGCCGGGTCGGTGATGGTGATATTGCCGTCGGCGTCGGCGAACTCGTAGCCCTGCGAAGACACGAGGTCCCAGAAGCCGCTGTCGAGGGCGTAGAGACCGGGTGCGTCGCCGTCCCAGACCCACACGCCACCGAGGTCGCTGGTGGTGGCGGGACAGTATGGGCCATCGGTGTCGACAGTCGAGGCCAGGCTGGCGACCTCGAGCTGGTAGCACGTGGTCTCGCTGCCGTTCTCCAGCGTGCAGTCCACCGTCGCGGCCTCCGAGGTCAAGGCGCCGTCGACGAACAGCGATGAGATGTCCACGCTCCCATCGCCGGCCGTGGTGCCCCCCGCGGCGTCGGTCGAGCTCGACCCGCACGCTGCGGCGGCCAGCAGGACGGCCGCAGTCAGGGCGACGAGACGGAGCGGCCGGGCGGGCGTGGCAGGGATGCTCGGGTGTCTCATCCGCCGGCACCGGCGCCGGGGGCTCCTCCGCCGGGCGGTCCTCCCCCTCCATCCTCGGACTCGACGGTCTGGCCCACCAGGCAGGCGATCACGAGGTTCTCGGACGCGGGGTTGGCGTGGTAGTGGTAACCGAGGTCGTCGGTGGTGTGTCCGTTGCACGCGTCGAGGTCGTCAGGGGCCTCGCCCTCCTCGTACGGGCTGTGCACCGCGTAGCCGTCGAGCGCGTACCCGAACTGCGCGGTCTCCCCGTCAAGGGCCTCGCCGACCTCGGAACAGCCGACTGCCCCGTGCAGGTGGTAGCCCTCTACCGGGTTGAAGTGGCCGCCGCAGTCGTCGAACGCCGCGATCGTGTAGGCGCCAAGGATCTGCTCGACCGGCGCGGAGGCGTCGATGCGCACCCCGTCGAGAGTGACACCCAGGACGGCCTGCGCGCTGGTGGCCTCGTCCGCCGCTACGGGCGTCGTCGGAATCAGCACCTCGCTCGTGATGGGCTCACCGTTGTCGAGCCACGCCACCTCGCCCTGGATGCAGTGGTTCGCAAGGGCGGGGTCCACGTCGGGGCGGGCGGCAGCCTCGAACTCGGCCTGGGTCTCAGTGACCAGCACGTTGCCCTCGTCGTCGTACATCTTCCAGCCGTCGTCGTCGTAGGTCTCCGCGAGGCCCTCGATGAACGCCCCGTCGAGGTCGTAGAGGTTGTCGCCGTCGAACCAGATGCCGCCCGCATCGGGGCCATCGGTGATCGTCGCAGGGCAGAACGGCCCGACCTCGCGATCGACCGGATAGCCGGCGACCGTGATCCGGAAGCACGTGGTCTCGGCGCCGCCACTGAGGGTGCAGTCCTCGGTCGTGGGCTCCTCGGTCAGTGCCCCGTCCAGGAACAGGGAGGTGTCGAGGCCGACCGTCGCCGTGGAGTCGGACGTGGTCGCCTCGCCGGATCCGGAGTCGGAGGTCGAGGAGTTGCAGGAGGCGAGCAGAATCATGCCTGCCACTGACACTGCCAGCACCGGGAGTCGGCGAAGCAAGCGAGGTGCTCCCGAGTGGCGATCGCGTGGGTGGTCCATGATCGAAGCATGGGGGGCGCCACTGTGACAGCACTGTGGAGCCAATCACAGCCTCATCACAGTTTCCACACCCTGGATGGCACCGATGCGCCCTGACCTCACCCCGGCATCCCCCCGCCGGATCCTCGTCGTCGAGGACGACCCCTCGATCAACGACATCGTGTCCACCGCGCTGCGGTTCCAGGGGCACTCCGTCACCCAGACAGCCCAGGGACACGCGGGCCTGGAGCTCGCGATGGCAGGTGGGGTCGACCTCATCGTGCTCGACGTGATGCTCCCCGGCATCGACGGGTTCGAAGTCTGCCGCCGTCTGCGCGAGGCAGGATCGGGCGCACCGGTCCTCTTCCTGACCGCCCGCGACGAGACCGAGCACCGCATCCGCGGCTTCGCCACCGGCGGCGACGACTACCTCACCAAACCCTTCAGCGTCGACGAGCTCGTGATGCGGGTGGCAGCCATCCTCCGCCGCACCACGTCCGACGACTCCGGCGGTCTGATCCAGGTCGGGTCCCTGACCCTCGACCCCGCCGGTCGTGAAGTACGCCGGGCCGGGGTGCTCATCGACCTCTCGGCCACCGAGCACCGGCTGCTCGAATACCTCATGGTCAACCGAGGAATCGTGCTGTCGAAGGCACAGATCCTCGACAACGTCTGGGGCCGCGACCACGACGGCACCGAGAACGTCGTGGAACTGTACGTCGGATACCTGCGCCGCAAGCTCGACGACGATCGCCCGCAGCTGATCCACACCCGCCGCGGCCTCGGCTACGTCCTGCGCGAAGGCCCTCGATGAACCGCATCTCGCTGCACTGGGTGATCCTCGTCCCGCTCCTGGCCACGATCGCCGTGGGCTTCATGGCCTTCGCCATCTACGTCGACTCGAGCGATCGCTCGACCCGGATGGCCGCGATCGACCAGGAGCTCGCCCGCGCCGAACGCGTCGATCTGACCCAGCCACCGACCGGTCCACCAAGCGGGGCGACCCCGCCGACCAGCACGGGCCCCACCGACTACGCGACCACCGGGGCGGAGGCGCCCGTCCAGCTCACCGTGTCGCCCGACGGCGACGTCACTGCCACGCAAGGTGGTGAGAACCCGTTTGCCAGCGACACCCTCGTCGCTCTGAGCGCGACTCGGGAGCGCACGACCAGCGAGATCGGTGCCTACCGGGTCCTCGTCTCACCGCAGCCCGACGGACGCGTCCGGATCACCGCCCTGTCCCTGGACGGCTACCGCGCCACGACCGACGCCCTCCGGCGGACCCTGATCATCGGCGGGATCAGCATCGCCCTGCTTGAGTCCGCGATGGCGTGGTGGCTGGCCGGCCGGCTGGTCCGACCCCTGGCGACGATGGCGACCACGGCCAACCAGATCGCGGAAGGGGCGCTCGACACCGACGTGGCCACGGCCGGTGGGTCCCGGGAGGTCTCCGACCTCTCGACCGACATCGAGCGGATGGTCGCCCGGCTTCGCGCCGCACTTGCTGAGCGCGAGCACTCGGAGGCAGCAGCCACACAGGCGCGCGACGACATGAGGCGCTTCCTCGGTGACGTCTCCCATGAGATCCGCACTCCACTCACCGCGCTCAAGGGGTACAGCGACCTGTACGAGCGTGGGATGCTCGCCGAGCCGGGAGCCCTGGACCGCGCCATGTCACGCGTCGGCAACGAGAGCGTCAGACTCAACTGGCTGGTCAACTCCATGTTGGAGCTGGTCCGTGGAGACGAGACGCGCGCCCACGTCGTGTCCGACGTCGACGTTCCTCAGGTCGTGCGAGCGGTGACCGACGACCTGCGGGCGGCGCACCCCGACCGCCAGATCGAGGCCAAAATCGGTCCGAGAAACGTTGCGGCGCTGGCCGGCGACCCCGCCCGGATCCATCAGGCCATCCTCAATCTTGGTGCCAACGCCTGCACGCACACCCCCAGCTCGACGCCCATCACCATTGCCGTGGAGGCGCCGCCGGGGGCCGTGGAGATCAGCGTGATCGACCACGGAGCCGGGATCGACAAGGCCGAGCAGCAGCGGATCTTCCTGCCCTTCTACCAAACCGACTCGTCCCGCGCTCGACACGGTGAGGGCGGTGCCGGCCTCGGACTCGCCGTCACCCAACAGATCGCCCACGAGCACCACGGATCGGTCACGGTCAGCCCGACCACCGGAGGTGGGTCAACCTTCACGCTCCTCCTCCCCCACGGCCGTCAGGAAGCCGGCACGTGAGTCACGACCCCTGACTGGTGGTGGCATCCGACGGGAGTGCAGCCATCAATTCGTCGACGGAAAGGCCCAGAGTCTTGGCAGCCTCCTCGAAGTCGGGTGGCGGACCCCCCAGCGCCGACTCGAGCTTGGTCACCGACACCCCGAGCGTCTTCGCCGCATCCGTCAGGTCAGGTGAAGCACCCGCAGAATCGGCACGCGGCTGCCGCAGGCGGGGCGCCTGCCTCACCGTCGCCAGCAGGTGGCCCACCCGCATCTCCGCTGACCTCGCCAGAGGGTCCTCGGCACGCTCACCCCCGTCGAGTTTGAGACGATCTACACCGCCGCAGACGCGGCCTGATCACTCCGACCCCCGAGCGTCAGCAAGACTCGGGGCAGACCCCGGCGCTTCGCTACAGGCATCTGAGTTGGTGGGTCTCGATCAGTTCCGGTCGTTCGACCTCGACGGCGAAAGCCCCGTCTAGTCAGTGGAAACGCCCCACGTGGCCTTCGGTCGCTCGGGGCGTTCCGCATGGCTAGCCGACCTCCTGTCGCAGAATCGGTCCATCACCACGCCTGGCCGACGGATCGCAAATCAACGACCAGGTCGCCGGAGTGGATCCACTGCGCCCTACCTGGACGCGCCCCGTGCCTGCGGGGGCCGGGACGACGGGGGCGGCACACCCGTCAGAGCGCCGCGGCGACGGCTTTCGACTCCATCGGCAGCGAGAACATCGGGAAGTCGTACGTGATGGCGTTGTCGTGCTCCTCGACGGACGTCGCGGCCGCACAGTCGGTCAACGTGATCACGCGATAGCCGTTCTCGTAGGCCGAACGCATCGTCGACTCGACGCAGCAGTTGGTGAGGAATCCGGCGAGGATCACCGTGGTGATGCCCTTGCTGCGCAGGATGAAGTCGAGGTTGGTGCTGGCAAAGGTGTCGAGCCCACGCTTGCCCTCGATCAGGATGTCGTCCTCGGTCGGCGCGAGGTCATCGACGATGGCCGCGCCCCAGCTGCCCTTCTCGAAGGCCTTGCCGTTCACGACCCCGGCGAGGATCCCGTACGGGTGGCGCGTGAGCTCGCCGTACCCGGGAGCGAACGTGATCGGGGCGTGCATGATCGTCACGCCGGCGGCGCGGGCCTGCTCGACGAAGGCAACCGTGTTGGCGAGCATGCCGGTCTTCTCCATGACCGCTGCGACAGGGTCGTGGAGCACGCCGCCGGGAGTGGTGAACTCGTTCTGGTACTCGATCAGCACGACGGCCGTGGTGGCGGGGTCAAGGGTGAGCTGCTCGGACATGGCGGACCTCCAGGTGGACCATCAGGAATGTGATGTGGATCGCATCACGCCCCTGAGTCAACCACTTGTCTGACAAGCAGGCAAGCGGGCGGGCAAGCGCTACAGTGACTCGCATGTCCACCCATCTCGCGCCGGTCGCACGGTTGCCGCTGAGCCTGGAGATCGCCTCGCGACTGCGTGAGGCGATCGTCGTCGGCGACCTCCCTCCTGGCGAGGAGCTGCCGACGGAGTCCGACCTGGCGAGCACCTTCGGCGTCGGGCGGTCCAGTGTGCGTGAGGCGCTGCGGGTCCTCCAGTCACAGGGCTTGGTGACCGGCGCCGAGTCGGTATCGACCTCTCGCCCGCGAGTGACCCACGACCGCCTTGCCTCGACGGCGGCCTCAGCGCTGACGACCGCCCTGCGGGTCTCGGCTGTGACGCTGCCCGACCTGGTTGCACTTCGCGTGCTGCTCGAGCGTGACGCGGTCCAGTCCGTCAACGTCGTGCCGGCCTCGACGCGCGAGTGCCTGAAGATCATGCGCGTCGCCGCCGACGCCGGCGACATCGAGGCCTTCCACCTCGCCGACGTCGACTTTCACGTCAGCCTGGCCCATGCGGGCGGGAATGCCGCTATCGGTCTCGTGGTGGAGGTCATGCGCGGCACGATCGCGGGCTACCTTCGCACGGCCCTGAGCGAGCATGGCGATCCGGTCTCGGTGCTGAGCGGCCTTTGCGACGAGCACGAGGCGATCGTGACGGCCCTCGACTCGGGCGCCCAAAGGCGCGCCGCCGATCTCGTCGTGGCGCACATCCGCGGCTTCTACGAGCCCGTCACCGAGTCATGAGCCTGGCCGATGGGCTGCTCGAGGAGCTGGTCGACG
The DNA here is from genome assembly GCF_036867135.1 of Aeromicrobium sp. Sec7.5. Taxonomy (NCBI): domain Bacteria; kingdom Bacillati; phylum Actinomycetota; class Actinomycetes; order Propionibacteriales; family Nocardioidaceae; genus Aeromicrobium; species Aeromicrobium sp. Sec7.5. The sequence continues at coordinate 1,131,812 of NZ_JBAJIJ010000001.1, read as the reverse complement.
CCCTGGCCGGCCGGGTCATCACCGAGCCGACGTCGATGGAGGCGTACCGCCGCGACCAGTGTCTGGTCGCCGTCGCGGGCAGGCCGCTGGCCGTCGTGCGTGCCGGCGACGCGGCCGACGTCGTGACGGTCCTGACCATCGCTGATCAGCACGCAGCTCCCGTGGTCATCCGCGGAGCAGGAACGGGCCTGGCCGGTGCCGCGAACGCTCTCGACGGCTGCATCGTGCTCGACGTGTCGCGTTTGACGGCCCTGACCATCGACCCCGTCGCGCGCACGGCCACCGTCGGACCGGGCGTGCTCAATGCCGACCTCGACGCTGCCGCTCGGGAGCACGGACTCTTCTACGCACCCGACCCCGGCAGCCGGGCCATCTCGTCGATCGGCGGCAACATCGCGACCAACGCCGGCGGCATGTGCTGCGCGAAGTACGGCGTCACCGCAGATCACACGCTTGCACTCACCGTGGTGCTGGCTGGGGGCGAGACGATCCGCACCGGCCGAGCGACTCACAAGGACGTCGCCGGGCTGGACCTGACCCGTCTGGTCGTCGGCTCGGAGGGCACCCTCGGTGTCGTCGTCGAGGCGACCGTGCGCCTGCTGCCCGCATCGCCCGGCACTGCCACGGCCGCGCTCACCTTCCCCACCGTTGCAGCCGCCGTCGAGGCCGTGCTGGCGATCGAGCGGGTGGCGCGGCCCAGCGCCGTCGAGCTGATGGACGAGACCACCGTGCGCGCGGTCAACCTGATGACGCGGATGGGCCTCGACGAGGTGCCCACTCTGCTCGTGGTCACCGATGGAAGCGATCACGCCGCCGAGATCGCCGCCGTGGTCGAGGTCGCAGCCGCCCACGGTGCCCTCGCGGCCTTCCACACCGACGACACCGACGAGGGCACGGCCCTGATGGAAGCCCGCCGCGTGGCGCTCACGGCACTCGAACGACTCGGCACCACCCTGCTCGACGACGTCTGCGTGCCGATCCATCGCCTGCCCGATCTCGAGGCGCGGATCGCGAAGGCAGCAGCCGAGCACGGCGTCACCGTCGGCGTCTTCGGACACGCCGCGGACGGCAACCTGCACCCCACGATCGTCTACGACGCCACGGAGGCCGGCGCTGCCGAGCGCGCCTACGCATGCTTCGACCAGATCGTCCTGGCGGCCATCGACCTCGGCGGGACCGTCAGTGGCGAGCACGGCATCGGTTCGCTCAAGATCGACTACCTCGAGCGCCAGGTCGGCGCCGCCGAGCGGGCCCTCATGCATCGGATCAAGACGGCCTTCGACCCGTCCGGCATCCTCAACCCCGGCCGCGGCTACTGACGCGGGTTCTGACGCCCTCATGCGGCTGCTCGACGCCGATCTGGTCCGGTCCGGCATCGATCCCCGCCGCTCGTTGGCGGGCGCTCGTCAGCGCGATACGGCTCGGGCCAACGATCTCGCCGGCGTCGGGCGTGACGCCGTCGTCCGCACGACCCCGACGATGTTCACGGGGCCGAGCGAGTCACCTCAGCGCGGTACTGGCGTGGCGTCGTCCCGAACCACCGCCGAGACGAACGGTTGAGCGTGCTCTGCTCGGAATAGCCGAGCAGGCCGGCGATCTGACTCAGGTGCAGGCGTGGATCTGCCAGGTAGGCCGCCGCCTGGTCCCGCCTGACGCGCTCGATGACGTCCTGACACCGATCCCCCTCGGCCGCCAGGAGCCGCTGCAGGGTGCGCGGGTGCACGGCCAGCTGTTCCGCGATCGCGGTGGCCGTGCAGTTCCCGGTGGGAAGCAGTCGACGCGCCAGCTCAGCGACCCGCTGGTTCCAGGTGGCCGAACCGGGTGCGTAGGTCGACTCGAGGTACATCGTGGCCATGCGCCTGGTCTCGGGGTGGGAGCCGTCGATCGACCGGGTCGCCAGGTCGGCGCCGATCTCGAAACCGCACCACGGCTGCTCGAAACGCACCGGACATCCGAGGGCCTCTTCATAGGCGGCCTGCGGCCCCTGCCGCGGGTGGAGGAAGGACACCAGGCTCGGGCCCGCACCTGCGCCACCCAGCAGGCGCACGATGCGCGCCGCGTTGGCCATGCTGAGCTCGTAGCCCTGGCGAAGGTGCGTGAGCGTCGACTCCCGCACGGTGTAGGTGAACCGCAGGCCCGCTCCGGCCGGGCGAGGCTGCATCGCCAGCTCGAGCGCTGGGGAATGGACGTAGAGGTAGCGCGCGACCGACGTCAGGCCATCGTGCACCGTTGGGGCGTTGCGGGCGATGACTGCAACGGGTCCGAGGATGTCCAGCCCCTGCCACTTCGAGACTCGCAGGCCGAAGTCCGGACACGCGAGCTCGGTGGCCGCGGCCTCCAGGCACCGCACGAACGCGTCGAACGCCACGAACGCCTCCTGCTCTCGGGCCACGCCCGCGGGAAGGTGGAACCTCGCGCAGAGCTCGTCCGGATCGCCCCCGAGCTCGCGGACGACCTCGGCGTAACCCCAGAGGTTGGTCGCGCGGATGAGGCTTGCCACATCGGTCCTCCTGTCCGCAACTGTCAAAAGTATGTCGTGCCGTGTCAAGACCTGTTCGTCCAGTGGCGGCGACGCTGAACTCATGTCCACGACCCCCCACCTCGACGTCCTGATCATCGGAGCCGGCCTCTCGGGCATTGGCACCGCCTGCCAGCTGGCCCGGCAGTTCCCCGACAAGGAGGTGGCGATCCTCGAGCGGCGTGACCGACTGGGAGGCACCTGGGACCTCTTCCAGTACCCCGGAATCCGTTCCGACTCCGACATGCTGACCTTCGGCTACAAGTTCCGCCCGTGGAACGACCGCAAGGTGCTTGCCGACGGCGGATCCATTCGCCAGTACATCGCCGACACGGCGGCCGAGCACGGCATCGACGAGAAGATCCACTTCGGGATGCAGGTCGTCCGCGCCGACTGGTCGACCGCGCAGTCACAGTGGACCGTGACCGCAGTGCACGAGGCCAGCGGCGAGACCCGCTCGTACACGTGCGGCTACCTCGTCAGCTGCACGGGCTACTACGACTTCGACCGGGGTCACGAGCCGACGTTCCCCGGGGCCGGCGAGTTCGAGGGGCTCGTCGTCCACCCGCAACGGTGGCCCGAGGACCTCGACTACAGCGGCAAGAAGGTCGTGGTCATCGGCAGTGGCGCCACTGCGGTGACCCTGGTCCCCTCGATGGCCGGCACAGCCGAGCACGTCACGATGCTCCAACGATCGCCGTCGTACGTGCTGTCGGTGCCCGCTGTCGACAGCATCTCCGGCGTCCTCAACCGGTTCCTGCCGGACTCCTGGGTGTACGCGATTTCTCGTCAGCGCAACATCCTCGTGCACCGTGGGCTCTACCTCGCCTGCCGACGTTGGCCCAGGACGATGCGCCGGTTCCTGCTCTCCCAGGTTCGTCGCAAGGTCGGACCCAACGTCGACATGAGCCACTTCTCGCCGACCTACATGCCCTGGGACGAGCGGCTCTGCGCCGTGCCGAACGGCGACCTGTTCGACGCCCTCGCCAGCGGAGCAGCCTCGGTCGTGACCGACCATGTCGACAGGTTCACGCCCCGCGGCATCCTGCTGGAGTCCGGGCAGGAGCTGGAGGCCGACGTCATCATCACCGCCACCGGCCTGAAGGTGCAGATGCTCGGCGGGCTGAAGCTGTTCGTCGACGGTGAGGCCAAGGAGCTGCACGACCAGCTGACGTACAAGGGCGTGCTCGTCGAAGGCGTCCCGAACCTGGCGTGGATCTTCGGGTACACGAACGCGCCGTGGACCCTGAAGTCCGACATCGCCGGCGAGTACCTGTGCCGCCTGATGCAGCAGATGGACGACGCGGGCCACACCGTCGCCACACCCCGCGACGAGGAGGGCTCCCGCCTCGACATCGGGATGCTCGACCAGCTCCAGTCCGGATACGTCCAGCGGGCCAAGGACACCCTGCCGCGCCAGGGCTCGAAGGAGCCGTGGAAGGTGCTCATGCACTACGGGCGCGACTGCCGGATGCTCGTGGAGGAGCCGATCGACGACGGCCTGCTGCATTTCGAGTCCCCGGCCACGACCCTGACCACCGCATGAACGTCGTGCGCCAAGACCTCACGTTCAGCAGCGACGGCGTGAGGTGTGCCGCGTGGCACTTCGTCGCACGAGTGCCCGCGGATGACGGGTCAAGGGGCCGGCCGTGCGTCGTGATGGCGCACGGTTTCGGGGGCACCCGCGACACCGGACTCCTCGGGTACGCCGAGGGGCTCGCGGCGGCGGGCCTGGACGTGCTGCTCTTCGACTACCGCGGCTTCGGCGCCTCGGGCGGCGAGCCTCGCCAGCTCGTGTCGTACCGCCGCCAACGTGCCGACTACCACGCCGCGATTGCCGCGGCCCGCCGGCTCGTCGGCGTCGACCCCGACCGCATCATTCTGTGGGGAACGTCGTACTCCGGCGGGCACGTGCTCCCGGTGGCCGTCCAGGACCGACGGGTCGCTGCAGCGATCTCCCTGACACCGGCGATGGACGGTCGGGCCGCCCTGCTGGCGATCGCGCGGCACGGCGGTGTCCGTCGCCTCGCGCCTCTGCTGGTTCACGGGCTGCGGGACGTCGCGCGGGCCCTGACATCCCGACAGCCCCACTACCTGCCCGTCGTCGGCGAACCCGGATCGGTCGCGATCATCACTGCGCCCGGGGCCGTGGCCGGTTACACCGCAGTCGCGGGTCCGACCTGGCGCAACCTGGTCGGCGCCCGTGCGGCGCTGACCGTGGCCTTCAGCCGGCCCCTGCGTCAAGCGCGGCGCGCGAGGTTCCCCCTGCTGGTACAGGTCGGCGAGAACGACGCGGTGGCCCCTCCGGCCGCGGCAGTCGAGGTGGTCCGCCGAGCCGCCGGGACCGCCGAGCTGCTGTCCTACCCGGTCGACCACTTCGACGTCTACGACGGCCCCTGGCAGCAACAGGCCCTGTGCGACCAGATCACCTTCCTCGATCGGCACCTCGGCCGGTCGAGCAGTCCCCGCGAGAGAACGGTTCACTCATGAGCGCCTACCCCCTCACCTCCAAGGTCGCCCTCGTCACCGGCGGCGCCCGCGGAATCGGTTTGGAGACCGCCCGCGCGCTGCTCGAGCGAGGAGCTCGAGTCGCGATCGTCGACCTCGATCCCGAGGCGACCTCGATGGCGGCCAAGATGCTCGGAGAAGGCGCGATCGGCCTGGTCGCGGACGTGACGAGCTCGGCCGCGATGGAGGACATCGTGACCCAGGTCGTGGCCCAGCTCGGTCGCCTCGACGTCGTCGTGGCCAACGCCGGGATCGCCAACCAGCCGGCGACCATCCGGGCCATGAGCGCGGGCGAGTTCGAGCGCGTGATCGACGTCAACATCCACGGCGTCCACCGGACCGTCCGAGCCGCCCTGCCGCACATCACCGCCAACGGGGGGCACGTCGTCGTCGTGTCGTCGATCTACGCCTTCTCCAATGGCATGCTGGTGGCGCCCTACGCCATGTCCAAGGCCGCGGTGGAGCAGTACGGCCGAGCGCTGCGCAGCGAGCTGGTCCAGCACGGCGCCTCCGCGACGGTCGCGTACTTCGGATTCATCGACACGGCCATGACGCACGATGCCTTCGCCGACCCGATCGGCGCCCGCCTCAAGGCGACGTTCCCGCAGGTCCTCATGAAGAAGCTCGAGCCACGGGTCGCGGGCGGGGTGATCGTTCGGGGTATCGAGCGCCGAGCACCCCGCGTCATCGCGCCACGACGGTGGAGCCCGATGTCGGTTCTGCGCGGCGTGCTCAATCCCTACCTGGACCGCCGCAGCGAGCGCCACTCGGCGACCCAGGCGATCCTGCGCGATGCCGGCTGAGCGCCACGGTGACGTCGTGACGACCTGACTCGATCCCGGCGCCGTAGGCCTCGGCGTGTGGTCCAGGGACTGCGCCGCCGGTCGAGGCTCGCCCAGCTGACCGTCCAGGACGGGCCCTCGGGCAGTCCGTGCGCGTGTGCCGGTGGAGAGACACGATTCAGCGGCGCTGGGCGCGCGGACCTGTCAGGCGGCCACCGTGTCGACGCCGCGGCTGGGGCCGGCCCGGCGACGCCACTGCTGCGGGGGCGGACGCGGAGGTCATGAGGGTGCGCTGGGCCATGACCAGATCTGCAACCCGTCACCGTGAACCCGCTCCTCGAGCCAGACGCGGTCCGTAGGCTCGACGAGGTGACGACGAATCCCGAACTGCTCCCGATCGCGAACCGGTTCGCGACGGAGCTGCCCGAGCTTGCCCTCCCCTGGCAGGCCGAGGAGGCCCTCGACCCTCGGGTGCTGGTGCTCAACGAGCCGCTGGCCGCGGAGCTCGCGATCGACCCGGAGATGCTGGGCGGCGACGCCGGGGCGCGTCTGCTCACCGGCAGTCTCGTGCCGGCGGGCGCCACCCCAGTCGCGCAGGCCTACGCCGGACACCAGTTCGGCGGGTACTCACCTCGCCTCGGCGATGGCCGCGCGTTGCTGGTCGGCGAGCTGAGCGACCCCCAAGGGCGACTCCACGACCTGCACCTCAAGGGCTCGGGACGCACGCCGTTCTCCCGCGGAGGCGACGGCCGGGCCGCGGTCGGGCCGATGCTGCGCGAGTACCTCACCAGCGAGGCGATGCACGCCCTCGGCGTACCGACGACGCGATCGCTGGCAGTCGTGGCCACCGGACGCCAGGTTCGTCGCGAGAGAGATCTGCCAGGCGCCGTCCTGGCCCGGGTGGCGAGCAGTCACCTGCGCGTCGGCTCCTTCCAGTACGCGGCCGCGACCGGCGACGTCGAGCTGGTGCGTCGCCTGGCCGACCACGCGATCGCGCGCCACCACCCGGTTGCGGCCCAGGCCGCGAACCCGGCGCTCGCGCTGATCGAGGCCGTGGCCACGGCCCAGGGCGACCTCGTCGCACGGTGGATGCTGATCGGTTTCGTCCACGGCGTGATGAATACCGACAACATGACGATCTCCGGCGAGACGATCGACTACGGACCGTGTTCCTTCATGGAGGCGTTCGACCCCGCCACCGTGCACAGCTCGATCGACACCGGCGGCCGCTACGCCTACGGCAACCAGCCCCTGGTCGCCGAGTGGAACCTCGCCAGGTTCGCCGAGACCCTCCTGCCGCTGATCGCCGACGACCAGGACAGCAGCGTCGAGCTCGCGACGCAGGCGCTCGGCGCGTTCCGCTCCCGCTACGGCGCCACGTACGCGGCGGGCCTGGTCGCGAAGATCGGCTTCGCGTCCGGCACCGAGGAAGCGGTCGACCTCGGCGAGCAGCTGCTGGTGCTGCTGGGCGAGAACCACGTCGACTGGACCAGCGGGTTCCGGGCGCTCGCTGGCGCCGCACGCGGTGACGCCGAGCCGCTCCGCGGACTCGTCGCCAACCTGGCTGGCCTCGACGCGTGGTTGGCGCGTTGGCGTGAGCTCCTTCCCGACGCGGAGCTGTTGGAGCGCACCAACCCCGCCTACGTCCCACGCAACCACCGGGTCGAGGAAGCGCTCGACGCCGCGACCGCGGGCGACCTCGGGCCGTTCGGCGAGCTCCTGGCGGCCGTCCAGCACCCCTTCGACGAGCATCCCGGACTGGAGCGCTTCGCCGAACCGGCCCCACCCGACTTCGGTCGGTACGTCAGCTACTGCGGCACCTGAGCCGTCAGCGGCCGGTCAGCCCCAGTCAGACGTGGCCTGCAGGACGGCTTCCTCCAACGCCTCGGTGCGCAGGTGCGTGATCTGCTGGTAGTCGGGGTCGGCCACCATCTGTGAGAACGCCGAGCGGGACGGGTAACGCACCAGGAGCACGGCGTCCCAGCCGCTGCCGGCGGCCGGCACCAACGCGGTGCCGCACTCCCCCGCGTACACGACCGAGCCGCCCACCTTGGCCACGAACGGCGCGATCGCGCGGGAGTAGGCAGCGTACGAGTCACGTCCCTCGGGCTTGAATCGCAGCAAGTTCAGCATCACGACCTCGCCTCCCTCGTCCTCGGCCAGGTAGCGCTTGAGGTCCGATCCGGTGGGGTCGACGGCCATGGTGATCTCCTCCATGAGGCGGGGTCAGGGTGGATCGCACGCTACCGCCACCGCACCAGGGCGGGGCGGGGCGGGGCGGGAACGGCCCGGCCAGCCGGAGCGCACGAAGCGCGGTCGTGTCCTACGATGCCGGGAGCCCGACAACGACGTCAGGAGACACACCCATGGCGAGCGCAGAACACTCCAGCAGTGCGGCCGCACCCGGCCAGCAGGAGGCCCGTCGCGGGGCGTTCTCCTCGCGCAAGGTCTTCATCCTCGCGGCCATCGGGTCGGCGGTAGGGCTGGGCAACATCTGGCGCTTCCCGTACGTCGCGTACGAGAACGGTGGCGGCGCGTTCGTCATCCCCTACCTGATCGCGCTGCTCACCGCGGGTCTGCCGTTCCTGTTCCTCGACTACGCGATCGGCCACAAGCACCGCGGCTCGGCACCGCTGTCGATGGCGCGCGAGTCGCGCAAGGCCGAGCCGCTCGGGTGGTGGCAGGTCGGCATCTGCTTCGTGATCGCCGTCTACTACGCCGTGATCATCGCCTACGCCGCCCGTTACACGTTCTTCTCGATCGACAAGGCCTGGGGCGCCGATCCCGAAGGCTTCTTCTTCGGCGAGTTCCTGCAGACCAGCGAGCCGGGCGTCACGCTCGACTTCGTCGCGGGGGTGCTGATCGCCCTTCTGATCGTGTGGGCGGCCGTGCTGCTGATCATGGGACTCGGCGTGCAGAAGGGCATCGGAGCCACGTCGGTCGTGTTCATCCCGCTGCTCGTGTTGGCATTCGGGTTCCTCGTCGTGCGCGCCCTGTTCCTGCCCGGGGCCGCCGAGGGCCTCGACACGCTGTTCAGCCCCGACTGGGCGTCGCTGCGTGACGCCTCGGTGTGGGCCGCAGCGTTCGGACAGATCTTCTTCTCGCTGTCGATCGGCTTCGGCATCATGATCACCTACGCCTCGTACGTGGGCAGGCGTACCGACATGACCGGGTCCGGCCTGGTCGTCGGGTTCGCAAACTCGGGCTTCGAGCTGCTGGCCGGCATCGGCGTCTTCGCCGCGCTCGGCTTCATGGCTCAGTCGAGCGGTGTCGCGGTCGACGAGGTCGTCGCCGACGGCATCGGTCTGGCGTTCGTCGCGTTCCCCGCGATCATCAGCGAGGCCGCGGGCGGGTCACTGATCGGCGTGCTGTTCTTCGGCTCCCTGGTGATCGCTGGACTGACCTCGCTCGTGAGCGTGCTCGAGGTCGTCGTCTCGGCGGTACGCGACAAGTTCGACCTGAAGCGGGTCACCGCAGTCCTCGTCGTGGGGGTGCCCGCGATGGTCGTGAGCGTGCTGCTGTTCTCGACCACGAGCGGTCTGCTGGTGCTCGACATCGTCGACTACTTCGTCAACCAGTTCGGCATCCTGCTGGTCGCCGTCGTCACGATGGTGGTGATGGGTGTCGGCCTGAAGGCGCTTCCTGGCCTGGCCGCGCACCTCAACCGGCACGGCTCGGTCAAGCTCGGCCGGACGTGGATGCTGCTGGTCGCGGTCGTGGCGCCGCTCGCGCTCGGCTACGTGCTGGTCCGCGCCTTCATCGACACCCTCGACGAGCCGTACGGTGGCTACCCGGCCTGGATGCTGAACGTCTTCGGCTGGGGCACGGCCGGCCTGGTGCTCGTGGTCGCGTTGGTGATCACCGTCACCCGTCGCAAAGCCGTCACGCCCGAGCACGACCGAGAGGGGGCCGACCGATGAGCGCTGACGCGATCGTCATGATGGTCGTCGCGATGCTGATCCTCTGGGGAGGGCTGGTCACCGCGATCATCAGCCTGAACCGCCGGCCCGACGCCGACGCCGACGCCGAGGACGATCCCCACTTCGACACCTACCGTCGCGATCTCTGAGCCGCGACGACGTGCCATCGGGAAGACAGGGCCGACTTCGGCGGGTTCCCGACGCATGAGCGACGCGACGACCTCTCCGGACGCCGAGCGACGCCGCGCCTTCGGCGAGGTCATCGAGCCCGAGATCGAGGTCATGCTCCGGGTGGCCCGCAGCATCACCGGCAGTGCCGCCGATGCCGAGGACCTCGTGCAGGAGTCCCTGATCCGCGCGTTCCGCGCCCTCGACCGGTTCGACGGGCGCCATCCCCGCGCTTGGCTGCTGACAATCCTGCGCAACACCCACCTGAACATGCAGCGGCGCCGCAGGCCGATCGCGATCGACGACGCGGAGCTGGCGCGGGCCGCACGCCCGGCGTTCGGCTCCGCGGGGGTCCCGTCGGCCGAGGACTCCTTCGTCACCGACGAGCTGGGAGCCGCGCTCCAGGTGGCCGTCGACTCGCTCGACCCGAGGTTTCGCAGCGCGTTGATCCTGGTCGACGTCCACGACCTGTCGTACACCGACGCGGCGGCCCTGCTCGGGATACCGCCCGGCACCGTCATGTCCCGGCTCAGCCGTGCCCGCCAGAAGGTCCGCGTGGCGCTCGGCCCGACCTTCGCGACCTCCGAAAGGGAACTGTGATGATCGTGATGCTGCGACAGGTGATCACCTGTCACTGGACCGCACGACGGATCCACCGCTACCTGGACGCCGACCCCGCCGCGCCACTGACCCCGAGCGAGATCAGCCGGCTCGAGGAGCACGTGGCCACGTGCGAGCGCTGCAGCGAGGTGCTGCGCCAGCACCGCCTGCTGAGCCGGGCGCTGGCGGGATGGTCGGGGCACCACGTGGTCGACCGCGCCTCCACCGACCGGCTGCGGTCGGTGCTCGACGATCTCGTCGAAGGACGGTTGCCGTGAGATCGCCACGACCCTGGGACCTCGTGGTGCTGGGCGGGGGCACCGCGGGCATCGTGGCCGCGAAGACGGCGGCGCGCCTCGGCTCCCGCACCCTCCTCGTCGAGGACCACCGCACGGGCGGCGACTGCCTGTGGACCGGGTGCGTGCCCTCCAAGGCGCTCCTGGCCGCCGCCGGCGTCGCCGCCTCGGCCCGTTCGGCGCACCGGTTCGGCGTGGTCACCGGCGACGTGCAGGTCGACTTCGCCCGCACGATGGAGCACGTGCACGCGGCGATCGCCACGATCGCGCCGATCGACTCCCCCGAGGCGCTGACCGCCGCAGGCGTCACGGTGCGGGCGGGGCGTGGCCGGTTCGTTGACCAGGGCGTGCTCGAGATCGACGGCGACCCGGTCCGGTTCCGGCAGGCGGTGGTCGCCACCGGCGCCGCGCCGACGCGCCCCGGTGTCCCCGGTCTCGAGGACGTCGACGCCCTGACCAGCGACGACGTCTGGGAGCTCCGGGAGGCACCCCGCCGGCTGGCCATCCTCGGCGGCGGCAGCATCGGCTGCGAGCTCGGCCAGGCGATGGCCCGCCTCGGGGTCGACGTGACGGTCGTCGAGTCGGCGTCGCGGGTCCTTCCCCAGGAGGACGCCGACGCCTCGGCCGTCGTGGGCCGTGCCCTGACGGCCGACGGCGTCACCCTCCGTGTCGGCCGCACGGCCACGTCCGTCACGGGGTCCGACGACGGCCGCGCCGGCACGCTGCACCTCGACGACGGCAGCACCGTCGCCTTCGACCGCCTGCTCCTGGCCGTGGGGCGCACCCCGCGGACCCGGGACATCGGCCTGGACCGGATCGGCGTCGAGGTCGACGACCGCGGATTCGTCGTGGTCGACGACCGGCTCCGCACGACCAACCCCCGGGTGTGGGCCGCTGGCGACCTGACCGGGCACCCCCAGTTCACGCACACCGCCGGGGTCCACGGCAGTCTCGCCGCCAGCAACGCGGCGCTCGGCGTGCCGCGACGCGTCGACACCGCCGTGGTCCCCCGCGTCACCTTCACCCAGCCGGAGGTCGCGGCCGTCGGCGTCGACACGGGCCGCACCCAGCGCGGCCTGCGCCAGCTCACGCAGCAGCACGACGACGTCGACCGCGCGGTCGTCGAGGCCGAGACGGACGGGTTCACTCGCGTGGTCGTCGACCGCAAGAGGCGCATCGTCGGCGCCACCGTGGTCGGTCCGCGCGCCGGCGAGACCCTGGGCGAGCTGGCGATCGCCGTGCAGCAGGGTCTGCGCACGCGTGACCTCGCGAGCGTGATGCACGCCTACCCGACCTGGAACGACGGTCCGTGGAACGCCGCGGTCGCGGACGTGCGGACGCAGCTCGAGGCACCCGTGACCCGGCGGATCCTGCGCCTGCTGGTCCGCGTCCGTCGCGCCCTCCTGGCCCGCCGTGACCGCTGAGACCCGGCTGCTGCTCGTGGGGGCGGGCCACGCCCACCTGCACCTCCTGCGGCAAGCCGACCAGCTGCGCCGGGCCGGCTACGTCGTGACGCTCGTGGCCCCGCCGTGGTTCGACTACAGCGGAGCGGCGGCCGGTGTCGCCGTGGGCGCCCGTGACCCTGCGGTGGGCCGGATCGACGTCGCCCGCCTGGCGCAGGGAGGGGTCGAGCACCGGCCCACGCGGGTGACCCGGCTCGACGCCGACACCCGGGCCGCGACCTGTGCGGACGGTGAGCAGATCAGCTGGGACGTCGTGTCGCTCAACATCGGCAGCGTCGCCGCGACGCCCCCGGGGCTGTCGGTGCACCCCGACGTCGTGCGGGTCAAGCCGCTCGACGACCTGCACCGGCTGCGTGAGCACGTGGCGACGCACCACGGCGGCGCCGGGCTGCGCGTCAGCGTCGTCGGTGCCGGTCCGAGCGGGATCGAGCTCGCCGCCCAGCTCGCGCTCGTGCCGCACGTGGCCCGGGTGACCGTGCTGGAGTCCGGCGCGTCCCTCGGCGCGTTCCTCCCGACCGGAGCGGCCTCACGCCTCGCCCGGCTGCTGGACCACCGCGGCGTGGTGGTGCGCTGCGGGGTCGACCTCGTGGAGGTCGGGGCGTCGAGGGCAGTGCTGCGCGACGGCACCGAGATCGTGCACGACGTGGCCGTGCTCGCGACCGGCTTGGCGCCGCCGCCGCTCGCGACCGCGGCACCCTGGGGCGGCCCCGGAGGCCTCCCGGTGGAGGCGACCCTCCAGCACCGCGACCACGCCGACGTCTACGCCGCGGGCGACTGCGTCGACTTCCTGCCCGGGCGCCTTGCCCGCATCGGGGTGCACGGCGTGCGACAGGGGCCGGTCCTGCTGGAGGCACTGCTCGCGCGGAGCGCGGGAGGGCCAGCACCGGTCTACACGCCACCGTCGACGTCGCTGTCGATCCTCGACCTCGGTGGCGGCACGGCACTGGCGGTGCGTGGTGGCCGCTGGTGGTTCGGGCGCGCCAGTCTGCTGCTCAAGCGCGCCATCGACCGTCGCTGGTTGGCGCGCTACCGCTCCTGATCCGGGTCGTCGGAGTCCGCGGGCTCGGTCCGCGCCAGCAGCCGACGACCGACCGTGCCACCCAGCACGGCCAGGGCGACCAGCCCGCCAATGCCCAGGACGATGCCGAGCGGGTCGGCTCCCGAGGCCCCGACCGCGGCGTACGCCAAGGCGCCCGGCACGATGCCCAGCGCGGTGCCCAGCAGGTAGTCGCGCGCCCGGACCCCCACCAGGCCGGCGGCGTAGTTCAGCGGGGTGAACGGAAAGAGGGGCACCAGCCGCACGGCGACGACCGCGACCAGGCCGTGCTGGCGCAGGACGCGATCGGCCTGCGCCAGGCGTCCGCCGAGCAGGCGGTCGACCGCCGGGCGCCCGAGCCGGCGTCCGGCGAGGAACCCGCCCACCGACCCCAGCCAGGCACCGGCCCACGCGAGCAGCGCTCCCACCCAGACCCCGAAGAGGGCACCGCCCAGGATCGTCAGCAGCGAAGCGGGGGTCGGCACGAGCACGAGCAGCGCGTAGCCGACGACGAACACCACGGCACCGGCCCAGCCGGCCGACTCGACCCCCGCACGGAGCTGTCCGGGCCCGTCCCAGCCGCTGGCTTGGAGACCGACCGCGACGGCGAGGAACGCCAGCACGAGGGCGGCCAGGCGGAGCACGGAGGCGCGGGAGGTCACGGGGCGGGAACCCGGTGAGTCCTCCGTCTGCTTCCGCTCGCTCATGGACCCGCCAGGGGCCGGCGCAGCGCACGATGGCCCACCACGACCCGGTGCGCCGCGCTGACGCCGACCACGGCTGCCCAGACCCAGGCGATCGGTCCGGCGAAGGCGGGCACGATCAGCCAGAGGGAGTGCACCGCGATGGTCTCGGCGCCCTCCGCGAGGCCACCGAGGAAGCTCAGCGACCGGCCGTCGTCGAGCTGGTGCCCGGTGCGCTCCGCGATCGACGAGAAGGCCAGGAACGCCGTGCCGTTGACGTAGTACGCCAGCAGCACGGCGGCGAACGGCAGCCAGTCGCCGACGTCCGCGGCGGACCCCACAGTGCCGATGGCCACACCGACGACCGTGGTGCCGTACACCAGGAAGTCGGCCGTGACGTCGAGGAAGCCACCCGCGGGTGAGCCCTGACCGTCGGCGGACCGCCGCCGGGCCAGCGGTCCGTCGAGCCCGTCCAGCAGGCGCGAGACCCACCACGCCGCGAGGGCCCAGAGCCAGAGCTGCGAGGCCGCCAGGCCCGCGCTGGCGAGCCCGAGCACCAGACCTGCCACGGTCAGGCGGTCGGGCGTGATCCACCGGCGGTCCAGCACCGCGGCGACGCGGGTCAGCGGGCCGTCGAGGTGACCGCGCAGGCGACGGTCGAACATGGGCAGGCCCCCTTCGGCGTGCATGACTCGCGCCATCCTGACCCACGACGGGGTCCAGCACCACATGACACCGTTCTGGGCGACTCCCCGGCGGGAAGTCGCCCAGCCGTCCAAGGTGTTCCCATGGCAGTGGCCCACCGCCATCGCCACCAACCCCAGGAGCGCACCGCACCATGACCTCCCGTGCCCGGTCCATCCGTGCCACGTCCCGCCCGGCCCTGCCGGCGCTGGCCGTGACCCTCGCCCTGGTGGCGTCGGCCTGCTCAGGCCCGTCGCCGGACGAGTCGCCGCGTGCCGCCGACCGCCCGTGGGACGAGGTCGTGGCCGAGGCGCAGGGGCAGACCGTCGACCTGTGGATGTTCGGCGGCGACGAGGCGGGCAACGCCTACGTCGACGACGTCCTGACGCCGGCGGCCGCCGAGCTGGGCGTGACGCTGCGCCGGGTGCCCGTGGCCGACACCAAGGACGCGATGAACCGCGTCCTGTCCGAGAACGCCGCCGGCAGCACCGACGGTGCAGTCGACCTGGTGTGGGTCAACGGCGACAACTTCGCGACCGGCCAGGAGGCCGGGGCGTGGTGGTGCGACTGGGCCGACGACCTGCCGAACCTGCAGTACGTCGCCGATGACGACCCGCTGGTGGCCGAGGACTTCGGGGTGCCCGTCGACGGCTGCGAGGCGCCCTGGCACAAGGCCCAGTTCACGTTCGCCTACGACGCCGCCCGCGTCACCGATCCGCCGACCACGGTGGCCGGACTACTGGACTGGGCCGAGCAGAACCCCGGCCGGTTCACGTACCCCGCTCCGCCGGACTTCACCGGCTCGGTCTTCGTGCGCCAGGCGCTCTACGCGCTCAGCGGCGGCGCCGACGAGGTCCCGACGAGCTACTCCGACGAGGCCTTCGACGACCTGACCCCGGCGCTCCTCGACCGGCTCAGCGAGCTGGCCCCGTCCCTGTGGCGTGGCGGCACGACCTACCCGCGGGACCAGCAGGCCCTCGACCAGCTCTTCGCCGACGGCCAGGTCGACTTCACGATGACCTACGGCCCGGCCACGCTCACCGACCTCGTCGCGGACGGCACGTTCCCGTCCACCACGACGGTGCTGAGCGTCGAGGACGGCACGGTCGGCAACGCGAGCTTCCTCGGCATCCCGGCCAGCTCCCCCGACCAGGCCGGAGCCGCCGTCGTGGCCAACCTGGCCCTCTCCCCCGAGCAGCAGGCGGCCAAGGCCGATCCGGCGGTCTGGGGCCAGTTCACGGTGCTCGACGTGGGGCTGCTCGACGCGGCCGACGCGGCACGCTTCGCGAACCTTCCCGACTCCCCCGTGGTGCCGCCGTACGAGGAGCTCTCGCGGAACGCGCAACCCGAGCTCGCGTCGTCCTGGGTGAACCCGCTCGACGAGGCCTGGCGGCGCGAGGTGCTGGGCTCACCGTGACCGACCGTGAGGCCCGTGCCGCGCTCCCGGGGATCGTCCTGATCACCGGGGTCGCCGGGGTGGGCATGGTGGCGGTCCTGGCGACGTCGCTCGGGCTGGTGCCGCTGTACGGCGACGCCGAGCTCGGCCTGGACGGCTGGCGCAAGGCCGCCCCCGACCTGGCCGCCGGCGCCGCGGAGACGTTGCGGATCGCGGTGCCGGCAAGCCTGCTGGCCGCGGTGATCGGTCTGCTGCTCGCGACGCTGATGCTCGTCGGCGGTCGCGGGGCGGTGCTGGTGCGCACCGGCTGCCTGGCCGTGCTCGCGGTGCCGCACCTGGTGGGGGCGACCTCGGTGGGTCTGCTGCTCGGCGACGGCGGGGTCGCCGCGCGGGCGCTCGCCCCCGTCGTCGGCGACACCGGGTGGCCGGCGCTGGTCGGCGGCTCGTGGCCGGTCGCCACGGTGCTGGAGCTGGCGTGGAAGGAGTCGGCCTTCGTGGCCCTGGTCGTCCTGGCCGCCGTGGCACCCGGGCACGCCCGGCGGATGCAGGTCGCGGCCGGGCTGGGGGCGGGGCGGTGGCACCGCTTCGCCCGCGTGCTGGTGCCCACGGCCACGCCGGCCCTGGCCGTGTCGTCCATGGTCACGCTGGTCTACGCCGTCGGCTCCTACGAGGTGGCGTGGCTCCTGGGCCGCGCCTCGCCCGAGCCGCTCCCCGTGCTCGCCTACCGGCTGTTCGGCTCGATCGAGCTGACCGACCGTCCCGCGGCCGCCGCCGCAGCAGCGACCGCGGCAGCACTCGCGATGCTGCTCGCTGCACCCGCGCTCGCGGCCCTGCCTCGCCTCCGGACGGGCCTGTCGCCGGACCGGGGCCTCTCGTGAGGACCCCGTCGACCTTCAAGACCCTGCCGGTCGTGGGGCGCGCCACCATCGCGGTCGTCGTGGCCGTGTGGCTCCTGCTCCCCCTGCTGCCGGTGCTGGTGTGGGCCACCGCGGACCGGTGGAGCTTCCCGGACGTGCTCCCGAGCGCGTGGGGCGTGCAGGGGTGGCGCGGCGCCGCCGACGCGGGGCTGCTCTCGGCGCTCGCGCGTTCGCTGGGCCTGGGCCTGGCGGTCGCCGCCGTCGCCACGCCGCTCGGCGTCATGCTGGGGCGCGTGCTGGGCTGGCGGCTCGGCCGGCACCCCCGGGTGCTGGTGACGGTCCTCCTGGTGCCGCTCGTCCTTCCGCCGTTCGCGGTGTCGATGGGGCTCGACGTGCTCATGATCCGGCTCGGTCTGCCGGAGCCGGTGTCCGTGGTGTTGCTCCTGGCGACGCTGGCCCTGCCCTACACCGCGTACACGAGCGCGGTTGGCTTCTCCCGCACCTCGCCCGACCTCGCCGCGCAGGCCCGCGCCCTCGGGGCCACGGCACGCCAGGCCAGGGCCCGGGTCGTGCTGCCCGCGATCCGCGGACCGATCGTCGTGGCGGCGCTCCTGGCCTTCCTCGTCGGCTGGAGCGACTACGTCGTCACCCTGCTCGTTGGCGGCGGTCAGCTCATCACGGCGCCGGTGCTGCTCGGCTCGGCCGCGGCCGGCTCGGGCAACGACGCGATCGTGGCGGCGATGGCCGTGGCCACCCTGGTTCCGCCGGTGCTGCTCGTGACACTGGCGTCACGCGCGAGGATGGCCCCATGAGCACGCTGGAGATCCGCCAGGTGCGCCACCGCTACGCCGGTGCCGCGTCCGACACGCTCCACGACGTGTCGCTCTCGGTCGGTGACGGGCAGATGGTCTCGATCATCGGCCCCTCCGGCTCGGGCAAGAGCACCGTGCTGCGCGTCGCCGCCGGCCTCGAGCCCGCCACCGCCGGGCACGTGCTCGTCGACGACGTCGACATGGCCGGCCGCCCCACCGAGCGTCGTGACCTGACGGTGATGTTCCAGGAGCCGCTGCTGTTCGACCATCTCGACGTCGCCGGCAACGTGGCCTTCGCGCCTCGGTTGTCGGGCGCGAGCCGGCGGGAGGCGCGCCTGTGCGCCCAGCGCTACCTGCGCCTGGTCGGACTGGACGGCCTCGAGGACCGACGCGTCGGCTCCCTCTCCGGCGGACAGCAGCAGCGGGTGGCACTCGCGCGCGCCCTGGCCGCCGAGCGCGGTGCACTGCTGCTCGACGAGCCGTTCAGCTCACTGGACCGCGAGCTGCGGACCTCGATGCACGACCTGCTGGGCGAGGTCCGCGCCGCGATCGAGCCCACGATCCTGCTCGTGACCCACGACCTGGACGAGGCCGCCCTGGCCGACTCCAGCGTGGTCCTGATCGACGGCCGCGTGCACCAGCAGGCCCCCATGAGCGAGATCTATCGCCGCCCCGCGACCGTCGCCACGGCCCGACTCGTCGGAGGCTTCGGCGAGGTCCGCGGCGTGATCCGCGACGGCGCGCACCACTCGACGTGGGGGTCGATCCCCGTCGCGGACGACTGCCCGGCCACGGGCGAGGCCGTGCTGCTCCTGCGGCGCGAGGCCGTGGTGGTGGGCGAGGCCGACCCGGGGTCGGCCGGCACGCGGGCACGAGTGACGAGGCGCCGCGCGGCCGGGACCCGCGAGGTGGTCACGGCCACGGCCGAGGACGGGTCCGACGTCGAGCTGGAGCTGGACATGGGTGCCGGGCTCGCCGTGGGGTCGCACGTCCCGCTGCGACTGCGAGAGGGCCGGGCACCCGCGTGGGCCTTGTCGGTGCCCGTCGATGGCGCCCTCCATGACTCGGCGACGAGCGCCGCGGAGATCCAGACCGGTTGAAGACACGACCGCGACGGCCCTTGGTCAGGACTGGTCGGTAGACGCACACTCGCTCACCGATCAGGTTGCAGCTCGGATTCCGCCGGCCCCGACTCAAGGACGAGCACGTCCCCGGGCCAGAAGGCCACGTGGCCCTTGATACGCCTCGCGAGTGGCGACGGATGACGATACGTCCACGCTGCGTTCTTACGAGTACCCATCTCGGTGCTGAGCGTGTAGTAGCTGGCCACGCCTTTCCAGAAACACAGAGTCTTCATCCGAGACGGTGTCAGCACTCCAGGGGCGACCGATTCCACAGGAAAGTACCGGTTCCCTTCGAGCGAAATGGTCACATCGCTCTCAGCGATCACCTGCTCACCCACCATCGCTTTCCACGACATCAGATCAGCACCTCCCTTGGACCAGACGAGAACTCACCAGAGAAACCCACTGCAGCAGGTCCTATCTTCCCGCGGCGCGTCAACCGCGTCCTGGACGTCGACGCCACGTCTGCGCGAGCACACCGCGGCGGACCTGACCTGTCCATCGGACCTGTCCAGCACCGCGGAGCCACTTCTTCGAGGACGACCTCGACGACACTGCTGTGGCAGCGCTGGTCGATGACGTCTGCGCCGACTGACCGAGAGGCGGCCGCCGCGCAGCGGTGGTGGGATGAGGTGTGCGCCGCGTCCACCTCGTGCTCCCCCACCAGCTGTTCGCGCAGAACCTCGAGGTCGGGGCCGACGCCTTCGTGCTGGTCGAGCACGACCTGCTGTTCCGGCAGTACCCCTTCCACGCCCACAAGCTCGTGCTGCACCGCGCGTCGATGGAGCACCACGCGCGCGAGCTCGCGGATGCCGGCACCACGGTCGAGTGGGTGCGCACCGACGGCCGCTCCAGCAGCCGGCTCGGGCTCACGCGGATGCTCGAGGGTGCTGACGTGGTCACCTGGCACGACGTCGTCGACGACTGGCTCGAACGTGACCTGCGCGGGGCTGCGGCAGACGCGGGTGTCGAGGTCGAGGTGCTGCCGACGCCCAACTTCCTGACGTCGGCCGAGGAAGTCGCCGAGCAGTTCAAGGGCAAGCGCACCCGTATGGCGCACTTCTACTCCTGGCAGCGTCGGCGGCTCGAGGTGCTCGTCGACGACGGGGAGCCGGTCGGGGGGCAGTGGTCGTTCGACGCCGAGAACCGCAAGAAGCTGCCGAAGAAGCATCCTGTCCCGGCCACGACGCGTCCCGAGCCCGACGAGGTCACGCAGGAGGCGATCGACTTCGTGCGCGACCGCTTCCCCGACGCGCCCGGCGACCCCGGCCAGTTCGCGTGGGCCGTCACCCGCGAGCAGGCTGGCGAGATGCTGGAGGAGTTCCTCGAGCAGCGTTTCCACGAGTTCGGCCCCTACGAGGACGCGATCTCGACCGAGCACGGCTTCGTCTTCCACGCGACGCTCACGCCGGCGCTCAACGTCGGCCTGCTCGACCCGGCCGACGTGCTGGACCGGGTCATCCGTCACGCCGAGCGCAACGCGGTGCCGATCGCGTCGTACGAGGGGTTCGTGCGCCAGCTCATCGGGTGGCGCGAGTACATGCGCGGCAGCTACGTCTCGCGCGGACGGAAGCTGCGCACCACCAACGCGCTCGACCACTACCGCGAGCTGCCGCCCGGCTGGTGGACCGCCGAGACCGGGCTCGAGCCCGTCGACACCGTGCTGCGCCGCGTGCTCGACACCGGCTACGCCCACCACATCGAGCGGCTCATGGTGCTCGGCAACGCCCTGTGCCTGCTGCGCGTGGACCCGGACGAGATCTACGCGTGGTTCATGGCGATGTTCGTCGACGCCTACGACTGGGTCATGGTGCCGAACGTCTACGCGATGAGCCAGTACGCGTCCGGCTCGGCCATCACGACCAAGCCCTACGTGTCGGCCAGCAGCTATCTCAAGAAGATGTCGGACCTGCCCACGGGCGACTGGACCGACGTGTGGGACGGACTGTTCTGGACCTTCGTGCGCGACCACCGCGGCGTGTTCGAGTCGAACCCGCGCAGCACCATGATGGTGCGCCAGTGGGACGGCTTCGACGACGCCAAGCGACGCAAGCTCGTCGCCGCGGCGAAGCCGTGGTTGAAGGACTGAGGGCCGCCCGCAGGACCGTAGGATGGCGCACGCCCATGCCTGCTCCTGAAGATCGCCCGCGCCGGCTGCTGCTCGTGGTGGACGCGCCGTCGCTGCTGCACCGCAACCACCACGCCCGGGCCCACACCCGCATCGTCGACCGGTCGGGGCGCCCCGCCTGGGCTCTGCACGGGATGCTGCGCCAGATCCTCGAGGCGATCGACGGATTCGCACCCGACGCCGTGATCTTCGGACTCGACGACCGCACCGCATCGGTACGCCGCGACTTCTACCCCGACTACAAGGCGGGGCGGACCGAGAAGGACGCGCAGCTCGTCGAGCAGCTCGACCGGGCGGGCGCGATGCTCGACGCGCTAGGCCTCGCCACGCTCACTCCCCCGGGCCTGGAGGCCGACGACGTCAGCGCCTCGGCCGCCACGTGGGCCCGCGACAACGACTGGGACTGCGTCATCATCACGTCCGACCGTGACGCGTTCGCCCACATCAGCGACCACACCCAGGTGCTGCGGTTGATCAACGGCGGCATCAGTGGATCTCCCATGCTCAACCCCGCGCGGCTCATCGCCCTCTACGGCGTCGCGGCCGACCGCTACCTCGACTTCGCCGCCCTGCGCGGCGACGCCAGCGACAACCTGCCCGGCGTCGACGGCATCGGCGAGAAGACTGCGGCGATCCTCCTCACCCAGGTGGGTCCCATGTCGGCCGTCTGGGCCGACGTCGACGCCCAGGAGGGTCGCGCCGTGATCGCCACGCTGGACTCGTGGGCGATGGAGGTCGGAGCGCGGCGGATGGGCGCCACCATCGTCAAGCGACTGACCGCGCCAGGCGCGCGCGAGCGATACGACTTCAACATCCGGGTCATGCAGGGCCACGACCATCTCGACCTCGGCCTCACCCCCGACGTCCCCGGCACACCCGGCCTGCTCCCCCTCGACACCCACCGCGTGAACACGGTCGTGAGCTTCCTCGGCCAGGAGGCGACGACGGCCCTCGCGGTGCGCGTGCTCAGCACCGACCCGGCCTCTGCCGCCTCACGCTGACGACGAAGCGCGACGGTCACTGCACGGCGAAGAAGGCGGTGGCCGAGTCCAGGTCGAGGCCGACCGCGAGCGTCCCTTGCGCCACCGTGTCGACCGGGACGGCAAGTCCGATGTTGCCCGAGACCGAGGCGCCCGAGTACAGGGTCGACGTGGTGTCGATCTCGTCGGGGACATCGACGAACAGGTCGTACGCGCTGATCGTGTTCCCGGCCGCGGTGACGTAGTCGACGCTCGACCAGGGGGTGTCGCCGTCCGGCGCATCGCCGGTGTAGGTCACCGTGCAGTTCACGAGGATGTAGGTCGTGCCGTCCGGCGCAGGCTCGTTGAACGAGCTCGCCTGCTCCACCTGGCTGTTCGCGTCGAGATTCACGCTGTTGATCGTGAGCGTCCAGTCGTCGTTCTCGATCGTGGCGCCGATCGGGAGGGGGTTGTCGCGGCTGCCGCCCACCGCGTCCGTGTCGTCCGACGAGATCGTCTCGCCGTCGGAGGTGGACACGGAGGTCCTCCCCTCCATCGCCGTGTCGACCGCGTCGACGGCCACCGCGAAGAACACGATGACGCCGACCACGGTCCCCACGACCGAGATGGCGAGTGCCGCGATGCCCAGGCCCTTCTTTCCCTTCGCGAACAGCGACACGATCGCCAGGATGAAGGCGATCGGCAGGAGGACCCAGCCGACGATCAGCACACCGGGGATGCAGGCGAACACCAAGCCGATGATTGACAGGACGAGGGCGATGAGACCCACCGTGTTCTTCTCGGGCGTCGGCGACGCGTGCGAGCTGGGCGGCGCCTGAGGGAACGGCGGAGGCGTGGCGCCGACGGGCGGTGGCGTGGCGGGCATGGAGGTTCCTCCCCGAAGTGGCTAGGTCAGTCGAGGCTAGGGCGACGGCGGATCACCCCCTGCGACCTGCCACAGGCCACTCACGGAAATGGTCCGGTTGAACCATCGCGCATGGTCCGTCGTGTCCACGCGGCCAGCTGGCGACTGCCGTCCTCCCCATCGCTGACCTGCTCGACCCGCCTACCGCTGTCGCAGCTAGGACCGATCGCGGGCCAAGGTGCCCACCGCGTCGCGCTTCCACCGTTTGCCGCTCGCGTCCCGGAACGCGACGGCAGCGACGATGTCGCTGAACGCCCGGTCGGGCTCGCCGCGGTCCTCGCCCTGGCGCGCGCGAAACGCGGCCTGCGTCTCCCCGTTCAGCGTCACGACGTCACGACCACCGCCGGGCACGGTCGCGCGCACCCGGGTTCGTCCGATCAGGTCACTGCGGTAGTAGTACTCGACGTGCCAGTCATAGATGGGCTGGCTGCTCTGGTTCGCGACGATCAGGCACGGCGCCCCGGCGCGCGACGACGACACGAACAGCTCGTCGGGCTCGTGGTACGAGACCCATGCCGAGATCTGCTGCGCCTGGGCGGACCGGTCGCGCCGGATCGTGCGGGCCAGCGCCACGATCGACACGACGAGCGCGATCGATGCGATGACGACCGAGGGCCAGTCGGTGTTGCCGAGGTTCACGGAAGTGATGTTCCCACTGTCGCGCCGACGAGTCACGGTTCGAGAACTCTTCGTGCTTTCCCATGCCGCTGCCGTTCCCAGCGGTCCGCCCGCGGGCACGATCGAGGAGGCCCGTCGCCCGATGCGGAAGGGATCGATCATCGCGCTGACGGCGAACGTGCCTGCCTGACCGGATCAGACCAGGGAGCGCCACGATCGCTTCAAGTCAGACGTTGAAGCGGAACGAGATTTGAGGTTTCTGAATGTCGTTGGAAACCGTTGAAAAGTGCCTCTGACCTGCGGAAACACCCACTTCTACTAGTTGGTCAGTGCGGACTGTTTAGGGCCACTTCCGGGCGTTTTGCGGACCGTTTGCGGACCGCTCGGACAGGCGGAGTGCTATCCGCCAAGGCTCCGATCGGGCTACCATTCAGCATGGCTGCTGTCGGCCTCCGCAAGATTCTGACGTCGCTGCTAAGAGCGCTCGTACCGATCTTGAATCACGTAGACATAGTCCAGGATCGCTTCCGCCAGGTGGATCATGTCCCGCACATCATCAGGATCTGCGCGCCGCTCGACGTCGTGCGCCGCAGAGTTGCCCGCCAACCGCAATGCATCCGCCTAAGCGAAAAACCTCGCATCGATGTGACCGGAACTTCGGAGCCCTTCGATTAGCTGGGCGAGGTTCTTGCCGGCCGCTTACTTGCCTTGCGCCAGACGTTCCGGTCATTGTCTGGAACTCGGCCTCGTCGCGAGGTGGTTGAGAGTAGACGACCATCTAGTTCTGGATCTCCAGTCGCATTTCGCTGTTGGCGACACAAAGTAATACGGGAACCCGTCGACGGCTCACGCTCCGGCGCACGAGACAGCGAAAGTGCTCACACTGACTGTTGATCCCCGAGAACCTCCATCACCAGCTACGCACACCTTTGCCGAGGTTGCAGGCATCGCACAGGGTGTGAAGGTTGTCCCTTACGGTCGCGCCCCCCTTGGCGATAGGCACGATGTGATCCACATGGAGAGACGCGCCACCAGCGGCGGAAGCTCCGCAAGCTCGGCACCTTCGGCCGTCTCTTTGGAGAATCTCGAACCGAAGTGCGGTCGTCATGCGGCTGCGTTCAAGCTTCCGACGGTACGTCTCGGTCGCCTTGAGGACCGACTGCTGCTCGACCTCCCGAAGGACCCGTACGAGTCCGTGAAAGTCCCACTCCATCGTTCGTTGGTATGAGTTCCGGCCCTGCGGGCTGGTGTAGCTGACCGCGCATCGGACGCGAGCCTGGCATCGCGGCTCTCGAAGTCGCTGCTTGCGGAACTTCCTCGCCTCGATGCGGACATACGTGTCCTGCGGAACCCCGTCCGCTGACGAGTGGCCGAGGAAGCGTGAACCCACGCGACCGAACTCGATGTCGTATCGGGTGAAGGTGTCGACATCTTTGAGTTGTTGCCTCACCAAAGCCTGCACTTGCGGGCCCACGACCTCCAGATGAGCGCGAAGCAATCCTTCTAGGTCGTACCGATCAAGCTTCGCCTTCGAAGAGACTCGGTCCTGTAGTGCGACCGAGATCGGAGGGGCGTAGGACAGCATCTGTTGCGATGCCCGGCCAAGAACCGCTGCTTCGGCTAACGCACGACTCGTCAACGCCACCTTTTGATGACGCTGGATGACAATCCAGGCGGCGAGACCGATCAGCGCCAAGCCAGCCGCCAACAAGACGAAGGCGGCTATTCCCGCAGCGATCTCCCAAGCCATGGGCAAACACTAAGCAAAGCGTGGCAGTCACGGAGCACTTTCGTCGAGCCTTCCCACTCCACCGAACGCGCTCTTCGATATCAGTTTCGGCCATCTGAGTCAGGCGCCGCCCGAAAACATCCTCGAGACGTCTCGCCGCTGGAATCGTCGAACCCCAGTCCTGAGACGCCGGTACCCAACCGCGTCAAGGTCTTCACTCGGGCTAGAAGGCGTACAAGGAATCCCCGGCGCGGAGGGGTACCAAGACGCCGGAGATGCCTCCACCACGTCGACGAGTTGATGCCACACTTCGACCATGAATCTGACTTCGCTGATCTTCTCCATCGCAGGAGTAGTCGTAAGCGCGTTCGGAGTCTGCATAGCGCTTCTAATCGCGTGCCGCCAGAACAAGCAGTCGACGACTCAGGCGCAGGTGCTCCAAGAGGTCTCGGATCTCACACTCGAGAATGCTCGCGTTCTTGCCGAGCTACATGAGCAGACGATCGAAGCAGATTCGACGAATGACGAAAGTCCGGACGCGGACCTAGACGCAGACCGTCCTGTGAAGGAAGAAGCACTGGTAGCCGAACTGCGGGCACGTGGAGCGAAACTTGATTGGGCCAAATTGATCTGGCGCAAGAAGACGACTAGGCCCCCAAGGCGCGGGAACCTCGGGTGGTTCGTGTACAGCGAATCGTCCGGCGAACGTTGGTTCGTGCACTCCGGTCGCGCCATCTCCGCTCGGAGGGCTGTCCCAATGGAACGAATCGAAGCTTGGGAAGAGAAGGTCCCCGGCGCGACACCCGAAGACATCCGAATCGATTATCAGACCGGCGCCGGCCGGGGCAGTCACGCTTGGTACATCGAGACGTATGACGGACGCACCTGGAAGCTGTCGAAGGGTGGCGCTGGTGTCTCCGGAGTAACCGTCACCGAAGTCAGCGCAGCGTAGGCCCGAAGGCAGCACTCTTTGCCAACCGAGATCAGAAGCTTTTTGACCGAAGCCATCGAACCGGCGGATAAGGACGTTGGCTCTGGGCTAGCAGGCGTCCCATTCCCTGGGGAAGCCCAGAGACAACATAAAGACTCACTCAACCCCTCGTTCGTCTAGCCTCAGAACATGACGGGGCGGAACGAGCGGGATACGTGCCGTGACTTCGTCGTCCCGCGGCTCGTCGAGTCTGGTTGGGACAACAGTTTCCGAACCGAGTACGTGGTTCGCTCGGATCTTGCCACCAACACGACTCTCGGCGGCGATGGCCGTGTCGACTATCTGCTTGAGGTCGTGCCCGGCCTGCCAATCGGCGTTGTCGAAGCCAAGCGTGAATATTCGAGTCCCGGACAGGGCCTCCAGCAAGCCATCGAGTACGCCGTTGCCCTCGACGTCCCGACTGCAATCGCCTCGGACGGTCACGCCATCATCGAGCGCGACCTCTCGACGGGGGCCGAGCGACACCTTGACGCCTTCCCAACCCCGCCCGAGCTTTGGGATCGCTACGCGCGCCATCACCATTTGGACGGCGAGGCGCGGGCGGCACTAGCTCAGCCACTTTCACAAAGCTTGACGAATGCCGATGGATCCATTCGACAGTTGCGCTACTACCAAGTGGTCGCCATCAACCGCGTCCTACGCACTGTCCTTGCCGGCCACACCCGGGTGCTAGTGCTAATGGCCACAGGTTCGGGGAAAACCCTGACCGCACTTCAACTGTGCTGGAAACTTCTCTCCTATTGGCGAGCTCTCGACTCCGAGCGACCTCGACGAGTCCTCTACGTTGCGGACCGAGACGCGCTTATCAAGCAGCCCCTCGACGGCTACTTCCGGCCGGTGTTCGGTGAGGGCGCGACGCGCGTCCAGGGGCACGCAATAATGGGCCGGGAGTTTTACTTCGCCACCTATCAGTCTCTGAAGAACAGCAACGACGCTGAGTCGACCTTCGAGGGTTACCCGCCGGATTTCTTCGACTTGGTCATCGTTGATGAGTGCCACCGAGGCTCCGTGCCCGGGTCGTCTTGGCGGGCCGTTCTCGACCGCTTCACCTCCGCCGTGCACTTGGGGCTGACCGCAACGCCGAAGCGGGATGAGAACGTCGACACGTATGACTACTTCGGCGAACCGGTGTTCGAGTACTCCCTCCGTCAGGGCATCGAGGACGGTTACCTTGCGCCGTACGCCGTGCGGCGTGTCGTCCTGGCCCCGGACGCCGAGGGCTGGCGGCCGGAGCCCGGCGAGGTTGACACATTCGGCCGGGACATCCCCGATGGCCTCTACACAACCCGTGACTTCGAGCGCCTCGTATCGCTCCTGCGCCGAACGGATGCGGCGGCTCGGCACCTCAGTCAGATCTTCCGCGATCGCCCAGGGCGTGCCGTCATCTTTTGCGTCGACTCCGAACATGCTGAACAGATGCGACAAGCCATGGTCTCGCACAATCCGACGGAGGTCGCCGCCGATCCGTTCTGGGTAGTCCGGATCGTCAGCGCCGAGGGCGAAACTGGTCGACGCCAACTCGACCGTTTCAGCGACCCGGAGTCGGCGTCACCGGTCGTCGCCACGACATCGCGCATGCTATCTACCGGTATCGACGTACAGGATCTGAAATACGTCGTCCTGTTCCGTCCTATCGGCTCGATGGTGGAGTTCAAGCAGATCATCGGCCGAGGTTCACGCTTGTACCCCGAGAACGATAAATACTCCTTCGAAATCGTGGACTACGTCGGCGCGTCGGTCCTTTTCTCCGATCCGGGTTTCGACGGTGAGCCGGTGCGGATCCAAACCGAGCACATCGACGCGTCCGGCGAGATCGCCGAGGGTGAACTTGCTGACGTCGCGCTCGACGCGCCGTCGCTCAGCGAGCCCGAGCCCCCTTTCGACCGAACTCAGTCCGGAGGAGAGATAGAACAGCCTCCGGCTAGGAAGTTCTACGTTGACGGCGCCGAAGTCTCCGTCACCGCCGAGGCCTACTACGTGGCCGACACGAGTACGGGTGCCCTCCGCCTAGTGGAGTACGCCGACTATCTCGCTGGCCAGGTGCGAGTGTTGTGCCCGACCATCGATGACCTTCGCGCGCGTTGGGCTGACCCACAGCTACGTGCTGTTCTGGAAGAGGGTCTCGCCTCGCGCGGCGTGTCCATTGAAGACATGTCGAGGCGCCTCGAGCTTGCGTCCGAGACTGACCCCTTCGACGTCCTCGCGCACGCGGCCTGGAACGTTCCGCAACGAACAAGGGCGGAACGCGCTCGATTGGTGCGCGAAGACCACGCGAGTGACATCGAGGCACTGGTACCGACTGCGCGCCAGATCATCTCCGCGCTCCTCGACCGCTATGA
Source organism: Aeromicrobium sp. Sec7.5 (assembly GCF_036867135.1). Taxonomy (NCBI): domain Bacteria; kingdom Bacillati; phylum Actinomycetota; class Actinomycetes; order Propionibacteriales; family Nocardioidaceae; genus Aeromicrobium; species Aeromicrobium sp. Sec7.5. Next base: position 1,103,276 of record NZ_JBAJIJ010000001.1, on the reverse strand, counting down.
GGAGTACGGCGTGGAGGAGATGACCCACATCTATGCCTTTCAGGTGCCGCCGCTGAGTAACTTTGGATCACCAGTCGAGGCGGCACGGCACTTCGGCGGCGCCGACGGCTGGCGCCAGGCTGTTGGCGACCTCCAGGGCTGGCTGTACTCAGCGTGAGTTTCACTTCGACTAACTCCCCTCGCGTCAAACTATAGTTATCATTGATCTCGGGTACTGATAGACTGACATCGTGGCCGGAACACGACAGGACCTGCGGCTTGCGGTGCAGCGCCTAGCCTTCAGCCAGTTCGGTTACTTCACAGCAGCCCAGGCGCTTAAGCTTGGTTACAGCTATCAGGCGCAGAAGTACCACGCTGACAGTGGCAACTGGACTCGGGTCGACCGCGGCCTTTTCCGACTACCTGACTGGCCTTCCGCTCCCGAGGATCAGTGGGTGCGCTGGACACTATGGAGCCAGGGCCGTGGCGTCGTGTCCTACGACTCGGCCGCTCTGGTCCACGACCTTGGCGAACTCGACCCCCGTCACATACACCTGTCCGTCCCCTTCGGATTCCGGGCCGTGGATCCGGCGGTCGTGACCCACGTATGTGACCTCCCTGCTACCGACGTCCTCGACCAGGGAGCGTGGCATGTCACTACGCCACTGCGCACCTTGCTCGACCTCGCATGTGCAGGAACCACGCAGGAGCAACTAGAGGCTGCCGTGTCTGCCGCGCTCGACCAGGGGCTAACGACCGCACGTCGTCTACGTATCCGCGCCGACGAGGCGGGCGACCGGGCGGCCCTACGTATAGAACGAGCACTCGGGACGACCACCGCATGAACGTCGACCGTGCCCTGCGCGACAGCATCAACCACCGTCTGGCCAACGTGGCTGCCGAACGACAGGTCGCTCCCGACCGCGTCCGTCGCCACTTCGTCTTTCAACGGATCCTAGTTCGATTGTCCTCCACCGACGGCTGGGTACTGAAGGGAGGCTTCGCCCTCGAGGTGCGGCTCGGCCTTCGGGCGCGAGCAACAAAAGATCTGGATCTCGCAGTACTCGAAGACCTCGACGGTTCCGAAGTGCAGGACCGGATGCTCGACGCGCTTGACGTCGACGCCGATGACGAACTGACTTTCAAGGTTTCAGCGCCGAAACCGCTCACACCGGACGAGGTCGGCAACCCCGGCTGGAAGTTCACCGTCACCTCGTTCCTCGGCGGCAAGATCTTTGCGGAGTTGCGCCTCGACGTAGTCGCGCGGAGCGCGGAGATCTCGGGGGCCGTGAGCGGGGTCGAGGTGCATCCCCCAATACTTGGCGAGCGTCTAAGCAGCACCACAATGCCGGCGGTAGACATCGCCCAGCACACCGCGGAAAAGTTTCACGCGATGGCGCGCACGTACGCCGGCGGTCGACCAAGCAGCCGCGTCAAGGATCTGGTCGACGTTGTACTTCTCGTGGAAGCCGGCCTCCTGCCGCACCCTGACCTCCCCGGTCGCCTTCGTTTGGTCTGGCGGGTGCGGGACGGCACGCTGCCCCCAAAACTGCTCCCGGAATTCCCCGCGTCCTGGGCCAACGACTTCGTAGCAATGGCCGCCGAGCTCGACCTGGACATTGCCTACCCGGCCGCACGAACCACCGCCGAACGGCTCTACGCCGAGGCCACTACCACTGAGGAGAATCAGCAGTGACCCGTGCCAACTTGGCCGTTGACCAGACCCCGCAGGCACGTCTTGCGTCGGTCATTAAGACCAGCCGGGACATCATGCGAAAGGATGCCGGCTTGAACGGCGACCTGGACAGGCTCCCGCAGCTGTCCTGGCTGCTCTTCCTCAAAGCTTTCGATGACCTAGAGCAGAACCGGATGATCGTTGATCCCGGCTACCAGCCGGCGCTTCCGGAGGATCTCCGCTGGAGCGTGTGGGCAGCGGATCCAACGAAGCGCAAGCAGGGCGATGCACTGATTGCGTGGGTAAACGGCACCCTGCTTCCGGGCCTGGGCGGACTTGGAAGTTCCGGCGAGGTGGGTGACGCTCGGGCCACGCTCGCAACGGTATTTAAGGAAACCAACAACCGGATGCTGTCCGGTTACCTGCTCGGTGATCTGATCGATCAGATCGACAAGGTGCACTTCACGTCGGCCGACGACATCCACACTATGGCCCACCTGTACGAGTCCATGCTGCGGGACATGCGGGACGCAGCCGGCGACTCGGGCGAGTTCTACACACCGCGACCCGTGATCCGTCTGATGGTCGAGCAGGTCGATCCGCGCCTAGGCGAGACAGTCCTCGATCCGGCCGTCGGCACAGGAGGTTTTCTCGTCGAGGCCTACGAGCACCTCCGCGCTCAGGCGCAGTCCGCTAAAGAGATCGCAGAGGCCAAAAGTTCGATCACCGGCTTCGAAAAGAAGCCCCTGCCCTACCTGCTTTGCCAGATGAATCTGCTCCTGCACGAGGTGGAGCAGCCCAACGTCACCCGCACGAACTCACTGACCTTTCCGCTGTCAGACCAGAGAAAGGCCGGCGTCGACGTCGTTTTGACCAACCCGCCGTTTGGAGGTGAGGAGGAGAGCAGCAGCCTGGAGAACTTTCCTGCCGACTCAAGGACGGCAGAGACGGCCTGGCTGTTTCTCCAGGTTGTCATGGCGCGCCTGGAGAAGAAGAAGGGCCGCTGCGGGATCGTCGTCCCCAACGGGGTCCTCTTCGCCAACGAGGGCGCACCGGCACGGATCAAGAAGAAGCTGCTCACCGACTTCAATCTGCACACGGTCGTGCGCCTGCCGAATGGCGTCTTCGCGCCGTACACACTCATTCCCTCGAACATCCTCTTCTTCGAGCACGGCGGGCCCACGAAGGACATCTGGTTCTACGAGCAACCGCTCCCGGAGGGGCGGAAGAACTACACCAAGACGAAGCCGCTGCGCTACGAGGACTTCACCGATGTCCAGGCTTGGTGGGGTGGCCCTGATCGAGTCAGTCGGGTCGAGAACGAGCACGCCTGGAAGGTCGACTCGAAGACGCTCGCTACGGATGGCTACAACCTTGATGTCCGCAATCCGCATCGTGCCGACGACCTGGCCCATCGCTCACCTGAGGAACTGGTCCAGGAGCTCATCGCCGTGGAGGAGCAGGTATTGGACTTGCTGCGGGAACTCCGAGTTGAACTCGGAAGTTTCAAACTGTGACGGTGCGGCAAGTCCGCGTAGGCGACGTGGCAAGTCGTGTTAGTCGAGCTGTGAACGTCCGTCCGGACGTGACGTATCGAAATGTGGGCCTGCGCAATCGCGCCCGTGGCCTTTTCACCAAGCCAGAACTGAGCGGCGCCCAGACCAAGTACGCATCCCTTTTTGCTCTTGCTAGCGGCGACCTTGTGTACAGCAAACTGTTCGGCTGGGAGGGGGCGATCGCGGTCGTCCCGCCATGGGCAGATGGGGCGTTTGTCTCGGCGGAGTTCCCGACGTACTCGCTTTCAGCCGAGATCGACCGCAACTACCTTCGTCACGTAATCGGATGGGAGGGATTCGCCAAGCAAATGGCGGACGCAACAACCGGCATGGGGCAGCGTCGACAGCGAATAAATCCTGATCAGTTCGAACGTCTCCTAATGCCGTTGCCAGACCCTTCTGACCAACACCACATTGCCACCATCCTTGATCAGGTCAGCGCAGCGAGTCATCACGCGGAGCAAGTCATCGGATTCGAGCGCAGTTGGCGCCGCTTGGTGGAACTCCTCACGTTCGGAGACACCTACCCGACCACCCAACTCAGGAAAATTCTCCGACCAAAGGCTGGGGAACCGATCGAGCGCGATGCCACCTACGACATCGCAGGTGTGTATAGCTTCGGACGAGGGCTGCTTCCACGAGGCCGGTTGAGAGGTACTGACACCAAGTACAAAACTTTTACATCCCTAGCTGAGAACGACCTCATTTACAGCAAATTCGGTGCCTTTGAGGGTGCCGTAGCCGTGGTGGCGAAGGACTTCGAAGGAACTTCTGTATCTCCCGAGTTTCCGGTCTTCGAGTTAAGAGATGACGCCGATCCGCGGTTTCTGCGGTACTGCGTAATCGCCGAATCGTTTGTCGCTCAGCTCCGCAGCGCCACGTCTGGCGTCGGCGCACGGCAAAAGCGTGTCTCCCCGAGTGCCTTTCTCGAGCTTTCTGTGCCGATGCCGTCGCGGGATCGACAGCACGAGATTGCAAACCGATTGGATCTAGCGAGCCGGGCGCTGGAACTGAAGCAGAATGCCGAACGCATCAGTCAGTCGTTGCTGCCTGCTGCAAGGAATCAGATGTTCGCGAGGCTCACCTGACAGCGCGCCAGGAACTGCCTGCGACGACCAGGTGGTCCAAGAACCGGAGCCCGACGGCATCAGCAGCCCGCCGTACTGCCTCACTAGCCTCGCAGTCCTGGACGCTCGGGGTCGGATCGCCGGACGGATGGTTGTGGGCAAGGGCGAACGCTCGGCCGTCGTAACGCAGCACCGCTTGGAGCACCTCTCGGACCGGCAACGGGCTCCAATCCAATCCGCCGGTCGCAACGGGCACAATGCGGAGCACGCGGTTGGCCGCGTCGGTCGCGACGACCACGACCTTTTCCCGTCGCTCGCGGGCGAGCACCGGTGAGACCACCTCAGCGATTGCGGCTGCGGAGTCCACGACGCGGTTGGCCGGAGCAGTCGTAGCTCGGGCCGCCAGCTCGAAGGCAGCGATCAGGCGCGCCGCTCCTGTCGTGTCGATTCCCGCTATTCGTGTCAGATCCTCAGGAAACGCTGCAGCCAGGCCGCGGAGCCCGCCGCACTCGAGAGTCAGCTTGTGTCCCAAAGCAACGTCGCCGCGTCCCGGCGCTTTGATACTGGCGACGAGGGCGACAAGCTCGGCGTCGCTCAGCGCACCAGCCCCAAGACGCAGGAGTCGCTCGCGAGGTTGGTCGCCGATGAGCACTTGCGACGTGTAGGACATTTCGCAACGCTAGGTCGCCGCCCCTACAACTGTCCTTGCGCCGGAAGTACTTGTGGACAACTCCACTTCGGAACATCCTCTGTGGATGCGGCCGAGCGAACTTGCGCGGTCGCCTCTGTCGCGGTCCTTTTGCATTCATAGGCTCCCGCCCGTACGGCAGCGACTTTGCGGCTCGCAGCGGCAACTAACCGCGCGCCCGGCCACGCTCTTGACCCCCAACACCTTCGCTTCTCGATTGCACTTTTCCCGATAACACCTGACCTCCTGACCACCCAGCCCGCACTTCAGGGCCTTGCCCTATCAAGCGGCACGCATGCTACGGATCTCCGTAGGCCGGTCCACCGCCGTTGGTGGGCCGTCTCGTCGCCGCCGATACGTCGGGGGTGGGCAAGTGCACGGTGGGGTGAAGTTCTACCGCGGAGCGCCGAAGGCCGCCCGCGCCTACGTCGAGGCCGATCATTCACGCGCTGACGACTACTACCTCGCTGAGGGAACTGGCGTCGCCGTCCTGCTCGTGGCGACCAACCCCGACTCGGAGCGACCTGACCTCGCGCCTGGCGTGGCCGACGGGGAAACCTTGGACGGCGACGCCTACGAGGCGTGGGTCGCTGGTCTGGACGGCGAGGGAAAACCGAAGGGACGGCTCCGGACCGATGGTCACGGCTTACGCTTCGTGGAAGTCGTCGTCAACGGACCGAAGACGTGGTCGGTCGCGGCGTCGATCCACCCCGAGATCAGCGGCGCCTACGACCGCGCTCAGGACCGAGCCGCGAAAGAGATCGTCCGTTGGCTCGCCGCCAACGCCACCACCAGGATCGGCCCTCGGGGACGTCAGGTTCAGGTGCCGGTCGACCAGATCGATGCCGCAGTCATCCGCCACTTCACGTCCCGCGCCGGCGACCCGCACCGCCACCTTCATGTGCAGATCAACGCGCGCGTCCTTGCTCAAGGCCGATGGCGAGGCCTCCACTCCGCCGGCGTCGTCGACTCCATCGAAGCGCTCAACGGCATCGGCCATGCAGCGGTCGCATGCGATCCCGAGTTTCGCCGCGAGCTCGCCAGACACGGGTACACGCTGGACCCCGCCTCCGGCGAGATCGTCGAGCTCGCGCCCTACGCATCAGCCTTCAGTCAGCGTGCGAAGCAGATCGCTCGCAACGTTGCCCGGTACGAAGCCGAATGGCGACGAGACCACCGCCACCAGGAGCCGGACGCCCGCCTTCGCCGCACGTGGGACCGCCGAGCGTGGGCCGAGGCCCGACCCGACAAAGTCGTGCCTAGCAACGGAGAACAACTCGCGCAGCGCTGGACCCAGGAGCTGTTCGAGATGGGCTTCCGTCCCCCGACACTCGGCTACGAGTCACACCCCGCCACGCCAATCGGGTCACTGAACCGCGACGCCGTCGTTGACCTGGTGCAGAAGCGGCTCGGCTCGCGACGGTCCAATTGGAACAGCGCCGACATCCGAGGAGAGATCGAGCGGATACTCGCCGCTTCCGATGTCGTCGTCGATCCTCAGGTGCGCCGCGAACTTGCCGAGGACCTCACCGCCCGCACCGTCACCGCTTGCGTACCCCTGCTCGACCGCGACGACATCCCCGGCCACATCCGCTCCCTCAGTTCGCACGCCGTGCTGGCGACGGAGTCCGACCTTGTGGACCGACTTCTCGCGAGGTCGGCCAAGCCGGCAGAGCCGTTGGCCGACTCGGCCACCGACTCCACGAAGCCACTCGATGCCGAACAGCGAGCGGTCGTCGCGACACTCGCTGGCACCGGACGACTGATCACGGTCGAGGGAGCCGCAGGCGCCGGCAAGACCACGACCTTGGCCGCCGCCGAGCAGGTGATCCGAGGCCAAGGCAATCAGTTCCTGGTCGTGACGCCCACGCTGAAGGCAGCTCAAGTCGCGAGAGTCGAGACTGATGTCGCCGCCATGTCGGCAGCCTGGGTCATCCACCAGCACGGCTTCCGATGGGACGACGACGGCAACTGGCTCCGCGTCCGACCTGACCTTCGGCAACCCGAGCGCTATGCCCGCCTCCGACCCGGTGCTCTGCTCCTGATCGACGAAGCCGGAATGCTCGACCAGGACACGGCGCGAGCGCTGATGATCATCGCCGACGAGTCAGACGCGCGCGTCGCGTTCATGGGCGACCGACATCAGTTGCCCGCCGTCGGCCGCGGCGGCGTCCTCGACCATGCCGCTCGCTGGACCCGAGCCGAGTCGACGGTCTCCCTCGAGACGGTGCGCCGATTCTCAGACCCGGCCTACAGCGACCTCACCCTCCGCATGCGCACTGGCGAGGAGCCCGGCACCGTCTTCGACACCCTGATGGCTCGCGGCAACATCGTTGTCCACCCGAGCGACGTCGAACGCACTGCGGCTCTGGCCGAATCTGGCAGCATCGGAGAGACCGTCATCGCCGCGAAGCTCGACGACGTCTCCACCCTCAACGCCACCATCCAGGACCGTCGCCGACAGGACCAGCCCGGGGGTGGTCCACCGCCATTGGCCATCGGTTCGAGCGGACCGATCTACCTCGGCGACCGGGTCGCCACTCGCCGTAACGACCGCGACCTCGACGTGGCGAACCGCGACACCTGGACCGTCATCGGCGGCAACAGCCTGGGTCAGCTCGAGGTCCAGAACGAGCGCGGCACCCGAACACTCCCCACGCCGTACGTCCGCGACCACGTCGAGCTCGCCTACGCCACGACAGTTCACGGTGCGCAGGGAGACACCGTCGACCGCGCCCACTTCGTACTCGACGAGAGCAGTGGGGCTGCCGCCACCTACGTCGCGATGACGCGAGGCCGGCACAGCAACACCGCGCACCTCGTCGCTGACTCCGTCAACGAGGCTCGCGACCAGTGGACTGCCGCCTTCGCCCGAGATCGCGCCGACCTCGGGCCCGCCGCCGCACGAGACCAAGCGCTGGCCGACATCGAGCGCTACGGACCCCTGCCGGCAGCCAACTCAATGCGGCCCGAGGATCACAAGAGGTTCTACCCATCCCCCGGGCCGGGCCGTGGCCCGAGCATCGGGCGGTAACCCCGTCAGGTCACTCGGCGTCGAGGACGGCCCGCGCTTCGTCGACCAGCGGCGCGAGCGACGTGCGCCACGCCGGCAGATCGACCGCCAGAGTCGGCCAGGTCAGCGCGCGGTCGATCTCGTCGTACTGGTGGATGAGGAAGTTCCGGTTGGCGATGGCGAGTGCCCACTCGACGCCTTCTGGTGCGAGCACGCCCTTCTCGGACAGTCGCTTGGCTGCCTCGCCAAGCTTCATCATGAGCGAGTCCCCGGCTTCCTGCAGAAGGCCATCCGCCACGTACGCGTCTTGCCCGCGGGCGACGATCTCGTCGGCGCGCGTCAACCAGCCCTCGATGTGGAGCAGCTCCTTCGCTGCGCTGGTCTCCATCAGAGCAGCATCGCGTCACGGCGGATGTCGTCATCGATCGGCTTCAAGCCGCCGTAGGAGACGAGGTCGGTTTCACGACCGAGGACCTGCTCGATCAGCTGCTTGAACCGGAGGAACCCGAACGTCGACGTGCCCTCGGGCGCCTCGACCAGCAGGTCGATGTCGGAGTTCGGGCGGGCGTCACCGCGAGCCACCGACCCGAATACGGCGAGGCGCTCGTATCCATGCTCGGCCGCAAGCGCTCGGAGGACCGGACCGGCAGCTTCGATAAGCAGCTGGGGATGAACTCCAGCCAGGTCCGGTGCGTGTCGAAGCTGCTGGCTGACCGCAGGCTGCGAGATTCCGAGCGACTCGGCGATCTGCGTCTGACTCGAGCCGGCCGCCACCATCGCCCGCAGCGCGATCGCGCGGCGAAGCCGGGCCACGTCCTCATCGCGGCGCGCAGATGCGTACTCGGCCAGCAGGGTCATAAGCCCATCTTATGGGCATTCCAGCGAACTTTTCAGAACTTTCGGGGGGACGTGCTCTGACCTGCAGCGATATGGGACGTACCCCCTACGTACCCCCTCCGAAAGGCAGCGAGGGGGTACGAATCCGGTGATGTTGCCCTGTCACTCTCCGTCCATCGAAAGCACGACCTCATCATTCGAGTTCAGGAGTAGCCATGAAGACCTCATCGCCCGCCGCCACCCACGCCCTGCCCCACGCCGATGACGAGCTGATGTCGGTCACCGAGGTCGCTACCCTCGTCCGCGTCCCGGTGGCGACCGTCCGGTACTGGCGCCACCTCGGGACGGGGCCGCACGGATTCCGTGTCGGCCGGTCCGTCCGCTACTGGCGCAGCGACGTCATCCACTGGCTTGACGAGCAGTCCCGTTGTCCACAGAACGGCAACTGACCCTGGCGCCGCGCAGTCGGCAGGTCTGACGATCCGACCAACACCACTTAGAGGAGGCAGCCATGGCCGGCAACATCGCTCGTCGACCGAACGGGAAGTGGCGTGGGCGGTACCGCGACGAGTCGGGCCGCGAGCACACGCGGCACTTCGAGCGGAAGGTCGACGCGCAGCAGTGGCTCGACCAGATCGCCGCCGCAATCATCACCGGCACCTACGCCGATCCGAGAGCCGGACAGATCACCTTCGCCGCGTTCTTCGGCGAGTGGTCGGCACGACAAGTCTGGGCACCCGGCACCGTGCTCGCGATGTCACTCGCGGCGAGGTCGGTTCCGTTCTCGGAGAAGCCGATGCGACACATCCGCCGCTCCGACGTCGAAGTCTGGATCAAGTCGATGGACGCCGCCGGTCTCGCTCCGGGCACCGTCAAGACTCGATACGTCAACGTCCGTTCGGTCTTCCGTGCCGCCGTCCGAGATCGTGTCATCGGACAGGACCCCACCGACAGCATCCGACTCCCCCGGCGCCGTCGCAGCGACGCCGCGATGTCGATCCCCACACCCGAGGAAGTCGGCACGCTCGTGGCCGTCGCCACCGACGAGGTCCGGACCTTCATCGCGCTCTGCGCGTTCACCGGTCTCCGACTCGGCGAAGCTGCCGGCGTGCAGCTGGGCGACGTCGACTTCGACAGCGCCACGCTCTCGGTCACCCGACAGGTACAGCGGCTCAGCGGGCCCGACGTCGATATCCGTCCGCCAAAGTACGGGTCAGAACGAGTCGTGCACCTCGCGCCGGGCATGGTCGACTTGCTGACGCGCCACGTCGCCGACGTAGGCACCGTCGGCGACGAACGCTGGCTCTTCGGCGAGAACGGCGAGCCGCCCCATCAGAACACGGTCGGCTACTGGTGGCGCAAGACGCTGAAGGCCGCGGGGCTGAGCGGGATCAAGCTCCACGACCTCCGCCACTTCTACGCCTCGGGGCTCATCGCGGCCGGGTGCGACGTGGTCACCGTTCAGCGCTCGCTCGGCCACGCCAAGGCAACCACGACGCTCAACACATACGCACACCTCTGGCCGACAGCGGAGGACCGAACGAGGTTCGCTGCTCAATCGGTCATGGATTCTTCACTCGGGTCCCCTGCGACTCTGCCAACGTGATCTCGGCCAGCACCGGCTGCACGAAACCCGCAACATCCCGTCCAACATGACGTGTGGCGATTAGTCCGAGGCGGATCGGCTCCGGGTTCCCGAGCGGATAACTTCTAGCTCAGTGCGCTCGGTGATGTGGATTCCTCAGCGGCAGCAAGACAGAAGTCGTCGTTTATCTTGATCACCAGCGCTACGGTCAGCCGCAGCGCGGTCATGTAGGCGTGAAAGTGCGCGTCTTCTCCATCAGCGTTGACCTGGGACCCGTGCAGGTACTTGTTTCGCAGTTCGGGCCCGTTGCTGAAGTCCACCGCGTTGAGGAAGTAATTGAAGTACATTCCTTCGGCCTCCGACAGCAGCGACGACCTTCGTTGCACCCAACCCTTAGCGACCATCGCGTCGGCGACGGCTCGGCCGCGGGCCGAGAGGTGGAAGTAGTTTGCGCACTGCGTGTGGAAGAGGGAAGACAGGATTTGAAACTGCTCGATGTTGATGAGTCGAACCTTGGTTCCATCGTTCTCAACTATCCCGAGCTCGATCAGATGGTCAATGGCAGGCTTTTGGTAGTCGTGGAAGTCGTCGTACCTGACCTCGTTTTTCAGCAGCAGCATTGCTCCGTTGTCGTCTCGCAACTCTTCACTGATGTAGTTCAAGGACGCCTGGTCTGAGAACAGCAGATTCAAGACGCTCGCGATCTCGTCGGAATCTGTCGAGTAAAGGTACTTGCCACCGAGAAGGCTTGGTATCGCCTTGTATCGAACCTGTTCTGAACCCATTGCGAGCAGGTCGCGGTCGAGTTCACCGTCCTTCGCGAAGAGGCTGAACTGGCTCGCGACGCTCTCCATCTCCGCGAAGAGGTGCCGCACCTTCTGAAGGTAAGAAGTACCGGCACCAGATGGCGTGAATGAGAAGTTCTCGGCCTGGAACTCTTCGACGAGGTATGTCCCGAAGAACCATGAAACCACCTGCTCCAGATCCATGTCCTTGGTCTCCAAGAAGTGGTGGTACAGGCGCGTCTGGAGTAGCGAACTCATGTCGGTCATGCGGAACACGGCACCGATCCGGTACTCCGTCCGTCCGGGCGTCCCCATGAAACGCTCCATCACTCCGAGTCTCGCGGGGTACGACGGCAGGACCAGAAACCCGCTCCGGTCGATGAACCCGAAAAGATGAATGAAATTGTTCAAGATGCTGGCGTTATCGCACGTCTCCTCGAGCCAGCGAAGGCTGTACTTGTAGCGGCACACCAAGCCGTCCGACTCATCAAGCTCTTCAGTCGCCGGCTCAACCTGATCGGCGATACCCACCTCGCAACCAGTCCTGATCCCGCCGTTGCCTTCGAAGAACTTTTCATTCAGTTCCTTGCTACGACGCTTCGCGCGCAACTTCAGGCGCGCGTCGATCCCCGCCGCTGGCGTCTCCTTGGCGGACGCGATCAGTCCGACATAGTTCGGATTGGCGCTCTCTCCGTCGATGTATTGCTCTAAGAGCGCTCGGCAGTCGTTGGCGGTGAGACTCCGCGGAAGGTTGATGCCGTTAGGCACGTCCTCCTGGAGATACTTGCGCATCAAATGTTCAGCACCCTGAGGTGAGGACAGCAACGTGGTGCGCACCTCGGCGTCGTACGCCTGAACCAATTTCTTGCACCGGAGGATGACATCAAGATGCACCCCCGCCGCCGAGAGGGCCGGCAGGATGGTTGCGGCGGTACAGCGCTCGTACGCCCTGCTGCGACCAAGAAGCTCGAGAAGGTCGCCGTGGTAGTCATACCTCCCGCGGGCCGCGCCGTCGACCACGGCCGCCACATTCGAATCGTCGACGTCCGAAAAGAACCGCGCGACCGCGCCTCGAATCTGCGGGATGCGTGCCTTTGCCAGGGCTTGCTGCTCCTCGTTGTAGGCCAGCGGCAAGTAGCCGTGTTCGAGGTACTGCTGAACGTTGTGCAACTCGAGGATGTCGACGGTGCTCGTCGGTGCGTTCTCGGGGTCAAACTGTTCAGCGAGATCAACCGCCCGCTGAACGAACCAGCCTGTAGCTAAGTCGTTCGGGCCGAAGAACCGGACCCTCCGAAACTCTTCGTCCTCTTCAGTCACTCGCAGGCTTTCCTCATCTTCGCGAAATGGAACACCGCCGATCATGGCCCACAGAACAGACACAACTGGTCACGGAGCGCTTGGCCCATGACCTACTTTCGGTTCCAGCAGGGCCGCCACTCGTCCGTATGGCACCGGTCCACTCCTCCGCAGTGCACCGCGAAGCGCGCGCCCATCCGACGCTCATAGTCCTAGACAAACGTTTCGGGATCGCGCTCTACTACAAGGCCCCGGTCGAACCAGCCCACTAAAGTCACGGCCAGTAGCACTGCGCCTTCGGCCTCTTCGTGGGTGACGTCGCTGTAGGCCTCGCTTCCGTGTCGGTCCCTATGGCCCCTATATAGCGATTTGAGGGTGCCCAACAGCAACTCTTTCGAGGGGTACTGGGAGTGCTCGCGAAGGAATGGCAGACGCCAGCGGGCTTCGGCCTTCTCGATCGCCCGGATGGAGTTCCCCAAAGTCGCCGCAGCATCGCTGATGTCCAAGGCAGAGAATGTGGCCGTTTCAACGGCTCGCACTGCATATGCGTACGCAGCGCTATCGTTCGGCTCCAACTCGTAGACGTGATTCCAGGCTCTCGCCAGCAGCTCCCCGGCAGGCCTTCCAGAAGCGATGAGCGACTCCGCTGCCGCCTGCACGCCTTCTGGGACGCGAGCAGCCAACCGCCAAGAATTGTCACGTCTAACGACACGGAACTTAGATCGACCGTTTGCGAGAACAGCCGACAGTCCTGTGTCGTCGACCCCGTACTGGCTCTCGAAAAGCCGGTAGTCGACCACGCGTAAGAGGTGCTGATCGGACAGCTTCATGAGGAACTTGCGCGTCTCTGATTCGTTCAGCACGTTGGTGTACTCGGGATTCAAGCCGAAGTGAATGTCCAGAGCGTTCGACCATGTGTGCAGTTGCTGAGGGTAGATGTAGCCCCTGTCTTGGATGCTCCGCCACAGCCACGTGACCAGCGCAGGGCGCATCGTCGACGGGACGCCAGGACGGAGCACCCTCCACTCAACGGCCTCGTGCTCTGATGCGTCGAAGGGCACGTAAGTCATGGCTCCGAGAATAGTGATCCAAAACGACATTTGTCCGTGCACCGTTGCATGGACAGCTGCCTTGGAGCTCGCAGTCCTGAGTGGCAGGCGTGAGTGGCCACGCTTGCGGGTCAATCACCGGTGACGCAGAGGCCGAGAGACCCGCCCGAAGCCGCCTTGGCCTGCCCAGCACGGGGATGGTCTCCCCCGCGAATCAGATAGAGGGGTGACGCTCTATACGTCATTCCGCCGCTTGCGCTGACGGGTTACGACAGAGCGTCACCCCAGGTGATGTCGCCAAGCGCGTGGACCACGAAAATGCCGTCGCCCGACCAGAGTCAGAAATTTTGCCAGCGGGATTGAAAAGTTCACCGTCCGCGTTAACACCGCGCGGTCGCACGACCCGGGTCGGTTTCGGCATCGTGCGCACGCGCTCTTCCGCCACGGTTGCCGCCCCGGAAGCAACTCTCGTGGCCACGCGTAGCTATAGCTCGTGCGCCGCTAAAGCACTGACTACGGTCTTGTGTCCCTAAAACTCCGTGACGGAGCAGGTGGGAAAACACTCGGGCTGCTGCGACGGCAGCTTGTTGATGGTGCTTGTCCCCCTTCTCTTCATCGGCCATGTCGCAGACACCCTTGATGACTGTGGCGCGTCGCCCGGCAGACTCCGCCGCTCGCACAACTCCATACGACTCCATGTCTATCGCCGCTAGCTTTCGATGCCGCTCTTGCAGTTCAATCCGGAACTGTTCGTTGGCGACAACCTTCTCGCCGCACGCCATGACCCGATTGTCGGCCCTGAGCGTGATCCCATCGCAGGACAACCCACCGGCGTGGATCGCAGCACGTCGAACTATCTCGGAGTCGCACTCGCGTGAATGGTCGCCACGTTGTTCTCCTGTTGCGGCGATCTTGGCTGACTCGTAGTAGATGACGGTCTTGGGGATGACAACGTCTTCCAGCTCAACCTCCCCGGGGACGCCCGCGCAGATGCCAACGAGGACGACGTGAAACGCTTTCGTGCGGAGGATGGCATCGCGAGTCTTGAGTGCTGATCCAACGGACCCCATCTCATCCATATTCACGATCCGAACGAGCCACTCCTCGCCATCTCGGTCCTTGACGGTGACCCGCAGGGATGGACCTGACCCACTGCCGCAATCAAGTTCATGAAGAACCGCCTCGATCTCTTCGGCGAGGGCGGTGACGACCAGCACATCTGCTCGCTCCGCTGGCACGGCGTCGTAAAGCTCATACCGCGGGGCGGTGGTCGCAGCGGGACTGCGGTGAGCGAGCAGGCGCTGTTGAGCGAAGGAGTCAGCGCCGGGCTGCCAATCGCCATTCACAAGGAGCGGCACCGCTCCCAAGACCGCTACAAGCTCGTTGTTATCGACTGCGGTCAACTCCGACTCATTAACTAGGCTCTGAGCAACGCCATTTCGGGCCACAAATATGTCTAGGTACGGCTCCAGCTGCCAGATCCATTCCGCCTGATCCTGGGTGATCCTCCGGTCAGAAACGAGCAGAATGTCGATATCTGAGCGAACACTTCCCGTCTGGTCTTTCCTAGATCCGAAGAGGTAGGCCGACAGTCGTCCACAGTCCAAGTGCTCGGCGACCTCGAGCATTAGCTCCTTCAGATCCACATCTCGGGTGGGCACTCCACCGCGCAATCCTCTCGACGCCATGTAACGGAGTATCTCCCGTTGACCGCGGATTGCGCGTTCGGAACGGGACATCAGGTTCGGTGCCGGGTTCTCGGCAGGTGCTTCTCGCGCGATCGCCGCGGCTCGCACCGATCCGCCGTCTCGAACCCGGTCTTGAGTGGCCTCATACATCTGACCCTGGTTGAGCGCCTTCTCGACAGTCCGATGCCTCGTACCAGGTTGCCGCCTCCGGGCGGCCCGTCCGCTCGCGGCGGTAGCGTCATGTTGCAGCTCGGCTTTGTTCCGGCGCGATTGCGTAGGAGCACCACGGATGTCAGCGAATGGCCCCTCGCATCGACCCCCTCTGGACCTCGTGACCGCGACCTACAACCCATTTTCGAAGGCGGACAAGAACGTCGACGCGCATGGATCTAGCTCGCATGGGATTTCAGCTCCCGGCGCCTTACTCTGACGCCGTGATCGCACTACGAAGCCGCGCCCGATTCTGTGCGACCTACGTGACGCTTCCCTTCAGTCTGTCACCCGCCGTTAACAAGTTCGGCGTTCTAGGGCGTGTCTGGTAAATGGGTGTGGTGATAGGTGATCAGGCTGGCGAGGGTGATGCCGCCGAGGTAGGTCGTGGCGTACTTGTCGTAGCGGGTGGCGATGCCGCGCCACTGCTTGAGCCGGTTGAAGCCGCGCTCGACGGTGTTGCGCTGGCGGTAGAGGTCGGCGTCGAACGCTGGCGGCCTGCCGCCAGCTGATCCCTTCGCTTTGCGCCACGCGATCTGGTCGGATTTCTCCGGGATCGTGTGGCGGATCCGCATCTGCCGCAACCGCGTGCGGGTCGAGTTGTGCGAGTAGGCCTTGTCGGCCAGGACCCGGATCGGGGCCCGGCTGGTCGTTCGGTGGGCTTCGAGGAGCGGCCAGAGCATCGGGTTGTCGCCAGCCTGACCGGCCGTCAGCAGGACCGTGACCGGCGCGCATGCCGTGTCGGACAGGGCGTGGACCTTGGTCGTCAGACCACCCCTGGATCGACCGATCGCGTGGTCAGCTGGCTCGGCGGGCAGATTCTTGTAGTTCGATCCATCCCTTTTTTACCCCTCGAGGCGCGCCAGCAGCGTGCTGATGAACCTTCGCGCTGGTCGAATCGACCGACAGCACCAGCGCATCCAGATCAGCGATGCTGACACCGGATGCGTCCTTGACCGCGACGAACATCTGCTCATAGGTTCCGTCCGCTGACCAGCGGCGATGCCGCTCCCAGACCGACTGCCAGGCCCCGAAGACCTCCGGCAGATCACGCCACGGCGACCCCGTCCGGAACCGCCAGCAGATCCCTTCCAGCGTCAGCCGGTGATCGTTCCACGGCCGTCCACGCCGCCCAGCATCAGCCGGGATCGCCGCCTCGATCACAGCCCAGAGGTCGTCACTGATCACGCCCATACGCACCATGAGACCAGCCTCGGCCACCCCACCGCGAATATTTAGCAGACACGCCCTAGTTTTCCGTCCAAAGGCCGTCGACGAAGGGCTGGCGGCTCAGGAGAGGGTGACGTCCCGCTGTGTGGTGGAGTTTCTCGACACCGTGCGGGTCAGTGGTTGCGAGTCTAGGCCGCGTCGATCGCGGCGATGCCCACCTCCTCGAGCTCGATGGATGCGGCGGTCAGGAGCTTCATGGAGTTCTCGCTGAAGTAGCGGCGGTCGGCGCTGTCCCATTCGTCGTGTTGCTCGATCAGGACGTGTCCAGCGAGCCGCAGCAGGGCCGCGGGGTTGGGGAAGACGCCGACGACGTTCGTGCGGCGCTTGATCTCCTTGTTCAACCGTTCCAGCGGGTTGGTCGACCAGATCTGCTGCCAGTGCCCTGGTGGGAACTCCGCGAACGCGAGGAGGTCTTCGCGGGCGTCGTCGAGCATGTCCGCGACCGCCGGATGGGAGCGGGTGAGCATGGTGACGACCTCGTCGAACTGGGCCCGGACCAGCTCTCGCTTGCCGCGTGGGACGAAGATCGTGCGGATGATCGCGGCGACCATCGGGCCGGCGACCTTGGGCACTCGCGCGAGGACGTTGCGCATGAAGTGGACCCGGCAACGTTGCCAGGCAGCGCCGGCGAAGCAGGTGCTGATCGCGGCCATCAGGCCGGTGTGGGCGTCGGAGACGACCAGCTGGACCCCGGACAGGCCGCGGGCCTTCAGGGAGCGGAAGAAGTCGGTCCAGAACGGTTCGGACTCGGTGTCTCCGACGTCGAATCCCAGGACCTCACGGCGGCCGTCAGCGGCGACGCCGACCGCGACCACGATCGCCTGGGACACGACCCGCCGGCCGACTCTGGCTTTGCAGTAGGTCGCATCGACGAACACATACGGATAGGCCATCTGATCGAGCGGGCGCTCTCGGAACGCGGCGACGTCCTCGTCGAGATTGACGCAGATCCGTGAGACCTCGGACTTCGAGATACCCGTGTCAGCACCGAGCGCCCGGACGAGGTCGTCGACCTTGCGGGTGCTGACGCCGTGAACGTAGGCCTCCATCACCACCGCGAAGAGCGCTTGGTCGACCCGACGGCGTCGTTCGAGCAGCGAGGGAAAGAACGAACCGGCACGCAGCTTCGGGATCCGCAGATCCAACTGACCGGCCGTCGTCGTGACCGTCTTCGGCCGGCTGCCATTACGTTGCGTCACCCGCTCGGGAGTCCGCTCAAACGGGGCCGCGCCGATCGCCGCCGCGGCCTCGGCATCAATCAATTCCTGGTAGAGCTTCTGCGTCGCGATCCGGATCCGATCGGTGACATCGGTGTCCTTGAGTTCCCCGAGCAGCTCGAGGAGGGCAGACTGGTCAAGAGCCATCGTGCGTTGTGTCTTTCTGTGAGTTCCTTGGTCGGTACTCACTGACCATCGCACGATGGCTCACCTCATCGAGGCCAACACCGGGAACTACACCACCAGCCGGGACGTCACCCAGGAGAGCGGACGCGACACGCCGGGGCGTGGCAGTCCTCATGAAATTCAGCCTGTCCGTCACTGGTCAGCGACCGCGTCACCTCGTCGAGGCCGGTGCCGCCATCCTGACAGTGTCGGACGATGGTGCTCGAAGGGCAACGAGGCTGCATACGTGGTCAACACGACATCCGGGCAACGACGACTCAAAGCGGAGGCGACAATGCTGAGTGCGCCGATTCTTGGTGGTCTGCCGAACTCGCTCAGCCAGACGCGGCAACGCCGGGCGATGAACGCCATCGGTAGCCCACTGCACGCCCACTGCAGGGACAGGCGTGGCGCCGTGGGCGGCTGGACCCTCTACTTCTACCCTTTTCCTCCTATGTATTTCGGCGTAGGCTGGCGCCGACCGCTACCTACGGGTGATCGCGATCCCCCGGGTTCGGCCGCCACGGCTGGAGGTGGGTGAGGTGAGATACGGGAATCCGTACGGGCCGGCATGGCAACAGCTGGGGAACGCCCTGTGGGATGTCTTGGCAGTCGTGTGGTGGACGCTGGTGGCTGGCAGCGTCGCGTTCGGTGCATGCTGGTGCATGGGGCAGTTCATGTACACCGAGTGGGTTCGCGACCATCCTGCGCCCCGCCTACGGTTCTTCGCCGAACGCAGGCTGCGTCGAGACATCGCCCGCGGGCTGGGCGACCTTGAGGAGTACCTCCGCGAACGCGATCCAGCGCACCTCAACGACGGGCCCGCCCCTTCCGGCCGGTCTCGGACCTGGAGGCGCCGGGGCTGGCACCGACCTTGAAACAGACCCCCACAGCCCGGACGCCTCCAGGATCTGCGTTCGCAGGGGGATCTCTGAGGGCTGCTATCCCAACGGGCATACCCGGATGGGCCTGGCTCGATGAGCGATGCTGAGCAGATGCTGCCGAGCCGCTGGCAGGACGAGAGCGAGGGGCTGCTTCGCGTGGTCGAGCGTATTGCCCTGATCCTGAACGAAGCCGGGATCCCACGGATGTCCGCCAGGGTGTTGGCCTACATGCTCGCCGACGACGCTGACCGCTACTCCGCCGCCGCGCTCGCGGACGGGGTCCGGGTCAGTCCGGCCGCAATCTCGGGGGCCGTGCGGCATCTCACCGCGACACGGATGGTGGTCAAGGAGCGCGAACCCGGGAGGAGGGCCGAGTTCTACCGGGTCTGTGAGGGCGACGTGTGCGGCATGATCGTGGCCGCCTGGATCCCGGTTCTCAAGCAGTGGGAGTCCGTGGTGGAGTCCGCCGCCGTCGAGCTCGGCGCGAACGGCGGCGGCCACCGATTGGCCGAGGCGACAGAGTTCATCGCGTTCCTGCGCGGCGAGACGGAGGGCATGCTCGAGCGCTGGGCCGAGTACCGCCGACATCCTGGATGAGCGATCCTCGGTGATCGAGGCGCCGTCAGGGATTGGTGGTCGATTGCGTTCGGGCCCTGGCTGCGGTCCGGATCGGTGTGGTGAGGCCTCCAGGACGTGCCCCGGCGTTCGTCTCTCGACGCTTCGGTCCCTCAGTTGCTGACCTCGATGCTTTGTCGGTCGGTGGCCTCGGCCTGCTGGTTGAGCATGGTCAGGAGCTTGTCGCCCTCGATGTCGAGGTCGGGCAGTAGGCGGTCGAGCCAGCGGGGTAGCCACCATGCTCGCTCGTCGAAGAAGGCCATCAGCGCGGGGACGAGGGTCAGCCGGACGATGAAGGCGTCGATGAGGATGCCGGCGGCGAGGGCGAAGCCGATCTGCTTGATCATGATGTCGTGGCTGAAGATGAAGCCGGAGAAGACCGCGACCATGATGATCGCGGCTGCCACGACGACGCGGCTGGCCTGGTCGAACCCATGCACGACGCTCTGGCGGGCTGGCTGGCCGTGGATGTGTGCCTCGCGCATGGAGGAGACCAGGAAGACCTCGTAGTCCATGGCGAGGCCGTAGAGGATGCCGGTCACGATGATCGGCATGAAGCTCATCAGCGGGCCGCCGGTGTCGAACCCGAAGAGGCTGCTGAGCCAGCCCCACTGGAAGACGGCGGTGGTGGCGCCGAAGGTGGCCAGGATGCTGAGCAGGAAGCCGGCGGTGGCCTTGAGTGGGACGACGATCGAGCGGAAGACCAGCGTCAGGATCAGGACGGACAGCACGATGATGATGCCGAGGTAGAGCGGTAGGACGTCGGCGAGCTTGTCGGACATGTCGATGCCGATGGCGGTGAACCCGGTGACGCCTAACTGCACCTGGTTGTCCTGGGCGATGTCGTTGTCGGGCTCGCGCAGCGACTTCACGAGGTCGCTGGTCGCCTCGTCGCTGGGGCCGGAGGTGGGGATGATGCTGAACACGGCGAGGTCGCCGGCCTCGTTGACGCCGACCGGCGCGGCCAGCACGATGTCGTCTCGGTCCTGGAACTCGGCGAGGAGCTTGTCGGTCAGCTCGGGTGTGACGCGGTCTGCGGTGCCGGTGGGCTCTGCGGTGACCAGGAGGGGGCCGTTGAATCCCTCACCGAAGCCTTGGGAGACGGCCTCGTGGCTCTGCCGGGCGGCGGTGTCCTGGTTCGCGGTCTCGCCGGTGGGGATGCCCAGGTTCATGCTGGCAGCGGGGATCGCCATCACGCCCAGGATCGCGACCACTCCTGCGATGACGGGCCACCGTAACCTGATCACGCCCTTGACCCAGTGGTCGGCGACGCTGTGGGACTCCGCCTCCACCTTGGCGCGGCGCCGGGATCGGGCCTTGTCGGAGCAGATCCGCTCCCCGACCAGCCCCAGCAGGGCGGGCAGCAGGGTCAGTGCGATGAGCACGGCCAAGGCGACCGTGGACGCCGCGACCAGTGCCATCGTGGACAGCATGGCGATGCCGATCACGGTCAAAGCGGTCAGCGCGATAAGGACGGTCAGGCCGGCGAAGAACACAGCACTGCCCGCGGTGCCGACCGCTCTGCCCGCTGCCTCCTGCGCGCTGAGTCCCCGATCGAGAATCAACCGTCGCTGCCGGTTGACGACGAACAGCGCATAGTCGATGCCGACGGCGAGGCCGACCATGAGACCGAGGACGGGGGTGGCGGAGTTCATCTCGACGGCCGTGGAGAGCGCGTACGCGCCACCCACGCCGATGCCGACGCCGACCAGGGCGGTGATCAGGGGCAGACCGGCCGCGATCAGCGAACCCAGGGTGAGCACCAGCACGAGAGCGGCGACGGCGAGACCGATCACCTCACCAATACCGACCGGGATTTCGATGGCCTTGAGCGAGTCGCTCGGGAGCACGGTGATCCCGGTTCCCTGCTCGGCACGCTCCACCACCTCGACCACCGAGGTGACGTCGTCATCGGTCAATGAGGTCGAGGCGACTGTGAACTGGAACTGGAACAGTGCGACCTGCCCGTCCGAGGACACCAGCACGCCGGGCACCGCGGCCCCGTCCACCACCAGCGGCTGGTAGGGAGGCGCCT
This sequence comes from Aeromicrobium sp. Sec7.5, assembly GCF_036867135.1. Classification (NCBI taxonomy): domain Bacteria; kingdom Bacillati; phylum Actinomycetota; class Actinomycetes; order Propionibacteriales; family Nocardioidaceae; genus Aeromicrobium; species Aeromicrobium sp. Sec7.5. The sequence continues at coordinate 1,081,702 of NZ_JBAJIJ010000001.1, read as the reverse complement.
GCCCCTGCTCCGTCCCGGCTGAGGGATCGGCCGGAGCACCTTCCTGAGGAGTGCCCGGTCCGCCCTGCTCCCCGGCACCCAGAGCGGCGTCCAGGGGATTGACGACCTTCTCAAGGGCATAGACGTCGCTGACGGTGCCGCTGATCACCGCAAGACGCTCCGGAGTGTCGAGGCGCTCACCGCCTGGCACAGTGAAGACGACGCTGGCCTGGCCTCCCGACGCCGCGGGAAGCTCATCGGCCACGCGGTCGAGCACGGTCTGAGCCTCGGTGCCCTCGATCTTCATCTCGGAGCTGACGTTCACCCCGTTGATGGCCACGGCACCGACGACCGCGGCGAGGACCGCCACCCAACCGGCAATGAACAGCCACGGCCGGCCGAATGCGGTTCGTCCGAGTCGGTACAAGAATGTGGACATGGGTTCTGGGTCTCCTTGAGGGGGCGGGGCGGCGGTGGCTAGAGGCCGTGGCGCAGGTAGTCGAAGGTGAGATCGAGGAACGAGGCGTAGTCCATCGATGCGGGGGTGGCGTCGTTCTCGCCGTCCAGGTGCACGTCGAGAGTTCCCTCCAAGGCGGCCATCACGGCGCCATAGACGGCGCCGAACAGCAGCGGCACGTAGATGGCGGGATAGCGGTCCCCGGCTGCGGATCCCAAGAGCTCCTGGGCGGTGTGGCGCATGCGCTGCTGAACGCTGAGGACGTACGGCTCGAGCGTCGGGTACTGCCGTGCCATGGCCATCAGCTCGCGCATCCTCACCAAGGTGTCCGCGGTGAACTGATCCCTCATCACGGACAACAGGGCATCGAGCAGTGGCAGGTCTTCCGGCAGGTCGGCGAGGATCGCGCTGGCGTCGTCGACACCCCCGAACGCGACCGCGGCGACTGCCTCCTCCTTGCAGGAGAAGTGGTTCGCGAAGGTGCGCCGGGAGTAGCCCGCCCGCTCCACGACGTCCGCAGTGACAAACCCGAACAACCCGCGCTCACGGGTCAGCTCGAAGGCCGCCTCGGCCAGCGCCTGCGCCGTCGCCTCCCGCTTGAGGTCCCGCAACCCACGATCCATGCCCTCAGTATGACCGGGCCTGCCCAATGAGCAACATTGCCCAGTGAGCACGCAGACAGTCGCCTGACGCCTTGCTGAGCGGTAGCCGCCGGCGGCGGCCGGTAGCGTGACGGCACACGCGACTGCTGATCCGCCTTGGACGGCCGGTCCTGTCAGTCGGCGGCATCGACCTAGGGGAGCGCGTATGGGTGCTGATGGCGAAGCGGTCGGCGTTGACCGTACACGGAACCAGACGACGACTGACGGGGAACAGTTCGCCGATGCGGTGCTGGCCCTGCTCGCAGTCGCTCGGCGGACCAGGGGCCGACTGCAGCCGCTTTTCGAGGACGTCACCGTGCCACAGCTGGTACTGCTGGACGCCGTGCAGGCTTGTGGTCGCGAGGGCATCGCCGCCATCTCGGCATACACGCTGCTGAGCCAACCCACGGTGACCCAACAGGCCGCCGGGCTGGAAGCGGCCGGCCTGCTGTGCCGTATCCCAGCCGTGGACGATCGACGCCGACGCGTACTCACGCTCACCGAGCGCGGGGAGCAACTCCTGGCCGCCAAGCGCGGCCTGGTTGCCGACCGGTTGGCGGTGGCCTGGACATCCCTCACCGCCGAGGAGCAGTCGATCGCGGTCCCGCTGCTGCGTCACATCATTGATCTTGTCTCCGAGCTCGCCTGAGTGATTCGACCCGGTACCACCTACGGTCCACATTGGGCCCGTGCTACTCGGTACTGGACGGGTATCCTGAGATCGGAAGCGAGGGCGAATCCCTCACCACACCGAGCGAATCGGTAGTTTCCGGCCCGACGCCGAGAGCCAAGGGGTGAAGGACCTCGCCGCGGACATCAGTGCCGTCCAAGAGCCCGAGACCGAGAAGATGAGCTCGTGGCTGAGGCGTTGAGGACGTCCCCGACACCGGCAGCGGTGACATGGGTGGCATGGACTCGCAGTCGGAGCGCTCGCAGTGACCCTCGCTGTGGCCGCGATCCGCCGCTTCCGCAGCCGCCGAGTCTGAATCCTCCCCGCCCCGACCATCGACGGAGACCCATGAAGAACAACAACCGCACCCGCCGCACCGTCATTACCGCCAGCCTGGTCACGCTCAGCCTTGCCGTGCTCGGCATCTTCGTAGCTCTAGAAGTCCGCGACCAGCCCGAGGTGCAGGAGTCGACCGGCAGCGAGGATCCGCGAATCGTGCGACCTGACAGTCACGTCCTGCAGGAAGCGCCCGACGGCTCCCCCGTCCTCGTGGAGTTCCTGGACTTCGAGTGCGAAGCCTGCGGCGCCCTCTACCCGGCGATCGAGCAGCTGCGCCAAGACTTCGAGGGCCAGGTCGAGTTCGTCGTTCGCTACCTCCCTCTGCCCGGACACCTCAACTCCCGCAACGCCGCCCACGCCGCCGAAGCCGCCGCACGACAGGACAGCTTCGAGCCGATGTACCGCATGCTTTTCGAGTCCCAGACCACTTGGGGTGAGAGCCAAGACGACCAGTCCGCCCTTTTTCGCAGCTACGCCGAACAGCTCAACCTCGACATGGCTCAGTACGACCGCGACGTCGTCAGCGAGGACGTCGCCGCTCGCGTCGAGGCCGACTTCCAGGACGCCCAGACCCTCGGCCTCAGCGGCACACCGAGCCTGTTCCTAGACGGCAAGGTGATCCAGCCCCGCACTCTGGGCGACTTCGAGGACGCACTCGAGCGAGCCGTCGCCGCCGGATGAGTCGCTTCCGCCGAGGGCTCGGCGAACTGAGATTCCTCGTGAGTCGCCGGTGGATCGGATTCGGCATCTTCGTGGTCGCTTTGGCCGGGGTGTGCGTGCAGCTCGGAGCCTGGCAGTTCGACAAGCTCACAGAGCGTGAGAACCGCAATGCTCTGGTCACCGAGCACCTCGCGATCGATCCCGTGGAGTTGGACTCCGTGGCCCCCGCCGGTCAGCGTCTCGACCCCGACCAAGAGTGGACAGTCGCGACGGCGACCGGCCGTTACGACCTGGACCGACAGGTGACCGTCAAATACGTCAGCCGCGACGGGCGACCCGGCGTGGACGTGCTCACGCCCCTGGTGCTGGACGACGGCACCGCGCTGCTCGTCAACCGCGGTTTCGTCGAGACGCCACGATCCGCGACAGCTCCGTCAGACCTCCCTGATCCGGCGACGACGACAGTTGAGGTCACCGGGTGGCTGCGTCCCAACAGCGGCGCGACAGGAGAGGCGATTCGCGTGAGCGACGCGCAGGTCCGCGCCATCTCCAGCGACGGACTCGCTGATCACGTCCCGTACGACCTCCGTGACGGCTACCTCAACCTGCAGGACCAGAGCACCGGCCCAGGGTTGCTCGATCCGGAGCCCCGTCCCGAGCTCGGGCCAGGCACCCACTTGGCCTACGGATTGCAGTGGTGGTTCTTCGGGGCGCTCGCCCTGACCGGCTTCGTCTGGTTCGCGCACGCCGAACGCCAGGACCGACGCAAACGGATCAGCGGGTCTGTGCGGGCGGTGCCGGACTCCATCACCACGCCGGAAGAGCAGCACGAGCTCCAGAGCAGTCGGTGACGGGTCGATCCGAAACCCGGGCTCCGGCCCTCTCCCCACGCGGGCTATTCCGGGGTCAACCCAGGTGCCGGAACATCTGGACTGGCCTAGCTTTCCTGCTCGGCGTCTTCGACCATCTCCTGCAGCACTTCGAACGGTGACTCGACGTCCCCGCTCCAGGCCTCGATCCCCTCGCGGATAGCCAGGCCGGCGACGACCAGAGCGGCGACCGAATCGGCCCAGGCCCAACCGAAAAGGCTGTTGAGCAACAGGCCGATGAGGACGGTGCCGGAGAGGTAGATGCACAAGAGCAGCTGCTTGGCATCGGCGATGACGCTCTTGGAACCGAGCTCGCGACCGGTGCGGATCTCAATCCAGGCCAACAGCGGCATGATGAGCAGGCTGAGAGTAGCGATCCCGATACCCAGCGGGCTGTGGTCAACGTCCTGCGCACCGGTCAGCGAGAGCGCGGAGTCGATGATGACGTAGGCGGCCAGCGCGAAGAACGCGATCCCGATCGCCCGGACGGTTGCCTTCTCCCACCGCTCCGGATCGGATCGGGTGAACTGCCAAGCCACGGCCAGCGCGGAAAGGACTTCGACGATCGAGTCCAAACCGAACCCGATCAGTGCAGCCGATGAAGCCAGGGTCCCGGCCCAGATGGCGACCACGGCCTCGATGACGTTGTAGGTGATCGTGAAGCCCACGATGAGGCGCACCCGACGGTGCAGCACCGAACGACGCTCGGCGGTGACGGCGGTACTCATCGCGACACCTCCGGCGCCGGGATCGAACATGTCTCGTCGACACACTCTGCGCTCTCATCGACTGCGAGTGTCACGTCGAGGAGTGCCACCAGCGCTCGACCGAGGCGAAGGTCGGAGATCTCGTACCGCGTCTGTCGGCCTTCCGGTTCTGCGACGACGATGCCGCAGTCGCGAAGACAGGCCAGGTGGTTGGAGACGTTCGAGCGGCTCAGCTCGAGCTCGCGAGACAGCACGGCGGGGTAACTGGGTCCGTCCAGCAGGGCCAGCAGGATGCGGGACCTGGTCGGGTCCGCCATCGCGCGGCCGAGACGGTTCATCACGTCAAGACGACTTGGAATGGTCAGCATGCGATGACTATACATCGGAGACTGACCAGAATGAAAAGTACTGCAGCGTGCCGAATTCGGTCCTTTTCGGCGGTCGGAACTCGGATGCACCAGAAACTCGGACCAGAATCGTTCGAGGTTTCGGTGTCCGAAACTTTCGGCGCTAGGTTTCGGACGTCGGACGAGGGATTCTCGTGCCGCCTCGGCCACCGGAACGCTTCATGCCTCCGCTCACACGTATCGGATCGCTGCTCCTCGCCGCGCGGCGGGAGTGGTGCTGCCAACGGCTTGTCTCAGTCGGTGCGCATGAGTGCACGGTACATCTGCTGACGTGTGGGTGGGTCGGGCAGCGGCGGCGCTTCGTCGACGGCGAAGGCTTGGAGGAGATAGCCGACGTGGCGGCGCCAGGCGTCGGGGGCGACGTCGCGGGTGGCGTTCACGATGCCGGCGTTGGCCATCAAAATCAGCGGCACGTCCTGATGGGCGAAGTCCGGGCGCAGGCGCCCGGCTGCCTGGGCGCGTTCGATGAGCTCGCCAAGGGCTTCGGCGGTGCGGTTGCGTTCGTTCTCGAGGGCCTTGGCGGTGGGGAACGTCATGGCCAGGACGTCGGCGAAACCTCGGTCGTCTGCCTGCATGCGGCATACCTGTTCGATGTAGCCGCAGAACCCGTTCCAGGGGTCCGGGTCGGCCAGCGCGGCGTCGGTGGCTGCGGTGTACTGGCGCATTTTGTCGGTGAACACCGCGGCGACGAGGTCGTCGCGGGTTGGAAACCGGCGGAACAGCGTCGCAATGCCGACACCGGCGCGTCGGGCGATCTCGTTGGTCGAGGCCGCCAACCCTGACTCGGCGAAGGCCTCGCGAGCCGCCGCCAGGATCCGTTCGCGATTGCGCTCGGCGTCCGCGCGCAGACTCCCGCACCCCGAAGGGACGGCGTCTGGCGGAGTAGTCGACGAGGTCATGGCATAGATCATATCGACCCATGTGGAATAACCACTCCACTTGACGGTTATGCTCTTTGTGGAGCGTCCGCTCCGCTTGCCGACGAGTGAGAAATGAGTGTTCTCGTGAACGTGTTCCTCTGGGTCCTGCAAATTGTCCTGGCGTTGATGTTCGCCATGGCGGGCGTCATGAAGTCGACGACGCCGAAGGACAAACTGGCCGAGAAGCTGCCGTGGGTCGAGGACTACTCGGCCGGCACCGTGCGACTGATCGGCGTCGTGGAGCTGCTAGCAGCGATCGGTCTTGTCCTCCCGGCCGTGCTCGACATCGCACCGATCCTCGTCCCCATCGCCGCGACCGGACTGGCCGTCGTGATGGTGCTGGCGATGGATGCTCATCGTCGCCGCCATGAGCCCAGCGCAATCGCGTTCAACGCCGTCCTGTTGCTCATCGCCGCCGTCATCGCGTGGGGCCGCTTCGGCCCGCACGCCTTCTGAGTCACCCACCCCTTTAGAAAGAAGGAATGTCATGAAGGTTGTCGTGCTGAACGACTTCGACCAGGCCCCCCAGATCGCCGACGTGGAGATCCCCGAGCCCGCCGAGGGTGAGATCCGCGTCAAGGTCCACGCGGCCTCGATCAACGGCTTCGACCTCTCGGTCGCGGCCAGCCGCCTGCAGGGGATGATGGAGCACCGTTTCCCCGTCGTGCTCGGCAAGGACTTCGCGGGCGTCGTCGACTCCCTCGGTGGGGGCGTCACCGACTACGCCGTCGGTGACCGGGTCTTCGGCGTCGTCACCAAGAATTACCTCGGCGACGGATCGTTCGGTGAATACGTCACCGTGCCCACCGCCGTCGGTGTGGCGAAACTCCCCGACGGTGTCGAGTTCGCCGAGGGCGCTGGCCTCGGTCTGGCCGGCACCGCCGCGCTCGACGCGTTCGACGCTGCCGCGATCAAGGACGGCGCAACCGTGCTGGTCGTCGGCGCCACCGGTGGCGTGGGCCAGCAGGCACTCCAGCTGGCCAAGAACGCCGGCGCGACCGTCATCGCCACCGCCTCGTCGGCCGAAGAGATCTCGCTCGTCAAGGACCTCGGCGCGACCCACACCGTCGACTACGCCCAGGACCTGGCGCCCCAGGTGCAGGCGATCGTCCCGGCCGGCGCCGACGTCGTTCTGCACTTCGCCGGCTCGCCCGACACGGTCGTCCCCGTCGTCAAGAACGGCGGCACCCTCGTCTCGACGATGCTGCGCAGCGCCGACGACGTCGCGACCGAGGACTTCCAGGTCGTCTCGATCTACGCCAACCCCGCCCCCGAAACCCTCAAGCGCATCGCTGGCGGTCACGCCGAGCAGGCCACGTCCGTGACGGTCCAGAAGGTCTACGACCTCGATCAGACCACCCAGGCGTTCGCGGACTTCTCGGCCGGCACCCTCGGCAAGCTCGTCATCTCGATCGCCTGACGCCCCTGCGCTGCGGCGGCCGACCGGCCGCCGCAGTGCGCCCCAATCAAAACGAGAACCAGGAAACCCTCATGAACGTCACCGTCTTCGGCGCCACTGGTGCCATCGGCTCCCTGACTGTGGCCGAGCTCCTCGAGCGCGGCCACACCGTCACCGCTTACGCCCGCAATCCCGAGAAGATCCCTGACGCCTGGCGCGACCGCGTCCGCGTCGTGATCGGTCAGATCTCCGACGCCGAGGCCATCGACCAAGCGGTTGCCGACGCCGATGTCGTCGTCAGCGCCCTCGGACCCAGCATGGACCGCAAGGCCACCGGCCTGCCGCTGGTCGAAGGCACACGGCACATCGTCGACGCGATGAGGCGCCACGGCGTCACGCGCTACATCGGACACGCCACCCCGGCGATCCTGGATCCCCGGGAGAAGCCGACGCCCACCACCCGGCTGATCGCCTTCATGCCCCGAACCTTCATGCGTCGGGCCTTCGACGAGATCCACGGGATGGTCGACCCCATCGTGGCCTCCGACCTGCGATGGACCATCGTCCGCTTCATCGCCCCCAAGGACGGACCCAGAGAGGGCGACCTGCGTGTCGGCTTCTTCGGCACCGACAAGCTCGGGTTCGCGGTCACCCGCGCGGACATCGCCGCCTTCACCGCCGCCCAGGTCGACGACGACACGTACGTCGGCGCCGCCCCCGCCATCAGCAACTGACCCCGGAGAACTCCCCATGAGCATCGTCATCACCGCCACCTCCGGCCACCTCGGCCGCCTCGCCGTCCGCGACCTCCTGGCCCGCGGCGTCACCCCGTCCGACATCGTCGCCGGCGCGCGGTCTGTCGACTCGATCACCGACCTGGCCGTCGCAGGCGTCCGCACCACCGTCATCGACTACGACCGTCCCGAGACGGTCCAGGCCGCCCTCGAACCCGGCGAGACGTTCGTGCTCATCTCCGGCAACGACATCGCGGGCCGCGACCGTCAGCACGCCGACGTCATCGCCGCTGCAATGCGCGCGAAGGCCGGGCGACTGATCTACACCAGCGGACTGAAGGCCACCGAAAGTCCACTGCTCATCGCCGAGGGCCACGCCACCGCCGAGGGCTTCATCCGCGACAGCGGTCTGCCGTTCACGATCCTGCGCAACGGCTGGTACTCCGAGAACTACGAGCGCGACCTGCCTGCGGTCCGGGCCACCGGTGTGCTGCGCGCGAGCGTCGGCGACGGCAAGATCGCCTCGGCCTCCCGCGCGGACTTCGCCGCCGCCATCGGCACGGTCGCCGCGACCGACGGCCACGAGGGACAGACCTACGAGCTGTCCGGCGACGTCGCATGGACCTATGACGAGCTCGCCTCGGCTCTCGCCGAGGTGCTGGACCGCGACGTGACCTACCAGTCGCTCACGGCTGACGAGCACCAGCAGATGCTTGAGGGTGCAGGTCTTCCGCCGGAGATGGCCGGGTTCGTGGTAGCCGTCGACCAAGGTCTCGGCGCCGGAGCCATGGCCTTCCAGAACGGTGACCTGGCCCGCCTCATCGGCCGCCCCACGACCCCGCTGATCGAGACCCTGCGGAGCATCGCGTGAGTCTCGAGCTGGGCGTCTATTCCTTCGGCAACACGCCGCGAGGCAGCGACGGCAGCACCGGACCCACCGCCCAGGCCATTCGCGACGCCCTCGAGGCAGCACAGCTGGCCGACCAGGTCGGTCTGGACTTCTTCGGCTTCGGGGAGCACCACACCGCCTCCATGCCACTGTCGTCACCGACCTCGATGGTCGTCGCCGCGGCCGCCACGACTCGGCACATCAAGCTCGGTACCGCCGTCACCGTGCTCTCGACCGACGAGCCCCTGCGCGTCTTCGAACAGCTCGCCACCGCCGCGTCGATCGCGCCCGGTCGCATCGAGGCGGTGGCGGGTCGGGGGTCCTCACCGATCACGTTCCCGCTGTTCGACTTCGATGAAGCCGACTACGACATGCTCTACGCCTCCAAGCTCGACCTGCTCCTGGCGGCCAATCGCGACGCCCGCGTCACGTGGTCCGGCCCGCACCGCAAACGGCCCTTGGAGGACGCGCTGATCGTGCCTCGTCCCGAGGACCCGCTGCGGATCTGGCTCGGCACCGGGGGAAGCCCCTCCTCAGTCATGCGCGCCATCGAGCTCGGCCTGCCGATGTTCATCGGCGTCCTCGGCGGCACCCCGCAGCACTGGGCCCAGTACGGTCACGCCTACCGCGAGGGCTGGCAACAGGCTGGACACCCCGAGGACGCCGGACGCATCGCGATCGCCGTCCACGGGTTCGTGGGCGACGACAACGCCACCGCCAAGGCCACCTACCTCGAGCACGAGCTGAACTTGTTCCGCACCGGCGCAGCCGAGATCGGCAGACCCGGCATGGCACCCACGGGCCGCGAGCACCAGATGCAACCGGGCGGCATGGTCTTCACCGGCAGCGCCAACGAGGTCGCCGACCGCATCCTCCACCTCCACGGCCTGCTCGGCCACGACCGCCAAATCCTGCAGATGGACGTCGGCGGCATGCCCCACGCCACCTTCCTGCACAGCATCGAGCTCCTCGGCACCGAGGTCCTCCCCCAGGTCCGCCAGGAACTGTCATCGGCCTGATGGACGATCCTCGGTTCGGTTCGGTCCCCACAAACGGTCGTTTACGGCGCGGCCGCGTCAACCGTTCTCGGATCCCGGAATACCGGCAGTGCAGATGGGCCAGAAACCCGCGCCGGAACCCAAATCGACCGAAACTGAGTGTGGCCGTTTTCGGCTGGTCGCGGTAGAATAGTGGGACCAACGAGAGGGGTGCGCCATGGCTCGCACGATCGCGTCGAAGCGCGTCGGCCGGACGCCGGAGGAGCACGTCGCGCACGCGGACGCCGCCTTGGCCGCTGCCGGCCACCAGGTAACCGATCCCACGACTCGCGCCATCGCTGCGCGGGTTGCTCGAGGCGAGATCACGGGGGACGAGGCGGTCGCGCAGATCCGCCGGCACGTTCAGGGCTGATGCCTCGCCGGCACACCTTTCGTACCTGGGATGACTACTTCATCCCAGGTACTTCTGTGTTGAGGAACAAGTTCACCGGGCCGGGGAAGCCGCACGGTGAGACCGATCCGGACGTCTTGCGTGTGCTCGAGGAAGGTGCGGCGCTCGTCCGGTTGACCGAGTTGTCGCGGGACCCGATCGAGGGTGCGTTCGACTACGACCACATGAAGGCGATCCACCGTCACGTGTTCCAGGACGTCTACGAGTGGGCTGGCGAGGAACGCGTCGCGCCCGTCGGTCAGTTCATGAACAAGGACGGTCACGCCTATTACCCGGCCGGGCCCGCGCTCTCCGAGGCCGCGCATGCCGAGTACGCGAAGATCGCGGCCGCGGACTTCCTGCATGATCTGGGACCGGACGAGTTCGTCGACGAGCTCGCCGAACGGTGGGGTGAGGTCAACGTGATCCACAGTTTCCGTGAGGGCAACACACGCACCCAGTTCGCGTTCTTCTCCCAGCTGGCAGAGCAGGCCGGCTACGAGTTCGACACCGCACAGTTCGCGATCGGCTCGCCGCTGCGCGAGGAGTTCGTACAGGCTCGATTCCATGGCCAGGACACCGGCAACAACGATCGGCTCGCCGCCGTGCTGCGCCAGGTGGTCGTCCCTTTAGACCGAAGCGGTGACGACCTCGCGGTCGACCACGACCTGGTCAAGTCCGTTCGGAAGTCGCGAGAGGCCGCCGGTTATCTCAAGTTCGGAACCCAGCCGCCGGTGGGACCACCCCAAGAACGAGCAGCGCGGCGGTCAGGTCCGTCCCGGCAATCAGAGGGGTACGAACGATGAGTAACTGCGTCGGGTACGCCCGGGTCTCCACCCGCGAGCAGAACCCGCAGGCCCAGGTCGCCGAACTAGAGACGGCCGGCTGTGAACGCGTGTTCGTCGACCACGGCGAGTCGAGCCGCATCAATGATCGCGCCCAGTGGGCTGCGTGCCTGGACTACCTGCGCGAGGGCGACACCCTCATCATCCGAGCGCTCGACCGGATCGCCGGCAGCGAGGTCATGGCCATCGAGATCATCCGCACGCTCGGCGGCCGTGGAGTTCGGATCAAGAGCCTGACCGAACCGTTCCTGGACGTCGACACCTCGACCCCGATGGGCGAGGCCATCGTCGGCATCATGGCCGTGCTCGCCCAGCTGCGCGTGGCCACCATCCGCGAGAACACCCGGCGCGGCCTCGCGCACGCCAAGGCCCAAGGTCGCGTCGGCGGCCGGCCCACCGTCATGACTCCGGAGAAAATCGCGGCCGCACGCAAGATGCGCGCCGACGACGCCAGCTACGCCCACATCGCCCGCGTGCTGGACGTCGGCGCCTCCAGCGTCCGCCGCGCCCTGACCGACGCCGATGCGGCGCAGAGTTCCACGTCCTAGTCGTTCCACCTCAAGCCGGCGGAGCTGACGCCGGACGCGCTCCAGTGACCGTCCGATTTCACCAGTCCCCCGCGGCGACGTTGAGCGTCAACACCAGTGGCATCGAGATTGCTGTCGCCGCGAGCAGGCGTCCGAACGCAGCTAGCCTCCAACTCGAACCCGATGTCACTGCTCTGCGAACCCGCGCCGCCACTAGGGCGTGTCTGCTAAATATTCGCGGTGGGGTGGCCGAGGCTGGTCTCATGGTGCGTATGGGCGTGATCAGTGACGACCTCTGGGCTGTGATCGAGGCGGCGATCCCGGCTGATGCTGGGCGGCGTGGACGGCCGTGGAACGATCACCGGCTGACGCTGGAAGGGATCTGCTGGCGGTTCCGGACGGGGTCGCCGTGGCGTGATCTGCCGGAGGTCTTCGGGGCCTGGCAGTCGGTCTGGGAGCGGCATCGCCGCTGGTCAGCGGACGGAACCTATGAGCAGATGTTCGTCGCGGTCAAGGACGCATCCGGTGTCAGCATCGCTGATCTGGATGCGCTGGTGCTGTCGGTCGATTCGACCAGCGCGAAGGTTCATCAGCACGCTGCTGGCGCGCCTCGAGGGGTAAAAAAGGGATGGATCGAACTACAAGAATCTGCCCGCCGAGCCAGCTGACCACGCGATCGGTCGATCCAGGGGTGGTCTGACGACCAAGGTCCACGCCCTGTCCGACACGGCATGCGCGCCGGTCACGGTCCTGCTGACGGCCGGTCAGGCTGGCGACAACCCGATGCTCTGGCCGCTCCTCGAAGCCCACCGAACGACCAGCCGGGCCCCGATCCGGGTCCTGGCCGACAAGGCCTACTCGCACAACTCGACCCGCACGCGGTTGCGGCAGATGCGGATCCGCCACACGATCCCGGAGAAATCCGACCAGATCGCGTGGCGCAAAGCGAAGGGATCAGCTGGCGGCAGGCCGCCAGCGTTCGACGCCGACCTCTACCGCCAGCGCAACACCGTCGAGCGCGGCTTCAACCGGCTCAAGCAGTGGCGCGGCATCGCCACCCGCTACGACAAGTACGCCACGACCTACCTCGGCGGCATCACCCTCGCCAGCCTGATCACCTATCACCACACCCATTTACCAGACACGCCCTAGTACGCCTCCGCTTCGGCTGCGAATTGCCGAGTTAATCACTGAGGTGCCTCGGGGACCGATCAATCAGGGAGTCTCGACCGAGCTGTTCGAGTATTGCCTGCGCGCCCTCAACCGGTTCCTTCATGTCTACGCCGTCGCGACCGAGGACCAATCCATTCACACCGTCACGCTCGAGCACGTCGGCCCCGAGGTCGTGCTCGGCCTACGCAAGCGACGCCTCGGCCGTAACCTCGATCTCGTACTTCCCAACAAGACAGCGCAGTTCCGCGGTGCTGAGACGCCTGGCGATGATCACCTGCTGCCACTCCTGCCTCGGATGCTTGCCGCCGAACCGCATGGACACCCGATGGACCTTGTCCGACGCCTCAAGCTCCGAGCCGACCGCCTCGCGGACCAGGGGGAGCCCGATTCAGCCATCGTCGTGCTCCAATCGAGTGCTGAGCGACAGGTATACGCCCTCCATCGCCTTGCTCGCGTCGACCGAGGACTCCTTCAGAGCGCGGCTGACGGAATGGAACGAGCACCGTTCAAGAAGGCACTCATTGGGCTGAGTGAGGAACTGGGCGGCAATTGGAGCCTGCAGGGCAATGGCGCCGTTGCCACCTACTGGCGGGATCTGTATGAGCTACGCGGGCGACTGATCCACGCGGGTGAGTCCGTCGACCGCCACGCTGTTGCTGATGCATTCGAGGCGTACGAGACCTTTCGTTCCTTCTGCATGGAACGCGTGCTCGGCTGCCGACGCCGTCTCCCGCGGACAGCCCTGGCACTGTACGGCGGCATCGGCCTGGAAGAGGCGGGCTGCCTTGACGCGCACATGCGCCGGATCATCGAACAAGTCCAGGTCGCAGGCGAGGAGTACAACTTCTGGCTTCCGGCCGATCAACGCACATGACGACCTGGCCGGTGGGCGGCGGCCCCCCGGGGACCTGGGTGGACTGTGTCGCTCCATCGCGACGGTCCAGCGCCGCATTGTCGCGACCGCTCTGGGGCGCTATCGCGAGGGATCTGGCTCGGCCCGTCCCAACACGATGCGGACTGAGTGCGGACCGATGGCACCCCGCAAGCCTCTGACCTGCGCAAACATGCCGATTCACACGTTGAAGCGGAACTGCTGACTTTTGCCCCCGCCCGGGCCGTGTTGAAGCAACTGTCTCGGACTGCGAGCAACCGCTCGCAGTCCACCGAGTTCGCCTTGGACCGCCCACCTGACGCAGCCCGCCACCGCGCACCTCCAAATCCGCGATCGCTAGCCTGATCAGGTGCCAAATCCCTCGACCTACCCCGCCCTGTTGCCGCAGTGGCCGATCTCCTTGGCGATGGCTCTCCGTGGACCACTGAGCAGCTCGTCGACGGCATCCTGTCCCGGGGCCTCGACCTCGGCGCCACACCCACGGCCGCCGTCGACGACGTTCTCTTCGGCGAGGACATCTCCATGCTCATGCCTCTGCTCGACGGCCGCCACGTGCTGTTGTCGGCATCTCTGCTCGGGCGCTCCTTCACCCACCGGGTCACGGCTGCCGAGATCGACGGCGGCTACCTGGCCGTCTCGCCTGATCTGGAGCCGATCTCCATCCTGACCGAGGAACCCACGCACCGCCAGCTCGTTGACGGCACGCCCCTCGCCGACCTCATCCCCGAGCTTGACGCGGAGCAGGTGTCTGAGCGCGGCCTGGACCCCGCAGAGCTCCCGGATGTGATCTGGCTCCTGGAGCCAAACTCCCTGAGCCGGCTCAACCTGAGCCCCGACGACCTGATCGCGGTGACGGTGCGCGAGGACGGCTTCGAACTGGCTGCCCGTCCGGCAGCACCCACCACGGCCGGCGCTCTCGGCAGCCAGGCCTCGACCACGATCGACTGGCACATGCCGAGCGCACCGATGAGTCTCAGCTCCCTGATCTGGCAGATGTGCGCCGACGAACCTGAGGCGTTCACGGAACTCCAGCCGCCGCTGGCGGACATGGTGGACGAGGTTGGTCTGGCGCTGCAGGGTGAGCTCGTGGCGCCCGCCGGATTCGACTTCGAGTCGTGGCGCACCGACGCACGGCTGGCGAACCTGCGGGACACGCACGATCTGGACGAGGACGAGGCCCTCGCCGTCCTGGTCCTGACCGACGTCTACCGGCAGATGCGGGACGTCTTCGAGTATGCGCGGCAGGACGGCGCCAGCGACGAGGTCCTTGACGAGCTCTTCGCCGGGTCGATGGACGACGACCCGGGGCCCGATGTCGACCTCGATCCTAGCCCGGATGATCAGCAACAGCTGGTGCGAGCGATGCTGGATCTGCTCCACCTTCCGGCGGTCGCTGAGACCCTCAAGATCGAGACGATCGGCGCCGACCGGGCGGCGGCCGCCGGCCTCGGACTGTTCGCCGAGACCCTGGAAGCCACCGCCCCACGCTCCGCACGCCCCAACCTTCGGTGGCTGCGAGGTACCGCCCTGGAACGACTCGGCAACGTGCTCGAGGCCGAACAGGCTTACGAAGATGCCCTCACGCTGGACCCATCCTGCGAGCTCGCGCTCCTGGACCTGGCCCAGATCGCCAGCGACCGGGGCAACGCCGAACGGGGCCTGTCGCTCCTGCGCCGGGCCGGCGTGCGCGAGGACGACGACCTCGTCGCGATGCTCGAGCACTTCCGGCCCGTCGAGCGAACCGATCGCGGTCGCAACGACCCCTGCTGGTGCGGGTCGGGACGCAAGTACAAGCTCTGCCACCGCGGACGCGAGTCGCTGCCGCTGGCCGAGCGCGCCGCGTGGCTCTACCAGAAGGCCGCCGCCCATCTAGCTGACGGCCCTTGGCGGACCCTCGTGCTCGACCTGGCCGAGATCTGCAGCTCCGACTGGCACGCCGCCGACGCCCTCTGGCAAGCCGTCAACGACCCGCTTGTGGGTGACGTCGCAATGTTCGAGGGCGGCGCCTTCGAGGAGTTCCTCCACGAGCGAGGCGTGCTGCTGCCCGACGACGAAGCACTGCTGGCTCAGCAGTGGCTGCTGGTCGACCGATCGGTGCACGAGGTCGAGAGCGTCTCCCCCGGCACCGGGTTCACCGCTCGCGACATCCGCACCGGCCAACGGGTCGACGTCCAGGAGCGTACGGCCAGCCGCACCCTGAAGTCCGGCGTACTTCTGTGCGCACGGCTCGTGCCCGCCGGTGAGACGGTGCAGTGCTTCGGTGGGATCGAGATCATCGCCCGGCACCAGCGCGACGCGCTGATCGAGCTGCTCGACAGCGACCCCGACCCTCACGACGTCGTGGCCTTCCTGAGCGCCCGGTACGCCCCGCCGACCCTGCAGACGACCGACGGCGACCCCCTCCTCTTCTGCGAGACCAAGCTGGAGAGCGATGACCCCGCAGCGTTGCGGGCGCATCTCGACGCACACTACGAACGTGTCGGCGGGCTCAACCGATGGCACGACCTCGAGGCGGGCGACGCGGCGCGGCGGATCCTGGCGACCCTCAGCCTCGACGGCACCGAGCTGGTCGTCGAGACCACGAGCGAGTCACGGATGAATCGGACCCTGGCCACACTCCTGGAGGTGGTCACCGGCCTGGAGGTGGTCGCCCGAGAGCAGCGGACGATCGACGACCTGGGCGAGGCCGCGACCCAGGCCCCGCGCGAGGCTCTCGATCCTCGCGACCCCGAGATCGCGGCAGCGCTGGAGCAGTTCGTGCTGCAGCACGAGCAGGCCTGGCTCGACGAGTCCATCCCCGCGCTCTCCGGGGCCACCCCACGTGAGGCTGCCGACGACCCCACCCGTCGGCCCGATCTGGAGCGACTGCTCGACACCTTCCCTGCGCCGGAGCCGGGCGATGTCGGAATGATGGATCCTGCGCGACTCCGCGACGCCTTGGGGCTCTAGCGAGGCTCCTGTCCTAACTACGAGGGCTCACGCCTCCGCGAAACCTGCGGCTGTCAGCTGCCAGACACCACGCTCGATCACCGGCTCCAGGAGACCAGCCTCGACCATGTCCTTGCGTTCGAACCGAGCAGCACGCCGCCATCGCGCTTCGCCCTGCACCTCTTCAAGGTCCCGATCTCGAAGGCGGGGCGCCAAGCGCTGCTCGACCTCGGCGAGGATCGCCTCCGCCTCACCGCGGCCGCCCATGTCCCGCATGACCTCGAGGAGCGCTTGGCGGTATGCCGTCTGGGACATCGTTCGGGGTACTGCGACCCGCCGAGTCTCGACTCGCGGCTGCGCTGTCTTCGCCTTCCGAGGCGCTGGCGCCGTCTTGGGCTCCGCGACCTTCGCCACCACGACCGGCTCGGGGCGACCATGGATGCATTGGTCGAGCGCCAGGTCGCAACGATCGCAGTACTCAGTCACGTCCCCAGTGTGCCGCGCCCCCACGAGCCGTCGGACCCGAGGGTCCGACGGCCCGATCGCACCTGTCCGCGGCTCAGGCCTCCGCGATCATCAGCGTCTTCACGTTCACGAACTCCTTGAAGCCGGCCTCGCCGTGCTCGCGGCCGTAGCCGGAGTCCTTCACGCCGCCGAACGGCAGGTTGGGCTGGGCGAGGCTGAAGCCGTTGATGTTGACCATGCCGGTGTCGAACTCGGTGCGGGCCAGCTCGATGGCGCGCTTCTCGTCACGCGAAAAGATGCCGCCGCCGAGGCCGTAGCGCGAGTCGTTGGCGATGCGCATCGCGTCATGGTCGTCCTTCGCGCGGATCAACGCTGCGACCGGACCGAAGAGCTCGTCGTCGTAAGCGGGCTGACCGGGCGTGACGTTGTCGATCACCGTGGCCGGGTACCAGGCGCCGGCGCGGTCGGGCTTCTCGCCGCCCAGGAGCACGGTGGCGCCATCCTTGACCGACTCGGTGACCTGGTCGTGGAGCTCGTCGCGCAGCTGCTCGCGCGACATCGGGCCGAGGGCCGTGCCGTCCTTCATGGGGTCGCCCAGCTCGATGGCCTTCATGGCCTCGACGTAGGCGTCGCGGAAGTGGTCGTAGACCGCGTCGACGACGACGAAGCGCTTGGCGCCCACGCACGTCTGGCCGTTGTTGGCGATGCGGCCCTGCACGCTCACCTCGACCGCGAGGTCGACGTCAGCGTCGGACAGGACGAGGTAGGCGTCGTTGCTGCCCAGCTCGACGACCGACTTCTTGAGGTGCTCCGCCGCCTTCACGGCGACGTGCTTGCCGGCGACGTCGGAGCCCGTGAGCGTCACGCCCCGAACCTTCTGGTGCGCGATGACGTCATCGGACTGGTCGTGGTCGATCAACAGCGCGCGGAACGCATTCTCCGGCAGGCCCGCCTCGCGATAGAGCTCCTCGAGTCGCAGCGCGGTGCCGAAGACCGAGTTGGCGTGCTTCAGCAGCACCGTGTTGCCCGCGACGAGCTGCGGAACGCTGTAGCGGATCACCTGGTAGATCGGGAAGTTCCACGGCTGGATGCCGTAGATGACACCGACGGGCGCGTGGGTGATGATCGCCCGTCCGCCCTCCATCGGCTGGTCGATGTCGGCGAGGGCGTCGGCGGCGTTGTCGGCGGTCCAGTCGCAGATCGCGGCGCAGAGCTGCACCTCCTGCGCGCCCTGGTCGAGGGGCTTGCCCATCTCGGCGGTCATCAGCTCGGCGAGCTCGCGCTCGTTCTTGCGCAGCAGCTCACCGATCGCGCGGATCGTGTCGGCCCGCTCCTCGAGCGGCACCTTGCGCCACGAGTCGAACGCCTCGTGCGTCGCCTCGATGATCTGCCCGACCTGCTCGTCGGTGTGCATCTCGTAGGTCTTCAGGTCCTCACCGGTGGTGGGGTTGATCGTCGTCGTGGAAGCCATGCGTGAGGGGTACCCGGGCTCGCTGCCAGCCACACGTCACCGCGGGTGAAGGTTGGCTGAGAGGTGTCGGGCCCTCGACCGGATGCCGAACCTGCACGTCCGTCCTACATTCGGACGAACGAGCATCAAGTGGAGGTCCAGTGGGCAACGGCAGCATGGGAGACGC
This sequence comes from Aeromicrobium sp. Sec7.5, assembly GCF_036867135.1. Taxonomy (NCBI): domain Bacteria; kingdom Bacillati; phylum Actinomycetota; class Actinomycetes; order Propionibacteriales; family Nocardioidaceae; genus Aeromicrobium; species Aeromicrobium sp. Sec7.5. Next base: position 1,063,136 of record NZ_JBAJIJ010000001.1, on the reverse strand, counting down.
GGGCGGCGGTGGCGGTGGCGACTTCGGCAGCGGCTACGCCGGATACGGCGGCGGGAAGCTCAACGCCTACCTGATGGCGATCATGGGTCTCGTCGGCGCAGTGGCAGTGCTGGTCTACAAACCGTCGGCCTGGTGGCTGGCGGCGGTGATCTTCCTCAGCGTCGTCCTCACCCTGTTCCTTGCGCACGCCGGGCCGAAGTTCCAGGCCTGGAACGAGCAGCGGCTCAAGAGGAAGCCGGGCGAGGAGCCCACGATGCACGACCTCGAGTGACCGGCATAATCTGTTCGCATCACATGATCACCATCCGAACGACGACGCTCTTGCGACGAGCGAGCCCCCAGGCCACCACGTCAGACAAGGCACGGTGAAGTGTCGTCCGACGAGGTCATTGTCGTCGCGGCCCTGTTCGGGTGCGTGGTCATCGCCAGCGGGATGCTCCGATGGAGCGGGGTCATGAAGCCCGATGACGAGGTCAATCCGGGATGGGCCTACCTGCGGCTGCGACTCATCATGGTGGGCGTATTCGCTCTGGCCGTTGCCTTCTACTTCCTATTCACCGAGTACGTGGCCTGATCCCGTCGCGCGCGCCGGGGGCCTTGCCCACTACTGAACCGATCCGTAGATCGGGTGGGCGACGAGTGGGCGGTTCTCGGCGATCATCGATCGCATGGCCCGAGCACAGATCCGACTCGCTGCCGCCCTGCTCCTGGTGATGCTGGCGGGGTGCACCCCGGAGTCGTCCGCACCGCCTCGAAAGATCGACACCGCAGCACCAGCCAACGCCGTCAACGGCGTGTGGCGTCTGGATCCGACCGACGAGATCACCAACTACTCCACCGAGTTCGTCGCGCTCGTCTCTGACCCCACGTGCAACGGCGGGGTGGCCCCCACGGTGTATCCGCCGGAGATCGAGTACGACGACATCTCGATCGCCGTCACGTTCAAGATCGATCCGCCGAGCGGCGGCTTCGGTGCCTGCGTGCTGGGCGAGGAAGTGCCCTACACCGTCGAGCTCGACGAGCCGATCGGTCTGCGGAGGCTCGAGGACGGTGACTGCGAGGGCTACCTGGGTCCCCCGGGCTCCCGCTGCGACTCCGCCCGCTGGCGCAACTGAGCCCTTGGGCCGATCGGTGCGGGTGCACCACTCTGTACACATGACTTCCCTCGCCGATGCCGCCGCCGAGATCCTGGCGCGCTCGGGGATGACGAAGTCGGCGTTGTGCGCCAAGGCCAAGGTCAGCCGCACGTCGCTCGACGCCTATCTCAAGGGCACGACACAACCGACCATTGCGCAGATCGAGCGGCTGGCCGCGGCCGCCGGCCTGGTCCCGCAGATCTCGTTCGTCGAACGGCCGAAGCCCGTCTCGGAGCAGTTCCTGGCCGTGCTGGAGTTCGGCGACCTCTTCCCTCGCGAGCCCAAGGGTCCGTTGGTCAACCTCGGGCCTGTCTGGCGGGCGGCGCGGGAACACACGCGCGAGGAGTGACCTCTGTGGCTGTGGCCTGGCCGACGGCACCTGCGCGTTTCGGCCCGATGCGACCCCCACGGACCCGTCCCGTGGCAATTCGTGGAGACATTCCCCGATCTGTGTACTTCCGGTGGCCTTGACGTGGAGAAGCCGTGGATCGCGCTTCGACAGAGTTGTCACATCGGCACCGGCGGTCAGGAAGCGGCCGCCGGCACCGCCGAAAACCACCTCGTCACTCAGGAGAAGTCATGAAGAACTCGCGCAAGATCCTCGTCCCGCTCGCCACCCTCGCCGCCGCCGGCGCCATCGCCATCGGCTCGGGTGCCACGTTCACCTCGACCACCGCGAACACGATCAGCTCGGTCACCTCCGGCACGCTGTCGCACACCAACTCCAAGGCCGACGCCGCGGTCTTCACGCTCACCAACCTCAAGCCGGGCGACACGCTCACCGGCTCGCTGACGCTGAAGAACACCGGCAGCCTGCCGGCCGCGTTCAGCCTGACCGAGAAGAGCTCGACCAACGGCTTCACCGGCGCCAACCTGACGCTCGAGATCAAGAACGCCACGACCGGCGGCGTCGTCTACACCGGCACCTTCGGTGGCCTTGAGGACGGCCTGAAGAAGGACATCGGCCAGATCGCCCCCGACGCCTCCAGCAAGTTCGACTTCACGGTCAAGCTCGCCCAGGGCGCCGACAACACCGACCAGGGCAAGAACGCCACCGCCACCTACACCTGGGACTCGGTCCAGCTCGAGGGCTCGACCTTCAACCAGTGATCCCGGCTTGAACCACACGGCCTGATCGAACCGCGGCCCACGCCGCACCCTTCCCCTGACGAGGAGTCACCATGAGCACCGCCCAGCCAGCCACGATCGTGCGCCGACTGGGCGGTCTCGTGGTGAACGTCGTCCTCGTCACGCTGACCCTCGGCGCCATCGCCTACGTCGCGCCGTCGTTCCTCGGCTACGAGCGCTACGTCATCACCGGCGGCTCGATGTCCGGCACGATCGAGAAGGGCTCGGTCGTGTTCTCGAAGAACACCCCCGCCGCCGACCTCGAGGTCGGCGACGTCATCACCTACCAGCCGCCCGCCGACAGCGGCGTCAACACCCTCGTCACGCACCGCATCCTCACGATGGAGCCCGGCGAGAACGGCGGCACCGTCTTCCGCACGCAGGGCGACGCGAACCCGGACCCCGATCCGTGGACCTTCTCCCTCGTCGACGCCGAGCAGCCCGTCGTGCAGCAGGCAGTGCCGAAGGTCGGCTGGGTCATGATCGCGATGGCCGACCGGCAGATCCGCATGCTCGTGGTCGGCGTGCCCGCCGGGATCATCGCGCTGATGGCGCTCGTCCAGCTGATCGGTGCCCTGCGCCCGTCCCGCGAGGACGAGGACGCGACCGCCGAGGACCTCGCTCCGATTTGTGGGGATCCCGTGGATGTTCTGTTGCCTGCGGGAGGCGTTCGGCTCCGTAGCGTTGATGCAATGACCTCAGGACGACCGGACCCCCGCCACCTGGCGACCAGCGGACGGCACTGACCCACCATGAATCACCGGCGCGAGACGCGCAGAAACCCGATGAAGCGGACGTTGACCCTGCTGGCGCTGGCCCTCATGGCCGGTGCCGGCATCGCCGGCGTCACGGGGTTCTCCTCGGCCACGTTCGTCTCCTCCACGTCGAGCACCAGCTCCGTCTCCGGAGCCAACGACTGGACGCCCCCCACCGTGTCGATCGCCTCCCCGGGCGCCACGGTGCGCGGCACCGTCACCGTCACGGCCACGGCCGCCGACGAGCGCTCGGGCATCGCCTCGGTCCAGGTGCAGGTCCGCGCCGCGGGCGCCACCCCGTGGACGACGATCTGCACCGACTCGACCTCGCCGTTCTCGTGCTCGTGGAACACGACCGGCCTGACCGACGGCGCCTACGACCTCCGGGCGATCGCGACCGACCAGGCCGGCTACACCGCCACCTCGGCCGAGGTCCGCACCACGGTCGTGAACACCGCCACCATCACGCTCGCCGATCCCGGCGCCGTGGTCAGCGGCTCGGTCAACCTGCAGGCCACGATCGGGTCCGGCACGGGCTGGTCAGTCCGCTTCGAGCGGGCGCCGATCGGCACCACCACCTGGACCTCGATCTGCACGAACGTCGCGAGCCCCTACACCTGCAGCTGGAACACCACGGCCACCCCCTACGGCCACTACGACCTGCGCGCCGTCGCCACCCTCGGCAGCACCACGATCACCTCGCCCGTCGTCGTCGACACACTCGTCGACAACACGGTCCGCAGCATCACCCTCGCCGACCCGGGCACCTACCTCGAGGGCACGGTGAACCTCACCGCCACCGCGACCTCGACCGCGACCATCGCCTCGGTCGCCTTCCAGCGCTCCCCCGCCGGCGCGGGCACCTGGACCACGATCTGCACCGACACCGCCGCCCCGTGGGCGTGCGCCTGGGTCACCAACGGCACCGGCGGCGCGGCCGACGGCAGCTACGACCTGCGCGCGGTGCTCACCGACGTCAACGGCGCGACGGCCACCTCGAACCTCATGACCGGCCGCAAGGTCGACAACGTCACGACCCCGCTCAAGGCGCTCGACGTCCAGACCGTCACCGCCGGCAACCCGAACCGCATCGACGCCGGTGACAAGGTCCTGCTGACCTACAGCCGCCAGGTCGACCTGACCACGATCACGCCCGGCTGGGACGGCAGCGCAGTCCCGATCTCGGTGACGATCGTCAGGAACTTCTTCAGCACCGACGACCTGACGTTCAGCCGCGCAGGCTCGAGCCTCAACCTGGGCGCGGTCCAGACCGACAACAACTACGCGGCGATCATCGGCCTGGTGAACCCACGCCTGGACGCCACGATGACGGCGACGACCGAGACCGTCGACGGCATCCCCCGCACCGTCGTGACCGTCGAGATGGGCAACCTGGTCACCGGCACCCTCCGCACGGTCTCGCGCGACACCCTGCTGACGTGGATCCCCTCCACGCAGGTCTTCGGCCTCAACGGCTCCCGCCTCCCCGCCACCTCCGCGGTCGAGTCGGGTCCCAGCGACAAGGACTTCTGATGCCGGACACCAGCCAGACGGTGTCGTCGCTGGTCGTCGCGGGCGCCACGGCCGCGCAGGCCGTGCTCCTGGTCGCCTGGTCGACCCGTGTCACGACCTCCACCCTCACCGCCGGCGTCGTGGGGTTCGCCCTCATCACCGCGCTCGTGGCGCTGGCACTCGCCTTCCGCAACACGTTCGAGGCGCGTCTGGCGGCCGCGCTGATCGCGACCTACGCGCTGACGTCGGGCCTGCTCGTCGTCACGATCGGCCTGCCCTCCCTGGCGCCCGAGCCCACCGATCCCGTCGCCCTGGTGTCACTCGTCGCCGCGATGGCCGGCTACGTGGCCCTCGAGGTCGACCGACGCGCGCGGGCGACGCGCGCGGCCCTCCGTCGGGCGCGGCGCACCTATGCTTGAGACGTGGCAGCCCGGATCTTGATGGTCGAGGACGATGACGCGATCGCGGCGCCGTTGGCCCGCGCGCTGGGCCGCGAGGGCTACGAGATCGAGCGGGCCGCGAACGGAGCCGAGGCCCTCGCGATCGCCGCGGGTCCCGTCCCGATCGATCTGGTCCTGCTCGACCTCGGCCTGCCTGACATGGACGGCCTCGACGTGTGCCGGCGGCTCCGGGCCGACGGCTTCGCGGCCGGCATCATGATCCTCACCGCCCGCGGCGGCGAGCTCGACCGCGTCGTCGGGCTGGACGTCGGTGCCGACGACTACCTCAGCAAGCCGTTCAGCCTCTCCGAGCTCCTGGCCCGCAGCCGCGCGCTGCTGCGCCGCTCGAGCCGGCCGGTCGCCACCCCGACCGAGCCCGCCACCGCGCACTCCGCACCGGCCGCGCCCACGCCCGCCGCTGGTGGGCTGCGGGTCGATGCCGACGCCCGCCGGGTCCGGGTCGACGGCACCGAGCTGGCCCTCACCGCCAAGGAGTTCGACGTCCTGCTGCGCCTCGACACCCAGCGCGGCGCGGTCGTCACCCGCGAGGTCCTCATGTCCGAGGTCTGGGACGAGAACTGGTTCGGCTCCACCAAGACCCTCGACACCACGGTCGGTCGCCTGCGCCAGAAGCTGCAGGACGCCCACGCACCCGTGGCCCTCAGCACCGTCCGCGGCGTCGGCTTCCGTCTCGAGGACGCCGCGCCCGATGCGTGAGCGCCTGATCGGGATCCTCGTCGTCCTGATCGTCGGCGTCGTCGTGCTCTACGCGGTGCCGCGCGCGTACTTCACCGCCGATCTCGTCCGCGACCACGAGACCCTGACGGTCGACCTCACCGCCGACGTCCTCGAGGCCCGCATCGAGTCGCGGGTGCTGTCCGGGGCCCCGATCGACCGGGACACGCTCGAGTCCGCGCTCGACGGCACCGACGGAGCGAGGTACGTGGCGCCCGACGGCACCGCGGTCGTGGCGGGTCAGCTCGATGACGACACCGACAGCGCGATCGTCGAGACCCGCCGTACCGACGACGGCGGCACGCTGATGGTCACGCGCGACCGCTCGGTGGTCACCGCCGAGGTCGAGAACGCCCTGCTCCCCCTGATCGTGCTGGGCGTCCTGCTGGCCTCCCTGGCCTGCGCGATCGGCTACGTCGTGGCCGGGCGCATGAGCCGGCCCTTCGACCGACTCGCCCTGGCGGCCGGCGAGCTGGGCCGCGGCAACTTCGAGCTCGACCTGCCGCGCCGCGGCGTGCCCGAGGCGCAGGCGATCAGCGAGGCACTGGGCACCGCGGCCAGCCGGCTCGACGAGCTGGTGCGCCGCGAGCGCGAGTTCGCCGTCAACGCCTCCCACCAGCTGCGCACGCCCATCACCGCGCTGCGTCTGGAGCTCGAGGACCTCACGTACTGGCCGGAGACCACGCCCGAGGTGGCCGACCAGGTCCGTCGCTCGATCGGCGAGATCGACCGGCTCACCGCCTCGATCGACGACCTGCTCGATCTCGCGCGCCGCCAGCGCCACGGCGACCAGGTCGACCTCGACCTCACCGACTTCGTGACCGACACGGTCCAGCGGTGGCAGCGTCGCGTGGGCGACGAGCACCGCGACATCGTGGTCGAGGACTCCGCGCCCGTGCGCGCCGTCATCGCCACCGGGCCCGTCGCCCAGGTGGTCGACATCCTGATCGAGAACGCGCGCCAGCACGGCATCGGAACCATCACCGTCGCGACCCGTGAGGTCGGTGACGGCGTGGAGGTGCGGGTCCGCGACGAAGGTCGTCGCTCGTTCGGCAGCGAGATCCTCCGTCAGAACGCCGGTCCCGGGAACGGGTCAGGAGCCGGCGTCGGACTGGCGGTGGCGACCGAGCTCACCGAGGCCGCCGGTGGGCGCCTCAGCCTCGACGAGGCATCGGCCACCACCTGCTTCGTGCTGCTCCTGCCCGCGGGCCGCTGACGACGCGTCTGTTGTCCACAGCACGCTTTCCGATCTCATGGGCTTGTCGGTGGGTGGGTGTTGGGTTTGGACCATGAGCAGCAACCGGCCGGGTCTGGAGGACCTCAGTGGTATCGCGCGTGACCGTGCGATGGCCGAAGCCTGCGAGTGGCTGGCGATGCTCGACTACCGCGATGGGGAGCTCGACCGCATCGAGGCCTCCGACGCCAGCCCGATGCGCAAGGTCATCGAACGGTCCACCATCGCCGCCGAGATCGGGCTGCACCTCAACCTGTCCGAGGGCCAGGTCATCGACCGCCTCGCCGCGGGCGACCGGCTGCGCTGCCAGACACCACGCGTCTGGTTGATGTTCCAGCGCGGGGTCCTCGACGCCGCCCGCGCCCGCGAGATCTCCTTGGCGGTGCGCCGACTCGAGCGCCCCGAGTCGTCCGACCGGCTCGACACCCAGGTCGTGTCCTACGCGGCCAAGCACACCCTCACCGAGCTGCGCTCCTGGCTGCGGCGGTTCGTCTCACGCGTCGAGGCCGACCTGGCCGTCGAACGCGCCAACGCCGAACGGGAGCTGCGGCACGTCGAAGTCGTCCAGGCCGACGACTCCATGGCCTGGCTCAACGCCTACCTCCCCGCCCACGAAGCAGCCGCGATCGCCACCCGGCTACGCAAGGCCGCGAAGGCTGCCCGCGCCGCCGGCGACGGACGCACCCAGACCCAGCTCCAGGCCGACCTGCTCACCGAATGGACCCTCAACGCCGACGACAGCCAAGTCGCCCGGGGCCGAGGCCTCGCGATCGACATCGCCGTCACCCTCGACGCGAAGGTCGCCGCCGGCGCCGAGCCCGGTCACGCCGAAGCGGCCGACGGGTCCTGGGAGGTCCCTGCCGAGTGGCTGCTCGACTCGGCCGTCGAAGGCGACGCCCTCTGGCACCGATTGCTGATCGAACCGATCACCGGCAACACGCTCGCCCACCAGTACGTCGGCTACCAACCGCCCGACATCCTGCGGCGCGCGATCATTCTGCGTGATGGAGTGTGTGCCGGACGCGGATGCGTCCGACCGGCCGCCGACTGCGACCTCGACCACCGAGAACCCTGGCCCGACGGACCAACGTCGGGCGACAACCTCGATCCCCGCTGCCGCAGCGACCACTCCCGCAAGGGCCACGGCGTGATCGACGACGTCCTCCGACGCCTCCACCAGATCGAGCAGACACCCCCGAACCGACACCGGCTCGCGCCCTACCGCCCCGACCCGGTCGCCACCGAGCTCGCGCACCGCCTCGCCCACCGCACCGACGACGACATGCTCGCCGCGTGACGCCGTTTCACCGTCGGCGGGCCTGAGGGTCTGCCAGAGTTCTCCCGTGTTCCCTGAAATCTTGACCACACGTCACCACGGCATTCCAGTGCTGACCCGAGACTGCGCCGGCCCGCTCACCGGTTCTCTGTACTTCGGAGTTGGCATGCGGGACGAGTCCGCTGGACTGATGGGCGTCACGCACCTTCTCGAGCACCTCATCTTTCGTCTGATGGACCGGCATGTCACTCAACACAACGGACACACCCAACCGGATGCGATGTGTCTGTGGGTCACCGGCGACCCCCATGAGGTCGTCACCTTCCTCAACGACGTGTCGCAAGCGGTCGCGCGGCTGGAAGACCTGACCGACGAGGACCTCGCCCAGGAGAAGGACGTGCTCGCGGCTGAGCTCGGGCAGCAAGGACTCGGGTTCGACGAGGGGCTGGCCGCCTACCGGTGGGGCGCGTCCGGACTCGGACTGGTGGATCTCGGAGCACCCACCCTGCACTCCATCACGCGGGATGAAGTCGTGGAGTGGGGACGTCGTTGGCTGACCTCCGGCAACGCGATGCTCTCCTTCAACGGCCCGGTCCCTGAGGCCTTGGACGTGTCGCTGCCACCGGGTCCTGAGCCGCAACGCTCCGAGACGATGGTGCCTCTCAGTCCCACGCCCAGTCTCATCGGTTCCATGAAGGACGGACTGGCTCTCTCACTGCTGACGGACCAGACCACGAGCCCGCTGCTCGCCGCCGCGCTGGCGGACGAGCTCAAGCACGAGCTCCGCCACGAGCGCCGCCTGATCTACAGCGTGGACCGGTGGTCGGTCCGCGTCGACGAGGACCAGCAGGCCTGCGCCTTCGTTCTTGATCCACGGCTCGACGACGTCGAGGCCACGGCCGTCGCCGCGGTGAAGCTTCTTCGCCGTCTGGCCGCCGAGGGGTTCAGCGATCGCGCACTGGCCGCGGTGACCAGCTCCTGCCGAACCTCCCTGAGCTACGTGGACGCTGCTGCCTCCGGGCACTTGGACGAGGTCGTCGTCGACACACTGCGCGGCAGGACCACGACCTCGCTCGAGGAGCATCTCGCGGCGGCCGAAGCAGTGACGTCCGAGCAGCTCTCGAACCTGCTCGCTGCCGCGATGCCCTCCGTGCAGGTCGCCGTTTGCGACGCGATCGACCTCTCCACCGACGACCTGACCTCGCTCGGTCTGACGGTCGACCCCTTTCGCGGATGGGTGGACGGGGCGCAGACCGCCGACTCCGGGAAGACCTACCGGTCACGCCGCTTCGGTGGTGATCTGCCGGCCGGGCTGAAGCTCACGCTCGGCGCAGAACGCATGACGATCGCCCACGGCTCCGATCGCATGACCGTGACCTACGCCGATCTCGCCGTCGTGGGTCGTCACGAGTGCGGGTGTTTCGAGCTGCTGGACCGCCAGGGGCGGGTCGCCAAGCTGGACCCCGACGACTGGCGTCAGGGAGCCGACCTCGCCAGTGCGTTCCTGGAGCGCTTCGATCCGGGATCCGTGCGCACCCTCCCCTCTCACTGACGCTGTCGCCGCTCGAGCCTGATCACGCCGTCACGCCTACCGTGGGAGGCATGACGATTGCCAACACGCTGCAGCTCAATGACGGCACCACCCTTCCCGCCATCGGCCTGGGGACTTACTCGCTCGACGACGCCGAGGGGGTCGACGCGATCACGTCCGCCCTCGACGCCGGATACCGCCTGCTCGACACCGCCGTGAACTACGGCAACGAGGAGACCGTCGGTGAGGCGATCCGACGCTCCGGCCTCCCCCGCGACGAGGTGCGGGTCACCAGCAAGATTCCCGGTCGGCACCACGGTCACGACGATGCCATCACCTCCACGAAGGAGTCGCTGCAGCGACTCGGCCTCGACCACCTCGACCTGCACCTCATCCACTGGCCCAACCCGAGCGTCGGGAAGTACGTCGAGGCCTGGCAGGCCCTGGTCGAGCTGCAGCAGCAGGGGCTCGTGCGCTCGATCGGCGTCTCCAACTTCACCGAGGAGCAGCTCGACGCGGTCATCTCCGCGACCGGTGTGACCCCGGCGGTCAACCAGATCGAGCTGCACCCCTACTTCCCGCAGGAGCACATGCGCTCGGTCAACACCGCGCGCGGCATCGTCACGGAGTCGTGGAGCCCGATGGGCAAGCGCCAGGCTCCGCTGGACGAGCCGCCGATCGTCGCGGCGGCCGAGGCCCACGGCGTCACGCCGGGTCAGGTCATCCTGCGGTGGCACGTGCAGCTGGGCGCCCTGCCGATCCCCAAGTCGGCCACGCCGCAGCGCCAGCGCGAGAACATCGACGTCTTCGGCTTCGAGCTCTCGGCCGACGAGATGGCGGCCATCACGGCCCTCGGCCGCGCCGACGGGCGCCTGTTCGGCGGCGATCCCGACACCCACGAGGAGATGTAGCACCGGCCTTCCCGTCGGCGGTTCCCGGTCACCCCGTGTTCACGCGGCGGCTAAAGTGCTGCCACGGTCCCGACCGCCGGCCACAGCCCTGCCCGGAGGCGTGACCCACTGTCGGAAGGGGTCTGCGCATGCGCCTGGAGCATCGCGCCCCGCTCCTGGCCGTGCTCGGTCTGGCCGTCGTGGCCGCGGGTCTGCGACTGCCGTTCCTCGGTGCCCCGGCCGGCAACGACGAGGCCGGCTTCCTGATCGTCGCCCGGTCGTGGGAGGCCGGCTCCTCGCTCTACGGCGACTACTGGGTCGACCGCCCACCCCTGATCCTGTGGATCTTCGACCTCGCCGGTGACCTGACCACGTTGCGGGTGCTGGGGTGCCTCGCCGCTGCGGCCACGGTCGTGGCGGTCGGCGGAGCGGCCGCGGTGGCCGCCGGGCGACGCGCGGCCCCGTGGGCCGCTGCCGCAGCCGCGGTCTGGTGCGCGTCGCCGTGGCTCGGCACCGTCCGGGTCAACGGGGAGATCCTGGCCGCACCCTTCGTGGCCGCGTCGATCCTGTGCACCCTCCTGGCCCTGCGCCGCCCCGATCGCACGGTGCCGTGGGCCATCGCTGCCGGCGTGCTGGCGACCGCGGCCTTCGGCATCAAGCAGTCCACGGTCGACCCGTTCGTGTTCGCCGTCGTCGCGGCCGTCGTGCTCGCGGTCGTCCAGCCCGCCGAGCGCCGCCGTGCCACCCTGCTCGTCGCGGCCGGCGTGCTCGGCGCACTGGGCACCACTGCCCTGCTGGTGCTCAGCGCCTCGCTGCGGGGCACCGCGCCCGGCGAGCTGTTCCGCGCCGTCGTCGTGTTCCGGTTCGACGCCGGCCAGGTCATCGGCAGCTCCGCCTCCGGCGCCACCGACACGCGCCTGCTGGCCCTGGCCGGCACCTGGGCCGTGAGTGGTCTTGCCGTCCTCAGCGTCGCGGTGCTGGTGCTCGCCCTCCGGCGCCGCCGCGATCCCGTCGTCGTGGCCACGGCGGCCACCGTGGTGGTGTCGAGTGCCATCGCCCTCCTGGGCGGCAGCTACTGGGCGCACTACCTGATCCAGCTCGTGCCCGCGGTCGCCCTGGGTGCCGGCCTGCTCGCGGTCGCCGTCGCGCCGTGGGCGAGGCGTGTCGGTGCGAGCGGCCTCGCCGTGGGGTTGGTCTCGACCCTGATCTACTCGTTCGTCACCGGCGGGCAGCACGAGTCGGAGGCCGACGACCTCGGGGACGCCGTCCGGGCAGCCGCGGAGCCCTCCGACGCGATGGTCGTCGCCTACGGTCAGCCCAACGTCCTGTTCGCCGCCGGGATGGACAGTCCCTACGAGAACCTCTGGAGCCTGCCGATCCGCGTGCGTGACCCGGAGCTGACCGACCTGATCGAGGTCCTGCGCGGCCCGGAGGCCCCGGCCTGGGTCGTCGAGTGGTCGGACTTCGACACCTGGGCGGTCGACGCGAGCGCGCTGAAGATCGTCGTCGACGACCGCTACCGGGCGGTCGCCGCACCCTGTGGCCACGTCGTGTGGCTGCGCGACGACCTCGATCGCGCGCCCGTCGCGGAGGACTGCTGATGTCGATCCGCGCACTGGCGATGACCGGCTACGCCCTGGCCCTCGGGAGCTGGATCGTGCTGGTCGGGCTGCCGTCGGACCCCTTCCAGATGTTCGTCTGGCTCTGGCTCGCGGCGATCGCCTGGTACGCCGGCTCGCCCTGGTCGGTGCACCTGCAGTTCGTGCGCGACTGGTGGCCCGCGTTCGCGGTGCTCGTGCTCTACCTCTACAGCCGTGGGCTGTCCGACGAGCTCATCGGGATGCCGGTGCACTGGACCATGCCGATCGACGTCGACCGGTGGATGTTCGGCGGCAACCTGCCCACCGAGGTGCTGCAGGACCGGCTCTGCGGCGATCCGTGCCTGCGCAGCGACGACCCCCGTTGGTACGACGTGCTGCTGACCACCGTCTACTTCAGCCACTTCGTGCTCGGGCTCGGTCTCGCATTCGTCCTGTGGATCCGCGACCGCGCCGCCTGGACCGCGTGGCTCACCCGCTATCTGGCGATCAACGTGGCCGGCCTGGTCATCTACGTCCTGTACCCGATGGCACCCCCGTGGCTGGCCGCGAAGGAGGGCTACATCGACGAGTCCCTCCCCCGGCTCACCGGCCGCGGCTGGGAGGTCATCGGGCTCGACGGGTTCCACGTCGTGCTGGCGTCGGTCGGCAACCCCGTGGCCGCGATGCCGTCGCTGCACTCCGGCATCGCGGCGCTGGTGGCGTTCTGGTTCATCGCTCGCCACCGGTCACCCCTGCGGTGGCTGACGCTGCTGTACCCGGCGACGATGGGCTTCGCGCTCGTCTACTACGCCGAGCACTACGTCATCGACCTCGTCGCCGGCTGGGCGCTGGCGGGCCTCGTCATGGTGGCGGTCGGCCACTGGGAGCGCCGACGAGCACGGCAGTCGCCTCACCGGGAGTCCGTCGTCGTGGAGCACGACACGGTCGACTGAGCCCGCCCGACCCACCGGCGTTCACGTCCGTGGGCCAGAGTTCGTCCATGCGCCCGCCCACCACCCGCGTCCTGCGTGCCGTCGCCGCGGCGACCCTCCTGCTCGGGGTGGCTGCCTGCTCCGGGTCCGACGATCCCGGCACCGAGCCGTCTCCGGAGTCGGCGTCGCCCTCGTCCACGAACGACGTGGCCGCGCTCGAGGTCGTCGTGACCGATCCCGGCGGCACGGCCGACCCGCAGCGGGTCGCCGGGCTGGGCGAGACGGTCTCGGCGGCGCTCGCGTCCGGCTCCGACCGGCTCGACACCTGCCCGCTCGGCGCCGCCGGGACCTTCGCGCAGGGGCCGGTCGCACCGCTGGCGGACGGCGTCACCTTCACCGGCGACGTCCGCAGCTCCGGCGCCGCGGGTGAGGTGCCCACCGTCGTGTGCTTCGCCCCCGGTTTCGTGAACGCCGAGGTCTCGGTGCTGCCCGGCGGCGTCACGGCCAGCGACCTGGCCGATCGTCTGAGCGGCACCACGATGCGCCCCGCGTTCTCCGAGCCTCAGCCGCTCGTCGGCGGCGAGGTCGTCGTCGGCTGCTCGGGGTCCGAGAGCAGTGACGTCGTGACGCAGTGCGGAGCCACGTGGGTGCTCGGCGACCTCGCGATCCGGGTCGAGGTCAGCGACATCGGCACCCGGCCCCAGCAGCTCGCCGACTACGTGAGCGCGGCACTGCCGGTCTGGGTCGCCGCCAGGTAGGCGTGCACGCTTGCCGATACTATCGGCAAGCGATACTATCGGCAGGTGATCCGGTCCTTCAGGAGCAGTGACACCGAAAAGGTCTGGAACCGCGAACACGTCCCTGCTCTCGGACCGGAGCTGCAGCGGTCGGCGCAGAAGAAGCTCCGCCTGCTCAACGCGGCATCCGAGCTGCAGAGTCTGCGGGTGCCGCCTGGCAACCGTCTCGAGAAGCTGGTCGGGAACCGCGCCGGCCAGCACTCGATCCGCATCAACGACCAGTACCGGATCTGCTTCGTCTGGACCGAGAACGGTCCAGACGACGTCGAGATCTGCGACGACCACTGACAGGACACCGACCATGGCGAAGGCACACGATCCCATCACTCCGGGTGAGATCCTCTTGACGGAGTTCCTGGAGCCCTTGGGCATCACGCAGTACCGCCTCGCTCAGGCCACCGGCGTCTCGCAGACTCGTATCAGCGAGATCGTTCGCGGCAAGCGATCCATCACCACCGACACCGCCCTGCGCCTGTCGAGGGCGCTGGGCGTCGACTATCGGTTCTGGATCAACATCCAGACCGACTACGACCTCGAGATCGAGCTCGACCTGCACGGCAACGAGCTTGACCAGGTCACCTCCCTCGTAGCGGGCTGACGACCACGACGCGTGACCTGAAGATCATCGCTCGCCCGGCGCCGCCAAGTAGGCGTGCACCAGGGGCACGACCGAGGCGCCCTCACCGCTGGCCGACGCGACACGCTTCATCGAGCCTGACCGGACGTCGCCGGCTGCGTAGATCCCGGGGACGGAGGTGGCCAGGTTCTCCGGGGGAAGACCGTCGACCCACTGGCGCCTGGGCACGTCGCGACCCGTGACGACGAAACCCTTCTCGTCGCGGACCACCTCGGCCGGAATCCAGTCGCAGTGCGGCTCGGCACCGAGCAGGAGGAACAGGCCCCCGGCCTCCACCCGCTCGCGCTCGCGGGTCACGACGTCCTCGAGCTCGAGCCACTCCAGGCGCACCTCTCTCCCGCCGTCGACGACGCGGGTCGCCGACCGGACCGCGATGCGGAGGTTGCAGCCTAGGACGCGGGCGGCGACAGCGGGGCCCATCCGGCCGGGCCCGAGGTGCCGGCCGGATAGTCCTCGACCGGCACCACTCCGTCGCGCCACGCCTGGAGCACCGGCTCGACGACCTGCCAGCACTGCACCGCGGTGTCGCCGCGGACCGCCAGGGTCGGGTCGCGGTCGAGGATCCCCTCGAGGACCTCACCGTAGGCCGAGAGCCGGCCCTGGCCGAACGTGGCGCCGAGGACCGTGCGGCTCAGGTCGTACGGATCGCCCTCGCCGTTGATATTGAGCTCGAGGCTCAGCTGGTCGGGGGCCAGGTAGATGCGCAGGACGGTCGGGTCGGCCGCGCCGACGAGGCCGACCGGCAGCTGCGGGACGGGCCGGAAGGTGATCGCGATCTCGCGGCGTCCGGCGGCCATCGCCTTGCCCGAGCGCAGCGTGAACGGCACACCCGCCCAGCGCCAGCTGTCGATCTCGAACGTCACCTCGGCCAACGTCTCGGTCTCGCTCGCGGGATCGACGCCGTCCTCGTCGACGTACGCCGGCAGGGTGCGATCCTCGACCTCGCCGGCGGTGTACCGCGCGCGTCGGCTCGATCGCTCCGGCGAGCCGCCCGCGACGTGCGTGGCTCGCAGCACCGCGGCCTTCGCGCCGCGCAGGTCGGCCTCGTCGAGCGTGGCAGGGGGCTCCATCGCGACGATGGCCATGACCTGCAGCAGGTGGCTCTGGATCATGTCGACCAGCGCACCCGCGTGGTCGTAGTACCCCGCGCGGCCTTCGAGCCCGAGCACCTCGTCGTAGACGATGTCGACGCTGGCGATGTGGTCGCGGTTCCACAGCGGCTCGAAGATCCGGTTCGCGAAGCGCAGGCCGAGCAGGTTGAGCACGGTCGAGCGTCCGAGGAAGTGGTCGACGCGGTGGACCTGGTCCTCGCTGACCAGGACCGCCAGCTGCGCGTTCAGCGCGCCGGCGCTCTCGTGGTCGACCCCGAACGGCTTCTCCAGCGCGAGCTGCAGGCCCTCCGGGAGCTCCAGGTCGGCGAGTGCCGTGCAGACACGGGCCGTGACGGCGGGCGGGAGGGCGAAGTAGAGGGCCGGGGTCCCCTCGCACCGGTCGAGCAGCTCGCGGAGCTGGTCGACGTCGGTCACGTCCGCCTGGTGGTAGGAGGTGCGGTCGAGCACGTCCTCGACGGCCGGGCCGGCCGCGTCGACCGTCGCGAAGGAGGCACGGACGCGCTCGAGCCAGTCGTCCTGGGAGAGGTCCTCCATGCCGGTGCCGATGACGAGCAGACGCCGCTCGGGCTGCTGGTCGAGCAGCTGACCGACGGCGGGGAGCAGCAGGCGCGAGACCATGTCACCGCTCGCCCCCAGGACCAGGAGTGTCTCGATGGATGCGCTCACGTCACCACGGTAACGGGCGCCTCCGCGCACCGTGAGCCGAGAAGCGCCGCCTCGGGACGTCTCGAGAAATGCCACCGATCCGCCACGGGTTGCCCTTGGTCGCTGGCACAGTGTTCGCACCACAATCTTCGCACCGCACCGTGGCTCAGGGGGACTCCATGGACGACACGTCAGCCGCCTTCACGTTCGGCGTCTGGATGGGCCGGCTTCTGATCGTCGGTGTCGGACTGGCGCTACTCGCCTTCGGAATCCTCCGGAGCAGGCGCGATCAGGGAGGTGCGGGTGGCTGGATCGCTGCTGGAGTCCTCGTGGCCCTCCTCGGCACGGCGACGGCGGCCATCCAGGTCGTCGAGGACCGCTCCACCGACGGCCTCGGTCCGCCCGCGATCGAGGACACGTCCGTCCCCCAGGTCTTCGCAAGCTGCGACGAGGCGATCGCGGCGGTGCAGGCGAGCCTCGACCAGGTCGTGGTCGAGGCGGAGGCCGGTCGTGTCGCCGCCATGAGGTCTGCCACGTTCACCATGCTGCGCATCCCGACCGACAACCCGACCTGCTTCGACCCCACGGTCGTCGCGGAGTTCGAGAGCATCAGTGCAGCGAAACCGGACGACGAGAACCTTGACTACAGCAGCATCGATGAGGAGTGCTGGGTCGTCGCACGCGACGCTGCAACGCTCACGAACTTCGCCGCCGGGTTCGGCCAAGGGGTGCCGGACCTCGCCGAGCGCGTCCTCTCGGGCCTGACCGTGCTGTCCGAGACCGATCCCCAGTGCCTGTCCACGAAGGATGCCGCCGAGATGGCGGACCAGGCCCGCGAAGCCTGGAGCTGACGGCAGTGGCGTCCACCCCCTCGCTGCTCAGCGCGCGAGGGATCGACGCAGGTAGGGCGCGGTGATGCTGGCCTCGACGTCCAGCAGCGCGGCCGGCGTGGCCTCGGCAATGACCGTGCCGCCGCGGTCGCCGCCACCCGGGCCGAGCTCGACGACCCAGTCGGCCGCCGCGACGACCCGCATGTCGTGCTCCACGACGACCACCGTCGCGCCGGAGTCGACGAGCGGGCCCAGCACGCGCACGAGGTCGCGGACGTTGACGGGATGGAGCCCACCGGTCGGCTCGTCGAGCACGAACACGGTGCCGTCACGGCGGGGGCGCTGCAGCTCGGTCGCGAGCTTGATGCGCTGCGCCTCGCCGCCGGACAGCTCGGTGGCCGGCTGGCCGAGCGTCAGGTAGCCAAGACCCACGTCGAGCAGCGTCGCCAACGAGCGGTGCACGGCCGGCACGTCCGCGAAGAACTCCGCGGCCTCCTGCGTCGTCATGGCGAGGACCTCACCGATGTCGCGGCCCTGGTACCGCACCTCGAGCGTCTCCGGGTTGTAGCGCGACCCGTGGCACGTCGGACAGCTCGAGTAGCTCGTCGGGAGGAACACGAGCTCGATCGCGATGAACCCCTCGCCCTCGCACGTCGGGCACCGCCCCTCCGCGACGTTGAACGAGAAGCGGCCGGCGGCCCACCCGCGCTCCTTCGCCTCGGGCGTCGCGGCGAAGAGCCGGCGCACCGCGTCGAACAGACCGGTGTACGTGGCGAGGTTCGAGCGGGGCGAGCGACCGATCGGCCGCTGGTCGATCGCGATGACGCGGCGCTCGTCGTCGGCCTCCAACCGGTCGGCGACCGCGGCGAGCAGCGACGACTTGCCGGCGCCGGACACCCCCGTGATGGCGGTCATGACGCCGAGCGGCACCCGCACGCTCACGTCCTGCAGGTTGTTGAGGTCGAGGTGGTCGAGCTCCAGCCACGTCTCGGGCTCGCGCGCCTGCAGGGGTGGTGCCTCGTCGCGGTCGAACATGAACGCGGCCGTCGCCGAGTCCGTGACCGTCGCCAGGCCCGACGGCGGCCCACTGTGCACGACGCGTCCGCCGAGGACGCCCGCGCCCGGGCCGACGTCGACGACCCAGTCGGCGTTCCGCGCGATCGACAGGTCGTGCTCGACCACGAACAGGGAGTTGCCCGTGGCCACGAGCTCGCGGAGCGCGGTGTAGAGCGCCTCGGAGTCGGCCGGGTGCAGGCCGGCTGAGGGTTCGTCGAGCACGTAGAGCACGCCGAACAGCCCGGCCCGCAGCTGCCCGGCGAGCCGCACCCGCTGCAGCTCACCGGCCGACAGGGCCGTGCTCGAGCGATCCATCGAGAGGTAGCCGAGGCCGAGGGAGATGATCGCCTCCACCCGGGAGCCGAAGTCCTTCACGAGCGAGCGTGCGGCCGACGAGGCGGCGGCGCCATGCCGGTCGGTCCCGCGCGCCTGCGCCTCGAGCCCCTCGTCGAGCAGCTGGCAGACCGACGACAGCGGCATGGCCGCCATCTCCGCGATGTCGACACCCGCGAACGTCACCGCGAGCGCGCCCGGACGCAGGCGCTTGCCCTCGCAGGTCGGGCACGGCCCATCGGCGATGAACGCCTCGAGCTTCTCGCGCTGCGACGCCGACTGGGTCTTGGCCAGGTTGCGCATCAGGAACGTCTCGGCCGAGGACCAGTGGCCGTGGTACGCGCTCGCCTCGCCCTGCTTGTTGCCCTGCAGCAGCATCCGCGGGGTCTCGTCGGTGAACAGCAGCCAGTCGCGGTCCGCCTGGGGCAGGGTGTGCCAGGGCGCGTGGATGTCGATCCCGAGCTTGGTCACCATGCGGCGCACGTTCAGGCCGACCCAGGCCTTGGTCGCCCAGACCCCGATGGCGCCCTCGTCGATCGACAGGCTCGGGTCGGGCACGAGGAGCGCCTCGCTGGTGCGCCGGGCGACGCCGCTGCCCTGGCAGGTGGGGCAGGCGCCGACCGCCGTGTTCGGCGAGAAGGCGGAGGCCGGGAGGTGGTCGGCCCCGGGCGGGTAGGTGCCGGCCCGGCTGTAGAGCAGCCGCAGCACGTCCGACAGCGAGCTCAGCGTGCCGAGCGTCGACCGCGAGCTCGCGGCACCGCGTGCCTGCTGCAGGGCCACGGCCGGCGGCAGACCGTCGATCGTGTCGATCGCCGGTGCCCCGACCTGGGAGAGCAGCCGGCGCGCGTACGGCGCCACCGACTCGAAGTACCGCCGCTGCGACTCCGCGAAGATCGTGCCGAACGCCAGCGACGACTTGCCCGAGCCGGAGACCCCCGTGAACGCGACGAGGCAGTCGCGCGGCAGGTCGACGTCGACGTCCTGCAGGTTGTGCTCGCGCGCACCCCGCACACGGATCCATCCGGAGGATCCGGCCGGGAGCTCGGGTTCACTGGTCGTGGGCATCTCGCCAACGTAGTCCGGGCCCGCGAGCGCCGCACGCTCCGGCGAGCCCGGCCGGTTCGTCAGTGGCTGGGGAGACGGCCGCTGAGACGGCCGTGCCGCTCGGCGCTCGCCTCGTCGAGGCCCACGATCGTGACGGTCGTGCCCCGGCGCTCGTACTTGGTCGTGATGGCGTCGAGCGAGGCCACGGTCGAGGCGTCCCACACGTGCGCGCCGGACAGGTCGATCACGACCTGCTCGGGGTCGCCCGCGTAGTCGAACTGCGTGTACAGGTCGTTGCTCGAGGCGAAGAACAGCTCGCCCGTGACGCGGTAGGTCACCGTCTCGGGCCCCCCGGCCTCGGTCGACGTCTCGCGATGCGTCTCGGTCAGGTGGGCGACGCGGCGAGCGAACAACGTCATGGCCACCAGCACGCCCACCCCGACGCCGATCGCAAGGTTGTGGGTCAGCACAGTGACCACCACGGTGGACAGCATCACGGTGGTCTCGCTCTTGGGCATGCGGCGCAGCGTGGACGGCCGGATCGAGTGCCAGTCGAACGTGCCGACCGCGACCATGACCATGACCGCGACGAGCGCCGCCATCGGGATCAGCGCGACGACGTCCCCGACCCCGACGACGAGCACCAGCAGGAAGACTCCCGCGAGGAACGTGGAGATCCGCGTCCTCGCTCCCGAGACCTTCACGTTGATCATCGTCTGGCCGATCATGGCGCAGCCGCCCATCCCGCCGAAGAAGCCGGTGATGACGTTCGCGGCTCCCTGGCCCCAGGCCTCACGGGTCTTGTCGGACGACGTGTCGGTGATGTCGTCGACGAGCTTGGCCGTGAGCAGCGACTCGAGGATGCCGACGAGGGCCATGGCGAGGGCGAAGGGCGCGATGATCTGCAACGTGTCGAGCGAGAACGGGACGTCCGGGACGAACCAGGCCGGAAGGCTGTCAGGCAGGTCACCCTCGTCGCCGACGTTCGGCACGTTGATGGCCGCGACGAGCGTGAACGCGGTCAGGGCCACGATCGCCACGAGCGGTGCCGGCACGATGCGGTTGATGCGCGGGAAGCCGACGATGACGGCGATGCCGACCGCGATCATGACGTAGACCGCCCACGGCACGTCGATCATGTGGTCGATCTGCGCCTCGAAGATCAAGATGGCGAGCGCGTTGACGAATCCCACCATGACCGAGCGCGGGATGAAGCGCATCAGCTTCGCGACCCCGAAGACCGCGAGCAGCACCTGCATCACGCCGCCGAGCAGGACCGTGGCGATCAGGTAGTCGTAGCCGTACTCGCGCATGACCGGCGCGATCACCAGCGCGATGGCTCCCGTGGCGGCCGAGATCATCGCCGGGCGTCCGCCGAGGAAGGAGATCGCGACGGCCATCGTGAAGGAGGCGAACAGACCGACCTGCGGATCGACCCCGGCGATGATCGAGAACGAGATCGCCTCCGGGATCAGGGCGAGAGCGACGACGAGGCCCGCGAGGACCTCGGTGCGCAGCAGGGTCGGCGACCGCAGTGCGTCGCGGACGGTGGGCGGCGTGCCGCTGGCGGCAGGGCTCGGCGTGCTCATCGATGAATCCTTCGTTCGGGACCGGCCGGGGCGTCGGTACGCGCTCGTGGAGGGCGCGCCCTGCGGACTGGCAGGATGAGTGGTGGGTGGCGCGACGGGCGCGCTGGCGACGGTGCGTCGCCGGAAGTCTGGTCCGAACTCTACCCTCACGTCAGGGTAGAGTTGAGACCGAGCGAGAGTGAGAGGGGTCACCATGGCCGACGAGGTCGAGGCGACCACCTCCCGGGCGATGCACATCGGCGAGGTCGCCACCCGCACCGAGCTCTCGCTGCGCAGCCTGCGGCACTGGGAGGAGCTCGGGCTCCTGACACCGTCGGGCCGCACCGACGGCGGCTTCCGCCTCTACACCGACGACGACGTCGAGAAGATCCTCGTGATCCGACGCATGAAGCCCCTCGGCTTCAGCCTGGACGAGATGAAGGCCGTCATGGGCGACCTCGCCGTGCTGCGTTCACCCACCTCGGGCGAGCCGGACCGCTCCGCGGCCCGCAGCCACCTCGCCGAGATCCGCGACGACGCCCACGAGCGCCGGCTGAAGCTCGTGCGCCAGCTCGAGATGGCCGACGAGTTCATCGCGCTGCTGGAGGACCAGGCTCTCTGAGCCGCGACTCGCCGCCTACTTCGGCTTCGCCTGGCCGTTGCCGTTCGCATTGCCGTTCGCGTTGACGTTGCCGCCGCCATTGCCGTTGCTGGTCGCGCTGTCGTTCGCGTTCGGGTTGGGTCCCGGCGCGGGGGCCTCGGGCGCCGTCTCCGCGACGACGTCCGGCTCGGACGTCGTGCCTACCGCCGGCTCCGGGGTCGTCCCCGCCGCCGGCTCCGACGACGTGCCCACCGTCGGGACGGCCGGAACGGTCTCGACCGGGACCGGCTCCGCATCGACCGAGGGCTCCGGCGCCTCGGCGACCGAGGGCGACTTCTCGCCCGCGAGCAGCAGCGCCACCACGAGTGCCACGGCCGCGGCCGAGCCCGCGGTCGCCCAGCGCGAGCGGCGCCGGACCAGCGTGGCGGTGGCCAGGGTCGCGACGACCCGGTCGGCGGGTTCCTCGATGGCCGGAAGGTCCGTCGCGGTGACCTGGGGAAGCTCCAGCGACGGCCCGAGCCCGTCGATCGCGCTCACGACCGCGGCGGCGTCGGCCGGGCGGTCGGCCGCCGACTTCGCGGCCAGGCCGGTGACGAGCTCCCGGACCGCGGGCGGCACGGAGTCCGGCAGCTCCGGGAGGTGGTCGTTGACCTGGGCCCAGGCCGTCGCGATGTGCGAGTCGCGGCGGAAGGGTGAGGTGCCCGTCAGGCAGCCGTGGGCCACGACGCCGAGCGCGTAGAGGTCCGAAGACGTCGTTGCAGAGGCGCCACCGATCTGTTCCGGGCTCAGGTACTCGACCGTTCCGAGGAGGGAGCCCGTGTTCGTGAGGGCGGTGCTCGTCCCCCCGCGCGCGATCCCGAAGTCGACCAGGACTGCGCGCGCGTCCGTCGTGAGCATGATGTTGGCGGGCTTGAGGTCGCGGTGGACGACCCCGTGCGTCTCGAGGTGGTCGAGGGCCGACGCGACCTCACGCACGATGGCCAGCGTCTCCTCCCAGGGCAACGCACCCCGGTCGCGCAGCAGGCGAGCGAGCGTGACGCCCTCGACGAGCTCCATCACGACGAACGGCGTGCGGTCCGGCGCGTCCCGGTCCTCGTCGTGGTCATAGACCTGGGCGATCGAGGGGTGACGCAGTGACGCGGCGATCGTGGCCTCGGCCTCCAGGCG
Organism: Aeromicrobium sp. Sec7.5; assembly: GCF_036867135.1. Classification (NCBI taxonomy): domain Bacteria; kingdom Bacillati; phylum Actinomycetota; class Actinomycetes; order Propionibacteriales; family Nocardioidaceae; genus Aeromicrobium; species Aeromicrobium sp. Sec7.5. The sequence goes on along the minus strand of NZ_JBAJIJ010000001.1, from coordinate 1,040,197 downwards.
GCGACGGTGCTCGGCGCCGTCCTGCACGTCGGTGCGCAGGAGCTTGACGGCCACCGGTCGGCCGAGTCGGAGGTCGAACGCCCGGTGCACCGTGCCCATGCCACCACTGCCGAGGACCTCCAGCAGCCGGTAGCGGCCGTTGAGCACGCGCTCGCCCGAGGCGACCGCGGCTTGCGGGCGGGTGGGGCTCATGCTCGATCCGATCCTGTGACGACGTCAGCGGCGCGGCGTCCGTGTGCCGCCCACCTGCCACACGTACCCACCGCGCGCGCGGCCAAACGCTCGACCGCACACGGTCCGCGAACGGCACGAGGCCCCGGGACCGTGGCGGTCCCGGGGCCTCGCTCAGCTACTGGATCAGCTGGTCGGCTCGATCGGCGCATCGGGCGCGATCGTGAACTCGCCCGACGGGAAGAAGTCGAGCTGGTAGACGACACCGACCGTGCGGTAGAGGAACGCCGCCATCTGCTCACGCAGGACGGGCTGGCTGCCCCGGAACGTCAGGGTGCCGTTGGCCTCCTTGTAGCCGGTCGTGATGTTGACCAGCGCCAGGAACTCGATCTCGTTGAAGAAGGTCGAGCTGCGCGGCGTGTCGGCGAACGACGCCGGGTCGAAGCCGTGCGAGTAGTCGAAGCCGAAGGCGCGGTACAGGAACGCGGCCATCTGCTCGCGCAGCACGGGCTGCGACGGAGCGAACGAGCGCGTGCCGTCACCGTTGGCGTAACCGGTGGAGATGCCCTCCTCGGCCAGCCAGGAGATCTCACGGTAGAACGTGTCGGTCGTCGCGACGTCGGTGAACAGCGACTCGTCCGGCGCCTCGTACTCCGAGAAGCCGCTGAGACGGAACAGGAACGCCGCCATCTGCTCACGCAGCACCGGCGCCGACGGGCGGAAGTTGCCGTCCGGGTAGCCGGTCGTGATGCCGCTCGTGGCGAGCCACGCGATCTCGTACTCGAACGTGTTGCCGATCGTGTCGAAGAACGTGCCGTCCTCGTTCACGTCACCCAGGGTGTTGCCGATGACGGAGCGGGAAGCGGAGGCGAACTCGCCGTCCTCCTCGGTGGCCGCGATCGCGGAGACCGTGAAGCGGACCGGCTGGCTCGGGCTCAGGCCCTCGGCCGTGTAGGTCAGCGGGTCGCCGGCCGGGACGAAGTCGTTGTACGAACCACCGAAGGGCTGGTCCTGGACGTCGACGGAGTAGCCGATGACGTCGGGCGAGGTCGAGGCGTTCCACACGATCGAGAGCTCGCCGGACGGCGACGGGGGCGCGGTGACGATCTTCAGGCCCGTGACGGGCGCGACGGTCGGGGCGGCCTGCGCGGCGGTGAAACCCGCGGGCACGAGCAGCAGCGCCATGCCGGCGACCACTGCTCCCATGAAGCGCCGAGGGCGCCGGGACGAGATTGACATACGTCACTCCTGATGGTGAGGGATAGAACGTCCCGAGCTACGAATCCGAGATCGAGACCAGCGCTAGCGCTATGTCCCAATATGACTCACGTCACAGCTTTCGCTCGTCGAACTCAAGAAATTCCTGAGATCAACCTGTCCAGATGTCCCACTCCCCTGCAACGCCGGGACATCACCCCAGAGCGCGATCCAAGTTGATCGCCGCGCTGATCATCGACAGGTGCGTGAAGGCCTGCGGGAAGTTGCCCAGCTGCTCGCCCGTGGCGCCGATCTGCTCGGCGTAGAGGCCCACGTGGTTGGCGTACGTCTGCATCTTCTCGAAGGCCACCTCGGCATCGCGCAGACGACCCGACCGGGTCAGCGCCTCGACGTACCAGAACGAGCAGAGCGTGAAGGTGCCCTCGTCGCCGGCCACGCCGTCGGGCGACTCGTCGGAGTCGTAGCGCAGCACGAGGCTGTCGGTCACGAGCCGCTCCTCGATCGCCTCCAGCGTCGAGAGGAAGCGCGGGTCGACGGGCGACCCGAACTTCACGAGTGGCATCAGCAGCACGCCCGCGTCGAGCGCGGAGCCGCCGACGGTCTGCGTGAACGCCTCGCCGTTCCACGAGTCGGCGTGAATGCGCTCGTAGATCTCGTCGCGGACGCGCGACCAGGTGACCAGGTCGCCCGGCAGGCCACGCTTGCGGGCGATGCGGACCGCGCGCTCGAGCGCGACCCAGCACATGAGCCGCGAGGTCGTGTGCTCGCGCACGTCGCCCCGGATCTCCCACATGCCGGCATCGGCCCGGTCCCAGTTCTCCGCGACCCAGTCGACGACCCGCTGCACGTCGGCCCACGCGTCGTGGCTGATGCCGGTGCCGTGCTTGTCGAAGAGGTAGACCGAGTCGATGATCTCGCCGTAGATGTCGAGCTGGAGTTGGTCGGCCGCCGCGTTGCCGACGCGCACCGGCCGGGAGTCGCGGTAGCCGGAGAGGTGGTCGAGCTCGATCTCCTCGACCGGGGGCGTGCCGTCGATGTCGTACATGACCCGCAAGGGTCCGAGGCCCCCGTCGGCGTCCTCACCGAGCCGCTCCGAGAGCCAGCGCATGAATGCCGCCGCCTCGTCGGTGAACCCCAGCGCCAGGAGCGCGTAGAGGCTGAACGCGGCATCGCGGATCCACACGTAGCGGTAGTCCCAGTTGCGCTCGCCCCCGATCTCCTCGGGCAGGCTCGTGGTCGCCGCCGCCACGATGGCGCCGCTCGGCTCGTGCGTCAGCAGCTTGAGCGTGATGGCCGACCGGTTGACCGGCTCGCGCCAGCGGCCGCGGTACGTCGACCGGTGGATCCAGGCGCGCCAGAAGTCGGACGTGGTGTCGAACAGGGTCCGGGTGTCGTCGGTGACGCAGGGCTGCAGCTCGTCCTCCGGCGCGAGCACCTCGAGCACGAACAGCGCGGTGTCGCCGAGCTCCAGTCGGAAGGTGCTCACGACGTCGTTGCCGTCGACCTCCAGGTCGGTCGTGGCGCTCAGGCCGAGCCGCGTGGAGTCACCGGTGATCATGAGCCCGCCGTCGACGGTGGCGACCTCCGCCTCGGCGCGCGCGTAGTCGGGTCGCACGGCGACGCGGGTGCGCACCGTGGCGGTCCCCCGAACCACCTGGACCCGGCGCACGATGCGCTGACGGTGATCGGGATCGTGCGCCTGCGAGATCGGCATGAAGTCGTGCACCTCCACGACGCCCGCGTCCGTCAGGAAGCGCGTCGCGAGGATCGCGGTGTCCGGCAGGTAGAACTGCTGGGTCCGCCGCACGGTGTCGTCCGGGCGGATCGTCCAGCTGCCGCCCTTGTCGCGGTCGAGGATGGCGGCGAAGGCGCTGGGCGCGTCGAACCGGCCCGGACAGAACCAGTCGATCGCCCCGTCCTCGGCGACCATCGCGGCGCTCCGAAGATCACCGATCAGGCCGTGGGCGGCGATGTCACTTCCGGTGTCAGGCATGCGAGAGGCTCCATCCATCCGGACCGGGCAGCTCGTCGGCCTCGGCCGGGCCCCACGATCCTGGTTCGTAGGTCACGGGTGGGCGGTCGTCGTCGAGCACGGGAGCGACGACGCGCCACAGCTCCTCGGCGTGGTCACCCCGCACGAAACGGCTCGGGTCGCCCGCCGCCACGTCGGCCAGCAGCCGCGCGTACGGGTCGAGAGCCAGCCCCTCCTCCGCCGCGTCGACGTCGACGGTGCGCTCCGATCCGTCGCGATGGCGCAAGGTCACGACCGAGCGGTTCGCGGCGAGGTTCTTGCCGGTGCGCACGACGAACGGCACGTCGCGCCAGGGACCGCTGCTCAGGTGGAAGATCGTCGCGGCGTAGGTCTCGACGGTCGATCCGTCGTCGACGTCCTCCTCGTCGCGGTACCCGACGTACTGGCCCAGCACGGTCTCCTCGTCGGTCAGCGGCGCCATCGCGGCGAACACCTCGGCTCGCGCGTCGCGCCACGCCGCGCCCTCCCGGGCCGGTGCCGCGATGACGCCGACGAGCTGCGCCAGGTGCGTGACGACCATGTCGCGCAGGCACCCGGTCGACTCGTAGAAGCCGGCGCGGCCCTCGAGACCGAGCGTCTCCGGCACGTCGACCTGCACCTGCTGCACGCCCTCGGGGTCCAGCCCGGCGAGCTCGGCCACGGCGGCCGAGCCGAGGAAGTGGTCGATCCGGTAGACCCGGTCCTCGTCGACGACGTCGTGCAGCGCGGCGTCGAGAGCGCGGCCCGACTCGGCGTCGAGGCCGTAGGGCTTCTCCACCACGAGGCGAGCACGCTCGGACAGCCCGGTGCGGTCGATCATCCCGAGCAGGTCCTCGAGGGCCGTCGGGGGCACCGAAAAGTAGAGCACGCGGCCGGCCTCGTCGGAGCCTGACTCGGCCAGGCCCGCCTCAGCCAGATCCGCCTCGGCCTGCGCCACCTCGCGGGCCAGGTCGTCGCCGTCGTCGGCGCTGGACACGACGAAGGAGATGCGGTCGACGACGGCGTCGACCGAACCGCGCACTCCCTCGGGCACGGCCTCGGTGGCCGCCTCCCGCAGCTCCGAGATCCACGCCTCGCGGTCGTCGGGAGCATGGCGCCCCGTGCCCACGACCCGCAGGTCACCGAGCTCCCCCTCGGCGTGCAGGCGCACGAGCGACGGCAGGAGCTTGCGGGAGAAGAGGTCGCCCGTCGCCCCGAACATCACGAGCACCTGCGGACGGGTCATGCGGCACCGATCGTGTCGGCGTCGATGACCACCCGGTAGCGGGCGTCGCCGTCGACGACGCGGTTGTAGGCGTCGTCGACCTCCGAGGCGTCGATCAGCTCGATCGTGGCGGTGATGCCGTGCTCGGCGCAGAAGTCGAGCATCTCCTGGGTCTGCGGGAGCCCTCCGACCATCGACCCCGCGACGGCCCGGCGACGGCTCAGGAGCGAGAACGCACCGACCTCGAGGTTCTCGCTCGGCGCACCGAGGTTGACCATGGTGCCGCCGCGGTTCAGCAGGCCCAGGAACTGGTCGAGGGGAACCGCCGCGCCGACGGTGTTGACCAGCAGGTCGAACGAGCCGGCAAGGTCGTCGAACACCGACTCGTCCTCGGTCGCGTAGTAGTGCGTGGCCCCGAAGGCCAGGCCGTCGTCCTTCTTGGCGTCGGTGCGGCTCAGGACCGACACCTCGGCGCCCAGGGCCGCGGCGATCTTGACGGCCACGTGACCGAGTCCGCCCAGGCCGATGACACCGACCTTCGAGCCCTCGCCGACCTCGTAGCGCTTGAGCGGGGCGTAGGTCGTGATGCCGGCGCACAGCAGCGGGGTCGTGGCTGCCAGGTCGACACCGTCCGGGACCTTCACGACGAAGTGGTCGCGCACGACGACCTGGCCGCTGTACCCGCCGTGGGTGATCTCGCCGTCGTACCCCTTCGCGGAGTACGTCTGCGCGACGCCCCGGTCGCAGAACTGCTCCTCGCCGTCGCGGCACGGCTCGCACTCCAGGCACGAGTCCACGAAGCACCCCACCCCGACCGTGTCGCCGACCGCGTGTGCCGTGACGTCGCTGCCGACCTCGTCGACCGTGCCGACGATCTCGTGCCCGGGGGTCATCGGGAAGATGCCCTGACCCCACTCGTCGCGGGCCTGGTGGATGTCGGAGTGGCAGATGCCCGCGTACCGGACCTTGATCCGGACGTCGTTCGCGCGCAGGTCACGGCGATCGATCTCGACGGTGTCGAAGGGCTTTCCAGCGGCGGAGACGGACAGGGCGGAAGTAGTTGAAGTCACTACTTCACGGTAGGCGCCGCCCGCCATGTCCGCAGTCCGAGCTCGGTGGTCGCGACGCGCTCAGGCGGCGGAGGCGAGGCGGCGGCGTCGCCCGCCCGTGGCGGGGGTGCGGATCGCCGTGACCGGTGACGGCACCGCAGGAGTCACGCGCGGGAGGCGGGCCGCCGGGGCGCCCGCGGCCACGTGCGCGACCACGGCAGCAGCGCTCGCCGGGCGATCTCTCGGGTCCTTCGCCGACAGGGCCGAGACGAGTTGGCGCAGGACCGCCGGGACGGTGCCGGGAAGCGGCGCGAGCGGGTCGTGGACCTGGGCGTACGCGCTCGCGATGGTCGTCTCCCGGCGGAAGGCTGGAGCGCCGGACACGCAGAGGTGGGCCACCAGGCCCAGCGCGTAGAGGTCACTCGCCGGGGTGGCCGAACGACCGAGGATCTGCTCGGGGCTCAGGAAGTCCACCGTGCCGAGCAGCGTTCCCGTAGTGGTCATGGCCGCGCTCGACGGCGCCAGGGCGATTCCCAGGTCGACGAGCACCACGCGACCGTCCGAGGTCAGCATGATGTTGGCCGGCTTCAGGTCACGGTGCACGACACCCTGCTGAGCGAGGTGCTCCAGCGTCGTGGCCACCTCCCGCACCAGCGCGAGCGTCTCGTCGACACTCAGGCGACCGCGCTCCTCGAGCAGGGACGCCAAGGTGACCCCCTCGACGAGCTCCATCACGAGATACGGGGTGCGCTCGAAGCCCGCCCGCACCTCGCCGTGCTCGTAGACCTGCGCGACGCCGGGGTGTCGCAGCGAGGCGCCGATCACCGCCTCGGCGGCGAGGCGGCGACGCTGACGCGGAGCGTCAGGGACGCTCGAGCGGAGGATCTTGACCGCCACCTGACGGTCGAGCAAGCGGTCGTGGGCGCGGTGGACGGTGCCCATCCCTCCGGCACCGAGCATCTCGATCAGCTCGTAGCGATCCGCCAGGACCTGGGACCGGTCCGGCGAGCGGCGGCGCCCCGGGGCGCGGTGCCGACCCGCCGCTTCCGGCGCGGGGCCACGCAGGCTCAGGACGTTCACGTTCTCAGGATCCGGCAAGGTTCGTGCTGCCGCATCTTCGCCGGGCGTGACGAACGGCACGGGGCCCCGGGACCAGACGGTCCCGGGGCCCCGCGTGTCCTGCGCGATCAACTGTTGTCAGACGGAGTTCCTCTCCCTGACGGCGGCCACCGGTCGACACCGCGTGGTCCGGGATCGTGGTCGGCTGAGCTCAGACTTGCTCGAGGCCGTGCTCGTCGCGGTGACGCTCGCGGGCCTCCACGACGACGACGCGGAACGCGGGCCCCTCGCCGGTCATCGTGTCGGCGTTGAAGAGCACCGACACCTCGGTGCGATCCGGACGCACGAGGTCGAGCTCGACCTCGCGCACCCAGCCGTCGAGCTGCAGCATCGGCCGCAGGTGCGTCTCGGCGTACCGGCGTCCACCGGTCGAGAGCAGCGACTCCAGCGTGGCGGTGCCGATGAGCTCGTGCTGCTCACGGTCGACCAGGCGCCGGAACTCCGCGTTGGTGCGCGCGACCAGGCCGTCGTGGCCGATCAGGACGTACCCGCACGAGGTGAGCTCGACGGGTGGGCGAACCGAGGTGTCGAGCAGCTCGGTCGGGGTCATGCCCGCACACTACCCCGCATCTCGGCCAGCGTCTCCGCCTTCGCGTCCGTGCGCTCAGACCCCTGGAACGATGCGGAGATCGCGGGTCACGCCGTCGCCCAGAGCGGCCAGCGCCTCCTGGTAGGGCTCCCCGTCGTGCGCCGCGACGGCCGCCTCGACCGAGTCGAACCGGATCAGGACCGTGCGCTGGTGCACCGCGGCCTCGTAGATCTTCTCGGGCAGACTCCGGGCCAGGAAGGTACCCCCGGCAGCCTCGATGGCGGGCCCGCCGAGGGCGACGTACGCCTTCAGCTTCTCCGTGTCGTGGACCTCGAGGTAGGTGCTGATCCAGTAAGCCGTCATGGGTCCATCGTGGCAGGTGCACGCCGGGCCGGGCTCGAACCCCGCTCCGTCGTCGCGGCGCCCCCCTCAGATCGGGGAGTGCCATCCACCGACAGGTGAACTGAGGCTATCCTTGCTCCCGCCCACTCCCGTCGTCTCGAAGGATCTTCATGCGTACGCCCCTGCGCCCCCGTTCCAGCCGCCTGCGCCTCGCGGCCGTCGCCCTGTCGAGCCTGGCTGTCCTGGCCGCGTGCGGATCGGGCGACAACAGCGACGACGCCGCCAGCGGCGACGAGCCGCTGGTCGTGTACGTCGGCCGTGACGAGGAGCTGCTCAAGCCCCTCATCGAACAGTTCACCGAGGAGACCGGCATCGAGGTCGAGGCCCGCTACGGCGACTCCCCCGAGCTCGCCGCGACGCTGCTCGAGGAGGGTGACGCGACGCCGGCCGACGTGTTCCTGTCGCAGGACGCCGGCGCCCTCGGCGCCGTCTCGGACGAGGGCATGCTGCTGGACCTGCCCGCCGAGATCACCGACGCCGTGATGCCGGAGTACACCTCGACCGACGACACGTGGGTCGGCGTGACGGGCCGGGCCCGCGTCATCGCCTACGACAGCCAGACCTACTCGGCCGACGAGGTGCCGGGCACCGTCGCGTCCTTCACCGACCCGCAGTGGAGCGGCCAGGTGGGCTTCCCGCCCGGCAACGCCAGCTTCCAGGCCTTCGTGACCGGCTTCCGCGTGGCCGAGGGCGACGACGCCGCCCGTGAGTGGCTCGAAGGCATCGCCGCGAACGACTTCCAGTCGTACGAGAAGAACGGGCTCACGCTGGCCGCCGTGAACGACGGCACGCTCGGCATCGGTCTGATCAACCACTACTACTGGTTCCAGCTCGCGGCCGAGGTCGGCGCCGAGAACATGCGCGCCCAGCTGAAGTTCGCCGATGCGGGCGATCCGGGCGCCCTCGTCAACGTCACCGGCGCCGGCATCCTCTCGGAGCACCCGGACGCGGAGGCGTTCGTGGCCTACCTCGTGTCGGAGGCGGGCCAGCAGTACTTCGTCGACGAGACGTTCGAGTACCCGCTCGCCCCGGGCGTCGCCGCTCCGGAGGGGCTGCCCGCCCTGGCCGACCTGCAGGGTCCCGACATCGACCTGTCCGACCTCGCCGACCTGGCCACCACGATCGCGATGATCGAGGAAGCCGGCCTCAGCTGACCGGGTCCCGCCTCCGACCGCCACCGCTCCTGCTCGCCGCAGGGGCGGTGGCGGCCGTCGTGGCGAGCGTCCCGCTGGTGTACCTGGCGATCCGCGGACTTGAGATCGACCGCGGCGACGTCCTCGCCACGCTCACCCGGACCCAGACGACGGCCCTCATGGTGCGCAGCCTGCTGCTGACCGCGGCGGTCTGCGCCACGTGCTTCGCGATCGGGACGGCGACCGCCTGGATCCTGACCCGGGTGCGGCTGCCGGGCGGACGACTCTGGATGGTCGCCGCGGCCCTGCCACTGGCGGCACCGTCCTACGTCGCGGCGACCGGATGGCTCGCGACGGTGCCGGGGTGGAACGGCTTCGTGCCGTCGTGGCTCGTGCTGTCCGCGGTCAGCGTCCCGTACGTGACGTTGCCCGTCCTGGCGTCGCTGCGATCGGCGGACACCGCCCCGGCCGAGGTCGCCCGCTCGCTCGGTCGCTCCCCCGCGGCGGCCTGGCTCACCACGACCCTCCCGCAGGTCGCCCCGGCGGCCGCAGCGGGGTCGCTGTTGGTCGGCCTCTACGTGCTCTCCGACTACGGCGCCGTCTCGATCTTCCGGTTCGAGGTCTTCACGTTCGCGATCTCGCGCCAGTACAACTCCTTCATCGGCCGCGACTCGGCGGTCGTCCTGGCGATCGTGCTCGTCGCGATCGCCCTGGCCGTGGTGGCCGCGGAACGGTTCGCGCGCGGACGCGGCCAGCGGTGGCGCACCGGCTCGGGCGTCCGCCGCTCCCCGGATCGCCGCGGGGCCGGCCGCTGGACGCTGCCGGCGGCTGCCTTCCTGCTCCTGCCGGCCGTGGTCGCCCTCGGGATCCCGGTCGCGGCCCTCGTGCAGCGGCTGATCGCCGACACCTCCGGCTCGCTGGACCGCACCGAGCTCCTCACGGCGACCGCCAACACCGCCGTGGTCGCGGCCGTCGCGGCCGTCGCGGCCCTCCTGCTCGCCCTGCCGATCGGCGTCCTGGCGGCCCGCCACCGGGGCGCTGCCGTGGCGCTGCTCGAGACGGGCGGCTACACCGGCCACGCCCTCCCCGGCATCGTTGTCGCGCTGTCGCTGGTCTACCTGTCGTTGCGGGTCGTCCCCGACCTCTACCAAAGCCTCACGATCCTGGTCTTCGCGTACGTCGTGCTGTTCCTGCCCCAGGCGATCGCCGCCGTCCGCGGCTCGGTGGGACTCGTGCCCCCGACGCTGCCCCAGGTCGCCCGGTCGCTGGGTCGCGGCCCCGTCGCCGCGTCGGCCTCCACGACCTGGCGGCTCTCCTCCCCCGGCCTGGCCGCGGCGACCCTGCTCGTGACGCTCACCGTGATGAAGGAGCTGCCCGCCACGCAGCTGCTGCGTCCGACCGGGTTCGACACCCTGGCCACCGAGATCTGGTCGCGCACCACGGCCGCGGCGTACGGCGACGCGGCCCCGTACGCTCTGGCCCTGGTGGTCGTGGCCGTCCTGCCGGCCTTCTGGCTGTCGCGCCCGTCCGCGTGGGAGAGGACCCGATGAGCGTCGAGGTGGAGCTGCGCGACGTGCGCGCCGGGTTCGGCGACACCGAGGTGCTGCGCGGTGTCGACCTGCGCCTGACCCGTGGATCCCTCACGGCGGTCCTCGGCCCCAGCGGGTGCGGCAAGACGACCCTGCTGCGGGTCCTCGCGGGATTCCACGACGCCGACGCGGGCACGGTCGTGATCGACGGACGCGTCGTCGACGACGGCCGTCGCCGCGTCGCACCCGAGCGTCGCCGCGTGGCCGTGGTCCCACAGGAGGGCGCCCTGTTCCCCCACCTGACGGCCCTCGGCAACATCGCCTACGGGCTGTCCCGGTCCGACCGGCGCGGGGCGCGGGCCACCGACATGCTCGAGCTGGTCGGCCTCGCCGGACACGGCGACCGGTTCCCGCACGAGCTGTCCGGTGGGCAGCAGCAACGCGTCGCGGTCGCACGCGCGCTCGCGCCCGGGCCGGACGTCGTGACGCTCGACGAGCCGTTCTCGGCTCTGGACGCCCATCTGCGCGAGGAGCTGCGCCGCGACGTGCGAGAGCTCATCCGCGCGGAGGGCGCCACGGCCCTGCTCGTGACCCACGACCAGGGTGAGGCTCTGGCGCTGGCCGACGAGGTCGCCGTGATGCACGAGGGAGTCGTCGTGCAGCAGGCCTCGCCGCACGACGTCTACCAGCGACCAGCCACGGCTTGGGTCGCCGGGTTCGTGGGCGACGCGACGATCCTGCCGGCCGAGCCCGGCACCGACGGCACGTTCTCGACCGAGGTGGGCCGCCTGGTCGCCGCGGCTGGTGCCCACGGCACCCAGGTGCTGATCCGTCCCGAGCAGCTGGTCGAGTCCGACCACGGAGTCGAGGCCGTGGTCGAGTCGGTCGAGTTCCACGGCCACAGCTCGATCGTCGGCTGCCGCCTGGCCAGCGGGACGCGACTGGTCGCCCGCGCCACCGGACGGCCGCCGACGGTCGGCGCCCGGTGGCGGCTCGCCGTCGACGGCCCCGTCTGGGTCCTGCCGACCTGAGCCTGCGCCGACGGCGCAGCGGGCCTTTCACCGGACTGCAGCGTCAGCGAGCTCCCGCCCGTGCTCGCAGCACGGCGGCCCGACCCAGCAGGCCGACCGCGAGCACGATGACCCCGACCGCGACGGCACTGCCGGGCAGGGTCGCGACGAGCACCAGGCAACCGGCAGCACCGAGGACGTTGAACCACCGCGGCCACCGCCGCTGGTCCGCCGGCTGGGTCAAGGCGCTCAGGTTGGCGATCGCGTAGTAGAGCAGCACGCCGAACGACGAGAAGCCGATCGCGTCGCGCAGGTCGACCGTCAGCACCAGTGCAGCGACGACGACGGCGAGCGCGATCTCGGCGTGGTGCGGCGACCGGTGGATCGGGTGGACGGCAGCGAGCCAGGCCGGGAGGTCGCGGTTGCGGCCCATCGCCAGGGTCGTGCGGCCGATGCCCGCCATGAGCGACAGCAACGCCCCGAGGGCGGCCACCGCGGCGCCCACGCCGACAACCGGGGCCACCACCCCCTGGCCCACCGCGTCGAGCGCCTCGACCAACGGCGTCGCGGATCCCGCGAGGCGTTCCGGTCCGGCGGCGAGCAGCGCAGCGACGGCGACGACCAGGTAGATCGCGACCGTCAGGCCGAGGGCCACCAGGATCGCGCGCGGGATGGTGCGACGCGGATCCACGACCTCCTCGCCCAGCGTGGCCAGCCGGGCGTACCCCGCGAAGGCGAAGAACATCAGTCCCGCGGCCTGCAGCGTGCCGAGGAGTCCCCCGTCGTCCAGCGCCGACCAGCCGCCGAGCCTGTCGACCCCAGCACCGACCCCGCCGCCGTCACCGGAGAGGAGGGCCACGACCACGACCACGAGCGCCGCGAGGGTGAGCAGCAGCAGGACCTTCGTCAGTGCCACGGTCTTCGTGACGCCGCGGTAGTTGAGGGCCGCCAGCGCGACGACGACCGCCGCGGCCGCGACGCGCTGCACCCACTCCGGCCCGGGGACGGCGTACGCCGCGAAGACGAGCGCCATGGCGGCGCACGACGCGGTCTTGCCGATCACGAACGACCAGCCCGCGGCGAAGCCCCACCAGGGCCCCAGGCGTTCCCGGCCGAACACGTAGGTGCCCCCGGAGGTGGGCGACGCGGCAGCGAGCTGCGCCGACGCGACGGCGTTCAGGTACGCCACGGCGGCCGCCACCACGAGCGCGACCAGCAGACCCGAGCCGGCCGCCTGCGCGGCGGGCCCGAGCACGGCGAACACCCCGGCGCCCACCATGGCACCCATGCCCACCGCGACCGCATCCGTGAGTCCCAGGCGCCGCGACAACGACTCCTGGTGCGCCGACATGGCAAGGACCCTAGGGCGAGCAGATGACCACGGTCTGAACGGCCTCACCCCCACGTCCCGGCCCTCCGCTGGTCGAGTGGGTGAGAGCGGCCGCGCCCGAGCGCCCCCTTCCCGCTCCCTGAGGTGTGAACGCCCTCTGGGGCGTGAGCCTCGAAGGGCTGGCTGGCCGAGGTCGAACCGCCACCGGCCACGCCGCTCCTTGAGGTGCGACGAGCCCTGGCGAGGAGCCTTGAAAGGTCGGTTACGTGACCGTGAGCGGCGCCCACCCACGCCGCTCCCTGAGGTGTGAACGCCCTCTGGGGCGTGAGCCTCGAAGGGCCGGTCAGGTGACCTCGAGCGGCGCCCACCCACGCCGCTCCCTGAGGTGTGAACGCCCTCTGTGGCGTGAGCCTCGAAGGGCCGGTCAGGTGACCTCGAGCGGTGGTACCGGACAAGCGGCATGGACCAGAAGCTGTCGGCCGAGACTCGGCGGAAAGTGACAGGCCGACCGGTATGAATCTGTTGCAATTTCAGCAGCTTTCTTGCCCGGGAGTCTTGCCCTCGAACATCTGTTCGAGTACACTCGAGACATGGTCTCGGGTCCCACGGTGCAGGCGCTGCGGTCAGCTGCGCATGCCGTCACCTCGGCCGACCACCGGTCCGCTCTGCTCGCGATCCAGACCGCGCAGGACGCGCTCGACGCCGCGAAGGCCCACCACCTGGCCGAGCTCGAGAAGTCGGCGGAGTTCGAGCTCGACGGTGCCTCCACCGTCACCACCTGGGCGCGCCAGCACCTGCGTCTCGACGCCCGCCAGACCCGCAGTCTGATCGACGCCGATGCCACGATGCGCGAGCTCCCCGCCGTGGGTGACGCCGCTGCTGAAGGTGCCGTCCGGCTCGATCACGTCAAGCTCTTCACGTTCGGCCTCAAGCACATCGGCCACAAGGTCGTCGCCGACGCCGAACCGTGGCTCCTCGCCGTGGCGACCACCCACGAGCCCGTGCAGCTGCGCCGCGTGATCCGGGCCCTGCGCGACGCGGTCTACCCCGAGGATCTCGACAAGGCGTGGATCAAGGGCATGGCCAAGGAAGACATCCAGCTCTCGCCAGTACCGGAGGGGTGGCACCTGTCCGGGTTCCTCAAGACCGAGACCGGCGCCAAGCTCAAGGCCGTCCTCGACTCCCTCTCCATCCCGGTGGTCGCGAATGATGACCGCAGCAGTGCAGAACGCCGTGTCGCCGGGTTCGACCGGCTGTTGTCGTCGGTGCTCGAATCAGGCTTGCCGTCCAGCAAGGGCATCCGTCCCCAGCTGTCGGTCATCGTCGGCGTCGAGACCCTCCACGAGGCCATGACCGCCCAGCCCGGCGCCGCCCGGCCCACTGGTGAGCCGGCAGAGTTGGCCGGCTTCGGCCCCATCGGACCCCAGCTCCTGTCCTACCTGGCCTGCACCGGCGACATCACCCCCATCCTGACCAGTGATGACGACGTGGAGCAGGCGCAGGTCCTCAACGTCGGCGACACCATCCGCCTTGCCACGCCAGCTCAGCGCAAGGCCGTCATCGCCCGCCAGCACGGCGTCTGCGCAGCACCCGGCTGCACCCACACCCACCTCGAGATCCACCACACCACCTGGTGGTCCAACGGCGGCCGCACCGACCTCGACGGACTCATCGGCATCTGCAGCAGCTGCCATTCGCTGGTGCACCGCGGACTCCTCGTCATCGAGGCCCTCGGACAGGGCAAGTTCGACCTCGCCACCCGCGACGGCCGACCCATCGACCTCAACCGAAGACGCGCCACACGCCAACACCTGCGACGCATCCGGCACACCGCACGACAAACCCACCAAGCCCAGCCAGCCGACTACCCACTCCGCGCCTGAGTGCCGAGCTCAGCTCTTCTTAGTGAGCGCCTCGGGCTTGTGGACGGCCTCGCCGCCACTCTTCTCGCTACGCACGAGGTACTGGGGCTCGTCCTTGCTGGCCCGCACCGTGCGCCCGCCTGCCTCGGTGTCCGAGGTGATCCTGCGGACCACCTCGCCCTCGGCCGTACCGCCGTGGCTCTGCCACGTGACCTTCTCGCCCTGGGAGAACTCCTGCGTCACGAGATGAAGCCCTCCTCCTGGAGCCACTCGAAGGCCACGTCGACCGGCTCGCGACCCTCGACGTCGACCTCGGCGTTCAGCCCGATCAGCACCTCGTCGGTGAGCTTCTCGCTGACGGGGCCGAACAGCTCCCTCAGGTCCGGGTTGTCCTCGAGCACGGAGTCGTTGACCACGAGGGAGACGTTGTACTTCGGGAAGTACTGCAGGTCGTCCTCCAGGACCGTCAGGTCGAGCGCCAGGATGCGGCCGTCGGTCGTGAAGATCTCACCGAACGTGCACTCGCCCTTGTCGGTGGCGCTGTAGATCGCTCCGGTCTGGTAGGTCCGCAGGTTGCCCTCGGGCACGCCGTTCGGATCGCCCAGGGGGACGCCGTAGGTCTCGAGCATCCCCGGGAGACCGTCGGGGCGGTTGGTGAACTCCGACTCGACGCAGAACGTGCGCTCCTCGATCGGGAGGTCCTTGATCTGCGACAGCGTCGTGATGCCGAGGCGGTCCGAGGTCTCCTGCGTGATCGCGAAGCCGTACGTGTTGTTCATCGGGGCGGGGGGCAGCCACGCCAGGTTGTTGCGATCGAGGTCCTCGTCGCGGACGGCGACGTACTGCTCCTGCTCGTCCGGGATCGGGTCCTCGTAGCCGAGGTAGGTGATCCAGCCGGTACCGGTGTACTCCCACATCGCGTCGATCTGGCCGTCGAGCTGGGCCTGACGCGCCGCCGCGCTGCCGGGGATGTTGGTGAGGTCGTTGACCTCGGCCCCAGCGGACGCCAGCAGGCTGACCGCCATCTTGCCCAGGATGATGTTTTCGGTGAAGTTCTTCGAGCCGACGGCGATGTCCAGCCCCTCGAGGTCGATGTCGGCCACCGGGCCGTCGAGATCGCCCGACAGGATCGGCCCGGCCGCCGTGCCCAGGCCGCAGGCCGTGAGCGTCAAGGTCATCAGCGCGGCCGTGGCGATGCCGGCGCGCCGCAGGAGTCGGGTGCGAGTCATGTCAGATCCCCTTCGGCCGGGTGGCGAGCTCGAGCACGCGACCCAGCCACTCGATGAGCAGCGCGATCAGGGCGATCAGCACGGCACCGGTCACCATGAGCGAGAAGCGGAACAGCGTGATGCCGGTCTGGAGCACCTCGCCGAGACCACCGGCGTCGATGAAGCACGCGAGCGAGGCCGTGCCGGCGATGAGGACGAGTGCCGTACGAACGCCCGACATGATGACCGGCACCGCCAGCGGCAGCTCGACCTTGAGCAAGGTGGCCGCGTTGGTCATGCCGAGCCCGCGACCGGCCTCGACCAAGGTGGGATCAACCCCTTGGATGCCGACGATCGTGTTGCGCAGCACGGGCAGGATCCCGTAGAGGCTCAGCGCCCAGATCGCGGTCCAGAAGCCCCCGTCGAGCCACAGGAACAACAGCACGATCAGGCCCACCGACGGGGCGGCCTGGCCGGCGTTGGCGATGCCGATGACGACCGGCGACGCCGCGCGGAACCGGCCACGGGTGAGCAGGATGCCGAGCGGCACGGCGATCGCCACGACGATGATCGCGGCCACCACGGTCAGCTGGACGTGCTCCCAGCCGAGCGACCGCAGTTCCGACCAGCGCAACTGTTGGGCCTCGACGGAGTCGAGATCGGCCGTCTGGCGCCACCACACGAACGCGCCGAAGACGGCGGCCACGAGGACGGGAGGCACGACGAGCATCAGCACCATCTCGCGCGTGATGACCCGGGCCGAGCTCTTCGGGGAGAGGTCGTCGTCGACGACGTCCTCGGTGCCGTCGGGCTTGGTCGGGAGCGTGTCAGCCATCGGCCCGCGCCCCCTCCTGCTGCTCCAGGTCCAGCTGGTGCTCGGCCGCCTCACGCTCGGTCTTGCGCATGTACTCGGTGACCGTCTCGAAGTCGAGCACGCCGAGGTACTTGTCGCGATCACCCGTGACGATGACCTTGGAGTGGGCCGCCGTCAGCATCGTGTCGAGCGCGTCGTTGAGGGTGGCCGCGTGGTCGAGCGTCACGAGGTTCTCGCGCGGCGAGCCCTTGACCTTGTCGTGGGTGCGGACCTGCCGCAGCCACGGCCAGGCCACGGGACGCTCACGATCGTCGAGGACCACGAGGGCGTCGTCGCCGGCCTGCTCCGCGCGGCGCACCGCCGGACCGGTGTCCTCGCCGATCGCCGCGGTCGTCGGGTGGACCAGGTCGAGCGAGCGGACGCGAGCCAGGGACAGCTGCTTGAGCGACGACCCGGCCCCCACGAAGTCGGCGACGAAGTCGTTGGCCGGGGCCGCGAGGATCGCGTCGGGGGTGTCGTACTGGGCGATGTTCGCCCCCTCCTGCAGGATCAGGATGCGGTCACCGAGCTTGATGGCCTCGTCGATGTCGTGGGTGACGCAGACAATGGTCTTGCGCAGCTCGCGCTGGATGCTGATGAGCTCGTCCTGCAGTCGCTGGCGGGTGATCGGGTCAACCGCGCCGAACGGCTCGTCCATCAGGATCACGGGCGGGTCGGCCGCCAGGCCGCGGGCCACGCCGACGCGCTGCTGCTGGCCGCCGGAGAGCTCACGCGGATAGCGGTCGCGGTAGCGGTCGGGGTCCAGGCCCACGAGGTCGAGCAGCTCGTCGACGCGCTGGGTGATCCGCTTGGAGTCCCACCCCAGCATCTTCGGGACGACCGCGATGTTCGACGCCACGCTCATGTGCGGGAAGAGGCTGCCGCCCTGGATGACGTAACCGATCTTGCGGCGCAGGCTCGTGGCGCTGTCCTTGCGGATGTCCGCGCCGTCGATGCGGATCGTGCCCGAGGTCGGCTCGATCAGGCGGTTGATCATCTTGAGCGAGGTCGTCTTGCCGCAACCGGACGGGCCGACGAAGGCGACGATCTCGCCGGCCGGGATCGTCAGCGAGAGCGACTCGACCGCGGGGGTCTTCTGCCCCGGGTACTTCTTGACGACGTTCTCGAGCTGCAGCTCAGCGCCGCTGATGCTCCCGCCGGCGGCCTGGTCGGTCTGCGTCATGCGCGGATTCCCTTCGAGATGGTGACTCGCCCCAGGAGGAGCATCAGCAGGTCGGCGACGAGGGCGACGAGCACGATGCCCACCGTGCCCACGACGGCGTAGTTGACGGCGTTGACGCCGCCGGCCTGCGAGAGGCCGGTGAAGATGTAGCCGCCGAGGCCCGGACCGAGCACGTAGGCGGCGATCGCCGCGATGCCCATCGACATCTGCACCGACGTGCGCACGCCGGCGTGGATGACGGGCCAGGCGAGCGGGAGGCGCACGCGTAGGAGCACCCCGGTCTCCGACATGCCGAGTCCCCGGGCCGACTCGATCAGCGTCTTGTCGACCTGGGCGAACCCGACCACGGCGTTGCGCAGGATCGGCAGCGTCGCGTAGAAGGCCACGCAGATGAAGGCGGTCAGCGCGCCGATCATCGTGAGCGGCAGCAGCAGGCCCACGAGGGCGAACGACGGGATCGTCAGCCCGATCGCCGAGACCGTGTTGGCGATCGGGTCGAGGAACTGGAACCGGTCGACCACGACAGCGATGCCGACGGCCACCACGGTGGCCACGACCACCGCCTGCAGCACCAGGTTGGCGTGCTGGAGCGCGTTGTAGGCGATGATGTCGCCGCGCTCCGAGATGAACTCCCACATGCGTTCGGGATCCCCTCGCCGTGCGTTCTTGGACGATTCACCCAAGCACGGGTTCTGCGACCTCGCTAGGCGTCGTGTGCCGTGGAGCACAGCGGATCAGCGCGGCCGACCGGCGTCCGAGCCTGCAATCGCAGGGAACCTCGGACGTTCAGGTCACTCTCAGAAATTGCCCGTGCCAATCGCCCCGGGCGGTCGGTGTGCTGCGGCAGGATGGCGGCCATGGCCGAGACGACGCGTCAGCATCCGGTGGGGCACCCCGCCGACACCCACGACCTCATCCGTGTGCAGGGCGCGCGCGTCAACAACCTCAAGGACGTCAGCGTCGAGATCCCCAAGCGACGCCTCACGGTCTTCACCGGCGTCTCGGGCTCCGGCAAGAGCTCGCTCGTGTTCGGCACGATCGCCGCCGAGTCGCAGCGCCTGATCAACGAGACCTACAGCGCCTTCCTGCAGGGCTTCATGCCCTCGATGGCTCGCCCCGACGTCGACCTGCTCGACGGCCTGACCACCGCGATCCTCGTCGACCAGGAGCGCATGGGCGCCAACTCCCGCTCCACGGTCGGCACCGTGACCGACGTGAACGCGCTGCTGCGCATCCTGTTCAGCCGCCTCGGCGACCCGCACGTCGGCGGCCCGCAGGCGTACTCGTTCAACGTCGCCTCGATCAGCGGTGCCGGAGCGGTGAAGTTCGAGAAGGGCGGCGAGACCGTCAAGGAGCGCCGCGAGTTCAGCATCCAGGGCGGCCAGTGCCCCACGTGCGAGGGCATGGGGCGGGTCAGCGACGTCGACCTGACGGCGCTGTTCGACGCCGACAAGTCGCTCAACGAGGGAGCGATCCTGATCCCCGGCTACTCGATGGAGGGCTGGTACGGGCGCATCTTCCGTGGCGTCGGGTGGTTCGACCCGGACAAAAAGCTCGGGAAGTTCACGAAGGCCGAGATGGCCGACCTCCTGCACAAGGAGGCCACCAAGATCAAGATCGACGGCATCAACCTGACGTACCTGGGCCTGATCCCCCAGATGCAGAAGTCGATGCTCAGCAAGGACCCCGAGGCTCTGCAGCCGCACATCCGGGCGTTCGTCGAGCGGGCGGTCATCTTCACGCCGTGTCCCGACTGCGAGGGCACCCGCCTCAACGCCCAGGCGCGGTCCTCGAAGGTCGCCGGCCTCAACATCGCCGAGGCGTGCGGCATGCAGATCAGCGATCTCGCCGCGTGGGTGCGGGGCATCACCGACGCCGGGGTCGCCCCGCTGATCGACGGACTGCAGTCCACGCTCGACTCGTTCGTCGACATCGGCCTGGGCTACCTGAGCCTCGACCGCTCCTCCGGATCGCTGTCCGGCGGCGAGGCCCAGCGCACCAAGATGATCCGGCACCTGGGCTCCTCTCTCACCGACGTCACCTATGTGTTCGACGAGCCCACGGTGGGCCTGCACCCGCACGACATCGACCGCATGAATGCCCTGCTGCTGCAGCTGCGCGACAAGGGCAACACCGTGCTGGTCGTGGAGCACAAGCCCGAGACCATCGCGATCGCCGACCGAGTGGTCGACATGGGCCCGAAGGCCGGCACCGCGGGCGGTGAGATCGTCTTCGAGGGGACGCTCGACGAGCTGCGGTCCGCCGACACCCTGACCGGACGGCACCTCGGCTACCGCGCCGAGCTCAAGACCGACGTGCGCACGCCGACCGGCCAGATCGAGATCCGCGGGGCGTCGGACCACAACCTCACGGGCGTCGACGTCGACGTGCCCACCGGGGTGCTGTGCGTCGTCACGGGGGTGGCCGGCTCGGGCAAGAGCTCGCTGATCCACGGGTCCGTCGTCGGCCGCGAGGGGGTCGTCGCGATCGACCAGGGCGCGATCAAGGGGTCTCGGCGGAGCAACCCCGCCACCTACACGAGCCTGCTCGAGCCGATCCGCAAGGCGTTCGCCAAGGCCAACGGGGTCAAGCCGGCCCTGTTCAGCGCCAACTCCGAGGGTGCCTGCCCCGCCTGCAAGGGTGCGGGCGTCATCTACACCGACCTCGGGGTCATGGACACCGTCTCCACCCCGTGCCAGGAGTGCGAGGGCAAGCGGTTCCAGGCCGCGGTGCTGGAGTACACCTTCGGGGGCAAGAACATCGCCGAGGTCCTGGCGATGCCGGTCGCGGACGCCGAGACCTTCTTCGCGGACGGTGACGGCAGGCTGCCGGCGGCCCACAAGATCCTCCAGCGCATGAACGACGTCGGCCTCGGCTACGTCAGCCTCGGCCAGCCGCTCACCACGCTGTCGGGCGGCGAGCGGCAGCGGCTGAAGCTCGCCACCCACCTGGGCAACGACGGCGGCACCTACGTGCTCGACGAACCCACCACGGGCCTGCACCTGGCCGATGTCGAGAACCTGCTCGGGCTGCTCGACCGCATCGTCGAGTCGGGCAAGTCGGTCATCGTGATCGAGCACCACCAGGCCGTCATGGCCCACGCCGACTGGATCATCGACCTCGGTCCGGGTGCCGGCCACGACGGCGGCCAGGTCGTCTTCGAGGGCACCCCGGCCGACCTCGTCGCGGACTCATCGACCCTGACGGGCCAGCACCTCTCGGCGTACGTCGGCGGCTGAGGCCGGCCCGGCTCAGGCCAGCTTGGCGTCGAGCTCGGCCTTCGCCGCGTCGAACTCGGTCCGGAAGCGCGCGACGAGGTCGGCCACGTCCCGGACGCCGTCGACAGCGCCGACGCCCTGGCCGGAGCCCCAGATGTCGCGCCACGCCTTCGAGTCGTCCGTGCCGAAGCTCATCGCCGACGGGTCGGACGTCGGCAGGTCGGCGGGGTCGAGCCCGGCCGCCTCGATGCTGCCGCGCAGGTAGTTGCCGTGCACGCCCGTGAAGAGGTTGCTGTAGATGATGTCGCCGGCGCCGGAGTCGACGATCATCTGCTTGTAGTCGTCGGTGACGTTGGCCTCGTGGGTCGCGAGGAAGGCCGAGCCGACGTACGCGAAGTCGGCGCCCGCAGCGAGCGCGGCGAGGATCGACCGGCCGTGCGCGATGGCGCCCGACAGCAGGAGCGGGCCGTCGAACCAGGCGCGGATCTCCTGCAGCAGCGCCAGGGGCGACTGCGTCCCGGCGTGTCCGCCGGCTCCCGCGGCCACCGCGATGAGGCCGTCGGCGCCCTTCTCGATCGCCTTGTGGGCGAAGCGGTCGTTGATCACGTCGTGCAGCACGATGCCGCCGTAGGAGTGCACGGCCTCGTTGATCTCCGGTCGCGCGCCGAGCGAGGTGATGACGATCGGCACCTCGTGCTTGACCACGAGCTCCATGTCGGCGTCGAGCCGGTCGTTCGACTTGTGCACGATCTGGTTGACCGCGAACGGCGCCACGATGGCGTCGGGGTTCTGCGACGCGAACGTCGCGTTGCTCTCGGCGATCTCGTGCAGCCAGTCGTCGAGCAGGGTCGCCGGGCGGGCGTTCAGCGCGGGGAACGCACCGATCACACCGGCCTGGCACTGCGCGGTCACGAGCGTGGGGCCGGAGGCGATGAACATCGGCGACGCGACGAGCGGCAGCGTCAGCGGGCTCCGCAGGACTTCGGGCAGCGACATGGGGACCTCCACGGGGGACGGGCGGGACGTCCAGCAGCGTAGCCTACGGTCAGCACTGACTGCGCAACAGGAAGGTAGGCCATGACAGCCGACCGCACTCCCCCTCCGCCTCCCGCTCCACCCCCCCCACGATCCGGGCCTGGCACGCCCTCGTCGCCGCCCCGACACCCCAGGGCCTGCGCGATCTCCTCGCCGCCGACGTCACGTTCCGCTCCCCCGCCGTGCACACGCCGCAGGAGGGTCCCGACCTCACGTTCGCCTACCTCTGGGCCGCCCTCGCCGTGCTCGGACCGGGGCTGACCTACCACCGCGAGTGGTACGCCGAGGACTCCGCGGTGCTCGAGTTCACGACCACGATCGACGGCAAGGACGTCCACGGCGTCGACATGATCGCCTGGGACCAGGACGGAGCGATCGTCGACTTCACCGTGATGGCCCGCCCGCTGCGCGGCCTGCAGGCCCTGATCGCCGCCATGGGCGCCGAGCTGCAGAAGGCCCACGGCTGACGAGCGCTGCTCAGTCGCCGAGCCCGAGCTCCCGCAGGGCGAAGCTCCGCCACGTCGCGACGTTGGGGTCGGCCGACGGGTCGCGCGGGTCGAACGCGTAGGTCAGCGCCACGCCGCGCATGCTCGAGTTGAGGAGGTCGCGCACGGCCGCGTAGCGCGGGTGGGCGGTGACCTGGGGGCCGAACAGGCCGTCGACCGCCTCGCGGATCGCCGCCCCCAGCGCGTGCTCGCGCGGGCGGAGCGCCTCCGCGAGCGCCTCGTTCTGGCGGGCCGCGAGCCACAGCTCGGTGGCCGCCCAGAAGTAGCCCTGGTGGTAGGTGGTCCACATCGAGTCGATCGCCGCCACGACGCGCTCGGCCGGGTCGTCGGGCCAGCCCGAACCACCGTGGGTCGCGCGCACGCGTCCCTCCGCGATGTGCTGCACCGCGGCCACGAGCAACGCGTCGCGGTGCGGGTACTGGTGCAGGAGACGGCCGCGGCTGACGCCGGCGCGCTGCTGGATCTTGAGGGTCGACGCACCGCTGTAGCCGTGCTCGATCAGCACCTCGACCGCGGTGTCCAGCAGGTGCTGCTGCGTGACCCGGCTGCGGGCGGCGTAGTCGGAGTACGCGATCGAGTCGTCGGCGTCGGGCGCCTGGTCGGTCGGGCTCATCCGCTCCTCGCTCCTGATCGCGAGGGGTCCTCGCCACCTGTTACAGTCACCGCTGACTGTAGCAGCGTGAGGGCGGCCACACCGTCTCCGCAACCCCACCTCCAGCAAGGAAATCCGCATGGACATCTCCCACACCGTCGCCCTCGTCACCGGCGGCGCGTCCGGCCTGGGTCGCGCGACCGTCGAGGCCCTCGTGGCCAAGGGCGCCAAGGCCGTCGTGCTCGACCTCCCGGGTGCCGGCGACGACGTCGCCACCGCCCTCGGCGACGCGGTCAGGGTCGTGGGCGCCGACGTCCGTGACGCCGACCAGGTCCAGGCCGCGATCGACGCCGCCGCCGAGCTCGGCGAGCTGCGCATCGTCGTCAACTGCGCCGGCACCGGCGACGCGATCAAGACCGTCGGTCGCGACAACGCGCCGTACCCGCTGGAGAAGTTCCAGCGCATCATCGAGATCAACCTGATCGGCACGTTCAACGTGACGCGCCTGGCCGCGGCCCACATGGCGGGCCTCGGCCCCGTCGGCGAGGAGCGCGGCGTCATCGTCAACACCGCCTCGGTCGCGGCGTTCGACGGTCAGATCGGCCAGGCGGCGTACTCCGCCTCGAAGGGTGGCGTCGTCGGCATGACGCTCCCGATCGCGCGCGATCTCGCGAAGCTGCAGATCCGTGTCAACACGATCGCGCCGGGCCTGTTCAACACGCCGCTGCTCGCCTCGCTGCCCCAGGAGGCCCGCGACTCCCTGGGCCAGCAGGTCCCGCACCCGTCGCGCCTCGGCGAGCCCAAGGAGTTCGGCGCGCTCGCGGCCCACATCGTCGAGAACCCCATGCTCAACGGTGAGACGATCCGCCTCGACGGCGCGATCCGCATGGCCCCCCGCTGAGCCGATCGACCTGAGTCACACCGGCGGCGCCGGGAGCGGCTGGACCTGCTCCCGGCGTTCGTCGTTCCTGGCACCCGCCGAGAGGGTCCAGGCGCTGACGTGGACGATCGCCGTCACGATCACGATGATGGCCAGCGACAGCATCAGCGCGCCGCCCGTGCCGAAGCTGGGCTCCGGCGTGCTGCTGTACGGCTTCGTCAGCAGCAGCACCACACCCGGCAGGCTGAGGACGGCGGCCACCACTGGCGCCCCGGGGCCCTTGTCGACGAACACGGCCGACAGCAGCAGGGTCGCCACCAGCAGGAGCGCCAGCAGGAGACCGACCCCGGCGATCCCGCCACCGGTGTTCGAGATCATCGCTCCGGCCCACAGGTTCATGGTGTCGAAGGACTCGACCTCGGGTGAGGACCAGAGCGGCAGGAACGTCGCGACGAACGCCAGCAGGGCGCTCGTCAGGTAGACCTGACCGAAGACCGTGGTGAGCCGTGTCATGGTGCTGCCTCTCGTGCGGCGGTGACCGGTGCCGGTCGATGGTGCCGGTCGATGGTGCCGGGTCGGCACGGCGCGCTCCACACCCCGTGATGACGACAGCGCGGCGGCGCCGACCCGACATCTGTTCAGACGAAGGGGGCACCACGAATGTTCCCGTCCGGCCGAGGCCGGCGTGTCGGCGGCGCACCCTAGGGTTCTGGCATGCGCATCTGGCACACCTCCGACTGGCACGTGGGTCGCACGTTCCACGGCCATGCCACGCTCGAGCCGCTCGAGGGCGTGCTGCGCGAGATGGCCGAGACGGTGCGCGCGCTGGAGGTCGACGTCGTCGTCGTGGCGGGCGATGTCTACGACTCGTCCACGCCATCGGCCGACGCCATCGGCGTCTTCAACCGCAGCCTGCGTCGACTGCGCGAGGCCGGCCCCCAGGTCGTGCTCACCGCCGGCAACCACGACTCCCCCACACGGCTGGGGTCGATGTCCGACTTCGTGTCGGCGTCCGGCGTCCACGTCATCACGCGTCCCGAGCAGGTCACCGTGCCGGTCACGCTGCACGACGACCACGGTCCGGTGCACGTCTACGGCATCCCGTTCCTGGAGCCCGCCCGGCTGCGGCACGTGTGGGAGGCCGATCCGATGCGGACCCAGGCCCACGCGGTCGACGAGGCGATGCGACTCGTCCGCGCCGACCTCGCCGAGCGGGGCGGCCGCTCGGTCGTGCTGGCCCACACGTTCGTGGCCGGGGCCGAGGGCGAGTCGTGCGAGTCCGAGCGCGCCATCGTCGACAGCCCCACGGTGGGCGGGGTCGATCGCGTCCCGGTCACGGGCTTCGACGGCGTCACGTATGCCGCGCTCGGGCACATCCACGGCCGGTCGGTGCTGGCCGAGCACGTCCGCTACAGCGGGGCACCGCTCCACCTGTCGTTCTCGGAGGAGGCCAAGCCGCGCGGCGGGTGGCTCGTCGACCTCGACGCCGACGGGCTGGCCGACGTCACGTGGGTCGACCTCGGCGTGCCGCGTCCCCTCGTCACGCTCACCGGCACGCTCCAGGAGCTCCTCGAGGCACCCGAGCACGGCGCCCACACCGCGGCGTGGGTGCGGGCGCGCCTCACCGACCCGCTGCGCCAGCGCGACGCGATGCGGCGCCTGCAGAGCCGATTCCCCCACTGCGCCCAGCTCGACTACGTCGCGCTGGCGGCCCCCGTCGGTGGCGACCGCGCCTACCGCGAGCTCGTGCACGGCAAGTCCGACCTCGAGGTCGTCGACACCTTCCTCGGTCGCGTGCGCGGTACCGGCCTCGACACCGACGAGCGCGAGATCGTCGACGACGTCCTCGCGCACTCAGGTGCGGAGCTGCCGTGAGGATCCACTCCGTCTCGATGGCGGGCTTCGGCCCGTACCGCGACCGGGTCGAGGTCGACTTCGACGCCTTCGCCGACGACGGCATCTTCCTGCTCACGGGGCGCACCGGCGCCGGCAAGTCCTCGGTGCTCGACGCGCTCACCTACGGGCTCTTCGGCACGGTGCCTCGCTACGACGGCAAGATCGACGAGGCCGTCCGCAGCCGCTACCTGGCCCCCGGCGTGCCCACCGAGGTCACGGTCGAGCTCACGGTGGCCGAGACCCGCTACCGCGTCTGGCGCTCGCCGGCGTACCGCCGTCCCAAGAAGGTCGGCACCGGCACGACGCCGGAGAAGGCCCGGATCGAGCTGAGCCGTCTCGGCGAGGCGGGGTTCGAGGTCTTCGAGACCAAGATCGGCAACGCCGAGACCCACGTGCAGGAGCTCCTCGGGCTCGACGCCCACCAGTTCCTGCAGGTGGTGCTGCTGGCGCAGGGCCAGTTCCAGGAGTTCCTCGTCGCGAAGAGCGAGACCCGCCGGCAGCTGCTGCGCCGGCTCTTCGGCACCCAGCGCTTCGACACGTACTCCAGCGCCGTGCAGGACCGCGCCCGCGCCGCCAAGCAGCAGCTCGAGCACGTCCTCACCACGATCTCGGCCAAGGCCGGCACCCTCGCCCAGCAGTCGGGCACCGAGGCTCCCCCGACCGATGTCGTCGGCTGGGCCGAGCAGGTCGTCGCCGACCAGCAGGAGGTCGTGTCCGCGGCCTCGGCCCGGGCCGAGGCCGACCGCCTGCGCCTCGCCGCCGTCGACGAGGCGTTCCACGCCGCCCGCATCACGGCCGAGCGCCAGCAGCGGCGCGCCGAGGCGCTGCGCCGGCAGGCCGAGCTCGCCGAGCAGCAGCACGAGGTCACGGCGCACCGCCAGACGGTTGCGGCCGCCCGGCGGGCGGTCGTCGCCCACCAGGCGGTCGGGCAGCACCGCCGGGCGGCCGAGGCCGCCGCCGACGCCGAGGCGGCCCACGACGCAGCGCTCGCTGATCTCGCCGCACGGCTCCCGGAGCAGGGTGTCGAGCTCGAGGCCGTGCGCCGTCGCGCCGACGAGCTCGCCGAGGAGGTCGGCGCCCTCGGGGCGTCCGTCGAGCTCGAGCGCCGACTCCCCGATCTGCGGCAGCGGGCCGCCGCGTCGTCCGAGGCTGTCGCCGCCTTCGGCCACGACCTCGAGCACCGCGGCACCGAGCGCGACCTCACGACGCACCGCATCGACGAGGTGCGGCTGCAGCTCGAGGCCACGACCGAGCTCGGCGCCCAGCACGCCTCGGCGACGGCCGACCTCGAGCGGCTGCGCGAACGCCAGTCGCGTGCGGCCGAGGCCGACCGGCTCGAGCAGCGGATCGCCACGGCCACCCGCGAGCAGCTCACGCTCACCGAGACCGCCAACCGTGCCGAGACCGCGTTGCTCGCGCTGCGTCGGCGTCAGCTCGACGGCTACTCCGCCGTGCTCGCCGCCCAGCTCGCGGACGGCGAGCCCTGCCTCGTGTGTGGCGCCACCGACCACCCGCACCCGGCCCGACCCACCGACGACCACGTGGAGGAGGCCGACCTCGACCTGGCCGCACAGGCGGAGTCCACGGGCCGCGAGGCGGCCGGAGCCGCGACGTCGGCCCTCGAGCGCCTGCGCACCTCGTTCGAGACCGCGGTCGAGCAGGCCGGCGGCACCACGGCCGAGCTCACCACCGCGGTCGAGGCCGCCACCGAGGCACTCACCGGGCTGGGCCGTGAGCTCGGTCGACGTGCCGCTCTCGAGGCCGAGGCGAAGGCCCTCCGCACCACGCTCGACCAGCTCGACCGGCAGCTCGCCGCCAGCGCGGTCGAGCGCGAACGACTGGCCGGAGTGGCCGTCGCGGCCGCCGCGACCCTCGGCGAGGCCGAGCAGCAGGTCGCGGACGCCCGTGGCGACGCCGTCTCGGTCGAGGCGGTGCGCGGCGCACGCCGCGGTGACCTGGCCGCCGTGCGGGCCGTCGCCGAGGCCGTCGAGCGGCTGCAGGAGTGCCGGGCCGCCACGGTGGAGGCCACCGGCATCCTCCAGGCCGCCCTCGACGCCGGCGGATTCGCCTCGGCCGAAGAGGTCGAGACCGCGGTCGTGGCCACGGCCGAGGTCACGCGACTCGACCAGCTCGTCGCTCGTCACGACGCCGCACTGACGGCCGTCGCGAGCATCCTCGCCGAGCCCGAGCTGGCCGACCTGCCGGCCGAGCCCGTCGACGTCGAGGCACCGCGAGCCCAGCTCGTCGAGGCGAAGCGCGCCGCCACCGCGTCCGGCGAGGAACGCGCCACGCAGCAGGGCCGCCTCGAGGCCTACGCGTCGTTGACCGGCGAGATCGCGGCGGCCGTCACCGCGTCGGCGGCGCAGCTCGCGCGGTACGAGACCGTCGCAGCACTCGACAAGACCCTCCGTGGCATGGGCGCCAACCAGCTGCGCATGCCGCTCGAGACCTTTGCCCTCGTCGCCGAGCTCGAGGACATCCTCGGGGCGGCCAACGTCCGTCTCGCCTCGATGACCGGCGGTCGGTACGAGCTGCAGTACTCCGACGACACCACGTCGGCCGGCATCTCGGGGCTCGAGATCGCGGTGCTCGACGCCCACACGGGCGACACCCGCTCGCCCAGCTCGTTGTCGGGGGGCGAGAAGTTCCAGGCGTCGCTGGCGCTCGCGCTGGGCCTGGCCGAGGTCGTCACCTCACGCGCCGGCGGGCTGCGCCTCGACACGCTCTTCATCGACGAAGGATTCGGCTCGCTCGACCCCGAGACCCTCGAGGTCACGATGGAGACCCTCGACGCCCTGCGCGAGGGTGGACGCACGATCGGCCTCATCAGTCACGTCGAAGCCATGAAGGAGCAGATCCCGGCCCAGGTGCGGGTCGAGCGCACCACCGACGGGTCGAGCACGATCCGCACGTCGGCCTGAGTCAGCGTCCGGCCGCCTCGCGGGCGGCCTGCTCGACGCGGGCCACGTGGGCGGGCCAGTCGGTCCCGTCGGGCATGTTCTCCACGCCCGGTCTCAGCCCGGTGAATCCGTCCAGGCCTTCCCGCAGGACGTCCAGCTGGCCCGCGTGCCGCGCGAGCTCCACGGTCATGTGCACCAGGATCTGCTGCAGCGTCACGCCACCCCGGTCGCCCCACCAGGGCACCCGGCCGGCGGCCTCCAGCGGCAGCGCCTCGATCGTCGCGTCGGCATGGGCCCAGGCGCGGCTCCACAGGTCGAGCACGTCGGCCCGTGACTCGTCGGCCGGGCACCACAGGTCGATCAGCGGGTCGTCGTCGCTGAGCGGCAGGTCGCCCGGGAACGGCCGGTCGAACACGAGGCCGAAGTACTCCGCCGTGCAGGCGGCCACGTGCTTGGTCAGTCCCAGCAGGTTGGTGCCGGTCGCGGTCAGCGGTCGACGCACGTCGAGGTCGTCGACGCCCTCGAGCTTCCAGAGCCACGCCTCACGCAGTTGGTCGAGGTACTGCACGAGCATGGCCTTGTCATCGGCGGACATGCCGTCATCGTGGCACTACAGGCGACAAAGATCGCATTCGTTTGTGCATACATCATGGGTAGGATGACCCCATGACGATCTTGCTGTCCTACGTCCCCTCCGAGCCCGGCGATGCCGCGGCGCCGGTCGCGATCGCCGAGGCGGCCGCCCACGGCGTGCCCCTCGTGATCGTCAACGCGTTGCGCGGCGGTGCGCTGGTTGATTCCCACGCAGCGTCGGACGAGGCGCTCACCACCCTCGTCGAGCAGGCTCGCGCCGCCGGGGTCGATGCCACCGTCGAGCGCCCCGAGAACACCGACATTGTCGAGGCGATCCTCGAGCTCGCCGAGAAGGACGACGTCTCGACGATCGTGATCGGGGTCCGACACCGTTCACCGGTCGGCAAGCTCCTGCTCGGCAGCGTCGCCCAGCGCGTCATCCTGGAGGCCCCCTGCGCGGTGCTGGCGGTCAAGCCGCAGGCGTAGCGTCTGCGCCACTCGAGGGGCGACGAGGAACCAGGACTTCTCAAGGGGCCCTCAACGGGTGGGTGCTGCGATCACCGCGCGATTCCCACATACTGGTGCTCGAGGTACTCGTCGATGCCCTCGCGGCCGCCCTCGCGGCCCAGCCCCGACTCCTTGACCCCGCCGAACGGCGCCGCAGGATCCGACACGACACCCGTGTTCACGCCGACCATCCCGAACTGCAGGCGCGGGACGAACCGCAACGTACGGTCGAGGTCGCGCGTGTAGACGTAAGCCGCCAACCCGTACGGCGTGGAGTTGGCCAGGCGCGCCGCGTCGTCCTCGTCGACGAAACTCTGCACCGGCGCGACCGGGCCGAAGATCTCCTCGGTCACGACGCGGGAGTCGGCACCGACGCCGTCGAGCACAGTGGGTGGGTAGAAGTAGCCAGGACCGTCCGGCAGCTCGCCACCGACGACCAGACGCGCTCCGTCGGCGACGGCGTCGGCGACCAGACCGTGCACGCGCCGGCGCGACCGCTCGTCGATCAGAGGTCCGAGATCCGTCCCGGCGTCCGTGCCCGGTCCGAGGACGAGCGCGTCCATCGATGCGGCAAACCGCTCGACGAACTTCTCACGGATCGACGTCTGCACCAGGAATCGGTTCGCCGCGGTGCAGGCCTCGCCGATGTTCCTGGTCTTGGCCGCAATGGCTCCCTCGACCGCTGCATCGAGGTCGGCGTCATCGAAGACCACGAACGGCGCACTGCCTCCGAGCTCCATCGAGCACCGCAGCACCCCGTCGGCAGCCGAGGCCAGCAGCCGCTTGCCCACGGGGGTCGAGCCGGTGAACGAGAGCTTCCGCAGGCGCGGATCGGCCAGGAGATGGCCGGTCGCCGTCGCAGGGTCCGCGGTGGTCACGACGTTCAGCACCCCGGGCGGCAGGCCGACCTCCTCGAAGATCTTCGCGAGGGCGAGTGTCGTGAGCGGGGTCAGCTCGGCCGGCTTCACGACCGCGGTGCACCCCGCCGCCAGCGCGGGAGCGATCTTGCGTGTCGCCATCGCCAGCGGGAAGTTCCACGGCGTGATGAGCAGGCACGGGCCCACCGGTCGGCGGTTCACGAGCATGTGGAGTCGTCCGCTCGGCAGCGTGCCGGTTCGACCATCGATGCGGACGGCCTCCTCTGCGAACCACCGCAGGAACTCGGCGCCGTAGGCGACCTCACCGCGCGCCTTGCCCATCTCGGCCGTGATGAGGCGGGCAAAGCCGTTGGTGTTCTCGTGGACGAGGTCGAAGGCTGCCACCAGGAGGATCGCCCGAGCGCGCGGCGCGACCTCCGCCCACGACTCCTGCGCCCGGTCGGCCGCGGTGAGTGCTGCGGACCCGTCGCTCGCGTCGCCGTCGGCGACCTGGGTCAGCGGCTCTCCCGTCGCCGGGTCGGCCACGACGAACCGCCGGCCCGAGGACGCCCCACGCCACGTGCCGTCGACGAACAGGTCAGCCTTCGCGCCACCGAGCAGGTCGTCGATGTACTGCGCGACGCTCACGCGCGAGTTTCGGCCGGGTCGGCGCTCGCGTCGAGCCGGACGATCTGGCGCAGCTCCGCACCGCTCGCGAGCAGGTCCATCGCCCGGTTGATCCCCTCGAGCCCGATGGTCGAGCTGATGAGCTTCTCGACCGGCAGCTTCCCGGCACGCCACAGGTCCACGAAGATCGGGATGTCACGGGACGGCACGGCAGAACCCAGGTAGCTGCCGACGATCGTGCGGCCCTCGGCCACCAGGGCCAGCGGCGAGATCTCGACGGTCTCCTGGGGTGTCGGCAAGCCGACCGTAATCGTCCGGCCACCGGGGGCGGTGAGGGCGAGGGCGGAGGCGAACACGGCTCCCCGGCCGACGGCCTCGATTACGGCATCGGCCTTGATGCCCTTCTCAGCGGCCTCCTGCGGCGTGTAGGTCTCGTGGACGCCGAGATCGCGGGCAGCGGCGAGCTTGTGCTCGAGCATGTCGATACCGATGACTCGAACGTCGTCATGGGCGAGGGCCGTGATCGCAGCGGCGAGGCCCACGCCGCCCAGACCAACCACGGCGATGCTCGACCCCGGGCGCGGCTTCGCCACGTTGATGACCGCCCCTCCGCCCGTCAGGACCGCGCATCCGAGGACGGCGGCCACGTCGGCCGGGACGTCGTGGTCCACGACCACGAGCGAACGACGGTCGACCACGGCGTGCGTGGCGAAGGCCGAGACCCCGAGGTGGTGGGCGATCTGGGAGGTCCCGTCGTGCAACCGGCTCCCCCCGGCGAGCAGCACTCCGGCGCCGTTGGCGACTGACCCCGGCTGGCAGGGTGCCATGCCGTCCGTGCGACAGCCGCCGCACTCGCCGCACCGGGGCAGGAAGGTCATCACCACGCGGGTTCCGAGCGGGAGGCCGGCGACGTCCGACCCGACAACCCGGACGAGCCCCGCGGCCTCGTGGCCGAGCAACATCGGCACAGGTCGTGGGCGATTGCCGTCGACCACGGAGAGGTCGGAGTGGCAGACGCCTGCAGCCTCGATCTCGACCAGGACCTCCGTGGGTCCGGGCTCGTCAAGCTCGAGCTCGACGACCCGGACGGGCCGGGACTCCTCGAACGGGGCCGGGTCTCCGATGCGCTCCAGCACTGCTCCGCGGATCCTCATGTGATGCCCTTCCAACGCGCTCGGTCTGACAGATCTGGCTGACCGCGGATCAGCGGCCAGTGAACTCTGCCGGACGTCGCTCGAGATTCGCGGCGATCCCCTCGGTCGAGTCAGCGGTCTGCCACAGGCGGGCCTGCTCGCTGATCTCACGTTCGAGGATCGCGGCGACCTCGTCGGCCAACCCGTCCCGCAGTGTCGTGCGCATGGAGCGTACGGCGAGTGGTGCCCGTGCCGCCAGCGTCGTGGCGAGACCCAGGGCGCCCTCCCGGACCGCGGCGTTCGCGTCGTCCTCGTCACCGACCAGGACGTCCGCCAGACCGATCGTCGCGGCCTGCTCACCCGTGACGCGCTCGGCCGTCAGCAGCAGTCGTGAAGCCGTCTGGGTGCCGACGATGCGGGGCAGGGACACGCTCAGCCCGAAACCTTGGTGGAACCCCAGTTGAGCGAAGTTCGCGTGGAAGCGCGTCGAAGGCGCAGCCACACGAAAGTCAACGGCGCAGGCCAGACCCAACCCGCCGCCGACCGCCGAGCCTTGCACCGCGGCGACGACCGGCACGGGGATCGTGAAGATGCGGTGCGCTGCGCGGTAGATCTCGCGCGACTCCGCGACGCGATCCTGCCCCATCCCGCCGCTGCCGAAGTTGGCACCGGCGCAGAAGTGCTTGCCCTGGGAGGCGAGAACGATGGCGCGGGTGCCGGACTCGGCAAGCTCGAGCCCCAGGTCGGCGATGCGACGGAGCACGTCGAGGTCGAAGTAGTTCGTCGGCGGGCGTTGCACCTCGATCGTGGCGACGTGACCCTGGTGGGTGACAGCGACGGGGACGGTGTTGCTGGTGTCGATCATGCGGACTGGAGTCCTTCCTCGGGGTGGCGGGCGACTAGCTCGGAGAGCCGCGGCGCCACCAGGGCGATGTGGCCCACGCGCTCCTCGGCCTGGGTCGATGGTTCCCAGAGCTGGCGCATCGCGTGGATACGGCGGGTCACCTGCTGCAACGGGTACTCGCGGGTCATGCCGATCGCGCCATGAGCCTGGTGCGCGGCGGCCGCGGCGCGCACCGCATGCTGTCCGACGACCACCGATGCGGCCGCGACCTCGAACTCGCCTGAGCCCGACGCGACGGCCGCTGCGGCGCGGTCGACACTGAGCATCGATATCGAGGCCGCTTGGGCCAACGTGACGGTGTGGAGCTGCACGGCCTGGAACGATCCGACCGGCTTGCCGAACTGGTGACGCTCTGAGACGTAGCCCGACGTGAGGTCGTAGAGGCGACGCAGCAGACCGGCGAGTGCCGAGCACCGCAGCACCTCGGCGTACCGCAGGAAAGCGTCGGCACCGCCCTCGAGCTGTCCGACCACGGCCGGCGCTTCGGACAGCACCACGGTCGGCACGGGGGTGCCAGCGAGGTCGGTCGACACCTCCACCGTGAAGTCGTCGCGACGCACCAGAACGACGACGTCGTCTCCCTGTTCGTCCCGGGTCAGCAGGACGACCGCGGTGACGTCGGCGGCCCATGGCACATCCGGGATCCGGCCGTCGATCATGGCGTCACTCACGATCGGGACGTCGTCGTGCCGCGAGATGCCAGCGACCGTCATCGGACCGTCGACGTGGCCGAGGCCGGCGCGAACGAGCAGCCTCGCGGCGAGGTGGTGCTCGAGCACAGGCAGCGGGGTCGCGCGGTACGCGGCGTGATGCACGAGCGCGACGACGTCGGCGAACGTGCCGCCAACGCCTCCGTGCTCCTCGGAGATGCCGATCCAGGGGACCTGCACCGCCTCGGCTCGGTCCCAGAGCGCCCTCGGCAGCTCTCCCGAGCGCTCGGTCGCGTCGACCAGGTCGGGCGTGACCTCGCGGGCGAAGAAGTCCTCCATCAGCTCGACGAGCTCCTCGTCGGCCCTCACGGTCTCGCTCATCGTTTCGTCCTTCATCGTGTGCGCAGCCCCTTCGAGATGACCGACCGCAAGATCTCGTTGGTGCCGCCCCGGATGGTCCAGGAGGGGGCGACC
This sequence comes from Aeromicrobium sp. Sec7.5, assembly GCF_036867135.1. Taxonomy (NCBI): domain Bacteria; kingdom Bacillati; phylum Actinomycetota; class Actinomycetes; order Propionibacteriales; family Nocardioidaceae; genus Aeromicrobium; species Aeromicrobium sp. Sec7.5. The sequence goes on along the minus strand of NZ_JBAJIJ010000001.1, from coordinate 1,005,634 downwards.
TGCACCGCCTTGGCGAGGAGCGCCTCGTACGGGTCGTCGGCATCGGCGCGGAGCGGCCGGCCCAGGTGGCGCACCATGACCTCGAGACACTCCTGCTCGAAACGGGTCGCCATCTCCTTGATCAGTGCGGCCTCGGTGACCGGCGACTGTCCGTCGTCGACCATGCGGGCCACCGCGAGGCTCATGCCCCGGAAGGCCCAGCAACGCGCCACGATCGAGCCGAGCTCGGCCGTCGCGCGGGTGCCGGACGCCGCTGCCTCCCTGACGGCCCAGCGCTCGACCAGCGGCATCGCCGACATCCAGCGGTCGACGCCGCCGCGCTCCAAGGCGAGCTCTCCGGTGTTCTGGCCCCAGCCGGATCCGACCTCACCGAGGCGCCACTCGTCGGAGATGAACATGTCGACGAACGACAGCTCGCAGAAGTCCTTCGTGCCGTCGATGAACTCGATCGGCGATACGGTCAGGCCCGGGGCGTGCCGGTCGACGATGAATTGCGTGAGGCCGGAGTGGCGGTCCTCCGAGGTTCGGAACAGCGACAGGATGTGAGTCGCCTCGAAGGCGCCGGTCGTCCAGATCTTGGCTCCGTTGACGACCCAGCCGCCGTCAACGCGCTCGGCACGGGTGCGGACCGAGGCCAGGTCGGAGCCCGAGTCGGGCTCGCTCATGCCGATCGAGAACGACAGCTCGCCACTCGCGATGCCGGGCAGGAGCTCCTTCTTCTGGAGCTCGGTGCCATTGGCCGCGATGCTCGGCCCCGACTGGCGGTCGCCGATCCAGTGGTAGCCGACCGGTGCGCCGCGGGCGAGGAGAGCCTCGACGACCACGAGACGGTCGACCGCCGTACGGCCGTGGCCACCGTGCTCGACCGGCAGCGACATGCCGAGCCATCCCTGCGCGCCGAGATCACGCGAGAACTCGGGGTCGATCGCGCCTGCCATGCCGAGACCAAGCGGGTAAGAACCCTCCGGCAGCCGTTCGTCGAGCCACGAGCGGACCTCGTCCTGCAGGTCACGCTCGGCGCGGGTCAGCTCCGTCGCCTGGAGTCTCATGCCAGTCCTCTCGCCGTCTGCATCGGTTCCACGTCTCCCACGCCGGCCGGATGAGCCTGTTGTGGGAGGAACTCGGCCAGCACCTCGTCGGTGTGCTCGCCGATCATCGGCGCATCCCGTCGAAGACCTCCGGGGGTCCGGGAGAAGTTCGCCATCTGGGGCACCAGCCGGTACCGACCGACGGTCGGGTGCTGGGTCAGCTCGAGTTCGTCGACGAGGCCCTGGAGGGTCGCGACCTTGGTCGCCGGAATGCCCTCGGCGCGGCAGAACTCGAGCCACTCCTCCGTCGTCCGGGTGGGGCCGTACTTGCGGACCTCGCGGTACAGCGAGTCAGAGTTCACGAGCGTCGCGCGCTGATCGACGTAGCGCTCGTCATGCTCGGCTCCCTCGACACCGGCGGCCGCGAAGAGCCGTGCGTAGTGCTTCGGCAGGTACGGGAAGAGGTGGACGAGCCCGTCCTTGGTGGGGTGCGGTCGACGCTCCGGCGAGAGCACGCGGGGGTACCCGGCAGCCGGCCGGCCGCCCTCGGCGATCGGCGGCTCCGGGATGGCGCCGCTGCCGTGCTCGGCGAGCATGAACGCTGCGGTCGCCTGCTGCATCGGCACTTCGACGTGCTGGCCGTGGCCGGTGCGCTCGCGGTGGAACAGCGCCGCGACGATCGCCTGCGCCATGACGAGCCCGCAGACCTTGTCGGCGAAGATCGTCGGCAGCAGTGACGGCTCCCCCGTGACCCGCTCGACCATGTCGGCCACGCCACTGGCGGCCTGGATGATGTCGTCGTACGCCGGCTCCTCGGCGCGGGCGCTGTCGAGCGGGAATCCCTGGGCCTGGCAGTAGACGAGGTCGGGCTTGAGCAGCTTCAGGGACTCGTAGTCGAGGCCAAGGCGACGCAGGACCTGCGGACGCATCGTGGCGACCACGACGTCGCACTCGGGCACGAGGGCGCGGATGATCTCGCGACCCTCCTCCGACTTCAGGTCGATGTCGATGGACCGCTTGTTGCGCAGCAGGTTGAGCGCGATGCCAGAGAGCTCCGGGTGCGGGCCCGGGCCCATCACGCGGTTCGTGTCACCGCCGGGCGCCTCGACGAGGATCACGTCGGCACCCTGGTCGGCCAGCACCTGCGTGGCCAGGGGACCCATCACGACCCGCGTCAGGTCGAGGATGCGCACCCCACTGAGCGGGCCAGTGCGGTCTGTCTCACCGGTCACGACGACTCCTTTTCAGCTGGTCCTGCATGGGGCTAGCAACTTCATGCATGAATGTATACTATCATGAATGCTATCTTCAACTGTCCCCCGCTGAACCCCAGGAGGAATCGATGTCGCTCGCCCAGGAAAGGTCGCTGGACGCGACGTACCGACGCCGGCTGACCGAGGGTGCGCTGGCCTTTCAGAGGTGCGGGGACGGTCACGCCGTCTTCCCGCCGCGCCCGGTCTGCCCGACGTGTGGCACCCGCGAGCTGGCCTGGACCGAGAGCGCGGGCGACGCCACGATCTACTCCGCCACGACGATCTCCCCGCGCGACCAGGACCCGTACACGGTGGTGATCCTCGACGTCGCCGAGGGGTTCCGCATGATGTCGCGGCTCGACGGCTCCGACGCCACCACCGCCGTCATCGGCGACGCGGTGCGGCTCGAGGTCCGTCCGATCGCGGCAGGTGGCGACCCGCTCCCTCTCGCCTCACTGACGACGGGAGCCACCGCATGAGGACCGAGTCCCAGCTGCGCGGCAGCACCAGCGTCGTCGGCGTCGCGGAGGCCGGTCTCGGCGAGGTCGGCCCGGACGTGTCGGCCCTGCAGATCGCCGGCGAGGCGTCGCTGGAAGCCATCGCGGACGCCGGGCTGAAACCGTCCGACATCGACGCCGTGTTCTGCCACTCAGCCTTCTTCACCTTCCCGGCCACGACGCTCAGCGAGTACCTCGGCCTCCAGCCGCGCTACGTCGACACGACCGCCACGGGTGGCAGCTCGTTCGTCGCCCACCTGCGGCACGCCACCGCCGCGATCAACGCCGGCATGGCCGAGGTCGCCTTGATCGCCTACGGCAGCAACCAGCGCTCCCACTCGGGCGGCCTCGCGACGTCGGGGGCCAATCTCGTCCCGTCCTACGAAGCACCCTTCGGCCCTCGCCTCCCGGTTTCGGGCTACGCGCTCGCGGCGGCACGTCACATGCACGAGTTCGGCACGACCCGAAAGGACTTCGCTGAGATCGCGGTCGCCGCCCGCAAGTGGGCGAAGCTGCACCCGCACGCCTTCACCCGCGACGACCTCGCGATCGACGATGTTCTCGGCGCGCGCATGGTTTCCACCCCGCTGTCGGTCCGCGACTGCTGCCTCGTCACCGACGGCGCCGGCGCCGTGGTCGTGACGACGACGGAGCGGGCCCGCGACCTCCAGCAGGCGATCGTGCCGATCCTGTCGGTCGCCGAGGCCGCGCGGCACATGAACATCTCGACGACGCCAGACCTGACGACGACCGCGGCTGCCGAGTCCGGACCGCGCGCGTTCGAGCTTGCGGGGCTGAAGCCGTCCGACGTCGACGTCGTCGAGGTCTACGACGCGTTCACGATCAACACGCTGCTGTTTCTCGAGGACCTCGGCTTCTGCGCCAAGGGCGAGGGCGGTTCGTTCGTCGCCGACGGCGGCATCGCCCCCGGCGGGCGTCTCCCGGTCAACACCAACGGCGGCGGGCTCTCGTACACCCATCCCGGCATGTACGGGATCTTTCTGATCGTCGAGGCCGTGCGTCAGCTGCGCGGCGAGGCGGGAGACCGTCAGGTCGCCGACGCCCACGTGGGCCTGGTCCACGGCAACGGCGGCGTCCTCTCCAGCCAGGTGACGGCCTTGCTCGGCGACGCCTCGACCCTCTGATCTCTTCCCTCATCACCACGAGTCCACGACACAAGGAGCACCCCATGTCTGAAGGAGTCCTGCAGGACCGCGTCGCCGTCATCACCGGCGCCGGCCAGGGCATCGGTCGCGCGATCGCGGAGCGATACGCCGCCGAAGGCGCCAAGGTCGCTGTCATCGACATCGACGGCGACCGCGCGAAGGAGGTGGCCGACGCGATCAACGCGAACGGCGGCACCGCGATCGGCGTCGCGAACGACGTCGCCAGCCGCGCCTCGGTCGAGGCCGCCGCGGCCGAGATCGCCGAGAGGCTCGGCACCATCACGATCCTCGTGAGCAACGCCGGCGTCACCCGCCCGGCGATGCTCTGGAAGATGACCGACGAGCAGTGGGACGTCGTCATGGCGACCCACGTCAACGGCAGCTTCTACTGGCTGCAGGCCGTGGTACCGGGCATGCGCGAGCTCAAGCAGGGCAACATCATCCTCACCAGCTCGGCCGCCGGCATCAACGGCACGATCGGCCAGATCAACTACGCCACGGCCAAGGCCGGCCTGCTCGGCATGGCGCGTTCCGCGGCGAAGGAGCTGGCGCCCGCCGGCATCATCGTCAACGCGATCGCCCCGGCTGCGTCGACGCCCATGACCGAGACGATCCGCACCGACGAGCGCTTCAAGGACAAGTACCTCGAGTCCATCCCGCTCGGCCGGTGGGCCGAACCCGAGGAGATCGCGGGCGTCTACGTCTTCCTGGCCTCCCCGGACTGCAGCTACATGACCGGCCAGACCTTCTCCGTCGACGGCGGCCGCGTGCCCGTCCGCTGACCGGGCGATCAACGGGGTTCACTCCGAAACTCGCGACCGGGCACGGGAGGCGTCCCGCGCTCGGTCACGAGCTCCTGTGCCCGGTCCTGTGGGCGCCTCGGCCTACCGTGAGCCCATGTCCGATGCCCACCATCGCCTCGAGGCCGGGCGCGCCGAGACCCAGCGTCGTCTCGCGAGCCTGACCCGTGACTTCGACGGCGTCGTCGCGGCCTCACGTGACTCGAACGCTGACGACGAGCACGACCCCGAGGGCGCCACGATTGCGTTCGAGCGTGAGCAGACGGGTGCCCTGGTCAGCCAGGCGCATCGGCACCTCGCCGAGATCGACGCTGCGCTCGAGCGCGTGGCCGCCGGTACCTACGGCATCTGCGAAGAGTGCGGCGAGCCGATCGCCGAGGGCCGTCTCGAGGCCCGCCCCGTCGCGCGCACCTGCATCAGCTGCGCGGCAGCTCACTGAGCAGGAACCCGGCCAGCGCCGCGATGTTCGTGGCCACCGTGAACCAGTAGACGCTCCTGAACGGCTGCTTCACGGTCTTGTGCCGCAGCAGGTGCCGCGCGAGCAGTGCGCCCGGCCACCCACCGAACAGGCCCGCGAGGTGCAGCACGCGCTCAGGCGCCCGCTGCGCCCCACGTCTCGCCGCGAGCTTGTCCGCGCGATACATCAGGAAGGTGAGGACGCTGACCAGGCCGTAGCCGAGGACGACGCCCCACGGCAGGCGGTCGATCTCGACGAGGATCGCCAGGACAGCGAAGAAGGCCGTGACGAAGCCGATCGCGCCGGTCATCCCGGCCGGCGCTCCGGCTGAGGGCACAGCTCCGGGGTACCTGACATCCACGGCACACGGACGCCCGCGCTCGCGTCCCTCCGCGTACGTGACCTCACGGCCGGCGACAGGGCGTCGGCCGCTCGGGAAGGCCTTGACGTGGGCGAAGACTCGCGGACCGCCGCCGGTCGGCACGATGAACCCGAACCCGCGGTCGTCGTTCCAGTCCGCCAGGACCCCTCGGCGACGTCCCTCGCCCTCGCTCTCCGTCACCGGTCATGGATACCACCGGCCTGGTCCACGATTCGTGCGCGCTCAGGCGGAGATGAAGCCGCCGAGTCGCTGCTGGATGATCTGCTCGGCGCCGGCGACCATGCGCTCGATGAGCTCGCGCGCGGTCGGGACGTCCTCGATGAGGCCCTGGACCATGCCCACCGACCAGACGCCGGCATCGAGGTCACCGGTCTCGTAGACCGTGTGGCCGCGGGTCCCTGCGACGAGGTCCTTGATCTCCGGGAACTGCGCACCCTCGTCGAGCATCTCCACGACCTTCGTGCTGACCTCGTTGCGGGCCACGCGGGCGGTGTTGCGCAGCGGGCGGAAGATCAGCTCGGTCTCGCGCTCCGTGGCGTCGACGATGCGCTGCTTCACGTCGGCGTGGATGAACGACTCCTGGACGCTCATGAAGCGCGTGCCCATGTTGACGCCGTCGGCGCCGAGGGCGAGCGCGGCGACCAGCCCGCGCTCGTCGGCGATGCCGCCGGACGCAATGACCGGGATCGTCAGCCTGCTCGTGGCGGCCGGGATCAGCACGAGCCCCGGAATGTCGTCCTCACCGGGGTGACCCGCGCACTCGAATCCGTCGATGCTCACGCCGTCGACGCCGACCTTCTCGGCCTTCACCGCGTGGCGCACGCTCGTGCACTTGTGCAGCACCTTGATGCCGTGGGCGTGGAAGAACGGGATGTGCGGCTCGGGGTTCTGGCCCGCGGTCTCGACGATCGTGATGCCGGCCTCCGCGATCGCTCGCCGGTACTCGTCGTACGGCGGCGGGTTGATCGTGGGCAAGATCGTGAGATTGACGCCGAGCGGCTTGTCGGTCATGGCCTGCGCGCGACGGATCTCGGCGAAGAGGTCCTCCGGCGTGGGCTGCGTCAACGCCGTGATGATGCCGAGTCCGCCGGCGTCGGACACGGCGGCGGCGAGCTCGGCGCGACCGACCCATTGCATGCCGCCCTGGACGATGGGGTGGGTGACGCCGAAGATCTCGGTGAAGCGGGTGCGCAGCATGCAGACGGTCCTGTCTCTCGGTCGTGCGATGTCTGAAGGAGGGGAAGGCTCAGTGCGCCCAGTCGGGCCGGGCCGGCCACTCGGGCAGCAGGGCAGGGACATGCTCGTCCAGCCCGGCCGTGAACGCGGCGGGCCGCTTCTCGAGGAATGACTGCACGCCCTCGGCGGCGTCCGGACCGGCCTTGAGCTCGGCGATGAGCCGGCTCTCGAGGTGGTGCGTCTCCCAGATCTCGGTCTGGGTGAGCTGTGACCAGAGCATCCGTCGGGTGACGGCGACCGACACCGCTGACGTGTTGTCGGCGATCTCGCGCGCGATGGCGCGCGCGGTGGGCAGGAGGTCATCAGGCTCGACGACCCGCGAGACCAGGCCGCCTGCCTTGGCCTCCTCGGCGTCGAAGATGCGCCCGGTGAGCGCCCACTCGCTGGCCTGCGAGATCCCGACGACGCGCGGCAGGAACCAGCTGGAGACGGCCTCGGGAGCGATGCCCCGGCGGGCGAACACGAACCCGAACTTGGCCTTCGTCGAGGCGATGCGGATGTCCATCGGCAGCGTCATGGTGGCGCCGACGCCGATCGCGGCACCGTTGATGGCCGCGATGACCGGCTTGCGCAGCGAGGCGAGACGCGTCGCGATCTGTCCACCGCCGTCACGGCGGAGCCCGTCGATCGTGTCGTCCTCGTCAGCGTCGGGCTGCATGCCCTTGCCCTCGTAGCCGAACGGCTTGCTGCCGGCCGAGCCGAGGTCGGCGCCTGCGCAGAAGCCCCGGCCAGCACCCGTCACGAGCACAACCCGCACCTCGTCGTCGGCATCGGCCCGGTCGAGGGCCCGCACCAGCTCTGCGGTCATCTTGGGGGTGAAGGCATTGAGCCGGTCCGGCCGGTCGAGGGAGATCTCGAGAACTCTGTCGATCAGCTCGACGGAGATCTGGGTGTAGTCCGTGGTGATCGGGTCGCTCACTTGATGCCCCACTCCCCCGTGAAGTCAACCTCGGTCCTGTTGGCGAAGGCCTTGAAGGCGGCCGGCGCGTCGGCCGTGGCGTAGTTGATGGCCTGCGCGCGGGCCTCGTTGTCGAGCACCTCGCGGAACGACTGGAGGATGCCGGCCTGCAGCAGGTCCTTGCTCTGGGCGATCGAGATGGGCGGCATCTTCGCCAACCGCGCGGCCAGGTCGTCGACAAAGTCATGCAGCTCGGTCGGCTCCTTGACCCAGGTCACGAGACCGAGCTCACGAGCCTCCTCGGGCGTCACGAAGTCAGCCAGGTAGGCGAGTCGTTTGGCCTGCTGAAGTCCTGCGAGGCGTGGCAGGAGGAACGACCCACCGAAGTCGATCGTCAGGCCACGCTTGGCGAAGATCTCCGAGAACTTCGCGTCCGACGACGCCACGACGAAGTCGCAGCACAGGGCCATGTTCCATCCGGCGCCGACGGCGGCTCCCTCGACCTTGGCGATGACCGGCTTGGCGAGGTTGTAGAGCGCGTCAGCCGTGCGGCTGATGTTGCGCACTCGCGTCAGCGGGTGCCCTCCAGGAACGCCGGAGATGTCCGCCCCAGCGCAGAACGCGCCACCGGCACCGGTGAGGATCACGGCGCGGACGGAGTCGTCCAGGGCGATCGTCCGCAGGTGGTCGTACAGCCCGCTCCAGCTGTCGGCGTTCATCGCGTTCTTGCGGTGCGGTCGGTTGAGCGTGATCGTCGCGACCGGTCCCTCACGGTCCAGCAGAACAGGGGCCTCGGCCTCAGTGGTCGTCATGGAATCCCTTTCAGAGGCGGGCCAGGACGGCCGCGCCGATCTCGTCGGCGATCTCGCCACGGTTGCCGTGGGCCTGCTCGAGTGCCTTGCCCCGCTTGAGCCAGATCTGGAGGTCGTGCTCCCACGTGAATCCGATGCCGCCATGCAGCTGCAGCGCCGCACGGTTGGCCTCGAACGCGGCGTCGAGGGCGACCTGGCGCGCGGCCAGGGCTGCGAATCGCGCATCATCGGCGTCGCCGGCAACCTTCGCTGCTGCGGCATGCACCTGGAACGACGCCATCTGGATACGGGCGGTCGCATCGGCGAGCTGGTGCTTGACGGCCTGGAAGGATCCGATGACTCGACCGAACTGCTCGCGCACCTTGGCGTAGGCCACGGTGTCGTCGATCATGCGCTGCGACAGACCGATCAGGACCGACGCTGATCCGGCCGCTTCATGGGCGAGGACGATGTCGAGCGCTCCGGCGGAGCCGGGAAGGACCTCGGCGGCTCCCTCGGGGACCTCCACCGCGAACTGCCGGCGTGACGGATCCATGACGGTCTGTCGCGTCACGGTGCAGCCCTCCAGGTCGACGACCAGGAGGTCGTCACCCTGGCGGTACACCAGCAGGTCGCTGACGTGGGCGTCGGGCACCGAGGCGAGGCCGCGGAGCGCGACCGTGACCCGCTGCGAGCCGTCGGCGATGCCGGAGAGCCACCGCTCCCGCTGCTCGGGCGAGCCGGCCCGCGCCAGGGCCACGGGGCCGGTGACCAGCGCCTCGAGGAGCGCGTCGGGCACCGCGTGACGCCCGACGCTCTCCAGCACGAGCGCGAGGTCGACGAGACCGCCACCGAAACCCCCACAGTCCTCCGGGACGAGGATCGCGGGCAGGCCCATGCCGACGACGGCCTCCCACAGCTTGGGCGAGCGCCCGGTCTCGTCGTCCCACAGCGCCCGGAGGGCCTCGGGCTTGGCCAGGGCTCCGACCGCGCGCTCGAAGCCGGCCGCGAGCGCCTGCTGCTCAGGTTCGAAGGCGATCTTCATCCGCGGGGCTCCTTCGGCAGGCCGAGCTGACGCTCGGCGATGATGTTGCGCTGGATCTCGTTCGAACCGGCATAGATCTCGGCGCCTCGGCCGTGCCAGTAGTTGCGGCGCATCCCGTACATCTCGGCATTCGGTCCGTGGTCGGCCATGACCTCGGCGTCGGCGCCGAGCACCTCGAGGTTCTCCTCGTGGACCGCCGTGAGGATCTGTGTTCCGAGCATCTTGATGACGCTGGCATAGTCCTTGCCGCGGCCCGTCGCGATCTCGTGCGTCGAGGCGTACGCCGCCTGCTCGTAGGCCGCGACCCATGCCGCGAGCTCACCGAGGCGCCGCACCGAGGCGCCGCTCGCGCCCGTCGCCGCGGTGTCACGGGCGAGGTCGACCAGGGCCTGCTCCATCCGCGTGTGGCTGCCGCGAGCGGTGCCGCGCTCCAGCGCCAGCGAGGTCGAGGCGACGTGCCATCCGTCGCCAACCTCCCCGATGACGTTGGCCACGGGCACCTCGACGCCGGAGAAGAAGACCTCCGCGAAGCCGGGGTTGCCGTGCAGCTGGCCGAGGGGACGGATCTCCACACCGGGCGAGCGCAGGTCGATGATGACGAAGGTGAGCCCGCGATGGCCGCGCGACTCCGGGTCGGTGCGCACCAGCGCGAACATCGTCGTGGCGATGATGCCTTGCGACGTCCAGATCTTCTGGCCGTCGACGATCATCGCGTCGCCCTTGATCCTGCCCGTCGTGCGCACCGCGGCCAGGTCGCTTCCCGCGCCGGGCTCGGAGAAGCCCTGGCACCAGATGTCCTCGCAGGTCAGGATTCCCGGCAGCCACTCACTCTTCTGCTGCTCCGTGCCGTGCGCCATGACGGTCGGACCGCCGTGGATCAGGCCCATCTTGTTGAGCCGCTCGGGCAGGCGAAAGCGCGCGTACTCCTCGTCGTAGATCAGCTCGGCCCAGGCGTCGACGCCCTGGCCACCGACCTCGGAGGGCCAGCTCGGCGCGGCCCATCCGGCCTCGTGGAGCGCGTGCTCCCACTCGAGGTGCTGGCTGTAGCCGGGTTCGGAGTAGGGGCTGTCGAGCCGGCCTTTCGGGCCGTGCTCGGTGAACCACTCCTGCAGCTCGCGCCGGAACGTCTGCTGTTCGGGGGTGAAGGTCAGGTCCATGTCGTGATCAGTCCTCTGCGAGCTGCTTGGTCATCTCGACGAGCCCACTCTTGCCGCCTCGGCGCCGGCGGATCGCACCGACGACCGAGAAAGCGACGACCAGGGCGACGACCGCCATGATCGAGCCGGAGATGGGGCGTGAGACGAAGATGGAGAGGTCGCCGTTCGACAGCAGCATCGACTGCCGGAAGGCCACCTCGAGCACGCTGCCCAGCACGAAGGCCAGGACGAGCGGTGCGGGTTCGAACCCGGTCTTGCGCATCAGGTATCCGACCAATCCAGCGCCGAGCATGACCCACATGTCGAACTCCGTGTAGCTGATCGTGTACACACCGACCAAGGTCACGAGCAGGGCGACGCCGCCGATGATCCCGATCCGTACCCGCAGCAGCTGCACGAAGATGCCGACGAACGGCAGGTTGAGGACCAACAGGATCAGGTTGCCGACGAACATCGAGGCGATGACGCCCCAGAACAGCTCGGGCTGCTCCTCGATGAGTCCCGGCCCGGGAGTGATGTCCTGCATCATCAACGCACCCAGGATCAGCGCGAGCACGGCGTTCGAGGGCAGGCCCAACGTCAGCAGCGGGATGAAGGCGGAGATGGAGGAGGCGTTGTTCGCCGTCTCCGGACCGGCCACGCCCTCGATGGCCCCCTTGCCGAACCGACTGGGGTCCTTGGCCAGCTTCTTCTCGGCCGCGTACGAGGCGAGCGAGGACATCACGCCACCACCACCGGGCAGCATGCCGATCGGGAAGCCGAGCAGCGTGCCGCGGGCGATCGCGCCGCGCGACTGGTTCCAGTCGTCCTTGGTCGGCAGGATCCGGTCGATCTTGCCGATCGTCCCGGCGCCCTTCATCTTCTGCTCGAGGTTGTACATGATCTCGCCGATGCCGAACAGACCCATCGCGATGGCCACGAGATCGATGCCCGAGAAGAGCTCCGGCATGTCGAAGTTGAAGCGTGAGGTGCCGCGGATCGGATCGGGACCGATCGAGGCGAGCAGCAGACCGAACAGGGCCGCGATGATGCTCTTGACGGTCGACTTGGTGCCCAGGTAGGTCACGAGCACGAGCCCGAGGATCGTCAGGGCCGCATACTCCGGCGGACCGAAGCGGACGGCCCAGGTGGCCAGGAGCGGAGCGACGAACGCCAGCCCGAGGATGGCCACCGTGCCTCCGATGAACGAGCCGATCGCCGCGATGCCGAGCGCCGGCCCGCCGCGACCCTGCTTGGTCATCTCGTAACCGTCGAGGGCCGTGATGGCGCTCGCGGCCTCGCCCGGGATGCGCAGGAGGACCGACGTGATGGTGCCGCCGTACATCGAGCCGTAGTAGACGCCGGCGAGCATCATGATCGCGGCCTCGGGCGAGATGCCATAGGTGATCGGCAGGAGCAGCGCGATCGTAGCGGTCGGGCCGAGGCCCGGGAGCACGCCGATGACGGTGCCGATCGTCACTCCGAGGAACACGAACAGCATGTTCTCCGGCGTGAATACCACGCCGAATCCGTCCATCAGCAGAGACAGGTTGTCCATGGGTCAGCGACCTCCCCAGAGGCTGGCGACGATGTCCTCGGGGAAGCGCACGCCGAGCGCCTCCACGAAGAGCAGGTAGGTGAGCAGCGGAGCAACCACGGCGAGGACGACGGACAAGCGCCACGACTCGCCGTTGAGACCCTTCAGCCACAGCATCAGGAAGACGATGCCGGCCAGGATCATGCCGGTGTTCTCGAAGATCAGCACGAAGGCGGCGAGCGCCGCGAAGCCCCCCAGCACGCGCACCAGGCCGGGCAGCTCGAACGTCTCGATGCCCTCCTTGAGGTCGGCGACGAAGCCGACGAGCGACATCAGCACGATGGCGATGATGAGGATTCGCGGCCAGAAGCCGGGCCCGGGCTCGATGAGCGACCCGATCTCCATGTCGCCCATCTGGCCGTGGAAGACGATCGCGACGGCGATCGTGACCAACAGCGGGATCTTCGAGGCGACCCAGCCAGTCCCCCGAGCGGGCGGGGTCGTGGACGGGACATCGTCGACGTCGGGAACGGGGTCATCGGTCATGTTCGTCATCTTCTGTCCTGTCGAGGGTCAGGCGGACGGGGGTCCCGGGCACAGGGCCCGGGACCCCGAGCCGGGTCAGCCGAACAGTTCCTGGAGGACGTCGCCGATCACGTCGATCTCTTCCTGGATGCGGGTCTCGAGCTCGTCGGACCCGGTGAACTCATCCGGGACGAGGATCTCGCCGTCGAGGGCCGCGTACGTCTCCTCGTCCTTGACCGCACCTTCCAGCGCCTCCTCGAGCTTGGCAACGATGGCGTCGGGAGTGCCCGCCGGGGCGATGAGGATGAACGACGAGATGCCGTAGATCAGGTCTTCAAAGCCGCTCTCGGCCAAGGTCGGCACTTCGGGCAGGTAGTCGGCCCTCTCGGGCCCGAGCACCGCGATCGGACGGATCGCGCCTGCCTCGACCTGCGCACGCACCGCCTCGTTGTAGGACGGAACGATGGCATCGACGTTGCCGCCGAGCAGGGCCGTGAGCGACGGGGCGTCGCCCTGGAATGGCACGAGCTGCAGCGGGACGTCGTACTCCGACTTCATGCGCTCGATCTCGACGGCCTGCGGCGTCTGCGCACCGGCAGCACCGATCGTGACTTCACCTGGGTTGTCCTTGGCGGCCTCGACCAGGTCGTCGATCGTCTCGTACGGCGAGTCCTCCGGAACCAGGATCACCCCGGCCCCCTCGGTGACGATGCCGATCGGGATGACGTCGTCGAGGGTGAAGCCGACCTCCTCGATCAGCGGAACCCGGCTGACGGCCGAGACCGTCGTCATCGCGACCGTCAGACCGTCGGGCTGCGCCTGCGAGAGCTGAGCCGAGCCGACGGCGCCCGAAGCCCCCTCGACGTTCTCCACGACGACCGAGACCCCCAGCTCCTTCTCGAAGGAGGCGGCGACGGCGCGACCGGCGATGTCGGTCGGTCCGCCCGCAGCGTAGGTGACGATCATCGTGATGTCGTCCTCGGGATAGCCGTCGGCCGCCGCATCGTCCGAGGAGTCCGAGGAGCCGGAGCCCCCGCACGCCGCCAGGGAGAGCGTCATAACTCCGGCGACGATGCCGATGCCCAGTTTCTTCATGTTCCTACTCCTGTGTGTTGGGACAGCTGTTGATGCGTGGACCGTCGGACGAATCCGGCGGATCATGCGTCCTCCCCGAACCGTTCGCGCAGCGCCACGAGGGCGTCGAGCGCGAGGGCACCCCGGCCAGCAGGCCGGACGATGAATGGATTCACGTCGATCGAGTCGAGGCGGTCGCGGTGCGCGTCGGCCAGCCGGGACAAGGCCACGAGGGCCTCGGCGAGCGCCTCGACGTCGGCCGGCTCGGCACCACGGACGCCGTCGAGCATTGCGGCGCCGCGGATGTCGCGGACCATGCCCCGAGCCGTGTCGAGCCCGAACGGTGCAAGCCGGTAGGTGACGTCCTTCAGGACTTCGACGAAGACGCCGCCGAGGCCGAAGACGACGACCGGTCCGAAAGTCGGATCATTGGCTACCCCGAGGATCGTCTCGACACCATCGGTGATCATCGGCGCGAGCAGCACACCCTCGATCCGCGCTCCGGGATCGTAGCCGTGGGCCGAGGCGACGATGCGGTCGAACGCCGCTGCGGCCTCATCCGGGGTGTCGATGCCGAGCACCACGCCACCGGCCTCCGTCTTGTGCGCGATGTCAGGCGAGACGATCTTCAGCACGACCGGCTCGCCGATCTCGGCCTGAGCACGGGCGGCGTCCTCGGCCGAGGTCACGACGATCTCGGGCACGACGCCGATGCCGGCGGCCGAGAGGAACGCCTTGGCGGTGACCTCCGTCAGCGTCGACGGTAGCTCAGGAGCGGCCGGCAGCGCGGCGACGTCGGCGCGCGAGGCGCGCTCCTGCTCGAAGCGTTGGCGGCGCATGGCGTAGTCGGTGACCCGTCCGAGCACGCGCACCGCAGTCGAGATGTCCTCGAACACCGGGATGCCGAGCTCTTCGACTTGCTGTCGGATCTCAGGTCGGGAGAGGGTCGTGACGTAGAAGGGTGCGTCGGGGTGGTTGGCCCGCGCGGTGGCGAGGCCTTCCACGAGCTGCTCGGTCCACGGGTCGAGCAGACCCATGTAGGTCATGCCCAGCACGATCGAGTCGTAAGCGCCGTCGTTGAGGCACGCGTCGACGAAGGTCGGGAACAGGCTTCGGTCGTTCATGATCTGTGCGGTCAGGTCGATGGGATTGCCCACGCCCGCCGGCGGCCAGATCTCCTTGAGCTCGGCCTGCAGGCCGTCGGAAGGCGGGAGAACACGCAGACCGTTGTCGGCTGCCTCGTCCGCGGCGATGATGCCGACGCCCCCGGAACCCGTGAGGATCCCGAGTCGATCGCCGTTCGGCAGCTTGCCGATGGCCAGGGCGTAACAGACGTCGAACATCTCGGCCATCGAGTCGACCCGGATCACGCCGTACTGCTCGAACAGCGCGTCGAAGACCTGATCGGACCCCACGAGCGACGCGGTGTGCGAAGCTGCCGCGGTCGCGCCGACCTCGGAACGACCCACCTTGAGCGCGACGACGGGCTTGCCCGCCTCCTGGGCGATCTGCAGGGCCTCGCGCAGGCGCTCCCCGTCACGGGCTCCCTCGAGATAGGTCGCGATGACCTCGACGGTGGGGTCGAGCGCGAGGTGCGCCAGGACGTCGGCGAGCTGGATGTCTGCCTCGTTGCCGGTCGAGAGCCACGGGTCGAACTGCAGGCCACGCTGCGTACCGGAGACGACCCACTCACTGGCGATGGCCCCACTCTGGCTCGCGAGGGCGACCGTCGCGAGCGGCTCGCGGACGAACGGCACGCCGACCGAGGCGGCGAACGTGCCGACGGCACCCGTCGCACGATTCATGCTGCCGATGCAGTTGGGCCCGAGCACCCGCATTCCGTAGCTGCGGGCGGTGTCGACGATCTCCAGCTGCTGCGCGGCGCCGGCTTCGCTCATCTCGGCGAATCCGGCACTGAAGATCGTGACGACCTTGACGCCCTTGCGTCCGCACGCGTGCACCGCGTCGAGTACGTGGGAGTTCGGGAGCGCCACGAGCGCCAGGTCGACGTCACCGGGGACCGACTCGATGTCGGGATAGGCCGGGAGACCCTGGACCTCGGCGGACTTGGGGTTGATCGGGTAGACCGTGCCGGCAAAGCCGGACTCCTTCACGAAGCGGACCGGGCGGCCGCCGATCTTGGTCGGGTCAGACGAGGCGCCGAGGATCGCAATGCTCCGCGGGTCGAAGAGTGCGTCGAGGCCCGTCGTGTCGGCCGACCGGGTGATCCGGTCGGCGAGCGGCGCTGGGGTCTGGGTCACGGGCCGTCGGTCCTTTCGTCGAGGATGTGTCCTGCAACACATCCCGAGCAGTCAATCATGAATGCGGGATGACATGCAAGAATGTATACCTAATTGTTCGCCAATCTCCGAACCGACCGATACGCTCGCCTGAATCAGCAACTCCGGCCGCGCGCCTGAGGCCAGGACGAGGAGTACGGATGACGAAGACCGCCCCGACGGCAACCGGCGTCCAGCGCTGCCTGACCGAGATCCGCCAGATGATCATCTCGGGCGAGCTCCTGCCCGGACAGAAGGTGCACCAGGGCGAGATCGCTGCCCTGCTGAACGTCAGCCGCATCCCCGTGCGCGAGGCGCTGTCGACCCTGCAGGCCGAGGGCGTGCTGACCTACAAGCCCAACACCGGCTTCACGGTCGCGCGATTCAGCGGCGAGGACCTCTCCGAGATCTACCTGATGCGCAGACTCCTCGAGACCGAGCTGCTCCGCTCGATCGACCTCAGCACGGTCGATGTCGCAGAGCTCGAGGCACTCAACGCCAAGCTGTCCACCCTGTCATCGGCCACGGATCCCGACGAGTACCAGGAAACGAACCTAGCGTTCCACTTCCGACTCTTCGATCACTCCGCCCTCAAGCTCGTGCGCCAGGAAGTCCAGCGCCTCTGGTACATGTCGAGCTTCTACCGCTCGCTCTACATCCAGGAGGCCGACTCGCGGCTGCGGGTCCACAGCGATCACGTGCAGATCATCGAGGCGGTCCGCGCCAACGACCTCGAAAGGCTGATCCGGATCAGCGACGAGCACCGAGGATCCACCGAGTCTCTCGTGACCCAGCGCATCGGGTGGTCACGACCCCGCTGACCGCCGGTCCTCGAGGAACGCCGCCAGTCGCGGCTCCTGCCGGGCGAACATCTCCGACTCCGACCAGTCACGGGACTCGACGACGATCTGCTTGGTCAACCCGACCGCGGCGGGATCCATCGCGGCCACCTCCTCCGCAAGGGCGACCGCCGACTCGAGCGACTCCCCCGGCGCGGCCAGGCGGTTGACGAGCCCCAGCTCGTGGAGGCGAGTCGCGGGGCACGGGCGGCCCGTCAGCAGGATCTCCATCGCTGCCGCCCGCGGGAGCCGCGACGGGAGGCGCATCGCTCCGCCACCCCCGGCCACCAGTCCGTGGGTGACCTCCGGAAGACCGAGCACCGCGTCGGACGCCGCGACCACGAGGTCGCACGCCAGCACCATCTCGAACCCGAGGCCCAGCGCGTAGCCGTCGACGGCGGCAACGACCGGCTTGCGGGGCGGCACCCACGCGAGGCCGCCACTGCCCCGGTGCGGGTCCAGCGGCCGCTCCCCCGTGCGCGCGAACTGCTTCAGGTCCATCCCGGACGAGAAGTAGCCGTTGCGCCCGTGAATCACCGAGACCCGGAGGTCGGGCGACTCGTCCAGCCCGTCGAGGTGCCGGGCGACGGCTTGTGCCATGCCAGCCGTGATCGCGTTGCGCGTCCCGGGCCGGTCGAGCGACACGACCAGGACCGCACCACGGGCCTCGGCGACGACAGGGGAGGTCACGGCGCTGCCCTCAGCCGAACAGCTCCTGGAGGATCGATCCGAGGGCGTCGATCTCCGTCTCCATCTGCTTCGAGAGCCCTTCGGAGCCGACGAACTCTTCGGGCACCCCGATGTCGCCACCCAGTGCCGTGCGGGTGTCCGCGTCGTTCACGGCGGCCTCGAGCTCGGTCTCCAGCTTCGTGACGATCGCCTCGGGCGTGCCCTTCGGCACGATGATGATGTAGGTCGACGTGCCGTAGACGAGGTCCTCGAAGCCGCTCTCCGCGAGACTCGGCACGTCGGGCAGGTAGGACGTGCGCTCCGCACCCATGACGGCGAGCGGTCGGATCGCGCCCGTGTCGTGCTGGGCCTGGACGCTCTCGTTCCACGAGGTGACGGCCGCGTCGACGTTCTTGCCGAGCAGGCCGGTCAGCGTGGGGGCGTCTCCCTGGAACGGCACGACCTGGAACGGGACGTCGTACTCGGCCTTCATGCGCTCGAACTCGACGGCCCCGGGCACCTGGGCACCGGCCTGACCGACCGTGATCTCGTCCGGCGCGTCCTTCGCAGCCTCGATCAGGTCGTCGATCGTCTTATAAGGCGAGTCGGCCGGGACCGAGATCACGCCGTCGTACTGGGTCACGACACCGATCGGGATGATGTCGTCGACCGTGAAGCCGACCTCCTCGATCAGCGGCACCCGGTTGACGGCCGAGGAGGTCGTCATGGCGACCGTAAGTCCGTCGGGGCGCGCCTGCGCGACCTCCGCCGAGCCGATCGCACCGGAGGCACCCTCGACGTTCTCGACCACGACCGAGACTCCGAGGGAGTCCTCGAACGCCTGGGCGATCGCGCGACCGGCGATATCTGTCGCGCCGCCGGCGGCGTACGTGACGATCATCGTGATGTCGTCGCCCGGGTACCCGTCCGCGTCCGCGGGATCGGCCGACGAGGTGCCTGAGCCCCCGCACGCCGCAACGGCGAAGGTAAGGACCCCGGCAAGTAGGCCGCTGGTGAGCTTCTTCATGACCGTGCTCCTGTGTCTGGTCGTGTCGACCGTCCGCGGATGTGCGCTGCGTCACAGCGTTCGCAGTCAATCATGAGTGCGTTTTAAAATGCAAGAATGTATATATTTATCTACGCTCCGAGACGTGCTGCAGCACGCGAGGCAGGCACAGGGCACCGGTCGCCGCGACGAACAGGCCCATCGCCACCAGCGCGACCGCTGTGCCGAAGGCATCGGCCAGGACACCGTTGACGATCGCCGCGACCGGACGGGTCCCCATGAACGCGATGACCCACAGCGACATCACCCGACCACGCATCGACGTGGGCACTACGCGGTGCAGGGATGTCGTGCAGCCGGCCAGTGCCACGGTGAAGCCGACGCCAGAGACCAGGAAGGCTGCGCAGACACCCAGGGCCGTCGGCATCAGCGGGATGACCGCGATCCCGGCGCCCATCACCGCGAGACCTGCGACGGGTGCCGACGTCGGCCGGCTTGCGCCACCGACCGTGGCCGAGACGACGCTCCCGAGAACGGCACCCACGCCGAACGCCGAACCGAAGTAGCCGACCAGCGCATTACTGCCACCGAGGTCGTGCGCCAGCGCGGGGGCGAGCGTCACGACCGGATCGGCACCCATCCCCACCCCCGTGACGCCGAGCAGCAGCAGGATCACGACGGGGTTCCGGCGGATGTACCGCAGCCCGTCGATGAAGCCGCCGCCGTCGGGGGACGTCTCCCGAGGCAGCTCGTCACGCGCGAGCAGGACGCCGATGACGCCGAAGGCGAGGTGGCCGATCGTGGCCACGGCGAGCGCGGCTGCGGCTCCCGCGAAAGCCAGGAGCAGGGCGCCGATCGCCGGGCCAGCCGCACGGCCCAGCATCGTCGGGACCGAGTCGAGCCCGACGGCGCGTCCGACCTCCGCCGGTTCCACGAGGTCCGGGACCATCGCCTGCATCGCCGGACCGCTGACAGCGAACCCGACACCGACGGTGAACGTCATGAGCAGCACCGGCCAGATGCCGATGCTGTCGATCCCCGTAACCCACAGCCAGATCCCGAGTCCGCCGGAGCCGGCGACGCAGAAGACGCGTCCGTACGCCACCTGCCGACCCCGGCTCGAGCGATCGGCCATCGGCCCGACGATCGGCGCCAGGAGGATCTGCGGCAGGAACTGGACGACGCTGACGATCGCGACCCACGTGGCCGAGTGCGTGATCTCCCACGCGATCACGGCAGCGACGACGTTGTGGATCCACACACCGATGAAGGCGAGCGTCTTGCCCAGGATGAACGAGCCGAACCGAGGGTCCCGGATGAGCTGCCAGGACGACCGTCCCGCGTCCGACGTCGTCGTCACGGTCAGAAGTAGATGCGCGTGATGCTCTCGGCGACGCAGGCGGGTCGCTCCTCGCCTTCACGCTCGATCGTGATGGCCCAGAGGATCTGCAGACCCCCGGCAACCTCGGAGGCCTCGGCCAACGTCAGGCGCCCCCGCAAGCGGGAACCGACCGGGACGGGCGAGGTGAAGCGCACCTTGTTGAGGCCGTAGTTGACGGCGTGCTTGCGGTTCTCGACGCGGTAGACCTCGAGCATGAACGGCACCATGAGGCTCAGCGTCAGGTAGCCGTGGGCGATCGTCCCGCCGAAGGGCCCGTCGGCCGCTCGCTCGGGATCGGTGTGGATCCACTGCTGGTCCCCCGTCGCGTCGGCGAACTGGTTGACACGCTCCTGCGTGATCTCGAGCCAGGAGCTGACCCCGATCTCCTCGCCGACCGCCGCGCGCAGCTCCTCAGGTCCTGCGAACACCCGCATGCCACTACCTCCGCTATCCCATACTTTTTTGTATACGTTCGCACGGTAGCAGAACCTGAGACCTCGGGGCTCGCGCGCCAGGGCGCACCCACCTCGACCACCGACGGTGACCATGTGCCGAGCGACGCGAGGCTGAGCCGGCCGTGGCTCGCTACAGCGAGCCACGGAGATGAGCGCGAGGAACGAGCGCGCCGGCTCAGCTCTCCCAGGCCTCGGAGCCCAGGACCATCAGGCGCATCTCACGCTCGGCCTTGCGCATGATCTCGGCCTCGCGGTCGGGTCGACCCTCCGGCATCTGCACGACCTGCTCGGCCCGGTAGAACGTGTTGCGCACGAAGAGTCCCGACGCCATCTTGACGTCGTCGCCCGACCACCGCTCCATGGGGGAAGGCGGGCCAGGACGACCGCGAGCTCGGAGATGAACAGCCCCAGCTCGCGGTGGATCGCCTCGCGCACGGCCGCGGAGCCGCCGGTGCGCTCGCGCGCCACGAACGCGAAGTGCATCCTGTTCTGCTTCACGACGCGCACGAGGACCTCGGCCGACGCCTCGATGATGTTGTCGAGCACATCGGGATCGCGCTGCGCCTCACGCATCATGGTGCGCAGCGTCAGGAACGACCGCTCGACGAGCGCCAGCCCGAGCTCGTCCATCGACTCGAAGTGGCGGTAGAACGCGGTCAGCACGACGCCTGCCGGGCGGGGGACCTGACGCAGGCTGATCTGCGCGAATCCGTGGTCGCGGGACAGCTCGAGCGCCTACACGGAGCAGGACGCGGCCGACCAGCTCCGCATGGAGTACTTCAAGGTCCCCACCATCGACCCCGCCCTCCTCGAGGCCGCGGCCGCCCAGGCGTCCGGAACCCTGAGCTTCGACCGCTTCGGCACCGTCGCCGAGAACTCCGGCAACACGATCCTGGAGCAGGCCGAGGCGGCGGATCTCACGCCCGAGTACGGCTGCCGCATGGGCGTCTGCAACACCTGTGCGATCAAGAAGCTGTACGGCGCCGTCCGCCACGTCATCAGTGGCGAGGTCAACGCCAACACCGACGAGACCATCAAGCCCTGTGTCCACATGCCGGTCGGCGACGTCACCGTCGCCCTCTGAGCGCCTCCCCCGACCTCGAGACCACGCTGCGAGAAAGGTGATCCGATGAGCCACAAGCGCACCACGATCCCGGTCCGCTACGACGCCACCGGCCACAACCAGGCGCCCGCGCCGTTGGCGGACGCGACCGGCCGCCAGGCTACGATCGGCCTGGACCTCATGACCCGCGAGGAGCTCGACTCCTTCGGCACCGAGCTCGACGCGGTCCGGCGCCGCACGCTCGAGTCGCTCGGGCAGGCCGATGCCGACTACATCCGCCGCGTCGTGCGCCTCCAGCAGTGGTCGGAGATCCTGGGCCGCATCGGCATCTTCACGCCGTTCTTCTGGCCCACGTTCGTCGCCGGCATCGTGCTCCTCGGCCTCTCCAAGATCCTCGAGAACATGGAGATCGGCCACAACGTCATGCACGGTCAGTACGACTGGATGAACGACCCGCTGATCGACGGCAAGCGGTACGAGTGGGACAACGTGGCGCCCGCGCAGGACTGGAAGCACGGCCACAACTATCTGCACCACACGTACACGAACATCCACGGTATGGACAAGGACATCGGGTACGGCCTGCTCCGCATCGACGACGCACAGCCCTGGTACCCGAGCCACCGCGCCAACCTCCCGGCCGCCTTCCTACTGATGCTGTTCTTCGAGTGGGGCGTGATGTACCACGGCCTCGAGCTCGGCGACTACCTCAAGGGCGAGATGTCCAAGGAGGAGTTCCCGGCCCGCAAGAAGCGGGCCCTGGCCAAGACGCGCCGTCAGGTCTTCAAGGACTACGTCGCGTTCCCAGTGCTGGCTCTGGCCCTGGTGCCGATGGTCGGCTGGTGGGCCCCGCTCGCGGTCCTCGGCGCCACGTTCACCGCCAACATCATCCGCAACATCTGGACGTTCCTGATCATGCTCTGCGGCCACTTCCCGGCGGAGGTGCAGTCCTTCGACGAGGACGAGGTCAAGAACGAGTCGCGCGGCCAGTGGTACCTGCGCCAGCTGCTCGGCTCGGCCAACATCTCCGGCTCGCGCCCGTTCCACGTCCTGAGCGGCAACCTGAGCCACCAGATCGAGCACCACCTGTTCCCTGACATCCCGGCCCGCCGCTACCCGGAGGTCGCCCGCGAGATCCGCGACATCTGCGAGCGTCACGGCCTGCCGTACAACAGCGGCCGCATGGGCCGGCAGCTCCTGAGCGTCAGCTCGCCACGTACGGACGCAGGCCGTCGGACCCGTACATGGTGGGCAAGAGCCCCGAGAGCAAGGCGCTGCGCCGCGCGAAGCGTGAGGCGGTTCGCGCCTCACGCGATCGTGCGGAACACTGGACCGCATGAGCTTGCCCCGCCGAGAGACCGGCATCGTCGCGGCCAGCATGCGGGCCGAGAGCGACGCCGATCACCTCGGCCGGACCCATCCGATCGCGGACTGACGACGAACTAGCAGCATGACCTCTTCTGTCGCCGTCGTCGGCTCGGGCATCTCCGGCCTCACCGCCGCGTACGCCCTGCGCTCGACGCACCGGGTCACCCTCTTCGAGTCCGAGCCCCGCTTCGGCGGCCACGCGCACACCCATGACGTGGTCGAGGCCGGTCGCACGCACCGCGTCGACACGGGCTTCATCGTCCTGAACGACCGGAACTACCCCGAGCTGCAGCGCCTGTTCGCCGAGCTCGGCGTCCAGATCCGCCCCACCGAGATGAGCATGAGCATCCGGTGCGACGGCTGTGGGCTGGAGTACGCCGGCGGCCGGGGTGGCAAGGGCCTGTTCGCCCAGCGCCGCCGCCTCCTCGACCCGCGCTACATCCGCATGCTGCTGAACGTGAAGCGCTTCCAGAAGCTGGCGCTGGCGCTCCTCGAATCCCCCGAGGGCTCGGAGCAGGGCGCCGCGGCCGGCGAGGTGCTCACCTACGGCGACTTCCTCGCCCAGCACGACTTCGACGAGTACTTCCTGCGGCACTACGCCCTCCCGGTCGTGGCCTGCGTCTGGTCCTCGAGCAACGACGACGCCCGCCACTACCCCGCGCGCTACCTCTTCGAGTTCCTGCGTCACCACGGGTTCCTGTCGATCAAGGGCTCGCCGCAGTGGTACACCGTGGTCGGCGGCTCCGGCACCTACGTCGACCGCGTGACCGAGGAGATCGGCGACGTCCGGCACTCGACCCGCATCACGGCCGTCAGCCGCAAGCCCGACCACGTGCTGCTGACCGACCACACGGGCCAGACGCACGAGTTCGACCAGGTCGTGATCGCGACCCACGCCGACGACGCGCTCGCGCTCCTGACCGACCCGAGCGACGACGAGACCCGCACGCTCGGCGCCTTCGGCTACTCGCACAACGAGACCGTGCTGCACCACGACGCCTCCCTGCTGCCCGAGGCCGCGCAGGCGAAGTCGGCCTGGAACTACCGGATGGACGCCTGTGCGCCCAGTGGCACCGCCACCCCGGTGACGTACTGGATGAACCGCCTCCAGGGCCTCACCGACGCCCCGCCCTTCCTCGTCACGCTGAACGGCACCGACCGCCTGGCGGCCGACGCGGTCGTCGAGACGATGCACTACACGCACCCGCTCTACACGCCCGACTCCGTCGCCGCGCAGAGCGAGCTGCCGGCCCTGAACCGCGCCGACACGGTCTTCGCCGGCGCGTACCACGGGTGGGGCTTCCACGAGGACGGCTGCCGCTCGGGCATCGCGGCCGCGCGGGCCCTCGGGGCCACCTGGTGAGCACCGCCGTCGCCCTGCCCTCGCTGCCTGCCCTCGTGCACGGCACGGTCTCCCACGCCCGCAAGGGACCGGTCGACCACCGGTTCCGCCACCGGGTCTACCAGTGGCTCGTCGACCTCGACGCGATGCCGCGGGTGCCGTTCTGGCTGCGGCCGTTCGCCACGTTCCGCGCCGCCGACCACATCGGCGACCCGGGCGCCACGATCCGCGCGAACATCGAGACCTACTGCCGCGCGCAGGGCGTCGACGTCAGCGACTGCCGCATCGTGATGCTCGCCAACGCCCGCGTCCTGGGCCACGTCTTCGACCCGCTCAGCGTGTTCTGGGCCATCGACGACGACGGCGTCCGGTGCATCGTCGCCGAGGTGCACAACACCTACGGCGAGCGCCATGCCTACTTCCTGCAGCCCGACGCGGCCGGCAGGGCCCAGGTCGACAAGGCGTTCTACGTCTCGCCGTTCTACGAGGTCGACGGCAGCTACGACCTGCTGTTCGAGCTCGGCCACGACCGGGTGACCACCACGATCGTGCTCAAGCGCGAGGGGCGTACGGCCTTCGCCGCGACGTTCGACGGCTCCCCGCGCCACGCCTCGGCCGGTCAGGTGCTGCGCACCGTCGTGACCCAGCCCCTCATGACCCAGCGCACCAGTGCGCTCATCCGAATCCATGGCGTGTGGCTCTGGCTGCGCCGCCTCCCCCTCGTCCCCCGACCCCACCGTGACCCCCAGGAGGGCACCTCATGACCGACTCCACCACGGACCTCGTGCCCGCCCATCGCAGCCCGCTGCCCGCCCCGGACCAGAACGCCTGGCCCGAGCTGTCGGACACCCCCCGCACCCCCGTCAAGGGTCGCGTCGCCAAGTCGCTCATGAAGCGCGCCGTGCGCAAGATGCCGGTGCGCGTCACCTTCCCCGACGGCGCCTCCTGGGGCAAGGGCGACGCGTCCTCCCCCGAGCTCGCGGTCGCGAGCTCCGCCGGGTTGTTCAACCGCATCGGCGACCAGACCAAGATCGGCCTCGGCGAGGCCTACATGGTCGGCGACTGGTCCGCCGGTCCCTCGACCGACCTGGCCGAGCTGCTGACGCCGTTCGCGGCCCGGCTCACCAAGCTGGTCCCGGCCCCCTTGCAGAAGCTGCGCACGCTCGTCGACATCGACCTGCCGGGCGCCGACCGCAACACGACCGAGGGGTCCCGGGCCAACATCGAGGCCCACTACGACCTCTCCAACGACCTCTTCACCCGCTTCCTCGACCCGACCCTGTCGTACTCGTCGGCCTGGTTCGCCGACGACGACGAGTCGCTCGAGGCGGCCCAGATCCGCAAGATGGACGGGATCCTCGACCAGGCCGCCGTCACCGAGGGCTCCCGGGTCCTCGAGATCGGCAGCGGCTGGGGCTCCCTGGCGATCCGCGCGGCCCAGCGTGGCGCCACGGTCACCACGATCACCCTCTCGCAGGAGCAGGCCGCGCTCGCGCAGCAGCGCTTCGAGGAGGCCGGCGTCGCCGAGCAGATCGAGATCCGCCTGCAGGACTACCGCGAGGTCCCCGAGGCCGAGACCGGCACGTACGACGCGATCGTGAGCTGCGAGATGATCGAGGCCGTCGGCGAGGAGTTCTGGCCGACGTACTTCCAGACCATCGACCGCCTGCTCGCCCCCGGCGGACGCGTCTCGATCCAGGCCATCACGATGGCGCACCACCGGTACCGCACGACGCGTCGCTCGTACGGCTGGATCCAGAAGTACATCTTCCCCGGCGGACTCATCCCGTCCGAGAAGGCGATCGACCTCTCCCTGGCCAAGCACACGGGTCTGAAGGTCACGTCCCGCCGACCGCTGGGTATCCACTACGCCCGCACGCTGCACCTGTGGCGCGAGGAGTTCAACGCCAACTGGGACGAGATCTCGCACTTCGGCTTCGACGAGACCTTCCGCCGCATGTGGGAGTTCTACCTCGCCTACTGCGAGGCCGGGTTCGCCACGGGCTACCTCGACGTCGTGCAGATCCAGATGCAGCGTCGCTGACGGGTCGCCAGAGTCTGGGGGAATCCTCAGGTTCCCGGGCCAATCCAGGACCCGGGGAGTGGCGAAGTACCTCTGAGCGGTGAGAAACCCAGGAGGAACCATGGCCAGCATCACCCGACTTCCGGCCCCCCGGCAGGAGTCGTACGAGTGGCAGTACCTCGGCGCGTGCAACGCGGCGGACCCGGAGACGTTCTTTCCCCCGGAGTACGAGCGCGGTCCGCGTCGCCGGCACCGTGAGGCCACGGCGAAGTCCTTCTGCGGCCAGTGCCCCGTCGTGAAGGAGTGCCTGGAGCACGCCCTCGCGGTCCAGGAGCCCTACGGCGTCTGGGGCGGGCTCAACGCCACCGAGCGTGAGCACGTCCTGCGCGCCTCGGCCGCCCGTCGCACGTCACGCTCGATCCAGACCAAGAAGGCCGGCTGACGCCCACCAAGGGCCGAGCGAAGCGAGGCTGAGCCGCCTGCGGCTCGCTCTGGCGAGTTGCAGGAGTCAGCGCGAGGAACGAGCGCGAGCGGCTTACCAAAAGACGCGCTCGATCACCGCGCGCGCCTGACGGGTGATGCGCAGGTAGTCGTCGACCATCCGTTCGCCCTCGTCCTGCCGGTAGCCGAGCAGATGGGCCAGACCGGCCTTCTCCGCTGCCTGCTCCACCATTGACTCGGCCGGCTTGGCCCGCATCAGCACGACACCGTTGCGGATGCGGCTGACCAGGCGCCACGCCTCTTCGAGGATCGCTGCGTCCTCGGAGGCCACCAGCCCGGCCGCCGCAGCCGCGTGCAGGGCGGCGAGCGTGTCCGTCGTGCGCAGGTCCTCGACCTCGTGGCCGTGGCACATCTGCAGCATCTGCACCGTCCACTCGACGTCGGCGATGCCACCGCGTCCCAGCTTCAGGTGGGTCGTCGGGTTGGCGCCACGCGGCAGCCGCTCGGACTCGACCCGGGCCTTGATCCGGCGGATCTCGCGGACCGCCGACTCGTCCAGCCCGCCCTCGGGGTAGCGCATCGGGTCGATCAAGGTCCGGAACCGAGCGCACAGGTCGGGGTCGCCCACGATCGGCGACGCCCGGAGCAGCGCCTGTGCCTCCCAGACCGCCGACCACTTGGCGTAGTAGGCCTCGTACGAGGCGAAGGAGCGCACCAACGGACCGTTGCGGCCCTCCGGTCGCAGGTCGGCGTCGACCTCGAGCGGCGGATCGTCGCCCGCCGCCTGCAGCATCTCGCGCAACCGGGTCGCGACCGCCGTGGCCGCCTGGGACGCCGCCTTCTCCTCGGCGCCCGGCAGCGGCTGGTGCACGAACATGACGTCGGCGTCCGACCCGTAGCCCGACTCGCGACCGCCGAGTCGACCCATCAGCACGACGGCCATCGCGGTCGGCATCTCGCCGCGCTCGTCCTCGACGGCCCGGGTCGCGGCCGTGAGGGCCGCCGACACCGTGGCCGCGTTGAGGTCGGAGAGCGCGTGGCCCACCGTGACGATGTCGAGCCGCCCGAGCACGTCGGCGATCGCGACGCGCGACAGCTCGCGACGTCGGATCCGACGGATCGCCCGCACGGCGGCCTTGGCGTCGCGCGCGTGACGCTTGGCGGCGAGGGCCATCTCGGTGTGGATGCGCTCGAAGTCGCGGGGGACGAGCTCGGCGTCGTCACCCAGCAGGGCGACCGCGTCGGGGTTGCGCATCATCAGGTCGGAGACGTAGCGGCTGGACGACAGCAGACGCGCGAGCTGCTCGGCACCCTCCCCCTCGTCGCGCAGCTTGCGGAGGTACCAGTGCGACTCCCCCAGGCTCTCCGAGATCGAGCGGAACGCGAGCAGGCCGGCATCGGAGTCCGGAGCCTCGCTGAACCAGGCGAGCATCGCCGGCAGCAGCGCGCGGTGGATCGCCTTGCGCCGCGAGACCCCTGAGGTCAGCGCCTCCAGGTGGGCCAGCGCGCCCTTCGGGTCGCGGAAGCCGAGGGCCACGAGCCGCTCCCGGGCCGCCTCGGGCGACAGGCGCATGTCCTCGGTCGGCAGCGAGGCGACGGCCTCGAGCAGGGGCTGGTAGAAGAGCTTCTCGTGCAGACGCCGCACGATCCGGCGGTGCGACTGCCACTCGGAGACGAGGTTCTCGGCCGGCGACACGCGAAAGCCCATGCTGCGGCCGAGCCGGCTCAGGTCCTCCTCGTCGTCGGGGACGATGTGGCTGCGGCGCAGCCGGAAGAGCTGGATGCGGTGCTCCAGCGTGCGGAGGAACTCGTAGGCCTCCTCCAGCGCAGCGCCGTCGCGGCGACCGACGTACCCACCCTCGGTGAGCGCCTCGAGGGCGTCGAGGGTCGTGGGGCTGCGGAGGCTCTCGTCGGCGCGACCGTGCACGAGCTGCAGGAGCTGGACGGCGAACTCCACGTCCCGCAGGCCGCCGCTGCCGAGCTTGAGCTGCCGCTCGCGGTGGGCGGCCGGGATGTGGTCGAGCACCCGCCGACGCATCGCGCGGGTGTCGGTCACGAAGTTGTCGCGCGTGCTCGCCTCCCAGATCATGGGCTGCACCGCCGCCAGGTACTCCTGGCCGAGCTCGGTGTCGCCGGCCGCGAACCGGGCCTTCAGCAGTGCCTGGAACTCCCAGGTCGTGGCCCAGCGCTCGTAGTAGGCCACGTGGCTGCCGACCGTGCGGGTCAGCGGCCCCTGGGACCCTTCGGGCCTCAGGTTGGCGTCGACCTCCCAGATGGTGCCCTCGCTCGTGGGCTCGCTGCAGATGCGCATGACGGCGGAGGCCAGCCGCGTGGCGGCGCGCAGCGCCTTCTGCTCGTCGGCGCCGTCGGCGGTCTCGTGCACGAAGATCACGTCGACGTCGCTGATGTAGTTCAGCTCGTGACCACCGGTCTTGCCCATCGCGATGATGGCGAGCCGCACCAGGTCGGCGTCGTCCTCCTCGGACCGGGCGATGCCGAGCGCCGCCTCGAGCGTGGCGACGGCGAGGTCGGACAGCTCCGACGAGGTCTCCCGGAACGTCGAGTAGGCGTTGAGGTCGCGCGCGATCGTGCACAGCAGCTGGCGGTAGTAGGTGACCCGGAGCTCGGTGGCGTCCTTCGCCTCGGCGAGCTCGGCCAGCATCGCGGAGGACTCGCGCCGGCGAAGGTCGAGCTGGTCGCCCGCGAGCTCGTCGACGAGCTCGGGGTGGCGTCCCAGGAAGTCACCCATCGCCTCGCTCGTGCCCAGCACGACGAGCAGCCGCTCGCGCAGGTCGGGATCGGCGAGCCGCTCGCGCAGGGCGTCGGCGCCGAGCGAGCGGGCGATCGCCGCGAGCGACGACAGGGCGGTGTCCGGGGACGCGACGCTCGCGATCCGCTCGACCAGGCCGGGGTCGACCTCACCCAGGTCGGCCAGGTGGGCGGCAGCGGCATCGACGTTGCGGAAGCCGCGACGCGTCAGGTCAGGGGTCTCCGAGGGCACGGCCACAGGTTACGGCAGGGTGACGGAGGCCCCGACCAGCCCGCCGGGAGACGTTGACTCAGACGATGGGCATGAGCTTGTCGAGCTCGAACTGCGTGACCTGCGTGCGGTAGTCCTGCCACTCCCGGCGCTTGTTGCGCAGGAAGAAGTCGAAGACGTGCTCGCCGAGCGTCTCGGCCACCAGGTCGCTGTTCTCCATGATGGCGATGGCCTCGTCGAGGTTGTGCGGCAGCGACGGGATGCCCAGCACCTTGCGCTCGCGCTCCGACAACGACCAGACGTCGTCCTCGGTCTCGGGCGGCAGGTCGTAGCCCTCCTCGATGCCCTTCAGACCGGCGGCGAGCACCAGGGCGAAGGCCAGGTAGGGATTGCAGGCCGCGTCGATGCCGCGGTGCTCGACGCGCGCCGAGCCGCTCTTGTGCGGCTTGTACATCGGCACGCGCACCAGGGCGCTGCGGTTGTTGTGGCCCCAGCAGACGTAGCTCGGGGCCTCACCGCCACCGGCCAGGCGCTTGTAGGAGTTGACCCACTGGTTCGTGACCGCCGTGATCTCGGCACTGTGGCGCAGGACGCCGGCGATGAACGCCCGGCCCGTGCCGGACAGCTGGTACTCGGCGCCGGCCTCGTAGAACGCGTTCTCGTCACCCTCGAAGAGCGAGACGTGCGTGTGCATGCCCGATCCCGGGTGGTCCGTGAACGGCTTGGGCATGAAGGACGCCCACTTGTCGTTGGTGAGCGCGACCTCCCGCACCACGGTTCGGAAGGTCATGATGTTGTCGGCCATCGACAGGGCGTCGGCGTAGCGCAGGTCGATCTCCTGCTGCCCCGGACCGCCCTCGTGGTGGCTGAACTCGACGCTGATGCCCATGCTCTCGAGCATCGTGATGACCTCACGCCGGAAGTCCTGGCCACCGCCGCCCTGGGCGGTGTGGTCGAAGTAGCCGCTGTCGTCGACCGGGACGGGCTGACCGCCGGCCGGCGGCTTGCCCTTGAAGAGGTAGAACTCGATCTCGGGGTGCGTGTAGTACGTGAAGCCCATGTCGGCGGCCTTCTGCATCGCGCGCTTGAGCACGTGACGCGGATCCGCGAACGACGGGGTCCCGTCGGGCAGGTGGATGTCACAGAACATGCGCGCCGTGGCCGGCGTCTCGCCGCGCCAGGGCAGGATCTGGAACGTCGACGGATCGGGCTTGGCGAGCATGTCGGCCTCGTGCACGCGGGCGAAGCCCTCGATCGAGGAGCCGTCGAAGCCGATGCCCTCGGCGAACGCCCCCTCGAGCTCGGCAGGCGCGATCGAGACCGACTTCAGCGACCCGAGCACGTCGGTGAACCACAGTCGGACGAAACGGACGTCGCGCTCCTCGAGCGCGCGCAGCACGAATGCTTCCTGCTTACCCATGCGGTCATCCTCGCACGCGGTTTGTTTCGCCCATGTTTCCCCGTGAGGCGGTCACGGAACGTTTCGTGGGTGCCGCGGGCCAGCACCGTCGCTAGGCTCGCGTCGTGCCCCGCCTGCGCCTCGCCCTCGCCCAGATGAACCCCGTCGTCGGCGCCGTCGACGCCAACACCGACGCCGTCGTCGAGCAGGCGCGCGCGGCCCACGCGGCGGGCGCCCACGTCCTCGTGACGCCCGAGATGGTCCTCACCGGCTACCCCATCGAGGACCTGGCCTACCGGGCCACCTTCATCGCCGCGTCGCGCGCCGCCGTCGCCGGCCTGGCGACCCGGCTCGACGCGGAGGGGCTCGGTGACCTCGTGGTCGTCGTGGGCCACCTCGACACCGCCAAGGAGGAGACGCTCGCGAACGTGCCGGACCGTCTCGGCATCCCGGCCAACCAGCCCACCAACTCGGCCTCGGTCGTCACCGGCGGCGAGGTCGTGGCGCGCTACGACAAGCACCACCTGCCCAACTACGGGGTGTTCGACGAGTTCCGCCACTTCGTGCCCGGCGACGAGACCCAGGTGGTGCAGGTCAAGGGCGTCGACGTCGCGATCGCGATCTGCGAGGACATCTGGCAGGACGGCCCGTCGGCCGCGGCCGACGCCGCCGAGGCCGGCCTGCTGGTCGTGCTGAACGGCTCGCCCTACGAGGCGGCCAAGGACGACACCCGACTCGCGCTGTGCGCGCGTCGGGCCCGCGAGGGCCAGTGCGCGCTGGCCTACGTCAACCTGGTCGGCGGTCAGGACGAGCTCGTCTTCGACGGCGACTCCCTCGTCGTCGACGCCGACGGCGAGCTGGTCGCGCGCGCCGGGCAGTTCACCGAGGAGCTGCTCGTCGTCGACCTCGACCTCCCGGCGGCCACGGCCCCCATGCCGGAGCCCGGCACCCGATTCCACGGGCTCCGGGTGCAGCGCACGATCGTGGCCGAGGAGCACGCCGAGCCGGTCGACGTGCCGCTGCGCCCGGAGACGGCCGAGCGGTGGGACGACCTGGGCGAGCGCTACCAGGCGCTCGTGCTCGGGCTGCGTGACTACGTGCGCAAGAACGGCTTCTCGAGCGTCCTGCTCGGGGCCTCCGGCGGCATCGACTCGACCCTCGTCGCAGCGATCGCCGTCGACGCCCTCGGGCCTGAGAACGTGCACGGGGTCTCCAACCCCAGCGTCTGGTCGACCGAGCACAGCCGCAGCGACGCCGCCGATCTGGCCGAGCGCACCGGGATGCACCTCGAGACCGTGCCGATCGCCCCGATGTTCGACGCGTACCAGGAGGCCCTGCACCTCGACGGCCTCGCCGAGGAGAACCTGCAGGCGCGGATCCGCGCCGTCATCTGGATGGGCCTGTCGAACCAGCACGGCCACCTCGTGCTGGCGTGCGGCAACAAGTCCGAGCTCGCGACGGGCTACTCCACGATCTACGGCGACGCCGTCGGGGCCTATGCCCCCATCAAGGACGTCTACAAGACCCTGGTGTGGGACCTCTCGCGGTGGCGCAACGCCTGGGCCGAGCAGCGCGGCGAGACCCCGCCCATCCCCGAGAACGCGATCAGCAAGCCGCCCTCGGCCGAGCTGCGGCCGGGTCAGGTCGACAGCGACTCGCTGCCGCCGTACGACCAGCTCGACGCCGTGCTCGACCTGTACGTCGAGCAGGGACTCGGCTCGACCGACGTCGTGGCCCGTGGCTACGACGCCGCGCTCGTCGAGCGCATCGTGACCCTGGTCGACAGGGCCGAGTACAAGCGCCGTCAGTACCCGCCGGGCCCCAAGGTCAGCCGCCGCAACTTCGGTCGGGACCGGCGCCTGCCGATCACGACGCGGTGGCGCGAGTCGCTCTGACCGGTCCGGCGCACTGGTGACGTGGCTCACCTACCGAGCGGTCACCGGGGTGTGCCACGCTGGTGGCGTATCCGTGGACCTCTCCCGAGGCCGCGAGAGAGAAAGGCAGTGCCATGACTGAACCGACCCCTGCCCAGGTCCCGGCCGACAGCACCGTCGAGGAGGCCGCCCCGTACGGCGGTGGCTCTGCCGAGTCCCGCCCAGGGCCCGGGACCCCTGCCGCGATCAAGCGGGTCCGCACGCACCACCTGCAGCAGTGGAAGGCCGAGGGCCATCGCTGGGGCATGCTCACCGCGTACGACCAGTACATGGCCGGTGCCTTCGACGCGGCCGGCATCCCGGTGCTGCTCGTCGGCGACTCGGCCGCCAACAACGTCTACGGCTACGAGTCGTCGCTCCCCGTCACGGTCGACGAGCTCCTGCCCCTCGTGCGGGCCGTGACTCGATCCGCGCACCGGGCGCTCGTCGTCGCCGATCTCCCGTTCGGGTCGTACCAGCGCTCGCCCGAGCAGGCGTACGACACCGCGGTGCGATTCATGAAGGAGGGGCGCGCCCACTCGGTCAAGCTCGAGGGCGGAGCCGAGATGGCGCCGCAGATCGAGCTGCTGACCCGCGGCGGCGTCCCGGTCATGGCCCACATCGGCTTCACGCCGCAGTCCGAGCACGCGCTCGGCGGGTACCGGGTGCAGGGTCGCGGCGCGACCGCCGACCGGCTGATGCAGGACGCGCTCGCGGTCCAGGCGGCGGGTGCCTTCGGTGTCGTGATGGAGATGGTGCCGGGCCCGATCGCCGCCGAGATCACGCGTGAGCTGAGCATTCCGACGATCGGCATCGGCGCCGGCCCCGACTGCGACGCCCAGGTGCTCGTGTGGCAGGACATGCTCGGTCTGCGCACCGGGCGGGCACCACGCTTCGTCAAGCGCTACGCCGACCTGCACTCGATCGTCGACGCGGCCGCGAAGGAGTTCGCCGCCGACGTGGCCGGTGGCACGTTCCCCGCACCGGAGCACACCTTCGAGTCCTAACACTCCACCCGGGCAGGCAGTGACTCAGAGGCGCCAGCCGAGCAGGCCGACGCCGACGGCGTTGACCGCGACCCACGCGAGCAGGGCGATGACCGGGATCCAGACGGTCGACGACGGGGCGACGGGCGCACGGCGCGCCAGGCGCACGGCGAAGCACGCCAGCACCACGAGGTGGAGCACGACGCCCCACCAGGGCGCGTAGAGCGTCGTCGAGACCACGAGCCAGAGGATCGCGAACAGACCGATCGTCGCGATCCACGGACCGACTCGGTCGAGGTCGACGCGGCGGCGTCCCGGCGCCCGGGTCGCGGGCTTCACGGGGTGGTCCTCATGGGGCCGGGTCGCCCTTGGTGTCGTTCCACTTCGGATCCTCGTCCCACTCCTCGTTGCGCTCGGCGACCTTGTCGAGCGCGCGCGACGCCTCGGCCTCGGTGTCGTACGGGCCCAGACGGTCCTTGGCGCGGCAGCCCTCCTCGCCCTCGACGGTGTGGTGCTTGAGGCAGAAGAAGTAGGCCATGTCCGCATTGTGCCGCAGAGGTGGGCTCCCGCACCCCCGTTAGACTCCGCCGGTGCCCTCCCAGCCTGTCACGACCACCCTCCTGACCCCGGGGACCATCGGTCCCGCACGTGCCGTGCCGAGCAGCATCGACCGGCCGGAGTACGTCGGCCAGACCGAGCCGCTGCCCTACCGCGGTCCGCGCGTGCGCTCGGCCGAGACCATCGCGGCGATGCGCGTCGCGAGCCGCATCGCGGCGCAGGCGCTCGACGCGGTCGAGACGGCCATCGCCCCCGGCGTCACGACCGACGAGCTGGACCGGGTCGGGCACGAGTTCCTGCTCGACCACGGTGCCTACCCGTCGACCCTCGGCTACCGGGGCTACCCGAAGTCACTGTGCAGCAGCGTCAACGAGGTCATCTGCCACGGCATCCCCGACGACCGACCGCTGGCCGACGGCGACATCGTCAACATCGACATCACGGCCTACACCGGCGGCGTGCACGGCGACACCAACAAGACCTACCTCGTCGGCGACGTCGACGAGGAGTCGCGGCTGCTCGTCGAGCGCACCCACGAGGCCACGATGCGCGCGATCAAGGCCGTGCGCCCCGGACGTCAGATCAACGTCATCGGGCGGGTC
This sequence comes from Aeromicrobium sp. Sec7.5, assembly GCF_036867135.1. NCBI lineage: Bacteria > Bacillati > Actinomycetota > Actinomycetes > Propionibacteriales > Nocardioidaceae > Aeromicrobium > Aeromicrobium sp. Sec7.5. Next base: position 970,505 of record NZ_JBAJIJ010000001.1, on the reverse strand, counting down.
ATCGAGGCCTACGCGGCGCGCTTCGGCTACGGCGTGGTCCGCGACTTCACCGGCCACGGCGTCGGACCCGCCTTCCACGACGGCCTGATCGTGCCGCACTACGACGACCCGTCGGCCACGACCGTCATCGAGACCGGCATGACGTTCACGATCGAGCCGATGCTGACGCTCGGTGGCATCGAGTGGGACCAGTGGGACGACGACTGGACCGCCGTGACCCGCGACGGCTCGCGCACGGCCCAGTTCGAGCACACGCTGCTCGTCACCGACGACGGTGTGGAGATCCTGACCCTGCCCTGATGGGTCAGAGCGGCTCGGGGGTGAGGCCCGAGACCGACGGCTCGACGGCCGTCCACTTCCACGGGACCCGGCCGGACTCCCCCGGGTCACCCGTGATGGTGACGAGGGCATCGGCGATCGGCGTACCCGCCGGGACCGCCTCGTCCGTGGCCTCCGAGATGAGGCACGTGACCTGGTTGCCCTGGATCAGCTCCACCCGGTCCGGGCAGGTGACCTGGGTGTCACGCCCCAGCTTCTTGCGCGACTGCACCTCGATCGTCTGCTCGAACTCGTCCGAGACGACGCCGGGCTCGGGGGCGGCGGTGGCCGCGGGGGCGTCGGCGGCCTCCTCCTCGGGCGTGGCCGGCTCGATGAGCAGCAACGTGAGGTAGACCAGCGCCAGGACGAGGAGCCGCACCAGCACCGACGACACGAGTGATCGGCGCAGGTAGCGTCGACTGTTCATGCAGTCTCTCCTCGCGGTCTCGTCATGGGGCGAATGAGTCGGCCTGTAAGCCGGATTCTGTCAGGGCCGAAGCCCTGGGCGACCATCCATCTGGGACGCCCATTGCTGGACGCCTCCTGCAACCTACCCGCTGACCTCGGACGAGCAGCCCGTCAGCGCGGATCCGAAGATCCTCCTTGGTCTTGCTCCCGGTGGGGTTTACCGAGCCGACACCGTCTCCGGCGCCGCTGGTGAGCTCTTACCTCACCGTTTCACCCTTGCCTGATCCCCCTGCTTCCGAAGATTGGAGGGCCATCGGCGGTCTGTTCTCTGTGGCACTGTCCCGCACGTCACCGTGGGTGGCTGTTGGCCACCACCGCGCTCTGTGGAGTCCGGACTTTCCTCAGCAGTGCCCGGAGGCGCTGCCGCGGCCGCCCGGCCGACTCATTCGCAGACGTCATCCTAGGGCCTGCGCCGTCCGGGACGGATCGCGTGGGATGGACCACACCGGCTTGCCCCGGACCCCGGGTCGCCCGGTAGGCTCGAGGCAGCGAAAGGGAGTAGTCCCCAATCGCTGCGTCGACATGCTGAGCCGCAACGTCTGGGCTCCGGTGCAGCGGGCCAGTCCGTCAGGACCGGCGGACGAGACTTTCGACCGGAACTGACGTCACGGCACACCTGTCGTGGTGACGAACCCGGTCGAGGACTCGTCACGACGACAGGCTTCTCGTCCGGGAGACGAGGAGCCTTTTCCTATGGTCGACGCGCTGCTGCTGAGCACCGCCGTCATCTTCGTGGCCGAGCTCGGCGACAAGAGCCAGCTCATGGCCATGACGTTCGCCTCCCGCTACCGCGCCCGCGACGTGATCCTCGGCATCACGGCCGCGACGGCGATCGTGCACCTGGCCTCGGTCGGCATCGGCTTCTGGATCGGCGACGCGTTCTCCGAGTACCAGGGGTGGATCTCGATCGCGGCCGGTGTCGCATTCCTCGGCTTCGCCCTGTGGACCCTCCGCGGCGACGAGCTCACCGACGACGAGGCCCAGAAGGCGAAGAACGCCGGCGGTCGTGCCCTCCTGGCCGTCGGCCTGGCGTTCTTCCTGGCCGAGCTCGGCGACAAGACGATGCTCGCCACGATCACCCTCGCCGTCGACAACGACTGGGTCGGCGTGTGGATCGGCTCCACGGTCGGCATGGTCGCCGCCGACGCCCTCGCCATCGTGGTCGGCGCCGTGCTCGGCAAGAACCTGCCTGAGAAGGCGATCCGCTACGGCGCCGCGGCGGCGTTCGCGATCTTCGCCGTCGTGCTCGTGGTCGAGGGCATCCATCTCCTCTGATCGCCGGGGGCTCCGCGCTAGGTTCGGCCCGTGACTCACGACCTCGGCTCGCTCGTCGAGGTCGTCGGGTTCCTCGTCGCGATGACCGTGCTGGGCCGCGCCTGCGCCGACGAGGGCCTGTTCCACGCCTGGGGCGGCCTCGTCGCCCGGGTGTCCCGCGACCCGCGACGGCTCGCGGTGGCGGCCGGGCTCCTCGCGGCGGGCATCACGGTGGTGCTGACCCTCGACGCGACCGTGGTGCTCCTGACACCGGTGCTGCTGGCGGCCGGGCTCGGCCGGCGCGGATCGCTCCTCAGCGTGCGGCTCGCGAACTCCGCCTCGACGCTGCTGCCGATCTCCAACCTCACGAACCTGCTCGCCGTGGCAGCCACCGGATGGACGTTCCTCGAGTTCGCGCGCGTCATGCTGCCGGTGTGGGTCGTGGGCGTCGCCGCCGAGATCGCGATCGTGACCTGGTGGTGTCGTCGCGACCCGCCTCCGGTTCCACCGTCGGGGCCGGTGCCCGCGACGCCGCTCGTTCCCGCCGGCGTCGTCATCGCGGTGCTGTTCGGGCTCGCCGCCGGCGAGAAGCCCTGGATCGTCGCCACGGCCGGCGCCCTGCTGCTCGGGGTGCACGCCGTGGCCACCCGCGCCACCACTGGCCGCGACCTGCTGGTCGCCGCCAACCTGCCGCTGGCGGTGCTCGTCATCGTGTGGGGATGGGTCGTCACGCTCGTGGCAGGCACCCCCGCGGGCGACTGGATCACCGACCTCCTGCCCCACGGCACGACGTGGACGGCGCTCGTCGGCATCGCCCTCGTCTCCATGCTGGTCGCCAACACCATCAACAACCTTCCGGCCACGCTCCTACTCCTGCCGGCGGCTGCCGCGACCGGACCCGTGGGGGTCGCCGCTCTGTTGATCGGCGTCAACGTCGGCGCCAACCTGACGGCCGTCGGATCCCTGGCGAACCTGCTCTGGCGGGGCGCCGGGGGGCGCGCCTCGGTCGGGTGAGGCAAGTTCCACCGGCTCGGGCTGCTGACGACCCCCGTGCTGGTCGTCCTGGGCGCCTCGATGCTCTGGGCCTGGTCGCCCGTCGTCATCTGAGGCCCCCTAGGCTCGACCGGTGCTCGTGCTCCTGCCCCCGTCCGAAGGCAAGACGGCTCCGGCTGACGGCCCGTCCCTCGACCTCGGCGCGCTCTCGTTCCCGCGCCTGACGGCCACCCGTGACCAGCTCGCACGCGCGCTGGTGCGGCTCGCCTCGGGCCGGCCGGCCCGCGCGGCCGAGGTGCTCGGCCTCGGCCCCACCCAGAGCGACGCGATCGAGGCCGACGCCCGCCTGTGGGACCTGCCGTGCGCACAGGCCGCCGAGGTCTACACCGGTGTCCTGTTCGGCGAGCTCGACCTCGCCACGCTCGACCAGGGCGCCCGTGACCGCGCCTCGGCGACCGTCGCGGTGGCCAGCGCCCTGTTCGGCGTCCTGCGCATCGACGACCCGATCCCGGCCTACCGCCTGTCGGGGAGCGTTTCCCTGCCCCGCCTCGGACCCGTGGCGTCCAGGTGGCGCGACTCACTCCCGCGCGAGCTGACTGCGGCCACCGGCGACGGCCTGCTGATCGACCTGCGGTCGGGCACCTACGTCAACCTCGGCAAGCCGCAGCCGGAGATCGCCGACCGCACGGTGACGGTCCGGGTGCTGCACGAGGCGGGCGGGGTCCGCAAGGTCGTCAGTCACTTCAACAAGGCGACCAAGGGCCGGCTGGTCCGCGCACTGCTGACCTCGGGCGCCGAGCCGTGCTCCGTCGGCGAGCTCGTGCAGGTGTGGTCCGACCTCGGCTGGCACGTCGAGCAGCCCGACGTCGTGCCCGGCAAGCCCACACAGATCGACGTCGTGACGACAGACGCCGACCACGCGGCGGCGGCCACCGGGTGAAGCCCCGCCGCTTGAGGTGCGACGAGGAACGAGGAGCCTCGAAAGGGGCACCGCCACCCGCATCGTGATCGAGGTTTCGAGGGGCGCGCGGCTCGGCCCGTGGATCTACCGGGGTCAGTCCGGCACGACGGAGAAGTTGCGGACCGACGGCAGCGCATCGGGCCACCACACGATGGTGCTGATGCTGGCCGGCGCGAGCTCGAGCGTGTGGATCGCCGACATGGGAGCGCCGAGGGCCTCGCGCACCATCATCTTGATCGGCGTGACGTGGCTGACCACGACGATCGTGCGGCCCGCGTAGGTCGCGCCCAGGCGCTTCCGCGCTTCGACGACCCGCGCGTCGACCGCGTCGAAGGTCTCGCCGCCCGGAGGCGCGACCGCCGTGGACTCCAGCCACGCCTGCATCTCGGCGGGCCAGCGCTCCATGATCTCCGCGAAGGTGTGGCCGTCCCACTCCCCGAAGTCCGCCTCCGCGACGCCGGGCTCGAGCGCGACCTCGAGCCCCAGCTCCCGGGCGACGAAGCCCGCCGTCTCCTGGGTGCGCTGCAGGGGCGAGGCCACGATGGCGTCAACCCGGTGGTGGCGAGCGATCCAGGCGGCCGCCCGCGCGGCCTGCTCGCGTCCCTCGTCGACCAAGCCCGGATCGGCACCGCCACTGCCGCAGAACAGGCGGCGCACGGTGCTGGCCGTCACGCCGTGACGCAGCAGCACCATGACGGTGGGCTCGCTGTCGAGCCGGCCTCGCCACCCGGCCCCGATGCTGGTCGACGGGAGAGCGTCGTCGCCCGGCCCTTCCGCGCCTGCCTCGCCGGCCGGCCGGCTGGTCACAGTCCCGACTCGGCCGTCCGCACGAGGATCCGGCTGCACTCGGGGCAGCGGACGACCTCGTCGTCCTCGGCGGCCGCGATGACCCGGAGGTCGGAGCCGTTGAGCTCGAGGCGGCACCCCAGGCAGCCCCGGGCGCGCAGCGCAGCAGCGCCGGATCCGTACTGGGCGCGCACCTTCTCGTACAGGGCGACCAGGTCGTCCGGCAGGTCGGCCGCGAGCCGGGCGCGCTCCGCGGCCAGCTCCCCGCTCTGCCCGTCGAGCTGCTCGAAGGCGGCGTCGCGCGCGGCGGTGACGTCGGCCACCTTCGCCCGGGTGGTGGCGAGCTCCTCGAGCACGGCGTCGAGCGCCGCCTGCTGGGTCTCGACCTGATCCATGACCTCGAGCTCGGCGTCCTCGAGCGTGCCGATGCGACGCTGCAGCGCCTGCATCTCGTGCTCGAGGTTGGTGAGGTCCTTCGGACTCGTGATGGCCCCGGAGTTGAGCCGCTGCTCGTCGCGTTCGCGGCGCGTGCGGACCTGCTCGACCTCGGCCTCGGCCTGGCGCAGCTCACGGCGCAGGTCGCCGACGAGCGTGTCGAGCTCGATGCGCTTGTCGTCGAGCTGGGCCTCGGCGGCCGTCACCTCGGCGAGGACCGCGAGCTCGGGCAGTGCACCGCGACGGTGCGCCAGCTGCGCGAGCTGGGCGTCGACGGTGGAGAGGTCGAGCAGGACGAGCTGGACGTGCGGTGCGGCTTTCAGCGTGGGCTCCGGTGTTCGAGAGGGTGGTCGGGGTGGACGAGGGTCGCGGTCCAGGGATCGGTGACGAGCGTCGAGACCTGGGAGACCACGGTAGCGCCGAGGCGCTGGGTCAGTGCAGCCGCCGCGACGGGGAGCCAGGTCCACTCGGCGGCCCAGTGCGGGACGTCGACGACGGCACACCCACCGGGTCGTTCGAGGTGCTCGCTCACGACGTGGTGCTTGAGGTCGGAGGTGACGTGCACGTCGGCTCCCGCGGCCGTGGCCGGCCCCAGCAGGAAGTCGCCGGACCCCCCGCACAGCGCGACGGTCTCGATGACCCGGTCGGGGTCTCCGGCGAGTCGCGTGGCGCCATGATGGGCCGGGAGCGTCTGGCGGACGTGCTCGGCGAAGGCCGCGAGCGACATCGGCTCGGGCAGACGACCGATGCGGCCCATCCCCCGGTCGGTGGGCACCGGCTGGGCCGCGACGACGTCGTGCGCGACGACCTCGTACGGGTGGACGGCCAGCATGGCGGCACGCACCCGCTCGCGGACGTCCGGCGTCGCCACGAGTCGCAGCGCCACCTCGTCGACCCGTTCGAGCTCGCCGATGCGGCCGATGGCGGGCTGCGCCCCCTCGAGCGGACGGAACTGGCCCGCGCCCGCCCAGGTGAAGGCCGCACGGTCGTACCCCTCGTGCTGCCCCGCACCGGCGCCGTGCATCGCGGCGAGCACCGCCTCGGCGTCACTCCGGGGGACGGACACGGTCCAGACATCAGGGCCCGGCGACGTGGCTGGCTGCAGCGGACGAGCCCCGACCAGCCCGAAGGCGTCGGCCATCGCGGCCGAGACGCCGAGCGGCGGCACGTCGGCGTTGGTGTGGCAGGTGTGCAGCGCGATGCCGTGCGACAGCAGCGTGTGCGCCACCCGACCCTTGGGGTCGGACGCCGGCATCGCCGTGACCCCGGACAGCCACAGCGGGTGGTGCGTCACGACGAGGTCGGCGCCGAGCGCGACCGCTTCGTCGGCCACCGCCTGCACAGGGTCGACCGCGAACAGCACCCGGCGCACCTCGGCGTCCGGATCGCCGAGGATCGTGCCGACGGCGTCCCAGGACTCGGCGGTCCGGGGGTCGTAGAGCTCGTCGAGCACGGCGACGACGTCTCGCAGGGTCGAGCTCGGGCCAGGCATGCCGAGAGCCTAGCCGTCGGGCTCAGCCGACCGAGGCGAGCGCGAAGGGCAGGACCGCATCGGCACCGGCGAGGCGCAGGGTGCGCGTGGCGACGGCCAAGGTCCAACGACTGTCGACGAGGTCGTCGACCAGCAGGATCGGACCGGAGGTCGCCTCGAGCGCCTCACGGAGCGCGTCGCTCACGATGAACCGGTCCCACACCGCGGCGAGGCGGAACGCGCTGTTGCCGCTCGGCGGGTCGTCGGGAGCACCGGGCGCGATCTCGAGCGACGGCAGGATCGGCAGCCGGCCCAGCCCGGACAGGCCCTGCGCGACCGAATCGACCAGCACCGGCCGGCTCACCGACGCCACGGTGACGATCGCGACCGGCCGCTGCGTCCAGGGCCAGTCGCGCAACGCGCGCGAGCTGGCGGTGAGCAGCGCGTCGCTGACCGGACCGTCGGCGGCGCCGGCGTCGAAGACCTCGCGCAGTGCGGTGCCCCACCCGAGGTCGGTGAGGCGGGCCACGACCCGGCCGGTCTCGGGCCGCTCGGCGACCGGGATCTTGCCGCTCGCCTCGACCCCCAGGCGCTTGACGCCCGCGGGCCACATGGCCCGTGGCTCGATCGGCACGCCCACCCGGTCGAGCGAACGGTTGGCCTGCTCGACCGCCTCGCCGTCGGTGGCGGTGGGGTACCAGGGATCGGTGCAGACGTCGCAACGCCCGCACGGCGCGGCCGACGGGTCGTCGAGGTGGTGCTGGAGCAGCGCCATGCGGCACGTGGTGGCGCGCTGGTACTCGAGCATGGCCTGCTGCTCGTCGCGACGGGCCTGCGCGATGCGTTCGTAGCGCTCCTCGTCGTAGACCCACGGCTCGCCCGTGGACACCCAGCCGCCCTGGACCCGGCGCACCGCTCCGTCGACGTCGAGCACCTTGAGCAGCAGCTCGAGCCCCGTGCGCCGCAGGTCGACGCGGGACTCGATGGCCGGCACTGACATCGGCTCCGGGCCGAGCACGCCGAGCACCTGGTCGACCTTGCCCGGCGTGGGCATCGAGGCGGTGGCGAAGTAGTGCCAGATCTCGGCGTCCTCCCGGCCCGGGAGCAGCAGGACGTCGGCGGTCTCGGTGGCGCGACCCGCACGGCCGACCTGCTGGTAGTAGGCCACGGGCGAGGACGGGGCGCCGAGGTGGATGACGAATCCGAGGTTGGGCTTGTCGAACCCCATGCCCAGCGCGCTCGTGGCGACGAGGGCCTTGACCTCGTCGTCCTTGAGTGCCTGCTCCAGGCGCGCTCGCTCGTCGGGGTCGGTGCGCCCGGTGTAGCCCGCGACCCCGTGGCCGGCCTCGTTGAGCAGCCGCGCGGTGTCCTCGGCCGCCGAGACCGTGAGCGTGTAGATGATGCCGCTGCCGTGCAGCTCGCCCAGGTGCGAGACGAGCCAGCCCAGGCGCTCGCGCGACGACCCGAGGGTGAGGCAGCCCAGGCGCAGGCTGGTGCGTGCCAACGAGCCGCGCAGGGTGAGCACGTCGTCGCCGAGCTGCTCGGCGACGTCCTCGACCACCCGCGCGTTGGCGGTGGCGGTGGTGGCCAGCACCGGGACGCCCTCAGGCATCGACGCGACCAGTTCGGCCAACCGGCGGTAGTCGGGCCGGAAGTCGTGCCCCCAGTCGGAGACGCAGTGCGCCTCGTCGACCACGAGCAGGCCCGTCCGGCGGCGCAGCTCGGGCAGCTGCTCCTCGCGGAAGCGCGGGTTCGTGAGCCGCTCGGGCGAGACGAGCAGGACGTCGACGTCGTCGGCAACGAGTCGGGCGCGGATCTCGTCCCACTCGTGGGCGTTGGCCGAGCTGATCGAGACCGCTCGCACACCGGCCCGCTCCGCCGCGGCCACCTGGTCGCGCATCAGGGCGATCAGCGGGGACACCAGAAGCGTCGGCCCGGTGCCGCGGGCCCGGAGCAGCGCCGTGGCGATGAAGTACACCGCGGACTTGCCCCAGCCCGTGCGCTGGACCACGAGCGCCCGACGGTGCTCGTCGACCAGGGCGGTGATGGCCTCGAGCTGACCGTCGTGGAAGACGGCGTCGTCGCGCGCGGTGAGGCGGCGCAGTGCCGCCAGAGCGTCATCGGTGGTCGTCGTCATGCGGCCATCGTGTCAGCGACGTCCGACACCGCATGCTGCCCGTCCACAGCAGCGCGTCGAGCCTCAACAGCGTCAGTCCTGCGCGACGAGCGCGGCGAACAGCGCCGGGATGAGCTCCTCGAGCTGGGCCAGGTCGGCCTCGGCCGCGTCGGACTGCAGCAGAGCGTCACGCATCGCCAGCTCGTAGGCCCCGATCAGCAGCGTGACCGCCTGCTCGGCCGTCACGAGGAGTCGCCCGCCGAGCAGCTCGACGCCGCGCTCCAGCACGCGCTGGATGTCCTCGCGGGTCTCGATCCAGACCTCGCGGTAGACCTCGGCGACCGCCCGCTCCCGGATCCCGTGCGTCACGAACTCCAGGTGGACCAGGAAGCTCCTGCGGTCGCGCGGGTACGCCGCGAGGAACCGGTCGACGGCGCGCAGCGCGGCCGGCACCCCGTCGACGTCACCGGTCTTGCCCATCTCGGAGTCGACCGCCGACTGCATCAGCGCGATCATCTGCACCTTCTCGCGACCGAAGATGTCGAGGATCAGCTCGTCCTTGCTGGCGTAGTTCGAGTAGAACGCGCCACGAGTGAATCCGGCTCGCTCGCAGATCGACTCGACCGTGGCGCCCTGGATGCCGATCTCGGCCAGCAGGCCTCGGGCGGCCTCCACGAGCCGCTCCCGGGTCGCCTCACGGCGCTTGGTTGTCACGCCGGAGACCGTACACCGGATCACGTCGGCGATACGAGACTGCATCCAAAAGTGGCGCTCCGCGCCGGGTGGGCACTCTGCCCCTCAAAAGCGCGGGACTCGACTCCCCCTCGCGACTCGCTGGCGCTCGCCGCTGGGGGGACCCCCACCCTGCGGGGGTTCTCGTCCCTCTTCGCCCAGGAGGCGCTCCGCGCAGATGTGGGCGAAGAGGGACTCGAACCCCCGACATCTCGGGTGTAAGCCGAGTGCTCTAACCAGCTGAGCTATTCGCCCTGGAACGGACCGCACCCTACCCCACCGGCCCACCTGAGGACTGCGATGCCGGGCCGAAAAGAGACACGGCCGCCAGGGTCTCGGGTCCCGGGCGGCCGTGCGTCACCCATCGTGGCGTATCCGCGGGTCATTCCGCACCGAAATGCGCATTTCTCGGCAGCTTCCCGCCGCAATGCCTGGAACGCCAGGCTCAGATGGCAGCCAGCGCAGCCCGGTAGTCGTCGAGCGAGCGGGCGTCGGGGATCGCGTTCTCGACCTTCCAGCGCACGGTGCCCTCGCCGTCGATCACGAAGGTCCCGCGGACGGCCGCCCCCGCCTGCTCGTGGAAGACGCCGTAGGCGCGGGCGACCTCGCCATGCGGCCAGAAGTCGCTGAGCAACGAGAAGTCGTAGCCCTCTTGGTCGGCGAAGACGCGCAGAGCGAACCGGGAGTCGCACGAGACCGCGAGGACCTCGGCCCCACCGGCCGTGAGGTCGGCGAGGTTGTCGCGCAGCTCGCACAGCTCACCGGTGCACACCCCGGTGAAGGCGAACGGGTAGAACACCAGCACCACGGTGCGGCCACGCAACGCGGCCAGGGAGACGTCCTCGCCGTGCTGGTTCTTGAGCGTGAAGTCGGGGGCCTGCTGGCCGATCTCGATCGTCATACGCTCGAGCCTAGGGGCGCCCCGCAGCGGCACGCCCCCACGGCCCTCGGATCAGCGCTTGTGCGTGGACAGCTTCGTCGCAGCCCAGTCGTCGGTGGCCGACGACGTCGTGGTGGTGGACATGCCAGCGACCGGGGCCGCCTCGCCGATGTCGGCACCGGAGACGTAGCCCGGGCGCCCGACCTTCGGGGTGAGCAGCCAGATCGAACCGCCCTCGGCCAGGTCCTGGAGCGCATCCATCAGCGCATCGGCCAGATCACCGTCGCCGTCGCGCCACCACAGGATCACTCCGTCGACCACCAGGCCGACCTCACCGTCCACCAGCTCGCTACCGGTCAGGGTCTCGACAGCCGCGCGTACCGCGTCGTCGACGTCGTCATCCCAACCGAGCTCCTGGATGACGGTGTCGGGCTCGAACCCCAACTTCGCCGCGTCCACACTCTTCCTCTCGTTGACCCTCTGTGCTGCCCACCAGCCTCGCAGCAATGTCGCTGCGATCCCAGCGGGACACGAAATCCTACTGAAAAGTAAGGAAAACCCGAAGGTTCCCGGTCTCACCCTAGCGAACCTCGCGTGGAAGGATGGGAGGGTCCACAAGACATCTCGTAGGGAGTCACCCATGCCGCAACCCGGCGCGAACGATCGTCGTCCCGTCATCCACGAGGGACTGCCCACCCAGCTGCCCGACATCGACCCGGACGAGACGTCCGACTGGGTGGCGTCGCTGGACGCCATGGTGGACGAGCGCGGCCGCGACCGAGCCCGGTACGTCATGCTCCGCCTGCTCGAGCGGGCCCGTGAGCGCCAGGTCGGCGTGCCCGCCCTGCGCAGCACCGACTACATCAACACGATCCCGCCGGAGCGCGAGCCCTGGTTCCCGGGCAACGAGGCGATCGAGCGCCGCATCCGGGCGTACATCCGCTGGAACGCCGCCGTCATGGTCTCGCGCGCCAACCGCCCCGGACTCGGTGTCGGCGGCCACATCGCCAGCTACCAGAGCGCGGCGAGCCTCTACGAGGTCGGCTTCAACCACTTCTTCCGCGGCAAGGACCACCCCGGCGGTGGCGACCACATCTACTTCCAGGGCCACGCCGCGCCCGGCATCTACGCCCGCTCGTACCTCGAGGGACGCCTGACCGAGACGCAGATGGACCGCTTCCGCCAGGAGAAGTCGCACGGCGAGGGCGAGGGCCTGTCGTCGTACCCGCACCCGCGCCTGATGCCCGACTACTGGGAGTTCCCCACGGTCTCGATGGGCCTGGGCGGCATCAACTCGATCTACCAGGCACGGTTCAACCGCTACCTGCAGCACCGCGGCATCAAGGACACGAGCCAGCAGCGCGTCTGGACGTTCCTGGGCGACGGCGAGATGGGCGAGCCCGAGTCGCTCGGCGCGATCAGCGTCGCCGCGCGCGAGGAGCTCGACAACCTCACCTGGGTCATCAACTGCAACCTGCAGCAGCTCGACGGTCCGGTGCGCGGCAACGGCAAGATCATCCAGGAGCTCGAGGCGTACTTCCGTGGCGCCGGCTGGAACGTCATCAAGGTCGTGTGGGGCCGCGAGTGGGACGACCTGCTCGCGCGCGACACCGACGGCGCGCTCGTCAACCAGATGAACCGCACGCCCGACGGCCAGTTCCAGACCCTGTCGGTCGAGACCGGCGACTACAACCGCGAGAACTTCTTCGGCCCCGACCCGCGCCTGACGCAGATGGTCGAGCACCTCTCCGACGAGCAGATCGAGCGCCTCCCCCGCGGCGGCCACGACTACCGCAAGGTCTACGCCGCGTTCGACGCGGCCACGAAGCACACCGGTCAACCCACCGTGATCCTGGCGCACACCGTGAAGGGCTGGCTGCTCGACTCCTTCAAGGGCCGCAACGCGACCCACCAGATGAAGAAGCTCACGAAGGACGACCTGAAGGGCTTCCGCGACCGACTCAACATCCCGGTCACCGACGAGCAGATCGACCAGGACCTCGCGCCGTTCTACCACCCGGGCGCCGACAGCGAGGAGATCCAGTACATGCTGGCTCGCCGCGAGTCGCTCGGCGGATCGCTGCCGAAGCGCAAGGTCGACGTCAAGCCGCTCACGCTCCCCGGCGACGATGCCTACGCCGAGCTCAAGAAGGGCTCGGGCAAGCAGGAGATCGCCACCACCATGGCCTTCGTGCGCCTGCTGCGCGACCTCATGAAGGACAAGGAGATCGGCCAGCGCATCGTGCCGATCGCCCCGGACGAGTACCGCACGTTCGGCATGGACTCGATGTTCCCGTCGGCGAAGATCTACAGCCCGCACGGCCAGACGTACGAGTCGGTCGATCGCAAGCTGCTGCTGGCCTACAAGGAGTCGACCGAAGGCCAGCTCCTCCACGAGGGCATCAGCGAGGCGGGCGCCGTCGCGTCGGCCACGGCGGCGGGCACGGCGTACTCGACGCACGGTGAGCCGATGATCCCGGTGTACCTCTTCTACTCGATGTTCGGGTTCCAGCGCACCGCCGACTCGATCTGGGCGATGGCCGACCAGCTCTCGCGCGGCTTCCTGATCGGCGCGACCGCGGGCCGGACGACACTGACGGGCGAGGGCCTGCAGCACGCCGACGGCCACTCCCCGCTCATCGCGCAGACCAACCCGGCCGTCGTGCACTACGACCCGGCCTTCGCCTACGAGATCGCCCACATCATGCAGTCGGGACTGGACCGCATGTACGGCACGAGCGAGCAGCACCCGCACGGCGAGGACGTGCTGTTCTACCTCACCGTCTACAACGAGCCCGCCGTGCAGGCGGCGGAGCCCGAGGGTCTCGACGTGAGCGGACTGCTCAAGGGCGCCTACAAGTTCAAGCCGGCCGAGAGCGGCCCGGCGGCCACGCGCATCCTCGCGTCGGGCGTCGCCGTCCCGTGGGCGGTCCGGGCGCAGAAGATCCTCGCTGACGAGTTCGACGTCAGCACCGATGTCTGGTCGGTCACGTCCTGGAACGAGCTGGCCCGCGACGCCGCCCGGGCCGAGCGTGCCAACCTCGCGAAGCCGGAGGCCGACCAGGCCGTGCCGTACGTCACGAGCGCCCTGGCCGACGAGGTCGACGTCACGGTCGCCGTGAGCGACTACATGCGCGCCGTGCCCGACCAGATCGCCCGCTGGGTGCCCGGCCCCTGGATCGCCCTGGGTGCCGATGGCTTCGGCTTCGCCGACACCCGTGCCGCCGCGCGTCGCTACTTCCAGATCGACGCCGAGTCGATCGTCGTGGCCACGCTCACCGGCCTGTACCGCGAGGGCAAGATCGACGCGTCGGTCGTCCGCGACGCCGCCGAGCGCTTCCGTATCGACGATCCGATGGCGGTCGCCGGCGTGGCGCAGGAGGGTGGCGACGCCTGAGGCCGCGGGGCGGCTGAGAGGACTCTCAGCCGGTTCGGATTAAGATGGCGGTCATGCTGCGCCGCAACCCCTACACGTTCATCGGCATCGTGGCTCTGGGCTTTGCGATCATCGCGGTCACCTTCTCGGTCCAGCTCGACATCCCGATGCGCGACCCGGAGGGATTCCTCGGTCCCGCCTATGTGCGGCTCCCGCTGCTGGCGATGCTGTTCTTCGCCGCGGGCATCATCCCCCAGGCGATCCTCCGCTACGGCTTCAAGCGGGTCGTCTGGGGCGTGCGCGAGGTCATCCGCACCGACTGGACGTGGGCCCGCTTCGGCTACATCGCCGCCGGCCTGCTGGCGTTCTACACGTCGTACGTGAGCTACCGGAACCTGAAGGGCTACCTCCCCGACCTTCGGCCGCCGTCGTTCGACCTGGAGCTCGAGCGGCTCGACCACTGGCTGTTCTTCGGCAACTACCCGTCGGACCTCCTGCACAGCCTGCTCGGCACGGGGATCGTCGCCCAGGTCATCGCCGTGATCTACGTCAGCTACCTGATGCTGATCCCCATCACGTTGGGCGCCTACCTCGTGCTCAACCGCGACGTCTCGATCGGCGCCTGGTATGCCACGGCGCTCAGCCTCAACTGGATCCTCGGCACCGTCAGCTACTACATCCTGCCCACCGTGGGTCCGGCCTTCGCGTTCCCGACCCGGTTCGAGATCATCGACGGCACACCAGCCTCCGAGCTGCAGCGTTCTCTGTTCCGGGCCGGCCGTGACGTCATCGAGAACGACCAGAGCAGCAGCATCTACGGCATTGCCGGCTTCGCGTCGTTGCACGTCTCGGTCGTCTTCACCGCGTGCCTGTTCTTCGAGATGACCAAGATCCACCCGTTGCTGCGCGCCACCGCCTGGGTCTACTTCGTGGGCACGGTCCTGGCCACGGTCTACTTCGGCTGGCACTACGTCTCCGACGACATCGCGGGCCTGCTCATCGGCGTCATCGCGGTCTACGGAGGTGCCTGGGCCACCGGGAACACCAAGCGGCAGAAGGCCAGAGCCGCCGCCGGGCACCCGGACGTCGACATCCCCGACGTCCGGCCGCACGGCGACGACGAGGCAGCGACCGCGAAGGTCGGGGCCTAGATCGCCGGCGAGGACGAGTCGGGCACGGTCGTCAGCACGGCCTGATCGCCGCGACGCAGCATGGCCCGCCACCGACCCCGGTGGTACGAGGCCGGCGGGTTCTCGGTCACGAACTCCGTGATGAGCTCGACGAACCGCTCCGGGTGGTCCTTGTGCGGGAAGTGTCCTGAGTCGGCGAGCACCCGCACGTCCGTCAGGGACGCGTGGGAGGCGTTGACGGCGTGCGAGGCCGGGATGACCCGGTCGTCGCGGCCCCACACGACGAGCACCGGCATGAGCTGCGCGAGGTAGGTGCGGTCGGTCATCGTCACGTACTGCCCGCGCCAGTCGAGCACGTGGCTCGTCAGACGCCGGACCGCGGCACGGGAACGGGGCTCGGCGAAGGACTCGTAGATCCGCGCCACCTCCCCGAGGTCGCGCGTCGCGCTCAGGCCGGTCGAGGCCAGACCGCGCAGCCCCGCGGCGACGAAGGGCCGCCATGCACGGGCGGTGGCGAACGCCAGCACCAGCGGCGCGCCCGGCAGGGTCAGCATGCGGATGAACGCCGTGACCTCGGGTCCGAGACCGCCGCTCGAGACCAGCACGACCCGCTCGGTGCGCTCGGGGAACTGGTAGGCGAACTGCATCGCGACGCCGCCGCCGAAGCTGTGCCCCACGATCGTGACCTTGTCGATGCCGAGCACCGTCAGCAGGTCACGCATCCCGTTGGCGTAGCCGCCGATCGAGTAGTCGCCGTTGGGCTTGTCGGAGTCGCCGTGGCCCAACAGGTCCGGCGCGATGACGGTGAAGTGCTCGGCCAGCGGGGCGATGACGTCGTCCCAGGTGGAGGAGTCGCACGCCATTCCGTGGATCAGCAGCAGGGCCGGGCCGGAGCCGACCTTCCGGAACGCCCGCCGGTACCCGTGGACGACGACGTACTGGAGCTCCGGGCTGGTCACCCGCGCCACTGTAGAGGTCGCGCGTTGCACCGACGTTACGCGTGGGGTTGGCGCAGGCGACGTTAGACTGGGCCCATGCAGTCCGACGGGGAGGTCAGAGCGAGCGTCACCGACCTCGTCGTCCGGCTCACCGGCACCGACTCGTCGCAGATCCAGCCCACGAGCCGGCTCAAGGACCTCGGCATCGACTCCCTCCTGGCGGTCGAGCTCGCCGACGAGCTCGGACGCCAGCACGGGTTGTACCTGTCCGACCAGGCGGTCGACTCGATGCGCACCGTCGAGGACGCCGTGCGCGCGGTGGTCCACCACGACGGCGCGACGGCGCCCTCCTGGGCGCAGAGCCCCGATGCCGGCCCGGTCCTCCTCGACACGGTCGCGACCGAAGGATCGACCAGCGGATCGTCCGACGAGCTGACCGAGCACGACGTGCCGCTGGACCGCCGTCGCTTCACCGCCGGGGCGATCACGACGGCGCTGACGATGATCGTGATCGGCGGCCTGATCGGCGTCGCCTTCGGTTTCGGTGCCTCAACCCTCCTCGCGTCGACCGGACTCGGCGACACGGCGCTGCCGCCGATCTCGCCCTCACCCACGGCTGACGAGGAGGAGGAGACCGAGGCCACCCCGAGCCCGACCCCCACCCCGACCGAGCCGTCCGCCCCGGCGGCGCCGGAGCCCAGCCTCGCGGCATCATCGACCACGGTCTCCCCCGGCACGCGGTTCACGCTGACGGGCGCGATCCCGGCGCTCGGCCCGGGAGCCCAGCTGCAGGTGCAGGTCAAGGACGCGGGCAGCGAGTGGGACGACTTCCCCGTGACCCTCACGACGGGCGCCGAGGGAGGGTTCTCGGCCGAGGTCTACACCACGCGCACGGGCACCCGCGAGTGGCGCCTCGTCAACACCGACTCGGGTCAGGCCACCCCGTCGGTCGCGGTCACGATCGGCTGAGGCTCACACCACCTGGTGCAGCCAGCGCACCGGTGCTCCGTCGCCGGCGTGCCGGAAGGGCTCGAGCTCGGCGTCCCACTGCACGCCCAGGAGGGCGTCGAGCGCTTCGTCGAGGGCGACGTCGCCGCGGGAGGCACGCTCCCGCATGGCCTTGATCCGGTCCTCCGGGATCACGATGTCGCCGTGCACACCGACCACGGCGTGAAAGATGCCGAGCTCGGGGACGTAGGAGTAGCGAGCACCCTCCGACGACGCCGTGGCGTCCTCGGTGACCTCGAACCGCAGGAGGTCCCACCCGCGCAGCGCACTCGCGATCGCGGCCGCGGAACCCACCGGGCCGGTCCACGAGAGCTCCGCGCGATACGTGCCGGGCTCAGCGGGCTGCCCCTGCCAGGCCAGCTCGACCTTGCCGTCGAGCACGCCGGTGACGGCCCACTCGACGTGCGGGCACAGCGCTGACGGCGCGGAGTGGATGAACACCACGCCTCGCGCTGAGCGCACAGCAGTGCTGTCGGCCATGCTCATGTCGCACCTCCGGATCTCGAGTGGTCGCCTTCCCCAGCGTCCTCGAGCGGTGATGTCATGCACTGCCAACAGGGACCATTCTGCCCGACCCGGGGAAACCTGCCAACTGTCCCGGTTCAGCGGAGGGTCTCGTGGCCCTCGATCCCCTGCTCGATCCACATCTGGGTGACGCGGTCCTTGTCGTCCCACGCCTCCACCACCCGGTAGCCGTTGGCGACGACGTCGTCCAGGAGCTCCCGCTTCACGAGGACGTCCTGGCGGTAGTCGCCGACGATCCGCAGGTACACGCCGTCGTGGGGCACGTCGTGCTGCACGAGCCAGTCGAGCGTCGGGTCGAGCCAGATGAACTCGCGTGAGGAGACCACCAGGACGGCCCGCCCGGCCTCGTGCTGCTCACGCGCGACGGCGACCATCCCGGGGTTCGGCGGGCAGCCGACGGCCGCCTCCTGGAAGGCCCGGAAGTCGCGGTCCTCACCCTCGAGCAGGTGCTCGACGCCGGACGTGTCGACCAGCGTTCCGTCGAGGTCGATGATCACGGCGTCGCGAGTCATGGGTGCCAGTCTGCCCCAGGTGCGCGGCGGGGAGGCAGGATGAGCGGCATGAACCGGACCCTTCGCCCGACCCGTCCGCTCGTGATCAGCGCCGTGGTGGTGGTGCTCGCCCTCGGCCTCGCCGCGTGCGGCGGCGACACGGATGGCTCCGACTCGCCGAGCTCGGACACCTCGCCCTCAGGCCCGGACGCGGCGGTCGAGCGCGTGGAACTGGATCCCACCGAGGGGGTCAGCTACCCGGAGACCCCGGCGTCCGACGCGCCTGTCGTCGAGATCTACAGCGACTTCCAGTGCCCGATCTGCCAGGTGTTCGCCGACACCTACCTGGGATCGCTCCGCGACGCGGCTGACGCAGGGAAGATCAACCTCGTGCTGCACCAGTTCTCGTTCCTGGACCGCGTCAGCCGCAACGAGTACTCCAGCCGGTCCGCCAACGCTGCGACCTGCGTCTACGTCGAGGGTGGCAGCACGGCCTACCTCGACTACTACGAGGCGCTGTTCGAGAACCAGCCCGCCGAGGGCACCGCGGGACCGGAGGACGACGAGCTGGTCGATCTCGCCGCCACCGTCGGCGTGACGGGCATCGACGACTGCGTGACCGGTGGTGCGTACGACGACTACGTCGAGGACGCGGCTGATGCGGCCCAGGACGCCGACGTGAACGGCACGCCCACCGTGATCGTCGACGGCGAGGTCGCCGACCTGGCGAACCTCGAGTCGGTCATCCGGGACCTCACGGCCTGACGGCCTCATGGACGTGTTGCTTGGTAGGGAGGGCGGGGCTCGAACCCGCGACCCAGGGATTATGAGTCCCCTGCTCTGACCGGCTGAGCTACCTCCCCGGGTCCGCCCACCCTAGTCCGGCGGTGCCGACGGGTGCAGCAGCCGCTCTGACGTTACGTTGACGAGATGCGCCTCCCGATCCCCGACCCTCGTGACGTCGCGATCCTCGGTCTGCGCGGTGTGGCGCTCGCCGAGGGACTCACGTCCGCGCTCCCGCGCGCCCTGGCGCTGCTGTCGGCGGCGGAGAACCTCGTGGCGCGTGCCGCCGTGCTGGTCGACGAGATCGACGCGACCCGGCGGGCCGCCGACGTCGTCGTCGCTCGCACGAACGAGACCGTCGACTCCGCGAACGCCGTGATCATCCGTACCGCCGGCACGGTGGCCAGCGTCGAGCCGACCCTGGAGCGGACCGAGGGCCTGCTCGACACGTTCGTGCCGACGCTCGAGAAGATTCACCCGGTCATCGACCGGCTCGCCGAGACGACCGACCCGAAGGAGGTCGACGCGCTGGTCGGCCTGGTCGACCACCTGCCGCAGCTCGTGGATCGTCTGGAGACCGACATCCTGCCGATGCTCGCGAACCTGAGGACCGTCGCACCCGACATCCACGACATGCTCGACGTCACGCGAGAGCTGAACCTGATGCTCTCGAAGCTGCCGGGCATGGGACGCATCATGAAGCGGGTCGACGAGCAGCAGGAGATCGACGGCGCCTGATCTGTGGCCTCGACCTCGGACCGTCACGTGCGTCGGTGGGGCCTGGGCGGTGGTGAGGTGTAGGTGTGTCTGGTCGGGGTGGTCCAGGTGACACTGCCGTCAGGAAAGGACTGGACCTGCCAGCCGGGCAGTTCCTTGACGAGGTGGGAGAGGCGGCACAGGCCCTGACCGTTGTCCTGGGTGGTGGGTCCGCCGTTGCGGTGGGGTTGGATGTGGTCGATCTCGCGGATCCGGCACCCGCACGACGGTTGTCGGCACCGGTGATGGTCGCGGGTGCGGATCCAGGACGCCAGGGTGCCGGTGAAGCAGCGGCGGGTGCGGTCGAGCCCGGCCAGTGAGCCCGTGGGATCGGTGAAGAGTCGGCGGAACCAGGTCTGGTGGGCTCCGTCGACGAGCTCGGCGGCCAGCTGCGGTGAGATGGGGCCGTGACCCGCGAGCTCGGCGGCGACCGGTTGCCCGTGGAGTGCCTCGATCGGCATCAGCACCGACAGCTCGATCTCAGGACCGGCCACGGTCTCGATACCGGTGGCGCGCTCGAACAGCGTGTTGACCATGATCTGCCCGCGGTCGCGCTCGTCGCCGCGGGCTCGCAGCCGGTCGGCGTGGACCTGCAGCGCCTGCCGGATGCCCACGAGCTGCTCGGCCGGGCCGTGCACGATCAGCGTGCCGACACCGTCGGGCTCGTCCCAGTACGACACGTACTGCTCGGCCCGCGCGACCCTCTCGCGCGTGGCCGCAGCCTCGACATCGTGCTCCACCACGGCGGTGCGGGCCAGCTCGCCAGCCCGCGGGGCACTGACACCGTCGAGGCGGCCCTCGAGCGCACCGTCGACCGCCGCCACCGTGTCGACGTCCAGGTCGCGCACGACCCGCACGACCGCCCGCACCGTGGCCTCCGACACACGGCCCTGCCCGAACGCCTCACGCAGGACCGGCATGGATCGCAGGTGCACGGCCGTCGCGAGCATCGAGCGGCCCGCCGTGGGCGACATGCCACGCGCCAGCGCCGACTCCGCGGCGACCGTGAGCGACGGGTCGCCCTCGAGCGAAGGCCCGGTGGACCAACGCAGGGCATGAAGAGCATCCACCTGCTCCACGATCCGGGCCTGCGTCACACGCACCACCCGCTCCAACGCCGCAATCGCGTCGACGTGCTTGCCGCCCATGATGTCGATCGGTTCATGCACGCCGAAGTCAGCACCCGCCACCGCGGCGAGCACCTCCTCAGGTGCCAGATCCTCGAACATGAGACCAGTCAAACGACCCCCACCGACACCCTCCGGGAGCCGCGCACTGGCCTGGGGAAAACTGTGGAAAACGCGTCAGACGCCGGCGTCGATCCGCTGGCGCAGCGCCTCATGGAGGACGATCGATCCGGTCACAGCCACGTTGAGCGAGCTCGCGGTGCCGACGATCGGCAGTGCGACGGTCGTGTCGCACGCCTCCCACCAGGCCGAGGACATCCCGCGGGTCTCGTTGCCCAGGACGATCACGGTCGGCCGCACGAGGTCGAGCTCGCGCAGCTCGCGCTCACCGGTCTCGTCGGTGCCGACGTACTGCCACTCGCCCGGCGCGAACCACGCCTGCACCTGCTCGGGCCCCTCGGCGCGCAGCACCGGCACGGCCAGGAGCGAACCGGTCGAGGCGCGCACCGCCTGCGGGTCGTAGGGATCGGCCGCGTGCCCGGTGACGACCAGGCCCGCTCCCCCGAAGGCGTCGATCGAGCGGGCCAGCATGCCGAGGTTGCGCGGCTGGGTCGCCCGGTCGATCAGCACGATCGGCCCGGCGTCGACCGGGACACGCTCAGGGTCGTCGGCCGGCATCTCGGCGACGCCCACCAGCTCGGTGACGTCGGCCTTCTCGCCCAGCTCGTCGAGCAGCTCCGCCGGCATCAACGCCTTCGGCGCGGTGCTGGTGCGCCAGGCATCGGCCGCCCAGTCGCTGACGTCACGGTCGAGAGGCCCCAGCAGCATCCGTATCGGCCACTCGCGATCGAGCGCGATCGTCAGCGGGCGCACCCCCTGAACCAGGAACGACTGCTGGCGGTGACGCTTCGTCCGGTTGCCGAGCAGCGCGTGCCACTGCTGGAACGTGGCGTTGCGGGTGTGCACGATCTCGTCGGCCCCGCCGAGTCGCTGCATCCCGCCTGTCTACCAGAGGCCGGCCATCCCAGATCCCCCCGCCGCCCCCACCCCGCACGACCCGGGACGACAAAGGCCCAGCCGCGCGAGCGACTGGGCACATTGCTCCCCCATCTGGACTCGAACCAGAAACCCTTCGATTAACAGTCGAATGCTCTGCCAATTGAGCTATGGGGGATCGGCTCCCTCAGCGGGAGCACGGTGCACCACCCTAGCAAGCCGTCGCCGCATCTGTCGCATCGCCCGGTCCTCCTCGTCGCGGACCTGGGCCACGGTCAGTCTGAGCAGGCGGGCGACCTCGTGGCGGGGCCGTGGAGGTGCCGGCTCCTCCCCCAGTCGGTAGCGCAGTCGAAGCACCAGCGGCACGTCGTCGAGGCGTTCGTCGCCCGGCTCGACACCTCGGCCCGCCGCCTCCGCGAGCTCGGCAGGGAGCTCCTCGGCGCGCACCGTGACGGCGGCACGCATCGCCTCACCGATCCACCACCAGGCGTAGGTGCGCAGGCGGACGCCACGATCCGGGTCGAAGCGGTCGACCGCCCGGATCAGTCCGAGGCATCCCGACTGCACGGCGTCGTCGAACGCCTCGCCGCGGAACCCGAGCATGCGGGCCCGCTGCACGACGTGGCGCAGGCCCGAGCGGATCAACGCCGCCCGTGCCTCCGCGTCGCCGGTGCGAGCACGCCGGGCCAGAGTGCGCTCCGTGCCCCGGTCGAGCTCCGGCTCGTCCCACACCTGTCGGACCCATGACGTCGCCATGGGCTCCACCGTGGTGGGCGCCGGAGCTCGATGGGTGCGTGTCCGCACCGGCTGTGGACGACCCTCAGCTGGGGACGACGCCGCCGACGGCCTTCTCGCGCAGCTCGCGGTGCTGCTGCTCCAGGGCGATGAGCTCGCCGAACATGCGGTTGTACTGCTCGGGCTCCTCCAGCGGGTTGGTGCGCTGCAACCGCGACTTGAGGTCCGTGACGTGCCGGCCCACCGTGAGCACCTGCAGGCGGAAGATGCTCGACGACACCACCTGCACCGTCGTGTGCTCCTGGGCGAGCAGGGGCTCGACGGCCGCGCGCGACAGGATCGGGCGGAGCTCCTCGGGCAAGGCCTCCGAGACCCGCGGGACCCAGCTCGGGTCCTCCTTCGCCGGCCAGCCCTGCGTCGCCATGACCGACCAGATGTGCCGGGAGATCGGGTGGGTGAAGTCGTCCTCGTCGAGATCGGCGGCGAACTGCGCGGCAGTGTGCGGGTGCTGCGCCAGGGCCTTCAGGGCCTCACGCTCGTCGGAGAACTGCGGGGCGCCGAAGGACGGGCCAGCGGTGAAGGCCGACACGGGCTGCGGGGCGGCGTCGGTGGTCTCGACGGGCACCCGGGACCGTTCGGGCGCCTTCGCGGGCGCCGGGCGTGCCTTGGCCCGCTTGTGCTCGGCCTGCACCTGCTCGACCTCGACCCCGATGCGACCCGCGACCTCACGCAGGAACGCGTCGACCTTGGAGGAGTCACGGATGGCGCTGGCCAGCTGCACCGCCTCGCGCACGGCGTCGACGCGCTGGTCGGCGCGGTCGAGGTCGTACTGCTTGAGCGTGTTGTCGAGCACGAACCGGTAGAGCGGCACGCGCGAGGCGATGAGCTCGCGCACCGCGGCGTCGCCGTCGGCCATGCGCAGGTCGCACGGGTCCATGCCCCGAGGCTCCACGGCGACGTACGTCTGGCCGACGAACTCCTCGTCACCCTCGAACGACTTCACCGCTGCACGTTGTCCGGCCTCGTCACCGTCGAACGTGAACACGACCTCACCACGGAAGGCGTCGTGGTCGATCATGAGGCGGCGCAGGATGCGGGCGTGGCCCTCGCCGAACGCGGTGCCGCACGTGGCCACCGCCGTGGTGACGCCGGCCTGGTGGCAGGCCATGACGTCGGTGTATCCCTCCACGACGACGGCCTGGCTCGCGCCGGAGATCTGCCGGCGGGCCAGGTCGATGCCGTAGAGCACCTGCGTCTTCTTGTAGATCGGGGTCTCGGAGGTGTTGACGTACTTGCCGGCCATGAAGTCGTCGTCGTAAAGCTTGCGCGCACCGAAGCCGATGATCTCGCCCGTCATCTCCTTGATGGGCCACAGCAGCCGGCCCTGGAAGACGTCGAAGGTGCCACTGTTCGTGTGTCGCGCCAGGCCGCCGACGACGAGCTCCTCGTCGGTGAAGCCCCTGCCCTTGAGGTGCCCCGTCAGGCTCTGGCGATCCTTCGGCGCGTACCCGAGGGTGAAGTGCTCGGCCGCGACCTGGTCGAACCCGCGGTCCTTGATGAACTGGCGCGCGATCTGGGCCTCGGCGGAGGACCCGAGCTGCTGGGCGTAGAACTCCCCCGCGTACCGGTGCGCCTCGAGCAGACGCTGCCGCTGGCGCGGGTCACGCTTGGGGCCGGTCGGGCGGGCGTCCTCGTCGTAGCGCAGCTGGATGCCGTACTTGGTGGCCAGCCGCTCGACGGCCTCGGCGAAGGGCAGGCCCTCGATCTCCATCAGGAACTTGATCGAGTCACCGCCGACGCCGCAGCCGAAGCAGTGGTAGAAACCCTGGGCCGGACGGACGTTGAACGACGGCGACTTCTCGTCGTGGAAGGGGCACAGGCCCTTCCGCGCGCCTCCCCCGGCGTTGCGCAGGGTGACGTAGGACTCGACGACCTCGTCGATGCGCGCGCGTTCACGGACGAGCTGGATGTCCTCGTCCTTGATCCGCGGCATGCGCGCATTCTATGACCGCGCGCCCACCGGCCCGCGCGGGTCCGTCCACGGACGGCCGGGACCGGATCCGGACCTCACAGAGCCAGGCGCTCGGCCCACATCGGGGCGGAGACATCGGTCATGCACGCTACCTGGTCCACGACCACGCGGAGCCGGGACGCGTCGTCGGGAGCGGCAGCGAACTCCGCGGCGAGGTCGCGATCGAGGTCGCGGCCCTCGCGCTCGACCAGGGCGGCGACCAACGCCGTCAGCAGATCGCGCTGCGCTTCCTGGTTCGCGGTGCGGTCGTCCGCCAACATCACGTGGTGCGCGGCGAGCGACTTGAGGACCGTGATCTCGTCGAGCGTGTCGCGCGGGACCTCCAGGTGGGCGTCGAACCGCACGAGCGGCCCCTCGCCCCAGCGGGCCGTCGTCGCGGCCTGCGCGGCGACCGCGAACCGGCCGATCAGCGCGCTCGTGAGGCTCTTGATCCTGCCGAGCGAGGCGCGGCTGCCGTCGAAGCGCGTCGAAGGCCACTCCGGCAGCTGCTGCAGACGCTCCATCGCGGCGCCCAGCCGTGCGTCGTCGGCATCAGGGAGGTACCAGTCGCGGGCGACGGCGCAGACGCGGTCGAGCTGGAGGTCGTCGGTGAGGTCGAACCAGCCGCCGACCACCCCGTCCTCGACGTCGTGCACCGAGTACGCGATGTCGTCGGACAGGTCCATGACCTGGGCCTCGACCGGGCGCACGTGGGGCGCAGCGTCGGCTCGCACCCACGTGTACACCGGCAGGTCGTCCTCGTAGACGCCGAACTTGAGCCCGCCGCCCGGCGCCTCGCCGCGACGCCAGGGGTACTTGATGCAGGCCGCGAGGGTGCCGCGCGTGAGGTTGAGCCCCACGCTCGCGCCGTCGGCCCCGAAGGTCTTCGCCTCGAGTCGCGTCAGGAGCCGGAGGGTCTGGGCGTTGCCCTCGAAGCCGCCGCAGGCCGAGGCCACGGCATCCAGCGCGGCCTCCCCGTTGTGGCCGAACGGCGGGTGGCCCAGGTCGTGGGCGAGCGCCGCGGAGTCGACGATGTCGGGATCACAGCCCAGCGACGCACCGAGCTCCCGGGCGACCTGCGCCACCTCGAGGGAGTGGGTCAGCCGGTTGCGCACGAAGTCGTCGGACCCCGCACCCATGACCTGGGTCTTGGCCGAGAGCCGGCGCAGCGCCGCGGAGTGGACGATGCGCCCGCGGTCGCGCTCGAACGGCGTGCGGCCGGCGCGCTTGGGCGGCTCACCCACGAAGCGCGCCCGTGCCTCCGCGCCGTAGCTCGTCACGCGTGCACGGTAGCGGACCGCTCGCGAGAGAATTGGTGGGTGCACCGAAGAGAGTTTGTCTGCTCCTGTCCACCAACAAAGTCTCTCGTGACCACCAACAAAGTCTCTCGCGAGCGGAACGTCAGAAGCGGCCGTTGCGGGGGCGGGGCTGGCAACGGGGGCACCAGTAGGACGAGCGGTTCATGAAGGCGCTGCGGCGCATCGGGGTGCCGCAGCGGTCGCACGGCTCGCCCTCGCGTCCGTAGGCGTGCAGCGAGCGGTCGAAGTAGCCGCTGGCGCCGTTGACGTTGACGTAGAGGGCATCGAACGACGTGCCACCCTGCTCGAGCGCCTCGGACATGACCTCGGTGACGTGGTGCAGCAGGGTGTCGACCTCGGTGCGGCGCAGCGTGCGGGTGTTGCGGGCGTAGTGCAACGGCACCCGCCAGAGCGCCTCGTCGGCGTAGATGTTGCCGACACCGGAGATCAGGGTCTGGTCGAGCAGCGCCCGCTTGATACCGGTCTCGCGCCGCTTGAGCCGGGAGGCGAACTCGGCGGCGTCGAACCGGGGGTCGAGCGGGTCGCGGGCCACGTGCGCGACCTCGGCCGGCACCGCCGCGCCGTGCTCGTCGACCTGGAGGGCGTCGCTGAGGGCGAGGCCACCGAAGATCCGCTGGTCGACGAACCGCAGCTGGGTGCCGTCCTCCAGGTCGAGCGTGACCTTGAGATGCTTCTGCTGCGGGGCATCGGGCTCGCTGACGAGCATCTGCCCGCTCATGCCCAGGTGCGCGAGCAGCGCGTCGCCCCCTTCACCACCGGGACCGTCGAGGGGCAGCCACAGGTACTTGCCGCGGCGGCACGCCTCGACCACCACCCGGCCCGTGAGCCGCAGGGCGAAGTCCTCCGGGCCCGGTGCGTGGCGTCGCAAGGAGCGGACGTCGAGCACGCGGACCGCCGTGATGCGACGACCGACGACGTGGTCGGTCAGGCCCCGGCGGACGACCTCGACCTCGGGGAGCTCAGGCACTCGCGGCAGCCGGCGGGGCCCCGGTGAGGGACTCCCACGCGATCTGGGCGACCTGCTGCTCGGCTTCCTTCTTGGAGGTGCCGGCACCACCGTCGAAGACCTGGTCGCCCACGTGCACCGCGGCGGCGAACTGCCGGGCGTGGTCGGGGCCCTCGCTCTCGACGACGTAGCGCGGCACGCCGAGTCCCTGGTTGGCCGCGACCTCCTGCAGCGAGGTCTTCCAGTCGAGGGCCGCCCCGAGGCGGGACGCGTCGGCGATGACGGGATCGAAGACGCGGTGCAGGACCTCCGAGGCCCGCTCGATGCCGAACTGCACGTAGATGGCGCCGATCAGTGCCTCGACGGTGTCGGACAGGATCGACGCCTTGTCGCGGCCACCCGTCGCCTCCTCGCCACGACCGAGGCGTACGTGCTCGCCGATGCCGAGGGTGCGGGCCACGACCGCGAGCGCCTTGGCGCTGACGACGGCCGACCGCAGCTTCGCGAGCTGGCCCTCCGGCAGGTCGGGGTGGGTCGTGAAGAGCGCATCCGTGACGACGAGCCCCAGCACCGAGTCGCCGAGGAACTCCAGGCGCTCGTTGTTGGGCACCTGGCCGTTCTCGTACGCGAACGACCGGTGCGTCAGGGCATGCGTGAGGAGTTCCGGATCGAGATCCGGAACTCCCAGGACGGTGCTGAGCTCGTGCGTGCCGAGCTCAGCAGCACCGTGCTCGTCCACGACGGGGTGTCAGTGACTCAGTGGTCAGAGAACCTGGCGACGCTCGCCGCGGGCGCCGTACTGGCCGCACTCGCGGCACGCGCGGTGCGGGATGACCTTGCTGTCGCACGCGGGGTTGGCGCAGTCGACGACCTGAACCTTCGCGGCCTTCCAGGCCGAACGACGGTGACGGGTGTTGCTGCGCGACATCTTCCGCTTCGGGACGGCCACGATTACTCCTTGGGGGGTTCGATCATCTGGGTCAGAGCCGACCACCGGGGGTCGATCTGCGCTCCGTGCGTGTGGTCGGGATCATCCGCGAGCCGGGCCCCGCACTCAGGGCACAGTCCCGGACACTCCGGATCACACAACGGATGCTGCGGCAGTGCGAACACCACCGCGTCTCGCAACGTGGGTTCGAGGTCGAGCAGGTCGCCCTCGAGCCACTGGGACTCCTCGGCCTCCTCCGGGTCGGAGGGCCGGTCGAACAGGTACAGCTCCTGGACCTCGAGGTCGATCTCGTCCTCGACATCGGTCAGGCACCGCACACATTCGCCGGTCGCCGTCACCGCGGTGGTTCCTGTGGCCAGGATCCCGTCCATGATCGTCTCGAGCCGCAGCTCCAGGTCGATCAGTGAACCCTCGGGGACGCCGTAGACGTCATAGCCCCACTGCGCCGGCACCTCGACGGACAGGTGGTACGTGCGTTCGTTGCCCGGCCGTCGTCCCAGCTCGTGGGTGTCGATGACCAGAGGTCCCGTCTGCACGCTCATCCATTCGTCGATAGTGCACAACACATGACCTGCGAGCAGGCCAGCGACGAGCATAGCCTGCGGGGGCACTGCGCGGAAATCGAGGCCCGCGCCTCTCACCCTGTCGGTGGGCGGCCCCATGATCGTGCCATGACCGACGGCGACCTCACCGAGGGCACGGTGCTGCACGCCGACCTCGACGCGTTCTTCGCCTCGGTCGAGCAGCGCGACGACCCCTCGCTGCGGGGTCGCCCCGTCGTCGTGGGAGGCGGCGTGGTCGTCGCGGCGTCCTACGAGGCCAAGCGGCGCGGGGTCCGCACGCCGTCGAACATCCGGCAGGCGCGACGCATCTGCCCCGAGGCCGTCGTGGTGCCGCCTCGCTTCGAGGCCTACACCGAGGCCAGCCGTCGGGTGTTCGAGGTGTTCCGCGACACCACACCGATCGTCGAGGCGCTCTCGATCGACGAGGCCTTCCTCGAGGTCGGCGGGCTGTGGCGCATCCGGGGGGCGCCCTCGGCGATCGCCCGTCAGCTGCGCGCCGACGTCGCCGACCGCGTGGGCCTGCCCATCTCGGTCGGCGTCGCTCGCACCAAGTACCTCGCCAAGATCGCGAGCGCCTCCGCCAAGCCCGACGGCCTCCTGGTCGTGCACCTCGAGCAGGAGCGCGAGTTCCTGCACGCGCTCCCCGTCGAACGGCTGTGGGGCGTCGGCGAGGTCACGGCGGCCAAGCTCCACGAGCACCACGTGCGCACGGTCGGCCAGATCGCCGCGATGGAGCTCGGTGAGGCCACGTCCCTGCTGGGTGGCGCCACGGGGCGCCACCTCTGGGCGTTGGCGCAGGGGCACGACCCCCGTCGGGTCGAGACGGGCAAACGACGCGGGTCGATGGGCGCGCAGCATGCGCTGGGCAGCACGCCGCGAACGGTCGAGGAGATCGAGGTCATCCTGCTCGGGCTCGTCGACCGCGTCACCAGCCGCATGCGCCGGGTCGACCGCACGGGCAGCGTCGTCACGATCTCGCTTCGCTTCGGCGACTTCGGCCGGTCCACCGCCTCGCACACGCTCGCGCGGCCCACGTCCCACACCGAGACCGTGCTCGACGTCGCCCGGACCCTCTTGCGTCAGCGGTGGTCGGAGGCCGACCGGCGCGGGCTCACCCTGATCGGGGTCTCGGTCGGCCAGGTCGACGACACGCCCCTGCAGCTCTCACTACCGCTCGACGCCGCGTCCGGCACCGAGCTCGACACCGCGATCGACGAGGTCAGGGGCAAGTTCGGCACGGCCTCACTCCGCCGCGCCGCCCAGCTCGGCCACGGCGCCGAGCGGGCGCCCCAGCCGATCCTGCCGGACTGAAGGACTCGACCCTTCGAGGCTCCTCGCTCGCGCTCGTCGCACCTCAGGGAACGGGGAGGCTAGTGGCCGAACTTGGCGTCGAGCGCGGCCAGCACCGGGGTCGGCACGAGGTCGGCGACGTCACCGCCGTGGCGCGCCACCTCCTTGACCAGGCTCGAGGCGATGAACATGTAGTCGGGCGCCGTCGGGATGAAGACCGTGTCGACACCCGTGAGGTTGCCGTTCATCTGCGCCATCTGCAGCTCGTAGTCGAAGTCGGAGACGGCGCGGAGCCCCTTGACGATCGCCGAGACGTCGTTCTGGGCGCAGTAGTCGACGAGCAGACCGGCGTAGGAGTCGACCGTGACGTTGGGTCGCTGTCGCATCGAGCGGCGGATCAGGTCGATGCGCTCCTCGGTGTCGAAGAGGCCCTTCTTGGACTCGTTGACCAGCACGACCACGACAACCTCGTCGAACAGGAACGAGGCCCGCGTGATGATGTCGAGGTGACCGTTCGTCACGGGATCGAAGGAGCCGGGACACACCACGCGAGTCATTCGAGAACCGCCATGTCAGCGACCGTACCAAAGCGTGGTCTCGCCGTAGGCGCGCTCGTCGCGCGCGTCGATCCCCTCCGGCCAGGTGAACCGATCGCGACTGGAACGCTCGACCACGATGAGTCCGTCGGGCTCGCACCAGGCGGGGTCGGCCAGCACCGCCACCAGGGCAGCGACCTCGGCCGTGGGCATCGCGTAGGGCGGGTCGAGCACCACCAGGTCATACGGCCGCAGCGGTGCCGTGCGCAGGAACCGATCGGCCTTCATGGCGTGCACCCGCGCCTTCTCGATGCCGAGCTCGGTCAGGTTCGCGCGGATCGTGCGCACCGCATGGCGGTCGGCGTCCACGAGGTCGGCGTGGGCGGCACCGCGCGAGACCGCCTCGATCCCGATCGCCCCCGACCCGGCGAACAGGTCGAGCACGCGCAGGTCGTCGAGGCCGCCGAAGGACGAGGTGAGCGACGCGAAGAGCGACTCCCGGACCCGGTCGGAGGTTGGCCGGGTGCCGTCACCCGGAGGCGTGCGCAGACGACGCCCCTTGAACGTTCCGGCCACGACCCGAGTCACGTGCGCTCCAGGTACTCGGCACCGTCGGACGCCTCGATCGCGGCCACGGCCGCAGCGAGCCGGGGCTCGCCCGCCAGGGTCGGGTCGTCCTCGACGACCCGGGTGGCGACCTCGCGGGCCGCGAGGATGACATCCTCGTCGCGCACGACCGACAGCAGGCGCAGGCTCGACCGGAAGCCCGACTGGCGTGTGCCGAGCACGTCGCCCTCGCTGCGCATCGAGACGTCGAGCCGCGACAGCTCGAACCCGTCGGTCGTGGACGCGACGGCCTTGAGCCGCTCGGCCGAGGGCGACTCGGCGTCGGCCGACGTCACGAGCAGGCACAGGCCCGGTTCGCTCCCCCGGCCGACGCGCCCCCGCAGCTGGTGCAGCTGGGAGATGCCGAACCGCTCGGCGTCCATCACGACCATCACGGTGGCATTGGGCACGTCGACGCCGACCTCCACGACCGTGGTCGCCACGAGCACGTCGATCTCGCCGCCGGCGAACCGCGACATCACGACGTCCTTCTCGTCGGCCGCCATGCGCCCGTGCAGCGCCCCGAGTCGCAGACCGTGCAACGCCCCGCCGGCGAGCTCCTCGTGCAGCTCCACGAGGGATCGGGTGGGCGACTCCTCGGCGGCGCCGTCGCCCCCTCCCTCATCTGCGCTGCCGATGCGGGAGACGACGACATAGGCCTGACGGCCCCGTGCCACCTCCTCGCGCACCCGCTCCCACGCCCGCTCGAGCCACGCCGGTCGGTCAGCGATCGGCACGACGTTCGTCTGGATCGGCTGGCGACCCGCGGGCAGCTGTGCCAGGACGGAGACGTCGAGGTCACCGAACACCGTCATCGCGACGGTGCGCGGGATCGGGGTGGCGGTCATGACGAGCGTGTGCGGGCGGGTCTGCGCGCGGTCGACGAGGGCGGCGCGCTGCTCGACCCCGAACCGGTGCTGCTCGTCGACCACGACCAGGCCCAGGTCGGCGAACTCGACACCGTCCTGGATCAGGGCGTGCGTGCCGACAACGATGCCCGCCTCACCCGTCACGAGGTCGAGCAGCGACTCCTGGCGGGCGCGGGCCGTCATCGATCCGGTGAGCAGTCGCACGCGGGTCGCGTCCTCGGCGCCGCCCAGCATCCCCGAGCGCGCGAGGTCGCCCAGCATGCGAGTGATGGTGCGGTGGTGCTGGGCGGCCAGGACCTCGGTCGGCGCCAGCATCGCCGCCTGGCCACCCGCGTCGACGACCTGCAGCATCGCCAGCAGCGCCACGACGGTCTTGCCCGAGCCGACCTCCCCCTGGAGCAGGCGGTGCATCGGGTGCGACGCGGCCAGCTCGGCGCCCACGACCTCGGCGATCTCCCGCTGTCCCTCGGTCAGGGCGAACGGGAGCTGGTCCACGAATCGGTCGTGCAGACCCCCGGGACGCGCCGGCCGGGCCGTGGCGGTCGCGGCGGCTGCGGCGTACCTGCGCTGGGCCAGCACGGTCTGGATCACGAACGCTTCCTCGAACCGGAACCGTGCGCGGGCCGCCATCGCCTCGGCCACGGAGTGCGGGCGGTGGACGCTCTCGAAGGAGGCAGCCACGTCGGCGTAGCCCCGGGCGACCCGGACCTCCTCGGGCAGGAGCTCCGGGAGGTTCTCGACCGCGTCGAGGCACAGTCCGACGCACTTCTCGATCGTGATCGAGGTCGCCGCGGCGCTCGCGGGATAGATCGGGACGACGCCGCGGGCCAGTCGGTCGCCCACGGGGTCGTGCTGGGGGTGCGTCAGCTGCAGCTGACCGCGGAAGCTGCCGACCACGCCCGAGAACAGGCCCACGTCACCGGGCTTGAGCGCATAGATCTTGGCGAAGAACGTCAGCGTGATCTCGCCGGACTGGTCGGTCACGAGGACCTCGGTGCGGGTGCGACGTCCGTTCGGCCCGAACGAGAACTTCTTGATCGACCGCACCTCGGCCATGATCGTGACGTGCTGGTCGAGCTCGAGGTCGCCGAGCGGTGTCAGCTGGCCGATCTCGAGGTAGCGACGCGGGTAGTGACGCAGCAGGTCGCCCACCGTCTCGATGCCGAAGGCCTTCGTGAGCGGCTTGGCGGACTTGTCGCCGACGACGGGCGCGAGCTTGCTGTCGAGCGTGACCGGCACCGTCACTCCACCGCGATGAACAACAGGTAGTTCTCCTGGCCTCCGGCGTGCACCTCGACGTCGACGTCGGGGCGCTCGCCCTCCACGTGGGCCCGGAGGCGGGTGGCGAGGTCGTCGTCGGCGCCCTGCCCGAACACGACGGTCACGAGCTCGGACGACGGGGTCAGCAGACGCTCCACGACCTGGGCCGCGACCTCCAGCGCCGACTCCCCCACCAGGGCGAAGTCCCCCGAGACGACGCCGAGG
Source organism: Aeromicrobium sp. Sec7.5 (assembly GCF_036867135.1). NCBI lineage: Bacteria > Bacillati > Actinomycetota > Actinomycetes > Propionibacteriales > Nocardioidaceae > Aeromicrobium > Aeromicrobium sp. Sec7.5. The sequence goes on along the minus strand of NZ_JBAJIJ010000001.1, from coordinate 937,652 downwards.
ACGTCGCCGGCCTCGCACGGACCGGCCATCGTGATGCCCGGCTCGGACGCGACCGTGACGGCGCCGTGCGCCGTGCCACCGGCCGCGCTCGACATCGCCACGACGTCGTCGTCGAAGTCGATGCCGGGGTCGTGGACGGCGAGGGCCGCCAGACCCTGCACCTGGGCCGACGTCGGGATCACGGCGACCCGGCGGCCGCCGCTTCGCGCCGCCTTCGCGGCCGCCTCGAACAGGCCGACGTAGCGGGAGTTGTTGGGCAGCACCACGATCTCGTCGGCGTCGGCCGACTCCAGCGCCGAGGCCACGACGTCGTGCGACAGCGGCGAGGTGCGCGAGAACGGCATCGTGACGGCTCCGTGCTCGGTGCACAGCTCGGTGATGCCGTCGCCCGTCGTGGCCATGATGACGACCCGACGTCGGCGTCGCTGCTTGGGCTGAGCCGCCACCTGGTCGGCGAAGTGCGTGACGGCGATGCGGCGCGGGGTGCCGGCCTGCAGGCCCGCCTCGATCGCCGCACCGACGTCGTCGACGTGCACGTGCACGTTCCAGAGGCGCTCGCCGCCCACCACGACCAGGGAGTCGCCGAGCGCCGCGAGCGCCTTGCGCAGCGCCGGGATCTCGTCGTCGGCCGCATCGAGCAGGTACATGACCTCGTAGGCCGGACCGCCCTCGACGAGGTCGACGCCCGCCTCGACCGGCACCGGGACCACGGCGCGGGTGGTGGGTGCCGCGCGGCCGGTGAGCGCCTGCTCCGTCGCGTCCAGCACGACCACGAGCACCCGGCCGCCCGCGTCGACCACTCCGGCCCGGGCGAGCAGCTCCATCTGCGAGGGGGTGCGGGCCAGGCCCTCACGCGCGGCCGCTGCGGCCGCACTGAAGGCCTCGCGGGCCGAACGCCCGGCGTCGGCGGCCTCGCGGGCGCCTTGGCTCGCCGCTGCCGCGACGGAGAGGATCGTGCCCTCCTGCGGGTCGCCGACAGCCTCGTAGGCGGCGGCCGTGGCGCGCTCGAAGGCCACCGCGACGTTCTCGGCCGTGACCTCCTCGGTGAACGGGAGCCCCGACAGGCTCCCGCGCACCAGCTGGGACATGATCACGCCGGAGTTGCCGCGGGCGCCCGTCAGCAGACCGTCGCGATACGCCTTCACGAGGGTCACGAGATCGGCCTCGGAGCCGAGCTCCGCCACGGCCTCGGCACCGGCCGCGAACGTGACGAACGCGTTCGTTCCCGTGTCGGAGTCCGGCACGGGAAACACATTGAGTGCGTCGATCTCGGCACGCGCGCCCGCCAGGGCATCGGTGCACAACCGGGTCCACCGCACGAACGGCACCGACCCGAGACGCAGACTCATGGCGCCGAGGCTATCGGCACCCGCGACGTCCGCGCACGAGGCCGATTCGCAATGCGTCGTGTCGTTCGGCTATTCTTGAGCGGTTGCCTGCTCGACGTTCGTCGGCGGCATCCCCATCTCATCATCTCGAGCTTCTTCAGGAGTGATCACCGTGGCAGCCGTCTGTGACGTGTGCAGCAAGGGACCCGGCTTCGGTCACAACGTCTCCCACTCGCACCGACGCACCAAGCGTCGCTTCGACCCGAACATCCAGCGCGTGCGCGCCGTCATCAACGGCACGCCCCAGCGGGTCAACGTGTGCACCTCCTGCTTGAAGGCCGGCAAGGTCTCTCGCTGAACCTGGACGGCCTCGGTCGTTCTGAACTGCTGCACCTGCACGTGACGCTACTGTCGCCGTGTGACCAGCACCACGGACCGAGCCCACTCCTTCGCTGACGACGCTCTCGGCGACCTCGACGCAGTCGGGGTCGCCGAAGCCATTTCCGCAGGACGCCTCAGCGCCGCCGAGGCGGTCGACGCCGCGATCGCGCGTGCCGAGACCGTCGAGCCGCGGCTCAACGCGATCGTGACGCCCGACTTCGACCGGGCGCGCGACACGGCCCGGTCGTCGGCGACCGGCGTCTTCGGCGGCGTCCCCACGTTCATCAAGGACAACACCGGGGTCGCCGGCCTGCCCACCGGGCACGGTTCCGCCGCGCTGCTCGACCCGCCGCGCGCCCTCGCCGACGATCCCTTCACGACACAGCTGCTGTCGACCGGGGCGATCAACCTCGGCAAGTCCTCGCTGCCCGAGTTCGGCTTCAACGCGACGACCGAGTTCCAGGTGGCCGAGCCGACACGGAACCCGTGGCACACCGACTACTCGTGCGGCGCCTCCTCGGGAGGATCGGCCGCGCTCGTGGCCGCCGGCGTGGTGCCGTTCGCCCACGCCAACGACGGAGGCGGCTCCATCCGGATCCCCGCCGCCGCGTGCGGGCTCGTGGGCCTGAAGTTCACCCGCGGCCGTGAGGTCCCCGACGCCCAGGCGGGCGCCATGCCGGTCAACATCGTGTCGAACGGCATCGTCAGCCGGAGCGTGCGCGACTCCGCCGCGTTCCTCGCGGCGGTCGACCGCCACACGCCCAACCGCGCCCTGAACCGGGTCGGTCTCGTCGAGGGCCCGTCGGACCGACGCCTCCGGGTCGGACTGATCCTGAGCTCGCTGCGTTCCGCGCCCGACGACGAGACCCGGTCCGCCGTCCTCGCCATCGCGGAACGGCTCGAGAAGGACGGCCACGAGGTCGTCGAGGTGCCGCTCCCGGTCGACGAGGCCTTCGTCGACCACTTCCTCCACTACTGGGCGATGCTCGGTTTCTCGATGCACCGCTTCGGCGGGCGCCTGCTGCACGCGAAGTACGACCGCAGCCTCAACGACGACCTGACGAAGGGCCTGGCCCGGGACTTCCTACGTCGCCCGTGGCGCACCCCCGGTGCGATCCGAGCCCTCAAGCGCTCGGAGTCGATCTACCAGCAGTCGTTCCGCGACAACGCCGTCGACGTCGTGCTCTCCCCGGTCGTCGGTTCCACGACGCCCCTGTTGGGCCACCTCTCCCCCGCAGCCGGCTACGAGGTCATGCTGCCGCGCCTGCTCGACTACGCGGCGTACACCCCGGCCAACAACGCGGCCGGGGGCCCCGCGATCAGCCTTCCCCTGGCCCAGACCTCGGACGGCCGGCCGATCGGCATCCACTTCTCCGCGACGCACGGCGACGAGCGCACCCTCCTGGAGCTGGCCTTCGAGCTCGAGCAGTCGATGGGATTCGCCCGCATCACCGCCACCACCTGATGTACCGCTCGCGAGAGAGTTTGTGTGTACACAGGAGAGACTTTGTTGGCCAACAAAGTCTCTCCTGACCACCAACAAAGTCTCTCGCGAGCGGTACTACCGGCTCTGCTGTCTACCGGAAGTGCTCGTGGCCGGTGGAGCCGTCCCAGGGCTCACCGTCGACCGTGACCCGGGGGTGGTCGCCCTCGGGGACGGCCAGGACCGTGCCGATGAGGTCCCAGCCCTCGGGCAGGGTGGCGTCGGCGGGGAACGTGGCGGCGAGCGCGTAGTCGTCGCCTCCGGTCAGCACGAACGAGACCGGATGGCGACCCAGTGCCTCGGCCACCGTGATCACGGCCGGTTCGATCGGCACGAGCTCGGAGCTGAGGTCGATCTGCACACCGCTGGCCCGGGCGACGTGCCCGAGGTCGCCCAGGAGGCCGTCGCTGACATCGATCATGGCCGTGGCTCCCGCGTCGGCCGCCTCCTCGCCCGCGCCGTACGGCGGGCTGGGCACGCGATGGGCCTCGACCGCGGCCCGCGGCGACCGGAAGCCTCGACTGAGTGCCGCGAATCCGGCGCCGGCCAGGCCGAGCACGCCGGCGACGGCGACCTGGTCGCCGGCCTCGGCGTCGCCGCGGCGCACCGTGCGCGGCGCCTCACCCAGGGCCGTGACGGCGATCGTGAGCACGTCGGACGCCGTGACGTCGCCGCCCACGACAGCAGCACCGACCGAGTCGCACTCGTCGACGATGCCCCGCACGAGCTCGTCGACCCAGGCGACGGGCAGGTCGCCCGGCAGGGCCAGGCCGATCGTGAGGGCCGTGGCCCACCCGCCCATCGCGTTCAGGTCGGACAGGTTCGACGCGGCCGCCTTGCGCCCCACCTCGTGGGCCGTCGACCAGTCGCGACGAAAGTGCCGCTGGTCGACGAGCACGTCGGTCGAGACGATCAGGTTGCCGTCGACAGTGATCTCGGCGGCGTCGTCGCCAGGGCCGACGACGACGACCTCGGTCGAGCTCAGCGCCCGGCTGATCCGGTCGACGAGCGCGAACTCGCCCAGCTCGGACACCGTCTCGACGGTGAGGTCGCGGGTTGCTCCTCCGGTGGCGTTCATGCGTCCATTGTCGCGCAGGCGGGGGCCAGACCGGGGAACCGCATCCGGTAGGTTGTGCCGGTCCACGCAACGAAGGAGTCACGATGACGGTTCAGGCCTACGTGCTGATCCAGACCGAGGTCGGCACGGCCGCCGACGTCGCCACGGCCATCGCCCAGATCGACGGAGTCATCTCCTCCCAGAACGTCACGGGCCCGTACGACGTCATCGCGCTGGTCGAGGGTCCCTCGATGGACGAGCTCGGCACGTTCGTCATCGGCCAGGTCCAGAAGTCGCCCGACATCACGCGCACCCTGACCTGCTCGGTCGTGAACCCCTGACGCTGGGCCTGACTTCTCTGGGCCCGACGTTCCTGGGTCTCAGCGCAGGCCGGTGGGCCGCGACAGCGCCTGCTGCAGCAGCTGGTCGACGAGCTCGGCGTACGGCACGCCGGAGGCCTCCCAGAGCAACGGGAACATCGACGACGTCGTGAAGCCCGGCATCGTGTTGATCTCGTTGATCACGAGCTCGTCGCCGTCGAGGAAGAAGTCGACGCGCGCGAGGCCTTCGCCACCGATGGCCTGGAACGCCTGGAGCGCGTAGGCGCGGATGCGCTCCGAGACGGTGGGCGACAGCTCGGCCGGCACCACGTTGGCGCTCGTGCCGTCGACGTACTTCGCCTCGAAGTCGTAGAACGTGTGCGCCCCGTGCTCGACCCGGACCTCGCCGACGACGCTGGCCCGCGGCGTGCCGTCGACGCCCTGGACGATCCCGCACTCGACCTCGCGGGCCCCGACCTTGCCCGCTTCGACGACGACCTTGGGGTCGAAGTCGCGAGCCTGCTCGATCGCCGGGGCGAGCTGGTCCCAGGTGTCGACCCGGACGACGCCCGAGCTCGACCCTGCGCGCGAGGGCTTGACGAAGACCGGCAGCCCGAGGGCCCTGACCCGTGCCTCGATCCGCGGACGGTCCGAGGGCCACGCTCCCGACTCGATCGGGACGTAGGGCAGCTGCGGGAGGCCGGCGGCGGCGAAGACGACCTTGGCGAAGGCCTTGTCCATGCCGACCGCGCTGGCGAGCACGCCGGCACCGACGTAGCGGACGTCGGCCAGGTCGAGCAGGCCCTGCAGGGTGCCGTCCTCGCCCCAGGGGCCGTGCAGGAGCGGAAAGACGACGTCGGCATCGGTGACCGACTCCCACGGCACCGCCGGTGCCGTTTCGTCGACCTCCGGGAGCTCGCCCGGAGCCAGGTCGGGCCAGCGCGGATCGGCGGAGACCCAGCGCCCCGACCGCGTGATCCCGACCGCGTGCACGTCGTACCGTGAGACGTCGATGACCGACAGGACCTCCCGTGCGGTGAGGCACGAGACCCCGTGTTCACTGGAACGCCCGCCGTAGACGAGGCAGACACGGGTGCGGGAGCCGCCGGTTGAAGAACTCATCCTCAGGACCCTATCGCCGCTCACTGACGACCTTGCACAATAGGCGCATGTCTGTCCGACCGACTTCGCTCGAGACGCTCGCCGTGGCTGCTGGCCGCCCGCCCCGCACTCCCGGCGGCCCCTTGAACACCCCCATCACCCTCGCCACGGCGCTCGTGCCGGGGGGTGATTCGGAGTACGCCCGGCACGGCAATCCCGGGTGGGAGGCGTTCGAGGAGGCGGTCGGTGCGCTCGAGGGCGGCCACGCGGTCTCGTTCGGGTCCGGCATGGCGGCCACGGTCTCGGTGCTGGAGCTGCTCCCCGTCGGGGCCAAGGTCGTGGCGGCCGACGGCAGCTACTACGGCACGACGGTCGAGCTCGACCGTCGGGCCCGCCGTGGCCTGCTCGAGCTGGAGCTCGTCGACGTCACCGACACCGAGGCCGTCATCGCCGCCTCGGCCGATGCCGCGATGGTGTGGCTCGAGTCCCCCACCAACCCCGAGCTCGACGTCGCCGACATCCGCGCGATCAGTGCGGCCGTCACGGCGTTCGGCACCGCGGTGGTCGTCGACAACACCCTGGCCACCCCGCTGCGCCAGCGCCCCCTCGACCTCGGCGCCGACTTCGTCGTGCACTCCGCCTCGAAGCTGCTGGCGGGCCACAGCGACGTCCTGATGGGCGTCGTCGTCACCCACGACGAGCGCGCCGCGCGCGCCCTGCGCACGCGCCGCACGTCGTTGGGCTCGGTCCCCGGGTCGCTGGAGTCCTACCTCGCCCTTCGCGGCCTGCGCACGCTCCACGTCCGCCTCGACCGCGCCGAGCAGAACGCCACCGAGATCGCGGCCCGGCTGCTCGATCGCACCGACGTGGCGGGCGTGCGCTACCCCGGCTTCGGCACGATGATCGCCTTCGAGGTCATCGCCGGCTCCGAGGCCGCCCAGCAGGCCACGGAGTCGAGCGAGGTCGTGGTGCACGCCACGAGCCTGGGCGGCGTCGAGACCTCCTGGGAGCGCCGTCGTCGGCACCCCGGCGAGCCGGAGAACGTCCCGGAGGCCCTGGTGCGCCTGTCGGTCGGCATCGAGAACGTCGAGGACGTCTGGGACGACATCGCGCGGTGCCTCGACGCCGTGGTGGGTGGAGCGACGCCGGCCGGCGGAGCCCGCCGTGAGCCTCAGCGCACCTCGGGCTGGGTCTGACGCGCGATCATCGCCTTGACCAGCTCGGTCGGCGTGATCGTGCCCTGCACCAGGGCGTCGACCGCGTCGACGATCGGCATCTCGACGCCGTGGATCGCGGCGAGCTCCTTGACCGAGGTGCACGACTTCACCCCTTCGGCCACCTGACGCATCTGAGCGGCAGCCTCGTCGACCGTGAGGCCCTGGCCGAGCTTCTCGCCGAACGTGCGGTTGCGCGACAGCGGTGAGGAGCAGGTGGCCACGAGGTCGCCCAGGCCCGCCAGGCCAGCGAACGTCATGGGGTCGGCCCCCAGCGCGGCACCGAGACGACCCGTCTCGGCCAGGCCGCGGGTGATGATCGACGCCTTGGCGTTGTCGCCGAAGCCCAGCCCGACCGCGACCCCGACCGCGAGACCGATGATGTTCTTGGTGGTGCCGCCCAGCTCGCAGCCGACCACGTCGTTGTTCGTGTAGGGCCGGAAGGCCGGCGAGTGGCAGATCGTCTGCAGCCGCATCGCCGTGGCCTCGTCGGCGCAGGCCACGACGCTGGCCGCCGGCTCCCGTGCCGCGATCTCCTTCGCCAGGTTCGGACCGCTCACCACCGCGATGCGCTCGGGGCCGGCGCCGGTGATCTCGGCGATGACCTCGCTCATGCGCAGGTGGGTGCCGAGCTCGACCCCCTTCATGAGGCTGACGAACACGGCGTCGTCGGGGACGTGCTTGCCCCAGGCGTCGAGGTTGCCGCGCAGCTGCTGGGACGGGACCGCGAGCACCACGACCTCGGCGCCGTCGAGCACCTCGCCGGCGTCGGCGGAGGCCGTGATCGACTCCGGCAGGGCGATGCCGGGCAGGTAGTCGGGGTTCTCGTGGGTCGTCGAGATGGCCTCGCACAGCTCGGTGCGACGACCCCAGATACGGACCTGGTTGCCGGCGTCGGCCAGCACGAGCGCGAACGCCGTTCCCCAGGAGCCTGCTCCCATGACTGCGATGGTGGCCATCAGTGCTCCTCGGTGTTCGTCGTGGGGTCGGGAAGGGTGGACCGGGGGCGCTCGAGCGTCCGCACGTCGAACCGTGCGCCCCGCGGCAGCTCGCCCCGGATCTCGCCGAGCATCGCCGTCAAGGCGTCGACCAGGCGGTCGGTGGCTCGGTGGAGGAGGTCCTCGGTGAGCTCGAGGCCCTCGAAGTCGGTCAGGTCGACGGGATCGCCGACGTGCACGTGGATGGTCTTGCGCGGCAGCAGACGCAGTCGCTTCGAGTAGGGCCACAGCATGTCCTGGGCGCCCCACTGCGCGAGGGGGACCAACGGCCTGCCGCTGGCCAGCGCGACCCGCACGGCACCCGTGCGCGACGACATGGGCCAGAGGTCGGGGTCGCGCGTGATCGTGCCCTCGGGGTAGATCGTGACGACCTGGCCGGCCTGCACCGACTCCACGGCCGTGCGGAGCGACTCCGCGGCCCCCGCCGTGCTCCGGTGGACGGGGATCTGCTCGGCCCCACGCACGATCGCACCGATCAGCCTGACGTCGAACAGCGTGTCCTTCGCGAGGTACCGCGGCGTGACGCCGTGGTCGACCATGAAGTGGGCGAGCAGGATCGGGTCGACGTGGGAGATGTGGTTCGGGGCGAGCACGTAGCCGCCCTGCGGCAGCTTCTCGGCGCCCTGCCAGTCACGCCGGGTGATCAGCATCAGGAGGGGGCGCAGGATCCGGACCACCCACCGCGTCATGCGCGGCAAATTTGTCCTCCTGGGCATGTCCGAACCCTAGTACCTTGTCGCTCAGACATGACGCAGGTCACTCACACGGAGGAAACCATGGCTCTGCTTCCCGCCAATCCCGCCGCGCTGCTGAGCCGCGCCGACAAGGTCCTGGTCAACGTCGACGGCGTCCTCGGGCGCGTCGACGGCACGCTGTCATCGGTCGACGACACCCTCACGACCGTCGGCAGCACCTTGACCGAGACCCACGAGGTGCTGGCTCAGACGCAGACCACCCTGGCCGAGACCCGGGACGCGCTCGGCCAGGTGCAGGCGCTGCTCACCGACCTCGAGGACGAGATGGCCCTGCTCAAGCAGGTGCCCCAGATCGCGGAGCAGGTCGCCGCGATCCACGCCGCCGTCACGAAGGGCTGACGCAGGCGGCTGAACCCTCAGACCCAGTACTGCTGCAGACGTCGGTGGCGGTGGCTGAAGAGCGCACCGACGACACGAGGAGCCACAGGGCGAAGCGCTGCCCGCGGAGTAAAGGTGACGACGTCCCGCACGTGGCAGGAGTCGTCGCCCACGGGATCGACGACCCGCTCGTGCTGCCAGACCGGCGCACTGAGCATCCGCGACTGCTCCAGGAATCGTCGTCCGGGCTCGAGCTCGGTGATCGAGATGTCGTCGAAGTCGACCGGGAGCACGCCGAACAGGCGGATCCAGGACCGACCCAGGTGCACCGTCGGCGTCACACTGGCGATGTCGAGGGTGTCAGCACCGGCGGGCAGTGACATCGACATCCACGGGCCGAGCTCGTGGTTGATGCCGTCGGCGGTCGTGACACGCGCCCAGACGACGTCGGCCGGCACCGGCAGGAGCGACTCCCGCCGGACGACGACGGGCGCCGCGCCCCGGCTCACGACGTGGCGGGCTTGAACGACAGCCGCTTGGCCTCGTACGCCTCGATGTGGTCCTCGTGCGACAGCGTGATGGCCACGTCGTCGAGGCCCTCGAGCAGGCGCCAGCGGGTGTAGTCGTCGATCGTGAAGGAGTCCTCGATGCGATCGGGGCCCTCGCCGGCGCTGACCGTGCGCGACTCCAGGTCGACCGTGACGGAGGCACCCGGGTTGGCGGCCACGAAGTCCCAGAGCGCCTGCACGACCTTCTCGTCGACCTCGGCGGCCAGCAGGCCGGCCTTGCCGGAGTTGCCGCGGAAGATGTCGCCGAAGCGCGGGCTGATGACGGCCTTGAAGCCGTAGTTCTGCAGCGCCCACACGGCGTGCTCGCGCGACGACCCGGTGCCGAAGTCAGGACCGGCGATCAGCACGGTGGCGTGCTCGTACGCGGGCTGGTTGAGCACGAAGTCGGGGTCGCCTCGCCAGGCGGCGAACAGGCCGTCCTCGAAGCCCGAGCGCGTGACCCGCTTGAGGTAGACGGCGGGGATGATCTGGTCGGTGTCGACGTTGCTGCGACGCAGGGGGGCGGCGACGCCGGTGTGCGAGGTGAACTTCTCCATGATTCAGACTCCAGCCGGGACGGTGTCGGGCAGGTCGGCGGGCGAGGCCAGGTGGCCGAGCACCGCGGTGGCGGCGGCGACCTCGGGCGAGACCAGGTGGGTGCGACCACCCTTGCCCTGGCGGCCCTCGAAGTTGCGGTTCGAGGTCGAGGCGCTGCGCTCGCCGGGGGTGAGCGTGTCGGGGTTCATGCCCAGGCACATCGAGCAGCCTGCGCCGCGCCACTCGGCGCCGGCCTCCTTGAAGACCAGGTCGAGCCCCTCCTCCTCGGCCTGCAGGCGCACCCGGACCGAACCGGGCACGACGAGCACGCGCGTGGACTCGGCGACCGTGCGGCCCTTGATGATGTCGGCGACGACCCGCAGGTCCTCCATGCGACCGTTGGTGCACGAGCCGATGAAGACCGTGTCGATCGCGATGTCGCGCATCGGCGTGCCAGCGGTCAGGCCCATGTACTCCAGGGCCCGCTCGGCGGCGACCTTCTCGTTGGCGTCCTCGATCTCGTCGGGGACGGGCACCGAGGCCGACAGCGGCACGCCCTGGCCCGGGTTGGTACCCCAGGTGACGAACGGGGTGACCTCGGAGGCGTCGATCGTGATGGTCTTGTCGAAGTACGCGTCGTCGTCGCTGACGAGGGAGTCCCAGTAGGCAACGGCCTGGTCCCACGCCTCGCCCTGCGGCGCGTGCGTGCGGCCCTTCAGGTACTCGTACGTCGTGGCGTCGGGCGCGATCAGGCCGGCCTTGGCGCCCCACTCGATGCTCATGTTGCAGATCGTCATGCGGGCTTCCATCGACAGCTGGCGGATGGCCTCGCCGCGGTACTCGACGATGTAGCCCTGACCGCCGCCCGTGGTCTCCTGCGCGATCAGCGCGAGGATCAGGTCCTTGGCCGTGGTGCCGGGCTGCAGCTCGCCGGTGACCTCGACGGCCATCATCTTCGGCTTGGCCTGCGACAGCGACTGCGTGGCCAGGACGTGCTCGACCTCGCTCGTGCCGATGCCGAACGCGATCGAGCCGAACGCACCGTGCGTGGAGGTGTGCGAGTCGCCGCACACGATCGTCATGCCGGGCTGCGTGAGGCCGAGCTGCGGGCCGACGACGTGCACGATGCCCTGGTCGATGTTGCCCATCGGGTACAGCCGGACGCCGAACTCCTCGGCGTTGCGACGCAGCGTCTCGACCTGCGTGCGCGAGACCAGGTCGGCGATCGGCTTGTCGAGGTCGGTCGTGGGGATGTTGTGGTCCTCGGTGGCCAGCGTCAGGTCAGGACGACGCACCGGGCGGCCCGAGAGCCGGAGCCCGTCGAAGGCCTGCGGGCTGGTGACCTCGTGGATCAGGTGGAGATCGATGAAGAGGAGGTCCGGTTCTCCCGCGGCACTGCGGACGACGTGGTCGTCCCAGATCTTCTCGGCCAGGGTCCTGCCCATTGCTGCCACTCCCTCGTAGGTTGCTGGTCTCGCGTCTCGGTTGTTGTCGCATCCTCGTCCCACCGCCCGCCGGAGAGGCCACGCAGGGTTCGCTAACCCATGGTTGCGTCTCACGATTCGATACGGCAGTATCAAGACATGGACAACTCTAGCGGAGTCGGGGTTCTCGACAAAGCCGCTCTGGTGCTGGCGGCGCTCGAGCCCGGACCTGCCACGCTCGCGGGTCTGGTCGCCGCCACCGGTCTCGCCCGGCCGACGGCCCACCGGCTCGCCGTGGCCCTGGAGCACCACCGTCTCGTGGCTCGCGACATGCAGGGTCGCTTCATCCTCGGCCCGCGCCTGGGCGAGCTGGCCTCGGCCGCCGGCGAGGACCGCCTGCTCGCAGCCGCCGGCCCCGTCCTGGCCCGGCTGCGCGACATCACGGGCGAGTCGGCCCAGCTGTTCCGCCGCCAGGGCGACCACCGGGTCTGCGTGTCGGCCGCCGACCGCCCCACGGGTCTGCGCGACTCGATCCCGGTCGGCAGCCAGCTCACGATGACCGGCGGCTCGGCCGCCCAGGTCCTGCTGTCGTGGGAGGACCCCGAGCGCATGAACAAGGGCCTGCTCAAGGCCACGTTCTCGGCCGCCGAGCTGGCCGCCGTCCGCCGGCGCGGCTGGGCGCAGAGCATCGGCGAGCGCGAGAGCGGCGTGGGATCGGTCTCGGCCCCCGTCCGCTCCCCCTCGGGCAAGGTGGTCGCGGCGGTCTCGGTCTCGGGACCGCTGGAGCGCCTCACCCGCCAGCCCGGCCGCATGCACGCCCCGGCCGTCGTAGCCGCCGGCGAGCGACTGTCGCAGAGCCTGCGCCGCGGACTCTGAGTCCGGCCGGCGCAGGCCCCGCGGGGCTCAGGCCAGCTCGGTGAGCAGCTGCGCCTTCGACTTGCGCGAGTAGCCGGCGATGCCGCGCGTGCGGGCCTCGGCGCGCAGCTGCGTGACGGTCCAGCTGGCGCTCGGCGTCGACGACGTCGGGGCGGTCGCACCGCTGGTAGCCGGGGCCGCCTTCTTGGCCGTGGCCTTCTTCGCCGGCTTCTTGGCCGGGGCCTTCTTCGCCGTCGACTTCTTCGCCGTCTTCTTCGCCGGAGCCTTCGCGGCTGCGGGGGCCGACTTCGCCGAGCCGCCCGTGGCCCGGGTCACGGCGCCGCGAGCATCGCGGGCGGCGGACGCCACGCGTGCGCCGGCCTTCTCGGCCGCGTCCTCGACGGCGTCCTCGATGTCGTCGGCGGTGTTCTCGACCTTGGCGGCGAAGCGCTTGGCGTCCTCGGCGGCCTTGCGGGCGGCCTTCTTCGCCTTGTCCTTGTACTTGCCCGCCTCGGACTTGTAGGAGTCGGCGAGGGCCTGGTACTTCTTGACGTCGATCTTGCGCTTCTCGAGGCGGGCCTCGAGCTTGTCGATCGTCTTCTCGTACTTCTTGACCTGGGCCTTCAGCTCAGCGACGACGCTGTCGGCCGTGGACTTCTTCTTCGCCATGACGCTCCTCGTGTGGATCGGTTCGGGTCCCATCGTGCCGTATGCGAGTGAACTCTCGGTGCACGTCCGAGGCGCGGGCGAAGCGCGTCAGAACAGGCCGGGGCGCTCCAGGTCGAGCAGGATCCGCTTGCGCTCGACGCCGCCGGCGTAGCCCGTGAGCGTGCCGTCGGAGCCGATGACCCGGTGGCAGGGCACCACGACCGGGATCGGGTTGGCGCCGTTGGCCGCGCCGACGGCGCGCGAGACGACGGGCTCGTACCCGAGCCGGGCAGCGATCTCGCTGTAGCTCGCGGTCTCGCCGAAGGGGATGCGGCGCAGCTCGCCCCACACCTTCTGCTGGAACTCGGTGCCGTCGTTGGCCAAGGGCAGGTCGAACTCCTGGCGGTCGCCCGCGAAGTACTCGGACAGCTGGGTCTCGGTGGCGTCGAGCACCGGGTCGGGAACCCGCTCGCCGCGGACCTCCGCGCCGAACTCGATGGCGGTGAGCAGCCCCGCGGAGCTGTGGAGGCGGAGGCCGCCGATGGGTGAGTCCATCCATCGTGTCGTCATCTGGGAATCCTGTCGGGTGAGGTGGCGGAGCGCCAGAGGTGCAGGCCGGCGTAGGAGCGCCAGGGCGCCCACCGGTCGGTCTGCTCGGGGGTGAGGCCGCGGGCGTCGAGCTCGCGGCGCAGGACGAGGTCGGTCGTGAGCAGGACGTCGGGATCGCCCAGACCGCGCATCAGGACGTAGTCGGCGGTCCAGGGTCCGATGCCGCGCAGGGCCACGAGGGCAGCTCGCGTGGCGACGCGGTCGGCACCCGGTGAGAGGTCGAGCTCGCCCGCCGCGACGGCGCCGGCGATCGTGGCGACCGCACGGCCCCGGGAGCGCGGCATCGGCAGCGTCTCGGGATCGAGGTCGGCCAGGACCTCGGTGGTCGGGAAGCTGCGGAGCAGCCCGTGCTCGGCGGCGAGGGACAGGTCGACCGGCTGCCCGAGCTGGTCGGCCAGGCGGCCCAGGACCGTGCGAGCACCCGTGACCGAGACCTGCTGGCCCACGACGGTGCGCACGGCCGTCTCGACCGGATCGAAGCCGCCCGGAAGCCGCAGGCCCGGGACCTCGGCCACCAATACGGCCAGCTGGGGATCGGCACCGAGCACGGCGTCGATCGCCTGCGGGTCGGCGTCGAGGTCGAGCAGGCTCCGCGAGCGCTCGACCGCCACCGCGGTGTCACGCAGGTCGGTGAGCTCGAGCCGGGCCAGCACGTGGTCGCCGGACGGCGTCAGCTCGACGACCCCCGGGCCGTGTGGCAGCTGCACGACGCGGGCGTAGGTGCCGTCGCGCACCATCTCGACGCCCGGCACGGCGTGGTCCTCCAGGAACTGGATCAGTCCGGCGCCGTCGAAGGGCTGCCGGACGGCCAGGCGCAGGGTGAGGTGCCCGGCGGCGGATCCCGGCACGCGGCGTCGGCGCAGCTCGGTCGGCGTACACCCGTAGACCTCGCGCATCGTGTCGTTGAACTGGCGCACCGAGGCGAATCCCGCCGCATGGGCGACGTCCGCCATGGAGAGCGACGTGGTCTCCACGAGCAGGCGAGCCGTGTGGGCGCGGGCGCCGCGGGCCAGCGCGAGCGGACCCGCGCCGACCTCCGAGGCAAGCAGGCGGTGCACCTGGCGCGAGCTGTAGCCCAGGCGCTGCGCGAGCCCCTCGACGCCCTCGCGCTCGACGAGGCCGTCGCGGATCAGGCGCATCGCGCGACCCACGGCGTCGGCCCGGTGATTCCACTCCGGCGACCCCGGCACGGTGTCGGGCCGGCACCGGCGGCAGGCGCGGAAGCCGGCGCCATGCGCGGCAGCCGCCGACCGGTAGAACAGGACGTTGTGGGCCCGGGGTGTGACGGCCGGGCACGACGGACGGCAATAGATGCCCGTCGTGCGGACGGCGGTGAAGAACACGCCGTCGAACCGCGCGTCGCGCGACTGCACGGCGCGGTACTGGCGCTCGTGCTGCGGGTCGCGCGCGTCGGTCATGACTCCATCATGCGTCGCGACACCCACCGCGTCTGGCGGGTTTCGGACGCGGGCGTCAGCGCTGGTTGGGCGCTTCCTTGCGCCGCAGCTGGACGTTCGCGGTGGACTTGTCGATCTCGAACAGATCGATCTCCTCCAGCAGGCTGATGAGCTTGGCGTAGCCGTAGTTGCGCGGCTCGAAGGACGACTGGTTGCGGACCTGCTTGCCGACCGCCGACAACGTGGCCCAGCCGTGGTCGTCGGCATCGGCGTCGACCGCCGCGCGCAGCATCTGCACGAGACGGGAGTTGCCGCGCATCTCGTTGCCGCTCATGCGGGTGCCGCCGGCCCGCTTCTCGGGGCGCTCCTGGTCGGCCTCCTCGCCGCCGATGCGCTCGAGGTACACGAAGCGCGTGCAGGCGTTGACGAAGGCGTTGGGGGTCTTCTCCTGGCCGAAGCCGAGCACGATCGCGCCGGACTGGCGAAGGCGCATCACGAGGGGGGTGAAGTCGGCGTCGCTCGAGACGATCGCGAAGCCCTGGGCCGTGCCGGTGGAGAGGATGTCCATCGCGTCGATGACCATCGCGATGTCGGAGGCGTTCTTGCCCTTGGTGTAGGCGAACTGCTGGATCGGCGCGATCGCGTAGTCCTGCAGGACCTTCGACCACGGGCCGATCGTCGGGTTGGTCCAGTCGCCGTAGGCCCGGCGCACGTGGGCCACGCCCACCGTGGCGACCTCGCTCAGGATCGCGTCGATCTTCTTCGCGGGTGCGTTGTCGGCGTCGATCAGGACGGCGATCCGAGACTCTTCCATGCCCACGACGCTACAGGTGAGCAGCCGCGTCCCCGCGCCGCGCGCGCCGCCACCCACCCTTGACCACCACATTGGTGCGCAAACTCGGCCCCGCAGAACTCACCCAGCCGAGTTGGCGCACACATCTGGTGGCAGGAGGTCTCTGGGGGCGGGCAACAAGAAGACCCCCACCAGGTGGAGCCGGTGGGGGTCTCGTAGCCCCGACGGGATTCGAACCCGCGCTACCGCCTTGAGAGGGCGACGTGCTAGGCCGCTACACAACGGGGCCACAGCCCGAAGGCCGTGCGACGCACCGTGGTGCGCTCGTACCCCGTACCGGATTCGAACCGGCGATCTCCGCCTTGAGAGGGCGGCGTCATAACCGCTAGACCAACGGGGCGCGGGGTCGGGCAAGCCCGACCACAGCTGGGGTACTAGGACTCGAACCTAGAACAACTGAACCAGAATCAGCCGTGTTGCCAATTACACCATACCCCATGGGGGTATCGGATCCCTCGAAAATCCGAGGCTTCCGAACCGAGGTGACACTCTACCCGACGTCACTCCTGGCACCCAAACCGGTCACGCCCGATCGCCGTACGCCCCGGTCAACACGGCGCGAACCCGATCCGGGACCGGCACCTTGCCCATCGAGGTGGCCCCGACGCACACGTGGCGGATCGATCCCTCGACGAGGAGCTCGTCGTCGCGTCGGATCTCGATCGCCCACGTCATCGAGGTCGTGCCGATCGCGGTCAGGCTCAGGCCGATGTCGATCAGGTCGTCCGGACGCGCCGACGACCGGAAGTCGATCGTGAGTGAGCCGACGACGAGGTCGATCCCGTGCTCGGCGACGACTTGGTCGTAGCTGCCGAAGGCTCCTCGCCAGAGCTCGGTGAGGGCGACGTCGACGTAGGCCACGTAGTTCGCGTTGAAGACGATGCCCTGCGGGTCGCACTCCTGGTAGCGGACCCGCAGGCGGTGCACGAAGGCGCTCACCGCGCGCCCCTCACAGGGCTGCGGAGAGACGGGCCAGCGTGCGGGACCGCCCGAGGAGCTCGAGCGACTCGAAGAGCGGCGGCGAGATGCGGCTGCCGGTCACGGCGACCCGGACCGGGCCGAAGGCCAGGCGCGGCTTGAGGCCCAGGCCGTCGACGAGCGACGCGCGCAGCGCCGCCTCGATCGACTCGGTGTCCCAGGTCTGCAGCTCGGCCAGCGCGTCGCGGGCGGCGCGCGCCGTGGCCTGGCCCTTCTCGTCGAGGTTCTTGGCGGCGTCGGCCTCGTCGACCACGAAGTCGTCGTCGTCGACGAACAGGAACCGGAGCATGTCGACGGCCTCGGTGAGCTTGGCGATCCGCTCGTGCACGAGGGGCGTGGCCGCGGCGAGCAGGGCGACCTGAGCGTCGTCGGCCGGCGTGCCGATCAGACCCGCGGTCTGCAGGTACGGCAGCAGGCGCTCCGCGACCTCCTCGACCGGCAGCAGACGGATGTGGTCGCCGTTGATCGCCTCGCACTTGGCCAGGTCGAAGCGTGCCGGGTTGGGGTTGACCCGCGAGACGTCGAAGGCCTCGACGAGATCGGCCAGGCTGAAGACGTCGCGCTCGACGCCGTCGACCGCCGGCAGCGACCAGCCGAGCAGCGCGAGGTAGTTCAGCAGGCCCTCGGGCAGGAAGCCCTGCTCGCGGTAGCCGAGCAGGTTCGACTCCGGATCACGCTTGGACAGCTTGCGATTGCCCTGGCCCATGACGTACGGCAGGTGGCCGAAGCGCGGGGTGGAGCCGTCGCCGACGCCGATCTCCGCGAAGGCCTCGTAGAGCGCGATCTGACGCGGGGTCGACGACAGGATGTCCTCACCGCGCAGCACGTGGGTGATGCCCATCATCGCGTCGTCGGTGGGGTTGGTCAGCGTGTACAGGGGCTGGCCGTTGGCACGCACGATGACGAAGTCCTGCACGTTGTCGGCGCCGAACGTGATCGGACCGCGCACGAGGTCGTCGAAGGTCCAGTCCTTGGCGGGCATCTTGAAGCGGATGACCGGCTTGCGGCCCTCGGCCTCGTACGCCGCCTGCTGCTCAGGCGTCAGGTCGCGGTGCAGGCCGTCGTAGCCGCTGGGGCGCCCCTCGGCGCGCGCGGCGTCGCGGCGCTCCTCGAGCTCCTCGGCGGTGTCGTAGGCCCTGTAGGCCAGGCCGGCGTCGAGCAGGCGCTGCGCGACGTCGGCGTAGACGTCCATGCGCTCGCTCTGGCGGTACGGGCCGTTGTCGCCACCGACCTCGACGCCCTCGTCCCAGTCGAGACCGAGCCAGCGCATGACGTCGACCAGGAGGTCGTACGACTCCTGGTTGTCGCGACTCGCGTCGGTGTCCTCGATGCGGAAGACGAACGTGCCGCCGTGGTGGCGCGCGAACGCCCAGCTGAACAGCGCGGTGCGGGCCATGCCGACGTGCGGGTTGCCCGTGGGCGAGGGGCAGAAGCGCGCAACCACCGGCTTGCTCGGGGCGGTGGCGGGGACGGTGTCAGTCATGCGAGACCACCTGGTTGACGAGGGTGCCGATGCCGGCGACGGTGATGCTGACGGAGTCGCCGACCTGCATCGGCCCGACGCCCTCCGGCGTGCCCGTGAGGATGACGTCGCCGGGCAGCAGCGTCATGAAGCTCGAGACGTGGGCGATGATCGCGGGGACGTCGAAGACCATGTCGGCCGTCGTGCCGTCCTGCTGGGTCTCGCCGTTCAGGGTCGTGCGGACCCGCAGGTTGCTGGTGTCGAGGTTGGTCTCGATCCAGGGGCCGAGCGGGCAGAACGTGTCGTAGCCCTTCGCGCGGGCCCACTGGCCGTCGGACTTCTGCAGGTCGCGGGCCGTCACGTCGTTGGCGACGGTGTAGCCGAAGACGACCTTGGCGGCATCGGCGGCGGGAACGTCGCGGCAGATGCGCCCGATGACGACGGCGAGCTCGCCCTCGAAGTGGAGATCCTTGGTCGCGCGCGGGTAGACGATCGGGTCGCCCGGGCCCACGACGCTGGTGTTGGGCTTGAGGAAGACCAGCGGCTCCGACGGGACGTCGTGGCCGAGCTCGGCCGCGTGCGCGGCGTAGTTGCGTCCGATCCCGAGGACCTTGCTGCGCGGGATGACCGGCGCCAGCAGGCGGACGTCGTCGAGCGGGACCTTCTCGCCCGTCAGCTCGATGCCGGCGTAGAGCGGGTCGCCCTTGAGCACCGCGAGCGTGGGAGTGCCGTCCTCCTCTCCCACGACGCCGAACCGGGGATCATCGTCTGCGGCAAATCTGGCGATACGCACGAGTTCGAGCCTAGCGGCGGGGGCAGCAGGGCGGATCGGCGGCCGAGAGCCGACGAGGACGGCGGTGTGACCGATTCGGCCCCGCTCCCGGGCCGCAGGAGTTTCACGCGAGCAGCAGCGGTGTTACCGTGCTCCGGTGCTCAGGTGAGCCTACCCTGAGCAATCACCGTGAGAAGGCAACGGACGGAGCATCGTGGTCGGCACGTTCATCATCGGACTGCGCGAGGGCCTGGAGGCCGCACTCGTCGTCGGCATCCTGCTCGCCTACGTGCGCAAGGTCGGTCGATCCGATGTCCGTCCCCGGATCTGGCTCGGCGTCGCCGCCGCGGTCCTGCTGTCGCTCGCCGTCGGCGCGATCCTCACCTTCGGCACCTACGGGCTCTCCTTCCAGGCGCAGGAGCTGATCGGCGGCACGATGTCGATCATCGCCGTCGGCTTCGTGACCTGGATGGTGTTCTGGATGGCCAGGACGGCGCGTCACCTCAAGGGCCATCTGGAGGGCGAGGTCGACCGCGCCCTCACCGGCGCCGCATGGAGCCTCGTGCTCGTGGGGTTCCTGGCCGTCGCTCGTGAGGGCATCGAGACCGCCCTGTTCCTCTGGAGTGCCGTCCGTTCCTCCGGCGACGGCGAGTCGCCGTGGCTCGGCGCGATGCTCGGCCTCGCCACCGCGGTCGCCCTGGGCGCCCTGATCCACCGCGGCATCGTGCGCATCGACCTGGCCCGCTTCTTCCAGTGGACCGGCGGGCTGCTGGTCGTCGTCGCTGCGGGCGTGCTGGCCTACGCGGTGCACGACCTCCAGGAGGCCCGGTTCCTGCCCGGACCGTTCGAGCCGGCGCCGGAGGGCGCGGGCGGCCTCCTCTCGAGCCTCTACGGCGACTCCGCCTGGCTCTTCCGCATCCCCGACGTGATCGACCCGTCCGGTCTGCCCGCGGCCATCCTCAAGGGCACGATCGGCTTCAGCCCCGAGATGACGGTCCTCGAGGTCCTGGTCTGGGCCGTCTACCTCGTCGTCGTCATGACCCTCTTCCTGCGCACCACCCGTCGCCGCTCGCCGGCACCCTCCCCCGTTCCCGAAGGAGCCTCCGCCTGATGAACCACCACTCCCTGCGCTGGGCCGCACCGCTGGCCCTGGCCGGCGCCCTCGTCCTCAGCGGCTGCGTCGAGAACAACGCGTCCGCCGCGTCGGCGATCGCCGTCACCAGCACCGCCGACGACTGCGCGGTCGAGTCGGCCACCGCCACGAGCGGACCCGTGCGGTTCGAGGTCGAGAACACCGGCGACGACGTCACCGAGTTCTACGTGCTCGCCGACGACGGTCTGCGCATCGTGGGTGAGGTCGAGAACATCGCCGCCGGTGCCAGCCGCGACCTGACGGTCCAGCTCCAGCCGGGCGACTACTTCACGGTCTGCAAGCCCGGCATGGTCGGCGAGGGCGTCGGCCAGTCCGCGTTCAGCGTGACCGGCGACGACGTCGAGGTCTCCGCCGACGACCAGGCCGCGATCGACGACGCCGTCGCGAGCTACACGGCCTACACGAAGTCCCAGGTCGCCGAGCTCGTCACGGGTACCCAGGCATTCACCGACGCCTACCGGGCCGGCAACGACGACGAGGCGCGCCGCCAGTTCCCCCTGGCCCGCATCAACTACGAGCGCGTCGAGCCCACCGCCAGCAACTTCGGCGACCTCGATCCCAAGATCGACTACCGCAAGCCCGGCGCCGAGGCCGAGGGCCTGCCGTTCACCGGCTTCCACCGCATCGAGATGGACCTCTGGATCGACGAGGCCCGCGGCAACTACCCCGACGAGGACATCCAGCCGCTCGACGCGGCCGGCCGCGCGGCCGTGGCCGACCAGCTCGACGCCGACATCCAGTCCCTGTACGACGAGGTCCACGCCGACGACTTCGAGCTGAGCGTCGACGACATCACGAACGGGGCGATCGGCCTGCTCGACGAGATCGCCGCGCCGGACGGCAAGCTGCCCGGCGAGGAGAACGAGTTCGCGCACACCGACCTGTACGACTTCCTGGCGAACGTCGAGGGCGCCCAGGTCGCGTACGAGAGCGTGCGGGACATCGCCGCCGCGAACGGCGCCGACGGCGAGGAGCTCGTGACCGAGCTCGA
This sequence comes from Aeromicrobium sp. Sec7.5, assembly GCF_036867135.1. Taxonomy (NCBI): domain Bacteria; kingdom Bacillati; phylum Actinomycetota; class Actinomycetes; order Propionibacteriales; family Nocardioidaceae; genus Aeromicrobium; species Aeromicrobium sp. Sec7.5. The sequence continues at coordinate 916,470 of NZ_JBAJIJ010000001.1, read as the reverse complement.
CGAGAAGTTCGCCGACATGGTGGCGCTGCTCGCGACCTACGGCAGCTACGACGCCGGCTTCGTCTCGTACGAGACGGTCGACCAGGCCGCTCGAAACGCCCTGGGCGCGCAGCTCAACGCCCTGAGCGAGCCCCTGTCGAAGCTCACGTTCACGGTCCTCGGCGTCGATCCCGGCGCGTGACCCGATGAACGAGTCCACGCCGCCGCAGGGGCCCCCGCCCCGCGGCGTCTCGCGCCGGGGCGTCCTCGGCCTGGCCGCGGTCGCAGCGGCGGGCACGGCGGTGGGCTTCGGCACGGCCCGCGCGACGTCGGCCGACGCCGCCGACCCCAGCCGCGGGACGCACGACTTCCACGGCGAGCACCAGGCCGGCATCACGACCGAGGTGCAGCAGCACCTCTACTTCGCGAGCCTCGACATGACCGCCGGTGCCGGTCGCGAGGAGCTCGTCTCGCTGCTGCATGACTGGACCGCAGCAGCAGCGCAGCTCACCGCGGGCCAGGAGGTCGGCGAGACGGGTGCCACCGACGGCTCGCCGCTCGCTCCCCCGGACGACACCGGGGAGGCGCTCGGGCTCGGTCCGCACAACCTCACCCTCACCTTCGGCCTCGGAGCGTCGCTGTTCGACCGGGACGGCGATCCGTTCGGCATCGCGGCGAAGCGACCCGAGGCGCTCACGCCACTCCCCTCGTTCGCGTTCGACCTCCTCGAGGACTCCATCAGCGACGGCGACCTCTGCATCCAGGCGTGCGCCGACGACCCCCAGGTCGTGGTGCACGCGATCCGCAACCTGAGCCGCATCGCGTTCGGGCGCGCCCAGGTGCGCTGGACCCGCCTCGGGTACGGCCGCACCTCACGCACCAGCGCGGGTCAGCAGACACCGCGGAACCTCTTCGGCTTCAAGGACGGCACGGCCAACGTCCTGTCCGACGACGCCGAGGCGCTCGACCGCTGGGTGTGGGCCGACGACGGCTGGATGGCCGGCGGCAGCTACCTCGTGGCCCGCACGATCCAGATGACGATCGAGAGCTGGGACCGCACACGCCTCCAGGAGCAGGAGCTGGTGGTGGGGCGCACCAAGGGTGAGGGCGCTCCGCTCTCCGGTGGCACCGAGATGACCGAACCCGACTTCGCGATGCCGTCCTCGACCGGCGACTTCGCCATGCCGTCGGCCTCGCACGTGCGCCTCGCCCACCCCGACATGAACGACGGGGTGCGCCTGCTGCGGCGCGGGTACAACTACGTCGACGGCAACAACGACCTGGGCCAGATCACCGCCGGGCTGTTCTTCCTGTCCTTCCAGCGTGATCCGGCCCAGTTCGTGCAGGTGCAGACCTCGTTGAAGACCGACGCGCTCAACGAGTACATCCGGCACGTCGGCTCGGCGCTCTACGCCGTTCCGCCGGGCGTCCGCAAGGGCGAGCACATCGCGCAGGGGCTGTTCGAGGCCTGACGCCCTCCCACCAGCCGGCGGGGCGGGGACGGACGATCAGGCCGACCCGTACCGGCGGTTGCGGCGCGCGTACTCCTCGACCGCGGCGAAGAGTGCGCGCCGGTCGACGTCGGGCCACGCGATGTCGCTGAAGACCATCTCGGCGTAGGCCGACTGCCAGAGCAGGAAGTTGCTCGTGCGCTGCTCGCCCGAGGTGCGCCAGAACAGGTCGACGTCGGGCATCCACGGCTCGTCGAGGTAGCGCGCGAACGTGCGCTCGTCGATGCGGTCGGGGTTGACCTTGCCGGCGACGGCGTCGCGCGCGAGCGCCGCCGCCGCGTCGACGATCTCGGCCCGTCCGCCATAGTTGACGCACATCGTGAGCGTGCACACGGTGTTGCGCCGGGTGAGCTCCTCGGCCGCCTCGAGCTCCTTGATGACCGAGCGCCACAGGCGGGGCCGCCGCCCGGCCCAGCGGACGCGCACGCCCATCTCGTGCATCTCGTCGCGACGACGCCGGATGACGTCACGGTTGAAGCCCATCAGGAATCGCACCTCGTCGGGTGAGCGCTTCCAGTTCTCGGTCGAGAACGCATAGGCCGACACGGCCTCGATGCCCAGCTCGACGGCACCCTCGACGACGTCGAACAGGGCCGCCTCCCCCATCTCGTGCCCTGCGGTCCGCGGCAGGCCCCGCTCCTTGGCCCAGCGGCCGTTGCCATCCATGACGATGCCGACGTGCCTCGGCACCTGGTCCAGGGGCAGGTCGGGAGCCCGCACCCCGGACGGGTGCGGACGTGGCGGGCGGACCGGGCGCGTGGACATCGCGTCGAACCTACCGATCGACGTGCGCGAGCGAGCGCAGGGAACGCTCGAGGTGCCAGGCGACGTAGGCGTTGACGATGCCCGTGGCCTCGCGCAACGAGCGGTCGTCGGCGGTGGCGACCGACTCCCAGTCGCCCGTGAGCAACGCACCGAGCAGGGCCACGGTGGGCGCGCTCGGCGCCGACGACCCGGGCACGCGGCAGCGGTCGCACAGGATCCCGCCCGACGCGGCGTGGAAGTTGCGGTGCGGTCCTGGCGTGCCGCACCGCGCACACAGCCCGAAGCTGGGCGCGTACCCCGCGATCGCGAGCGCGCGGAGCTGGTAGGAGTCGAGGAGCTGCCCGGCCGGCTGCCGGCGCTCGCTGAGGGCCCGGAGCGCACCGACGAGCAGCTGGTACTGCGGCAGCGACGCCTCGGAGTCCTCGGGCACGACCCGCTCGGCGGTCTCGAGCATCACGGTGCCCGCGGTGTACGCGCCGTAGTCGCCCCCGAGCGACAGCGAGAACGGGTCGAGCGTCTGCACCTGGGTGACGATGTCGAGCGTGCGGCCGACCGCGAACTGCAGGTCGACGTGCATGAACGGCTCCAGACGGCCGCCCAGACGGCTCGTGGTCTTGCGGACGCCCTTGGCGACCGCGCGCACCTGGCCGTGCTGCCGGCTGAGCATCGTGACGATGCGATCGGCCTCGCCGAGCTTGTGGGTGCGGAGCACGACGGCGGAGTCGCGGTACAGCGTCATGCCACACCTCCGTGTTGATCTCGCCCGTGCTCATCTCGCCCGTGCTCATCTCGCCGCCCAGGGCCCGGCATCCCGTTTCGATTTCGCCGCCCAGGGCCCGGCATCCCTGCCGGGTCTGTCCACCATTCTGCCGCGCTGGCGGGCATCGGGCCGTCTCGACACCCCGCTCCGGGCCCACCATGCGTGCGTAGGGTTGCGGGCATGACCCGTGCCATCGTCATCCGATCCCATGGCGGACCCGAGGAGCTGCGCCTCGAGGAGATCGCCGTGCCGGATCCGGGTCCCGGCGAGCTGCTCGTGGAGGTGCTCGCCGCAGGGGTCAACTTCATCGACACCTACCAGCGCTCGGGCGCCTACGCGACGCCACTTCCGTTCACCCTCGGCAAGGAGGGTGCCGGCCGGGTCATGAAGGCCGGCGCCGACGTCGACGGGGTGCGCGAGGGCGACGTCATCGCCTGGGGCCACGGCTCCGGCTCCTACGCCGAGCACGCGATCGTCCCCGCGTCGCAGGCCGTGGTCGTCCCGGACGGGGTCGATCCGACCACCGCGGCCGCGCTCATGCTCCAGGGAATGACGGCGCACTACCTCGTGCACTCCATCGTCCCGTTCGTCGAGGGCGACACGGTGCTGCTGCACGCCGGCGCAGGCGGTGTGGGCCTGCTGCTCACCCAGCTCCTGGTGCGCGAGGGGGTGCGGGTGCTGACCACGGCCGGCTCGTCGGAGAAGAAGGAGCTCTCGCGCGGCGCTGGCGCGGCCGAGGTGCTCGACTACGAGGGGTTCGGCGCCGCGGCGCGCGACCTGACCGACGGCCGCGGTGTCCGCGCGGTGCTCGACGGTGTCGGCGCCTCGACCTTCGACGAGGGACTCGACGCCCTGCAGCGGCGAGGGACGTTCGTGCTCTTCGGCGCCGCGAGCGGACCGGTGCCCCCGGTCGACCCCCGTGCCCTCAACACGAAGGGATCGCTCGTGCTGACGCGGCCCTCGCTGGCCGACTTCATCGCGGAGCGCGACGAGCTCGAGTGGAGGGCCGCCGACGTGTTCGCGGCCGTGGCCTCGGGTGAGCTCGACGTGCGCATCGGCGGCACCTACCCCCTGGCGGACGCCGCGACGGCGCACGTCGACCTCGAGGGTCGCCGCACGACCGGCAAGCTCCTGCTGCTGCCCTGACGCGGACCCGCGTTCAGTCGAGGCAGAACTCGTTGCCCTCGGGATCGGCCATCGTGACGAACCCGGTCTCCAGGCGACCGTCGGGCTCGACGCGGTACAGACGCGTGGCACCCAGAGCGGTGAGCCGCTCGCACTCGGCCTCCAGCGCCGCCATGCGCTCGTCACCGGCGAGACCGGGCGCGACCCGGATGTCGAGGTGCAACCGGTTCTTGCCGGCCTTCGCATCGAGCACCTGCTGGAAGAAGACACGCGGCCCGGCACCCTCCGGGTCGAGGAGGGCGGACCGTGAGTTGTGCAGCTCGGGCGGCACCCCGAAGGCCGTGAGCGCCTCGACCCAGGTGTCGAACCCCGGCGGCGGCGCCTGGAGCTCGTACCCGAGGGCCGCGGCCCAGAAGCTGGCGAGCCGCGCGGGATCGGCGGCGTCGAACGTGATCTGCACGGTGCGTCCCATGGGGGTCACGTTGCCACCGACCGGTGACCGAAATCGACGACGGGACTGCGACGATGTGGGCCATGACTTCGACCCGCCTCCTCGACGAGGTCCTCGACACCGTGCTCTCCACCCCGTTGCACCAGACGCTGGGGATCCGGCTGCGGGACCCGGAGGACCCGACGGCCGGGCTCGAGGTCGAGGTCGGCCCCGACAACGCCGCCTCGTCCGGCGTGCTGCACGGCGGCCTCCACGGCCTGCTGATCGACGTCTCGGCCTACCTCCTGCTGGCGTCGGAGCTTCCCTCGGGGGCCTTCGCCGCCACCATCAGCTCGTCGGTGTCCCTCGTGGCGGCCGCCCGCGTGGGGAGCACCGTGACGACCTCCGCCCGCATCGACCGGCTCGGCGGAGGCCACGCCTTCCTGTCGGGCCAGGTCGAGTGCGACGGCCAGGTCATCGCCACGGGCCAGATCGTCAAGATCGTCAAGCGTCCCTGAGTCAGCCCCGCGCGCGGGCCCCGAGGGCCAGCGAGCCCTCACTGCCACCCTGGCCCGCGAGACGCACCGTCAGCCAGGCGACGAGCAGGTCGTCGGGTCGCCCCGTCAGACCGCTGATCTCTGCTGCGCGCCGCAGGCGGTACCGCAGGGTGTTGGGGTGGATCGAGAGGGCTGCCGCCGATCGTGCCGTGTCCATGCCGTGGGCGAACCAGACGGCCCACGTGCCGACGAAGTCCGTCGCGTGCCGGGCGTCGTGCTCCCACAGCCGCACGACGCTCGGCGACAGCACCCCCGGCCGGTCCGTCACGGCGCGCCGCAGCCACCACAGCGCCAGGACGCCGTGGTCGCGGTCGGCGCTGAGCACCGCCGTGCCCCGCTCCTCGTCGGCGACCTGTCCGAGCGCGTCGGCCTCCAGGCGCGACTCGCGGACCTGCTCCGGGCTCTCGACGACCGAGCCGATCCCGGCCCGGACCCCGAGCTCCCAGGCAGCGGCGCGAGCGACGAGCACCTCGGCCACCTCCACCGTGCGACCGGCGTCGCGCGCATCCTGCCCGTGCAGCAGGACGTACACCGCTCCCCCGTCCACGTCGACCCCCGCCGCGGGGATCCACCCCGTGGCGTAGCCCTGGACCATGGTCAGGAACCGCTGCCACCTGAGGCGTGGGACGTCGGGACGTGCCTCGTCGTCGACACCCGGGGCGATCTCGCCCACGAACGTCAGGACGACGAACGGCCCCGCCACGGACAGGCCGAGGCGCTGCGTCGCGACTCGCGCCTCGGCACCGCCGCGAATCACGGTCCGCACGAGCGAGGACCTCCGCTCGGACTCGAAGGCTGCCGCGGTACGGACCTGCAGCAGCTGCACGGCGGCCAGCTCCGCAGCTCGCTGGAGCATGGACCCGGCCTCCCGGTCGAGACTGCCGTCCGCGTCGACGATCCAGATCGTGCCCAGGACCTCCTGCCCCAGCCGGATCGCGACGGCGAGGCGGTCCAGGGCGACGCCCACTCCCTCGATGTGCACGGGCCCGTCGCCCGCCAGGACGGCGGCGTACTGAGCGTCGTTCTCCGGCAGCACCGGGACCTGCCGGCCCAGGATCGAGACCCGGCGGTCCTCGTCGATCACCTGGCCCTCGACCGTGGAGTACGCGAGGACGCGCTGTCCGAGGTCCTCGATGCTGACGGCTCCACCGACGATCGCCGCCACGGAGTTGGCGAAGTCGAAGAGATCGGTCGCGGGGCCTCCGTCGCCGGATCGCGCCGATCCCGTGAGCACCGAGGACACGACGCGCTCCACCTGGAGCCACGCCATCTCCGGGTGGGCACCCAGCACCGCGATGCCGGCCTCAGCCGCGACGCGGGTCTCCGGCTCGGTGAGCTGCTCCCGTCGCAGCACGACCGCGTCGAACCCGCAGGCACCCGCGTCTCGCAGGAGCTCCTCGGCCTGCGCCTCCGGCACACCGACACCCAGCAGAACCCCGGCGGCTCCCGGCGGGAGGGCGTCGAGCGGGTCGTGGACGGTGCACGTCGCCGAGCGCACGACGGTGCCGGCCGGCCCTGCGAGGAGCCTGATTCCGGCAGGGGTGAGGCGCTCTGCGAGCTCGCCGGCGGTCAGGTCCTCGCGGGTCAGCATGCGCCGACCGTACCTGCGGATGGTGCATCTCCACTGGATCTTTGACTGATCTTTGGAGTTCTCGACCAAGACAGGCGCACGTCCGCCGACCCACGATGGCGGGGTGCAGATCATCGATGTCGACTCGCTCGACGACCTCCGCGACGTCGAACGGGTGCTGCACTCGGTGTGGGACGCCCCGGGTGGCCACCCGCCCGTGACGCTCGACCTGCTCCGCGCGTTCCAGCACCTGGGCGGGCACGTCTGCGCCGCCGTCGTCGAGGACGTGGCCGTGGCGGCGTCCGTCGCGGTCCCCGCCGGCGAACCGGGCGTCCTGTACTCGATCCTCACGGGCGTCGCGGCGGAGCACGCCGGTCAGGGCATCGGTCGTCGGATCAAGCTCCACCAACGCTCGAGCGCGGCCCGCCTGGGCTATGACCACATCCGCTGGACCTTCGACCCCTTGGTGCGCCACAACGCCCGGTTCAACCTCCGGACGCTCGGCGCGCGGGTCGTGGGATACGAGCCCGACTTCTTCGGACCGCTGACGGATGCCTTCAACGCCGGAGCACCGACCGATCGTCTGGTCGTCGACTGGCCGATCACGACGGGCGTCCTCGGCCTCCCGGTCGGACCGGGCCCGCGCGTCGAGGTCGTCGAGACAGGCCCCGACGACGAGCCCGCGGTCGTGACCGATCACGAGCACACCTGGATCCGCGTCCCGGACGACATCGTGGCGCTGCGCGGGTCCTCCCGGACCGAGGCCGCCCGGTGGACGCAGACGGCACGCACCCACCTGGCGCCTGCCGCACGCCGTCAGGCCGTCGCGGGCCTGAGCGCCGACGGCTGGTTCGTGCTCGAGGGCCGGACCGCCTGATGACGATCCTGTCGGTGCGGCTCCACCTGGTCGAGCTCCCCCTCGTGCGGCCGTTCCGGACGTCCTTCGGGACGTCGACCACGCGACAGCTGCTCGTGCTGAGGCTCGAGACCGAGACTGGCGTCGGCTGGGCCGAGTGCGCCGCGGATCCCGAGCCGCTGTACAGCGCCGAGTTCCTGACCGGCGCCTCGCTCGTGCTGCGCGACCACCTGCTGCCTCGGCTGCTCGCGTGGCCCGACCTGGACGCGGCGCACGTCGGCACGGCTCTCGCGGCCGTGACCGGACACCCCATGGCCAAGCACGTGCTCGAGACCGCCGTCCTCGACGCGGAGTGCCGGGCCCAGGGGCAGTCCTTCGGCGAACGGCTCGGCGCCACCCGCACCCACGTGCCCGCGGGGGTCTCCGTCGGGATCGCCGACGACCTCCCGGCCCTGTTGACCGAGGTCGAGGGGTACCTGGCCGCCGGCTACCAGCGGATCAAGCTCAAGATCGAGCCGGGCTGGGACCTCGCGCCCGTCGCGGCCGTCTGCCGGGCCTTCGGTGACGTCCCGCTCCAGGTCGACGCCAACGCGGCCTACACCGCAGGAGATCTCGCGCACCTCGCGCGCCTCGACGACTTCGCCCTGCTGCTGGTCGAGCAACCCTTCGGCGAGGACGATCTGGTCACCCATGCCCGAGCCGCCGACCTCTGGTCGACCCCGGTGTGCCTCGACGAGAGCATCGGATCGACTCACGACCTGCAGACCGCGCTGGCGCTCGGTGCGTGCCAGGTCGTCAACGTCAAGCCGTCCCGCGTCGGCGGGTACCTGGAGGCCGTGCGCATCCACGACCTCGCGGTCGCGCACGGAGTACCGGTGTGGTGCGGCGGCATGCTGGAGACCGGGATCGGCCGTTCGGCCAACCTCGCACTCGCCGCACTGCCAGGATTCACCCTTGTGGGTGACGTGTCGGCAAGCCGTCGCTACTACCGCCAGGACCTGACCGAGGAGCTCGTGCTGCGCGACGGCCAGATCGCGGTACCGACGGGCGCCGGCACCGGGCTCGAGGTCGACGAGACCGTCCTGGCCGATCTGTCCACGTCCGTCGTGGAGCTGGTCGGGGCGCCCGCATGACGCGGCGGACGGTCGTGAGCGGTGGCGTCGTGGTCGACGGCACCGGCGCGGCGCGCCGCCGGGCCGATCTCCTGCTCGTCGACGACCGGATCGACGCCGTCGTCGACCCGGGCGGGCTCGCCGGCGTGGAGGCCCGCCACGTGGACGCGTCCGGGCTCGTGGTCGCTCCAGGATTCATCGACATCCACTCCCACGCGGACGGCTCCTTCCTCCTGGCCGGCGACGTGTCGAAGATCCTGCAGGGCGTGACGAGCGAAATCGTCGGCAACTGCGGAGCTTCGTTGGCACCGCTCGGTGCAGCGACGTCGCACCCGACCGCCGACCGTCTGGTCGCCGACGGGACACGACCCTCGTGGCAGAGCGTCACGGAGCTCGTCGAGGCCGGGCGGGACCGCCACGTCACGCACGTCGGGATGCTGGTGGGTCACGGCACCTTGCGTGAGCTGGTCGGGGGCCACGCCACCCAGGCGATCGACGACCACCAGCGGACGGCCATGTGCCTGGCCCTCGCGGCCGGCCTCGAGTCGGGAGCCTTCGGACTCTCCTCCGGGCTGGTGTACGCCCCCGGGGTCTTCGCGCCGGAGAGCGAGCTGCAGGCACTCGTGGAGGTGCTGGGCGCCGAGCACGTGTACGCGACCCACCTGCGCAACGAGTCCGACCAGCTCATGGAGTCGATCGAGGAGACGCTGCGCACGACGGCGACGACCGACGCCCACGTGCAGATCTCGCACCTCAAGGCCACAGGACGACGCAACCACGGAAGCACCGCGACGGCGTTGCGCCGGCTCGACCGGGCCCGTGCGGACGGTCGCCTGATCGGACAGGACGTCTACCCGTACACGGCGGCCTCCACGGCCCTCACGGCCTGCCTGCCCCCGTGGGCGCTCGCCGGCGGAACCATGGCCCTGCTGGCCCGCCTCGGCGATGCCGGGATGGTCGCGCGCCTGCGCACCGACGTGGAGTCCGCGCCACCGCACCTGTGGGAGAACCCGGTCGCGAGCGCCGGCTGGGACGGCGTCGTGCTCGCGGGCACGGCCTCGGGCGTCGACGAGGGCGAGAGCCTCGCCGCGATCGCCGACCGCGAGGGCATGGACCCCTTCGACGTGCTCGTCATGATCGTCCGCCGCGAGTCCGGGCGCGCGAGCATGGTGGAGCACTCGATGAGCGAGGACGACGTCGAGCACGTGCTCCGCCACCCGCACACCGTCGTGGCGTCCGACGGGCTCCCCGTGACGGCTGGTGCGCGGCCCCATCCCCGTCTCCACGGCACGTTCCCACGCCTCCTGGGTCGCTACGTCCGCGAGCGCGGCGTGCTGGATCTGGAGACGGCGATCCACCGGATCACCGGTCTGCCCGCGCACAGCTACCGTCTGCGCGACCGCGGGACGATCCGTCGTGGCGCCGTCGCCGACCTCGTCGCGTTCGACCCGGACACGATCGCCGACCGCGCGACCTACGACCGACCGACGCTCCCCCCGACCGGGATCGCGTGGGTCATGCAGAACGGCCGCACCAGCGTCGCCGACGGGCAGTGGCTCGGTCGTCGACGCGGACAACACCTCACCCCCCACAGCTGACCCAGCAGTTCCGCCCCCCGAAAGAAGGAATCCTCATGAAGACCACCCACCGGCTCGCCCTCGGGCTCACCGCAGGCCTCACGGCCTGCCTGCTCAGCGCCTGCGGCGGCGCCAGCGACGAGGCACCGACGATCGACTCGAGCAAGATCGACGAGGAGCTGCGCGCGATGCTCCCAGCCGACGTGCGGGAGAAGGGTGTTCTCGAGGTCGCCTCGGACGTGCCCTACCCGCCGTTCGAGTTCTACGACACCGATGGCAAGACCGTGATCGGCCTGGACGCGGACCTGGGCAAGGCCATCGGCGACCTGCTGGGGCTGCAGCTGAACTTCAACGCGGTCACGTTCGACACGATGATCCCCTCGCTCAAGGCCGGCAAGTACGACCTCGCCCTCACGGGGATGTCGGACACCCCCGAGCGCCAGGCGGAGGTGACGTTCGTCGACTACCTCACGACCGGCGGCTCCTTCATGGTCACGAATGGCTCGTCCGCACAGCCGGCGGAGCTCGCGGACCTGTGCGGACTCACGGTCGGCGCCCAGTCGGGCACGTCGATCGTGACGTTCCTCGAGACCCAGGTCGCGCCGGAGTGCCCGGCATCGGCGCCGATGGACCTGTCGCAGTTCACGGGTCAGGACGACCTGGTGACCGCCCTGCGCAGCGCCCGGGTCGAGGTGGCCGTGATCCCGTCCCCCTCGGCGGGCTACCTCGTCGAGACCACGGACGACGAGTTCGAGATCCCCTTCAACCTCGACGTCGGTCTTCTGGGCATCGCCTTCCCGCGCGATGACGACCAGCTCGCCTCGGCCTTCCAGGCCGCGCTCCAGAAGCTCATGGACGACGGGACCTACGCGACGATCCTGGAGTCGTACGGCGTCACCGAGAACTCCCTGGACGAGGCCACGATCGACGCCGGGACCTCCTGAGCCATGGAGCCCCGCCCCGTGAGTGCGCTGACCCCGGTGCCCGTCCGTCCTCTGCGACGGCCGTGGCGCTGGGGGGCGGCGGTCATCGTCCTGGTGCTCGCCGCCCTCCTGGTCCGGTCGCTGGCGACCAACCCCCGGTTCGAGTGGTCGGTCGCGTGGGACTACGTCTTCTCGCGGCAGCTCGCCGAGGGTGCACTGATGACCCTGCGCCTGACCGTGCTGTGCATGGTCATCGGTGTCACCCTCGGGATCGTGGTGGCGGTCATGCGCCAGTCGGACCTGTGGCTGGTGCGTCGGGCGGGTGACCTCTACGTCTGGTTCTTCCGGGGCACGCCGGTGCTGGTCCAGATCATCTTCTGGTTCAACCTGGCGGCGCTGTACCCGTCGATCGACCTCGGCATCCCCGGCCTCGACCCGTTCGTGAGCCTGGACGCCAATGAGCTCATCACCCCGACGGCCGCCGCCCTCCTCGCCCTCGGCCTGAACGAGGGCGCCTACATGTCGGAGATCGTCCGGGCCGGGCTGCTGTCGGTCGACGACGGACAGCACGAGGCCGCCCAGTCGCTGGGCATGTCACGGACGCGCATCATGCGGCGCATCGTCCTGCCCCAGGCGATGCGGGTCATCATCCCGCCGACCGGGAACGAGACGATCGGAATGCTGAAGACGACGTCTCTCGTCTCGGTCGTCGCGGTGGCCGACCTGCTGTACGTCACGCAGACGATCTACTCCCAGACGTTCCAGACCATTCCGCTCCTGATCGCGGCCAGCCTCTGGTACATCGCGCTGACCACGATCCTGTCGATCGGCCAGGCGCGGCTGGAGAAGCGGTTCTCGCGGGGGTCGCACACGAGCGGGCCCACCCCGACCGGCTTCCGCCTCCGCACCGCCCTGACCCGATTCCACGCCCCGACCCCGAGGAGCGCACCATGACCGCCGACCAGCCCGTCGTCCTGGCCGAGGGCATCCACAAGAGCTTCGGCCGCACCGAGGTGCTGCGGGGGGTCGATCTCTCCGTCGACGGCGGCGAGGTGTGCTGCATCATCGGCCCGTCAGGCTCCGGCAAGTCGACGCTGCTGCGATGCATCAACCACCTCGAGAAGATCGATGCCGGCCGCATCTGGGTCGACGGGCAGATGGTCGGCTACGCCGATCACGGCGACCATCTGCAGGAGCTGCCCGACCGGGAGGTGCAGCGGCGACGTGCCCAGATCGGCATGGTCTTCCAACGGTTCAACCTGTTCCCGCACCTGACCGCGCTGGAGAACCTGATGGAAGCCCCGGTCGGGGTCTCGCGGCGACGCCGCTCCGAGGTCGAGGAGCATGCCCGGTGGCTCCTGGACCGGGTCGGGCTGGGCGCCAAGGCGGACGCCTACCCGCGGCACCTCTCCGGAGGCCAGCAGCAGCGGGTCGCCATCGCCCGGGCGCTCGCGATGCGTCCGCGGGTCATGTTGTTCGACGAGCCGACCAGCGCCTTGGACCCCGAGCTCGTCGGCGAGGTGCTGACCGTGATGCAGACGCTCGCCGCCGAGGGCATGACGATGATCGTCGTGACCCACGAGATCGCGTTCGCGCGGGAGGTCGCCGACACGCTCGTCGTCATGGACGACGGCCAGGTCGTCGAGAGCGGTCCCGCCCGTCAGGTCATCGCCTCTCCCAGCAGTCCGCGCACCCGCGACTTCCTCTCGCGCGTCTCCTGACCGCACGAGGCGGCGTGCGGACGGCGCCGAGACCGCAGGGGTCTCGGCGCCGCCCGTGCGTCGCCTAGCGGTTGATGCGCGCGGCGTACGCGTCGCTGATCCGCGCGTCACGCTGGGCCTGCTGGGCGCGACGCTCACGCGCCTGGTTGAGCAGGACCTGACGATCCGCCTCCGAGAGCTCGTCCCAGGCGCGCTTGACGCGGGCCTGGCGACCGAATCGAGCCATGTCCGACACCTCCTTCCGGGTGGATCGGCCGGCAGCTGGGCCGGAGAGAGGGGTGGTCGGATGGGTGTGTGCGGGCATGGTCTCGTCGGTGCGTGATGGGGGGTTGATGGTCATGGCGCGCCTCCTTTCGTGATGAGTGGACAAAGAAAACCGCTCCGGATCGTCGATCCGGAGCGGTGAGTGGACGTGCCGTGATGGGGCTACGGCAGGTGCACGACTCCGGAGGGCGAGCCGACGAGGAACCGGACGGCGTCGAACGCGCGGCAAGAGGCGTCGTTCGTCGAGGCGCGGTGCGCGTCGGTCGTCGTGATGTGGTTCGTCAAGGGGCTCACCTCCTTCGTCGTGCTGGTGGGAGCAGGCTAGCGCGGCCAGGATCCACCTGTCGAGACCGACGCGCGGGTGACCGGTCGATCAGTCGAACGCGAGCAGGTCGCCGAGCTCGTCGCGCGGGACACCGCTGGCCGAGAGCAGGTCGGCGGCGAGCGAGCGCACCTGCGCCCCGATCGCCGCGGCGTTGATCGTCATCTCGTCCTGGAGGCACGTGATCGCCAGGCGCGCGGACCCCACGAGCTCGTCGCGCGCCTCCGCGAAGCTGTCGTGCGTCGCGAGGTCGTCGGCGTAGATCCGCACGGCACTGCCCATCCGCTCGATCGCCCGCTGCATGTCGTCCGGGGCCACCTCGCCGTGGCGGAGCATGGCCGCCACCCGGCGGGCGAGCACGCGCAGGTCGCGCAGGGCGTTGTCGAGGTCGCGCACCGAGCCGACGAAGCGCTGCAGCTCGTCGCGCTGGCGCCAACGGACGGGCGACATGCGGGCGATCTCGGCGACGTTGACCCCGGTGGACGACACCGAGTCCATCAAGGTCTGGGCCGACCTCGCCTGGCCGAGCGCGATGTCGGCCAGCGCCGCGTCGCCCGTGCGCATCGACTGGGCGATCCGGTCGAGCACCTCGGCGACGTCCTCGAGGAGGCGCTGCACCTGGACGTTCATGTCGCGGACGGGGTTGCGCGGAAGCAGGAGGACCATCGCGAGACCGCAGGCCCCGCCCACCAGGGAGTCGAGGAAGCGGGTCACGGCAGGGTTGCCCGCACCCGTGGCCGGGAGGACGGCCGCCAGCAGCACGGCGGAGTTTGCCGCCTGGGTCAGGGCGAGACCCTTGATGCCGACGAGCGTCGCGACCGCGACCGTGAGGGCGACCACCAGCGCGATCTGCCACGCGCCGCGGCCGATCGAGAGGATCAGGAGCTCGCCGACGAAGACGCCGATCGCGACGCCGACGACCAGCTCGATCGTGGTGCGTCCGCGCTGGCCGGCTCCGGCGATGATGACGATGACGGCGGCGATGGGCGCGAAGAACGCCTGCTGGTGACCCAGCAGGTGCGTCGCGATGCCGTACGCCGCTGCCGTGGAGATGCTGAGGCGCAGCATGAGCCGCCAGCGACGGCGCAGCGTGGCCCAGCGATCGGCGAAGGACTCCCGTGGCCGGGGCACCCGGCGCAGGGCCAGGAGCGGGTGCGGCCTCATGCCGCCATCACGACCGGGTCGTCACCGGCTCAGGCGGCGCACCACGATCGCCGCGGCGACGATGCCGGCCACACCGGCGACGATCGGCACGATCGTCTCGAAGCGGGGCGACCCGCTCTCGTCGACGAACTTCGCCTTCACGGACGCGGCCGTGCGGCGGGCGATGGACTTGGGGCTCGTTCGATCGATCAACGTGTCGATCGTGGTGGCGAGGTGCTCCCGCACCTCGTCGATCTCGGCCACCAGCTGGTCGGTCTCACGCGCCACGTCTCGCTCCTGTCCACCTCGGTCGGGGCGGGCTGCCCGTCTGGGCAAGGATAGGGGTCATGACGACGCGACTGCAGCCCGGCGACCCCGCCCCCGACTTCACCCTGCCTTCCGACACCGGCGAGGACGTCACGCTGTCGGACCTGCGGGGCTCCTCGGTCATCGTGTACTTCTACCCCGCGGCGATGACGCCGGGCTGCACGAAGCAGGCCTGCGACTTCAGCGACTCGATCGATCGGCTGAAGTCCGAGGGGTACGAGGTCCTCGGCATCTCCCCCGACAAGCCGGCGAAGCTCGCGAAGTTCCGCGAGAACGACGGCCTCACGATCACGCTTCTCTCGGACCCCGAGAAGGAGGTCCTGACGGCGTGGGGCGCGTTCGGCGAGAAGAAGCTCTACGGCAAGGTCGTGAACGGCGTGATCCGCTCGACGTTCGTGGTCGACCCCGAGGGGACGATCAGCCACGCGGCCTACAACGTCAAGGCCACGGGCCACGTCGCCAAGCTCCGCCGCGACCTCGGCCTCGGCCTCGACTGAGGGTCGGTCCGGACCACGGCAGGTTGTCCACAGCCCATGCCGCCAAGCATCACGGGTGTCGGTAGGCGCTCCTAGCGTCCCTGGCATGAGAGGTCCGTACACGTACACCCGCGAGCTCCTGGAGCCGCTCGTGATCGAGTCGACGTCCGTGGCCGAGGTCGTTCGCAAGCTCGGCCTGGGGCCCAACGGTGGCGCGCACACCCATCTCAGCCGCGTCATCAAGAGGCATGGGTTCGACACCTCGCACTTCCGTCGACCCGGGAAGGGCCAGAGGTACACGCGCTTGACGCCGGAACAGATCCTGGTCCGGCGCGGTCCTTCGCAACGACGTGCTCATGCGCACATGCTCCGTCGTGCGCTGCGCGAGTCCGGGCGACCCTACTGCTGCGATCGCTGCGGGAACCCTGGGCAGTGGATGGGCGAGGATCTCACGCTCGAGGTGGACCACATCGACGGCGACATCCACAACAACACCGCCGAGAATCTCCGGTTCCTCTGCCCGAACTGCCACCGGCTCACCGCCATCTTTGCGGGTCGCAGCCGCGGAGTGCACATCCTCGCCGATCGCGCGGCAGCCCGTGAGCCATAGAATCTCGTGACGGCCGAAGTGGTGGAAAGGCAGACACGCGGCGCTTAGGACGCCGTACCTCAGGGTGTGCGGGTTCGAATCCCGCCTTCGGCACCAGAGTCAGATCACGGGACGAGCTTGCCGAGGCCCTTGCCGACGGCGACCGTCAGGATCTTGCCGACGAGCGGGGCGAGTCCGGGCACGGCGGCGTCGAAGCCGATCGTGTAGTCCAGGCGGGTGCCACCGTCAGCGGTCGGCGTGAGCGCCTGACGACCCCAGTGCCCCTTGAGCGGCGAGCCCTTCGTGATCTTGTACTCGATCAGCGCCGGACGGTCGGCCACCGTGGTGGTCTCGTGGAACGCCGGGAGCGGCCCGATCTTGAGGGACCGGGTCGACCCGACCCCGTTGCGCTCGGTGTCGCCGTCCTTGACGCGCGTGATCTTCGCGGCGAAGACGGGTCCGAGGTTCTCGTGCTCGGCGAGGGCGTCGAACACGACCTCCGGGCTCGAGGTGAAGACGTGGGAGATGCGTACACGCGTGGGGGCGGCCATGAGCGTTGAGTGTAGGGGGCGCCGAGTAGTCTGCGAGCCGTGTTCCAGATCTGCTTCGTCGAGCCGCGGATCGCCGGCAACACCGGGAGCGCGATCCGCCTGGCCGCAGCGACCGGCGCCCACCTGCATCTGGTCGCCCCGCTCTTCGACCTCGAGGACAGCAAGCTGCGGCGCGCGGGCCTGGACTACCACGACCTCGCCGTCGTCACGGTGCACGACTCCCTCGACGCCGCGTACACCGCCTGGGGCGAGGCACGGGTCTTCGCGTTCACGACGTCGGCCACCCGCAGCCACACCGACGTCGCCTACGAGCCGGGCGACGTGCTGATGTTCGGGTCGGAGCCGACCGGCCTGCCCGAAGACGTCCAGCACGACGCCCGCGTCACCGACCGGCTCCGCATCCCCATGCTCGAGTCCCGCCGTTCGATGAACCTCGCGAACTGTGCCTCGATCGCGGTGTACGAGGCGTGGCGCCAGCAGGGCTTCCCCGGCGCCGTCTGAGCCGCACGGCTGCCCGCCGGGCCACCGCCCGCTTGAGCGACAGGCGGGGGTCAGGAGGCGGGGGTCGAAGGGTGGGGGTCAGGACGTGGGATCCGCCGAGCCGAGGTCGTCGGAGTCCGGGGCGTCGGCCGGGTCGGGTGCAGCCGGTGGCCCGCCCTCCGGGCGCTGACCCGCACCCGGGCCGCCACCGGGCGCCTGACCCGGCTGTCCGGGTCCCTGTCCGGGTCCCTGCTCGGGTCCGCGTGCCGGGAACTGGCCCTGGCCGGGGCCCCGTGTGCCGTCCGAGCCGAGCGCGAGACCCACCCCGGTCCCGGCCCCGACTCCGGCCAGCAGCGCGATCCCGGCGACGACCGCGGCGATCCGCACCGAGGTGCTGCGCCGCTCCCTCGCCGGGGCGGGGTCGACGGTCGGTGCGGGGTCGGACGCCGGGTCAGGCGGCGGGACGGAGGACTCGATCGTGGTGGTGTCAGTCATGGCTCCACGGTGCGCGTCGGTCCTGTCGCCCACCTGTGCTGCGCCCAGCCATCTCCTGGGGAACCACCGCCATTGCCGGTCGGCGGCGAACTCACAGGTTCGCCACAGGTCATTGCCAGCCGATCCGCCGGCGCATGGCCCCACACTGGGGCCATGCCCCCCGCCCTCACCCGCCCGGACGGCTCGCCGGTCCGGGTCCTCGTGGTCGACGACGAGGCGAACATCGCCGAGCTGCTCCAGATGGCCCTGCGGTTCGAGGGGTGGGACGTCTCGACCGCGGCGACCGGGCGGAGCGCCGTGCAGGCCGTTCGCGACTCCCGGCCCGACGCGATCGTGCTCGACATGATGCTGCCGGACTTCGACGGCCTCGAGGTCCTCAGACGCATCCGCGCGTTCGCCCCGGAGGTGCCGGTCGTGTTCCTGACGGCGCGCGACGCCGTCGAGGACCGCGTCCAAGGCCTCACGGCCGGTGGTGACGACTACGTGACCAAGCCGTTCAGCCTCGAGGAGGTCGTGGCACGCCTCCGCGGGCTGCTGCGCCGCTCCGGAGCGCTCGAGCACCGCGAGAGCCACGTGCTCATGGTCGGTGACCTGACGCTCGACGAGGACAGCCACGACGTGTTCCGCGGCGCCGACGAGATCGCCCTCACCGCGACCGAGTTCGAGCTCCTGCGCTACTTGATGCGTAACCCGAAGCGGGTGCTCAGCAAGGCCCAGATCCTCGACCGGGTCTGGAACTACGACTTCGGCGGCCAGGCCAACGTGGTCGAGCTGTACATCTCGTACCTGCGCAAGAAGGTCGACGTCGGCCGCGAGCCCATGATCCACACCAAGCGCGGTGCCGGGTACGTCCTCAAGCCGGCCTCCTGACGCCCGTGCCCCGCCTCCTGCCGGCGACCCTCACGGGACGCCTCATCGTCACCGCGGTGGCCCTCGTGGCCGTCGTGGGGATCGGCGTGTCCGCGTTCGCGGCGCTGACGATGAGGTCGTACCTGACCGACCGCCTCGACTCCCAGCTCCACGACAGCCTCGACCGCTCCACGCGCGAGCTCGACCGCCTGCCGGGCGGGCCTCGTCCCCCGGAGACCGGACCCCTCCCCGTCGCGGTCGGTCAGGGCGAAGGCACGCTGACGGCCGTGTTCCGTGGCTCCGCCGGACGCGGCGACCTCGTGGGCGACGGCCAGCAGGAGACGCTGTCCGACGCGGTGCTCGAGGTGCTCGCCGAGCAGCCGACCGACGACGTGGCCCGCACCGTCGACCTCGGCCGGCTGGGCGCGTACCGCCTGCTGGCGGTCCGGGGCGACGACGGCGCGGTCGTCGTCGTCGGCCTGCCCACCACCGACGTCGACGAGACGTTGACGATCATGCTGCTGTGGGCAGGTCTGCTCACCCTGACCGGCACCGTGGCAGCGGCTGCGGCCGCCCGGGTGCTGGTGCGCCGACAGCTCCGTCCGCTCCGTGACGTCGCAGCCACCGCGCACGAGGTCTCACGACTCCCCCTGTCGAGCGGCGCGGTGGTGGGCACGCCCCGGGTGCCGGGGAACCTGACCGACCCCGCGACCGAGGTCGGGCGGGTCGGGGACGCGCTGAACCTGCTCCTCGAGCACGTCGAGGAGTCGCTCGAGGCCCGCCACCAGAGCGAGCAGCAGGTCCGCCGCTTCGTGGCGGACGCGTCTCACGAGCTGCGGACCCCGCTGGCCACGATCGCGGGGTACACCGAGCTCGTGCACCGCTCGGGCGGGGACCCCGAGGTCGTGCGCCAGGCCCTGGCGAAGGTCGAGACGGAGTCGACGCGGATGTCCTCGCTCGTGAACGACCTCCTGCTGCTCGCGCGGCTCGAGTCGGGACGCCCGCTCGACCGGGCCAGCGTGGACCTGACCCAGATCGTGCTCGAGGCGGTCTCCGACCGGCAGGTCGTCGACCCGGGGCGCCGGTGGACCCTGGAGCTCCCCGACGACGCCGTCGAGGTCACCGGTGACGCGGGTCGCCTCCACCAGGCCGTGACCAACCTCCTGACCAACGCGACCCGGCACACCCCGGAGGGCAGCGCCGTCACGACCTCGCTGCGCCGCAGCCCGCTCGGCGTCGCGCTCACGGTGCGCGACGACGGACCCGGGATCGACCCGTCGCTCCTGCCGCACGTCTTCGACCGGTTCGCGCGCGGCGACTCCTCGCGCACCCGTGCGTCCGGCGGCGCCGGGCTCGGCACCTCCATCGTGAAGGCGATCGTCGAGGCCCACGACGGACGCGTGACGGTGCGGAGCAGGCCCGGCGACACCGCCTTCACGGTGCACCTGCCCACCACTCCCGGTTGAGCGCAGGCCCTCTGTGCGCTTGACTCGGGGCACACACCCCCACTCGCTCGGACGAAGAGGACCCACCATGGCCCAGAAGCAGTCCATCCTCGGTCGGATCAGCCAGCTCACGCGCGCGAACATCAACTCGCTGCTCGACAAGGCCGAGGACCCGCAGAAGATGCTCGACCAGCTCGTGCGCGACTACACGAGCTCGATCGCCGAGGCGGAGGACGCCGTCGCCCAGACGATCGGCAACCTGCGGCTCGCGGAGTCCGACCACGCCGAGGACGTCGCGGCGGCCAAGGAGTGGGGTGGCAAGGCCCTGGCCGCGTCGCAGCGGGCCGACACCCTGCGCACGAGCGGCCAGGCCGGCGAGGCCGACCGCTTCGACCAGCTGGCCAAGCTCGCGCTGACCAAGCAGATCTCGTTCGAGAACGAGGCCAAGCAGGCCGCGCCCATGATCGCCTCGCAGGGCGAGACGGTCGAGAAGCTCAAGGTCGGCCTGGTGCAGATGCGCGTCAAGCTCGACGAGCTCAAGGTCAAGCGCGACCAGCTCGTGGCTCGCGCCAAGACCGCCGAGGCCCAGGCCAAGGTGGCCGACGCGGTCAAGTCGATCGACGTGCTCGACCCCACCAGCGAGCTGTCGCGCTTCGAGGAGAAGGTCCGTCGCGACGAGGCGCTCGTGGCGGGCAAGGCCGAGCTGGCCTCGTCGAGCCTCGACTCGCAGTTCGCCGAGCTCGAGATCGACTCCGACCAGCTCGAGGTCGAGGCGCGCCTGGCCGAGCTCAAGGCGCTGCAGACCGGCACCCAGCAGGCCGTCGAGGGCGAGGGCAGCGTCCGCTGACCTCGCGGTCGGACTCGCTGACAACCCCGCGATCGCCTGACAGGATGTGCGCATGAAGCTCTCCGAGACATTCACTTACGACGCCGGCGTCGACGAGGTGTACGGCCTCATCACGTCCGAGGCGTTCCGCACCGAGACCGCTGAGGATCAGGGGTCGATCGACTACGACGTGAACGTCGAGGACGGCGTCGTCACGATCGTGCGCTCGATGCCGGCCGACCTGCCCGACTTCGTCAAGAAGCTCACCGGGCCCACGGTCAAGGTCAAGCAGACCGAGAAGTGGAGCCAGAAGAGCGACGGCTCCCGGGTGGCCGACGTCAAGGTCTCGATCGTCGGCCAGCCGGCCGAGATGCTGGGCACCGCGGCGCTCGAGGACGACGGCAAGGGTGGCACCGTCTTTACGGTCAAGGGTGACGTCAAGGTCTCGATCCCGCTGCTCGGCCGCAAGATCGAGCCCGAGATCCACAAGCAGATCGTGCGCTCGCTCAACGCCGAGGTGCGGCTGGGCAAGACCAAGATCTGATCACGACCACCACGAGGGCCCCGCATCCGACCAGGATGCGGGGCCCTCCTGCGTGCGGCTGACGCCGTGTCTCAGCCGAGCAGCGCGAGCACCGCGTCCAGCTCGTCGACGCCGAACCACTGGAGGTGGCCGCTGTCGTCGAGGGCGACGTGGAACGCCTGCACGTGCGCGAGGGCGACCGGCTCGTCCTCGACGTCGACCTCGGCGGCCACGGCCACGGGTCCGGACTCGACTGCCTCCTCCAGCGCGGCGAGCTCGTCCTCCTCGTCGTCCGAGGCGGGCAGCAGCTGCTCCTGGTCGAGCGCCTCACCCGCGGCCAGGCGGCGCAGGTCGTCGGCGTCGGCGGCGAGGTAGACCCTCACGACTTGTCCCGCTGGGGGCGCTGACGGCCACGCGGGGCACGGCGCGTCGAGGACGCGGCCGTCTCGACGAGCTCGTCGACCGACTCACGGATGCACTGGGCCAGGACGTCCAGGTCGGGGACCGCCTCACGATCGCCGACCAGGCCGAAGAACACCTGCCCGTTGTACGACGTCACGGCGATCGAGACCGCGCGGTGGCCACGCAGCGGGATCGCCGAGTACACCTCCTGGACCTTCTGCCCGGCCAGGTACACGGGGTCGAACGAGCCCGGGACGTTGGTGATCGTGATGTGGTGGTCGCGTCGCGCCTCGGCCATCGCGACCCGCGCGCCCACGGCGTGGAACGTGGACGTCGCGAATCCTGGCAGGTTCGCCAGCTCGTTGGCCGCCACCGCCAGACCGGTCTCGCGGTGATCCTTCAGCGCGTAGGACACCTGGTGCAGGCGGACCACGGGATTCGTCTCGCCGACCGGCAGGGAGAGCAGGTGCCCCTTGACCCGCGAGCCCAGCGAGGTCGGCAGGCCCTCGGACACGACCGACATCGGCACGAGCGCCCGGAAGCTGGTCTTCGGGGTGACCGTCTCGGCCCGGGTCAGCATCCAGCCCCGCAGGCCGCCGGCGATCGAGGCGAGGATCGCGTCGTTGACCGTGCCGCCGTGGAACTCGCGGACCCGCCGCAGGTCGCCGAACGAGACGGCGACGGTGGCGAAGCGGCGGTGCCGCGAGAGCGTCGTGTGCAACACCCCGCTGGACGGGGTGGCCGGGGAGCCGAAGCCCGGGAGGTGGCGGACGAACCGTCCCGCGACGCGCTCGACGGTGTGCAGGGCCTCGACCGGGTGGGTCACGGTGCGGTTGACCGTCGAGGCGGTCAGGGCGAGCGGACCGGGATCGGGACGGGGGGTCCAGTCCTCGTGCGGGATGTCGCGGGCGTGCGCAACCTCCTCGAGCAGGACCTGGGCGAGGTCGACCGTCTCGGAGCCGTCGACCAGGGCCTGGTGGGCCTTGAACAGCAGCGCGACGGCACCGTCCTCGAGACCCTCCACGAGGTACAGCTCCCACAGGGGCCGGTCGAGGTCGAGCCGGCGGGCCACGAGCCGGCCGACGAGCTCGTGCAAGGCGTCCCGCGATCCTGGCGACGGCAGGGCCGACCGCCGGACGTGGAGCGTGATGTCGAAGTTCTCGTCATCGACCCACACGGGGGGTCCGATCCGGCCCGGCACGTGACGTGGCACCTGTCGGTACCGCGGCACCAGGTCGATGCGCTCGTCGATGATCCGCAGGAGACGGTCGTGGTCGAGCGAGGTCTCCCCGGCCTCGAGGATCGTCAAGGTCGCGATCTGGCGGGGAACCGTGGGGCTGTCGCTCTGCAGGAACAGCGCGTCCAACGGGCTCAGGCGCTGCATGGCACTCCTCAATCCGGTCGGGGCGAGGTTATCACCGGACGTCGAGGCCGAGCGACGAGACGAGGTCGTCGACACGCCGCACGAACGGCGAGGCCGGGGCGGTGACGCGCGGGGACCGACCCTGCATCAGCGCCGCCTGCACGGCAGCCGGGTCAGCGGGCAGGAACAGGTCGGGGGCGCGACCGGCGAGCCGGCGCAGCGCCTCACCGACCTCGCGCTCGCTCCAGCCGGGGCCGAGACCGGCCAGGCTGACGACGAGGGATCTGGGCGGTGTGGCGACGACGTCGTGGAGCTCGGCCAGTCCGCGGACCAGGCGCGAGAGACCCATCGGGTCGGCACGCCCGATGACCACCACGTCGTCGGCCCGGTCGAGCAGGTACCGCGTGAGGGCGTGGCGGGACCGACCGACGGCGCCATCGAGGTCCAGGCCGGACCCGACGTCGAGGACGACGTGCGCGTGGTCCAGCGCAAGCCGGTCGAGGACCGTGCCGAAGGCACCGACGCGCAGGTGCGGCCAGAGGTCGGCCCGCGGGATGCCGGTGAGGAGATCGAGGCCGGGCTCGACCTCCACGAGGTGCTGGTCGACCTCGTGGGCGCGCCCGTTGCCGGCGGCCCGACAGGCCGCCAGGACCCCGCTGAGGTCGTCGAGCACCCCCAGCTGCTGGGCCAGCGTGCCGCCGGCGACGTCGGCGTCGACGAGCACCGTGCGGCGCCCGAGGGCCGCCAGGGCGGACGCGAGGGCGAGGGCGAGGGTCGAGCGCCCTGGCGCCCCCGCCGGCCCCCACACCACGAGCACCCGGCCGGCCTCGGTGGCCTCCGCTCCGCCCTCGGGCGGCGGAGGACCGGGCACCGGCACCGGCGCCTTCCAGTCGACCTGACCGAGCTCACCCGGGGCGGGCCGGCGCAGCACGCCGAGCGCCGCCGCGGCCCCGTCGTCGCCGCACGCGGCCACGGTCGCCCCGGCGCCCGAGAGCTCGCGCACCACGTCGACGTCGAGGCCAGGAAGCGACGGGTCGACGACCGCCACCGTCGCGGCTCCGGTGCGGACCACGGCGAGCAG
Source organism: Aeromicrobium sp. Sec7.5 (assembly GCF_036867135.1). NCBI lineage: Bacteria > Bacillati > Actinomycetota > Actinomycetes > Propionibacteriales > Nocardioidaceae > Aeromicrobium > Aeromicrobium sp. Sec7.5. The sequence goes on along the minus strand of NZ_JBAJIJ010000001.1, from coordinate 892,448 downwards.
CTCACTGACGTCGACGCAGCGTCGCACCAGCCGCAGGTCCGGAGCGCGATCGATCGCCGCGAGCGCCTCCGGCTCCCACGGGGCGCCGGCGGCGGCGATCGCGACGTCCGTCACGGCACCCGCACCAGGGTCACGTGGCCGGCCGCGATCGCGGCGACCTGCTCGCCGCGGAGCGTCTCGGACCCGAGGTCGAGCACGATCGTGCGGGTCACGCTCGCCCCCAGGGTCTCCGACTGTCCGGCGTCCAGGACCCGAAGACCCGAGGCGAACCGCTCGGCCGCGAGGTCGGCCGGCTCCCCGGGACCCGGGCCGACCCAGACGTCGACCAGGTCACCGGCCCCCAGGTCCGCGGGCAGGAAGCCGGTCTGGACGCTGACGGGCAGATGTCCGCGGGACTCCGCGCCCGAGCCCCAGGCGTCATGCGCCACGAGCGAGCCCGCGCCCAGGTCGTCGGTCCAGCGCAGTCCCCCGAGGTCGTCCGGCAGCTGCTCCTCGACCCGCACGTAGGCCTCGCCGCTGGCCCCGTCGAGCCTGGCCTGGGTCGCGACGAGGTCGTCGCGTCCGACGGCGTCGCCCGCGGGGACGTCGTCGGAGACCGCCCAGTACTCGACGGTGTCGTCGGCCTCCACGACCACCCGTGCGCCGAGGGCCGTGGCTCCGAGGACCAGCACGACACCCGTCAGCAGGCGCGGATCGCGCCATCGACGCACGACGACCCGTCGTGCCGGCCGCGTCGTTGCATCGCGTCGTCCCATGTCGTCCCCCCGGACTGTCACGGCACGCGGTCGCGCACCTGACCCGGATGTCTACTGCACCGTCCCGCGACTCGTCCACCACCCGTCCCCGGCCCGTCCACAGGAGGCCGCGGACGCCCCCAGGGCTGACACTCGGGCGTGCCACACTGGACGCATGGGTTCGGAGACGCCGCGATTCCTCACGCTCGTCGATGTCGCCGAGGTCCTGAACGTCACCGTCCGACAGGTGTACGCGCTGGTGCGGTCGGGTGACCTGCGTGGCATCCAGATCGGCGGGCGCGGTCAGTGGCGGGTCGAGCACGTCGAGCTCGAGGACTACATCCAGCGCCAGTACGCGCGCGTCGAGTCGAGCCTGCTCGACCCCGACTTCGAGCCCGACCTCGACGACCAGGACCTCGAGACGACCCGCCGTTCCGACTGAGCCGCCCTCAGAGCACCTGCAGCGTCGCGACCGTCGGCAGCACGACCCACGGCCCCGACGGTCCGAACCCCGATGGTCCTGTCCCGGGCTGCCCGAGTCGCACCGCGTCCCGGGCCACGGCCTCGACGCGTCCGGTCACGTGACTGCCGTCGACCCGCACCAGGCGCACGTCCTCGGCGTCGTCGCGGAGCGCCCGCAGGACCTGTGACCACCCCAACCTCGCGGCGACCCCGCGGAGCTCGGGGGCCCGGCCGCCGCCGCCGCGCCACCCGAGGACGGCGCTCCGGGCGACGACCATCTCCCGCGCCTGATCGCTGAGGACCACGAAGTCCTCGGCCGAGCGGATCACCCGTCCCTCGATCCAGCCCACGCCACTCACCTCGAGCGCCACCTCGCCCCAGATCAGGTCGCGCGCACGAGCCTCCGCCCACTCCTCGTCGACGAGCTCGGACGCCAGCGCGTCGCGTTCCAGGGCCGCGTCGTCGATCTGCGACGCCTCGATCTCGGCCAGCAGACGGTCCCACCTCATGGACGGACACGCTAGGCCTCCCCTGTGCACCGGGTCGTTGACAGAAGTAGCCCAACGGTCTTGTCTGATCTTGAACGTCATCAAACGTCATCAAACGGGGGAAACATGCTTGCTTCCAGGACACGACGCCTGCTCGCCACCGCGGCCGGTGCCGGCCTCGGGCTCACCCTGTCGGTCCCCGATCTCGCGAGCAGCGGCCGCGCCGTGGCGGGTGCCGACCTCGCCGACGCGCTCGGCGGCGTCGCGGTCCTCGCCCTGGCCGGCCTGTCCCTGTGGTTGCTGGTCGCCACTGCCCTGATCGGTCTCGCGCTCCGCACCGGGACCGGCCTCGGGCTCGCCCGACGCATCGCCCCGGCGTGGCTCGCGACCACCCTCTCCACCGGCGCCCTGCTCCTCGCGCCCGCGGCACACGCGACGCCGGCCGATCTCGACGGCCTGCCGCTGCCGGATCGAGCACCCGCCGTGGCGGCCTCCGGCCCGACCGTCGAGGAGATCTCACGCCCTGCCCCTCCCGGGGCACCGGCCGCCACCGTGACGGTGCGGGCCGGGGACTGCCTGTGGGACCTGGCCACCCGACACGCCCCAGCGGCCGCCTCCGATCGAGAGGTCGCTCGACTGACGCGCGTCTGGCACGAAGCGAACCGTGCCGTGATCGGGGCCGACCCCGACGTGCTCCGTCCGGGCCAGGTCCTCACGATCCCGGTCGACGGTCAGGTGGCACCGTGAGGTCCGCGACGGCACTGGCCGTCGTGGTGCCGTTCGGGATCGATCCGGAGTCCGATCTGCAGATCCCGTTGCCGATCCCCGGCGTGAAGCCCGTGCTGCCGGTGCCGGTGGAGCGGGGACCCCGGCCCGAGGCGCCCCTGCGCGAACGCACCTCCCGCTTCCTCCAGGCCGTGGTCGAGGTCCTCGTCGGGGATCGCCCGGCCCGACAGCTCGCCGGATGGCTCGCGCCCGACGTCTACCGGGCGCTGGAGCGGCGGGTCACCCTCGGCGCGCGTCGAGCGGCTGGGCGCCGTGGCAACGCCCGCGTCGTCTCGGTGCACGTCTCGATGATCTCCCCGACCGTGGCGGAGGTCGCCGGCCGGTTCGTGCACCACCGGCGGTCCCGTGCCGTGGCGGTCCGGCTCGAGCTGCTGCCCGACCACCGCGACCAGCCGGCCTGGCGGTGCACCGCGCTCGAGTGGGGGTAGCCGGCCGGCTCGTGGTGGCCGAGGCCACCACGAGCCGGGCTCAGCGGTTGTTCTTGCGGCTCTTGCGCTGCTGCTTGGTCTTCTGGCGCGCCTTGCCCTTGGCGTTCTGCGCCTTGCGAGCGGCGGTCTCCTCGGGCGACGCGTCCTCGGTGTGCACCTCGGCCTCGCCGTCCTCGCTCGGCGCCGAGTAGGCGAGCTTCTGCTCCGCAGGCGTCTCGACTCCCTTGGCCGAGACCTGGGGCGACTCGGCCTCCCCCGGCTGGACCTGGACGTTGACCTCCACGTTGAACAGGTAGCCGACGGCCTCCTCCTGCGTGGCCTCCATCATCGCGGAGAACAGGTCGAAGCCCTCGCGCTGGTACTCGATCAGCGGGTCACGCTGGCTGTACGCCCGCAGGCCGATGCCCTCACGGAGGTAGTCCATCTCGTAGAGGTGCTCGCGCCACTTCCGGTCGAGCACGCTGAGCACGACGAGGCGCTCGGCCTCGCGGGCCACGGGCTCGGTCAGGTCCTTCTCGCGGCGGTCGTAGGCGGCCAGCGCGTCCGCCACGAGCACCTCCGTGAGCGACTCACGGGTCAGCCTGTCGCGCCCCCCCGCCTCGGCGGCGACGTCGTCGGTCGAGAGCGTGACGGGATAGAGGGTGCTGACGGCGGTCCACAGCGCGTCGAGGTCCCACTCCTCCGCGAATCCGTCGGTGGCGCCGACGACGTACGCCGTGACGACCTGCTCGATCATGTCGCGCACCCAGTCACGGAGGTCCTCGCCCTCCAGCACCTTGCGGCGCTCGGAGTAGACGACCTCACGCTGGCGGCTCATGACGTCGTCGTACTTGAGGATGTTCTTGCGGGTCTCGAAGTTCTGCGTCTCGACCTGGGCCTGGGCCGAGGCGATGGCGCCCGTGACGCGCTTGTTCTCGATCGGCACGTCGTCGGGGATGTTCATGCGCGTCAGGACCCAGTCGACCCAGTCGGCCTTGAACAGGCGCATCAGGTCGTCCTCGAGCGACAGGTAGAACTGCGACAGGCCCGGGTCGCCCTGACGGCCGGAACGACCACGGAGCTGGTTGTCGATGCGTCGCGACTCGTGACGCTCGGTACCGATCACCGCGAGTCCGCCCAGCTCGACGACCTCGTCGTGCTCGGCCTTGACCTGCGCCTCCGCGGCGGAGACGGCGTCGGCCCAGGCCTCCTCGTAGCCGCTCTCGGGGTCGGCCGGGTCCAGGCCACGCTTGCGCAGCGCCTGGTCCGCGAGGAACTCGACGTTGCCGCCGAGCATGATGTCGGTGCCGCGGCCGGCCATGTTGGTCGCGACCGTGACGGCTCCCCGGTGACCGGCGAGGGCGACGATGGCGGCCTCCCGCTCGTGCTGCTTGGCGTTGAGGACCTCGTGCACGACCCCGCGCTTGCGCAGCATCTTCGAGAGCCGCTCGCTCTTCTCGACGCTGGTGGTGCCGACGAGGATCGGCTGGCCCGCGGCGTGGCGATCGACGATCTCCTGCGCGACGGCCTCGAACTTGGCGTCCTCCGTGCGATACACCAGATCGGGCATGTCCTGGCGGTCGACCGGGCGGTTGGTGCGGATCGGGACGACGCCGAGGCCGTAGATCTTGTCGAACTCGCTGGCCTCGGTCATGGCCGTGCCGGTCATGCCGGAGAGCTTGTCGTACAGACGGAAGTAGTTCTGCAGCGTGATCGTGGCGAGGGTCTGGTACTCCTCGCGGATGCGCACGCCCTCCTTGGCCTCGATCGCCTGGTGCAGGCCCTCGTTGTAGCGGCGTCCGTCGAGGATGCGGCCCGTGTGCTCGTCGACGATCATGACGTTGCCGTCGACGACGACGTACTCCTTGTCGCGCTTGAACAGCTCGCGCGCCTTGACGGCGTTGTTCAGGAAGCTGATGAGCGGGGTGTTGACCGAGTCGTACAGGTTGTCGATGCCGAGCGAGTTCTCGACGACGTCGATGCCCTCCTCGGTGACACTGATCGTGCGCTTCTTCTCGTCGACCTCGTAGTGCACGTCGGGCGACATCTTCTCGATGATCTTGGCGAACTCGGCGTACCACTGCACCTGCTCGGTGGTGGGGCCCGAGATGATCAACGGCGTGCGCGCCTCGTCGATCAGGATCGAGTCGACCTCGTCGACGACGGCGAAGAAGTGGCCCCGCTGCACGCAGGCGGCCAGCTCGGTCGCCATGTTGTCGCGCAGGTAGTCGAAGCCCATCTCGTTGTTGGTGCCGTAGGTGATGTCGCACGCGTACGCCGCCCGACGCTCGGCGGCGGGCATGCCCGGCAGGATCGCCCCGACCGTGAGGCCCAGGAAGCGGTGCACGCGACCCATCCACTCCGCGTGGTAGCGGGCGAGGTAGTCGTTGACCGTGACGACGTGGACGCCCTGGCCGGCCAGCGCGTTGAGGTAGGCCGGCAGGGTCGAGACGAGGGTCTTGCCCTCACCGGTCTTCATCTCGGCGATGTTGCCGAGGTGCAGCGCCGCTCCACCGAGGATCTGCACGTCGAAGTGCCGCTGACCCAGGACGCGGTCGGCGGCCTCGCGGACGACGGCGAACGCCTCCGGCAGCAGGCCGTCGAGGGTCTCGCCCTCGGCGAGCCGCTCGCGGAACTCCTCGGTCATGCCGCGCAGCTCGTCGTCGCTCAGACCGCTGTAGTCGTCGGCGAGGTCGTTGACCTGGTCGGCGATGGCCTCGAGCTGGCGAAGGATCTTCCCCTCGCCGGCGCGAAGGATCTTGTCGATGATCTTGGGCACGCGGATGCACTTCCTCGCAGATGGGCCGGAGCAGGATGGCCTGAACAGGTCGAGTCTAGGCGGTATCGCCAGACTCCCGGGCCCGGGCACGGGCACGGACGGCATCGGACAGCGCCGGGGCGAGATCACCGCGCTCCCCGACCGTGACCTCACGGGCTCCCAGCCACCCGGCCAGGAGCTCGAGCTCGTCGGCCAGCTCGTGGGCCGTGTGCCCGGGAGCATGCGGTTCCGCGTGCGCCCCGAGCACCAGCACCCGGCCGGTGGCACGGTCGTGCTTCAGGTCGACACGAGCCACCAGGCGGTCGCCGAGGAGGAAGGGCAGCACGTAGTAGCCGTGCACACGCTTCTCGGCCGGCACGTAGATCTCGATGCGGTAGTCGAAGTCGAAGAGCTGCTTCAGGCGGGCGCGCTCGAACACCAGCGGGTCGAACGGGCTGACCAGGGCACGGGCGCGAACTCGGCGCGGCACGGTGGCGTCCCGGTGGCGCCAGGCAGGGCGGGCCCAGCCGTCGATCGTGGCGGGCACGAGCACCCCGGCGTCCGCCAGCTCGTCGATCGCCCGGACGGTGGGCGCGGGCGCGAGGCGGAAGTAGTCACGCAGGCACGCGGCGGTGCCGATGCCGAGGGCCCGGGCGGCGTGCTCGACCAGGACCCGGTGCGCGGCGTCCTCGGACAGGTCGGGGAGGTCGGCGACCTCAGGTGGGAGCACCCGCTCGGGCAGGTCGTAGGAGCGCTCGAACTGCGTGGTGCGCCCGGCCGCCATGACCGCACCGACGTAGAACAGGTACTCGAGGGCCTGCTTGCCCTCCGACCAGTTCCACCCCCAGTGCGACCGGTCGCGAGGCAGGTCCTCCTCGATCTGCCGCGCGGTGAGCGGGCCGCGTCGACGAACCTCCTCCAGCGCCCACGACACGAACTCGGGCTTGTCCCGGGCCACGGCCCGCGGCCCGCCCCACATCCGCGCGTCGTCGCTCCGGCGGAAGCCGAGGGCCGGCCAGAGGCGTACGTCGAGCAACGCGGCCTCATGGGCCCAGTACTCGACCAGGCGGCGCGGCGCGCGCGAGGACGCCCGGTGCAGCATCTCGACGTCGTACGGCCCCAGCCGGGAGTACAGCGGCAGGTAGTGCGCGCGTTGCAGCACGTTGACCGAGTCGATCTGGAACAGCCCCAGGCGGTCGATCGTGGCGCGGAGGTGACGTGTCCCGACCGTTCCGGTGGGCCGACCCCGCGCGAAGCCCAGCGCGCCGAGCGCGAGACGGCGCGCCTGCAGGACGGTGAAGCGTTCCGGTGCGGTGGTCATGACCGGGCCCGGCTCAGAGGTCGTCGACGAGCTTGCTGCGCACCGCGTACATCGCGGCTTCCATGCGCGACTTCATCTGCAGCTTCTCCAGGATGTTGCGGATGTGGTTCTTGACCGTGTTCTCGCTGATGAACAGCTCGCCGGCGATCTCGCGGTTGGAGAGGCCACGGGCGACGAGCCGCAGCACCTGGAGCTCGCGGGCGGTCAGGCTCGCCGAGGGGGCCGGGCCCTTGGAGATCTGGACGAACTCCTCCAGCAGCTTCGTGGCCATCGTGGGGCTGATGAGTGACTGTCCGGACGCGACCAGACGAACCGCCTCGGCGACCTGGTCGTACGTCGAGCCGTCCTTGAGAAGGTAGCCGGACGCACCGCTCCTGATCGACTCGTAGAGGTCGGACTCGTCGTCGCTGGCGGTCAGCATGATGATGCCCGTGGTCGGCGACGTGGCCTTGATCGCGCCGCAGATCTCGACGCCGCTACGACCGGGCATCCGGACGTCGAGCAGAACGACGTCGGGCGGGTTCTCGGCCACCTGGGCGAGGGCCTCGTCGCCCCCGTTGACCTCGACGAGGTCCAGGTCGGGATCAGCGCTGAGCACCATGCTGACGCCACGCCGGAACAGCTCTTGATCGTCGACGAGGAGGACGCGGATGCGCTGTCTGTCGTCGGCCACGCAGTGAACTATGCCACGCAGCGCTGAGTTCGCACGGGGACCGGCACGGACGCCCAAGTTTCGAGCACGACCGAGGCGCCTGGCGCCCCCTCCGCACGGACGGGGCGCGGATCGACAGCCGATCCACGCCCCGTTCGAACCCGGCTCGTCAGTCCTGCGACGGGTCCAGGTGGATCACGCCGTAGTCGTAGCCGCGGCGCCGGTACACGACGCTCGGCTGCATCGAGTCCTTCTCGACGAAGAGGTAGAAGTCGTGCCCGACGAGCTCCATCTCGTACAGGGCCTGGTCCAGCGTGATCGCCGGGGCTCGGTGCGTCTTCTCACGGACGACCATCGGACCGTCGCCCTCGATCTGGACGGGCGGCGCTGGCTCGTCGACGACCGGCGCGGCGTCGACGAGGAGGCCTTCCGGCACGGTCGACGTGGCCTCGGCGAGCGAGACGGGTGCGTGCTGACCGTGATGGATCCGCTGCCGGTCAGCGGACCGACGCAGGCGCGAGTGGAGCTTGTCGACCGCGGCGTCGAGTGCGGAGGCCTGGTCGGTCGAGCACGCCTCGGCGCGGACGACCGGGCCCCGCGAGCGGAGGGTGAGCTCGACCCGTGCCGCCCGGTCGTGCTGGCGGGGGTTCTTCTCATGGGTCACTTCGACGTCGATCCGGCTGATCCGCTGGCGACTGTCGAACTTGTCGATGCGCTGCAGCTTCTCGTGGACCCGCTCACGGAATCTTTCCGAGATCTCGCTGTTGCGGCCCGTGACGACGATTTCCATGAGTGCCTCCGTATCGGTGGACGAACGTTCATGCCATGTTCATGACCGTAGACCGCGCGGCCCTCCGGCGAAAGGGTGCCGCGCGAAGTTCTCGTACTTCTCAGGTGGGTGCGGCTCCCGGCCGGGGCGTGTGGGCGACCACCACGACGGCCGAGGTCCGCACCCCCGCCGCGGCGAGAGCGCGCACCGCCTCCCGCACGGATGCCCCGGTCGTGAGCACGTCGTCGACCACGAGCACCTCGTCGATCCCTGCCCGGACGCAGCGGGCCACGACCGATCGGTCCGCGGCGAAGGCACCCTCCACGTTGACCCCGCGCGCCCGCGCTCCCAGACCCGCCTGGTCGCGCGTGGCGCGCACGCGACGCAGCACGGGCATCGGCACCGCATCGATCCCGACGGATCGCAGCTCGGTGGCCGCCCGGGCCGCGAGCAGTCGCATCGGGTCCGCGCCGCGCCGCCGCACCTGGGCGCGAGAGGTCGGCACGGGGACGAGTGCCGGCCGTGCCGCAGGCGGCACCAGTGAGCACCCCACCGCGAGCAACCGCCCCAGCGGATCCGTGAGTCCCAGGCGGCCCCGGTCCTTCCAGGCGACCACGACGCGGGCGGCCGGTCCGACGTTGTCCAGCACCGCCAGGACCGGGACGTCGGCGACGCCGGCCACGAGCCGCGGGACGGGCCGACAGGCGACCGCGCACGCGCGGCACCACCCCAGGCCCGGGGTGCCGCACCCGGCGCAGTCAGCGCCGACGGCGAGGTCGGCGGCCGCCGACCGCCACGAGTTCCCGAGGTGCACACGTCGACCCTGCCCCTCGAACGGGCCGTTCGGAGGTGGTGGCGACGCTCACGTGGACCGCGACGGCCTGTGGACGCTCACCGCCCGCTCGTCAGCCCTCGCGCCGTCACGCCGAGCAGGCGCCACGCACCACCGGCCGGCAGGTACCAGAGCCGGGACCGGTCGTCGGTGACGTACAGGTCCGGATCGTCGCCGGTCCCGGCCGCGAGCGCCGTGATGGCCACGTTGGGCAGGCGAGGAGCCGTGCCGGCCGACGCGTCCGAGGGTGAGCCGTCGATCGAGGCCCGGTACACCTGGCGCCCGGTCTCGCCGTCACCCACCACCGCGACACGGGTCGCGCCGAGCCAGACGACACCGGCGGGGTTCACGACGTCCGGCGCGATCCGCACGGGAGCGGCCAGCTGGGGCACCGCCCCGTCGGTGGCGACGGTCACGGCTCCTGCCAGAACGTCTCCGGACCCCCGCGTCACCGCGTACCGCGTGCCTCCGGGCTCGAGGGCGAAGGCCGTCACCCGGTCCAGACCGGCGGCGATCGACACCGTCTCGACCCCGGCACCCGTCAGCAGCCGCACCCTCAGCTGGCCCTGCGGGCGGTCGGCGACCCAGAGGCGCCCCTGCACGTCCCAGGAGATCGACAGGACCCCAGCGGTCTGCTCGACCTGTTGACCGTCGGCGTCGACGACCCGGACCACGCCGTCCCCGCCGACCGCGGCCCACGCACCCGGGCGGGTGGCCACGAGGACCGCCGAGGCGGCCACCTCCTCGGGCAGTCCCTCGACCGGGGTCGCGACGCCCCCGGACAACGTGGAGACGACGTCGTCGACGACTGCTCCGGGTCGGCCCGTGGCCGGGGCCGGGTCGAAGCCGCCCCAGGCGGTGACCGGCTGGTCCGCGGTGCCGCCGGCCACGAGCGGACCGTCACTGCCCACAATCCGCACGACGTCGACCTCCGGCACCTGGCCGAGAGTGCGGACGACCTGCGCCGAGAGCCGGCGGCGGACCTCGACGTCGAGGGTCGTGAGGGACGCGTCGAACTCGACCGTGGCGCGACCCTGCGCGACCGTGACGGCCGGCTTCCACTCGCTCGCCTCCGGGACGTAGGTGCGGGTCTCGCCCGCGACCTTCGGCGGGGACCCGGCCACCAGGGCGGCCGTCAACGACGTCGCGAGCCGGTCACCAACCTGCAGGTGGACGGGATCGGCCACGAGCGCGTCACCGGCGACGTCGAACAGGAAGACGTCGAGCGCGCGGTAGTAGGTCTCGAAGTACCCGCGGGTGATGGCCAGGCCAGGGGGCGGGTTGGAGATGCGCCACTCCCCCGCGTCCTTGACCAGCTCGAGCGTGACGTCGGACGGGCCGTTCGACGCCACGAAGTGCCCGGTCCGGTCGAGGCGACCGGTCTCCTGGACCTCGAGGTCGACCCTGGCCGATGCCTCGGTCACCTCCTGCACGCGGATCGTGGGGGCACGGTAGATGCGCACCCCGTCGCCGGCGGCCCAGTCGGCCGCCGCCTCGCTCGACAGGTAGGCGCTCGCGGTCCCGCTCGAGACGGGGTAGGCCAGCATCGCGTCGAGGAAGCCGGCCACGACCTCGGCGGGCTCCGCCCCGGGCGCCGGGGGGGCCGGCTGGTACGTGATCAGGTCGCCCTCGGCGGCGTCGTCGCTGGCGCGCTCGACATCGGTCGAGGTGGGCAGCCCGGCACACGCCGGCAGCACCAGCACCAGCACCAGGGCCGCCAGCAGCCGCTTCATGCGTCCCCGGCCTCTCGCATGGGCTCCAACGCCGGACGGCTCACGTCACCGTCCGGCTTCGGGAGGGTCAGGACGAAGTCGGTGCCACGCCCGGGGATGCTGCCCAGGTGCAGCTCGCCCCCGTGCAGACGGGCGTCGCCCCTGGCGATCGCGAGACCGAGTCCGGTGCCGCCGGCTGCGCGTGCCGGGTCGGCTCGCCAGAAGCGGTCGAACACCCGCAGCGACTCCTCGGCCGTGAGTCCGATGCCGTGGTCGCGCACTGACAGCGAGACGGACCGGTCGTTCTCGGCCACCGAGACGACGACGTCGGCGGAGCGGCTGTAGGCCGCGGCGTTCGCCACGAGATTGCGCAGCACCCGGTCGACGCGTCGCCGGTCGGCCTCGGTGACCACCGGCGCGTCCGCGCCCACGACACGGACCTCGATGCCCTTGCGGGCCAGCACCGGGTCGTGGGCCAGGTCGCGCGCCACCTCCGACAGGTCGATCGTCTCGAGCTCCAGCTGGGCGGCCTCGGCGTCGAACCGCGAGAGGTCCATGAGGTCGGCCAGGAGCTCCTCGAACCGGGTGAGCTCGCGGCGCAGCAGCTCCGCCGCGCGCGCCGTCGACGGCTCCCAGCCAGATCGTGCCTCGTGGAGCACGTCGCCGGCCATCGAGATCGTCGTGAGCGGCGTGCGCAGCTCGTGCGACACGTCCGACACGAACCGCTGCTGGAGCTTCGAGAGGTTCTCCAGCCGGGCGATCTGCGACTGCAGGCTGGCCGCCATCTGGTTGAAGGACTCCGACAGCCGGGCGATGTCGTCCTCACCGCGCACGTGCATCCGCTGCTCGAGGTGCCCCGCGGCGAACCGCTCCGCCGTGCGACGGGCCCGGCGAACCGGCTCGAGCACCTGGCGCGACATGACGTAGGCGACGCCACCGACCATGACGATCATGGCGAGCCCGGCGAGGGCCGTCGCGTTGCGCACCAGATCGAGCGTCTCCTGCTGGTCGGCCATGCTGAAGACGTAGTACAGGCCGTAGTCGTCGCCGGTCGAGGGCACGTCGAGCCGGCTCCCGACCACGACGACCGGAACGGCCCCCTCGTCCGGGATCGACACCTCGGCGAACCGGAAGTAGAGCCCGTCGGACGAGGCGACGGTCCGAACGAGGTCGTCCGGGACGATCTCGACCGACACCCCGCCGGAGGAGCGCACGGGCGCCGTCTCGCCCCCACCGCCCAGCGGGCCCTCGACGAGGACGTCGTAGCGGCCCTGGCCCTGGCCGCTCTGCGTCAAGGAGTCGACGATCTGCGCCACCGCCTCGCTGGCGGCGGAGGCATCGGTGGCCGTGGTGGTCTCGAGCTGGGCCCGCACGCGGTCGAGCCCGGCACGCGCCTCGGCGACGGCACTCTCGCTGCGAGCCTCCGCGAGCCCGTCGGCGACCTGGGCCAGCAGCGCCCAGCCCGTGAGCCCGATCGCCAGCGTCGTCAGAGCGACGGTGCTCCCGACGACGCGAAGACGGATCGAGCGGCGCCACTGCCGCAGGGCTCGACCCGTCGCCGCCCGCAGCCCACGACGGATCCACCTCATCCGGGTGCGATCGCCTGGTACCCCACGCCTCGCACGGTGCGGATGATGCTCGGGTTCTCGGCGTCGTCCTCGATCTTCGACCGCAGTCGTGTCATGTGGACGTTGACGAGCTTGGTGTCACCGGGGTGGTGGTAGCCCCAGACCTTCTGCAGGAGCACCTCCCGGGTGAAGACCTGCTCCGGCGTGCCCAGCAGGCACGCCAGGAGGTCGAACTCCAGCGGTGTGAGATCGAGGGGCTGGCCCGCGCGCTCGACGGTGTGGCCCGACGGGTCGAGCACGATGTCGCCGAAGACCAGGGGCTCGAGGATCTGGTCGGTGCGTCGCAGCCGGGCGCGGATGCGGGCGACCAGCTCGGAGTTCTTGAACGGCTTGACGATGTAGTCGTCGGCTCCGGCCGCGAGCCCGGCCACGACGTCGTCGGTGTCGGAGCGCGCCGTCAGCATCACGATCGGCACGTTGGAGCTGTCGCGGATCCGCCGGCACACCTCCATGCCGTCGACCCCCGGCAGCATCAGGTCGAGCAGGACGACGTCCGGCCGGAACGAGCCCAGGGCCGCCAGCACCTTGTCGCCGGAACGACACACCGCCGTCGTCAGCCCCTCCCCCTCGAGCACGATCGACAGCATCTCGGCCAGCGACGCGTCGTCATCGACGATGAGGACACGGTCGTGGTGAGTGCGGCGCTGGCTCATGGGGGTGGGACCGCCGACGGCGGTGTGTCAGTTCTTCCGGTTCAGGGCTTCAGGCTCAGTACCGGTAGAGGTCGGACTTGTACGGACCCTCGATCGGCACGCCGAGGTAGGAGGCCTGCTCCTTGGTGAGCTCGGTCAGCTCGACACCGAGGGCGTCGAGGTGCAGGCGGGCGACCTCCTCGTCGAGGTGCTTGGGCAGCACGTGGACGCCCAGCTCGTAGTCGTCGGCCTTCGTGTAGAGCTCGATCTGCGCCAGGACCTGGTTCGTGAACGAGTTCGACATGACGAACGACGGGTGACCCGTGGCGTTGCCCAGGTTGAGCAGACGACCCTCGGACAGGACGATGATCTTCTTGCCGTCCTCGAAGATCCACTGGTGGACCTGGGGCTTGATCTCGTCCTTGACGATGTTCGGGATCTTGGCCAGACCGGCCATGTTGATCTCGTTGTCGAAGTGACCGATGTTGCCCACGATGGCCTGGTGCTTCATCTTCTGGAAGTGCTCGACCGTGATGATGTCGAAGTTTCCGGTGGTGGTGATGAAGATGTCGGCGGTCTCGACGACCGACTCGAGGCGCTTGACCTCGTAGCCGTCCATCGCGGCCTGCAGGGCGCAGATCGGGTCGATCTCGGTGACGATGACGCGCGCACCCTGGCCGCGCAGGGACTCGGCCGAGCCCTTGCCGACGTCGCCGTAGCCACAGACGACGGCGACCTTGCCGCCGATCATGACGTCGGTGGCGCGGTTCAGGCCGTCGATCAGCGAGTGGCGGCAGCCGTACTTGTTGTCGAACTTGCTCTTGGTGACCGAGTCGTTGACGTTGATCGCCGGGAAGAGCAGCGTGCCCTCGCGGAAGCGGTCGTACAGACGCAGGACGCCGGTGGTCGTCTCCTCGGAGACACCCTGGATGTCCTTCGAGATCTTGGTCCAGTGGTCGGGCTTCTCGGCGACCGAGCGAGCCAGGACGCGCAGGACCTCCTTGAACTCCTCGTTGTCGGTGCTGTCCTGCGACGGCACGACACCGGTCTTCTCGTACTCGACGCCCAGGTGGAGCAGCATCGTGATGTCGCCACCGTCGTCGAGGAGCACGTTCGGGCCGCCCTCGGCGAAGTCGAAGACCTTCTCGGCCTCGTCCCAGTACTCGCCGAGCGTCTCGCCCTTCCAGGCGAAGACGGGGGTGCCCTTGGGGTCCTCCGCGGTGCCGTCACGACCGACGACGACCGCAGCGGCGGCGTGGTCCTGGGTCGAGAAGATGTTGCACGTCGCCCAGCGGACGTCGGCGCCGAGATCCACGAGGGTCTCGATCAGCACCGCGGTCTGGATGGTCATGTGCAGCGAGCCGGCGATGCGGGCTCCGGCGAGGGGCTTGTCCTTGCCGTACTGCTCGCGCATGGCCATGAGGCCCGGCATCTCGTGCTCGGCGAGTTCAATCTCCTTGCGGCCGTACTCGGCCAGCGACAGGTCAGCGACGTTGAAATCCATGGAACCCATCGTAACTGCCCGTGACCAGTCCCGGTGACGGACTTGGGTAACGGCGGCGTGACGTTGCCGGCTCAGACGGCGCGGGCCTCGTGCACCAGCATCGTGGGGATCCCGTCGGACACGGGGTAGGCCAGCTGGCACGCCTGGCAGACGAGCTCCGAGGCCTCCTCGTCGACGAAGAGGCGGTCCCGGCACTGGGGGCAGACGAGGATCTCCAGCAGGCCCGGGTCGAGGAACATGTGACCAGCCTATCCGGTGCCGGGCACCGTTGGCTGAGGCTCAGCGTGTCAGCGGGACAAGCGGCATGGGCCACGAGGCGCGGGCTTGCGGACACCTCGATCGAACCACGCACCTCGCTCGACGCAGTCGAATGACGGAGTCGGCACGGCACGTGGTCGCGGGGCACGGCGAATGTGCCGTGCCCGGTGACGAATTGCCGGGCCCAGTTCGAGTCCAGGCAGCCTCGACCCCGCTCGTCGGTCCATGCCGCCTGTCCCGCGCCGATCGCCGGACCGCATCACCCGGCGACCGCACCCGCGCTCAGGTCAGCGCGCAGAACGCCTCGACCTTCGGGGTCGGCCCCGAGACGATGAGCTCGTCGCCGTTGGTCACGTAGGTCTCGGGTCGGGCGTACGTGAAGTCCTCGCCGCGGGTCTTGACCCCGACGATCGTGACGCCGTAGCGCTGACGGAGGTTGGCCTCCGAGAGCGTCTTCGCCTCGGAGCACTGCGGTGCCCGTGTGCGGGCGATCGCGAAGCCGTCGTCGAACTCGATGAAGTCGGTCATCGTGCCGGTCACGAGGTGGGCGACCCGCTTGCCCATCTGCGACTCGGGACGGATCACGTGGGTCGCCCCGACCCGCTCGAGGATCGCCGCGTGCTTGCCGCTGATGGCCTTGGCCCAGACCTCGTTGACGCCCAGGTCCAGCAGTCCGAGGACCGTCAGCACGCTCGCCTCGATGTCGGTGCCGATGCCGACGACCGCGATCTCGAACTGCTCGGCACCGATCTGGCGCAGCGCCTCGGTGTCGGTGGTGTCGGCCGCGACGACGTGCGTGAAGTCGCTCGCGTGCTTCTGCACGATCTCGGCGCGCTCGTCGACCGCGAGCACGTCGTGGCCCAGCTGCACGAGCGAGCGCGCGACAGCGAGTCCGAACCGGCCGAGTCCCAGCACGATGACCGGCGCGGTCGGCGAGGTGTCCTTGCTCCTGGCCATGCTGGCTCCTATCCGATGATGGGCTGTTCCTCGGGCACGGTGTACCGCGGTGCCCGACGACGCAGGACGAAGGCCGAGGCAGCCGTAATGGTGCCGACTCGGCCGATGAACATCAAGACGATGATGACGACCTGCGACGCCGTGTTGAGACTCGGCGTCAGGCCCGTGCTCAGTCCGGCCGTCGCGAAGGCCGATGTGGCCTCGAAGAGCGCGTTCTCGAAGCTCGAGTCCGAGACGAGCATCAGCAGCCAGGTGGAACCGGCGACCAGCATGACGGAGATGAGTGCGATCGTGAGCGCGGTGCGCGCGACCGCCGAGCTGATCGCCCGGGCGCCGATCGTGACCTGCGGGTCGCCTCGCAGCTCGGCGAGGATCACGTAGGCCAGGAGCAGGAAGGTCGTCACCTTGATGCCACCGGCGGTGCTGGCGCTGCCACCGCCGATGAACATCAGGACGGTGCCGAAGCTCAACGTCTCGGGCCGGACCGCGCCCCAGTCGAAGCTGTTCAGGCCTCCGGACCTCGGCATGATGCCGCCCTCGAGCCCGGACACGAGCCGGTGGTCCCAGGGCAGCGCGCCCAGGGTCGCGGGGTTGCCCCACTCCAGGGACAGGAACACGACGGAGCCGAGCACCAGGAGGAAGACCGACCCCCACACCGTCAGCCGGGTGTGGATGGTCCACTTGCTCGGGTTGCGCCAGCCGCTGAAGAGCTCGGCCAGCACCGGGAAGCCCACGGCACCGAAGAACACCCCGATGCAGATGGGCACGATGACCAGCCAGTCGCCCGCGTACCGGGTGATGCTGTCGGAGTTGAGCGAGAAGCCCGCGTTGTTGAAGGCCATGACCGCGTCGAACACCCCGTGCCACACCGAGGTGCTCCAGGTGTCGTAGTACGAGCCCCGGTAGCGGATCGCGAGCACGATCGCGATGACGAGCTGGAAGCTCAGCATCACCACGGCGACCCGTCGGAACAGCGGCTTGACCTCGCCGAGGCTCACGACGTGCATGTCGGTCTGCGCCACGAGGCGGGTGCGCAGACCGAGACGACCGCCGATGAACAGGCCCAGCACCGTGGCCAGGGCCACGATCCCGAGGCCCCCGATCTCGACCAGGACGAGGATGATCGTCTGGCCCACGGGCGACCAGTAGCTCGAGGTGTCGACCGTGGCGAGGCCGGTGACCGTGACCGCGGAGGTCGACGTGAAGAACGCCGGCATGAACTCGGGCGAGTACGCACCGGTCCTGGCGAAGGGGAGCATCAGCAGCGCCGTGCCGAACAGGATCAACGTGAGGAACGACAGCGGCAGCAGTCGCACAGGGTGCGCGATGGCGGCCGGGATCCTCGGACGGGGCACACGGCGACGTTACACCGCACCCGGGGCCGCGGTGGAACTTCCGCCACGACGCCGTCGGACCGGTCGGCGGCGGGGAGTCGTTAGGGTGGCGTCCGTGCCCGAGCAGACCTCCCGCGTCGCGATCGCCGTCGTGACGTACAACCGACCGGAGTTCCTGGCCGAGCTGCTGCGGAGCGCCACCCGGCTGTCGACGCCCGCCTGGCGCGTCGTCGTGATCGACAACGCGAGCGACGAGGCGACGACCCGGGTCCTCGACGAGGCCGCCGACTGGTTCGATCCGGGCGTGCTGGTGACCCGGCGCCTCGCCACGAACACCGGCGGCGCCGGGGGGTTCTGCGAGGGCACCCGGCTGGCGCTCGAGCTCGGGGCCGACTGGGTGTGGCTCATGGACGACGACGTCGAGATCCTGCCCGAGGCGCTCGACCTCTTCTCACCCTGGATGGAGCGCTTTCGCGTCATCCACGGGCGCCGGTACGACTTCGACGGGTCACCCTTCTACTGGCAGGCCAAGTTCAACGAGTTCCTCGGTGTGCCGCTCCCCTACGGCGTCAAGCGCACGTTCAACGACGAGGGCTACGCGCTCACCAACTCGGGCACGTTCGAGGGCATGCTGATCCACGCCGACGTCGTGCGCACGATCGGCCTGCCGGACCCCCGATTCTTCATCACGTGGGACGACGCCGCGTACGCCTGGCTGGCCGCCCAGCACACCGACGTCGTCTACGTCGACGCGTACGTCCTGCGACGCAAGCGCGAGCAGCGGCAGGTCAATCTCGGGCTGCGCCACCTCAATGACGGCAGCCCGCTCTTCCGCTTCCACGTCATGCGCAACCGGGCCTACGTCGGCCAGTACTTCGCGCTCCACGGCAAGCTCAACCGGGTCGGCTTCGGCCTCGGCACGGCCCTCACCTTCGCCAAGGAGGTCTTCCGACTCGTCGTGGTGCAGCGCACGCTGCGCGGCGTCGGCGACCTCGTCCGCGGGTTCCGCGAGAGCCGGCGCCTCTGGCGCGACGACACCTGGCGCCCCATGGATCCCGCCGAGGTCCCGCCCGCCCTGCCCACCGCGGAGTAGCCGCCGCGCTCGACCTCAGTCCTCGTGCAGCCAGCGGCGGGCGAGGTCGAGGTCGGCCGGCCGGGTGATCTTGAGGTTGCGCTCGTCGCCGGGGACCACCGCGACCCGCGCGCCGGGGACGTGGGCCAGGACGACGCCACAGTCGTCGGTGGGCTCTCCCGGCTCGAGTGCGGCAGCGGCGTGCGCGCGCCGCAGCACCCCGGCGCGGAACCCCTGCGGCGTCTGCACGCGCCGGACCGTGGCGCGGTCAACGCCACGCAGGACCGTGCCACCCGCATCGACCTCGACGAGGGTGTCGACCGACTCGACCGCCGGCGTCACGGCGTCGTGGTCGACGAGCCCGGCGAGGCAGGCGTCGACCACCGCGGCGGTGACGAGCGGCCGGGCCGCGTCGTGCACGAGCACGAGGTCGTCGTCGGCGAGGTCCGGGATCGCGGCCAGCCCGAGCCGCGTGCTCTCGGCCCGCGTGGCGCCGCCCGAGACCACCGTGACGACCTTCGGCTCGGCCACCGCCACCCGGTGCGCCTCCCGCGCCGACTCGGCGTGCGTCACGAGCACGATCCAGTCGACCTCGCGGTGCTGGGCGAGTCGGCGGACCGCGTGGGCCAGGACGGTGCTGCCGTCGAGGTCGAGCAGCTGCTTGGGGGTCGACGCCCCGAAACGGGTGCCGGTTCCTCCAGCGAGCACCAGCGCGTGGACCGTCACGACGACGTGGAACCGGGTCGGATCATCGGCTCCTCGCCGCGGGCCCGTTCCCCCGCCTTCCAGGCGCGAAAGCCCTCCTCGGTCTCTCCACGGCGCCAGTACGCCGAGATCGACACGTCGCGACGCTCGACCGCCTGCTCCTTCACGAGGTACGGGCGCACCGTCTTGAGCAGGCCGGACTCGCCGTGCACGAACACCTGGACTCGTCCGCCGGGCCAGGGCCAGGCCCGGACGGCGTCGTCCAGGAGGTTCGTGGTGCCGGCCTCCTGCGGTGAGCGATGCAGCCAGACGACCTCGACGTCACCCGCGGTGACGACCTCCTGCTCGTGGTCCGGTCCGTCGACCTCGACGAAGGCCGTGGCCTTCTGACCTGGATCGAGGGCCTCGAGACTCGCCAGGATCGCCGGGAGCGCGGCCTCGTCACCCACCAGCAGCTGGTGGTCGGCCTCGGGATCGGGACGGTAGGCGCCTCCCGGGCCCCGGAAGTGGACCGTCTCGCCCACCTGGGCGCGAGCCGCCCACGGCCCCGCAAGTCCCTCGTCACCGTGCACGACGACGTCGACCCACATCTCGCCGGCCGCGGCGTCGAGCCGGCGCACCGTGTAGGTGCGCAGCACCGGCCAGTGCTCGGCCGGCACGGTCGCGCGGAGATCGTCCAAATCGAGTCGCTCCGGGTACTCGACACCCGGAGCCAGGAAGGCGATCTTGACGTAGGCGTCGGTGTGACCCTTCCATCCCGCGACGACGTCGCCGAGCTCCGGCCCGCCGAGCACGAGGCGGCGCATCGCCGGGCCGAGATCCTCGGTCCGCAGGACGGACAGACGGGTCAGGTAGGTGCTCGACACGCCTGTAGCCTAACGAGGTGACTCAGGGCATCGACATCGCGCAGCTGGACCACGAGATCCGCGTGCAGGACGACCTCTTCCGCCACGTGAACGGCCGCTGGCTGCGCGAGGCGCCCATCGCGCCCGACCGCGCCACGGCGGGCTCGTTCGTGACGCTCGTCGACGAGGCGGAGGGCAAGGTCCGCCAGATCATCGAGGACGCCGCGTCCTCCGACGCCCCCGCGGGGTCGGACGAGCGCAAGATCGGCGACCTGTTCGCCTCCTTCATGGACACCGACCGCATCGAGGCGTTGGGAGTCGAGCCGCTCCGGCCCGATCTCGCCCGCATCGACGCCCTCACCGACTACGCCGGGTTCGCGCGGCTGCTCGGCGACCTCGAGCGCACGGGCACGCACGGTCTGATCGGCATCTACATCGGCCCTGACCGCGGTCAGCCCGACCGCTACGTCACGCACGCCTTCCAGGGCGGCACGGGTCTGCCCGACGAGTCGTACTACCGCGAGGACGAGTCGGCCGACATCCGCGCCGCCTACGTCGGCCACATCGAGCGCATGCTCACCCTCGCCGGGCTCGACGGGGCCGGTTCCGACGGGGCCGCCGCCCGGGCCGAGCGCGTGCTCGACCTCGAGACCCGGCTCGCCGCGCACCACTGGGACCGCGTCGCCTGCCGCGACGCCCAGAAGACGTACAACCTCCTGCCCTTCGAGCAGCTGCAGGCGCTCGTGCCGTCGTTCGACCTCGCTGCCTGGTCGGCCGCGGGGCAGATCCCCGAGGCGGTCCTGGCCGAGGTCGTCATGGCCCAGCCGTCGTTCCTCGAGGGCCTCGAGACCCTGCTGACGCCCGACCTGCTGCCCGCCTGGCTCGACTGGCTGCGGTGGAACGTCGTGCACGCGGCCGCCGCCTACCTGTCGTCGGACCTGATCGACGAGAACTTCGACTTCTACGGCCGCACGCTGTCCGGCACCGACGAGCTGCGCCCGCGCTGGAAGCGTGGCGTCTCCTTCGTCGAGGGCGCCATGGGTGAGGCCGTCGGTCGCATCTACGTCCGCACCGAGTACCCCGACACGGCCCGTGAGCGGATGGACGAGCTGATCGCCAACCTGATCGAGGCCTACCGCCAGTCGATCACCGAGCTGCCGTGGATGAGCGACGAGACCAAGGCCCGCGCCCACGACAAGCTCGCGGCGTTCACCCCGAAGATCGGCCATCCCGAGCAGTTCAAGGACTACACCGACCTCGAGACCGACCCGGCCGACCTGCTCGGCAACGCGCGCCGGTCGATGGCGGTCGAGACCGCCCGCGAGCTGGCGAAGATCGGCGCGACGATCGATCGCGACGAGTGGTACATGACGCCGCAGACCCTCAACGCCTACTACAACCCCACGATGAACGAGATCGTCTTCCCGGCGGCGATCCTGCAGCCGCCCTTCTTCCACGCCGACGCCGACGACGCCGTGAACTACGGCGCCATCGGTGCCGTGATCGGTCACGAGATCGGCCACGGCTTCGACGACCAGGGCTCGCAGTACGACGGCACCGGAGCCCTGAGCAACTGGTGGACCGACGACGACCGCATGGCCTTCGAGAAGCTCACGGCGGCCCTCGTCGCCCAGTACGACGACCTCGCACCCGAGGGCGCGGACGGTCAGAAGGTCAACGGTGCGCTGACGATCGGCGAGAACATCGGTGACCTGGGCGGGCTCAGCATCGCCTACCGCGCATTCCGGTTGACCGGTCCGGGCGACGAGCCCGTCGACGGGCTCACGCCCGACCAACGCTTCTTCGTCTCGTGGGCGCAGGCGTGGCAGTCCAAGGTGCGGCCGGCCGAGACCGTCCGCCGGCTCACGGTCGATCCCCACTCGCCGCCGGAGTTCCGGTGCAACCAGGTCGTGCGCAACATCGACGCGTTCTACACGGCGTTCGACGTGACGTCCGACGACCAGCTGTGGCTCGATCCTGCCGACCGTGTGACCGTCTGGTCGTCGTGACCTTTCCGCAGGGGCGCCTCGTCGGGTCCCTCGCGGCGGTCCAGGTGGTGGGCGGGGTCGGCAACGGCGCCGGGCTGGCGATCGGAGCACTTCTCGTCAAGGACGTCAGCGGCTCCTCCGGCTGGGCCGGCACCGCCACGGTGATGCTGACGGTCGGGGCCGCCGCCGCGACGATCCCGCTGGCACGCTGGGCCGTCCGCTCCGGACGAAGGCCGGCCCTCACCACGGGATGGCTGGTCGGCGCGGCCGGGGCGGTCGTGTCGATCGTGGGCGCCGATCTCGACTCGCTCCTGCTCGTGCTCCTCGGCCTCGTGCTGTTCGGCGCCAGCACGGCGTCCAACCTGCAGTCGCGGTTCGCCGCCACCGACCGGGCCGAGCCCCGCAAGGTCGCCCGTTCGCTCTCGGTCGTCGTCTGGGCCACCACCATCGGCGCCGTGGCCGGCCCGAACCTGACCGGTCCGGGTGCACGCGTGGCCGCGTCGCTGGACATCCCCGACCTCGCCGGCCCCCTGGTGTTCTCGGCCGTGGCGTTCGCCGTGGCCGGGCTCATGACGTTCGTCCTGGTGCGCCCGGACCCGTTGGCGCCCGACGCCACCGTGCCGCGGCCCGCCCGCGTCTCGCCCTGGCCGCACGTGCGCGGTCGGGCCTTGACGGCCGTTGTGGCCATCGCGGCCTCGCACGCGGTGATGGTGTCGGTCATGGCACTGACCCCCGTGCACATGGAGGACCACGGGTCCGACCTGGAGCTCATCGGGCTCACGATCAGTCTTCACATCGCCGGCATGTTCGCCCTGTCGCCGGTCTTCGGCTGGCTGGCCGACGTGATCGGGCCACCGGTGCTGGTGGTGGCCGGTCAGGTCGTGCTCGTGGTCTCGACCGTCGTGTCCGGCACCGCCGGGCACTCGGAGCCACGCATCATGATCGGGCTGGTGCTCCTGGGTCTCGGTTGGTCGATGTCGGTCATCGCCGCCGCGGCGATGCTCACGACGGCCCTCAGCGCCGAGGTCCGGCCTGCCGTGCAGGGCGTCGCCGACCTCGCCATGAACGTCGCGGGGGCGACCGGCGGCCTGCTGGCCGGGGTCATCATGGCGTGGCGCGACTTCGGCACGCTGAACGCCGCCGCCGCGCTGCTGACGATCCCCGTGATCGGCCTGGTCGTGGCCGGGGGCCGCGCCGCGATCGACGTGACGCGCGACTGACTCAGTCGGCGTCGACGGTCTCGGACTCGCGGTCGGCGCCTGCGCGTCGAGCGCCTCGGCCCGCGGTCTTCGCGGCGGCCTTGCGCTCGGCCTTCTGCGCGCTGGCCTCGGCCCGCCGCTCCCGGCGCTCCGAGCGCCGCGAGCGGAACGTGTCGGCCGCGTCCATGAAGGGGTCGCTGAGGCGGAACCACACCGCCTCGATCCGTCCACGCAGCGGCTCGGTGACCTCCGAGAGCCAGTCGACGCGCTCCTCCAGCAGGTCGTCGGGGAACACGACCAGCGTGACCGCGATGATCGCCAGCGCAGCAGGGACCGCACCGAAGACGACGGCGAAGAAGACGTTCGCCCCGATCGCCACGGTGACGGCGACGATCCGCGAGACCCGGGTCAGCATCAGCGGTGCGAAGAACAGCTGGGTCAGCAGCACCACGTATGTCAGGAAGGCCAGGAAGACCGGGCTGGCCGACACGAGGTCGGACAGGCCGCCGAACGGTCGGAACTCTGGCAGCTGGGTCGTGTAGTACAGCGCCTCCCCCGAGCGCCAGGCCTCACGGGCGATCTTGTCGAGGCCCGCCGTGACGTACAGCAGCACGGTCTGCACCCCCAGACCCAGGAGCCCGATGTTGTGCAGGCTGATGCCGAGCCACGGGGGCAGCACCTCGTCGGAGTCGAAGCCGCGGTGGTCGACCTCGGCTCCCTCCTGGCGCGCCGCCCGCTGGCGGGCGTCCACCGAGCAACGGTCCCCCGAGCTCGTCAGCACCAGCCACAGGAGCGCCAGCCGCACGGCGTTGTCGCTCGCGCTGCCGACCATGGGGTTCTGCCCGACCACGGCGATGAACCCGACCAGGGTGACGACGTTCGCGGCGCGGGTGTACCACCCGGCCGTCAGGGCGAGGGCGGCCAGCGTCGTGACCAGGTAGACGACCGTGACGACGGCGTCGGTCGCGTTGCGGACGAGCCAGAGCTCCGGGAAGTCGACCGCGTCACGGGCCGGCTCGGCCCACACCGACGCGTTGCCGACCCACAGGGTGCGGTCGGAGAAGTTGACCACGAGCGTCAGCACGACGCTGAGGCCGAGCAGGATGCGGCACAGCCCCAGGGCCACCAGTGCGTGGCGTCCGCCGAACAGCCACCGCTCCGCGGCCTCGCGAGCTCGGATCACGGTATCGACGAGCACCCACCAGGTGTCACGCACCGTCATCACCCCCCACGTAGTCGTCGAAGGCCCGTTGGGCCTCCTCGTTGCCGGCGATCGCGTCACGCCATCCGAGGGTGACGAACGTGAACGGCTCCTCGCGCACCGAGTCGTCGCCCCGGTCATCGTAGGCGGGCACGCGCCTCAGTCCGACCCGGATCTGAATCTGTTCCACCGTGCCGTCGGCCAAGGCCGTGCTGTAGAGGGTCCCGAACTGCGTGGCCATCGCCCAGTTCGCGAAGAACACCTGGGCCTCGAAGGGCGTGGCGCCCTCCGCCTCGATCTCAACCTGTCGGACCGCGCGGTCCTCCTCGACGAGGTCCTGCTCCACGAGGGGGCGGGCCGAGTCGGGGAACGAGCTGATGGCGACGTTGAGGTTGGTGGCCAGCGACCGCGCCGCGCGGTCCATGCGTGGCCGCAGGAACCCGCCGGACTCGAGATCGGCCGTCACGTCGACCCACGGGCCCTCGACGGTCTCGCCGTCCGGCATCAGGACACGGGCACGCACGAGCAGCGCCTCGTCGGCCCGCTGCAGCCCCGGGTCGACCGTGGACGGCGACTGCCGGAAGTACGGGTTGACGTAGGACGCGAGCGTGGTGCTGCCGACCGACTCCCGGATGGGGCTGGACGGGCTGAGCCACAGCCCGACGACGGCCGAGTGCACGATGACGATCGCGGCGACGGCGAGCATCATGCCGCTCTGCCACCGGGTCACGTGAACCTCTGGGGCGTGAACGGACATGGGCTCCATCCTAGGTCGAGATCGCGAAGTGTCCGGACATGACCGATGCCGGTGACCCGAAGGTCACCGGCATCGGTCAGTCACTGCGTGACGTCAGAGCACGTGCGGGCTCTCGATCAGGCGAGCAGGGCCGACTCGCGGCGCTTCTCGTTGATCATCGCAGCGGCACCGAGGGCCACCAGGAGCAGACCCAGCAGCCAGAAGGGCCACAGGTTCGACGCACCGGTGCTCGGCAGGGTGTCGACCGACTTGTCGGCCAGGCCGCCGTTGCCGTTCAGGTTGGCGTTGGCGTTCGCCGGAGCGTTCGCGTTGGCCGGAGCGTTCGCGTTGGCCGGGGCGTTCGCGTTCGCCGGGGCGTTCGCGTTCACGTTGGTGTTGTCGTCGAACGTGTTGATCGAGTTCGGTCCGACCAGCGAGTTGGCCAGGTTCAGGCTGAGCAGACCACCGTTGCCGGCGACACCCAGGACCTCGACGCGCAGGGCCGTGATGGCGAAGACGCCCTCCGTGCCGGTGCGCTCGCTCGAGGCGAGCTCGACGTAGTTGTCCGGGTCGGCGTCGGCGGACGTGCCGACGTGCTGCAGGTTGACCCGGATGTTGACGACGTCCTCGAGCTGCACGAGCACGTCGGCCAGGGCCGCACCGAGCTGGGACAGGAGCGGGTCCAGGGCCTGGTCGATGATGGCCTGGACGGCGTCGTTCAGCGGGACGAGCAGCTCACCGAGCAGCTCGCCGAGCGGGATGGCGGGCGCCGGGATGCCCAGGGTGCTGATCTGCACCGAGAGCTCCTGGACGGCATCCGTGACGTTCTGCACGAGCGCACCGACGAAGGCGTCGATCTGCTCGGTCAGCTCGGTGACGACGAGCGGCAGGAGCTGCGTGTCGCGCGGCAGGTTGTTGATGTCGATGCCGGCCGACGCCAGGAGCGTGGGCACGTCGACCGAGATCAGGCCGGCGTCAGGACCGGTCAGGTTGATCGACACGCCGTTCTGCGTGGTGTTGGCGATCGCGGCGGTGACGGCGTCGATGCCGACGACCTCGACCTCGAGGACACCGGGAACGCCGACGCTGAGGCCGTCGAGCGTCGCGATGATGCCGAGCGGGTCGAGCGTCTGCAGGGCGACGAGCTCGATGTCGAGTCCACCACCGGTGATGCCGTAGTCCAGGACGGCCTGGTCAGCCGGGTCCGGCTTGGCCAGTCCCGCACCGGTCAGCGTGGCCGACGAGGCGGCGGCGCCGAGGTCGAGCACGATGTCGGCGACCGGGTTGAGCGCCTCGAGCGGCTGGCCCGGGCCCGTCAGGTTGAGCGTCGCGTTCGAGGGGCCACCGGGAGCGGCGGTGTCGACGTTGACGGCACCCTCGTTCGTGATGAGGCCCGAGGCCGCCTGCGAGAAGTTCTTGTCGGCCTTGGCGTAGCTGCCGATGACGCCGACACCCAGCGAACCGAGCAGGTCGCCCAGCGGGCCGGTGAGGGCGACGAGCGCGTTGAGCGCACCCTCGGCGTAGTAGGGCTCCGGAGCCGTCTCGGCGGTGCCGGCGGCCGTGTCGACCCGGGAGATGACGCCCGTGGCGCCGTCGCCGGCCTGCTGCTCGTTCTCCGCGAGCACGTCGACCAGCGGATCGACCAGCGGGGTACCGAGGGCACCCGTGCCGACGACGTACTGCGCCTCGGCGTAGGACTTGTAGTCAGTGACGATGGCGGCGCCTGCGTTCAGGCTGGCCACGGAGGTGACGAGCAGCGTCGCGACGCCGGCTCCGATCACCTTCTTGCCGATGTTCTTCATTCGGGAGTGCTCCTCGTAGTCCATACGTTCGGGTGGGGCGCAGGGGTGTTCCCCGCCCGGGCGACAGGCAGGGCCATCCGTCGGGACGGCCGTGTCCGAGCGACAGTTTAACCACATTCTCAGGATCACGGTCCACTCGACCGCTAGGTGAGCACGTGCCGTGAGTCACACGTTCAGGGCCCGAAATTCCGGGGTTCTCCGGACACCTCGACCCGATCTGGACGCGTTCCCCGCCTACGGACGACCTCAGTGGCCCGTCGCCAGGTCGTGTCGCTGATGAGGACGGCGTCCGCAGCGATCATCGCCAAGGAGAAATACATGAGCCCCATCAGGACACCGATCCCGATGTGGGTACCGGTCACCAGCACGAATCCCAGGACGCGCGTCCGCCGGTCGAGCAGCAGGAGCGGGAAGGCCAGCTGGATGGCCATGGCGCTCCAGGTCGCCGCGTGCACGAAGGGCGACCACTCGTACAGCCAGCCCAGCTCGTCGAGCCAGGGCGAGTACTGGTTGACCTGGAGGGGGAAGTACACCGCGGTGCCGTCGATCCACGCCGGTCCGTCGAACTTCCAGAGGGCCGACCCCACGTAGATCATCACGATCTGGTGCGCGATGAGCACCACGGCCACGTTGTTGAGCAGGATCGTGAACCACTCGGCGCGCACCCTGGAGTCGCGGCGGCGTCGGCGACGCGCGTCCAGCGACGCGGCGGCCCCGCTGTCGCTGAAGCACAGGTAGAAGAGCACCAGCCGCACCACGTCCTCCGCGCCGGACCGCAGGATCGGCGACGCGTCGATCATGACCGCCCACAGCAGGAAGGTGGCGATGCACGCGGTGCGCGTGTGCCACCCCAGCAGGAGGGCCACGCCGGCCATGACCGAGGCCAGCAGCGCCAGGTCCGTCACCCAGGCCGGCCCCGCAGGCAACCAGGGCACCCACGTCAGGACGGCCTGACGCTCGTGGAAGGGCTCGGCCCAGCGGTGCCCGACACCCCAGATGTACTGGCGATCGGCAAAGCCCACGGCGAGCTGGAGCAGGATCGTCACGGCCAGGGTCATCCGCGTGGCGGCCAGGCCGTACGTCGACCACCGCGACGACGTGAGCGACTCGACGAACCGGTCGACCTGGGGGCCGACCCGTTCGGCCACCGCGCTCACGAGTTCCGTTCCAGGTACGAGGCGACGCTGGCGCGCCGCTCGGGATCGTCGTCCGCCGGCACGCGCCACGGACCCTCGGTGGTCGGTCCGACCGTCTTCTCGGCCTCCCGACGTCGTTCCCACGACGGAGCCGTCGACAGGCGCGTGCCGTAGCGGACCGCCACCAGGTCGCGGTCGGGCTCCAGCGACCGGAACACGTCCGTCAGATAGGTCGTGGCGCCTGCGTCGCGCTCGACGATCAGGTCGCGGGCGAGGCCCGTGACGTCCTCGGCCCCGAGGCGCTGCCTCACGTCGTCAGTGTCGAGCGGTTCGGCCTGCGACGACCCGTCGGCCACGGCCGCGCGGGTCGTGCTCGTGACGTTGGACCACACCGCGTCGAGACCGCCGGCCAGGCGCGAGGTCAGGTAGGCCGAGCGGGGAGCACCCAGCGAGTGCGCCACCAGCCCGTCGTCGATCGCGGTGAGGTTGATCCACTCCCCCGTCTCGACGGAGTCGCCGTCGCGCCACGCCGCCTGCACCATCAGGTCGCGGTCGGCGTTGACCGGGCTGGGCGCGAAGAGCTTCCACTCCTCCTCGAAGTACGAGTGGAGCAGGACCTCGGCAGCCGCACGGGTACCGGGCGGGGCCGACTGCGGCGGGATGGAGATGAACGTGACGCCGAACAGCTGGACGCCCGCGACGAGGGCGACCGCGAGCACCACGACGCGACGCACCATCGACACGCTGCGGGTCCCGGGCTCCTTCGACACCGGGCCACTGTACGGGCGAGCGGCCCCGTCGTCCTCGCCCCACGACCCCGGTCCCGCACGCGTGCCGCGGCCTCGTCCTGACGCCGGCGTCGCCCTCGGCTCGACTCGGTGTCACGCGAAGCAGCGCGGACGTCACCCATTTGCAACCTCAGAGGACTCCCCAGGCACCCGTCCGGCTGGCTACGGTTCCGAGGACTCGGGTCCGACGGGCGGACTCGTTCTCACGAGGAGTTCGTATGTCGTTGCGCCGCGGCGCCGCCATCGCGCTGACCACTGCCGTCTCGGCCGCCACCCTCGTCGCCTGTGGTTCCGGCGACGAGACGACGGGGTTGATCGTCGGCACCACCGACACGGTCGTGTCGATCGACCCTGCGGGTTCCTACGACAACGGGTCGATGACCGTGCAGACGCAGGTGTACCAGTACCTGCTGAACTTCCCGGCCGGCTCCACCGAGCTCACGCCCGACGCCGCCGAGTCGTGCGACTTCACCGAGCCGACCGTCTACACCTGCACGCTCAAGCCCGGGCTGACCTTCGCCAACGGCAACGACCTCACGGCGTCCGACGTGGCCTTCTCGTTCCAGCGCATCGTCGACATCAACGACCCCAACGGGCCCGCGTCGCTGCTCGGCAACATGGCGAGCGTCGAGGCGGTTGACGACGCCACGGTGAAGTTCACGCTGAACTCGCCCAACGACCAGACGTTCCCGCAGATCCTCGTGACCTCGGCGGGTCCGATCGTCGACGAGGACACGTACCCCGCCGACGAGGTGCTGCCCGATGACGAGGCGGTGGAGGCCGACGGCTTCTCGGGCCCCTACACGATCACGTCGTACGACAAGAACGAGCTCGCGGAGTTCACCGCCAACCCCGACTACGACGGCACGTACGGCACGCCGTCCGAGGACGTCGTGACGCTGAAGTACTACGCGAAGTCCGAGAACCTCAAGCTCGACATCGAGAACGAGGCCATCGACGTCGCGTACCGCTCGCTCACGCCGACCGACATCGCCGACCTCGAGACGAAGGACGGCATCACGGTCCACCAGGGCGTCGGCGGCGAGCTGCGGTACATGGTCTTCAACCTCGACACGATGCCCGGCGGCACGCCGGCGCAGAAGCTCGCGGTCCGCCAGGCCGTCGCGTCGTCGGTCGACCGGGACGAGCTGTCGACCGGCGTGTACCAGGACACCTACACGCCCGCCTGGTCGATGGTCCCCGAGGGACAGACCGGGGCCACCGAGGCGTTCAAGGAGCTCTACGGCGCCGAGCCCGACCTCGACGCAGCCACGAAGTACCTGACCGATGCCGGCGTCACGACACCCGTCGAGGTCCAGCTGCAGTACAACCCGGACCACTACGGCTCGAGCTCCGACCAGGAGTACAACGCGGTCAAGCGTCAGCTGGAGGACACGGGCCTGTTCACGGTCAACCTGCAGTCGACCGAGTGGACCACGTACTCCGAGGAGTTCCCCGCGGACGCCTACCCCGTGTTCCAGCTCGGCTGGTTCCCGGACTTCCCCGATGCCGACAACTACCTGTCGCCGTTCCTCAGCCCGTACTCCGAGGACAAGGCAGGCAACTTCACCAACTCGCACTACAACGAGGACGGCACGCCGTACGCCGATCCGGAGATGACGACGCTGCTGGAGTCCGAGCGCACCGACGGCGACCCGACCACTCGGGCCGCGACGCTGGGCCAGATCCAGACGCGGCTCGCCGAGCAGGTCCCGTACCTGCCGCTGCTGACCGGCACGTCCGTCGCGATCGCGGTCGACGGCGTGAAGGGCGTCGAGGACACCCTCGACGCGTCCTTCAAGTTCCGGTTCACGTCGCTGTCCCAGTAGGCCGGCGGTGAGGGGGCGGGTCCACCGGGCCCGCCCCCCGGCTGCTCCGAGCACGTCCGACACCTGTCCGAAGGGGCGCCCGCGCATGTCCTCCGCCGAAGTCCTCGGTCCCGCCGAGCTGCCGTCGTCCCGCCCGCCCGCCGAGGCACCCCGTCGCCCCCGCCTCAGCCCGCTCGCCCGCTACCTGCTCGTGCGACTGGCGCTGATCGTGCCCATGATGTGGTTCCTCGTCACGCTCGTGTTCGTGCTCATGCGCGTCATCGGTGACCCCATCCAGGCGGCCCAGGGCGGCCGGCTCAGTCCGGAGCAGATCGCGGAGCGCCAGGCCGAGGCCGGCCTCGACCGGCCGCTGTTCACGCAGTACCTCGAGTACCTCGGCGGCATCCTGCGCGGCGACTTCGGCACGACCCTGACCGACAACCGCGAGGTCTCCGACATCCTCGTCCAGAACGGTGCTGCGACCCTCGAGCTGTCGGTCTACGCCCTGGTCGTGGCCTTCGCCGTCGGCGTGCCGCTCGGGCGCCTCGCGGCACGGCACCGCGACCGGTTCCCCGACGTCGTGCTGCGACTGGGCGCGATCCTCGTCTACGCCGCACCCGTCTTCTTCGTCGGCCTGCTGCTCAAGCTCGCGTTCACACCGTTCGGCTGGCCGTCGTCGGGTCGCGCGAGCACCTCGACCGAGCTCGCGCTCTCGCGCGGCGAGCACGAGACCCACATCATGCTGCTCGACGCGATCCTGTGGGGCAGCCCGGACATGGTGCTCGACGTCCTGCAGCACGCGGTGCTTCCGGCCGTCGCGCTCGGACTCCTGACCGGCGGCGTCTTCCTGCGACTCGTCCGGGTCAACCTGCTCCAGACGCTCCGCGCGGACTTCGTCACGGCGGCACGGGCACGCGGCGTCTCGGAGCGGCGGGTCGTGCGCCAGCACGCGTTCCGCACCGCGCTGGTGCCGGTCGTGACCGTGATGGGCATGCAGATCGCGATGCTCCTGGCCGGCGCGATCCTCACCGAGACGACCTTCGAGTGGAAGGGCATCGGCTACGAGCTCTCGGAGTACCTGATCGCCCGGGACTTCCTCGCGGTCCAGGGCATCGTGACGCTGATCGCCCTGATCGTCGGCATCGCGAGCTTCCTGATCGACGTCATCGTCGCGCTCGTCGACCCGCGGGTGCGTTTCTGATGGCGCGCCGGCTGCGGGTCCCGGTCCCGGACGTCGTGCGCCAGTCGCACGGCCTCCAGCGGTTCATGCTGCTGCTCGGTTTCGGCCTCATGGCGTTCTTCCTGGTGGTCGCAGTGCTCGCACCGTGGATCGCCCCGTACGACTTCGACGCGGTCCGCGACGCCGACGGCGTCAGGTTCGGCACCCAGCAGGCCCCGTCGGCCGCGCACTGGTTCGGCACGACGGTGGGCGGGCAGGACGTCCTCTCCCGGGTCGTCTTCGGTGCGCGCACCGCGGTCGAGGTCATCGTGCTCGCGGTCGTCCTGTCGAGCCTGGTCGGCGTGCCCCTGGGTCTCGTCTCGGGCTACCTCGGCGGATGGCTCGACCGGGGCCTCGTGCTCGTCATGGACGCGCTCTACTCCTTCCCGTCGCTGCTGCTCGCGATCGTCGTCGCCATCGTGCTGACCGGCGGACAGAGCAGCGCGTTCGGCGGCATCATGGCGGCCGCCGTGTCGATCACGGTGGTGTTCGTCCCGCAGTACTTCCGCGTCGTGCGCAACGCGACGCTCGCGGTGAAGTCCGAGCCCTACGTCGACGCCGCCCGCGTGGTCGGCGTGCGCACACCACGCATCCTGCGGCGCCACGTGTTCTCGAACGTGTCGCAGTCGCTGCCGATCATCGCCACGCTGAACGCGTCCGAGGCGATCCTGACCCTGGCCGGCCTGGGCTTCCTCGGCTTCGGCATCGAGCCCTCCGCCGCGGCGGAGTGGGGCTACGACCTGAACAAGGCCCTGCCCGACGCCGCCTCCGGCATCTGGTGGACAGGCACGTTCCCCGGCATCGCGATCGTGCTGATCGTGCTCGGCGTGACCCTCGTGGGCGAGAGCCTCAACGACATCTGGAACCCGCTCCTGCGCACGCGTGGCGGCACCGACGGCCACGACGCCGAGGAGGTCGCCGACCTCGTGCCGGTCGACCCGGCCGCTGGCACGACCGCTGGCACGATCGCGGACCTTGGTGGGGCCGACCCGCCGGGAGAGCGACTGGCCGTGCTCTCGCTGCGCGATCTCTCGGTCTCGTTCCGCACCGACGGCGCACCCGTCAATGCCGTGCGTGGCATCGGCTTCGACGTGCACCCGGGCGAGGTCGTCGCCGTGGTCGGCGAGTCCGGTTCCGGCAAGTCCGTGAGCTCCCGGGCGGTCCTGGGGCTCCTGCCCGACACCGCCACGGTCGACGGGTCCGCCGTGCTCCGCACGCCGGGTGACGAGCCCCGCGAGCTCATCGGCCGGCGCGGCGACGCGATGCGGTCGATCCGCGGCGACGAGGTGTCGATGGTCTTCCAGGAACCGTCCACCGCCCTGACTCCGGTCCGCACGATCGGGTGGCAGCTCGTGGAGTGTCTCCGCGCCCACCGAGACGTGTCCGTCGCCGAGGCCAAGGAACGCGCCGTCGAGCTGCTCGAGCTCGTGGGACTGCCCGATCCGTCCGAGCGCGTGGGCCACTACCCGCACCAGCTCTCCGGCGGACAGAAGCAACGGGTCGTCATCGCGATGGCCATCGCGTGCGAGCCCGATGTCATCATCGCCGACGAGCCCACGACCGCCCTCGACGTCACGGTGCAGGCCGCGATCCTGGAGCTGCTGCTCTCGCTGCGCGACCGACTTGGCACCGCGATCGTGCTCATCACGCACAACATGGGCGTCGTCGCCGACGTCGCTGACCGGGTCGTCGTGATGTACCGCGGCTCGATCGTCGAGCAGGCCCCGGTCGACCGGCTCTTCTCGGCGCCCGGACACCCGTACACGAGGGCGCTCCTGGACGCGGTGCCGCACCTCGGACGCGGGTCCGGACCCGGCGACGCCCCGCCCAGCGACGTCGTGCTCGACGTCGACCGACTCGTGGTCGACTTCCCCGGGGGCTTCGGGCGCCCGACGTTCCGCGCCGTCGACGACGTCTCCCTGCAGGTCCGCAAGGGCGAGGTGCTCGCTCTCGTGGGCGAGTCCGGCTCCGGCAAGTCCACGATCGGCCGCGCCGCCGTGGGCCTGCAGCAGCCCAGCAGCGGCAGCATCAGGGTCGCGGGTCACCAGGTCTCGGGTGTCAGTGACGCGCGCCTGCGCCCTCTGCGGCGACGGTTCGGGTTCGTCTTCCAGGACCCCGCAGCCTCGCTCAACCCGCGACTCTCGGTGGGTGACTGCATCGCCGAGCCGCTGCGCACCCAGACCGACCTGTCGCCGGGCGAGGTCGAGGCCCGCGTGCGCCGCCTCCTGGAGGACGTGCAGCTGACGGGCGACCACGCCGGACGCTTCCCGCACGAGCTGTCGGGCGGCCAGCGCCAGCGTGTCTCCCTCGCACGGGCCATCTCGCTCGACCCCGATCTGCTGATCGCCGACGAGCCGACGTCCGCGCTGGACGTCTCGGTGCAGGCCCGGGTGCTCGACGTGTTCCGCGAGCTCCAGGAGCGCCTGCAGTTCGCCTGCCTGTTCATCAGCCACGACCTCGCGGTCGTCGACTCCCTGGCCAACCGGGTCGCCGTGCTCCAGCACGGCCGGCTCGTCGAGGTCGGTCCGCGCGAGAGCGTCCTGGGCTCGCCGGCTCAGGACTACACGCGCCGCCTCATCGCCGCCGTCCCGGTGCCCGACCCGGTCGAGCAGCGTCGGCGGCGTTCCGAGCGAGGGGCGTTGCTGACCGAGGAGTCGTAGCACCGACGGTGAGTCAGCAACCTTTCGTCCCGCACGGCGGTGAGTGAGCAACCTTCTGAGCCATCGGTGAGGTTGCCTCGTCACCGCCAGCTGCCCCGAAAGGTTGCTGACTCACCGCCCCCGCCCCGGTGGTTCGTCCGTGGCCGCTTGTCCTCCGGGCCCACCAGATCGGCCGGCGGCCGAGCCCTAGCGCCGCAGGCCGAACAGCCCGCCGGTGAGGGTGTTGAGCAGTGACGCCAGCACGCCCTGGAGCCCGGCGAGCGGTGCCGCCCCGGTCGGGGCCGGAGCTGGAGTTGTCGGGGTCGGGGTCGGGGTCGTGACGGTGCCCGGGACGACGACCGGGGCCCCGCCGAGACCCGGCGGACGCTGGACGAGGAGCTCGACGTTGCGCGAGGCCGCGTCGCCCCGCGCCGTCACCAGGTCGGACTGGGGGTCGTTCGCCGACAGCTCACGCGAGAGCGCTGCGAGCGAGACCGGGTTGCCGAGGTCACCGTCGAAGGCTGCGGGGGCCGCGTGGTCGAGGAGCGTGGCGAAGATCGACCAGGTCCCGTCGCCGTTGTCGGCGATCTCGATGACCCGCGCCTGCTGCGGGAAGTCAATGTGTGCGGCCGTGTTGATCTCCCAGAAGCCACCCGAGCCGTCGGCCCTCGGGTGCTGGATCACGCGGTTCTTGTGCGTGTGCCCGTTGACCCAGGCGATGACCTGGGGCTTGCCGAGCAGATAGCTCACGACGGCCGGACCGAGCACCCGGGTCCTGACGTCGCCACCGAGCCCCTGGAGCGGGTTGCCCATCGAGTCCGAGGTGTGGTGGCTGAACAGCACGACGGCCTTGTCGGTCGTGGCGTCGACGACCTGCTTCAGCCAGGCGAACTGAGTGTCGTCGAGCGACCCGTCGGAGTAGCCGTTGGGGTTGACCGTGTCGAGCACGACCATGCGGACGTCCCCCCGGTCGAACGTGTAGTACGCCGTGCCGGCCGTGCGGTTCTGGGCGGTGAAGCCGTGGCCCACGGGCGTGCCGGTGGTGGTGAAGTGCTCCGCCACGACCTCCTTGCGGGTCAGCAGCCGGCGCCTCTGGTCGGCCGTCACGAGTCGAGCGCCGACCCCGAGGTTCAGACCCTGCAGGAGGACGCCGAGGTCGAGCCGTGTGACGGCATCCAGCAGGTTTGCCTGCGAGACCCCGAGCGGCGGCGAGACGACCTTGAGGTTGCCCGTCGAGATCAGGCCGAACGGCACGGCGCCGGCCGGGAAGAGCCCCTGGACCAGTCCGTCGTGGTTGCCGTACACCGAGTACCACGGGACCCCGAGTCCCTCGGCGTCGAACGGGGCGCGCGCCGCGTCGAGCAGGCCGGGGACGGTCGGGTAGCCGAAGTCCTCGCGGTAGTCGTCGTCCGCACGACCCGCCGGGGAGCCGTCGGGGTGCCAGTAGTGCGTGTCGTAGGTCAGGGCCTCCTGGTCGGCGACGCCCTCGTACCGGTTGGGGTCACCGCTGTCGGGCGTGATCGGGCTCCCGTCGAGGACGTCGATGTTCCAGCGGATCTCGTTGAGCTGGCTGTTGTCGGAGTTGTCGCCCGTCTGGATCGCGAACTGCAGCGAGTTGCCGAGGACCGGCCCGGACCCCAGGGCGTTGATCGCCCGCACCATGGCGTCGGCGACCTGGGCCGAGAGGATCTCCTGCGGACGGTAGGCCGAGCTGAACAGGCCGATCGTGGGAGCACCCGACGTGCCGGGGTCGTCGAAGCGGTCGAACCACTCCAGGCGCGCCGGTGACTGGTGGTCCACGACGTGCACGTCGCTGAGCTGCACGAACGTGGCCTGGTGCACGCGACCAGCGGCGCGTCCGGCCCCGGCCGCGACGCCGAGGTCGGTGCGCACGACGTGCGGGTCGGGGGCGGCGATCACGACGCTGCGGTAGCCCCGCGCGTTCGGCGCACCGGGAACGAAGGTCGACTGCAGCGTGCTGCGCGCGACGGTGCCGGACTGGCCCAGGGCGACACGCGCTGGCGACACGGCACGGGCGGCGAGCGGTCCCAGCACCTGGCTGCCCACCACGACGACGGCACCGAGGGCGCCCCTCTGGATCACGGAACGACGGGAGATGTCCACGTCCTCTCAACGTCCGGACGTGACGTAGGTCACGGTCACGCGTGAGGGTTCTCGTCCGCCACCCTCGGAGAACGGTCTGGCCACGGTCGCGTCGCGCGCGTATCGTGGACCCGTCCCACTCCCGATCGAAGAGGTCTCAGGTGAAGTTCGCCGACCGTCATCTGCCGCGTTCCACGCGCTGACGTCGTCGATCCACCCCTCTCGCGGGACGGGTTCCACGGTCAGCGCTCGACTGACCCACCGGGAGCCCCATGTCCTCGATCCATCCTGCCGTCGTGCTCGACGGCGTCACCTTCACCTGGCCTGACGGCACGACCGTGCTGGAGGGTGTCTCCGGCACGTTCGGTCGGGGCCGGACGGGCCTCGTCGGCGCCAACGGCGTCGGCAAGTCCACCCTGCTCCGACTCGTGCTGGGCGACCTCGCGCCGGCCCGGGGGACCATCGCGGTCGAGGGCACGGTGGCGCACCTCGACCAGTTCGTCCACCGCCGGCCCGGTGCGACCGTCGCCGACCTGCTCGGGGTCCGGACGGTCGTCGAGGCCCTCGCGGCGATCGAGACCGGCAGCACCGACCCGTCGCACTTCGACGCCGTCGGCGACGCCTGGGACGTCCACGAGCGCAGCGCTGCCGATCTCGCCGGCATCGGGCTCTCCGCCCTCACGCTCGAGCGACCCCTCACGACGTTGAGCGGCGGCGAGATCGTCCTGGCGGCCCTCACGGGGCTGCGGAAGGCCGCCGCCGACGTGACCGTGCTCGACGAGCCCACCAACAACCTGGACCGCAGCACGCGGGCCCGGGTGCACGACCTCGTGTCCGACTGGCCGGGCGCGCTGGTCGTCGTGAGCCACGACGTCGCCCTGCTGGACCGCATGGACGCCACGACCGAGCTCCACGGGCGGGGGCTGACGACGTTCGGGGGCGGGTTCACGGCGTGGCGGGAGCACC
The DNA here is from genome assembly GCF_036867135.1 of Aeromicrobium sp. Sec7.5. Taxonomy (NCBI): domain Bacteria; kingdom Bacillati; phylum Actinomycetota; class Actinomycetes; order Propionibacteriales; family Nocardioidaceae; genus Aeromicrobium; species Aeromicrobium sp. Sec7.5. Next base: position 855,007 of record NZ_JBAJIJ010000001.1, on the reverse strand, counting down.
TCGCCGCGGAGCAGGAGGCGGCCGAGCAGACCCTGCGGACCGCGGAGCAGAAGCTGCGGGCCGAGAAGCGGCAGAGCCAGGAGGTCGAGACGCGGCTCGCGCACCGCAGCAAGGCAGGTGCCAAGGCCGCGCGCGAGAAGCGGGTACCGAAGATCCTGCTGAACACCCGCAAGTCCACGTCCGAGAACTCCATGGCCAAGGTGCGCGGCACGCAGCAGGCCCGGATCGAGGAGGCCCACGGGGCCGTGGACGCGGCGGCGGGTGCGGTGCGGGAGGACCGGTCGATCCGGATCGACCTGCCCGATCCCGCACTGTCGCCGCGTCGACGCCTCGTCGAGCTGACGAGCGGTGAGACCGTCATCGAGCTGCGCGGCACCGAGCGGGTCGCCCTCCTCGGCCGCAACGGGATCGGCAAGACCCGGTTGCTCCGTCAGCTCGTCGACGGCGCGGAGCCCGCGGGCGCGGTGCGGGCCGTGGCGCTCACCGAGCGCATCGGTCACCTCGACCAGCGGCTCGACGACCTCGACGACGACGTCAGCGTGCTCGAGACGGTGCGGGTCGCCTGCCCCGAGGCGCCGCCGGGGCGGGTGCGGGGGCAGCTCGCCCGATTCCTCCTGCGCGACCCCGAGGTCGCTCGCCCGGTCGGCACGCTGTCGGGTGGCGAACGGTTCCGGGTCGCGCTGGCCCGGCTCCTGCTCGCCGAGCCGGCGCACGAGCTGCTGGTGCTCGACGAGCCCACCAACAACCTCGATCTCGACTCCGTCGACGCCCTGGTGTCGGCGCTGTCGTCGAGTCGCTCCGGACTCGTCGTGGTGAGTCACGACGACGCGTTCCTGACCAGGCTCGGCATCGATCGGTGGCTCGAGCTCACCGAGGACGGTCTGGCCGAGGTGGCCGGCCCCGGGGTCGCGGGAATACCCGCGGCGGACCGGGGGGTTGTATGACGACGTGACCCCGAGCCTCTTCTCCCCCGTGACCCTCGGAGCCGTCGAGCTCCCCAACCGCGTACTGATGGCGCCCTTGACCCGTATGCGGGCCACCCCGCCGGGCGACGTGCCGAACGACCTCATGCGCGACTACTACGCGCAGCGGGCGGGTGCCGGCCTGATCTTCTCGGAGGCGACGCAGGTCTCGACGTGGGGCAAGGGGTACATGGACACCCCCGGCATCTACTCCTCCGAGCAGGTCGCCGGCTGGCGGCGCATCACCGACGCCGTGCACGAGGCCGGCGGGCGCATCGCCGCTCAGCTCTGGCACGTCGGCCGCGTGTCGCACGAGTCGTTCCACGGGGGCCAGCCGCCCGTCTCGGCGTCGGCCGAGCCGTACCGCAACCGCACCACGGTCCGCGGCGAGGACGGCCGTCCGACCCGCGTCAACTGCCCGACCCCGCAGGCCCTGACGACCGAGGGCATCGCCCAGACGATCGAGGACTACCGGCGCGCGACCGAGAACGCCCGCGAGGCGGGATTCGACGCGGTCGAGGTCCACGCCGCCCACGGCTACCTCCTGCACCAGTTCATCAGCGAGGTCAGCAACCACCGCGACGACGAGTACGGCGGACCGGTCGAGAACCGGGTCCGGCTGGCTCTCGAGGTGGTCGACGCGGTGGTCGACGCGTGGAGTGCCGACCGGGTCGGCGTCCGGGTCTCGCCGATCGGGTCCTTCAACGGTCTCGACGACCTCGAGGGCGGTGACACCGGTCTGCACCTGGCCCGCGAGCTCTCCCGGCGCCAGCTGGCCTTCCTGCACCTCTCCGAGCCCGACTGGGTCGGGGGCCCCGAGCTCGACGACGCGTTCCGCGTCGCGCTGCGCGAGGCGTTCCCGGGCCCGATCGTGGGCGCCGGCGCCTACACGACCGAGAAGGCCGACCGCCTGCTCGCGGCCGGACACATCGACGCCGTCGCGTTCGGACGTCCGTACATCGCCAACCCCGACCTCGCCGAGCGCCTGGAGCAGGGCGCCGACCTCAACGAGCCGAACCCGTCGACCTTCTACGGCGGCGGCGCCGAGGGCTACACGGACTACCCCGCCCTCGCCTGACCCGGCGGCCCGACGTGGCGCGTGCCACGGCTCGGCACGAGTGATGCCGCTCAGCGCAGGCCGGCGGCCTTGGCCTCGAGCACGGCGCGCTCTCGGTCGTTGCGCGCCAGCGACGCGGCAGTGAGCAGCTCGACCCTCGCCTCCTCGCGGCGCTCCATCCGCGCCAGGAGCTCGCCGCGCACGCTCGGGAGCAGGTGCGATCCCGTCAGCGCCCCGGCCTCCACCAGCTCGTCGACGATGACCAGGGCCGCCGCCGCGTCCTGGGCCATCGACACGGCGACGGCACGGTTGAGGTCGACGACCGGGTTGGGCGCCACCCGACCGAGTGCCTCGTAGAGCACCACGATGCGGTCCCAGTCGGTGTCGTCGACCGATGGAGCCACGGCATGGCACTCGGCGATCGCGGCCTGCAGGGCGTACGGACCCCGGCCCCGCGCGGCGACATCGGACCGGGCGAGGGCGGCCCGGCCACGGGTGATGGCGTTGCGGTCCCAGCGTCGGCGGTCCTGGTCGGCCAGGAGCATCGGCGCCCCGGAGGCGTCCGACCGCGACGCGAAGCGCGACGACTGGATCTCCATCAACGCGACCAGGCCCCAGGGCTCCGGCTCCCCCGGCACCAACGCGCCGACCAGACGCCCCAGGCGCAGGGCCTCGTCGGCGAGCTCGCGGCGCACCCACCGGTCCCCCGACGTCGCGGCGTACCCCTCCGTGAAGATCAGGTAGACGACGTTCAGCACGGCACCCAGCCGCCCGGCCCACTCGGTGTGGTCGGGCACCTCGAACGGCACCCGCGCCTCCGTCAAGGTGCGCTTGGCCCGCACGATCCGCTGCTGCATCGTGGCGGTCGGCACCAGGAAGAGCCGCGCGATCTCGTCGCTACCGAGACCGCCCACGACGCGCAGCGTCAGCGCCACCTGCGCCTCACGGGACAGGACCGGGTGACACGCGGTGAAGACCAGCCGGAGGCCGTCGTCGGCGATCGGCTCCCAGACGTCCTCGGCGGACTCGCCCAGGTCCCGGGCGATCGCCTCGTGCCGGGCGTCGAGCCGTTCACGTCGACGGAAGCCGTCGATCGCGCGTCGCTTGGCGACGGCCGTGAGCCAGGCGGCCGGGTTCCGTGGAACCCCCTGCGCCGACCACTGCTCGAGCGCCTCGGCGACGGCCTCCTGGGCCAGGTCCTCGGCCAGGGCGAGATCGCCCGTCATGCGGGCCACCGTCGCCACGACCTTCGCGCCCTCGATGCGCCAGACGGCGTCGACGGTCCGGGCGATCCCCGGTGTCGCCCCCGTCCCGTCTGGCCCCGTCCCGTCTGGCCCCGTCCCGTCTGGCCCCGTCCCGTCTGGCCCCGCCTCGTGACCCGTCACGTGCTCAGTCGGTGCCGAGCTGCTCGCGCCAGCCGGCTTCCTTCTGGACGTACTCGTTGTCGGCGAAGTCCTCGAAGTCCGACTCGTCGGTGATGCGACGCACCTCGAGCTTCGATCCCGGGCCGAGGGGGCACCGCTTGGCCCACTCCACGGCCTCCCCCTTCGTGGCGACCGACAGGATCCAGAAGCCGTTGAACAGCTCGTGGACCTCGCCGTACGGGCCGTCGGTCACGACGGGCTGCTCGCCCGCGAAGTCGACCACGAAGCCTTCGGACGCGTCCGTGAGGCCCTCGCCGCCCGCCAGGACCCCGGCGTTCATCATCGACTCGTTGTACGCGCCCATCGCGTTGATGACCTCCTCGAAGTCCAGGTCCTTCGAGGCCTCGAGCGCCTCGGCCGAGCTCCGCATGATCAGCATGTACTTGCTCATGGTGTTCCCCTTCGACGTGGGCGATCGGTTCGCCCTTCACCCCGACGTCGAACGGGCCGGCGCCGGATCGACACGTGCACCGGAACTTTTTCACGGAACCGCTCCCGGCGACAGGGCCGCGACGTCTTCGAGCCCGACTCTCGCGCACGGCGACTCTCTGGCAGGGTGTGATCCGGGTCGCAGCAACGGCGCTCGGCCCACGTCTGCACCGGGGGGAAGACAGCATGGAGGTCCTGCACACCGCGATCGCGATCGTGCTCGCGATCGGCCTGATCATCGTCGTCAAGGTCGATCCGGTGATCTCGCTGGTCATCGCCTCGCTGTACCTCGGTCTCGCGTCCGGCGTCGGCTTCGCCGACACCGTCGAGGCCATCACGACCGGGTTCGGATCGATCATGGCCGACGTCGGACTCCTGATCGGGTTCGGCGTGGCGATCGGGGCACTCCTGCACTCGCTCGGCGCCTTCCGCAAGCTCGTGCACCTGCTGCTGCGCGCCGTGGGTCCGCGCCGTCTGCCGTACGCGCTCACCGCGGCGCTGTCGACGATCTTCCCCTCGATCTACGTCGACGTGCAGGTCGTGCTCGCTGCGCCCCTCGCCCGCACCTCGGCCCCGCACGTCGGTCGAAACGGACTGGCGCTGCTGTCCGGTGCGATCGGCACCGGGATCTTCGCCGGGTACGTCTTCGTCGTCCCGGGCCTGGCTGCCGTGTCGATCGCGAGCCTGCTCGACATCAAGCTCGGTGAGTACCTCCTCTACGGCACGCTGTTCGGGCCCCTCACCGCGATCCTCACGACCGCGATCTTCGCGGTCCTCCTGCGCACCCGGTACTGGAACCCTGCGACCGACGAGGAACCAGAAGCAAGCGAGGAGGCACAGGTCGAGGAGGAGGCGGCTCCCGCGGAGGCCGATTCCGGCCTGCCGCTCGGGGTCCTGCTCCTGCCGATCCTCGTGCCACTCGTGCTCATCGCCTTCGGCGCGGTCGCCGACGTCGCCGGCTTCTCGACGCCCTTCATCGCCTTCCTCGGCAACGCTGCGGTCGCCCTCTTCATCGGCCTGCTGGGCGCCTACACGCTCTCGCGCTGGAAGTCGGGCCGCGAGACGACCGACGAGGCGCTCTCGGGCGGGTTCAAGACGACCGGCGAGATCCTGCTCATCACCGGTATCGGCGGGTCCCTCGGTGAGGTCATCACGGCGACGGGCATGGACCAGACCCTCGCGAGCCTGTTCTCCGCCGATGCTGGTGCGCCCGTCGTGATCACGATCCTGCTGGCCTGGTTCATCGCGGCGCTGCTGCACCTCGCGATCGGCTCGGTGTCCGTGGCCGCCATCGCGGCCGCTGGCATCATCGGCCCCGTCGTCGGCTCGACCGGCGTGGCCCCGATCGCGATCGGTCTCGCGATCGCGTCGGGCGCGATGTTCGCGCTGCAGGTCAACAGCAACTTCTTCTGGATGTTCAAGTCGCTGCTGAACCTGACGACGCAGGGCGCCCTGAAGACCATGACGGTGGTCACGAGCATCGCGTCGCTGGTGTCACTGCCGCCGGTCATCGTGCTCGCGCTGGTCCTGTAGGGCACGGATGGGCACCTCCCGCGTCCCCACGCCCCGCCGCGCCCGGCTGGGCGTGTCATTGATGTTCTTCACCAACGGCGTCCTGTTCGCCGCGCTCCTGCCGCGCTACCCCGAGATCAAGGCCGCCTTCGCGCTGAGCAACAGCGAGTTCGGGCTCGTCGTGGTCGCCTTCCCGACCGGGGCGCTGCTGGCGGCGGCGCTCGCCGGCCGCGTCATCCGCCGGTTCGGCACCTTGCGCACCAACGCGGTGGGGTCGGTCGCGCTGGCCGCGGGCATGGCGGTCGCGGGCGTGAGCGCCGACGCCGGGCTCGGTGTGGCCCTGTTCGTGATGGCGATGCTCGTGGCCGGAGCCACCGATGCCGTCGTCGACGCGGCCCAGAACGTTCAGGGCGTGCTGGTCGAGCAGTGGCGAGGACGGTCCGCCGTGAACTCGTTCCACGCGCTGTGGTCGATCGGTGCCGCCACCGGCGGCCTCATCGGTGCCGGTGCCGTGGCCGCCGACGTCGCGGTGTCGACGCAGATGATCGTGAACAGCGTCGTCTGGGCCGTCGCCGCGGTGATCGCCTGCCGACTCGCCGGTGCCGTCCGACGTGAGCCAGGACCTCCGGGCCGAGGAGGACCGCGCGTCGTCCGGGCCCGGCACCCCGCGTCACCGACCCTGGCGCCTGCTCCTGCCCCTGGTGGCGCTGGCCGTCGCCGGCACGAGCGTCGAGGAGGTCGCCAACAGCTGGTCGGTGCTGTATCTCGGCCGCGATGCCGGTGCCCCAGCCGCGGCGGCCGGTCTCGGACTCACGGTCGCCATCGGTGCCCAGTTCGTCGGGCGCCTCCTCGGCGACCCGATGACCGACCGGTGGGGCCGCTCCCCCGTGGCGCGTGCCGGCGGCCTGCTGATCGCGCTCGGTGGCGTGCTCGTGGTCGCCGCGCCCGGCTATCTGCTCGTGTTCGTCGGCTTCGCGCTGGCCGGGTTCGGCAGCGCGACGCTCGTGCCGGCGGCCTTCGCGGCGGCCGGGCGTGTCCCCGGGCTGGCCGAAGGCACCGGCATCGCCCTCCTGGGCTGGCTCATGCGGATCGGCTTCCTCGTCACCTCACCCGCGATCGGCGGCCTCTCGGACCTGGTGAGCCTCCAGGCCGCCCTCGGGATCCTGGTGCTCGCCGGAATCGTGGCCGCGACCGTGGCCCACGCCCAGCGCGGGCCTGGCGCCGTCAGGTGAGCAGACCGACGACCAGCACGGCCACGCCGGCGAGCGGCAGGACGCCCTGCTTGAGCGCAGCACCGCGCTTGTCGGGCGAGGTGAGCAGCAGCACTGCTGCGGCGGCGGCCATCGATCCGGCTCCTGCCAGCACGAGAGCTGCTCCAGCCTCCCTCTGGTCGACCGCGACGAGGACGATGCCCACGGCCGTGACGATCGCGAGGAACAGGTTGTAGAAGCCCTGGTTGAAGGCCATCTCCTTCGTCGCCTCGGCCTCCGCAGCCGTCGTGCCGAACACGGCGCGCGCCTTGGTGGTCCAGACGACGGACTCGAGGTAGAAGATGACGACGTGCAGGAGCGCGGCGACGCCCGTGAGAGCAAGTCCGGTGGCGATCATGGGGAGCTCCTGGGATTCGGGGGCGCCTGGCGGCGATGGTCACCCGCAGCAGTGAACGGGACCTGTGGAGCATAGGAGACTCCGTCGCTCGCCAGGGCTCGCTCCTCCCCGAATCGCCAGCCTTGATTCGCAGCCCAGGGCCCCACGACCATGCCGACGCAAAAGCCAGGGCCCCACGAGAGTGTCGTGGGGCCCTGGGCTGCGAGTGGAGCATAGGAGAGTCCGTCGCAAGCTCCTCCTCGAATCGCTAGACCCTAGAAACGCTGCGAGGCCCGCCCCAAAGAACAGGGCGGGCCTCGCAGCGATGGTGGAGCATAGGAGATTCGAACTCCTGACCTCTTCCATGCCATGGAAGCGCGCTACCAACTGCGCCAATGCCCCGCTGAGGTTGACCCGAAGGCCGATCACCAACCTTAGTAGATGCCCCCCGCGTGCACCAAACCGGGTCAGTCGTCGTCGGTCATGACCGGTTCGGGAAGGGTGCCGGCGTTCCACTCGGTCAGGCGCCAGTAGCGGTGCTGCGGTGGCCCGGACTCGGTGAGGACCGACCACGAGCAGTTGCTGAGTGCGCCGAACGTGCGCCACGTCGACTGCGGGAAGCCCAGGAAGGAGCACACGCCCGTGCGGATGACCGCACCGTGAGCGACCACGACCAAGGTGCCGTCGGCCGGCAGGCTCTCGAGCTCCTCGTGCAGCGCCGCGGCGAACCGCTCCCCCGCCTCGAGGTGCGTCTCGGTGTCGGGGATCTGCGTCTCGTCGCCGTCGATCCAGGCCCGCATCGCGACGGGGAACTTCTCGAACGACTCGTGCCAGGTCAGGCCCTCGCGGGCGCCGAAGTTCATCTCCCGGAACCGCTCGTCGGGCTCGACCTCGACCCCGGCGACCCGTCCCAGCGCCTCGGCGGTGTGCCGGGCCCGCTGGAGGTCGCTGCACACGATGCGGTGCGGCTGCAGGGCCGCCAGACGCAGAGCCGCGGCCTCGGCCTGCTGCACGCCGACCTCGTCGAGCGGGGTGTCCGTCTGCCCCTGCACGCGACCGGCGACGTTCCACTCGGTACGCCCGTGGCGCCAGACGATGACCTGCCGGCTCATTCGACGGGCCGCGTCACGTGACCGAGACCTCGGGGCAGTCGCGCCACAGGCGCTCGAGGGCGTAGAACTCGCGCTCCTCGACGTGCTGGACGTGCACGACGATGTCGGCGAAGTCGAGCAGGATCCACCGGCCCTCACGGGAGCCCTCGCGGCGCACGGCCTTGGCGCCGCGCTCGCGGAGCTGGTCCTCGACCTCGTCCTGCACCGCGCGGGCCTGGGTGGAGCTCGTGACGGAGCAGATCAGGAAGACGTCGGTGATGTAGAGCTGGTCGGACACGTCGAAGGCGCGCACGTTCGTGGCCGACTTCTCGGTCGCGGCCGCCGCGGCGATGCGGGTCAGGTCGAGGGCGAGCTCGGTGGCGGTCATGGGGTGAGGATTCCTTCGTCGGTGGAGGCGTAGAGCCCGTGCTTGGCGACGTACTGGACGACGCCGTCGGGCACGAGGTACCACACGGGTTGACCGCTGCGGACGCGGTCGCGGCAGTCGGTGGAGGAGATGGCCAGGGCCGGGATCTCGAGCACCGTGACCCGGCCCTGCGGCAGATCGGCGAGCATCGACTCGTCGAGGTCGTGCCCGGGCCTGGTGCAGGCCACGAACTGGGCGAGCTCGAAGATCTCGTCGTGGTCGCGCCACGTCAGGATCTGCGCCATGGCGTCGGCGCCGGTGATGAAGAACAGGTCGGCGTCGGGTCGCTGGCGGGCGATGTCGGTAAGCGTGTCGACCGTGTAGGTCGGGCCGCTACGGTCGATGTCGACCCGGCTGACCTCGAACCGCGGGTTGGCGGCCGTCGCGATGACGGTCATCAAGTAGCGGTGCTCAGCCGGCGACACCGCACGCTCGGCCTTCTGCCACGGCTGGCCCGTGGGCACGAAGACGACCTCGTCCAGGCCGAACGTGGCCTGCACCTCGCTGGCGGCCACGAGGTGACCGTGGTGGATGGGGTCGAACGTGCCACCCATGACACCGACCCTCCGCCGCGGGGCAGAGGGTCGGTGCGGGGCGTGGTTCGCGCTCAGGTGTGCTCGCGGCCCTTGCCGAAGGCCAGCAGGACGAACAGGAGCGTGAAGAGGATGGCGAGCGCCACCGCCCCGAAGATGTAGGGGTTGAGGTGGGCCTCTTCGGCGTGCTCGGCCTCTTCGGCCGCTGCGACCAGGATGGTGGTAAGCATGGGCGTCAATCTACCAGCGCCGCCGCCCCGGCACGTCACGGTCAGCGCACGTGGCCGTCACCCTCCACGACATAGGTCGTGGTGGTCATCTCGGGCAGGCCCATCGGCCCGCGTGCGTGCAGCTTCTGGGTGGAGATGCCGATCTCGGCGCCGAAGCCGAACTCGCCGCCGTCGGTGAACCGCGTGGACGCGTTGACCATGACCGCAGCGGAGTCGACGCCGAGCGTGAACCGCCGGGCCGTGGCCGCGGACCGCGTCACGATCGCCTCGGTGTGCCCCGACGAGAACTGCCGCACGTGGGCGACCGCCTCGTCGACCGAGTCGACCACGCGGGCCGAGATGTCGAGGTCGAGGTACTCGGTGGCGTAGTCGTCGTCCGTGGCCGCCACGACCGCCGGGTCGATCGCCCGGAAGGACGCGTCGCCGTGGATCACGACGTCGTGCGCTCGCAGGGCCGCGACGACCTTCGGCAGGAACTCGTCGGCGACCTCGCGGTGCACGAGCAACGACTCCGCCGCGTTGCACACGCTCGTGCGATGGGTCTTGGAGTTGACCACGATGTCGAGGGCCATGGCGAGATCGGCCTCAGCGTCGACGTAGACGTGGCAGTTGCCGGTTCCGGTCTCGATCACGGGGACCGTGGACTCCTCCACGACCGTCCGGATCAGACCGGCGCCGCCCCGGGGGATCACCAGGTCGACCAGACCACGGGCCCGCATGAGCTCGGTGGCCGAGGCGCGGTCGTCGCTCGGGAGCAGCGAGATCAGGTCGGCGGGCAGGCCTGCCTGCTCGATCGCCCCACGCATGACGTCGACGATGACCGCGTTGGAGCGGGCAGCCGATGCCGAACCTCGCAGGACGACCGCGCTGCCGGCCTTCAGGCAGATCGCCGCCGCGTCCGCCGTGACGTTCGGCCGGCCCTCGTAGATCATGCCGATCACCCCCATCGGCACCCGCACCTGCGTGAGTCGCAGACCGTTAGGCAGGACCGAGCCCCGCACGACCTCGCCGATCGGGTCGGGCAGTGCGGCGACGTCCCGCACACCCTGGGCGAAGGCGGCGACCCGGGTCGGATCCAGCCGGAGCCGATCGACGACGTTCTCGCCCGTGCCGGCCGCCCGCGCAGCCTCGACGTCGAGGTCGTTCGCGTCGATGATCCGGTCGGTCGCAGCGACCAGGGCGTCGGCCGCCCCCAGGAGTGCGGCGTCCTTGGTGGCGCGGGTGGCGGTGGCGAGCGCGATCGACGCCTCGCCGGCCCGGCGGGCGGTCGCGTGCACGGTGTCACGAACCGTCGTGGACATGTCGTCGGACCGCAGGCTCATGGGCGGATCCTATGTCGACGCATCCCGACCTCGATCGCCTACCGGGCCTGTCGTTCGGCGGGGGCGTCCTGCTCCTCGCGGTCCGGCACACGTCGGTGCACCCACGCGTACGGGCGGTGGACGCCCCGGACGAGGGGTCGACCTCCCGCGACACCGGTGTACCGGTCGATCTCGGCCCACTGCGCGCACGCAGCGAGGACCGGGCACCCCTGACAGATCTCGATGAGCGGGGCTGCCGCTTCCACGGCCTCGTCGACGGACCGTGCCTCGGCCCACCGATGCTCGACCTCGGCCCACTCGGCCTCACGTCCGACGCAGCTCGCGCGGTCGAGGCGTGCCGATGCCTCAGCCGCCCGCGCGTCGCGACTCGACAGGCGCAGGCTGGGACCCTGTCGCTGGCCGGCAGCCGTCACCCCGACCACCCCCGCGGAACGCCCCCGAGCGCGTCCGTGGGTCCGGCCACCTTCTCGACCACCGTCAGATCGCCCCCCGTCGGCGTTGTCAGGTCTCCCGCACGGTCGACTCGCGGAGATCGTCCACCGAACGGGCGGCCGACGAGAAACCCGTGATCCGCCGTCGTCCGGCGTTGGATGAACGTCCCAGAATCGCCGCCCTGGCCGTGGCGGACTTCGTCGTCACCATGACCGACTACGAGCTCGCGTGGGCCCTCGGCACCCGGTCAGGCCTCCGGGACCGAGGCGGGACCGGTGAGCACAACGGCTGCCACGGCCGTGCGCGAGTCGACGCCGAGTCGGTCGAAGATCGCCGAGACGTGCTTCTCGACGGCCTTGACCGACAGGCCGAGGGAGTCGGCGACCTCAGCGTTGGTCAGGCCCGCGGCCACCAGCGCGGCCACCTCCGTCTGGCGCGCGGTCAGGGCGGTCCTGGGAGCTGCGACCGGGCCACCCCCGACGGGCACCAGACGCGCCAGGTCGACCCGTCGGGGCGCCGCCAGCAGTCGCAGGATCTCCGAGACGTCACGCTCGACCGTCTTGACCGACACGCGCAGGAGCTCGGCGATCTCCCGATTGCGACGGCCCAGTGCCGCCAGGCGCGCCACGAGCTGTCGACGGCCGTCGAGCTGGTCCCAGCCGATCCCCGGCACCGGCCGGGGCGAGGCGCCCCAGGTCGCCAGCTCACGCTCGAACCAGGCCGTCACCTCGTCCGGACCCGCCTCGCTGGCGAGTCGCGCCGCCTCGGTCGCCGCCGCGGCATCGCCGCTCGCCTGCTCGGCCACCGCGCGGAGCAGGCTCGCACGGAGCACGTACAACGCCCCGCCCACGTCGCCGGCCCGCTCGCCCGAGACCTCGGCCTGGGAGCGCGCGGCGTCCAGGTCACCGGCCACGACCGCGAGTCGGGCGCGCGCCCGGTGCAGGGCCGCATTGGCCATCGGGTGGTCCGCGACCTCGAACGTCTCGGAGAGACCGACGTACTCGGCGGCCACCGCTACCTGGGCGTTCGCGAGCGCGCCCTCCACCATGACGTCGACCGCGTAGGCGCGGGCGAACAGGGGGAGCTCGGGCACCCCCTGGCCCCCGCACGAGGTGAAGAGGAGCTCGGCGGCCGCCGTGGGGCGACCTGCGGCACTCAGGGCGAGCGCGCCCAGGACGTAGGCCATCTGCTCCGCGAACGTCTGCGCCGAGGGCACCCGGAGCCGCAGGCCCTCGGTCCACAGCTCCACCCGAGCGACGTCACCCGCGTGCGCGGCGACGAACGTCTCGACCGCCTCGGCCACGAGCGCGGGCGCCGCCCAGCCGTGTCGCAGCATCGCTCGGCGCACCTCCCCCGCCTCGAGCTGCGCCTCCGCCAGCCGCCCGAGGAACGCGAGGGAACGCGCCCGGACGAGCCGTGACGCGAGGTGCCAGAGACTGTCGCCCGGCGTCGCGTCGGCGGCCAGGGCGGCCAGCCGCTCCGACTCGGCCACGCGTCCGGCCGTCATGGCGGTCTCGGCCCTGAGGTACCGCACGAACGCAGCGTCGACAGGGTTCGCCGGCAGCGGCCCGTCAAGGTGCTGGGGCGCACGAGCCAGGCACGCGGCAGCGACGAGGTCGCGCACCGCACTCTCGACCGGATGGCCCGTCGACGTCGAGGCCTCCACGAGTGCGACAGCCTCGCGGTAACGACGCGCGAGAAACAGGACGTAGGGCCGCTCGGGGCCGGCAACCCCGGACGGATCGGTCACTCCCGTGAGCAGCGCTCGCGCCGCGGTGCGGGTCATGGGCGCGAGCCTAGGACAGCCCCCGGGTCCGCGGGAGCGAAATGACGCGGTAGTCCGCGGTCAGCGGGACGGTCCGAGGATCATGAGGTCGTCACGGTGCACGACCTCGCGGTCGTAGTCGGTCCCGAGGTCGGCCACGAGCTCGGCGGTCGACCGGCCGAGGAGGCTCGGAAGCTCAGCACTGTCGAAGTTCACGAGTCCCCGGGCCACGACGGTGCCACCCGCATCGACCAGGTCCACCGGGTCACCCGCAGCGAACTCGCCGGTGACCCCCGTGACGCCGGCGGCGAGCAGCGAGGCGCCGCGCTCGGTCAGCGCACGGACGGCGCCGGCATCGAGCACGACCGACCCCTTGGTCTGGCTCGCGTGGGCCAGCCAGAGCAGCCGCGAGGACCGGCGCTTGCCGGTCGAGGCGAACCGGGTGCCCACCGCGACGCCCTCGAGCGCCTCACGGGCGCGATCCGCCCGCGTCAGCACGACCGGGATGCCCGCGGCCGTGGCGATGCGCGCCGCCTCGACCTTCGTGACCATGCCGCCGGTGCCGACGGCCGACCCGACCCGGGCGATGTCGACCCCGGCGAGGTCAGACTCACCCGCCACCGCCGGGATCAGGCGGGAGTCGGGCTCGGACGGATGCGCCGTGTGCAGCCCGTCGACGTCCGACAGCAGCACGAGGAGGTCGGCGTGCACCAGGTGGGCCACGAGCGCCGCCAGCCGGTCGTTGTCGCCGAAGCGGATCTCGCTGGTGGCGACGGTGTCGTTCTCGTTGACCACCGGCACGATGCCGAGCTCCAGCAGCTTGGCGAACGTCTGGTGCGCGTTGCGGTAGTGGCTGCGGCGCGTGACGTCGTCGACCGTGAGCAGGACCTGGCCGACCGTGAGGCCACGCACGGCGAAACGGCTGGAGTACTCGGCCATCAGCGCACCCTGCCCCACGCTGGCCGCGGCCTGCTGGGTGGCGAGGTCCTGCGGCCGTTCGGGCAGACCGAGCGGTCCGAGGCCGGCGGCGATCGCACCGGAGCTGACCAGGACGACGTCGTCGCCGCGGTGCCGGGACGCCGCGATCGCGTCGACCAGGCTCTCGAGCCGATCAGGGTCGATGTGACCGCCCGGCGTCGTCAGGGACGACGAGCCGATCTTGACGACCACGCGGCTCATCGAGCGTCGGTCTCCTCGGTCTCGCCGGCCCGGTCGGTGACGACGTCCTCGTCGGACGACGCAGGGTCGGCAGCCGCCTCGGGGCGGGCCGCGTCGGCGTCGCCGTCGAGGTCGTAGAACTCGAAGTAGTCCTGATCGGGCTGGGCGGTGCGCACCTCACGCGCCGCGGCCTCGGCGGCCCGCTTGGCCGCCAGGTCGTCGCGCCGCTGCCGGTTGGTGCGTCGGTCGTTCTCGTCGAACCGCAGGTCTCCGCCGCGCGGCCCGAGAACCTCGGCGCCGACGGGGGTCTGCGGATCGAAGTCGAAGACCACCGCTCCGTCGTCCTCGGGGCCGGTGCCGCCGATGATGACGTCGTCGCCGGCCTGCGCGCCGAGCTTGAGGAGGCGGTCCTCGATGCCGAGCCGGTTGAGCCGGTCGGCGAGGAATCCGACGGCCTCGTCGTTGGTGAAGTCGGTCTGCCGCACCCACCGCTTGGGCTTGTCGCCGCGGACGACCCACTGGGGGGCGTCCTCGGGACCCTTGCGAACGACCGTGAACTCGGCGTCGACGCCGGCCTCGGCCCGCGGACGCAGCACGATGCGGGTGGGCGGCGCGTCCGGCGCGGCGTCGCGGCGCGACGTGACGATGTCGGCCATCGCGAAGCTCAGCTCGCGCAGGCCTGCGTGGCTGGCGGCGGAGACGTCGAAGACCCGCAGACCGCGGGCGACCAGGTCGGCGCGGACGAACTCGGCGATGTCCGCGGCGTCCGGGACGTCGGTCTTGTTGAGTGCGACGAGCCGCGGACGGTCCAGGAGGTCGGTCTCGGTGGCCTCGGCGTAGCGCGCCAGCTCGTTCTCGATGATGTCGAGGTCGGTCAGCGGGTCGCGGCCGGGCTCGACCGTGGCGCAGTCGATGACGTGCACCAGGGCGGCGCAGCGCTCGATGTGACGCAGGAAGTCGTGGCCGAGGCCCTTGCCCTCGCTGGCACCCTCGATCAGGCCGGGCACGTCGGCCACGGTGAAGGTCGTCTGACCCGCCGTGACCACGCCCAGGTTCGGCACGAGCGTCGTGAACGGGTAGTCGGCGATCTTCGGGCGCGCGCGCGACAGGGCGGCGATGAGGCTGGACTTGCCGGCACTCGGGAAGCCCACGAGGCCGATGTCGGCCACCACCTTGAGCTCGAGGGTGACGACGAGCTCGTCGCCGGGCTCGCCCTTGAGCGCGAAGCCGGGGGCCTTGCGCTTGGAGGAGGCGAGGGCGGCGTTGCCCAGGCCGCCGCGGCCGCCGGCCGCGATGACGACCTCGGTGCCGACCCCGATCAGGTCGGCGAGCTGCTCGCCCGTGGCGGCGTCACGCACGACGGTGCCGTCCGGCACGGCGAGGACCAGGTCGTCGCCGTTGGGGCCGCTGCGGTTGGAGCCCGCACCCGGCATGCCCTTGCCACCGGCCCGCTTGGGCTCGTGGTGGTAGTCGATCAAGGTCGTGACATCGGCCGCGACCCGGAGGATCACGTCACCGCCGTGGCCGCCGTTGCCGCCGTCGGGGCCCCCGAGGGGCTTGAACTTCTCACGGTGGACCGAGGCGACACCATGGCCACCTGATCCGCCTGAGACCTGCAGCGTCACGCGGTCGATGAAGCTGGGGATCGCCATGTCACCTCCTCGGTGTCATACGTGGGAAAAAAGAACAGCAGGAGGACGGTCCGCGCGTGGCGGCCCGCCCCCCTGCTGGGAGCACAGTCTGCGGGAAGCTCTGTGTCAGCGCCGGATCAGACCGGCGACGGGACGATGTTGACGACCTTGCGGCCGCGCTTGGTCCCGAACTCCACGGCACCGGCCGAGAGTGCGAACAGGGTGTCGTCGCCACCGCGGCCGACGTTCGTGCCGGGGTGGAAGTGGGTGCCACGCTGGCGGACGATGATCTCGCCGGCGTTCACCTCCTGACCACCGAAGCGCTTGACGCCGAGTCGCTGGGCATTGGAGTCGCGGCCGTTCTTGGTGGACGCCGCGCCCTTCTTGTGAGCCATGTGTCAGGTCCTCTACTTGATTCCGGTGATCTTGACCTGGGTGTACTTCTGACGGTGCCCCTGGCGCTTCTTGTAGCCGGTCTTGTTCTTGTACTTCTGGATGATGATCTTCTTGCCCTTGGTGCCGCCGAGCACCTCGGCCGTCACGCTGACCTTGGCCAGCTTGGCAGCGTCGGTCGTGACGGCGTCGCCGTCGACCAGGAGGACGGCGGGGAGCGAGAGGGACTCGCCGGCGGCCGAGGCCACCTGGTCGATCTCGATGACGTCGCCGACGGCCACCTTCTGCTGGCCGGCGCCACTGCGCACGATTGCGTACACCACGGGGAATTCCTTCGTCGAAAGCCTTGCGGGACTGATGCGCGCGGACGGCGCATCCGAATCAGAGGGGCGCGTCACGAACGATCCGTGTGCACACCGACGGTCAAGTCTACGGAGCCTGACCCTCCTCGGTCAAAACGGGGGCGTCGTCGGACGCCGCCGGCTCGGTCACACCCGGGTCCGACGCGGGCTCAGGAGCCGGCGGGGCGGGCGTCTCGTCGCTCTCCGGGGCGAGTGCCTCGGGGGCCGCGACGTCGGACGTCGGTGCGTCGACCGCTGCGAGCGCGTCGGCGGACGCCTCGTCGGCGACCGGATCGGCGTCCTGGGCGGGCTGCTGGCGACCTCGGCCGCCTCGGCCGCCGCTCTTGCGGGTGCTGCCCCCCGCGCTCGCGTCGTCGGGCGTGGCCGTGTCCTTCGCGTCGTCAGCCGTGGCGCTGTCGCCACCGGACTGACCGCCGGAGCCGTTGCCGCCGTTCTTCGGCTGGCCGCCACCGTTCTGGCCGCCACCGTTCTGGCTGCCGCTGTTCTGGCCGCCACCGTTCTGGCCGGCCCCGCCACGGCCACCGCGTCCGCCGCGACGACGTCCGTCGTCCTTGCGCGGCTCCACCGGCTCGGCGTGCAGCTGCACGCCCCGGCCCTTGCAGTGATCGCAGTCGGTGCTGAAGGACTCCAGGAGACCGGTGCCGATGCGCTTGCGCGTCATCTGCACCAGACCCAGTGAGGTGACCTCGGCCACCTGGTGGCGCGTGCGGTCGCGGCCGAGGCACTCGACCAGGCGGCGCAGGACGAGGTCGCGGTTGGACTCCAGCACCATGTCGATGAAGTCGATCACGATGATGCCGCCGATGTCGCGGAGGCGGAGCTGGCGGACGATCTCCTCGGCCGCCTCGAGGTTGTTCTTGGTGACGGTCTCCTCGAGGTTGCCCCCGGAGCCCGTGAACTTGCCCGTGTTGACGTCGACGACCGTCATGGCCTCCGTGCGGTCGATGACCAGCGATCCGCCCGACGGCAGCCAGACCTTGCGGTCGAGCGCCTTGAGGATCTGCTCGTCGACCCGGTACTCGGCGAAGACGTCCGCCGCGGTCTCGTCGGACGGCTCCCACAGCGTGAGGCGGTCCGCGAGGTCGTGGGCGACGTGGCCGACGTAGCTCGAGATGTTGTCCCAGGCCTCACGGCCCTCGACCACGAGCGACGAGAAGTCCTCGTTGAAGAGGTCGCGGACGACCTTGATGACCAGGTCGGGCTCGGCGTAGAGCAGCTCGGGGGCCCGGCCGGCCGCGACCTTGCGCTCGATGTCGTCCCAGCGGGCCTTCAGCGAGGTCACGTCGCGGGTCAGCTGGTCCTCGGTGGCGCCCTCGGCGGCGGTGCGGACGATGACGCCCGCGTCCTCCGGCAGGACCTCCTTGAGGAGGGTCTTGAGGCGGGCGCGCTCGGTGTCCGGCAGCTTGCGCGAGATGCCGTTGTTCTGACCGCCCGGCACGAACACCAGGAACCGGCCCGGGAGGCTGATCTGGCTCGTGAGCCGGGCGCCCTTCTGGCCGACGGGGTCCTTCGAGACCTGCACGAGCACGGTCTGGCCGGGCGTCAGCGCATCCTCGATCTTGCGGGCCTTGCCGTTGCCGAGGGTCGACCAGTCGACCTCACCGGCGTAGATCACGGCGTTGCGGCCGGCACCGATGTCGACGAAGGCGGCCTCCATGCTCGGCAGGACGTTCTGCACCTTGCCGAGGTAGACGTTGCCGATCAGCGACGTCTGCGACTCACGGGCCACGTAGTGCTCCACGAGGACCTTGTCCTCGAGCACCGCGATCTGCGTGTAGGTGTCGGTGGAAGCGGCCGAGCCGGCACCGGACCCGGTGTGCTGGCGCACGATCATCTGGCGGTCGACGGCCTCACGACGGGCGAGGAACTCGGACTCGCTGACGATGGGAGCGCGACGACGACCGGCCTCGCGGCCCTCGCGGCGACGCTGCTTC
Organism: Aeromicrobium sp. Sec7.5; assembly: GCF_036867135.1. NCBI lineage: Bacteria > Bacillati > Actinomycetota > Actinomycetes > Propionibacteriales > Nocardioidaceae > Aeromicrobium > Aeromicrobium sp. Sec7.5. Next base: position 836,758 of record NZ_JBAJIJ010000001.1, on the reverse strand, counting down.
TTGGCCTCCAGACGGGTCGATCCGGTGACGCCGGTGATCTCGTCCTCGGCGGTGCGGCCCTCGCGGACCCGGACGACGGTGTTCTCGGGATCGTCGGTCGAGGTGCCCCCGCCCGAGCCGTCGCTCGCGCGGCGACGGCTGCGGCGGCGACGGGTCGTGCCCGAGCCTCCGTTGTCGTCGGAGTCGCCCTCGTCGGCCTGGTCGGCCTCGTTGTCCGCGTCGTTGTCGTCCGAGGACTCGTCGTCGGAACTCTGCTGGCCCCCGCCCGACTTGCGACGGCGACGTCCGCCGCGGCTGCGGCGACGGCGCTTGGCGGCGCCGCCGTCCTCGTCGTCGGAGTCGTCGTCGGAGTCGGTGTCGTCGTCGGAGTCCGAGGTGTCCTCGGCGCGGCCGGACTGCCCGTCACGTCCGCTGCGGCCACGGTTGCCACCGGTGTCCGGCTCGGCGTCGTCGCCCTCGTCGTCGTCGGCGTGGACCTTCGCCTGGGCCTGCCGACGGGCCGGGGCCTTGACCGGCTGCGGCGCCTGGAACAGCAGACCTCCGATACCGGGCACCACGACCTCGCCGGCATCGCTGCCGTCGCTGGTCTCGCCGTCGTCGTCCTCGTCGTCGGCGGCGTCGGCGATCGTGGCGGCGGCCTCGGTCAGCTCGTCGGTGAGGTCGTCATCGAGCTCGACCTCGTCGTCGACCTCGTCGGGCGTCGGTTCCGCGGCGGCCTCGGGCGGCGGCGGCGGAACCTTCCGGGTCCGTCGCCCGCCCGACTGCTTGGCGCGGCTCGAGGTGCGCGTGCCGCCGGCCTTGGGGACCTCGACGGCCTCCGGCGTGGAGTCCGCGGCGGGCGCCGAAGCCTCGGGCGTCGTCGTTCCCGGTGTGGCGAAGAGATCGCCTGCCACGGGGGCCGGCGGCCCGGCGGGGCGAGCGGCGGCGCGCCGACGCGGCCGCGAGCTCGAGGTGGTGGACCCACCCTGCTCGGGGGTGCTGGTGGGGGTCGAGTCCTCGTCGAGCATCTGCTCTCCTTCACCTCGGCCACCCGCGGGCGGTTTCGAGGAGTGTCACGGCCCGACACGCGGGCTCGAAGTCTGGGGCGGTTCCGACCGGGTGGTCGGGGACGGCGGCCAGGGCCCTCAGGGTGCTGGGGTGCGCCGCCGCGGTCGACACCTGGTGGGTGCGTCGCGGTCGAGGCGGGTCCCACCACGATGGTGGTCCTGCGTTCTGTCCGGTCGAACAGCGTCAGTGACGCAGGAACGACTGTGGTCAGTATCGCACAGACACCTCACGGTCACCCGGACGTCACCCACACATCGGTGGTCGAGCGGGTCAGACGAGGGGGTCGACCACGACCCCGTCGACGAGCGGGCCCTGCTCGACCCGCGTCGAGATCGCGGCACCCGGCACCTCGGCTCCGAACTTCCGCAGGGCTCCGACGACGTCGTCCGGCCGCACCGTCGGGATCATGCTCCGCACGACGACCTCGACCCGCGCACCGTCCACGACCAGCGACCCGACGGCACCGCGCACGTCGATGTCACGCAGGCCTCGCTTGGTCATGCGCTCCACGGCCACCTCGGCAGCAGCCAGGAAGGCGGCTGCGGCCTCCTCGAGCCCGGTGGATCCCGGCAGGTCGATGCTCCACAGCGACGCCTCGAGCCGATCGGCGAAGGTGCCGGGGGTCGCCGGCACGACGGCCACGATGTCGAGTCCGGGGGGAAGCGCGGAGTCGAGACCCGCGCGGACCGCCTCGGGGTCGCACTCCCGCGTCAGGCCGATCTCGAGGAACTCGGCCTCGCTGGCAGCCCCGGTGGGCGCGGCATTGGCATAGGAGATCTTCGGGTGCGGGCTGAATCCCGACGAGTAGCCGATCGGCACCTTGGCCCGGCGCACCGCCCGCTCGAAAGCCCGCCCGAAGTCGCGGTGGCTCGTGAACCGCAGCCGGCCGCGCTTGGCGTAGCGGACCCGCAGCTTCTGCACGATCGGCAGCTGCGGGTTCGGCGCCTCGGGGTTCGGCGTGCCCTCCAGGGTGGTGCTCACCCACCCGAGGCTAGCCGAGGCGGGGCCCGGGCCCAGACTGGCGCGGTGACCCGCGCGCCCCTCCCCCCGGCGACGCGACCGGGGTCCGCGTGGCTCGTCGGTGTGGCCATCGTGCTGCTCGCCCTCAACCTGCGCGTCGCCGTCGGCAGCGTCGGGGTCGTGCTCGTTCCGCTGCGGGCCGATCTCGGGATGAGCGCCACGGTCGCCGGGGTCCTGACCACGCTGCCCGTGCTGTGCTTCGCGGTGTTCGGCGCGACGACGGGGCGGGTCGTGGGCAGGCTCGGTCTCGACCGGACGGCGGCCGCCCTGCTCGTCGTCACCGGGGCCGGACTGGCGCTCCGCCCTCTCGTCGACGCTCCCGTCCCGTTCCTGGCACTCACGGTGGTGTCGCTGGCGGGCTGCGCCCTCGGCAACGTGCTGCTCCCGGCCCTGGCCAAGGAGCACTTCCCCGACCGCGTGCCGCAGATCAGCTCGCTCTACGGCGCCGCGCTCATGGGGGGCGCGACCCTCGGCTCGGTGCTCACGGTGCCGATCGCCGACACGTTCGGTGACTGGCGCACCGGACTGGGCGCCTGGGCCGTCCTCGCCCTGGCGGCCCTCCTGCCCTGGCTTCCCCTCGCCCTGCGCGAGGGCCGGGCCGGACGGATCGACCGCCCGCGTGGCCCGACCCTGCTGCGCCTGGCACGGAGCCCCCTGGCGTGGTCCTGCGCCTTGTTCTTCGGCCTGCAGTCGGGCCAGGCCTACGCGCAGTTCGGCTGGTTCCCGGCGATCCTGGTCGACGCGGGCCTGGACTCCGGGACGGCCGGGCTCGCCCAGGGGCTCATCCCCGCCGTGGGGATCCCGATCACGCTCCTGCTGCCGACCCTGATCCGGCGCACGGGCGATCGCCCCGTGCTGCCCTGGGTCTTCGCGCTCGTCACGGCGTCCGGCTGGCTCGGCGTCCTGCTGGCACCCGCCGCCGCCCCGTTCCTGTGGGCCGCGCTGCTGGGGCTCGGCGGCTGTGCCTTCACCTGGGTCCTCACGATGCTGGGCCGTCGCACCGAGTCGGCTGCAGGGACCGCCGGACTGTCGGCGTTCGCCCAGTCGGTCGGCTACCTCGTCGCCGGCCTCGGACCGTTCGGCACCGGCTTGCTGCACGACCTCACCGGATCGTGGGACGTCCCCGTCACGGTGCTGATGGTCGCAGCACTCCTGCTCGGACCGGTGGGCATGCTCGTGGCGCGCGACCGTCTCCTCGAGGACGAGCTCGAGCGCTCCTAGCGCTCGCGGGCCGAGGCGGTGACCCGGCTGTCGAGCCGGTCGGCCGCGAACGACACGACGCCCGAGGCGATCCCGAGCGCGAGACGGGGCCGCTGGACGCCCCGCTTCACGAGCACGGCCTCGAGACGTCGATCGATCGCGACGGAAGCCACGACGACGCCGAACATGCCCCCTCCGGCCAGGACCCCGGCCAGCGCCGGGCCGACGGCCTGGCGGACCGTGGGCGGCGCGGCGGACCCGTCGGCCGCGGCGTCACGCTCGGCCGATGCCGCGCCGGCGGTGAGCCCCGCTGCGGCGGCGCCCACCGCCACGGCCGAGACGGCCGCGACGCGACGGTTCGTCCGGCGGGAGGCACGGCCGATCGGGACCGAGGAGGCCAGCCCGGCCAGCACGCTGAAGGCCACGGCGGCGCCCAGACTCCGGGGCTCCGGGCGGTCGATCGCCACGGGTCCGGTGGTGCTCACGTCAGACCACGCTCAACGGCAGGAGGGTCTGGCCCGTGGGTCCCATCTGGATCGAGAGATCCAGCTCGGGGCACACGCCGCAGTCGAAGCACGGGGTCCAGCGGCAGTCCTCGACCTCGACCGGGTCGTCGGCGAGGGCGTCCTGCCAGTCCTCCCAGAGCCAGTCCTTGTCGAGGCCGGAGTCGAGGTGGTCCCACGGCAGGATCTCGTCGGCGCCCCGCTCGCGGGTCGTGTACCAGGCGAGGTCGACCGGCTCGTCGGCCAGCGCCTGCTCGGCCATCGTGGCCCAGCGGTCGTAGGAGAAGTGCTCGCTCCAGCCGTCGAACCGGCCGCCGTCGCGCCACACGGCCTCGATGACCTTGCCGACGCGCCGGTCGCCGCGCGACAGGAGTCCCTCGACGATGCCGGGCTTGCCGTCGTGGTAGCGGAACCCGATGGCCTTGCCGTACTTCTTGTCGGACTGGACCGAGGCCCGGAGCTTGCGCAGTCGCTCGTCGGTCGTCTCGTGGTCGAGCTGCGCCGCCCACTGGAACGGCGTGTGCGGCTTGGGCACGAAGCCGCCGATCGAGACGGTGCAGCGGATGTCCTTGCGGCCCGAGGCCTCGCGGCCGGTGTCGATGACCCGCTTGGCGAGCTCACCGATCTGCAGGACGTCCTCGTCGGTCTCGGTGGGCAATCCGCACATGAAGTAGAGCTTCACCTGCCGCCATCCGTGCGAGTACGCCGCGGAGACCGTACGGATGAGGTCCTCCTCGGACACCATCTTGTTGATCACGCGGCGCAGGCGCTCGCTGCCGCCCTCGGGCGCGAACGTCAGGCCGGAGCGACGGCCGTTGCGGCTGAACTCGTTGGCGAGCGAGATGTTGAACGCGTCGACCCGGGTCGACGGCAGCGACAGCGACGTGTTGGTGCCCTCGTAGCGGTCGGCGAGCTGCGTGGCGAGCTCGCCGATCTCGGAGTGGTCGGCGCTGGAGAGGCTCAGCAGGCCGACCTCGTCGAGGCCCGACTTCTCGAGGCCGTTGTCGACCATCTCGCCGATGCTCTGCAGCGAACGCTCACGCACGGGACGCGTGATCATGCCGGCCTGGCAGAAGCGGCAGCCGCGGGTGCAGCCGCGGAAGATCTCGACGCTGTAGCGCTCGTGCACCGTCTCGGCGAGGGGCACCAGGGGCGTCTTGGGGTACGGCCACGAGTCGAGGTCCATCAGCGTGTGCTTGGCGACGCGCTCGGGAGCGGAGGGCTCGTTCACGACGATGGCCTCGATGAAGCCCTCGGCGTCGTAGTCGACCTCGTAGAACTGCGGGACGTAAATGCCGCCGGTGGCAGCCAGGCGGCGCAGCAGCTCGTGCCGTCCGCCGGGCGAGCCCTCCTCGCGGAACTCGCGCACGATGTCGCTGATCTTGAGGACGATCTCCTCGCCGTCGCCGAGCACCGCGGCGTCGATGAAGTCGGCGACCGGCTCGGGGTTGAAGGAGGCGTGCCCGCCGACCAGCACGATCGGGTCGTCATCGGTGCGGTCGACCGCATGCAGCGGGATGCCGGCGAGGTCGAGCGCCGTGAGCAGGTTGGTGTAGCCGAGCTCGGTCGAGAACGAGACGCCGAGCAGGTCGAAGGCCTTGACGGGACGGTGGCCGTCGACCGTGAACTGCGGGATGTCGTGGTCCCGCATGACCTGCTCCATGTCGGGGAAGACCGCGTAGGTGCGCTCGGCCAGCACCCAGTCCTGCTCGTTGAGGATCTCGTAGAGGATCTGGACGCCCTGGTTGGGCAGACCGACCTCGTAGGCGTCGGGATACATCAACGCCCACCGGACCGTGACGGAGTCCCAGTCCTTCAGGGTGGCGTTGAGCTCACCGCCGACGTACTGGATGGGCTTGCTGACCTGCGGCAGCACCGGTTCCAGGCGCGGGAACAACGACTCGACGGACATGGGTTCCAGCCTAACGCCGTCCGACCAGCCCGCTGCAGGTGTCTAGAGTCGTGCCATGGGCCTGTTCACGAAGAAGCCTCGACCCCTGACCGTGCGGTACGAGGCGAAGTCGGCCGACGGGGGCCTCGACCAGGTGCTGACGATGACCAACAGCACCGACTCCGACCTCGTCCCGGTCCTGCGTTTTCGCCCCCTCGACTTCTACGGACGCGAGCTCCCGCTCGTCACCGTGACCTCGTTGCAGGGCCTCACGCGCGGGCAGGTCGTCGTGCCGTCGAACTCCGTCACCAAGGACGTGCTGCGCTTCGAGGGGCCCGGCTGCCGCTCCGTACGCTTCGTCGACACCGAGGTCGTCGACCTCGCCGAGATCGAGGTCGCCGGCCTCGACACCGAGCCCACGACCGTGATGGTCGACCTCAACAAGAAGGCGACCGCGAACGCCGAGGACTTCTGGGGCATCGGCGTCGCCAACGCCAACGACGCCGAGATGCGCGTGCGCGTCACGCTCGTCGAGCTCGAGCCCGAGCACACCGAGAAGGCCCTCCGCGACTCCCCGCGACAGGCGCTCGACTGGGTCAGCCTGGAGGGCGACGTGGTCCTGGGCGCCAAGGACCACGACGTCGTGTGGCTGCCCGACGACGTGCGCGGCAAGTACCACGCGGTGCTCGGTTCCATCGCTGCCCCACCGCTGGACTGACCGGCCCGCCGGGTCGAGGGCTGCCTCGACCAGATGTGGTCACCTTCGCACCCGTCTCCGGCTGTGTGACGTGCTGAGGTGTCCACATCTACCCGGCATGCGGGTCGACGTGACCCGACGTCAGGGTCAGAGCTGGGGGAACCAGAGCGCGATCTCGCGCGCGGCCGACTCCTCGGAGTCGGACGCGTGCACGAGGTTCTCGCGGTTCGAGAGCGACAGGTCGCCCCGGATCGTGCCCGGGTCGGCGACGCGGCCGTCGGTCTTGCCGTTGAGCAGACGGACCACCGCGATGGCCTCCTCGCCCTCGAGCACGAGCGAGACGAGCGGACCTGAGACCGCGAACTCGCGCAGCGGCGGGTACCACGGCTGCTCGACGTGCTCGGCGTAGTGGGCGTCGGCCATCTCGGCATCGATCGCGCGGTGCTCCATCGCGACGATCGTGAGTCCCTTGGTCTCGTACCGACCGAGGATCTCGCCCACGAGTCCGCGGCGGACGGCGTCGGGCTTGATGAGGACGAGCGTTCGCTGAGGCATGTCCGTAACGTATCGCCCATGCTCGGGACGCAGGCGAGGGACCAGTCCGGCACGACTCGCGACGACCAGGCCTGGTGGCGCGATGCGGTGATCTACCAGGTGTACCCGCGATCGTGGGCCGACGCAGACGGCGACGGCATCGGCGACCTGCCGGGCATCACGTCCCGGCTGGAGCACCTCGCGGCGCTCGGGGTCGATGCGGTCTGGCTCTCGCCGTTCTACACCTCGCCCCAGCACGACGCGGGCTACGACGTCGCAGACTTCCGTGACGTCGACCCGATCTTCGGCGACCTCGAGGACGCGGACGCCCTCGTCGCCCGGGCCCACGAGCTCGGCCTGCGGGTCGTCGTCGACGTCGTGCCGAACCACACCTCGGACGAGCACGCCTGGTTCCGCGAGGCCCTGGAGGCCTCGCCCGGCAGTGCCGCCCGGGCGCGCTACCTGTTCCGCGAGGGCCGCGGCGACGGCGGCGAGCTGCCGCCCAACAACTGGCAGAGCATGTTCGGCGGCCCGGCGTGGTCGCGCACCACCGACCCCGACGGCACCCCGGGCCAGTGGTACCTGCACCTGTTCGACTCGACCCAGCCCGACCTCGACTGGACGAATCCCGAGGTCAGGGAGGAGCTGGAGTCGGTGCTGCGGTTCTGGCTCGACCGCGACGTCGACGGGTTCCGCATCGACGTCGCCCACGGCCTGGTCAAGGCCGACGGCCTGCCCGACGGTCCCGAGGACTTCGACAGCGCCACCCAGGCCACCGCGCTCCAGCCGATGTTCGACCAGGCCGGTGTCCACGAGATCTACCGGAGCTGGCGACGACTCGTCGACGAGTACGCCGTGCCGGGAGCGGACCGCGACCGGATCCTGTGCGCCGAGGCGTGGGTGCTGCCGCTCGAGTCGCTCGCGAAGTACGTGCGGCCGGACGAGCTGCATCAGTCGTTCAACTTCTCGTTCCTCATGACGCCCTGGATCGCGGGCGAGCTGCGCGCCTCGATCGACGAGGGCCTGACGAGCGTGGCCGCCGTCGGTGCTCCGCAGACCTGGGTGCTGTCGAACCACGACGTCGTCCGGCACGCCAGCCGCCTGGGCTACCCGCCGCAGCCCGGACGCAACCGCACCGAGGGCATCGGTCCGGCGGACGCCCAGCCGGACGCCGCGCTCGGGCTGCGCCGGGCCCGCGCCGCCACTGCGCTGATGCTGGCCCTGCCGGGCTCGGCCTACCTCTACCAGGGCGAGGAGCTGGGCCTGCCCGAGGCGACGACCCTGCCCGACGACGTGCGCCAGGACCCCACGTGGGAGCGCTCGAACCACACCACGCCCGGGCGCGACGGCTGCCGGGTGCCGGTGCCGTGGGAGGCGGACCGGCCCTCGTTCGGCTTCGGACCCACCGACGCGTCGTGGCTGCCGCAGCCCGACGTGTACGGACTCCTCGCGGTCGACCGGCAGACCGGTGTCGAGGGCTCGACCCTCGAGCTCTACCGCACCCTCCTGCGGGTGCGCCGTGAGCGCGGGCTGGGTCGAGGTGAGCTGACCTGGGCCGACGTGGCCCCCGCCGACGTCCTCGCCTTCGAGGTCTCGAGCGAGGCCGGCGCCACGGCGGTCCTGACGAATCTCGGCGCGGAGCCGGTCCCGATCCCGCCCGGTGCCCGGGTGCTCGCCGCGTCCGGCCCACTGCCCAGCTCGACCCTCCCGACCGACACGACCGTCTGGTTCGTGCCGGCCTGACGCGGGCCGAGCCCCGCCCCTTGAGGTGCGAGTGAGGAACGAGCGAGGCTCGAATGGGGTACCGCCAGCCACATCGTGACCAAGGTTTCGAGGCTCGTCGCCAGCGCTCCTCACACCTCAACCACCGGGTGGCGGGCGGCGCTCTTGCGGCCATCCGTCGTCAGGCATAACGTGCGAGGTATGTGACGGGGAGCACGTTCCCGTCGACTCTGGGGGAGGTCCGATGAGGGTGCGGCCGACGACGAGACGCCGACAGCTCGCGGTGACGACGAGCCTGGTGCTCGCCGGAACCCTGCTCACGGCCTGCGGTGGTGACGGTGGCAAGCCGACGTTGAACTGGTACATCAACCCCGACGGCCAGGACACGCTGAACCAGCTCGCCGAGGACTGCAGCACCGACGAGTACGACATCGAGATCCAGCTCCTGCCCTCCAGCGCGACCGATCAGCGCACGCAGCTCGCCCGCCGCCTCGCCGCGGGCGACAGCTCCACCGACCTCATGAGCCTCGACCCCGTGTTCGTCCCGGAGTTCGCGAGCGCCGGCTGGCTCGAACCGTTCACCGGCGAGCTCGCCGACCAGGTGCTCGACGACGACGTGCTCGAGGGCGCGGCCCAGACCGTGCAGTGGCAGGACGAGATCGTCGCGGCGCCGCAGTGGTCGAACACCCAGGTGCTCTGGTACCGCAAGTCGCTCGCCGAGGCCGCCGGGCTCGACATGACCACGCCCGTCACGTGGGAGCAGGTCATCGACGCCGCCGCCTCGCAGAACGCCACGGTCGGCGTCCAGGCCAACAAGTACGAGGCCTACGTCGTGTGGATCAACGCCCTCATCCAGGGCGCGGGTGGCGACATCCTGGACCCCGAGACCGTCGAGGACGGACGTGACGCGGAGGTCACGATCGACTCCGACGCCGGCGAGGCCGCTGCTGCCGTCATCCAGATGCTCGCCGACTCCGGTGCCGCCCAGGCCGACTTCACCACCTCGAACGAGGGCACGAGCCTCGGGCAGATGTACCCCGAGGACGGCCCCGGCGAGTTCATGACCAACTGGACCTTCGTCTACCAGAACTACGCGGGCGCCGTGGGCGAGCCGGGCGGCCCGCCCGACGAGGCCGCGCTGGAGGACCTCGGCTGGGTCCGCTATCCGCAGACCGTGGCGGGCGAGGAGTCCAGGCCCCCGATCGGCGGCATCACGATCGGCGTCGGCGCCTTCTCCGAGAACGTCGAGTTCGCCCAGGAGGCCGCCACCTGCGTCACGAGTCCCGAGGCGCAGACCCAGCTCGCCGTCAACGAGGGACTCATGCCGTCGCGTCAGTCCGTGTACGACTCCCCCGAGCTCGCCGAGGCGTACCCCGCCGACCTGCTCGAGCTGTACAGCGACAGCGTCGACACCGGCGGCCCGCGCCCGAAGAGCGCGTACTACAGCCAGATCTCCAGCGCGATCCAGTCACGCTGGCACTCGCCGACCTCGGTCGACCCGGCCAGCACTCCGCAGGAGTCCGCCGAGTTCCTCAAGGCCATCCTGAGCGGGGAGGCACTCCTGTGAGTACTGCCACGAAGCCACCCACCGCCCCGAAGCCGGCCAAGAAGGCCCGGCCACCGAAGGCCGTGGAGTCCCAGCGGTCGAGGGCCGAGACCAACCTGGCCCGCAAGCTCGTGGCCCCGGCCATCGTCCTGATGCTGCTCGTCACGGCGTTCCCGATGCTGCGGGCGCTGTACCTCTCACTCTTCAGCTACTCACTGACGGCTCCGGACGACCGGGAGTTCGTGGGTCTGTCGAACTACGTCACGGCGCTCAGCGACAAGCTGTTCTGGCAGGACACCGGCAACACCGTCCTGATCATGCTCGTCACCGTCTTCTTCGAGCTCGTGATCGGGTTCGCGTTCGCGCTCGTGATGCACCGGCTGATCTTCGCCCGCGGCGTCGTGCGGACCTCGATCCTGATCCCGTACGGCGTCATCACCGTGGTGTCGGGCTTCGCGTGGCAGTTCGCGTTCTCCAACAACAACGGCTTCGTCAACGGGTGGCTGCCGTTCATCGGCGACGACTTCAACTGGTTCGCCCAGTACGACTCCTCGATGATCGCGATCATGGCGTCGGAGATCTGGAAGACCACGCCCTTCATGTCCCTGCTGCTGCTGGCCGGCCTGGCGCAGATCTCCGAGGACATGATCGAGGCCGCCAAGGTCGACGGCGCCACGTGGTTCCAGCGGCTGTTCAAGGTGATCCTGCCCAACATGCGCGGCGCGATCATGGTCGCCGTCCTGTTCCGGGCGCTCGACGCCTACCGGATCTTCGACAACATCTTCGTCATGACCGCCGGCGCCAACGGCACCGAGTCGATCTCGTTCCTGACCTACCGCCAGGTCGTCGAGCAGTTCCAGCTCGGCATCGGCTCAGCCCTGTCGGTGCTGCTGTTCCTCTCGGTGCTGGTGGTGGCGTTCGTCATCGTCAAGGTGTTCCGGGTCAACCTCGCCGACGCCAGGCAGGAGAGCTGACATGGCACTGACGGGCAAGAACAAGGAACGCGCCCAGCGCGCCGGCATGGGCCTGGGCGTCGCCCTCGTCCTCGGGTGGTGCCTGCTGCCGGTCGTCTGGATCGTGTCGCTCTCGTTCAAGTCGCAGGCCGCGGTCACGAACGGCAGCCCCGGCTTCCTGCCGGCCGACGGCGGCGGTGCGGGCTTCGACAACTACCGCCAGGTGCTGCAGGACGGCGACTTCCTGCTCGCGATCCGCAACTCCGCGGTCGTCTCGCTGAGCGCGACGATCCTCTCGGTGGCCATCGCGACCCTCGCCGCCTACGCGATCGCGCGGCTGGAGTTCAAGGGCAAGAAGTTCGTGCTCACCACCGCGCTGGTCATCGCCATGTTCCCGGTGGTCTCGCTCGTGGGCCCGCTGTTCGACATGTGGCGCACGGTGGGTCTCTACGACACCTGGTACGGCCTGATCATCCCGTACATCTCCTTCACCCTGCCGCTGGCGATCTGGACCCTGTCGGCCTTCTTCCGCGAGATCCCGTGGGAGATGGAGCAGGCCGCGCAGGTCGACGGCGCCACCGCGTGGCAGGCGTTCCGCAAGGTCATCGTGCCGCTCGCGGCACCCGGGGTGTTCACAGCCGCGATCCTGACGTTCTTCTTCGCCTGGAACGACTTCGTCTTCGGGATCTCGCTCACCTCGACCGAGAACGCCAGACCCATTCCGGCCGCCCTGTCGTTCTTCGTCGGCGCCGATCCGTTCAACCGGCCCGCGTCGCTCCTGGCGGCCGGTGCCGTCGTCGCCACGGTGCCCATCGTGGTGCTCGTCCTGTTCTTCCAGCGCAAGATCGTCGCCGGCCTGACCGCCGGCGCAGTGAAGGGTTGATCCATGGCCACCATCGAGATGAAGAACATCGTCAAGAAGTACGGCGACGGCTTCCCGGCCGTCAACGACGTCAGCATCGACGTCGCCGACGGGGAGTTCCTGATCCTCGTGGGCCCGTCGGGCTGCGGGAAGTCGACCCTGCTGCGCATGATCGTCGGGCTCGAGGACATCACCGACGGCGACATGGTGATCGCGGGCAAGCGGGTCAACGACCTCGCCCCGCGCGACCGCAACCTGTCGATGGTGTTCCAGAACTACGCGCTGTACCCGCACCTGTCGGTGTACGAGAACATCGCCTTCCCCCTGCGCCTGCAGAAGCGGCCCGAGAAGGAGATCGATGAGAAGGTCCGTGAGGCCAGCAAGACGCTCGACCTCGACGAGCACCTCGACCGCAAGCCGGCCAACCTCTCGGGCGGCCAGCGTCAGCGCGTGGCGATGGGCCGGGCCATCGTGCGCCAGGCCGACGCCTTCCTGTTCGACGAGCCGCTGTCCAACCTCGACGCCAAGCTGCGCGGCCAGATGCGCACCGAGATCGCCCGGCTCCAGAAGAAGCTCGGCATCACGACGGTGTACGTCACGCACGACCAGACCGAGGCCATGACGCTCGGCGACCGGGTCGCGGTCATGAAGCGCGGCATCCTCCAGCAGCTCGCCACACCGCGCGAGCTCTACGAGCAGCCCGTCAACCTCTTCGTCGCGGGCTTCATCGGGTCTCCCCCGATGAACTTCCTGCCCGCCACGGTCGAGAACGGGCAGGTCACCCTGCCGTTCGGCACGTTCCCGCTGCCCGCCGAGAAGGCCTCGGCCACCGAGGGCAAGGGCCTGCTGATGGCCGGCATCCGTCCCGAGCACTTCGAGGACGTGTCGGTCATCGGCGACGAGGCCGTCGACTCGGCCCGCACCTTCGAGGCCACGATCGACGTCCGCGAGTGGCTCGGCGACCAGCAGTACGCCTACGTGCCGTACGAGGCCGAGCCGCAGGTGCAGGACCAGCTCCGGGAGCTGGCCCGCGAGGCCGACGGCGACTCGCTGCGCACCCAGCTCGTCGTGTCGCTCGACGCGGCCAGCACGGGCGAGGACGGCGAGCACACGCGGCTGTTCATCGACACCGACCGCATGCACCTGTTCGATCCGTCCAGCGGCGAGAACCTGACCGTCGGGCTCTGACCTCGCACCCAGATGTGCGCCCAGTTGTGCACTCTCGAGGCCTGGCTTCCGCACAACTCGGCGCAGATCTGGGTCAGGGCCGTCGCCGCCCCTTGCCCTTGCCGACCTGTTCCATGATCTCGGCGCTCCAATCGTGGTCGCGGATCAGGGTGTAGCGCTCGCACGCCACGCGGAGGTACGCCTCGGTCGGCCGCTCGGTGGAGCCACGAACACCGGCCTCCTCGATGAGCTCCACGACCGGGCAGTACTCCTCCTCGTACCACCGCCGAGCCATGGTCCCCTTGTCCATGTACTCGCCCTCGGCGTGCATGCGGCGCGCCGCCCAGGCCTCGACGTTCTCGGCGATCTCGCCGTACTGGACGGGGTGGTCGACCGCGACGGCGGCGCGCGCCTCCCCCGTGAACGGCACCCGTTCCAGCATCAGGCGGCGCCAGTGCTTGAGCTCCAGCTCGGCGCGGGCACCCACGCCGACCGGGGTCAGAAGCGTCTCGACGACCGTGACCTTGGCCTCGATGAGCTTCACGTCGAGACTGTGCGCGACGGACACACGATGGTGGCCGTCGCGCACGAAGTAGTAGTCGCCGACCTGGTAGACCTCGATCGGTGGGATCTCCTCGCCCTTGCGGCTGGCCCGGGCGAGGCGCTCCCAGCGCTCGCGGCTCCGGGTGGAGGTGGGCCGGAAGCGACGGTCGAAGTCCTTGACCTTGTCGACCGATCCGACGATGGCGTCGAGCGGGATGACCCGGGTGCCGGCGTAGTGCTCCCCCCGCCGTCCGAGCGCCGCGACGACCTCGTCGAACGACATCGACTGGACGACGTCGTCGGTCGCTCCGCGGACGCGCGCCGCCAGCCCGGACAGGACCTGCTGACGGCGGGCGCGCAGGAAGTCGCTCTCGGCGTCGACCCGAGGTGAACCACTCTCGCGCGGCACGTCAGACCTCCAGCAGTCGGAACGGCACCACGTTGGTGATGGTGGTCGCGCCGACCTGCCGGTCGGCGCGCGGGAAGCCGTGCGGGTGGATGTGGCCGTGCACGTGCCACCGGGGCGCCAGGTCGGAGATCAGGTCGTGCATCGCCTGGACGCCGACGTGCGGGCCGTCGTCCTCGTCGCCCAGGCCGCGCGGCGGCGCGTGGCTCAGCAGGACGTCGATGCCGCCCGCACGACGCGCCCGACGGGACAGTCGTCGGGCCCGACGTCCGTACTCGCGCTGGGTGTACTGGTGCGGACCGCGGTTGTAGCGCACGCTGCCACCGAGGCCCCCGATCCGCAGTCCCGCGGCCTCCACGACCCGTCCGTCGGCGTTGGTCGCCCCGTGCGGTCGGGCGCCCTCCAGCGAGGGCCCACCCCACAGCGACCGCGCCTCGATCTCGGGGTCGTGGTTGCCGGGCACGAACACGACCGGCACGTCCAGGCACGAGGCCAGGAACTCCAGGTAGTCCCAGGGCAGGTCGCCTGCCGCGAGGACCAGGTCAGGTCGCATCGAGCGCACGCCGACGTCGTCCACGCGGGGCGCGACCTCGTCGGCGACGGCCAGGATCCGGACCATACGTCGAGACTAGACCCGCCGGGACCGCCTCACACCTCTGCGGCGCCACCGTTCTCGCGGCGCTCCGCAGCCTGCTCGGCCTCGGCCGTCCAGCGGGCCCGGTCGGCCTCGATCGTGCCGCCCAGCCGGTAGGCGCCCCACCACAGCAGGGCGAACAGGGCCCCCACGAAGAACATCGCCGGGGCGAGGAAGCCGAGGCCGATGGCAGCAACCTGCAGTGCGTGGCCCAGCACGAAGCCGCCGGGTCGACGCAGCATGCCGGCCACGACGATGCAGGCCACCGCGAGGCCGAGCCCGAGCCACAGGGCGAGGCCGCGGTCGACGTCCTCGACCGTGATCATGACCGGCGTGGAGAGCCCGAGCAGGATCGCCTCGAAGAACAGCATCGCCGCACACAGCCGGGCCCGCATCAGTCGCCATCCTCCGAGGTGCCCAGCAACGTGCGGGCCTCGCCGACCGTGACGACCGATCCCGTGACGAGGACGCCACCGCTGCCGATCGCGTCCTCGTAGCCCTCGAGCGCCTCCGCGAGGGCGATGCCCCGCACGATCGCGTCGTCGAGGGAGGGGATGACCGTGACGCGCTCGTCGCCGAAGACGTCGCGAGCGATGTCGCCGAGCTCGCCGGCCGGCATGCACCGGTCGGACGAGTTCTCGGTGCAGACCAGGTGGGCCACGACGCCGTCGAGCGCCCGCAGGATCTCGTCGACGTCCTTGTCGGCCATGACGGCGGCGACGCCGATCAACGGGCTGAACGAGAACTCCTCGCTGATCGCGGTCAGCGACGCCTCGATGCCGTGCGGATTGTGCGCGGCGTCGAGCAGCACCGTGGGGCTGCGACGGACCACCTCCAGACGACCCGGCGAGTGCACCGACGCGAAGGCCGAGCGGACGAGGTCGGGATCGAGCTCGCGACCGCCGAGGAAGGACTCGACCGCTGCGAGCGCGAGCGCGGCGTTGCGCGCCTGGTGCGCGCCGTGCAGCGGCAGGAAGACGTCCTCGTAGACCCGACCGATGCCCTGCAGGTCGAGCTGCTGACCACCCACGGCCACGAGCCGCGCCGCGACCCCGAAGTCGACGCCCTCGCGGACCAGCGTCGCGCCCACGTCGGTCGCCCGCAGACCGATGATGTCCATGACCTCGTCCTCCTGCTCGGCCACCACGACACGCGAGCCCGGCTTGATGATGCCGACCTTCTCGTGCGCGATGTCCTCCAGCGAGTCGCCGAGGTAGCGGGCGTGGTCCATCGCGACCGGCAGGACGACGGCGACGTCGGCGTCGGCCACGTTGGTGGCGTCCCAGGTGCCCCCCATGCCGACCTCGACCACGGCGACGTCGATCGGGGCGTCGGCGAACGCCGCATACGCCATCGCGACCGTCATCTCGAAGAACGACAGGGGGTGCGGCTGGGACTCGTCGACGATCTGCGCGTAGGCGGCCACGTCGGCGAACGCGTCGACGAACGCCTCCTCGGACAGCTGCTCACCGTCGAGGCTGATGCGTTCGGTGACCGACTGCAGGTGCGGGCTGGTGAATCGTCCCGTCCGCAGCTCGAGGGTCTGCAGCAGCGCGTCGATCATGCGCGCGGTGGACGTCTTGCCGTTCGTGCCGGTCAGGTGGATGACACGGAACGACGCCTGCGGGTCGCCGATCAGTCGGGTCAGCGCCGCGATGCGGTCGAGCGAGGGCTCGAGGCGCGTCTCGGGCCAGCGGCCCTGCAGCGCGTGCTCGACCTCGGAGAAGGTGGGTCTCATCGCTCCCAGTATCGCAGTCGCCACCAGACGCGACGAACGTCAGCCTCCGGCCGTGGTTCCGGCGAGGTTCGCGAGCAGGTCGATCAGCGCCGTGCCGTTCTGGACCAGGCCCGTCACCGGCAGCTCACCGTCGCACGTGAGCACCAGGCAGTCCTGCGGCGCGAACGGTCCGACACCCAGCGCTCCGAGAGTCATGCGGATGTCGAGGACGGTCTCGGGGGTCACCTCCAGGCTCACCCCGTGCTCGTAGGGCGGCACGACGGTCCCGTCTCCGTACGCGGGCGCGAGACGACGGAAGAACTCGTGGTACAGCTCCGAGTTCGGGTTCGCGGTGAGCAGCGTCTGAGGATCGAGCGAGACGTCACCGCCGAAGCCGGTCCAGCTGACGAGCGCGTCCCGGCTCGGGGACACGAAGTTGTTCTGCTGCAGGAAGCCGACCGTCGCGAAGGCGTCCTCGCCGAATCCGGGCATGGCCGGAGCGTCAACGGTGCGCCTGGCGGGCACGTCGGGGCTGATGCACGGGGTGTCGTTGGTCCAGAACAGCATGGCGTAGCAGGGGTTCGTGACCGACGGCTTCGTGGCGTCCGTGAGATAGGCCGACGAGACGACCCGGTCCCCGTTCCAGCGGCCGTCGCCCAGGAGCAGCAAGCCGATCCGCGCGAAGTCCGGCGGCCTCATGAACAGGTTGGCGTACCCGTAGCTGTGACCGGACCGGTCGCGCAGCCAGATGTAGGTTCCCGGCTCGATCCCGATCGGGTCGAACACCTCGCGCTGCACGAAAGCCTGGAGATCCTCCCCCACCGCGCGCTCCACGATGAAGCCCACGATGTCCGGATTGCGCTGGCCGTACTCGAAGTAGGTGCCGGGTTCGTGCACGATCGGCAGTGCCAGTCCCGCGCGGACGACGTCGGTGTCGAGCAGGATCGACGCCACCTCCCCCGCGATCCCCGCCTGCAGGCCGCTGTTCTCCTGCATCAGCTGACGGGTCGTGATGGCCGAGTGCTCGGCGTCCGCCCACCCGTCGGGCAGGTAGGTGCCGATCGGTGCGTCGAGGTCGAGGAGACCCCGGTCGACCGCAATGCCCGCAGCGAGGCTGACGACGCTCTTGGTGGAGCTCCAGATGTTGGCCGGGACCGCGTCGAAGAGGAAGTTCAGGGCCCCGGTGGCGACGAGGCAGTTGTGGCGGAAGACGCGCACCGACGTGCGCAACCGTCCATCCGCGAAGGAGACGGCGTCGCGGACGGCGGCACCGTCCAGGCCCACCTCCTCGGGGGACGCCGTCTCGAACGGCTCGCCCGCGGCCGGGACCTCGCACTCACGCTCGACCTCCTCGGCCGCGGCTCTGCCGTGCAGCGGGGCGGTCAGCACCGTGGCGGCAAGTGCGACGGCGACACACCCGCGAGTGAGCCTGTGACCTGGATTACTTGACTTCACGTCTACTAAACGAGCGTCAGGTGGACCCGTTACGGGCACAATCGACGCATGACCCGAGGCCGCCCCCGCGTGTACGACGACGACACGCTGCTCGACGCAGCGTCGACCGAGCTCGTCGCCCGGGGGTTCGAGCGCCTCACGATGGACGCGGTCGCCCTGAGGTGCGGCACCACGAAGCAGACGCTGTACGCCCGCCACGGCGACAAGGTGCGGCTCGTCACCGCCGTGGGTGAGCGGGCCCGCGTACGCATCCGGGACCACTTGGTCGCCTCGTACCGCGCTGCGCGCGGACGATCCCTGCGGCACCAGCTGCACTCAGGGATGCACGCGTTGGCCTCGTTCGCGCGGGAGCACCCCGACGACTTCGTCGTGCTGACCAACACCGACTGGCCGGGGCGGCACGCCCTCGCCGAGGCGCTCCAGCTCGACCTGACCGCCGAGATCGTCATCAGCCTGCGCCAGGGCACACCTGGGCTCCCGGACGAGACCGCGTCGGACGTGGCCTCGCTCGTGGTGTCGCTCGGCTGGAACGCCGCGACGCTCGCCCGCGGCGCTGGACCGGAGCGTGTCGACCGCCTGGCCGATCTGGCCACGACGCTCGCCGCGGAGGGCATGGCTCCGTTCCTCGTCCCCAGACCGTGACCTGGGTCGCGTCCCTCAGGGAGAAATGAGGGTTTTCCCCCATCGCCAACTGTCGGTGCGGGACGACATGATGGACGCGACCTGCACCACCGTGAGTGTGAAGCGCCCCCCGAAGGATCCGTCATGAGCAGCTCGCCCCACGCCCCGCTCGCTCCCCAGCAGTCGCGCCGAGGCACCTGGGTCGCGATCGTCGCCGCCCTGGTCCTGGCCGTCATGGTGCTCGGCACCTTCGCCTCGATGGCCAGCAAGCTCGGCGGCGTGCAGGACAACGACATCGCCAGCTGGCTCCCGGGCGACGCCGAGTCCACCGAGGTCATCGAGCGCGCCTCCGAGCTCGCCAGCGACGACGAGTCGCCCGCGATCATCGCCTTCGTGCGCGACAGCGGCATCACCGCCGCCGACGTCGTCGCAGCTCGTGACGCGCTGCTCGAGCTGCAGGAGTTCGACCCGAACGTCGTCAGTGTCATCTCCCCCGCCGCCCTGGGTCTCGACCCGGCCGAGCAGCAGACGCTGGCCACCGCGGCGGAGAGCCAGATCACCGACGACCTGATCGGGAAGCTCACGTCCGAGGACGGCGCGGCCCTCCAGCTGATCGTCACCTACGCGATCGACGACACCGCGGGCTTCGAGGAGCTCCCGGACGCGATCGACGAGATGCGCGAGATCGTCGAGTCGTCCGCCGGCGACGGTCTCGAGGGCTACGTGGGCGGCCCGTTGGCGTTCGGCGCCGACCAGGCCACCGCCTTCGCCGGCATCGACGGCATCCTCCTGCTCGCAGCCCTCGGCGTCGTCGTGGTGATGCTCCTGCTGACCTACCGCAGCCCCTTCCTCTGGCTGATCCCCCTGTTCTGCGGAGTGCTCAGCGTCGGGGCGGCCGAGGGCGTCGTGTACCTGCTGGCCAGGTACGCCGACCTCACGGTCAACGGCCAGAGCGCCGGCATCCTGGCCGTGCTCGTGCTCGGTGCCGGCATCGACTACGCCCTGCTGCTCGTGGCTCGCTACCGCGAGGAGCTGCGCAACTTCGAGCACCGCATCGACGCGATGAGCCACGCCCTGCGTCGCGCAGCACCCGCCATCGTCGCGAGCGGCCTCACCGTGGTCATCGGTCTGCTGTGCCTCAGCTTCGCCCAGATGAACTCCACGGCCGGGCTCGGACCCGTCACGGCGGCCGGCATCGTCGTCGCCCTGCTCGTGATGCTGATCGTCCTGCCGCTGCTGCTCGTGCTCTTCGGCCGCTGGGTCTTCTGGCCCTTCGTCCCGCGCTTCGGTGACACGAAGGCCGAGGGCAGCGGGCTCTGGGGCCGTGTCGGAACCACCGTCGCCAAGCGCCCCCGCACCGTGTGGGTCACCACGACCGCGCTGCTCGGGCTCGCCTGTGTCGGCATGACGCAGCTCAACTCGGGCGTCCTGGCGAACGCCGACACCTTCACGACCGAGCAGCCCTCCATCGTCGCCGACGAGGTCATCGCCGAGCACTTCCCGGCCGGCGAGGGTTCACCCCTGCAGGTCGTGGCGAACGCGGACGACGCCGGCGCCGTCGCGGCGGCCCTCGACGGCACCGACGGGCTGCGGCCCGTGCCGGACGCGACCGCACCGGGCTCCCCGGAGAGCCAGGGCGGACTCGTGAGCGGCGACATCGTGTACTTCGAGCGCACCCTGGCCTCGGCCTCGGACACCGAGGACGCCTACGAGACCGTCGAGCGCGCCCGCGACGCCGTGCACGCGATCGACGGGGCCGACGCGCAGGTGGGCGGCTTCTCGGCGATCAGCCTCGACATCCGCGAGGCCTCCTCGGCCGACAACCAGCTCATCATCCCGCTGATCCTGCTGGTCGTCCTGCTCGTGCTGGGAGTGCTCCTGCGGTCGATCATGGCGCCCCTGATCCTGCTCGGCACGGTCGTGCTGTCTTTCGGCGCCGCGCTCGGCATCAGCGCCGTGGTGTTCAGACAGGTCTTCGACTTCGCCGGCACCGACACGTCGTTCCCCCTCTTCGCCTTCGTCTTCCTGGTGGCGCTCGGCATCGACTACAACATCTTCCTGATGACCCGGGTTCGCGAGGAGTCAATCAAGATCGGCACGCGTCGCGGCGCTCTGATCGGGCTCGCGGCCACCGGTGGGGTCATCACCTCGGCCGGACTCGTGCTCGCCGGCACGTTCTCCGCCCTGGCCACCCTGCCGATCGTGTTCCTCGCCCAGCTCGGGTTCGTCGTGGCCCTCGGCGTCCTCCTCGACACGATCATCGTGCGGTCGGTGCTCGTCACGGCGCTCACGCTCGACGTCGGTCGCTGGATGTGGTGGCCGAGCCACCTGTGGCGCACCGACGGCTCGCACCACGTCGCCGGTCCCGGCCACCCGGCCGACCCGGTCGACTCCGAGCACGCGGAGGCCGCGCCCGAGCACCGGGCCTGATCACAGGGCCTGATCACTGGGCCTGATCACAGGGCCTGATCACAGGGCCCGGGGGCGGGCTCACCTAGACTCATCTCTCGTGAACACCCCCGCGAACCGCGTCCCGGAGAAGCCCGTCCTCGAAGGCCTCGAGGAGCGGTGGAGCGGTGTATGGGAGGACCAGGGAACCTTCCGGTTCGAGCGCCCCGCCGAGCGGTCAGCGGTGTACTCGATCGACACGCCCCCGCCCACCGTGTCGGGCTCGCTGCACGTCGGCCACGTGTTCAGCTACACCCACACCGACGTCATCGCGCGCTACAAGCGCATGCGCGGCTTCGAGGTGTTCTACCCGATGGGCTGGGACGACAACGGCCTGCCCACCGAGCGACGCGTCCAGAACTTCTACGGCGTCCGGTGCGATCCCACGATCCCGTACGACGCCGACTTCGAGCGCCCGGCGAAGCCCGATCCGAAGAAGCAGGTCCCGATCAGTCGGCGCAACTTCATCGAGCTCTGCAACGAGCTCGTGGCCGAGGACGAGAAGGTCTTCGAGAAGCTGTGGCGCACGCTCGGCCTCAGCGTCGACTGGACCCAGACCTACACGACGATCGGCGACTCCGCCCAGATCACCAGCCAGCGCGCGTTCCTGCGCAACGTGGCCCGCGGCGAGGCGTACACGCAGGACGCACCCACCCTGTGGGACGTCACGTTCCAGACCGCCGTGGCCCAGGCCGAGCTCGAGGCGCGCGACTACCCCGGCGCGTACCACCGGGTCGCCTACCACCTGGCCGGGCCGGACGGTTCTAGTGGCACCACCGTGCACGTCGAGACGACGCGCCCCGAGCTCACGCCCGCCGCCGTGGCGCTCATCGCGCACCCCGACGACGAGCGCTACGCGCACCTGTTCGGCACCACCGCGACGTCGCCGATCTTCGGGGTGGAGGTGCCGGTCATCGCCAGCACCCTCGCCGATCCGGAGAAGGGCTCGGGCATCGTGCACTGCTGCACGTTCGGTGACCTCACGGACGTGCAGTGGTGGCGTGAGCACCAGCTGCCCAACCGCACGGTGATCGGCCGCGACGGCCGGTTCCTGCGCGAGGTGCCGGAGTGGATCGCGAGCGAGGCCGGACGCACGCTGTTCGCCGAGCTTACCGGCAAGACCACGTTCTCGGCCCGCGAGGTCATCGTGGGTGCCCTGCAGGCCAGCGGTGACCTCGACGGCGACCCCGTGCCGACGCAGCGCATGGCCAACTTCTACGAGAAGGGCGACAAGCCGCTCGAGATCGTGTCGACCCGCCAGTGGTACATCGCCAACGGCGGTCGCGACGCCGACCTTCGCGCCTCGCTCGTCAAGCGCGGCGACGAGATCAGCTGGAAGCCCGGCTACATGCAGAGCCGCCTCACCAACTGGATCGAGGGCCTCAACGGCGACTGGCTCGTGAGCCGCCAGCGCTTTTTCGGCATCCCGTTCCCGGTCTGGTACCGCCTCGACGCCGATCTCCTGCCCGACTACGACGACCCGATCTTCGCCGCGGAGGACAGCCTCCCGGTCGATCCCGCGTCACAGACGCCCCCGGGCTTCGACGAGTCCCAGCGTGGCGTGGCCGGCGGCTTCATGGCCGACCCCGACGTGCTCGACACGTGGGCCACCTCGTCGCTGACGCCGCAGCTCGTGACCGGCTGGGAACGCGATCCCGAGCTCTTCGCGGCGACGTACCCCATGGACCTTCGTCCTCAGGGCCACGACATCATCCGCACCTGGCTGTTCAGCTCGGTCGTGCGGGCCCACCAGGAGTTCGGTGGGGTGCCGTGGAGCCATGCAGCTCTCTCGGGCTTCGTGGTCGACCCTGACCGCAAGAAGATGAGCAAGTCCAAGGGCAACGTCGTCGTGCCGGACGAGATCCTGGACAAGTACGGCGCCGACGCGGTGCGCTGGCGGGCCGCCGGCGCCCGACCGGGAGCCGACTCCCCCTTCGACGAGGCTCAGATGAAGGTCGGCCGCCGCCTGGCGATGAAGGTGCTCAACGCCAGCAAGTTCGTGCTGGCCTCGGAGGAGTCGTACGGCCTCGGCGCCGACGCCTCGTTCCTCGACGCCGCCCAGGTCACCGAGCCGCTCGACCTCGCCATGCTCGCGGGACTGCGCGCCGTCGTCGTCGAGGCCACCACGTTCCTCGAGGACTACGACTACGCCTCGGCCCTCGAGGTCGCCGAGAAGTTCTTCTGGGACTTCTGCGACGACTACCTCGAGCTCGTGAAGGAGCGCGCCCGCCGCGACGATGCCGGGGGCGCCTCCGCCAAGGCAGCGTTCGTGCTGGCCCTGACCGTGCAGCTCCGCCTGCTCGCCCCGTATCTGCCCTACGTGACCGAGGAGGTCTGGTCGTGGTGGCAGGAGGGCTCGATCCACCGCTCCGGCTGGCCGACGGTGGATGAGCTCCCGCAGGGCGCCGAGGCGGGCGTGCTCGCAGCGGCGGGCCAGGTGCTCGCCGGCATCCGTGGCGCGAAGTCGACCGCGAAGGTCAGCCAGCGCACCGAGGTCACGGCGGCCACCGCCACCGGCCCGGCCACCGTGCTGGAGCAGGCCGCGCTGGCGCTCGACGACGTCAAGGCCGCCGGTCGCGTGGTGGGTGAGCTCGCGCTCGCTCCGACGGCCGGCGCCACCGAGATCACGGTCGACGCCACCCTGGCCGACCAACCCACCGCTGGTTGAGGTGCGAGTGCCCTCTGGGGCACGAGCCTCGAAATCCTGCTTGGCTTCACCCGAAAGGTGACCGAGGTTTCGAGGCTCCTCGCGAGAGCTCGTCGCACCTCAACCAGCGGTTGGCCTAGTGGGGGTCTGCGTGGTGCTCTTCGCAGGTCTGGAACTTCATCGCCGCCGGGTTGAGCCGGTCGATCAATGCCTGCCCCATCGCGACGGCCGTGGTGGTCTGGCCGCTGACCTGGGGCAGGTCGTCGAACGCCAGGCTCATCGCGGCTTCGCCGAGGTACTTGGCCGTGCCGCCGTATCCGGGGTCCTTGCCCGTGACGCGCGTGTGCAGGGTGTCGCCGCCGGCCTCGGCCAGCAGGTCGAGCTTGAACCACGCCTTCTCGCGCTTGGCCTGCTCGGGGCCGTCGCCGGCATCCATGCGGGAGAGCAGCAGCTTGCGCAGCGGAGGCACCTGCGCCGTGACGGCCAGGGCGCCGACGCCGACGGCGCCCGCCGCGAGCATGCGGGTCGTGCGCACGTGCGCGAAGTGGCCGTAGGTGAACTCGGGCCCGTACGTGGGCAGGGCGCGCGCCGATCGCAGCACGACCTGAGGATCGATCGTGGGCAGCGGCACCGCCCACCCGGTGTCGTGGGGGGCGCGACCGAGCTTGCCGGCACCGCGGACCTTCCGGTCAGCGGGGCGCTCCTCGGACGCACGACGCTTCTTGGCCAGCTTCGCCGACTCCCGGAAGCTCGAGAACTGTCCGACCGCCGAGTGGAACGTGCCGCCCGAGGGCGTGATGCCGGCGCGCAGGTAGGCGTTGACCGAGATCGGCACGTCGTCGGGGAGCTGCTGCACGGTGTAGAGGACACCGAGGTCGTACGGCACCGAGTCGAACCCTGCCGCGTGCACCAGGCGGGCACCGGAGTCGGCCGCGGTCGCGTGGTACTTGAGCCACATGTCGTCGACGAACTGCGGCTCGCCCGTGAGGTCGAGGTAGGCGATGCCGGCCTCGGCGGCCGCCTTGACGGCTGCCTCGCCGTGCTTGAGGTACGGCCCGACCGTGGTGACCAGGACGCGGGTGGCCTCGGCGACGGCAGCCAGCGAGCTCGCATCGGTGACGTCGGCCACGACGAGCTCCGGACGCGCACCGCCGGCCGTCTCGATGCGGTCGGCCACCTGCTCGAGCTTGCCTCGGGTGCGTCCCGCGATCGCCCACGAGGCGCCGGCCGGCAGGTGCGCGCCGAGGTAGTCGGCCGTGAGGCCACCGGTGTAGCCCGTCGCTCCGAGCAGGGTGATGTCGCTGACCATGGCAGAACCGCCTTTGTGGGGACCCGGGTGGGACTACGAGGCCTTCTTCTCCACCTCGTCGCGCGTCAGGATGGTGGGGTTGGCTTCGCCGCGGACGACCCGGTCGTCGACGATGACGCGTGCCGCGTGCTCGTTGCTGGGGACCTCGAACATCGTCTGCTGGAGGACCTCCTCGATGATCGAGCGCAGGCCGCGGGCACCGGTGTCACGGCGCAGCGCCAGCTCGGCCATCTCACCGATGGCCGCTTCGGTGAACTCCAGCTCGATGCCGTCGATCTCGAACAGCCGCTCGTACTGCCTGGAGAGCGCGTTGCGCGGCTCGGTGAGGATGCGCACCAGCGCCTCCTTGTCGAGCTTCTCGACGCTCGCGATGACGGGCAGACGTCCGATGAACTCCGGGATCAGCCCGAACTTCAGCAGGTCGGTCGGCTCGACGCGCGAGTACACCTTGGTCGGGTCCTGGGCCTTGACCTCGACCGTCTCGGAGTTGAAGCCGACGCTGACCTTGCCCGAACGGGACTCGATGATCTCCTCGAGACCGGCGAATGCTCCGCCCACGATGAACAGCACGTTGGTGGTGTCGATCTGGATGAACTCCTGGTGCGGGTGCTTGCGCCCACCCTGGGGCGGCACCGACGCGGTGGTGCCCTCGAGGATCTTCAGCAGCGCCTGCTGCACGCCCTCGCCGGAGACGTCGCGGGTGATCGAGGGGTTCTCGCTCTTGCGCGAGATCTTGTCGATCTCGTCGATGTAGATGATGCCCGTCTCGGCCTTCTTGACGTCGTAGTCAGCGGCCTGGATGAGCTTCAGGAGGATGTTCTCGACGTCCTCGCCGACGTAGCCGGCCTCGGTCAGGGCCGTGGCGTCGGCGATCGCGAACGGCACGTTCAGCATGCGGGCCAGCGTCTGGGCCAAGTAGGTCTTGCCACAGCCCGTGGGGCCCACCATGAGGATGTTCGACTTGGCGAGCTCGACCTGCTCGTCCTTGCTCCGGCCGCCCGCCTGCTGCGCCTGGACACGCTTGTAGTGGTTGTAGACCGCCGTCGCGAGCGACTTCTTGGCGCCCTCCTGGCCGATCACGTAACCGTTGAGGAACTCGTAGATCTCGTGCGGCTTGGGCAGCTCGCCCAGCGTGAGCTCGGAATTCTCGGCGAGCTCCTCCTCGATGATCTCGTTGCAGAGGTCGATGCACTCGTCGCAGATGTAGACACCCGGACCCGCGATGAGCTTCTTGACCTGCTTCTGGCTCTTTCCACAGAACGAGCACTTCAACAGATCGGCCGTTTCACCGATGCGCGCCACGGAGAGTTCCTTTCCTCAAGCTGTCGTCCAGCCTAGCCGCGGTCCGGGGCGAACGCGACGTGTGTCACGTCGCCACGGACCGCGTGTCGCTCAGACTGCGGGGACCTTGAGCGTGTCGAGGACCTGGTCGATCAGGCCGTACTCGAGGGCCTGCTGGGCCGTCAGGATCTTGTCGCGGTCGACGTCGCGACTGACGTCGGCCCGGTCCTTGCCGGTGGCGTCGGCGATCATCTGCTCCATCAGCTCGCGCATGCGCAGGATCTCGTTGGCCTGGATCTCGAGGTCGGAGATCTGGCCGCCGGTGCCCTCGGTGTAGGGCTGGTGGATCAGGATGCGCGCGTTCGGCAGCGCGAAGCGCTTGCCCGGGGCGCCGGCCGCCAGCAGCACCGCGGCGGCCGAGGCCGCCTGGCCCAGGCAGAACGTCTGCACGTCGGGCTTGAGGTACCGGATCGTGTCGTAGATCGCCGTCATGGCGGTGAACGAACCACCGGGGCTGTTGATGTAGATGCTGATGTCACGGTCGGGCTCCATGACCTGCAGGCTCAGGAGCTGCGCGATGACCGCGTTGGCGACGTCGTCGCTGATCGGCGTGCCGAGGAAGATGATGCGGTCCTCGAACAGCTTGGCGAACGGGTCGATGCGGCGGAAGCCGTACGACGTGCGCTCTTCCCACTGGGGAATGTAGTAGCTCATTTGGTGATCTCCCTCGCGCTGGCGACCACGTGGTCGATGAAGCCGTACTCCTTGGCCTGCTCGGCCGTGAACCAACGATCACGGTCGGAGTCGAGCTCGATCTGCTCGATGCTCTGACCGGTGTGGACCGACTGGAGCTGGTTGAGCTGCTTCTTGAGCAGGATCGACTGCTCGGCCTGGATCTTGATGTCCGACGCCGAACCACCGATGCCGCCCGAGGGCTGGTGCATCATGATGCGGGCGTGCGGCGTGGCGTAGCGCTTGCCGGGGGTGCCGGCGGCGAGCAGGAACTGCCCCATCGAGGCCGCCAGGCCCATGCCGAACGTGGCGACGTCGTTGGAGATGAACTGCATCGTGTCGTAGAGCGCCATGCCCGCGTCGACCGATCCACCGGGGCTGTTGATGTACAGCGAGATGTCGGCGTCGGGGTTCTCGGCGTTGAGCAGCAGCATCTGCGCGCAGATCGCGTTGGCGTTGTCGTTGCGCACCTCCGAACCGAGGAAGACGATGCGCTCCTTGAGCAGGCGCTGGTAGATGTGGCCGTCGAGGTCGGACGGCCCGGCCTGCGCGGACATGCTGTGCGCGAAGTGCTGGGGGGCTTCGAGTGGGTTCACGTCTCCGACCCTAGTTGGCCGATCGGGCCGACACACGCGTAAACACGCCCTGTTCGCCATGGGCGTACCGCGCGGCCGGCCCGAGGGCGGCCGCGATCAGCCGCGCTCGACCTCGGCCTTGATGCGCTCCAGCGTCGCGTGCATGCCGGCGAGGATCTCGGCCTCGTGGCCGTCGAGCCCGCCGAGCATGGCATTCGCCGTGGCGATCGACGCGAACGTGGCGCGGTTGTTCTTGAGCACCCGGGTCTCGGTGACGACCGTGCCGCCGTCGTCGTTCGGCTGGAGGTCGTAGCTCCAGGTGGCCCCCGGACCGATGACCTGGAAGGCCAGCCGGCGGCCCGGCACGACCTCGCGGTACCGGCTCAGCGTGGGCCAGACCGCGGCCTTGCGCTTATTGAGGTTCAGGCTGACGGTGCCGACGCGCAGCGGGGTCCCGATGAAGGCCTGCTTCCAGGTCTCGTCGCTCCACTCGCTCATGCGACGCTGGTCCTCCAGCAGGCGCCAGACCCGATCGGGGCTCGCGTCGACGTCGATCGAGGCGACCAGCGGCGCCACGTACGGGCGGGCCATCAGGCGGCCCGGCCCGCGGTCGACTTCTCGGCCTCGTGCTTGATGCGGGCGAGGGTGTCCTGGATGCCCCGCTCGAGCTCGGCCTCGAAGTTCTCGGTGCCGCCGAGGACGTGCTTGCTCAGGAAGTTCGACAGGTTCGACACACCGTCCGGCGCGGTGCGCGACTCGATGAGGCGCGTGCCGTCAGCAGTGGGCTCCAGCTCGTAGGTCCAGACCGTGCCGTTCTCGGCGATCTTCAGGGCCAAGGTGCGCTCGGGCTCGAAGACCTTGACGTACGAGCGCGTGGGCCACACCTTCCAGCCCTGGCGGTTCACGTTGATCGTGCGGGCACCCTGCTTGACCTCGCCGCCACGGACGATCATGCGGCGGCACTGCGGGCTCCACTCCCCCATGCGCTTCAGGTCGGAGACGATCGCCCACACCGCCGACGGGGGCGCGGCGATGTCGATGCTGTCAGTGATGATGTCACGGTTGGCCATGCGGGGAACCTACTCGAATCCCGTCTCACGTACCAGCGGTATCCGAAGCTCAGGCCTCGCTGGCGAGGATGGCCCGGCGTTCGCGGCCGGCCGCCTTGATCCACTCGACGAGCCAGTCGCCCACCTGGGGGTGGTTCAGCAGCGCGAAGTGGTGGGCGCTCGGGATGTACTCGAACCTCGCACCGTCGACGATCGGGCCGCTGCGCCCGACGCCGGCAGCCGAGGAGAAGTGGACCAGCAGGTCGCCCAGCACCGCGCTGAGCGGGTGGCGCTGCGTGGCGCCCATCGTGGCCACCACGAAGTGGTACTCGGCGTGGGCGAGCGGCGCCGCCGCGATGCGGTCCAGGCCCCACCGTGCCGTGAGGTCCTGGCCCTCCCACTCGTCGGCGCTGATGTACCCGTGCCTCAGGTCGACGATGCCGGCGGACCGGCTGTCGAGCAGGTGCCCGAAGGGACGCGACTCGGGCAGGAACCGGAGCACGCGCGAACCGGCGTGCACGGCCTTCTCCAGGACGGCGCCGGCGTGCGGCGTGCCGAGGCAGACGACGTCGCGGACCAGCCCGGTCCACGTGCCACCGGTGGCCGTGGCGTGGTTGGTGGCGGCGCGGGCGACGAGCCCGCCCATCGAGTGACCGACGAGGGTCAGCCGGGTGATCCGCACGGGCCACGACTCCACGAGCTGGCGCAGGAGGGCGTCGAGGTGCTTGCCGTTCTCCGAGATGTGCAGGCCGGTGTTGTACCGCACGAAGACCGGCGTGCCGTCGGTCTCGTCGGCGACGCGATCGGCGTAGGACGTGCCGTGAGCCCGGCGGCCCTGCTCCCAGGACTCGTCGTCCTCGCAGAGGCCGTGCAGGAAGACCACGACGTGGCTGGAGGCGTCACGGAAGGCCTCCGCGAGCGGCCAGCCGGTGGCCGGGACGTCGGCGCCCTCGACCCGCACGGCCATCGTGATGGCCTGGGGGTCGTCGAGTCGGCGCAGCTCGTCGCCGACCAGCCCGTTCACGGCCGCGACGACACCGCGACCGAGACGCGTGGACTCGACCGGGCGACCCACCCCTCGGGCGGACAGGGCCCGCACCGAGCCGCTGGAGACGCGCAGGACGCCACTGATGGCGCCGTAGATCGAGGTGGCCACGGCGTCGTGCAGGGACTCCGGAACCCGGCCGCCGACGATCCGCGTGGCGCGGAAGGCACGCTCGGCCACGGCGCGGTGCACGTCGCGCACCGTGCCCACCACGATCCGGTCGCCGTACTCGAGCGCCAGGGCTGCGACGTCGGTCGTCCGGGCAGGGTCAGTGGGCATGTCACTCAGTGTGACAAGTCGCACCACGTGCTGCCAAGACCACCGGGGAGCGTCGTTGGTCACGGGGGTGGGCGATGCAACTGACAAGCGGCCGCGGACCAGGGCGGCAGGCCTCGGGGGTGGCCATCCGACCGCCAAGCAAGGCAACTGGTCCCTGGGCACGGCAAATTTCCCGTGTTCAGCGACCATCTGCCGTGTCCACTCCGCAATTCGCCGCTCGATCACGCCGGGCCGCCACCACCCTCGTGGTCCGCAGCCGCTTGTCCTGCCCGATCCTCCGGGCCTCGCCGACATCGCCCCCCACCCAGCAGAACGGGCGCCCGACCCGGAGGTCGAGCGCCCGTCGGCGTGAAGCAGGTGCCGGTCAGTCCTGGTCGGACGCCTCGTCCTCGGCCGCGTCGGACTCGCTCTTGAGCGAGCCGTCGGCCTGGAGCGACGCGAGGTCGACGTCGGCGCCGGCGGAGTCCTTGACCTTCGCACCCTCGACCAGCGACGCGAGTGCCTTGCCGCGCAGCACCTCGCTGACCATCTCGGGCACGTGGTTGTGCTCCATGATGTGCTGGATGTAGGAGTTCGGGTCCTCGCCCGACTGCTGCGCGCGCCGCATGATGTGCTGCGTCAGCTCGTTGTCGTCCAGGCCGATCTCGTCGGTCTTGACGATCTGGTCGAGGATGAACTGCGACACGATCGAGTCGTGGACGGACTTCTCGAGCTCCGCCTCGAACTCGTCGGCCGTCTGCTCCTGGTCGTCGAGGTACTGCTCGAACGCGACGCCGGAGTAGGCGAGCTGCTGCTCGATCTGCTGACGACGGGCCGCGAGCTCCTCGGCGACGAGCGCCTCGGGCAGCGGGACCTCGACCTTGCTCAGCAGCTCGTCGAGGACGAGGTCGCGGGCCTCGGCGGCCTGCTCCATGCGCTTGCCGCGCGTGATGCGCTCGAGCAGGTCGGCGCGGAGCTCCTCGAGCGTGTCGAACTCCGAGGCCATCTGGACGAACTCCTCGTCGAGCTCGGGGAGCTCGGTCTGCTTGACCTCGGTCACGGTGACCGTGACGTCGACCTCGGAGTCCTTGAGCTCGCCGCCGACGAGGGTCGTGGCGAAAGTCGCGGTGCCGCCGGGCTCGAGGCCCGTGACGGCGTCGTCGAGCCCGTCGAGCATCTCGGCGCCGCCGACGCGGTAGGGCAGGTCCTCGGCGGTGGCGTCCTCGATGACGGTGCCGTCCTTGTGCGCGGCCGCCAGGCCGAGCGTGACCTGGTCGCCCTTGGCCGCAGCGCGCTCGACCGCGGTGTAGGTGGCGAAGCGCTCGCGGAGCGCCTCGAGCTGCTCGTCGACGTCGGAGTCGGCGACCTCGATCGCGGCGACCTCGACCTCGACCGAGGTCAGGTCGGGGAGCTCGACCTCGGGACGGACGTCGAGCTCGGCCGTGATCTCGATGTCCTCGCCGTCGGAGAACTTGGTGAGGTCGATCTCGGGCTGGCCGAGCGGCTGCAGGTCGGTCTCCTGCAGGGCCTCGCGGTACCAGTCGGGCAGCGCGGCGTTGATGGCCTCGTCGAGGACGACGCCGCGACCGACACGCTGGTCGACGACGGCCGACGGCACCTTGCCGCGACGGAAGCCGGGCACCTGGATCTGCGAGCCGATGGACTTGTAGGCCTTGTCGAGAGCGGGCTTGAACTCGTCGAACGGCACCTCGATGGTGAGCTTGACCCGGGTGGGGCTCAGGTTCTCGGTGGTGCTCTTCACGTGGATGACTCCTGCGGTGGACGACTGTGCGGTGGGTGACACGGGGCTGCATGAACAGCCGGGCCCGCGGCAAAACCTCACGCGGGCCGGTACCGAGTCTACGGGTCCGGGGGCAGGGGCCCGCACGCAGGTCGCGCGGGCGCGACGGCGCCCCGGGTCCGCGTCAGACCGTCTGGATCCGCGAGGATCCCGCGGTCAGGGTCCGCGTCGCCAGTCGCCGGGCGGACGCGTCCGGGTCGGTGCGGTCGCTGATCGCCCACCACTCCATCCGCGCCCCCGCGTCGTCGACCTCCAGGACGCAGTACCCGTGGTCGTCGAGATTGACGAAGCGGACGTGCGGATTGAGGTCGACGATCGCCTCCTCCATCGCCACGGACACCGATCGGGGCGCCGTGCCCATGTAGTCGTCGACGTTGTTGCTCGTGATCGACGCGCAGACGAACTCGGCCGCGACCGGAGCGCCCCGGGAACCGCGGATCTCGTTGGCCCACGCGGTGTGCACGTCGCCGCTGAGGAACACCACGTCGGAGATCTCTCGGTCCTCGATGCGCTGCAGGAGCGCCCGCCGCTGCGCCGGGTACCCGTCCCACGTGTCGGTGTTCGGCTCGGCGGGTCCCCACGACATCGGGTCGGTCGTGGTGACGAGCGCGAGCTGCTGCCCGCGAGGACGCTGCGGCATCAGCATCGGCGCGACCATGACCGGGTTGCCGATGAGCTTCCAGCGCGCGGGCGAGGACTCGAGCTCGCCGACCAGCCAGTCGTACTGCTCGGCCCCCGTGAGCTGGCGACCGGGCGCGGCCAAGGCCGGGTCGCCGGAGTCGCTCCTCTCGTCGCGGTACCCGCGCAGGTCCAGCATCAGGAGGTCGACCAGGTGGCCGAACCGGACTCGGCGGTAGATCCGGTTGCCGTCCCCGACGACCGCGGTGCCTCCCAGCCGCACCGGCATCCACTCGTCGTACGCGCGCTGCGCGGCCCACAGCCGCTCGGCGAAGCTGCCCTCGTCGGGCTGGTGCTCGAAGGCGCCTCCGGGGAACCAGCCATCGGCGACCTCGTGGTCGTCCCACGTCACGACGAAGGGCACGAGCGCGTGCAGCGCCTGGAGGTCGGGATCGGTCTTGTACTGGGCGTGCCGGGTGCGGTAGTCGGCCAGCGTGACGGTCTCGTGCGGTGGCTGGTGGCTGCGGACGTCGACCCAGTCGTAGCCGAAGGAGTACTTGCCCTGCTCGTACTCGTAGACGTAGTCGCCGAGATGGATCACGGCGTCGAGGTCGCCGCGCTCGGCGAGGTGCCGGTAGGAGCTGAACCATCCGGCCTGCCAGTTGGCGCAGGACACGACGCCGAACCGGAGCGTGCCGGCCACCGCGTGGTTCGCGGGGGTCGTGCGGGTACGACCGACGGGCGAGGAATCCGGGCCGCTGCGGAACCGGTAGTAGTACGTGAGGCCCGGGAGCAGGCCCGTCGCGTCGACCTTCACGGTGTGGTCGCTCCGCGGATCGGTCGTGACGCTGCCGGAGGCGACCAGCTCGGTGAACCCCGCGTCGGTCGCGACCTCCCAGACCACGTCGGTGGGCTCGCCCAGCCCGGAGCCGGGCACGGCTTCGATCGACGGGGTCACCCGCGTCCACAGCACCACGGCGTCGGACAACGGGTCTCCCGAGGCGACCCCGTGCTGGAACCGGTGGTGGCGGTACCCCGTGGCGGGTGAGGGGAAGGCGGCCGGACCCACGACCCCCGCGACCGCCGCGAGACTCATGCCACCGATCAGGACCTGGCGACGTGTCGGCGCCTCGAACCGCTGCACGACCCCATTGCCCCAGCCGCGGCGGACGCGGCGGTGCCGTGCAGGTGAACGTCACCCGACCGGACTCTCAAGAGTCGAGGTCGGCGCGGCCGACCGACCAGCCGGAGCCCACCGGATGTGTGCGCAAACCCGGCCGGGCGGCCGAGCTCCTGCACACATGTGGTGGTGGATCACACGGTCGGGATGACAGGACCCCGTCGGCGCTGGCGCGCCTCCTCCTCAAATCCACCCCGTGGATCGGCTGGTCGGGATGACAGGACCCCGTCGGCGCTGGCGCGCCTCCTCCTCAAATCCACCCCGTGGATCGGCTGGTCGGGATGACAGGATTTGAACCTGCGACCCTCCGCTCCCAAAGCGGATGCGCTACCAAGCTGCGCTACATCCCGTGGTCGCCGCGAGTCTAGTGCGACCGGGGACAGCTAGCCCCGCTCAGCCCGGCGTCGGTGCAGGAGCAGACCACCGCCGGACACCGCGAGCAGACCTGTCGCCAGGAGCAGCCCGGCGGGTCCGCCGGTGTCCGGCAGCCGCGGTTCGCCCGATGGGGGCCGCGGGCCCGTCGACAGGCCGGTCCCGCCGTCGAGGCCGGAGCCCGGCCCGCCGACACCCGGGAGGCCAGCCGGTGTGCCGGGCCCGGCGCCCGTGCCACCCCCGGGGACGGTCGTCCCGCCGTCACCATCACCATCGCCGTCGCCGTCACCGTCACCATCGCCGTCACCGTCACCGTCTCCATCGCCGTCACCATCGCCGTCGCCGTCGCCGTCGGTGGCGCAGGCCGGCGCGGTGATGGTGTTGGTGTCGAGGGTCACCGCACCGTTGCTCGCGAGGAGCCGACCCTGGAAGGTCGCGTTGGTGTTCGCGGTGATGCTCGTGGAGGCCAGCACGTTGCCGACGAACGTCGTCCCGGTGCCGAAGGTCGCCGAGCTGCCGACCTGCCAGTAGACGTTGCACGGCTGTGCCCCGTTGACGAACTGCACGGCGGAGTTCGAGGCTGTGGTCAACGAGGTGGGCGCCTGGAACACGAACACCCCGTCGGACCGGCCGCCGCCGTCCAAGGTGATGGGACCGCTCAGCAGCATGCTGCTCTCGACGGCGTAGACCCCAGGCAGGTACGGGGCGATGCGCACCAGCTCCTGCGGGATGGAACTGGGCGGACCCGCACCGACGGCGGCGTTGTACGCGTCCAGGAGATGAGCCTTGGCCAGCTGCGTGACGGCGTTGCCGGCATGGTTCGTGGCGCCCGGGGCCGTGTAGTCGAAGGGCGTGTCGGTCGAGATGGTCGGGGTCTCGAAGGAGCCGATGCTCTGCGCCACACGGGTGAGGCCCGTGTTGCTGATACCCGATCCGGCCAGCACGGAGAACCCACCGGCCGACTGCAGGTCGATCGCGGGATCCGCGGCGTACGCGTGGGGCGCGGCGGCCAACGCTGCCCCGGCGGCCAGGGCCACACCGAGGACGAGTCGTGGGGACCGGCGCATGCGGCGGGACGGCACGAATGAGGACGACGAGGGGAAGAACATGGTGCGGTTCGATTCTCACGACCAGCTGGAGAAGGGTCGCGGCTTCTGATCGTCCACGCCAGCGAAAGGCATCGCGGTTGGCGGACCACTCCGCGACGGCCAGGATGTGATATCGGCCAAGGTCGCGTCGAGCGTGCCTGCGCTTCCTCCCGAAGCCCAGCGGTGGCGCGGACCGCAGCGACGCTCAGATGAAGATCTCCCGGAGCAGCAGCAGTCCTGCGCCCTCAGTGTCACACCGAACGGGCGTACCCGCGGTCTTTTCTGTGGCGCACCGAGACGACGGGGCCGTGGAGCGGACGACGGGACTCGAACCCGCAACATTCTGCTTGGAAGGCAGAGACTCTAGCCATTGAGCTACGTCCGCGATGCCGCTCGCGCGGCGCCCCCATGATGCCACAGAACACCCGCACGGCCACGGTCCGTTCGACCTAGTCGACCAGCGCGATCACGGTGACGACCAGGACCAGCACCGAGACCACCGGGCCGAGACCCAGCACGGACGCGATGCCCGGGGCACGCAGCTCGTCCGCGGGCTGCGCGAGCGTGACGCCCGCGTCCAACGGGTCGTCCTCGATCCACCTGCGTCCCATGAGTGTGCCTCCCCTCGCCCTCAAGCAGGTATAGGCGGCGACGGGGTCACCTGAGCGCTGTCAGGCGCGGCGTTCGACGACCAGGACCGCGCGGTCGTCGCCACCCTCGGTCACGAGCGCGAGGATCCGCCGGGGCGCGTTGTCCAGGCCGGCCGCGGCGATCGGCCGGGCCACGTCGCGCAACCACTCGATCCCGGCACCGATGTCGCGCGTGCGCGACTCGACGACGCCGTCGGTGTAGAACATCAGCGCGTCCCCGAGGTCGAGCCGACCGGTCGTCTGGTGGAACTCGGGCCGCTCGTCGATCCCGAGGGCCAGGCCACGGGCACCGTCGACGCCCCACTCGCCGTTCACGGCGTCCCAGCGCATCGCCGGCGGATGGCCGGCGTTGAGGATCGAGTACTCCCCCGTCCGCAGGTCGACCAGGACGTGGACCGCGGTGGCGAAGCCGTCGTCCCAGCGCTGCCGGAGCAGGAAGTCGTTGGCCGCGCCGAACAGCCCGATGGGGGGCAGCGCCCCGATCAGACCGCCGAGCGCACCGGCAAACTGCAGGGACTGCGACCCCGCGCCGACACCCTTGCCGCACACGTCGACCAGAACCATCTCCAGACGACGCTCGTCCTTGGAGAGGTTGGCCACCAGGAAGTCACCGGCGAAGTTGATGCCGCTCGCGGTCTTCATCGCCGACTGGCTGCGCCAGCCCGCCGGGAGGTCCGGGATCGTGCTCTGCGACTGCAACCGGTCGCGCAGGTCGACCAGCATCGCCTGGCCGAGTGGACCGGGGAGCCCGGAGCGCTGGCGGCTGGCCTGGTAGAGGATCAGGCTGATGGAGCACGCCATCAGCAGGATCGAGGTGGTGCGGGCCGGGGTGAGGGCACCTTGGTCGACGACCGTGATCACGCCGAACACGACGGTCAGGGAGACCAGCGAGACCAAGGGCCAGAAACGCAGCAGCAGCATGCCGAGCAGGAGCGGCAGGTAGAAGCCGCTGATCGGCATCCGGCTGTAGTCGTAGAGCGAGATCGCCAGGAAGGCCACGTCGAGACCGGCGATCGCCGCCAAGACCTTGAGCTGCCCCTCACGCGTGCCGCTGCGCCACCGCACGACGGTGTCGTTGACGTACTCGCGCATCGCGCGGAACGCTCGACGAGCCGGGCTGGTCACGCCCCGACCCTAGCCGCGGGCTGGCACGTGGGGCACCAGAACAGCCGACGTTGGTCGAGGTCGGTCGTCGCCACCGGTGCGCCGCAGACCCAGCACGGCATCCCGTCGCGCCGGTACACGTAGACCTCGCCGCCGTGGTCGTCGTCACGAGCGGGACGACCCATCGCCTCGGGCTCGTGCTCGGGGCGGACCGTGTCGATGCGGTTGCGCTCGACACCGGTGCGCATCAGGGCCGCGAGGTCGTCCCAGATCCCCTGCCAGGTCGTGCGGTCGATCGCCGATCCCGGCGTCATCGGGTCGATGCCGTGGCGGAACAGCACCTCGGCCCGGTAGACGTTGCCGACCCCGGACAGGACGGTCTGGTCCAGGAGCAGCGCCGCCACCGACCTGCGCGACCGGTGCAGGCGCGCCCACGCCCGGTCTGGGTCCGCGTCGGCCCGGAGCGGGTCCGGTCCGAGACGAGCGATCACCGACTCCACCTCGCCCGGCAGGAGCAGCTCGCAGGTCGTCGGTCCTCGCAGGTCCGCCGTCACCGGGGACCCGGACCGCGCCGAGGCCGTGAGGCGCCAGCGGACCTGCCCCACCACGGCGTGTCGGGAGCCGGGCTGGAGCCGGAAGGAGCCGTAGAGGCCCAGGTGCACGTGCACCTGCCACGGGACGTCCCGCACCGCCACGAACAGGTGCTTGCCCCAGGCCTGCGCCCCCACGAGGGTGTGACCGTCCACCCGACCGGCCGCGAAGCGCCCCTGCGGGCTCGTCGACCGGACCCGACGGCCCGCGAACGCGTCCGTGAGGTCGGCGGCGAGCCGGTGGAGGGTGTGGCCCTCAGGCACCTGCGTCGGGGCCAGATCCGCCGGGAAACGCGCCGGTGGTCTCGTAGCCGAGCAGCAGGTCGATGCGGCGCTGGTGCCGCGCCTCGTCGCTCCACGGAGTGGTCAGGAACGTCTCGACGATCGCCGTGGCCTCCTCCACGGAGTGCATCCGCGCGCCGATCGAGACGACCTGCGCGTTGTTGTGCTGGCGGGCGAGCGAGGCGATCTCGGTGCTCCAGGCCAGGGCGGCACGGATGCCGGTGACCTTGTTGGCCGCGATCTGCTCGCCGTTGCCCGAGCCCCCGATCACGATGCCGAGCGAACCCGGCTCGGCGGCGACGGCCTCAGCGGCGGCGACGCAGAACGGCGGGTAGTCGTCGAGCGCGTCGTAGGCGAACGCGCCGTGGTCGACGGGCTCGTAGCCGCTGTCGGCCAACCAGGCCAGGAGATGGGTCTTGAGCTCGTATCCGGCGTGGTCCGCCGCGACGTGGACGCGCATGCGGGCCAGTGTGTCAGTACCGGTGGTGGAGGAGTGCGGCGACGGTGGCCACGGTGGACCGGGACGCGCCGAAGAGGTCGGGCTGGCGCCAGAAACCGTGCACCTGGCCGAGCACGCGGTGGGCGACGACCGCGACCCCGGCCTCGGCCAGCGCGGCCGCGTACGCCTCGCCCTGGTCCCGCAGGGAGTCGTGCTCAGCGGTGACGACCACCGCCGGGGGGAGTCCGGCCAGCTCGGCCCGCAGCGGGGAGACCTCCGGGAGGTCACCCACCTCTCCGGGGGCGTAGGCCTCCCAGAACCACTCCATCGCCCTGGCGTCCAGGGCCGCGTTGTCCTCGGCAGGCAGCACGGCGCGACGGTCGGTCGCCGGATAGAGCAGCACCTGAAGGTCGATGGCCCGCGGGGCGCGCACCGCGAGCCCGGCCACGAGGTTGCCGCCTGCTGAGTCGCCGATCGCCGGGAGCCGCGTGGCGTCGACGTCCATGGCGGACGCGGCCCCGCGGAGCCACCCGGCGGCGGTCTCGACGTCGTCGAGCGGCGCCGGGTACGGGTGCTCCGGAGTGCGCCGGTAGTCGACAGCGAGCAGGGCGAAGCCCGATGCGTCAGCCAGGTAGCGGCAGAACGCGTCGTGGGTCTCCAGGTCGTGCAGCGCCCAGCCGCCCCCGTGCACGTACAGCGCCACCGGGGCGCCGGGACGTGGTCGGTAGAGCCGGCACGGAACACCGTGCGCGTCGACGTCGCTCACGTGCTCGACGGCGACCCGCTCGTCGGGCGGGGGCACTGCCTCGCGCATCTGGGCGCGAGCGGCCGTGATCGCCTCGGCCGTCACGACCTCGGGCTCCCCCATCGCCGCCAGGTAGGCGCGGGCCTCGGGATGGAGCACGCTCAGCTGAAGTCGAGCTCGCCGTGGCGGGTGCGCTTGAGCTCGAAGAAGTCGGGGAACCCGGCCAGGGCGCGGGCGCCGTCGAAGACCGTGCCGGCCGTCTCGCCGCGCGGGATCGACTGGAGCACGGGCCCGAAGAACGCGGTGCCCGCGATCTCGATGACCGGGGTGCCGACCTCCTCGCCGACCTTGTCGATGCCGACCTGGTGGGAGGCGCGGACCGCGTCGTCGAGCGACGCGTC
The DNA here is from genome assembly GCF_036867135.1 of Aeromicrobium sp. Sec7.5. NCBI lineage: Bacteria > Bacillati > Actinomycetota > Actinomycetes > Propionibacteriales > Nocardioidaceae > Aeromicrobium > Aeromicrobium sp. Sec7.5. The sequence goes on along the minus strand of NZ_JBAJIJ010000001.1, from coordinate 797,626 downwards.
GTCGGCGGCCGACGCGAGCTCGGCGGGCAGGCCGACCTCGGCGAGCACCTCGGCGAAGAGCTCCGGCTCGAACTCACGACCCTCGTTGTGCCGCTTGGTGCCGATGGAGGTGTAGTACTCGGCGAGCTTCTCCGTGCCGTGCTGCTGCTCGATCGCGATGGCCAGGCGCACCGGACCCCAGCCGCGCTGGATCATGTCCTTGTAGTCCTGGGGCACGTCCTTGTCCTCGTTGAGGACCGACAGGCTCATGACGTGGAAGGTGGTCTTCACGTCGCGGACCTTCTCGACCTGGAGCATCCAGCGCGACGTGATCCAGGCGAACGGGCACAGCGGGTCGAACCAGAAGTCGACGTTCTCGGTGGCCACGGGAGCTCCTCAGGTTGGGGGAAGTCAGGTCTGTCTAGGAGAACACCGGCCGGCCCGTGCGCATTTCCTCGACCAGCGCGGCCGCCACGGCGTCGAGCTCTCCACTGTGCGCGGCAGCGACGGCTCGCTGCCGCTGGTAGGAGGCACCCCCGGCGATGATGTCGGCGACGCCGGCCAGCTCCTGGGTGCAGCCCAGGTCGTGCGCCACGGGCTCCAGGATCGTGAGCCAACGGGCGAGGTCGTCGGTGACGAGCTGCTCGTCGGCGGCGCGGTCGAGGATCAAGATGGCGTCCATCCCGTACCGGGCCGCGCGCCACTTGTTCTCCTGCACGAACCACGGCGGCATCGTGGGCAGCTCGCGGCCGGCGTCGAGCTCACGCGAGAAGTGCTCGACCAGGCAGTGGATCAGCGCCGAGATGCTGAGAACCTCGGTCAGCGTGGGGATGCCGTCGCAGACGCGGACCTCGACCGTGCCGAACTTCGGCGACGGCCGGATGTCCCACCGGATCTCGTCGAACGAGTCGATCACGCCGGTGTGCAGCATGTCGTCGACGTAGCCCTCGAGCTCGGGCCAGGTGTCGAACTGGAAGCCGAGGCCCGCGGTGGGGAGCTGCTGGAACATGAGGGCCCGGTTCGACGCGTACCCCGTGTCCTTGCCACCCCAGTAGGGCGAGGAGGCGCTGAGCGCGAGCAGGTGGCCGTAGTGACCGAGCAGGGCCCGGCTGATCGGCAGGACCTTGTCGCGGTCCTCGATGCCCACGTGCACGTGCACGCCGTAGATCAACATCTGTCGGCCCCACCACTGGGTGCGGTCGATCAGCGTCGCGTAACGCTCCTTGTCGGTGACCTTCTGCATGTCCCAGCGCGAGAACGGGTGGGTGCCGGCGCACAGGAGCTCGACCCTGAGCCGATCGGTGACGGTGCGGATGAGCTCGATGCTCTGCTCCAGGTCACGGCCCGCCTCGGCCACGGTCCGCGACACGCCGGAGACGATCTCGACGGTGTTGACCAGCAGCTCCTGGCGGATGTGCGGGTGCTGCCCACCCCCCACGGGGGCGACGGCGTCGAGCACGTACTCGGCGACCTGACGCAGGTCGCCGGAGTCGGCGTCGACGAGGGCCAGCTCCCACTCGATGCCGACCGTGGAACGCTCGGAGACGGCGAAGGGAACGGCCATGGGCACCATCCTGCCCGAGCGACCGGCACGGCGCCGCCCCGGCGTGCTCCGCGTGACGCGCCCCGCGGGAAAGGTGGTCGCCAGCAGCGGCGAGCCCTACGGTGAGCCCATGGCAGAGGGCTCGAGCCGAAGCTGGCAGCGCGACCACCCGTGGGCGTTCGTGTACGACCGCATCTCGGGCGACCCGCGACTCGGTGCGCTCCTGTGGCGGATCGGCGTGGGATCCGGCATCGACGTGCTGCACCGGGCCGCAGGGCACGAGCTCGCACGGCTCGACCCGGGCGACACGGTGCTGGACATCCCCTGCGGCGGCGGGGTCGCGCTCCGCGACCTCACGGACGGACACGGCCTGCGGTACCTCGCGGCCGACATCTCCCCCACGATGCTCGAGCGCACCCGGGCCGAGGCCCGGCGCCTCGGCCTCGCCGGCATCGAGACCGTGGAGATGGACGTCGGCCACCTGCCCCTGGACGACGGAGCCGTCCAGCTCGTGCTCGCCTTCACGAGCCTGCACTGCTTCCCGGACCCGCGGGCTGCCGTCCGCGAGATCGCCCGGGTCCTCGCGCCGGGCGGGCGCCTGGCGCTCAGCACGATCGTGACCGACGCCGCCTGGCCGTATCGCGGCGTCTGGCCGGTCGGACGCGCCGCCGGCGTCCTGGGCCCGGGGTGCTCCCGCGCAGAGCTGCGCGCCTGGGCCACCGAGGCAGGACTTGTCGACCTCGACCTGCGCGCCGCCGGCGGGCTCACCTACGTCACCGCGACCCGCGCCTGACGCGTCCCCGGGATGAGCCGGTCGGTCACCGGTGACAGAGTGGTCTCCATGCCCGGCACCAACCTCACCCGTGAAGAAGCCCAAGCGCGCGCGTCCGTCGTGTCCGACCCGACCTACGACGTCGCGCTCGACCTGACGGTCGGCGACGAGCGCTTCGGCTCCGTCACGACCCTGACGTTCTCCGCCACCGCGGGAGCCTCCACGTTCGTCGACCTCGTCGACGCCGAGGTCGACGCGATCACGCTCAACGGCGACGCGATCGATCCTGCCGTCTACGCCGACAGCCGCATCCCGCTCGAGGGACTGCAGGAGCGCAACGAGCTCGTCGTCACGTCCCGCAACCTGTACTCGCACTCGGGCGAGGGCCTGCACCGCTTCGTCGACCCCAGCGACGACAAGGTCTACCTCTACACCCAGTTCGAGGTGCCCGACGCCCGTCGGGTGTTCGCGACGTTCGAGCAGCCCGACCTGAAGGCCGAGTTCACGTTCCACGTCACCGCGCCGTCGCACTGGCAGGTCGTCTCCAACTCCCCCACGCCGGACCCGGTCGCCGGATCCGACGGCGCCAGCACGTGGCACTTCGCGCCGACCAAGACGATGTCGACCTACATCACGGCGCTCGTGGCCGGCGACTACCACGTCGTCCGCGACAGCTACACCGGCGAGCACGGCGAGATCCCGCTCGGCGTGTTCTGCCGCCAGTCGCTCGTGGAGCACCTGGACGCCGACGACATCCTGCTGATCACGAAGCAGGGCTTCGGGTTCTTCGAGGACGCCTTCCAGATGGGCTACCCGTTCGGCAAGTACGACCAGCTCTTCGTGCCGGAGTACAACATGGGCGCGATGGAGAACGCGGGCTGCGTGACCTTCCGCGACGAGATGATCTTCCGCAGCCGTCAGACCCAGGCCGCCTACGAGAGCCGCGCCAACACGATCCTGCACGAGATGGCCCACATGTGGTTCGGCGACCTCGTGACGATGAAGTGGTGGGACGACCTGTGGCTCAACGAGTCGTTCGCCGAGTGGGCCGCGCACCACTCGAGCGTCGAGGCCACCCGCTTCACCGACGCGTGGACCGGCTTCACCAACAGCCGCAAGAACTGGGCCTACCGCCAGGACCAGCTCCCCTCGACCCACCCGATCGCGGCCGACAACTACGACCTGCACGCGGTCGAGGCCAACTTCGACGGCATCACGTACGCCAAGGGCGCCTCGAGCCTCAAGCAGCTCGTGAGCTGGGTCGGGCTGGACGACTTCCTCGCCGGCCTGCGCGCCTACTTCGCGAAGCACGCCTACGGCAACACCGAGCTCGGCGACCTGCTGCACGAGCTCGAGGAGGCGTCCGGCCGCGAGCTGCAGTCGTGGTCGGCCGAGTGGTTGCAGACCACGGGCGTCAACACGCTGCGCGCCGAGCTGGAGACCGACTCCGAGGGCGCCTTCACCTCCTTCGACGTCGCGCAGACGGCGCACCCGGACCACCCCACCCTGCGCCGCCACCGCATCGCGATCGGCCTCTACGACCTCGTCGACGGGGCGCTCGTGCGCCGCGAGCGGATCGAGACCGACGTGCGGGGCGAGCGCACCCCCGTCGCCGAGCTGGTCGGCGTCCGCCAGCCCGATCTGGTGCTGCTCAACGACGACGACCTCACGTACGCCAAGATCCGCCTCGACGAGCGGTCGTTCGCGACCCTGAAGCGGGGCATCTCGACGTTCACCGACTCCCTGCCGCGCGCCCTCTGCTGGGGCGCCGCGTGGGACATGACCCGCGACGCCGAGCTCGCCTCGAGCGACTTCATCGACCTCGTGCTCGCCGGCATCGGCACCGAGACCGACCTTGTCGCGGTGGGTGCCCTGCTGCGTCAGGGCCTGGGGGCGGTCAACCTCTACACGCCGGAGGCCGATCTCGACGCCCTCGCCGAGCGCTGGGAGTCCGGTGTCCGCGCCCTCGTCGAGCGTGCCGAGCCCGGCAGCGACCACCAGCTCGCCCTCGTGCGCGGCTACTCCGGCGCTGCGCGTTCGCCGGAGTACCTGCGCTCGCTGCTCGCCGGTGAGCTCGACGGCCTGACGGTCGACGCCGACCTCCGCTGGACCCTCGTCTCCGCGCTCGCCCGGATCGGTCATGCCGACGCCGACGAGATCGCCGCCGAGCTCGAGCGCGACGCCACGAGCTCGGGCCGGGAGCATGCTGCCGGCGCCCTCGCGCTTCGACCACTGGCCGAGGCCAAGGCCGAGGCCTGGCGTCGCGCCGTCGAGGACAAGAGCACGCCCAACGAGACCCGGCGCAGCATCGCCGGCGGCGTCCAGGTCGCGGGCCAGGCCGAGGTGCTCCGTCCCTACGTCGAGAAGTACCTCGAGATGGCCGAGACGGTCATCGACGAGATGGGCGTCTGGATCGGGCAGACCGCGCTGGTCAACCTGTTCCCCAACGCCAACCCGGAGCTGGCCACGTTGGACCGCGTCGACAGCTGGCTGCAGACGACGTCGGCCCCCGCCGCTGCCGTCCGCTACGTCAGGGAGGGCCGCGACGACCTCGCGCGTGCGCTGCGGGCCCGCGGGGGCGTCAGCGCCTGACGGCTCCGACGCCCGCGGCCCGGCTCGCCTCCGGGTCGCGGGCGACACGACGCCGCCCGGAGCAGGCTCCGGGCGGCGTCAGGCCGTGAGGGACCGGGAGATGAGAACGCCTCGGCCCCCGTGGTCTAGTGGTGGTCGACGGCGCCCGACGAGACGTGGATCTCGTTGCCCGGCGCCGGCGGCACGTAGTTCTTGCGCGACAGCAGCGCCGTGAGGACCCAGATCACGGCGATCAGCCCGACCGGGATGCCGGCCAGCAGGACCAGGTAGCCGAGCCAGCCCAGGCCTTCCTCGGTCTCCCAGGCAGCGGGGGCATCGGCCAGGGCGGCGGCCGGGGCGATCACGATCATCGTGACCACGGTCGTGGCGAGGGCGAGCAGACGCGCGGGGGTCGACATGACGCCATCGTACCGGCCCGTAGGCTGGAGGACATGCCGGACCTCGACCTGTCGTTGCCCGACGGAAAGCTCTACGAGTACCTCGTCGAACGCCCCGCGGGCGTCCTCGTCATCATCACCGTCGCCCTGATCATCCGCTGGCTCGTCAAGCGATTCATCGGCCGCGTGGTGCGACGCGCCAGCGGCGGCGCCGTGCCCGGGGTGCTCGCCAAGTCCAAGGCTGGCGAGATGCTCGCCGACCTCAGGCCCGGCGCCTCCGAGCGGCGCCGCCAGCGCGCCGAGGCCATGGGCGACCTGCTGGGCTCGATTGCCACGATCGTCATCGTCGGCATCGCCTTCGTCATGATCCTCGACCAGGTCGGCGTCAACATCGCGCCGCTCCTGACCGGCGCCGGCATCCTCGGCGTCGCGCTCGGCTTCGGTGCCCAGACGCTCGTGAAGGACTTCCTCGCCGGCATCTTCATGATCATGGAGGACCAGTACGGCGTCGGTGACGTCATCGACATGGGCGAGGCCACCGGCACGGTCGAGGCGGTCGGCCTGCGCGTCACGCGACTGCGCGACATCAACGGAACCGTCTGGTACGCCCGCAACGGCGAGGTGGCCCGCGTGGGCAACAAGTCGCAGAACTGGGCCCGCACGGTCCTCGACGTCACGGTCACCTATGACGCCGACCTGGCCCAGGTGCAGCGCGTGCTCGCCGACGTCGCCCACACGTTGTACGAGGAGCCGGCCCTGCGCGGCATCATCATCGAGGAGCCCGAGGTCTGGGGCGTCGAGCGCTTCGACAAGGACGGAGCCGTCGTGCGCGTCGTGCTGAAGACGGCTCCGCTCGAGCAGTGGACCGTGGCCCGCACGATGCGCGAGCGCATCAAGGCCAGCTTCGACGAGGCCGGCATCCGCATCCCGTCCTCCGTCCTCGCCTCGGCCCCGGAGGCAGAGTGACCACCCCAGGCCCCGAGGCCAGCTACTACGACGAGATCGGCGGTCGGGCCACGATCGCCGCGATCGTGCACGTCTTCTACGCGGGAGTGGCCGCTGACCCGGTGCTGCGCCCGATGTACCCCGAGGCCGACCTCGGCCCCGCGGAGGAACGTTTCACGCAGTTCCTCGAGCAGTACTGGGGCGGGCCCACCACGTACAGCGAGCAGCGCGGCCACCCGCGGCTCCGGATGCGTCACGCACCGTTCGAGGTCACCCCCGAGGCCCGCGACCGCTGGCTCGGCCACTTCCGGGCCGGGCTCGACGCGGCGGACCTGACCGCGGAGCAGGACGAGCGATTCTGGACCTACGCCCAGCACGCCGCGCAGTTCATGGTGAACACCCCCGGCTGACCCCGCGGGCGTCAGGCAGGGCCGTCAGGCAGGGCCGTCAGGCAGGGCCGTCAGGCGGGGCCGAGTCCCTCGAGGTAGATGCGCTCGGCGTCGGTCAGTGACCGCGCCTTCTGGGTCTCGATGTCGAAGGCCACGAGCACCGCGGAGTTGCGGGCCAGCACGGTCGGTCCGTCGCGCCACTCGCAGGCGAGCGTGACCGACTTGGTGCCGAACTTCGCGACGGCGACCACCATCTCCCACGGCTCGCGACGCCACGGAACCGGCAGCCCGTACTCGACCTCGAGATTGGCCACGACCACGTGCCCGAGCTGCCGGGTGCGCCCGCCCTGCGACATCCAGATGATGCGCGACTCCTGGAAGTACTCGAACACCCGCACGGGATCGACCCGGCCCGACGGGCCGACGTCACCGCGGCGACCGCGGAACGGCGCCATCGAGCCGTCGACCTGAGGCGCCCCGAGGTCGCTCCGGGCACCGAGCCGCGTCGCGATCGAGGCGTAGACGACCCGCTCGCCGCGCGGTCCCGGACCTGCTGACGGATCGCTCTCCTGGGTGATCAGCTGGGTCAGCACGTCGCCGTCGAGCTCCTGCTCGACCACGACGGTGCGACTCGACAGGAGCATGGGTCGTGCGAAGTCGATCGAGATCGAGACCGGCTCGAGGTCCCCGTCCAGGACGCCGTCCTCGACGAGCGCCGCTCGCGCCTCGGCCGCGTAGGACAGGTAGACGACGTTGTTGACGTGGTTGAGCTGGTCGAGGTCGGACCAGCGCATCGGCAGGCGGTAGGGCATCACCGGGCGATCATGTCAGCGGCGGGGAGCCGCCTCAGGCTCCGGGTGTGCCGTCGATCTCGATCACGACGTCACCCTCCTGGACGATCTGCCCCTCCTGGACGCACACCCGCACGACGTGCCCGCCCGACGGCGCCACGACCGGGATCTCCATCTTCATGGTCTCGAGGACCGCGAGCTCGTCACCGGCGGCGACGGGGTCGCCCTCGCGGACGACGATCTTCCAGACGTTCGCGACGATGTCGGCGCGCGCCGCCGTCGTCACGCGGGGTCCGCACTGAGCATGCGCAGGGCGTCCGACAGGCGACCACGCGTCTCCTCGGGAACGATGACGTCGTCGACGATGCCCGACTCGGCCGCGACGTACGGGCGGGCGACCTCCTCGCGGTACTGCGCCGCCAGCTCGTCACGCAGCGCCACCGGGTCGTCGGCCGCCGCAAGCGCACGCCGGTGCAGCAGCGTCACCGCGCCGCCGGGGCCCATGACCGCGATCTCGGCGTTCGACCAGGCCCACTGGAAGTCCGCACCGAGCGACTTCGCCCCCATCGCGATGTACGCGCCGCCGTACGCCTTGCGGACCACGACGGTCAGCACGGGCGCGGACGACTCGATGTAGGCCTTCAGGAGCTTCGCACCGTGGGTGATGACTCCGCGACCCTCCTCGACCGTGCCGGGGAGGAATCCGGGGACGTCGACGAAAGTCAGCACCGGGAGGCCGAAGCGCCCGCAGAAGTCGACGAAGCGGGCGGCCTTCACGGAGGCCTTGGAGTCGAGGATCCCGCCGCGGGCACCGGGCTGGTTGGCGATGATGCCGACCGGACGACCCTCGAGGCGAGCCAGCACCGTGAGGATGCTGGGGGCGTGCTCGGGCATGAGCTCGAAGCGCTCGCCGGCGTCGAGGACGCCGTCGAGCACGCGGTTCATGTCGAAGACGATGCTGGCCTTCTCGGGGACGACGAACGGCAGCGCGTCGACCGCGGCCTGGTCGGGCTCGGCCGGCGCAGCGAAGGGCATCGGCCCGCCGGCGTGCGACGGCAGGAACGACAGCAACCGGCGGGTCTCGGCGAGGGCCGCGAGCTCGTCGGGGACCTCGAGGTGGGCGACGCCCGACGTGACGGTGTGCAGCTGGGACCCGCCGATCTCGTCGGCCGTGGCGTCCTCGCCCGTGGCCGCCTTCACGATGTCGGGGCCGGTCAGGAACATGTGGCCGTGGCCCTTGACCATGATCGTCCAGTCCGTCAGGGCCGGCGAGTAAGCGGCGGCACCTGCGCACGGGCCGAGGATCACGGAGATCTGCGGCACGCGACGCTGCGCCAGGACGTTGTGCGTGAAGACCTCGCCGCACCCGTGGAGCGCGAAGACGCCGTCGGGCACGCGGGCGCCGCCGGAGTCGTTCAGGTAGACGATCGGGAAGCCCCGGTCGATCGCCAGCCGCTGGGCCTTGACCACGGCATCGGCGAACACCGCGCCGATCGCGCCCGAGGCGACGGCGGCGTCGTGCGCGATCACCACGACGTGGCGGCCGTCGACGAGCCCCCATCCGGTCAGGACCCCGGTGCCCGAGCCGCCGGCCGTGCGCAACGGACCGATCTCGACGAAGGAGCCGGCGTCGACGAGCAGCTCGACCCGCTCACGGGCGGTGTGCTGGCGGGCTCCGCGTGGCTCGACGCGGGCCATCCGGTCGCGACGGCGCTGCGTGAGTGCCGAACGGTGGGTGGTCGCATCGAGTGCGGCGAGATCGAGCTGGGACACCATGCCTCCAAAACATGAGGGTTTCCTCAAGTAAAGCACAACATGAGGCATTCCTCATGTTTCTGGAGGTGTCCTGCCCCGGCCGTGTCCAGCGTCACGCCACCCCTCCCCCGCGCCGTCGCGATGCGCTACGGTGCAAGGGCCTGACTAAGCGAGCGCTTACCGGGCAGCCTGACCCTGACTTCCCGCAACTCCCAGGAGAACTCGTGACCGAGACCCGTACCGCGATCGTGACCGGAGCCGCCCAGGGCATCGGGGCCGCCACGGCCCAGCGCCTCGCCGCCGACGGCCTGCAGGTGGCCGTCCTCGACCTGGACGCCGACCGGGCCCAGCCCGTCGTCGACGCCATCACCGCCGCCGGCGGCACGGCCCTCGCGGTCGGTGCCGACGTGTCCGATCCGGCCAGCGTCGACGCGGCCGTGGCGAAGGTCGCCGAGGAGCTCGGCGCGCCGACGGTCGTCGTCAACAACGCGGGCATCATCCGCGACAACCTGCTGTTCAAGATGACCGTCGAGGACTGGGACTCCGTCATGGCGGTCCACCTGCGCGGCGCCTTCAACACCGTCAAGGCCACCCAGAAGTACATGACCGAGGCCAAGTTCGGCCGCGTCGTGAACCTGTCGTCGACCTCGGCGCAGGGCAACCGCGGCCAGGCCAACTACTCCGCCGCCAAGGCCGGCCTGCAGGGCTACACCAAGACCCTCGCGATCGAGCTCGGCAAGTACGGCGTCACGGCCAATGCCGTGGCTCCCGGCTTCATCCAGACCGACATGACGGCCGCCACGGCCGAGCGCATCGGCGTGCCCTTCGACGACTTCATCAAGTTCAGCGCCGATCAGATCCCGGTGGCGCGTGTCGGCCAGCCCGAGGACATCGCCCACACCGTCTCGTTCCTGGTCAGCGAGGGTGCCGGCTTCGTGTCGGGCCAGGTCATCTACGTCGCCGGCGGACCGAAGGACTGACGGACCCGTGGTTGACAGTGAGCGGGGCGACGGCCTCGACCTCGACGCCGTCGGTGCCTGGCTCGCCGGGGAGGTCCCCGGACTGCTCGGCGAGCCGCTCACGGCCTCGCTGATCACGGGTGGCAAGTCGAACCTGACGTACCGGGTCACCGACGGCGCCACCGAGGTCGTCGTCCGGCGCCCGCCCATGGGGCACGTGCTGGCCACGGCCCACGACATGGGTCGCGAGTACCGCGTCATGAAGGCCCTCGCCGACACCGCCGTGCCTGTACCGGTCGTGCACGCGCACTGCGACGACGTCGACGTGACCGGCGCCCCGTTCTACGTCATGGCGTCGGTGCCGGGCACGCCCTACTCCCGCGCCAGCCAGCTCGAGGAGCTCGGTGCCGAGCGCACCCGCGCCATCGCCGAACGACTCACCGACACCCTCGTCGACCTGCACGCGGTCGACCCGGCGTCCGTGGGTCTGGCGGAGTTCGGCCGGCCCGACGGGTACCTGGAGCGGCAGCTGCGCCGCTGGCGCAAGCAGCTCGACGCCTCGCGCAGCCGCGACATCCCGGGGATCGACGAGCTCGCCACGCAGCTCGACCGCCAGCTGCCCTCCCACTCCGAGGGCACGATCGTCCACGGTGACTACCGGCTCGACAACGCGCTCGTCGACTCCACCCCGTCGGGCGGCGACCGCATCACGGCCGTCCTCGACTGGGAGATGAGCACGCTCGGTGACCCGCTCACCGACGTCGCCCTGATGCTGGCGTACCAGCAGATGGCGATGGCGGGCGGCGGCGCGGCCGTGACCGACGCACCGCTGGCACCGGGCTACCCGTCGCCGGACGACATCCTGCAGCGGTACGCCGCCGGTTCCGGGCGCGACCTCGGTGCGATGGGGTTCCACGTCGGGCTCGCGTTCTTCAAGCTCGCCGTGATCCTCGAGGGCATCCACTTCCGGCACAGCCAGGGCCAGACCCGCGGCGGTGGTTTCGACGGACTCGGCGACGCCGTCGTCGTCCTCGTGGCCGCCGGGCTGGAGGCCACTAGGGTGTGACGCGTGACCGTCGAGATCCTCGAGCCACGCAAGCGCCCGACGCAGGAGCGCAGCCAGAAGAAGTTCGATCTTCTCCTGGCGGTCTCGCGCGAGCTCCTGCTGGAGGTCGGCTTCGAGTCGTTCACCTGCGAGGAGGTCGCGCAGCGCGCCGAGCTGCCCATCGGCACGCTCTACCAGTTCTTCGCGAACAAGTACGTCATCGTGTGCGAGCTCGATCGCCAGGACGCCGTGGCGGTCAAGTCCGAGCTCGAGGCGTTCGCGGGCCAGATCCCGTCGCTCGACTGGCTGCGCTTCCTCGACCGCCTGATCGATCACATCGCGGCACTGTGGGTCGCCGACCCGTCCCGCCGGGCGGTCTGGCACGCGGTGCAGGCCACGCCGGCCACCCGGGCGACCGCGGCCGTCACCGAGCGTGACCTCGCCGCCTCCGTCGCCCACGCGCTCGCGCCGCTGACCCCCGGCACCCCCCGCGAGCGCCGCCGCATCGTCGCCGAGGTCCTCGTGCACGTCACGTACTCGATGCTCAACTTCTCCATCCGCGACGGCCAGGCCCACGCCGAGGCCGTCATCGAGCTCAAGCGCCTCCTCGCCGCCTACCTCCTCGCCGCCGAGGCCTAACCCCCCCCAGGTCGAATTACGGAGTGAACCAGGCAGATGGTTCCCGAACACGGGAAATTTGCCGTGTTCGGCGACGAACTCCCGTGTGGTGCTGCGGCTCATCCACCGACCGGATGAATCCACAGGAACCAGGCTCAGCAACCGGGGACCGCCAGATCGGCCGCAGTCTGGAGTCATGAACGAGCTCGGACCACTGTTCCACGCCCACGGCGGTGCGCTGGAGCGCCATGAGCTCCTCGACCTCGGGTGGACCGACGGCGCGATCCGTCGTGCGCTCCGCGACGGGGACATCGTCCGCATCCGGTTCGGCACCTATGCGCACGGGCCCACCTGGCAGCACTCCACCCCCGTGGAGCGCCATCGGGTGCTGACCCGGGCCGTGCTGGGCAAGCTCGGTCGCCACGTCTACGCGTCCCACTACTCCGCGGCGGCCCTGCTCGGCATCGAGGTCTGGGACGTCGACCTGAGCGAGGTGCAGGTGGGGCGCCTCGACGGCCGCACGGATCGGGTCGACGCCGGCGTGCGCTACCACTGCGGCGCCATCGACTCGGCATCGCTCGTCGAGATCGGCGGGGTCCTCGTGGTCCCGCCGGTCCGAGCAGCCGTCGAGACAGCACTCGGCGCATCACTCGAGGCCGGCGCCGTGGCCATCACGTCGGCGATGCGCGACCTCGGTGTCAGCGCTGGTCAGCTCGAGGACATGCTCAAGAGTGTCCGGACCTGGGCCGGGGCGGTCACCGCGCATCGGGCTGCAGGCCTCGCAGATGCTCGCATGGAGTCGGTCGGTGAGGTGCGGTCGATGTGCTTCTTCTCGACCCACGCGATCCCCCTGCCCGAACCTCAGCACGAGATCCGCGACAGCACCGGTCGCCTCGTCGGGCGGTCAGACTTCTGGTGGGAGCTCTTCCACCACGTCGGCGAGTTCGACGGGCTCGTGAAGTACGGCCGTCTCAATCCGTACGACACCGACGTCGGCCGCGTGCTCGTCGACGAGAAGCGGCGGGAGGACGCGATCCGCGGACTGGACCACGGCGTCAGTCGGTGGACGTGGTCAGACCTGGAGCCACGTCGATCCGCCACGACGGCCGCGCGCATCAAGGCCGACCTCGGCCGGTCGCGGAGGATCTGGCGACGGATCATTGACCTCGGCGCCTGACCCAACACGGCAGTTGGTCGCCGAGCACGGCAAATTTCCCGTGTCCGGCGACCAGTTGCCTGGTCCACTCCGTAATTCGACCGGGGGTCAGGGGCGGGTGAGGGTGACGTAGGCGGTCGCGAGGTCGGCGTCGTGGGAGAGGCTGAGGTGCCAGGTCAGATCGGGGCCGAGGGAGGAGGCGGCGGCGGTCGCGACCTCGCCGAGGAGGCGCACGGCCGGCCGGTTCCACGCGTCGGTCACGACCTCGATCCGGCGGTGCACCGCCTCGGGCAGCACCGGGGGTGAACCGAACAGGGCGGCCGACCACGCCTTGACGACTGCCTCCTTCGCCGCCCAGCGGGCCGCGAGGGAGGCCGACGGATCGGCCCGATCGGCCGCGTCCGCCCGCTCCCCCGGCGTGAAGGCCTCCGCGAACCGCGTCCCCGGCACCGCCAGCTGGGCGGCGAACGAGGGCACGTGGACGAGGTCGACCCCCACCCCCAGCACCATCGGCCTAGGCGCGGTCACGGCGACACCGTCACGAGCAGCCCGGACCCGCGTAGACGTCACCGACGAGGCGGGCCTCCGGGTCCTGCAGGAGTGCGGCCTCGCGGGCCTTGACGCCGGAGTCGCCCAGACGGCGGTCGACCGGACGCGTGTACGCCGCCTGCCCCCCGTGCATGACCTCGGCGAGCCGACGGCGACCCGCCATCCGACGGGCCTCCGCCCGCCCGAGGTACTCGGTCCGCTGCTCCGCCGGCACGGTGGCCAGGAAGGCGGCCGGGTGCGCCAGCGCGATGAGTCCGGCGACGTGCCCGAAGCCGAGGCTCGTGACGAGCCCCGCCCGCAGGCCCGAGGTCGCGAGCGGGCTCCGAAGCCACACCAGGTGCTCGTGCTCGGACAGCACGTCGTCGACGCAGTCCAGGCTCCGGTTCGGCGGGATCGTGCCCGTCTCCAGCACCTGGCAGAGGCCGATGAGCTGGAACGCCGCGGCGCCGCCCTTCGCGTGACCCGTCAACGACTTCTGCGACACGACGTACAGCGGACGCCCCTCGTCGCGACCCAGCGCGGCGGAGATCCGCTCGTGCAGGTCCGACTCGTTCGGGTCGTTCGCGTTCGTCGAGGTGTCGTGCTTCGACACCAGGGCGACGTCGTCGTGCGTCAGGCCGAGCGCCGCGAGACCACGACCGAGCGGCGACCGTGCGCCACCCAGGCTCGCCGCCAGGGCGCCGATGCCGGGTGCCGGGATCGAGGTGTGGACACCGTCGGCGAAGGAGCCGGCGTAGGCCACGACACCCAGGACCGGCAGACCGGCCGCGAGGGCCACGTCGCCGCGGGCCAGCAGGATCGTGCCACCGCCCTGCGACTCCACGAACCCGCCGCGACGGCGGTCGTTGGCCCGGCTGAAGTACCGGTCCTGCAGGCCCTTGGCGCGCATGACCTCGGTGTCGGCCGTGGCGGACATGTCGGCGAAGCCGATGATGCCCTCCGCGCTCAGGTCGTCGAAGCCGCCGGCCACGACGAACTCCGCCTTGCCGAGACGGATCTTGTCGACGCCCTCCTCGACCGAGATCGCCGTGGTGGCGCAGGCCGCGACCGGGTGCACCATCGCCCCGTACGAGCCGACGTACGACTGCACGACGTGAGCCGCGATGACGTTCGGCAGCGCCTCCTGGAGGATGTCGTTGGCCTTGGCCTCACCGAGCAGCGTGTCGATGTAGAGCGACTGCATCGACGACATGCCACCCATGCCGGTGCCCTGCGTGTTCGCCACGAACGCCGGGTGGACCCAGCGCATCAGCTCGGACGGGTCGAACCCGCTCGAGAGGAACGCGTCCACCGTGCAGACGAGGTTCCACAGCGCCACGCGGTCGACCGACTCGACCATCTCGGCCGGGACGCCCCACACCGTCGGGTCGAAGCCCGTCGGGATCTGGCCGCCCACCGTGCGGGTCAGCTTCATGCGGCGCGGGACCCGGATCTCGGTGCCGGCGAGCCGGGTCACGGTCCACTCGCCGTCGGCACCTTCGACGATGCGCGTGTGCTCCGCGTCGGCGGCCTTCATGGCCTCCGCCTCGGCGCGCGTGCCGACCGTGAACGTCAGGTCCTGGTCGAGGAAGACGCTCGCGAGCAGCGGGACCGTGTGGTCCTTGATCGTCTGGTCGTCGCCGTAGGTGCGCACGCCGACCCGCTCCCGGACGGCGTCGTGGTAGCGCTCGACCAGGTCGGCCTCGTCCACGTCCTCGTCGGACTCGGTGTCGACCCAGCTGCCGTTCTCCCAGCGGATGAGGCCGGTGCTCCAGGCGATCTCGGCCACGCCGGCGGCGGACAGGCGGTCCTCCACCTCGGCCTCGAAGCGCGTGCGCGACGAGCCGTACGGGCCGAGCTCGCCGGCTCCGACGATGACCACGAGGTCCTCGGGGGATGCCGGGATCTCGGGCCACGTGGGAGCCTCCGCGACCTCACGCGGTGCGGTCGGTGCCGGGGCGAGTGCCTTGATCGTCGCGACCTCCGCCGACTCGGCGGCCACCGGACGGCCCAGCGAGGCAGCGAGCCCCGGCAGGTCGACGTCGGCGCCGGCGAGTCCTCCGGTGAAGTCACGCACGAGCGGACCCGAGAGCGCCTCGTCGCGCGCTCTGACGGTGCACGTGTCGAGCAGTGCGGCGGCCATCTCCTGCGGCGCCCAGGTACGGATCCCACGGGCCTCGATGGCCTCGACCAGCGGGTCGTTGCCGCCCATCAGGCCCGTGCCGCGCACCCAGCCGATCAGGGCGTGCACGAGGGTGACGCGCTGGGACCAGCGCTTCTCGACGCGCCACTTCGCCACGATCGCGTCGAGCGCAGCCTTGGCCTCGCCGTACGCGCCGTCGCCGCCGAACGTGCCGCGGTTGGGCGAACCCGGCAGCACGACGTGCAGGCGGGAGGCGATGTCGTGCCCGCGCCCCTGGAGCGCGAACGCCCCGATCAGCCGCTCGACCGACCACACGAGGATGCGCATGTCGATCTCGTTCGAGGGTCCGGCCTCGGCGAGGTCGCCACGCACCGGACCCGCCGCGAAGGGCAGGAGGAGCGTGGGCGTCATGGCCGGCTTGACGACCGTCGAGACCGGGCCCGACGTGTCGACCTGCTCGGTGACGACCCACGACGCCAAGGCGTCGACGTCGGTGAAGGACGCCATGTTCGCGGGGACGACCCACAGGGTGGCGCCACCGCGGGCGTGCGACCGGTAGAGGTCGCGGAACGCGGCGAGGCGTGAGGCGCCGAGCGACGACGTCGTCGCGACGACCGTGGCACCACCGGCCAGGAGCTCACCCGCTACCGCAGCCGCGATCGAGCCCGGGCTGGCACCCGTCACGACCGCGACCTCGTCGGCCCAGGGTCCGGTGGAGGTGTCGACCGCATCCGCGGCGATCTGCTCCAGTCGGGCCGTCAGCTCGGGATCGCTGACCGAACCAGCCCAGAAGCGGGCCTGACGGGCGACGATCTCACCGGTACCCGTGAAGGTGGCCCGTACGTCGTCACCGAGGGCGATCCGCGCGAGGTCCTCGCGCGCCGAGGCCCAGCGGTCGTCGAGCAGCAGCGCACGACGGGCGTCGAACGCCGGCGCCACGCGCTGCGCCCAGTCGGGACCGAGCTCGGTCGAGACCAGCTCCAGGACGGCGGCGTCGTCGGCATCGGACTCGCCGAGGGCCACGGTGTCGGCCGTGTCGGCCAGGCCGAGGCGATCGAGCACGATGCGGGCGGCCGACGCGAGTGCGCCGTTCGGACCGGCGATGTGCGCGGTCAGCTCGCCCAGGGCCTCGACGTCGACCGTGCCGCCGCCACCGCCGCCGGTGCTCGGCATCTGCACGGAGGTGCCGTTCGAGGCGGCGACCGCGGCGACGGCCGTGTCGACCGCGGCGTCGAGGTCGCCGGCCGAGCCGATCGTCAGCTCACCGAGCTGCCCACCGCGGACGCTGGCCCCCTCGCGGGTGTCGAGCGCGACGCGCACCAGCACGTGCTGGGCCCATCCGGCGCCGAGGCCCCAGGTCTGCGTCACCCGGTCGGTGATCGCGGCGGGACGCTTGCCGGTCGGGCCGAGCACCTTCTTGAGGTGGTCGCCGATCGCGGCCGAGAGCACGGGCCCGAGCGGCTTGTAGCCACGGGCGAGCCCGTCGACCTGGGCGCCGAGCGTCACGACGTCGGCCTCGGCCGCGCCATCGATGGCGCCGAGCGAGAGCTCGCCGCCGAGGTCGAGCAGCAGCTGGTTGCGGCGCGACGACGCGCCGTCGCACAGCGACTCGATCGTGTCGGCCACGCCGATCTGCTCGGGCCGGAGCTTGGTCCACCAGGCGATCAGCACCGAGGTGGCCGCGGAGGCGGTGAACGGCAGGTCGGCGGCGGTCTGCTCGGCCGGGCCGCCACCAGCGGCAGCAGCGGGGGCCGGAGCCGCCGAGGTCGGTGCCGCGTCGCTCGAGGTCTCCGAGCCCGAGTCGAGGTCTGCATCGTCGTCGTCGACGACCACCTCCTCGTCGGTGGAGAAGACCACGGCGGCGTCACGCTCGACGTTGAGCACCTGCACCGCGTCACGTCGACGCGTGTGGGAGCCGACGGGCAGCTTCAGCGTCGAGGAGGCGAGGTTCGCGATCGTCGGCGACTGGCCGACCCCGATCTCCACGAGGCGCTCGACCCCGAGTCCGCCCTCGCTGAGCGGGGCGAACATCAGGTCCTGCGTCTCGATCCAGCGCACCGGGCTCGCGAACTGCCACGCGAGCAGCTCGATCAGGAGCGTGCGGCACAGCGCGCCCGGGCGGGCACTCCAGGCGTCGAAGTCGGCCAGGACACCGCGGAGGACGCCGATCGAGCGGTTCTCGGGATCGACCAGCTCGGCGACCTCGGTCACGTAGGCCCGGTCGAGGGTGAACGGGCGCGGCACCAGGTTCGGCACGTAGCGACCGATCAGCACGTCCGGGTCGATCTCCGCGGGGAGCAGCTCGTCGAGGCGCGACCGGAAGTCGTCGACGCCGCCGTGCAGGACGCGCGAGTGGAACGGCACGTCGATGCCCGGCACCAGGATGAAGGCACCCTTGCCCCCGAACCGCTCACGGCGCTCGGCGACATCGGCCTCAAGGGCCTTCAGCCCGCGGACGCTGCCGGCGAGCGCGTACTGCGAGTCGCGCAGGTTCAGGTTGACGATCTGCAGGAACTCGCCCGTGCGCTCGGCGAGCTCGTCGACGTACGCGCCGACCGTTCCGTCGTCCAGGCCGATCTGCGACGGGCGGATCGCGGCGAGGCGGTAGTCGCTGCGTCCCTGCGCGTCGCGCTCGACCAGGGTGTGCATGACGGACCCGCGCTGGAACACGACCTCGACGACGGCCTCGAGCGGGATGACCCCCGAGACCGCGGCGAGCGCGTTGTACTCGCCGACCGAGTGCCCGGCGAGGATCGCACCCTCGACGAAGGCACCGGACTCCCGCAGCTCGGCCGTCTGCGCCGAGCCCAGCACGGCCATCGCGACCTGCGTGAACTGCGTCAGGAAGAGGACGCCGTCCGGGTGGCGGTGCGTCACGCCGTTCGCCACGAGGACGGTCGGGTTGTCGCGCACGACCGTGAGGATCGAGAAGCCGAGCACCTCACGGGTGTGGCTGTCCGCGCGGTCCCAGACCTCACGCGCGGCGGCGGAGCGCTGGTACCCGTCCATCCCCATGCCGGCGTGCTGGATGCCCTGGCCGGGGAACACGTAGGCGGTGCGCGGCGCGACGACGCGGGCGGTGGCTGCCATCGCGAGCTCGCCGCCGGCGCGGACCGTCACCTCGACGACCTCCGCACCCTGGTCGAGCCCGACCCGCTCGACGCGGACGTCGAGCTCCGCACCCGGGTGAACCGGGCTGAGGAAGCGGGCCGTCCAGCCCTCGACCCGGCGGCCGACGGCACGCTGGGCCAGCGCGGAGATCCACATGCCGTGGACGATCGGGCCGCCGAGGCCGGCCAGGCGGGCGGCCGCGGCGCTCGTGTGGATGGGGTTGTGGTCGCCCGAGACCGCGGCGAAGGCGCGCATGTCGAGCGGGGCCGAGACGCGGACCTTGGCCCGCGCCCGGCGCGGGGTGTCACGCGGGTCGACCAGCAGGCCTCCACCACGCGGGGGGTCGGTCAAGGCTCCCGCTCCGGCACGCCCGCGGATCGCGAGTCGTTCGCGCAGGGTGGCCACCGGGGCGCCGCCGGAGGTGACGACGACGTCGACCGTGACCACGCGACCCACCTCGGTGTCCTCGACGCCCGACAGCGAGGCGGAGATCGACAGCTCCGCACCCTCGGCGGGCACCTCGCTGACGGCGATCTCGTGGTCGAGGTGCACCAGGTCGAGCGCACCCTCCACGACGGGCAGGCCCGACGCGGTCGTGGCGTCGGTGAGCTCGGCGAAGACCGCCGGCCAGGCGAGCCCGACCAGGACGTCGGGCACGAAGCCCTCGGCCAGCGCGTCAGTACCGGCCACGGCGGGGGTCGTGACGCCCGCATGGTCGGCGACGAGGTCCCACGACCAGGCGTGGAGGAGGGAGTCCCCGCCCGGCCGTGGGAGGGAACCGCCTGCCGCACCGCGCAGCAGGTCGGTCATGGCCGCGGCAGCCGTCTCGATCGCGATCACCGGCGCGGCGCCGAGGGGGGCACCGTCCGGGACGTCGATCGGCAGCTCCACGACCCGTCCGTCGCCCACCGGGACCGCCAGGGTCACCCTGGTGTCGGACGCCAGCAGCGTGGCGCCGGTGGGGGCATGGTCGGCGCGGGTGTCCGAGGTGACGGTCCACCCGTCGCCCAGATCGTGACCCAGCCCGTGACCCAGTCGGTGCACGGGATTGATCACGGTGCGGCCGGCCCACAGGACGTCGTGGGCGGCCAGCACGAGGCCGAGCGCGCCAGCCGCACGGTCGTCGCGGCGGCGGCCGGACACGCGGCAGGTCGAGCGTCCGGCCGCCAGCAGGCCGTCGATCGTCTCGTCCTCGAAGCGCTGCAGCAGCTCGGCGACCGGCTCGTCGACCCGGGTGATGCCGCGGACCGAGGTCGGGCCGGGGATGACGCACACGGCGTCGGCGCCGTAGCGCGGGTCGTGGGCCTGCCAGAGGGAGTCGGAGCGCCACCAGCGACGCACGTCGGCGTCGACGACCGGCACGAACGTGACGGGCTTGCCGGGGCGCCGGCAGACGTCGAGGAAGAAGCTGACGTCGGCGGGGTGCAGCACGACCTCGTCGAGCGCGCCGTGCTCGGCACGGAGCTCGGCCAGGGCCGTCACGGCCGACTCGACGTCGGAGGGCGTCGCGAACAGGGTCGGGACGTCGCCGTGGTCGGCCGCCACGAGACGCGCCTCGGCGCGCTGCGCCAGCTCGTGGAACCGGTCGCGGAACGAGACGTCGATCCACGTGCCGGAGCCCTCGTGGTCGGTCACCGTCGTCAGGTCGACGTAGCGCTGCAGGAGTGCGCCGTACGACATGTGGGCCACGTCGCCGAAGTACGGCTTCGCGGTGGCGTCGAGGGCCACGATGATCTCGTCGCGGCGCGCGGCGACGGCGTCGGCGTCACCCGCGACCTCGTCGAGGAGGCGGCCCGTCCGCGAGGCGGTGTTGTCGATCTCGTGGATGTCGGCACCGAGCTGGCTGCGCCCCGACGACATACCGCGGACGGCCTTGCCGGCCCCGATCCAGGCGGCGGTGCCGGGGGTGTCGACCAGGAGCTGCTTGACCTGCGGCGACGTCGTCGCCTCGGCTGCAGCCATCGCGGCGGTGCCGATCAGCACGCCGTCGACGGGCATGAGCGGCAGGTCGTGACGACGCGCCCACTCCCCCGTGAGGTAGGACGACGCGGCCTCGGGCGTGCCGATGCCGCCGCCGACGCACACGACGACGCCGGGGGTGGCCCGCAGGTCGGCGTAGGTCGCGACGAGCAGGTCGTCGAGGTCCTCCCAGGAGTGGTGACCTCCGGCCTGGCCGCCCTCGATCTGGACGATCAGGCTGGTGCCGTCCCGCTCGGTCTCGCCCAGCGCCGTCGCGATCGCGAGGACCTGACGGATCTGGCGGACCGTGCCGGGCTTGAACACGACGTGCTCGATGCCGACGGCGTGCAGGTCCTCGACCAGCGCCACCGCCTCGTCGAGCTCGGGGACGCCGGCCGTGACGATCACGGAGTCGATCGGGGAGCCCGCGGCCCGCGCGCGCTGGACCAGCCGCTGTTGGCCCAGCTGGAGCTTCCACAGGTAGGGGTCGAGCAGGAGGGAGTTGAACTGGAAGCTGCGACCGGGCTCGAGCAGCTCGTCGAGCTCGGCCATGCGGTCGCCGAAGATCTCCGCGGTGACCTGGCCACCCCCGGCGAGCTCGGCCCAGAAGCCGGCGTTCGCGGCGGCGGCGACGATCTTGGCGTCGACCGTCGTCGGCGTCATGCCCGCCAGCAGCACCGGGGACTTGCCCGTGAGGCGGCTGAACGCCGTCTCGAGGCGCACGGTGCCGTCCGGCAGGTGCACGACGGTCGGGAGGTGGCTCGACCACGGGGTCGGCCGCGTGGGCGCCGCTCCGGGCACGGTGAGCTCACGGCGACCACGGCGGGTCGTGGTCGTGACGACGCCGACCCCCCGGGGAGCGGCCTCGTCGGCCGTGACGGTCGCCGCCAGGGCCGCTGGGCCGAGGTCGAGCAGCCAGGCGGCACCGGTCGCGAGGACGTCGTCGAGCTGGACGACCCAGTCGACCGGGTCGATGAAGGCGGTCCGCGTGAGGTCCCGCGCCCACGTCGGGTCGAGCCCCAGGGTGGCGGCCCAGCCGGCCACCAGGTCGGCGGCCTCGCCGAGGTCGGGATGGTGGAAGGAGATCGCCGAGCCGAGCGGCTCGACGACCGGCGCGAACACCGCACCGCCGGTCAGCTTCTGGTCGCGGGCGTCCTTCTCGGTGGCCGTGCGGCGGTCGAACGCCGCGAGCACCGCGGCGACGTCGGTCGACGGGCCCGTCAGCACGACCGAGCGGCGGCCGTTGCGAAGGCCGCGCACCGCGCGCGTCCCCGGCAGCGACTCGAGCACCGCGTCGACGGCGCCCGGGTCGACCTCCCGCACCGAGACCATGACCGGCGCGTCGGCCGATCCGGTCAGCCCGCGGCGGCGGGCCACGAGCTGCGTCGCGACACCCGCGAGGCGGGCGACGACCAGGACGTCGGCCTCGTCACGGCCGCGCAGGACCTCGACGGCCAGGACGCCCTGCGAGTGACCGGCGGCGGACGTCGCGCCCTGGTCGGGGTCGAGGCCCCAGCCGCGCAGGGCCCGGATCGCGGCGATCTGCGTCAGGAGGATGCCCGGCACCGAGAGCGAGGGGACGGCGAGCTCAGCCTCGGACGGGTGCGCGGGTGCGGCCTCGACGTCGTCGCCGGTGTCGACCGACTCTCCCGACGCCAGGGCGTCCGCCCAGGCGAGCGGTGTGAACCGTGCGTCGACGCGGGCGATCTCGGTGGCGACGGGCGCGAGCCGCCCCTCGACCCGCTCCACCAGCTCGGCGAGCTCCGCCCCGGTCGCGTGGTCGCGCACCAGGGTCGCGAGGGTCGGGAGCCAGGCCGTGCCCTGGCCCCCGAACACGACGCCGAAGCGGTCGGTCCCGTCGCGCAGGTCGTCGACCAGGGCGCGGACGGAACCGGGCGTGCCGTGGACGGGCGTGCGGTCGTGGGCGGGAAGAACAGGCGTGTCGAACGTCGTCACGGAAAAACCCCTCAGGTGCGGTGTCCTCCCATCCTCGCAAAACGTGAGGGTTTCCTCAAGTTTTTCATGAGGGATTCCTCATGTTTTTCGTCACGTGGACTGTCCACTGGTCCACCCGACACGACACGAGGGGCGCCAGCCATCCGGCCGGCGCCCCTCGTGTTGTGTCGACGACGTCGCTCAGACGCCCCCGGTGAGCAGCAGACCACCATCGATCGAGACGGTCTGGCCCGTGATCCAGCTCGCCTCGTCGGACAGCAGGAACGACACCAGCGACCCGATGTCCTCCGGCTCCCCCAGGCGCTTGAGCGGGTACGGCGCCGAGACCTCGGCCTCGCGGTCCTCGTAGAGGGCCTCCGCGAACTTGGTCTTGACGACCGCGGGCGCGACGGCGTTGACCCGGATGTTCGGACCCAGCTCGACGGCCAGCTCCTCGGTCACGTGGATCAGCGCGGCCTTCGAGGCACCGTACGTACCGATGTTCGGCGCCGGACGACGCCCGGCGACCGACGCGATGTTGACGATCGAACCGCCGTTCGCCTCGAACGACGCCCGGTAGGCCTTCTGCGCCCAGCCGATCGCCGCGACGACGTTGGTCGCGAAGATCTTGTTGGCCGCACCCAGGTCGACGTCGATCATGCGACCGTACGCCGGATTGATGCCGGTGTTGTTGACCAGGTGGTCCAGGCCGCCGAACGCCTCCATCGCCATGGCGACGACCTCGGTCTGGTGGTCGTCGTCGCCGGCATTGCCCGCGACCCAGCGGGCCTTCTCCGGGCCACCCAGCGACGTAGCAGCCTCCTCGAGGGCCTCCGGCTTGCGGGCCGTGATGACGACCCGACCACCCTCGGCGACGATGCGCTCGGCGACCGCGAACCCGATGCCCCGGCTGGCGCCGGTGACGATCGCGACCTTTCCCGCGTGACGGGTCCCTGACGAGGCGGCCGTCACGACAGGCGCTCCAGGACCATGGCCATGCCCATGCCACCGCCGACGCACATCGACTCGACGCCGAACTGCTTGTCGTGGTGCTGCAGCGAGTTGATCAGGGTGCTCGTGATGCGGGCACCCGTCATGCCGAACGGGTGGCCGACCGCGATCGCGCCGCCGTTGACGTTGAGCTTGTCCAGCGGGATGCCCAGGACCTTGGCCGAGCCCCACGCCTGGACCGCGAAGGCCTCGTTGATCTCGTAGAGGTCGATGTCGTCGATGCCGAGGCCGGCGTTCTTGAGCGCGGCCGGGATGGCCTCGACCGGACCGAGGCCCATGACCTCCGGCGACAGGCCCGTGACCGCCGTCGAGACGATGCGCGCCAGCGGGGTCAGGCCCAGCTCCTTGGCCTTGGTGTCGCTCATGATGACGACCGCCGCGGCGCCGTCGTTGAGCGGGCAGGCGTTGCCGGCCGTGACGGTGCCGTCGGGACGGAAGACCGGCTTCAGGCCGCTGATGGCCTCGAGGGTCGTGCCGGCACGGGGGCCGTCGTCCTTCGTGGCCTGCGTGCCGTCGGGCAGCGTGACGGGGGTGATGTCCTTGGCCCAGAAGCCGTTGGCGATGGCCGCCTCGGCGAGGTTCTGGCTGCGGACCGCGAACTCGTCCTGCTCCTCGCGGCTCATGCCGAGGTGCTGGGCGACGTTCTCGGCGGTCTGACCCATCGCGATGTAGAGGTCGGGCAGCTCACCGGAGTCCCGCGGATCGGTCCACGTGTCGGCGCCACCCTCGGCACGCTTCGCGGTGCGCGCGATCGCGTCGGCGAACAGCGGGTTCTCCGAGCCGGGCAGGTCCGAGAAGCCGTTCTGGAAGCGGCTCACGGTCTCGACCCCACCGGAGATGAACGCGTCGCCCTCGCCGGACTTGATCGCGTGGAACGCCATGCGCGTGGTCTGCAGCGACGACGAGCAGTACCGGTTCACGGTGACGCCCGGCAGGTGGTCCAGGCCCGACAGCACCGCGACGGCGCGAGCGATGTTGTGACCGCCCTCGCCCGCGGGCTGACCGATGCCCAGGTGCAGGTCAGTGATGTCGCGGGGGTCGAGCGCCTCGACCTTGGCCAGCGCGGCCTTGACCATCTGCACGGTCAGGTCGTCGGGACGCATGTCCTTGAGCGACCCCTTGACGGCGCGACCGATCGGCGAGCGGGCGGTCGAGACGATGACGGCTTCGGGCATGGTGTTCTCCTCAGGTCCAGCGGGATGGGTGTCGTGGTTCGAAGGGCTCAGAAGCCGAGATCGCGGCCGATGAGCTCCTTCATGATCTCGTTCGAGCCGGCCCAGATCCGGGTCACGCGGGCGTCGCGCCACGCGCGGGCCACCCGGTACTCGTTCATGAAGCCGTAGCCGCCGTGGATCTGGACGCAGTGGTCGAGGACCTTGTTCTGCAGGTCGGAGGTGTACCACTTGGCCTTGGCGGCGTCGATCGCCGTGAAGCGACCCTCGGCGTGGGCGAGCACGGCCTGGTCGATGTAGGCCTCGGCCACCTCGACCTGCGTCACGAGCTCGGCGATCAGGAACTTGTTCCACTGGAAGCTGCCGATCGACTCGCCGAACGCCTTGCGGTCGTGGGCGTACTGGATCGTCTCGGCCAGGATCTGCTTGGCGTGCGCGACGTTGGAGATCGCGCAGCTCAGACGCTCCTGCGGCAGCTTCTGCATCATGTGGATGAAGCCGCGGTCGACCTCGCCGATGATGCGGTCGTCGCCGACGCGGACGTTCTCGAAGAACAGCTCGGCGGTGTCGGACTCCGTCTGGCCGACCTTGTCGAGCTTGCGGCCGCGGCTGAAGCCCTCGTCACCGGCCTCGATCGCGAACAGCGAGATGCCCTTGGCGCCCTTCTCGGGCGAGGTGCGCACCGCGGTGACCACGAGATCGGCGCTGTAGCCGTTCGTGATGAAGGTCTTGGAGCCGTTGATGACCCAGCCGTCGCCGTCGCGCACCGCCGTGGTCTTGAGCGCGGCGAGGTCGGAGCCGCCGCCGGGCTCGGTCATGCCGATCGCGAGCAGGATCTCGCCGGACACGATGCCCGGGAGCCAGCGCTCCTTCTGCTCCTGCGTGCCGAGCGCGACGATGTAGGGCGCCGTGATGTCGGTGTGGATGCCGACGCACGACGCGAGCGCCGCGCTGACCTTGCTGAGCTCCTCGGCGAACACCGCGTTGAAGCGGAAGTCCTCGGCGCCGGCGCCGCCGAACTCCTCGGGGACCTCCAGGCCGAGCAGACCCAGCTCGCCGGCCTGGAGCCAGAAGTCGCGCGGGAGCGCCTTGTCCTCGATGTACTGCTCGATGTGCGGGGCGACCTTCTTCGCGAGGAAGCCGGCGCAGCTCTCGCGGAACGCCTCGTGGTCGTCGGTGTAGATGGTGCGGTCCATGGTGGCCTCTCGGGGGCGGAGGGGTTCAGGGCGAGGCGCTCTCCCGGTCGGCACTGGTTACCGCTGGGTCACTAAGCGCTTGCTTAGCATGCCACCGCTGGTCCATGCTGTCCACCACGCCCCGCCCCTCGTCTGGAGACCCTGCCGTGACCACCACCGCCCGTGACCGGCTGCTCGACGCCGCCGTCGAGGCGTTCGCCGAGCACGGATTCGGTGGCACGACGACGCGCGACATCGCGGCCCGCGCCCACATGAGCCCGGCCGCGGTCTACGTGCACCACGCGACCAAGGAGGAGCTGCTGTTCGCGATCTCCCTGCGCGGCCACCAGGAGGCGCTCGACGTCCTGGCGAACGCCACGTCCGACAGCGCCTCCCCCGTGGAGCAGGTCGCCTCGATGGTGCGGGCGTTCAGCGAGTGGCACGCGCGCAACAGCCGCATCGGCCGGGTCGTGCAGTACGAGTTCGGTGCGCTCTCACCCGATCATCGGGCGGTCATCGCGGACCTGCGCAGGCGTATGGAGCACCACATGCGGGACGCCCTCGTCGCGGGGGTCGACGAGGGCGTCCTGGAGGTGACCGACGTGCGCGGAACGGCGCGGGCCGTGCTCTCGCTGAGCGTCGATCTGGTGCGGTGGTTCGAGGCCGGAGGCGCTCACACCGCGGCCGAGCTGGGACGCCTGCACGCCGACCTTGCGGTCCGCATGCTGCGCCCCAGCGGGGCCTAGCGCTTCGGGGCTGCAGCCCCTGACGGAGTCAGGTCTGCAGCCCCTGACGGAGTCAGGCCTGCAGCACGGCCTCGGCGTTGATCGTCAGCGAGATCTTGTCGCCGATCATGGCCTTGTCGGCGCCGGCGACGGGGATGTTGAAGTCGATGCCGAACTCCTTGCGGCTGATCTCACCGGTGGCCTCGACGCCGACACGGGTGCCGCCCCACGGGTCGCCGCCCTCGCCGAGGAACTCGACCTTGAGCTCGAGCGGCTTGGTGACGCCCTTGATCGTGAGGTCGCCGTTCACGACGAACTCGGAGTCGCTCTTCTGCGTGACGCCGTTGGTCGCGAAGACCATCTTGGGGTGCGTCTCGACGTCGAAGAAGTCGCTGCTGCGCAGGTGGTTGTCGCGGTCGGCGGTGCCCGTGCTGATCGAGCTGAGGTCGACCTCGACGGTGACCTTGGAGTCGGTGACGTCCTCGGCGGTGACGAGCGAGCCCTCGAAGGCCTCGAACTTGCCGCGGACCTTGCTCATGAGGTGACGGACCGAGAAGCCGATCTCGGTGTGGGTGGGGTCGAGGTTCCAGGTACCCGGGGTGACGACGGTCATGACTGCTCCTGCGTTGGTCTGTGGTTGAGTGTTCAACAAGAGAGACGGTACCATGTAATTGATGCTTCAACAAACACCGCCCCGCGTTAGGATGCCCGACATGGACACGACCACCGAGACGCCGTGGCTCACCGAGCCCCAGCAGCACGTGTGGCGGTCGTACCTGGGCGCCACGACGCTGCTCATGGACCGTCTCGACCGTGACCTGCGTACCGCGCACGACCTCTCGATGCCCGAGTACGAGATCCTCGTCCGCCTGTCGGAGTCACCCGACCGGTCCATCCGCATGGCCACGCTCGCGGCGCAGGTCTCGCACTCCCGCAGCCGTGTGACCCACACGATCTCCCGCCTCGAGCGCAAGGGCATCGTGCAGCGCACCCAGGCCGTCGGCGACGGACGCGGCGTGTCCGCGGTGCTGACCGACCACGGGTTCTCGGTGCTCGAGCAGGCGGCGCACACGCACGTGCGGGGCGTCCACGCCCACCTCGTCGAGCACGCCTCCCCGGAGGAGCTCGACGTCCTCGGCCGTGTCATGCAGCGCGTCGTCGACCAGCTCGACGACAACAACTCCTGCCCCGCCCCCTGACCCCGCCCCAGATTTGCGCCGAGTTGCGCAATTCTTCCCGGCGCGGAACGCACAACTCGGCGCACGCCGTGGTCCACAGGCCGGCTTCATCCCCAGCAGCCTGACGGGCGCTCCACGAAGACCACCCGTGGCGGCATTGTCGCAAGATGCATCCCGTGCCCCCGACACTCCACGGCCGGCCATTCACCCGCCGTGAGGCGCTGTCGCTCGGCCTGACCGACGGCTCACTGCGGGGCCGGCGATTCGTCCGACTTCATGAGGGCGTCTACCGCACGGCCCAGACCGAGCCGACAGTCGAGCTGCGGCTACAGGCCGCCGGACTCACGCTTCCGGGCGATGCGGCCGTCAGCCACGTCACCAGTCTTCGGCTTCGTGGCCTCGCCGTCGGGCCGCTACTCCCCCTGCACTTCGCGACCTGTCACCCCCATCAGCACCGAGACCCAGACGTCGTCCTGCATCGTTACCGCCGCGACTTCGCCGTTGACGTGCTGCGCGGGTTCCTCGTCACTTCGCCAGCGAGGACCTTCGTCGACCTCGGCACCCAGCTCGACGACCGGCGCCTGCTGCGAGTGGGCGACTGGATGGTCGGGACGGGTTTGGTCGACCTCGACGAGCTCCACTGGTTCTGCCTCGACTCACACCTCGATGGCGTCCGTCGTGCCCGGCGCGTGGTGAAGCTGGTGCGGGAGCGGGTGGCATCGGTGCGGGAGTCCGACCTGCGCTGGTGGATCCACCGGGGCGGCCTCCCCGAGCCGGAGGTGAACGTCGACATCCTCGATGATCACGGTCGGTGGCTCGCCCGGGGCGATCTCGTCTACCGGCGCCAGAAGATACTCGTGGAGTACGACGGCTGGCAGCACGAACGAGACGCCGCGCAGCGGCAGTGGGACCACATCAGGCGCGAGCAGCTCGAGGCCGCGGGATGGCGACTCATCGTCGTCACCAGCATTGACATGGCCAACCCTCGCCGGGTGATCACCCGGATCCGTCAGGCGCTCAACTCCTCGGACTGACCAAGAAATGCGCCGAGTTGTGAGATTCCGCGATCGCAGAACTGCACAACTCGGCGCAAATCTGGGGCGGGGGTCAGTCGCGGGTCAGGCGGCGGTGGGTGACGCGGTGCGGGCGGGCGGCCTCGGCGCCGAGGCGCTCGATCTTGTTCTCCTCGTAGGAGGCGAAGTTGCCCTCGAACCAGAACCAGTTGGCCGGGTTCTCGTCGGTGCCCTCCCACGCCAGGATGTGCGTGGCGATGCGGTCGAGGAACCAGCGATCGTGCGAGGTGACCACGGCGCAGCCGGGGAAGTCGAGCAGCGCGTCCTCGAGGGCCGACAGGGTCTCGACGTCCAGGTCGTTGGTGGGCTCGTCGAGCATCAGCATGTTGCCGCCCTGCTTGAGCGTCAGCGCCAGGTTGAGGCGGTTGCGCTCACCGCCGGAGAGCACGCCGGCCTTCTTCTGCTGGTCCGGGCCCTTGAAGCCGAACGACGCGACGTAGGCGCGGCTGTTCATCTCGAAGTTGGCGACCTTGATGAAGTCCAGGCCCTCAGACACGACCTCCCACACGTTCTTGGTCGGATCGATGTTGTCGCGGTTCTGGTCGGCGTAGCTGATCTTGACCGTCTGTCCGACGTTGAGCGTCCCTGAGTCGGGCTCCTCGCTGCCGGTGATCATGCGGAACAGCGTGGTCTTGCCGACGCCGTTGGGGCCCACCACGCCCACGATGCCGGCCCGCGGCAGCGTGAAGCTGATGTCGTCCCACAGCACGCGGCCGTCGAAGGACTTCGTGAGGTCCTGGGCGTCGAGCACGACGTCGCCCAGGCGCGGGCCGGCCGGGATGTTGATGTCCGAGGTGTCGATCTTGCGGTCCTTCTCGGCCTCGGCCGCGAGCTCCTCGTAGCGGGCCAGGCGCGCCTTGCTCTTGGCCTGACGACCCTTCGCGTTGGAGCGGACCCACTCCAGCTCCTTCTCGAGCATCTTGGAGCGCTTGGCGTCCTTCTGGCCCTCGATCTTGAGCCGGTCCTTCTTGGTCTCGAGATAGGTCGAGTAGTTGCCCTCGTAGCCGTGGATGTGGCCGCGGTCGACCTCGGCGATCCACTCGGCGACGTTGTCGAGGAAGTACCGGTCGTGGGTCACGGCCAGGACGGCGCCCGGGTAGTTCTTGAGGTGGCCCTCGAGCCACTGCACCGACTCGGCGTCCAGGTGGTTGGTGGGCTCGTCGAGCAGCAGGAGGTCGGGCTGCTGGAGCAGGAGCTTGCACAGCGCGACGCGGCGGCGCTCACCACCGGAGAGGTTGTCGACGAGCGCCTCCGGCGGCGGGCAGCGCAGGGCGTCCATCGCCTGGTCGAGCTTGGAGTCGATGTCCCACGCACCGACGGCGTCGAGGTAGTTCTGCAGCTCACCGGTCTCGGTGCCGAGCGCGTCGTAGTCGGCGTCGGGCTCGGCCATCTCGGCGTACGCGGCCTCGAGGCGCGCCATCTTGGCCTTGATCTCGGCCACGGCCTCCTCGACGTTCTCGAGCACCGTGGTGCCCTCGGTCAGCGGCGGCTCCTGCTGCAGCATGCCGACGGTCGCGTCGGGATCGCGCACGAGGTCGCCGTTGTTCGGGTGGTCGAGGCCCGCCATCAGCTTCAGCAGCGACGACTTGCCCATGCCGTTGGGGCCCACGACGCCGATCTTCGCCCCGTGCAGGAACGAGAGCGACACGTTGTCGAGGACGACCTTGTCGCCGTGGGCCTTGCGGACGTTGCGGAGCGAGATTACGTAGTCAGCCATGGTGCCTCCAGCCTAGCGAGGGACCTGGTCGCGCCGGTCGGCCGGAGGGTCAGCCCGAGGCCGGTCAGCCCGAGGCCGGTCAGCCCAGAGCCGCGACGACGCCGGCGCGGTAGCGCTCGTACGCCTGGAGCTCGGCCTCGACGGGTGAGACGACGAGCTCCGCACTGACCTGGCCGATCGCGGTGCGCAGCTCACGCTCCACGCGGGCCGCCTGGCTCCGCGCCACGAAGCGGGACGCCAGACGCGTGCCGAGGGCGATCACCCCGCTGGCGACGAGCGCCGCGACCCCCAGCACGAGCGACAGCGGGTGGCCGTCAGCCGGACCGAAGCCGGACACGTCGGGCCCGTCGGGGATGCCCATGCCGAGCAGCCCGAGCAGCCACAGCCCGAGCCCGCCGGCGGTCGTGGCGAGCAGGAGCCACTGCAGCGCGTTGAGCAGGTGCAGCCACGCGGCTCCGCGCAGGTCGATGCGGGTGGAGGCCACGGCCCCCTCGACCGCGTCGGCCACCTGCGATCCCTCGGCCGCGGCGTCGGAGGCGACACGCACCGCGTCGCGCCAGGGACGCTCGAGACCCACGGACGCCTTCTCGACGAAGACGCGGACGGAGGTCTCGACCGCCGACCGCTGGGGCCGGATCGAGTCGGGCAGGCTCGACCGCTCGAGCTCACGCTCGTCGACCTCGAGGCCGAGCTCGCTGAGCGGGTCCTTGCGCAGCCCGCCGATCCACCGGGTCAGGGGCCAACCCGTGAGGCGAACGGCCCGGCGGCGGCTCGAGGCACCCACCGCGGACGCCAGCTGCCCACCGCCGACCGCGTCGAACAGGGCGCGGTCGAGCTCGTCGCGATCGGCCTCCGTGACGCCCGGGACGTTGCTCCGCCCGCCCACGGCCGCGATCTGCTCGGCGGCAGCCCGGATATCGGCACCCAGGCGGTCCTTGGCCGAGGCACGCGCCCGGATGCGGGTGGCGAGCTCACGGCGCAGGTCGTCGACCCCGTCGCCGCGGGTCGCCGAGACGCCGATGACCGGGACGTCGGTCATGCCGCCGGCAGCCACGATGCGGCGGACGTCCTCGACGGCACGACCGCGCTGCTCGTAGGGGATCCGGTCGATCTGGTTCAGCACGACGAGCGAGACGTCGTTGTACGACGCCATGGGCCGCAGGTACCGGTCGTGGATCGCGGCGTCGGCGTACTTCTGCGGATCGAGCACCCACACGATGAGGTCGGCGTACTGGACCAGGCGATCCATCTCGACGTGGTGCGAGACCTCGGTGGAGTCGTGGTCGGGGAGGTCGAGCAGCACGAGGCCGTCGAGCTTGGTGTCCTCCGACGAGCGATCGAGCATGCTCATGCGGGAGACCTGGTGACGCGGCGGGATGCCCATCCACTCCAGCAGGCCCTGGGCGCCGTCGGGACCCCACGCGCAGGCCAGCGCCCACGAGGTGGTGGGTCGCCGCAGGCCGACACCGGCGAGGTCGAGGTCGGTCAAGGCGTTGAACAGCGACGACTTGCCGGAGCCGGTGGCGCCGGCGAGGGCCACGATCGTGTGCTCGCCCGACAGGCGCAGGCGCTCGACCGCACGGCCGGAGAGCTGGTCGGCCGCGGCGAGCACGGACTGCGGCAGCCGACCGTGAGCCGCGTCGGCCGCGGCCACGAGTCCGTCGACCTTGCGGCCGATCTCCCCGACGTCGTCGCGGTACACCGGCGCGGGTCCGTCGCTCAGCTGGGTCATGCCGCCTCCGCCGTGAGAAGAGCAATAGTAGGCGGCACCGGCATGACCGAAGCTTGATCGTTCGCTCGCTCGCGCTCGCTCATGAACCAGTTCCCCCTTGCCCGGTCGAGTGCGTGCCACGGACGACGCGCGTCTCGAGGTCGTCGAGGTGGCGCGCGTACTCGGCCCGGCGGGCCGCGTCGCGCAACGTCTTCTGCGACTCTCGCACGAGGTCGGGGTCGGGCGACAGCGCGGCGAACCGCGCCCGCTCCTCGCGCGCGAGCCGCACGACCTGGATCTCCAGCGCGCTGAGGGCCTCCGCCGCGAGGCGGTCGACGACGTCGCTCGACAGGACGGCGTCGAGGACGCGGCGGCTGATGCGGCCCGCGTCGGTGCCGCCGGCGCCGAGCGCCGTGATCATGACCGAGACCGCGAGCCCCGGGACGCCGATCGCGAGAACGTCGGTGGACAGTCGGCGGTCGGCCACGGCCAGGCGCACCTGCTCCGTGACCTGCTGCTGCCAGTCGCGCGCGACCCGTTCAGCTCGCGCACGGAGGTCGCGCGGCGCGCGGTCCAGGCCCGGCCGTGCCGCGACGAGGGCCTCGCCCGCGGGGACCGAGGCCCACTGCGCGACGACCACGGTCGCGGAGGACTCGGCACGCTCGACGAGCATCACCGCGAGGTCGTGCTCGATGGCGGCGGCGACGTCGTCGGCCTTGGACCGCTTGCCGGTGACGCCGTCGACGAGTCGCTCGCGGATGCGTCCGACCTTGCCCTCGACCGATCGGAGCATCTCGCCCGTGCCGACGAAGCTCTGCCAGCGGGCCGCCACGTCGCCGCTCACGAGGCCGCCGTCGGTCAGGGCGGCGCGCACCGCGCGCTCGGACTCGGCGAAGGTGTCGTCGACGGCGGTCCGGAGCTTGTCGGCCGCCCGCACCTGGGAGTCGTATGCATCAGCCAGGTCGTGGCTGCGCAGGACGTTGTGGCGGACCGCGCCGTCGAGGGTCGAGCGGACGATCAGGGCGCGGGTCTCGTCGTTGCTGGCGAGGTCGTGCAGCCAGTCGACGATCGGCTTCACCGCGTCGGCGGGGAGGAGTCCATCGGTGTCGACCGATGTCTCGGGAACCGTGAACAGCGGGGAGTCGGACAGGCCGCGCGACGTCATCATGCGTGCCAGGTGGCTCCGGACCTCGACGATGCCGTCGCGAGCCGTGCGGTCGAGCACCACGGCGACCGAGGTGCTGCGCTCGGACGCCTGGCGCAGGTAGTCCCACGGCACCTGGTCGGCGTAGCGGGCGGCGGAGGTGACGAACAGCCAGAGGTCCGCGGCCGCGAGGAGCTGGGCCGCGAGCACACGGTTGCCCTCGTCGATCGAGTCGACGTCGGGCGCGTCGAGGATCGCGAGGCCCTTCGGCACCTTGCTGCTGGCACGGAGCCGCAGCCCGTAGGTCGAGTTGCCCGGGACGTCGGTGCGCGGGAGGTCCGGGAGGACGCGGTCGGCCTGGAACCACGCACCGTCGTCAGGGTGGTGCGTGAGGACCGGCGAGCGGGTGGTGGGTCGCAGGACGCCCGACTCGCTGACGACCTCACCCACGATCGAG
Source organism: Aeromicrobium sp. Sec7.5 (assembly GCF_036867135.1). Taxonomy (NCBI): domain Bacteria; kingdom Bacillati; phylum Actinomycetota; class Actinomycetes; order Propionibacteriales; family Nocardioidaceae; genus Aeromicrobium; species Aeromicrobium sp. Sec7.5. The sequence goes on along the minus strand of NZ_JBAJIJ010000001.1, from coordinate 763,666 downwards.
TTGACCAGGGTGGACTTGCCGGCGCCGGTCGAGCCACCGACCACCACGAGGACGGGCGCGTCGAGCTGCACGAGACGGGGCAGGACGTAGTCGGAGAGCTGGTCGGCGACCCCGGCCTGCAGGCGGCGGGCTCCCTCGACGTCCTCCGTCGCGAGCGGGAGCTCAGCGTGCCGGACGCGGTCGAGAAGCGTGCTGAGCGCGCCGAGGAGCTCGCCCGGGGCGTCTACGCCGACCACAACCACTCCTCACACGTCTCGCCTGTCACACGGTTCGTGGAAAGCCTAGTGGACGACGGGCCCAGGGACTGCGGACCACCACCTCAGGACCATGGAACCGGTGGAACGGCGTACCGGGGAGGCGCCGGCGTCACCGGCCGCGGCAGCGGGGCGAGGGCCGGAGGCAGCCGGAGCTGCGGTCGCAGCTCGTCCATCTGGGCCCGGATCGCCAGGGTTCGCTCGACCCCTCGACGCCCCGGACGACCGAGCATGACGGCGTCGTGGACGAAGGCGAGCTGGGTGGCCAGGCTCTGGTACCGGCGCACCGCCGCCGCGGCCTCGGACCCGCCCTGGACCTTGGCGTGGCGACGTGCCTGCGCGCGGTACCCGAACCACGTGAGCCACGGCAGCTCGGCGGGGTGGATCCAGCCTCGGTCCGCGACGTACGAGAGGGAGCGCCGCAGGACGACGAACTGACGCTGCCGCAGGACGATCACCAGCGCCACGAAGCCGAAGAACACGAGCACGAGCACGAGGTAGAGGAGCGCGAACCCGGCGATGCCGGCGTAGCTGATCGATCCGTTCCAGAGCCCGTGGAGCACCATGCTCCCCGCCCATCCGCCGAGGACCAGCGGCACCCGGGCCCACCAGGACCGGGTCAGCACGGCGGCACCCAGCGCGAGGCCGAGGCTGGCCGTGAACAGCGGGTGGGCGAACGGGCTCACGACCCCGCGGATCACGAAGGTCGCGGTGGCGCCCTGCGCGCCGCTGACGCCGAGCTCGGGGCCCCCGAGGTAGCTGGCGGAGTAGTAGATGATGTTCTCGATGAAGGCGAAGCCGAGGCCGACCAGACCGGCGTAGAACAGCCCGTCGAGGACGCCACCGATGACCCTGCGCGCACGCAGGAAGGTGGCCACCAGGAACAGGCCCTTCGCGGTCTCCTCCACGAGCGGCGCGACGAACGTGGCGGTCTGAGCGTCGGTCAGGTCGAGCGACTCGGACAGGAACGTGTTGCCCACCAGGGCGATCCCCACGGCCCCTGCCGTGCCCCAGAGGAAGGCCGCCAGCACGTAGCGTCGCGGCTCCGGCTCGTAGCGGTCGATCCACCAGTAGAAGAGGCCGAGCAGGGGCAGCGGCACGAGACCGAGCGCCAGACCGACGCCGACGGCGCGGGCCGACTCGGCCCGGAACCCGAAGAAGACGACCAGGCCGACGGCGGCCACACCGAGCAGGACCGTCCCGATCATGAGCGGCAGACGCCCACGCTGGCGCCACGGGTCCGTCACGGGTGGCAGCGCGGCGTCCGGGGTCACGTCACGCATCGTAGGCGAGGCTCCCACTACGCTGGTCCGGAGCGCCCGTAGCTCAGAGGACAGAGCAGGAGCCTTCTAATCTCCCGGTCGCAGGTTCGATCCCTGCCGGGCGCGCCAGACCCCACCGCCGCCACCACCTCACCGAACAGCGCACGAGACCTTCTCATCCCCCGGTCGCAGGTTCGATCCCTGCCGGGCGCGCCAGACCCCACCGCCGCCACCACCTCACCGAACAGCGCACGAGACCTTCTCATCCCCCGGTCGCAGGTTCGATCCCTGCCGGGCGCGCCAAGTGGACGACACCGCTGACCGTATTCCGCGCTCAGGTGGCGAACAGCTCCAGCGCCTGCGCCGCGTCGCCCGCCAGCAGGAAGCCGACGATGCCGAAGACCCAGCCGGTCATCTCGTCGGCCTGGCGGGTCAGCCAGCCGTCCAGACGGCGCAGCGGTGCCTCGACCCGACGGCCCGCCGCACCACGCACGACGGCGAGCGCCAGCGCGGGCCCGACCATCACGACTGCGTAGCCGCCGAGCAGGCCCAGCTGGACGCCAACGGCGACGTCGGTGGCGGCGAGGATCCCGATCGCGGCGAGGTACGGCAGCATCGTCGGCACCTCGACGGCAACGGCCACGGCGGCCGTGGCGACCACCGAGCGTCCGACACCGGTCTCGTCACTGCCGTCGTCGCCACGGAGCCGGTCACGCCAGCGCAGCGCGCCGCCCGCGAGGCGGCCCATCACGGTGTCGCTGAACGCCACGGCGAACAGCCCCGCGCCGAGCACGAGCTGGACCCATCGCACGGCATCGACGTCGCCCAGGCCGTTGAGCACCGGCGCGACCGACTGCCCGACCAGGAGCAGCACGGCGCCGATGGCCGCGTACATCGCCGCGACGGTCGCGAGGAAGACCAGCAGGGGCCGCCAGGCGACCGGCCCGGGCCGCAGCAGCCAGACCAGCGGGATGACGAGGGTGCCGATGCTGGTGGAGTCGACCAGGGCCAACCCCACCAGCACCGCGAGCGTCGTCAGCTCCACGGCGGCCGCGTCTCAGCGCGAGACGGTCAGCCCGCGGGCGTCGTGGCGGTCGGCGCCGACGTGGGATCCGTCGACGGGTCGGCCGTCGGGGCCGGGAGCCCCTTCTTCTCGGCGACCGCGGCGTTGATCTGCTCGATCAGCGTGCCGTTGTCCTCGACCTTCTCGTCACCGATGTAGATGGTCGGGGTACCGGTGACGCCGCGCTCACCGCCGGCCTCCTTGGCCTTCTGGATGCGATCGAAGTACGTGTGGTCGGTGACGCACGACTCGATACCGGTGAACCCGAGCGTCTCCGCCGCGGCGACGAGCTCCTCGTCCTCCGGACCGGGCGAGCCCTCCGAGGGCTGGTTCGCGTAGAGGTAGTCGTGGAACGTCTTGTACGCCGCCGCGTCGTACTCCTCGAACACGCAGATGGCGGCGTTGGTCGCGCGCTTCGAGTACTCGTTCGGGCTGCCGCCGCGCTCGTCGAGGAACGAGAACGGGTGGTACTCCATCGTGATGTCGCCCGAGGCGACGAGCGTCTCCAGCTGCTGGCCGTAGACCTGCTCGAGCGCCTGGCACGCGGGGCACTGGAAGTCCTCGTAGATCTCGACGACGACGGGCTCGTAGTCGGCCGGGGTGTCGGCACCGGCGTCGCTGCCGGCGGCGTCCGCCGCGGTGTACTCGATGCTGAAGGCCTCAGGAGCGTTGTCGCTGTTGATCGTGCTGATGCCGTAGCCGGCGACGGCGACGAGCACGATCACGACGGCGACGATGGCACCGGTGATGACGCTGCGCTGGCGCTTGGCGGCCTTCTCCCGCTCCTTGCGCATCTGCTCGGCGCGGGCGGCGCGCTCCTGGCGGTCTTTGCTCACGAGGTTTCCTCTTCGGGTTCCGTGCCACACGGCATCAGTTCTGGGGCTCAGTCTTGGGGCGGGAGAATCCGCAGCTCTCGTCGATCGTAACGACCGAGCACCCACCACGAGTTCCCCCACGGCCCGAGGACCCGATGACACGGGTTCGGCCGGGTACGGATCGCGGGTTGAGCGTAGGGTGATCGACCGTGAACGACTCCTTGGTGTGGATCGACTGCGAGATGACCGGACTGTCGCTGGAGAACGACGCGCTGGTCGAGGTCGCGGTCCTGGTGACCGACTTCGACCTCGAGGTCAAGGGCGAGGGCATCGACCTGGTCATCAAGCCTCCCCAGGAGGCGCTCGACCAGATGAACGAGGTCGTCACCACGATGCACACCTCGTCGGGCCTGATCACCGAGCTCGACGCGGGGCTGTCCCTGGCCGACGCCCACGCGCAGGTGCTCGACTACGTCCGCGGCTTCGTGCCCGAGCCCCGCAAGGCACCGCTCGCGGGCAACTCGGTCGGCACCGACCGCGCGTTCCTCGCCCGCGACATGGTCGAGCTCGAGCAGCACCTGCACTACCGCATCATCGACGTCTCCAGCATCAAGGAGCTCGCACGGCGCTGGTTCCCGCGGGCGTACTTCGCGGCCCCGTCGAAGGCCGGCCATCATCGCGCCCTCGCCGACATCGCCGAGAGCATCGAGGAGCTGCGGTACTACCGTCGTGCCGTCTTCACGCCCGACCCCGGCATCGACTCCGACTCGGCTCGCGCCATCGCGGCCGAGGTCGGCGGCTCGGTGACCGACACCCTCTGAGCCTGCGCTATGCTCTACCTCGCCGTTCCGGGTCCAGCCCGGGGCGCGTGGTGGGCGTAGCTCAGTTGGTAGAGCCCCGGCTTGTGGTGCCGGTGGTCGCGGGTTCAAGTCCCGTCGTCCACCCCATGTGAACGGTCCTGGCGTGTTCGCCAGGACCGTTCTGCATGTTCGGGGTCGTCGGCGGGTACCTGACGGACAACGAACGCGTCGGGAGGACGCATGACCAGCACGATCAAGACGATCGGGGGGTTGACCCTCGTGGGAGTCGTCGCGGCCGCAGTGGCCCGGCGCCGGCGCGGGCCCGGCCTGGGCGGGCCCGACGAGGCGGCGCCGGCTGCCGCGGATCCCGATGGTCGCGACCCTGACCCCGATGCGCCCGAGAAGCCGGACTCGCCCGACGACCTGACTCGCGCGTCCTGGATCTTCGTCCTGCGCAAGACCGCACGCGAGTTCACCCGCGACCAGTGCACCGACGTCGCCGCGGCCCTGACCTACTACGCCGTCCTGGCCCTGTTCCCGGCCGCCATCGCGCTGCTGTCGCTGGTGGGCGTCGTCGGGCAGGGGCAGGAGACCGTGCGGACCGTGACGGACATCCTGCGCGACCTCGGTGCGACGGGGGTGGCCGACACCCTCGAGCCGATCCTGGCCGAGATGAGCCAGACCCCCGGTCTCGGCGTGGGTGTCGTGCTCGGTCTGCTCACCGCGATGTGGACGGCGTCCGGCTACGTCGGAGCCTTCGGCCGCGGCCTGAACCGCATCTATGAGATCGAGGAGGGGCGGCCCATCTGGACGCGTCGACCCGCGATGCTCGTCGTCACCCTCGTGACGGTCGTGCTCGCCGCGGTCGTGGCCATCGGGTTGGTGCTGACCGGCCCCGCCGCACGGGCGGTCGGGGAGGCAGTGGGACTGGGCTCGACGGCCGTGCTGGTCTGGAACATCGCCAAGTGGCCCTTCATGCTCGTGGCCGTCGCCCTCGTCGTGGCGTTGCTGTACTACGCCACGCCCAACGTGCAGCAGCCGAAGTTCCGCTGGATCAGCCCGGGGGCGATCCTCGCGATCCTCGTCTGGGCGGCGGCGTCGGCGGTGTTCGGCTTCTACGTCGCGAACTTCTCCCGCTACGACGCCACCTACGGCTCACTGGCCGGCGTCATCGTGTTCCTGCTCTGGCTGTGGATCACCAACCTGGCCCTGCTGTTCGGCGCCGAGCTCGACTCCGAGCTGGTGCGCGGTCGGCAGCTGCAGGCCGGGATGGTCGCGGAAGTCGCGATCCAGCTGCCGCTGCGCGACACCCGTCAGATCGCGAAGGCCGCCGAGAAGCAGCAGGATGACATCGACCGGGGCCGCCGCCTGCGACTCACGGCAGGCCGCACCACCGACCCGGTCGACCACGACCACGAGGAAGGCAGCTCATGAGCACACCGCGGGAGACCAAGACGCCGAGCAAGACGGCCAAGATCCTGTACCGGCCCTGGGGTCTCGTGGCGAGCATCCTGGGTGGTCTCGTCGCGAGCAAGGTGTTCCACCAGATCTGGAAGCGGGTCGACCCGCAGGCCACGGACGACCCACCCACGGCCCTGCAGTCGGAGTATCGCCTGCCCAAGATCGTGCTCGCGGCCCTCGCCCAGGGTGCGATCTACTCGGTCGTCAAGGCACTGATCGATCGTGGCGGTGCTCGCCTGTTCGAGCGGTGGACCGGCGAGTGGCCCGGCAGCTGACCGACGACGCCAACCCGGGCCGAGCGACGCGAGCACCGGTGGTGACCACGGGCCGAGCGGAGAGAGGCCCGGTGGTGACCACGGGCCGAGCGAAGCGAGGCAGGCGCCCGGGCGAAGCCCGGCACCGGTGAGGAACGAACCGGTGAAGCGACGAGGTACGAGTCGCGCGCCTCACCAGGCAGCTGTGAGGTCCTTGCCGAGCCAGGTCTCGATGAGCCAGCTCGAGATCGAGATCCCGCTGGGCGGGAGCAGGAGCGTGCCGGCCTCGCCGTAGGCGACGAGCTCGTCGCGCGTGATCCAGGCCGCCTCGGCGATCTCGTTCGCGTCGACCGTGATGTCGGTGGAGGTGGCGGTGCCGAAGAAGCCGAGCATGAGGCTGGCCGGGAACGGCCACGGCTGGCTGGCGCCGTATGTGACCTCGCCGACGGTGACGCCGACCTCCTCGAAGACCTCGCGCCGCACGGCGTCCTCGAGCGACTCCCCCGGCTCGACGAACCCGGCGAGCGTCGAGAAGCGGCCCTCGGGCCAGGCGGGGTTCCGGGCCAGGAGGGCACGGTCCTGGTCGTCGGTGATGAGCATGATGGCGGCCGGGTCGGTGCGGGGGAAGTGGCTCGCTCCGCACTCGGGGCACGTGCGCAGGTGCCCCGCCTGCTGCACCTCGGTGCGCGACCCGCAGCGCGGGCAGAACGGCGTCGAGGCGAGCCAGCGCGCGATCGCCACGGCGTGGACCGCGAGGGAGAGCTCGTCGGGGTCCAGCTGCGGTGCGAGGACGCGGATGCTCGTCGGGTTCAGCTCGGCGGGCACGCGGCCATCGACGACGACCGCCGCATGGCGTCGTCCGCCCTGCTCCCCGAGCCAGATCCACTCCCCCTCGGGCGCCTCGCCGGCAGGCATCCAGGCCAGCGCGGGTCCGTCGACCGTGGCCACGTGCTCGCCGCCGAGCACCATGACCCGGACGTCGTCGAGATCGCGGCTGGCAGCCCGGTGAAGCGCGGCGCGGTCATGACGGGCACCGTCGAAGGCGAATCTGCTCACGCCGTCAGGCTAGCCCCGCAGCCATCAGGCGCCGCCGGCGAGGAGGCGCTCGAGGTCGTCACGTCCGGGCAGGTCGTCGTAGGTGACGGTCTGACCGAGCCGGACGTAATGGAACGAGCCGAGCACCCGAGCGGGATCGACGCCGTGCTGCTCGGCCCAGGCGAGCCGGTAGACCGCGAGCTGGAGCGGGTCGGCACTCGCCCGCCGGTTGGTCTTCCAGTCGACGATCTCGAAGCCCTCGGTGCCACCCGGCAGCGTGACCGGGAAGACGGCGTCGATGCGCCCGATCAGGCGCTGCGCGCCCAGCTGGACCGAGAACCCCTCCTCGATCGAGAACGGCACGCGGCGGGCGAAGTCACCGGACGCGAAGGCCTCACGCAGATCGGCGAGCTCGGTGTCGTCGTCGATGTCGACGTCGGCGCGACCCGGCAGGTCGTCGGGGTCGAAGAAGGCCTCCTGCCGCTGCTCCTCGTAGTGCGACTCCACCCAGGCGTGGAAGGCCGTGCCGAACCGCGCGGCGCTCGAGGGCCGACGGGGCATCGGGCGGGCGAGGTCGCGCACGAATCCCTCCTCGTCGGACACCAGCGCCATCGTCTGCGTGGCCGACAAGGTCGAGGGCAGCGTGACCTCGACCAGCGAGCTCTCGGCCCGCTCGGCCTGGGCCAGCACGAGCTCGAGCTCCTCGGTGAGCTCGGTGTGCGAGGCGTGGACCGGTGCCGGCGCCTCGGCGTCCAGGGCGGCACGGACCTCCTCGGCGAACGCCCGGCGGGACTCCATGCCGACGACCGGGTGGGGCCATGCGTACGCCACGTCGTCGACCAGCGGGTTGCTCTCGTCGGTCGCGACCTCCGGGGCCCAGACGACCGGCACGCCGCCGTGCCCCTCCAGCCACAGCGCCGCGTCGGCCAGGAACGGGGAGACGAGGCGCGGCTGCTTCTGCGTGCGGCCCCAGCGGTGACCGCTGAGGTGCAGGCGCGACTTGGCCCGGGTCAGTGCGACGTAGGCGAGGCGGACCTCCTCGAGGTACGTCTCGCGCGCCGTGGCCTTCTTGTACTCCGCCACGCCGGCGGTGGTGAAGTCCTCGAGGTCGGACAGGGTGTCGCCATCGCCCCGCAGCGCGGTGGGCAGGGCCGAGGCGGTCGTGGTCCACCGGCTCCGGGCCTTGCGGGAGGGAAACACGCCGTCGGCCAGGAACGGCACGAACACCTCGTCGTACTCCAGGCCCTTGGCCTTGTGCACCGTGAGCACCTTGACCGAGTTGGCCTCCGACGGCGCACTGACGTCGAGTCCGTCGGCATGGTCGCGCTCGGCCGAGAGGTAGGCCATCAGACCGCCCAGCGAGGCGTGCGGATCGGCGGACGCGTACCCGGCCACGGCCTCGTGCAGCAGCGCGAGGTTGTCGGTACCGAGGCCGGCGACGTCGAGCTCGACGTCGAGCTGCAGCTCACGGACGACCCGGTGGACGAGGTCGGTCAGGGGCTCGTGCGCCGATCGGCGCAGACGCGCCAGCAGTGTGGCGATCTCCCCGAACCGGCGGAGCGCCTCGGGCGAGTAGCCCGCGGGCCCGGGGTCCGCGACGGCCTCCGCCAACGACACGACCTCCGTGGGGTCGACCCCGGCGGTGGCACGGTCCAGCTCGGCCGCGAGCGTGGCCTCGAGGTCGCCGGCGTCGGGGTCGTCCCCCGACCGGTACGACTCGCTCAGCCGGCGAGCGCGACGGCCCAGCAGCGCGAGGTCGCGGTCGCCGAGGCGCCAGCGCGGTCCGGCGAGCAGGCGCAGCATGGAGGGATTGGCCGTCATGTCGTCGAGCACCTCGAGCACCGACAGGACGTCGAGCACCTCGGGCTGCGCCAGGAGGCCCGTCAGGCCCACGATCTCGACCGGGACGTCACGGGCGCGCAGGGCCTGGACGATCTCGGCGTTCTCGTTCTTGGTGCGCACCAGCACCCCGATCTCGTTCCACACCGGCGGGTCGTGGCGCAGCCCGGCGACCACGACGGCGTCGGCCACGGCCTCGACCTCATCGGCCACCGTGCGGTGCAGCGCGACCGTGACCTCGCCCTCGGGGTTGCTGGGGGCCGCCTCGAGCGGTCGCACGACGTCGGACTCGGCGTAGAACTCGCGCGCGACGTGGCCCGCGAGGTCGATGATGCGATGCCCGCAGCGTCGGCTGACCGCGAGGCTGAAGGGCGTGCTGGGGTCGGCCCCCGGCGGTGTGAACTGCTCGATGAAGCCTTCGAGGTTGCCTGTGGCGGCGCCGCGCCAGCCGTAGATGCCCTGGGCGGGATCGCCGACGGCCGTGACACGCCCCTGGAAGAGCGAGGCGAGCAGGTCGCGCTGGGCCACCGAGGTGTCCTGGTACTCGTCGAGGAGCACGAGGTCGAAGCGGTCGCCGATCTCGGCCGCGACCTCGGGCAGCTGCGCCAGCCGCGTGCCCCAGGCCATCTGGTCGGAGAAGTCCATGACCCCGGCCTCGGACTTGGCGGCCCGGTACCGCTCGACGAGCCGGCTCAGCTCCGTGCGGCGCAGGGCCGCCGTGGCGATCTCGTCGTGCAGCTTGAGCTGCTTGGGCTGGCTCTGCATCTCGAGGACGACGTCACGGTCGAACGTGCGCAGGTCGTCCGGCTCCACCAGGTGCTCCGAGAGCTGGCCGTCGAGCGCGAGGACGTCGCGGACCAGGTTGGGCAGACTGGTGGAGACGTGGTGAAGCGGCTCGTCGACCGACCGCAGCACCCGGACGACCAGCTGGTGGCGACGCGCGTCAGTGAGCACCGTGAGGTCGGGCTCCAGGCCGAGCCGTAGGCCGTGCTCGGCGATGAGGCGGCCGGCGAACGCGTGGTACGTGGAGATCGTGGGCTCGCCGGTGTCGGCGAGGACCATCGCGGCGTTCAACGACGCCCGCACGCGGCCGGCCAGCTCGCCCGCCGCCTTGGCCGTGAAGGTGAGGCCCAGGACCCGCTCCGGGTCCACGCCCACGTGACCGACCTGCCACACGACCCGCGCGGCCATGACGGCGGTCTTGCCCGACCCGGCCCCGGCGATGATCGAGTAGGTGCCCTCGCGCGGGGCCGTGATGGCGGCGCGCTGCTCGGGGCTGAAGGGGATGTCGAGCACCTGGCACAGGTGGTCGACATCGCGCACGGCGCGCCGCTCGTCGCTCATCGGGCCGAGCCGATCGTGAAGGTGGTCTTGGCGGGGCAGACGGCGTCGAACTCGCAGAACGAGCAGGTGGCCGGCGTGGCCGCGAGCTCCTCGGAGCGCATCGTGCGGACCGCGCGGCGCACGAGGTCGTGGACGAAGAACTCGCCCTCGTCGTCGGGGGCGGGCTGGCGCTGCACCTTGGGCGAGTCCGGCGCCTTGGCGCCCTCCGCGACCCGCAGCTGGACGAGCTCGCTGCCCCCGACCTCCCGGTGCCCCTCGACGGCCCCCTCGCGCACCGCGAGCGTGTAGACGCCGAGCTGCGGGTGCTCGGCGACGTCGGCGGCGGGTGGTGCGGTCTTGCTGTTCTTGAGGTCGACGACGTGCACCCGGCCCTCGGCGTCGAGCTCGACCCGGTCCATCGAGCCCCGCAGGACGACCTGCTCGCCGTCGACCGTGAGCTCGGCGACGAACTCGTGCTCGGCCGCGAGCGGGGTACGCGTGTTGGCGACGTGCCAGGAGGCGAACCGCACCAGCGCCTGGTGGGCGTCGGCCTTCTCACGCTCGCTGATCCAGGAGGTCTCGTGCCCCAACCGGTGCCACACGCCGTCGAGGTGGGCGTGCAGCTCGGCGACCGTGGGACGCTCCAGCCCGCGGCGCACGACGTCGGCCGCCACGGCGTGCACGACCAGCCCGAACCCTTGGGCCGTGGTGGATCCACGGGAGCCCTGGGCCTCGCTGGCGAGGAACCACTTGAGCGAGCAGCCGGTGATGCTCGTGAGGCTCGACCCGGACAGGCCGAGCGGCTGGTCGGGATCGCGCAGCGGCACGTCGGAGGCGGTGGGCTCGGCCAGCCCCCACCACGTGTCGGGGTGCGCCGCGCGGGCACGACCCGCGTGGCTGCGGGCGATGCGGGCGAGCAGCCCGGCCGCAGAGGCCCGCACTGCCGGGTCAGGGTCGTCGGCCGCTCGCCGGAGCTCGGTGACGAGCCCGCGCAACGACAGCGGTCGGGCCGGACGACCGCGCCGCTCGCCCGTGCCGAACCCGGCCGCCAGCAGCTCGGCGTGGAATCGCGACGGCCCGCCGGCCTCGTCGGACCCGGAGTCGACCGCCGTGACCACGAGGTGCTCGCGGGCCCGCGTCAGCGCGACGTACATGACTCGACGTTCCTCGTGGAGACGATCGCGGGCGGTGGGCGCTGGACCGGCGAGCAGATCCGGACGGAGCAGCGTGGGCCGCGGCGTGAGGTCGGGCCAGACGTCCTCCTGGACCCCGGCCACCACGACGACGGGCCACTCCAGGCCCTTGGCCCGGTGCGCCGTCATGAGTCGCACCGCCGCCGGGCGCGCCGTGCTGTCGGCGAGCCGGTCGGCGGGGAGCCGCTGCGCCCGCAGGTCGGCCAGGAACCCGGCGACGGAGCGCCGGCGGACCCGCTCCTCCGACCGCGCGGCGTGCTGGAAGAGCGCGACCAGGGCGTCGAGGTCGCGGTCGGCCGCGACACGCTCGCTGCCGCCGGACTCCCAGGCCTGCTCCAGGCGGCTGGGCCAGTCGGTGCCGTCCCACAGCACCCAGAGCACCTGCTCGGACGGCTCACCCGCGGCGATCATGTCGGCTGCCGCGGCGAGGAGGCGGGCCAGGCGTCGCACGACGGGATCGGTGGCACCGGTCTCGTCGGCGGACGCGAGGCCGGACAGGGCGCGCGACAGGAGCACCCGGGACGGCGTCTCGCGGTCGTCGGCGCGGAGCCGACGACCCAGCGCTCGCAGATCGGGGGCGTCGACCCCGGCGAGCGGACCCGTCAGCAACGTGTGGGCGACCTCGGGATCGAGCTCGTCGCCCGCTGCGAGGGTGTCGGCGGCGGCCAGCGCGCCGAGCAGCACCCGGACCGCGGGCTCGGCCACGAGCGGCACCTCGTCGCCCGAGACCTCGCACGGCACGTCGGCCTCGACGAGCGCCCGCTGCAGGCGCGAGAGCTGGGCCGACGTGCGAACCAGGACCGCCATGTCGGACCACGGCCGGCCCTGCTCGAGGTGCTGCCGCCGGAGCGTCTCGGCGACGTGCTCGACCTCGGCGGTCTCGCTCGTGAAGGTGAGGACCTCGACCGTGCCGTCGCCGGACTCTGCGACGCAGTCGAGCTGCCGGTGCCGCTGCACGACCTCGAGCGGCAGACCCCGTGCCTGCAGCGGTGGCAGCACCGTGACCGCGGCGTCGCGGATGTGCTGCCCGAAACGACGGGTGGTGCCGAGCACCATGACCTCGGCACCCGGGAAGTGACGGGGGAACAGGCCGACCCCCTCCGCATCGGCACCCCGGAAGGCATAGATCGACTGGTCGTGATCGCCGACCGCGACCAGCTGCTGGGCCGGACCCACGAGCTTGCGCAGCACCTCGACCTGGGCCGGGTCGGTGTCCTGGTACTCGTCGACCACCACCAGGCGCAGCCGGCCGCGCACCGCGTCGAGACGGTCGGGGTCGTCGAGCAGTGCCGAGGTGCGCACGACCAGCTCGGCGTAGTCGGTGAGGTTGGCGGCGTCGGTGACCTCGCCGTACTCGTCGAGCACGTCGGCGACGCGGGCCCAGAGCGGTCGGTCGGCGCTGACGGCCAGGTCGCGGAGGTCGTGGGTCGTGAGGGTGCCGGCGGCGAGCGCCCCGAGGAACGCCCCCAGCTCGGTGGCGAAGCCTCGGGTGCGCAGGGCGGGGCGCAGCTCGGCGGGCCACGTGAGGGCCTCGTGCCCCGCGAGCAGCTCGGCCAGCACCGCGTCGGACTCGGCCGCGGTCATGAGCGTGGGAGGCGAGGCGAAGACCTCGGGATCGGCATGGGCGCGCAGCACGGCGTAGCACCAGGCGTGGAAGGTGGAGGCGACGACGGTGGCTCCGCCACCGAGGCGGGCCGCGACGCGGTGGCGCAGCTCCTCGGCCGCCTTGCGGCTGAACGTGAGCATGAGGACCTGGTCGGGCGTGACCTCGCCCGAGGCGATGCGGTGGGCCACGAGCTCGACGAGCGTGGTGGTCTTGCCCGTGCCCGGACCCGCCAGGACCAGGAGCGGCGCGGGGACCGTCTGGTCCAGCCCGTGGTCGACGACGGCCTGCTGGGACGCGTCGAGCGACGGCGGCACGACCTCGACCTGACGTGGTCGGCGGAGCTCGTACTGGAGGGTCACGCGATCATGCAATCAGAGGGCGCCGACATCCGGTGGCACCACGGCCTGCGGGACGTCGACGCGGCCCCGCGTGACCGGCGTTCCCTCGCGCTGCCACTCGCGTTGGGCGTCGAGCACGAGGTGCGCCGGGAGCGAGCCGTCCGCGCGCACGACGCGCCACCACGGGACACCGTGGCCGTCGCGGGCCATGACCCCGCCGACCTGGCGCGGACCGCCCCGACCGATCTGCTCGGCGATGAGCCCGTACGTCAGGACGCGGCCGGGCGGGATCGCCTCGACGACGCGCAGCACCGCCTCGGTGAAGTCCTCGGCCGCCTCGGATCCGCCCACGCCGTCATCATCTCCTCCACCAGCGACACGTCGGGGCCGGAATCAGTGATTCCGGCCCCGACCAGCAAGTCCGGCTCAGTACGTCGGCTGGCTGGGGTCGATCTGGTTGACCCAGGCCACCACGCCGCCCCCGACGTGCACGGAGTCGGAGTAGCCGGCGCCCTTGAGCACCGCGAGCGCCTCGGCCGACCGCACGCCCGACTTGCAGTGCAGGACGACCTGCTTGTCCTGCGGCAGCTCGGAGAACGCGTTGCCGTTGAGGAACTCGCCCTTGGGGATCAGGACCGAGCCCGGGATGTGGTTGATGTCGCGCTCGACCGGCTCGCGCACGTCGACCAGCACGAAGTCGCGCCCGCCGTCATGGCGCTCCTTGAGCCAGCCGTCGAGCGTGGCGACGCTGATCGTGGAGTCAGCGGCCGCCTCGGCGGCCTCGTCGCTGATCGCCCCGCAGAACGCCTCGTAGTCGTCGAGGAGCGCGGTCGGCAGCACGCCGTTCGGGTCACGACGGATCTTGAGCGTGGCGTACCGCATCTCGAGCGCGTCGTACGTCATCAGCCGGCCGATCAGCGGGTCGCCGATGCCGGTGATGAGCTTGATCGCCTCGGTGACCATGATCGACCCGATCGAGGCGCACAGGACGCCCAGCACGCCGCCCTCGGCGCACGACGGCACCATGCCCGGCGGCGGCGGCTCGGGGTAGAGGTCGCGGTACTGCGGACCCTCCTGGGCCCAGAAGACGCTGACCTGGCCCTCGAAGCGGTAGATCGAGCCCCACACGTAGGGCTTGCCGAGGATCACGGCCGCGTCGTTGACGAGGTAGCGCGTCGCGAAGTTGTCGGTGCCGTCGACGATCAGGTCGTACTGGGCGAAGATCTCCAGCACGTTGTCGTTGTCGAGGCGCTCGTTGTGGACGATCGTCGTGACGTACGGGTTGGTCTCGGCGACCGACTCCGCGGCGCTGACGGCCTTCGGACGGTCGATGTCGGACTGGCCGTGGATGATCTGGCGCTGCAGGTTCGACTCGTCGACGACGTCGTCGTCGATGATGCCGAGCGTGCCGACGCCGGCCGCGGCCAGGTACAGCAGCGCGGGGCTGCCGAGGCCACCGGCGCCGATGACCAGCACCTTGGCGTTCTTCAGACGCTTCTGACCGATCATCCCGACGTCGGGGATGATCAGGTGACGGCTGTAACGACGCACTTCGTCGATCGTCAGCTCGTCGGCGGGTTCCACCAGGGGCGCGACCACGGCTACTCCTCGTTCGGTCTCGATGTCACTGGCGTCAACATCGCCTGTCGCGGATGTGTTCCGCGACCGGGCACGACGTCGCCACCGGATTGACTCCATTGTCCCGGCCCCGCGGGAACGACGCTGACCGAGGTCCGTGTCCTGAGATGACCGCCCGGTAGGCTCGCCGAGTGACCGACGCCCCGACCGTGCCGAGCCAGCTGGGCCGACCCCGCTCCGGCCGACTTCCTCGCTCCGCCCGCAAGGCCCAGCTGCTGGAGGTCGCCCTCACCGTCTTCGTCGAACAGGGCTACCACGCGGCCTCGATGGACGAGATCGCCGAGCGTGCCGGCGTCTCCAAGCCCGTGCTCTACCAGCACTTCCCGGGCAAGCTCGACCTGTACCTCGCGCTCATCAACACGGCGTGCGACACCGTCATCGAGGGCGTGCGCACGGCGCTCGCCTCGACGCAGGACAACCGCCGCCGCGTGCGCGCCACGATGGAGCTGTGGTTCGACTACGTCGCCCGCGACGACGCCCCCGTGCGGCTCGTGTTCGAGTCCGACCTCACGAGCGACCCGGAGGTCCGCGACCAGCTCGACCGGGTCACGACCGAGTCGGCCACCGCGATCGCCGAGGTCATCCGCGAGGACGCCGGCATGTCCGACGAGGCGTCGCACCTGCTGGCCGTCGCCCTCGTGAGCATGGGCCAGGTCAGCGCACGGCACTGGCTCGACTCGGCCTCCACCGTGTCGCGCGAGGACGCCGTGCGCATGCTCGCGACCCTCGCCTGGCGCGGCATCGGCGGCTTCCCCAAGGACGAGCCACCCACCGTCTGACCCCGGCCGGGGAACATCCACCTCGGCGCCCCGGTTTCCACCCACGCACACCCCGAACGGAAGGACCCCTCCATGGAGGTCAAGATCGGTGTTCAGAACGCCGCCCGCGAGCTGTCGGTCGAGACGACGAGCAGCCCCGAGCACCTGCTCGAGGAGCTCGCCAAGTCCATCAAGGACGAGTCGCTCTTCACGCTGACCGACGAGAAGGGCACGACGGTCGCGGTCCCCGCCGACAAGATCGCCTACCTGAACTTCACGGCCGACGCCGGCCGCGCCGTCGGCTTCGGCCAGGTCACCGCGATGTGACGCCGCTGGCGCCACCGCGACACGGTGGCGTCAGCTGGCGAGGCCGAGGCGGTCCATGCGGGCCGCGTGCGCCTCGGTCAGGCGGGTGAACATGCGGCCGATCGCCGCGAGGTCCATGCCCGGGGAGTCGACGCCCCCGACCAGCAGCGCGCTGAGCTCGTCGCGCTCGGCGACGACCATCTGGGCCTGGCTCAGGGCCTCGCCCATCAGCCGGCGACCCCACAGGGCCAGGCGTCCGCCGACCTTGGGATCGACTTCGATCGCGCCACGCACGGCGTCGATGACGAACTCGCTCGAGCCCGTGCCGCTCATGGTCTCGAGCACGAGCTCACGTGTGTCGGCGTCCAGGAACGCCGCGATCTCGCGGTAGAAGTCGGCCGCCAGGCCGTCGAACACGAAGGCCTTCACGAGGCCCTCGAGCCAGTCGGCCGGGCGCGTCTTGGCGTGGAACGCCTCAAACGTGGCGGCGAACGGGGTCATCCGCGCGTAGGCGTCCTCGCCGAGCTCGACGAGGCGGTCGCGCAGCTGCAGGAAGTGGCCGAACTCCGAGGTCGCCATGGCCGCGATCTCGACCTTGGTGCGCAGGTCAGGGGCCATCTTGGCGTCCTCGGCGAGCCGCTCGCAGGCGATGATCTCGCCCGAGGAGAGCAGTCCGAGCAGCTCGACGATGCCGTTGCGGTAGTCGGGGTCGTCGAAGGCGGGGTTCGAGGTCGTCGGGCTCGCGGCCGACGTCGGATCAGCGTCGCTCATGATGTCCGCAGCGTAGCGCCCGCGCTCGCCGCGGCCCTGCGGATGCGGCCCTGGGCCCGGCTGGCCGGTACGCTGGGACTGCCCCTTCGGGCCGTATCTGGGTCGTGAGCACATCGGACGACGTCGTCTGCCCATCACGACACGCACCGATTCATCCCGTTCACCACTCTCACGATTCGAGAAGACACTGACCACCTTCACCGATCTGGGCGTCCTGCCCGAGATCGCCGACGCCCTCACTGACGTCGGCATCACGTCCCCCTTTCCCATCCAGGAGATGACGCTCCAGGTGGCCCTCATGGGCACCGACCTCATCGGTCAGGCGCGCACCGGCACCGGCAAGACGCTGGCGTTCTCCATCCCCGTCATCCAGCGCGTCGTCGCACCGGCCGACGAGGGCCACGACCAGCTCGCCGCACCCGGCAAGCCCCAGGCCCTGATCGTCGCCCCCACCCGTGAGCTCGCGCTCCAGGTGGCCAACGACGTCAAGCTCGCCTCGAAGAACCGCGGCACGCGCAACCTCACGATCTACGGCGGCGTGCCGTACGAGGGCCAGCTGGAGGCGCTCGAGTCCGGCGTCGACATCGTCGTCGGTACCCCCGGCCGCATCCTCGACCTGGCCAACCGCCGCGCCCTCGACCTCTCGCACGTCAAGTGCGTCGTGCTCGACGAGGCCGACGAGATGCTCGACCTGGGCTTCCTGCCCGACGTCGAGTCGATCCTGTCCAAGACGTCCCCCGAGCGCCAGACGATGCTGTTCAGCGCCACGATGCCCGGAGCGATCGTCACGCTGGCCCGCAAGCACATGCGGCACCCGATGAACATCCGCGCCGAGAGCGGCGAGGACAACCAGATGGTGCCGACCACGGCCCAGTTCGTCTTCCAGGCCCACGACCTCGACAAGCCCGAGATCGTCGCCCGCATCCTGCAGGCCGACGACGCGACGCAGGTCATCGTGTTCACGCGCACCAAGCGCCAGGCCCAGCGGCTCGCCGACGACCTGATCGACCGCGGCTTCCCGGCCGCGCCGCTGCACGGCGACATGGCGCAGAACGCTCGCGAGAAGGCGCTGCAGCGCTTCCGTGAGGGTGGCGTCCAGACGCTCGTCGCCACCGACGTCGCCGCGCGCGGCATCGACGTCGCGGGCGTCAGCCACGTCATCAACTACACGTGCCCCGAGGACGACAAGACGTACGTCCACCGCATCGGCCGCACCGGCCGCGCCGGTCTCACCGGCAGCGCGGTCACGTTCGTCGACTGGGCCGACATCCAGCGCTGGAAGCTCATCAACAAGACGCTGGGCCTGCCGTTCGAGGACCCGCTGGAGACGTACTCGAACTCCGAGCACCTGTTCCACGACCTCGGCATCCCGCGCGACGTCAAGGGCCGGCTCAAGCCGGCCACGCCGCGCCCCAAGGAGGACAAGCCCTCCGGTGGTCGTGGCGGTCGTGGCGGCAACCAGGGCTCCGGCTCCGGCTCCGGCCGTGGCAACGGTGGCGGCCAGCGATCCGGCGGCCAGCGCGAGGGTGGCAACCAGTCCTCGTCCTCCGACGCCTCGCAGGGCGAAGGTGGCGCGAGCCGCAACCGGCGCCGGCGCCGCACCCGCAGCGGCGCGTCCTCGAGCGGTCAGTCGGCCGGCGAGGCCACCGGGTCCTGACCGAGGCGACCGAGCACGACCGAGGGGCCCGACGCATCGCGTCGGGCCCCTCGGTCGTGCTCGGAGTGGTGTGGGTCAGTCCAGCAGCTGGGCGGCCACCGCGCGGTACGCCTCGGCGCCCTTGTGCGTGCGGTGCGTGCCGAGGATCGTGCGGCCGATCGCCGGCGCCTCGGCGAAGCGGATCGACTTCGGGATCGCGGGCGAGATGATCGGCAGCTCGTAGGTCGTGCCGATCGCCTCGACGACGGCCTGGGCGTGCTTGGTGCGCCCGTCGTACATCGTGGGCAGGACCCCCCAGACCGTGAGCCCGGAGTTGATGAACTGCTGCACGTCGTTGATCGTCTCGAGCAGCTGGCCGACACCGCGGTGCGCGAGCGTCTCGGCCTGCAGCGGGATCAGCACCTTGTCGGACGCGGAGAGCGCCCCGACCGTGAGGACTCCGAGGGTCGGCGGGCAGTCGATGATGATCACGTCGTAGTCGCCGGCGACCTTGTCGAGCGCCACCCGCAGCCGCTGCTCGCGTCCCGTGCGGGTCACGAGGCCCTCCTCGGCCTGCGTGACGGTGATGTTCGACGGCAGCAGGTGCACGCCGTCGTCGGTCACCACGATCGCGTCGTCGGCGCGGTGCGTGCCGAGCAGCACGTCGCCGACCGTGACGTCGAGGTCCTCCGGGTCGACGCCCAGCGAGAAGGTCAGGCCGCCCTGCGGGTCGAGGTCGACGAGCAGCACCCGCTGCTCGAGCTCGACCAGCGCCGCGCCGAGGGAGGCGACGGTCGTCGTCTTGCCGACCCCGCCCTTCTGGTTCACCACGCTGATCGTCGTCGTCACGTCGGCCATTGTGCCACTGGCGACGCCCCGGTCGGCGCGCGTGCGGCATGCTGGGGCACATGTCTTCTCGCGCACTCGTCACCGGCGCCACCGCCGGCATCGGCCACTCGTTCGTCCGTGCCCTCGCCGCTCGCGGCGACGACCTGATCCTGGTCGCCCGCGACACGCAGCGGTTGGAGGAGGTCGCAGCCGAGCTGCGCGCGGCGCACGGGGTCGAGGTCGACGTCCTGGCGGCCGATCTCACCGTCCCCGGCGACGTCGACCGGGTCGCCGCGGCCCTCGCGGACCCCGACCGGCCGGTCGACCTGCTCGTGAACAACGCCGGCGCGTCGCTGGCCGGGTGGTTCGGCACGACGGAGATCGCCGAGGAGGACCGCCAGCTCGACCTCCTCGTGCGCGCTCCGATGCACCTGATGGACGCGGCGATCAAGGCCATGACGCCGCGCGGGCACGGCGGGATCGTCAACGTCACGAGCGTCGCGGCGTTCACCCCCCGCGGCGCCTACTCCGCGCACAAGGCGTGGCTGACCAACCTCTCGCTGTGGGCGGGCTGGCACCACGGGGCCTCGGGCGTCACGGTCATGGCGCTCGCTCCCGGCTTCACGCGCACCGAGTTCCACCAGCGCGGCGAGATGGACATCTCCGGCGTCCCGAAGTGGATGTGGCTGAAGTCCGATCGTGTCGTCGCGGACGGTCTGCGCGACCTCGAGCGCGGCAAGTCGCTCTCGGTGCCGTCGAAGCGCTACAAGGTGCTGACGTTCTTCGCCAAGCACGCGCCGACGTCCCTCGTGGCCCGTGCGGCGAAGCGGGGTCGATGAGCGAGCCCGGGCGGCCGATCCGATGAGCACGCCCCAGAGCGTGACCGTGCCGGACGGGGTCGAGGCGACGCGCGTCGAGACTCCGCGCGGCTCGTTCGCCGCGCACGTCGCGCGGATCGACGCTCCCGCCGGCCACGTCCTGCTGGTCCCCGGCTGGACCGGCAGCAAGGAGGACTTCACGCCGCTCCTGCCTCTGCTCGCGCAGGCCGGGTTCGACGCGACGGCCTACGACCAGCGCGGCCAGTTCGAGACGCCCGGCACGCCCCAGGACGACTACACCCTGCCGGCCCTCGCCGCCGACGCCGCCGCGGTGGCCGGCGCGGTCGCCGACCGGCCCGTGCACGTGATCGGTCATTCCTTCGGCGGACTCGTCGCGCAGACCGCAGCCGTGGAGCACCCGACCCGGTGGCGCAGCCTGAGCCTGCTCTGCACGGGTCCCGGCGCCCTCGGCGACTCGCCCACGCGGCCGCTGCGCCGCCTCGCCGAGGCGATCGGCACCGTCCCGCTCCTCGACCTGCACCGCCTGCGTGAGCGCGCCACCGCCGTACCGCCGCCGGCCGACGTCGCGGCGTTCCTCGAGCGGCGGTTCGTCGCGAACTCCCCCGACTCACTGCGTGCCATGACGCTCCACCTGATCGAGGCGGCCGACCGCGTGGCGGAGGTCGCCGCGACCGGCCTGCCCGTCTGGGTCGGCCACGGCGAGCTCGACGACGCGTGGCCGCTCGGGGCGCAGGCCGACCTGGCGCACCGGCTCGGCACCGAGGTCGTCGTCCTGCCCGGACTCGGCCACTCCCCTGCCGTCGAGGACCCCGAGGCCCTGGCCGCCGCCTGGCTCCCCTTCCTCACCTCCACCACCTGAGTACCGCTCGCGAGAGAGTTTGTTGGTGGTCACGAGAGACTTTGTTGGTGGTCAGGAGAGACTTTGTTGCTCGCTCACGCCAACAAAGTCTCTCCTCGCCACCAACAAAGTCTCTCGGCAGCGTTCAGCCCAGGAGGCGGTCGAGCTGGTCGGGGGCGGTGAGGTTGGCGCCGAGGTGGAAGGCCTCGCTCTTGCCCGTGCCGTGGTAGTCGCTGGAACCGGTCACGACGAGGTCGAGGTCGGTCGCGATCGCGCGGAGCGCCGTGCGAGCCGCCTCACCGTGGTCGTTGTGGTCGACCTCGATGCCGTCGAGGCCCGCAGCCTTCAGCTGCTCGAAGGTCTCGGCCGTCAGCACACGATCGCTCCCCCGCGACCACGGGTGCGCCACGACGGCCCGACCCCCCGCGTCCTTGAGCAGCTCGACGGCCGTCAGCAGGGGCGCCGAGTAGCGGTCGACGTACGCGCGCCCCTTCGTGTTGAGCCAGCCGTCGAACGCCTCGTCGCGATGGGCGATGTACCCCTTCGCCACCATCGCGTCGGCGATGTGGGGTCGCCCCGAGGCGGCGGCGTCGCCCGACTGCGCGGCGACGTCCTCGAGCGTGATGTCGATCCCGTGCTCGGCCAGCTTGCGGAGCACGTCCGGCAGACGGTTGTCGCGTCCGTCGAGCACCCGCCGCAGCTCGGCGACCAGCGCCGGGTGCTCGGGGTCGAACTCGTAGCCGAGCAGGTGCACGCTCTCGCCCCGGAAGCGGGTCGAGATCTCGATGCCACGCACCATCCGGATGCCGACCCGGTCGGCCTCGTCCTGCGCCTCGTCCCACCCCGTCGTGGCATCGTGGTCGGTCAGCGCCACGACGTCGAGGTGCGCGACCCGGGCCGCGTTGCGCACGACCTCGGCCGGGGTGTCGGTGCCGTCGGACCGGTTCGAGTGGGTGTGCAGGTCGATCCGCATGCGGTCAGGCTAGCGTCAGTCCACATGAGCGCGACCGAGCCCGAACCCGCCGACCCGCGCGACCGTCGCGGCCCGTCCGACGAGGCGCTGCGACGCATGGCCCTGTCAGTCGCCCGGCCACTGTCCCTGCGGCTGCTGTGGTGCCTGCCGATCGCGATCGTGGGCAGTGTCGCGTTCACCTTCGGCGTGGCGCTGGTCGGCGGGGAGCTGACGACCACGATCGTCGCGATCGGCTTCGTCGTCGGACTGGCAGTGAGCGTGTTCTCGTCGTTCGTGGCCCGGCCGCGGACCTTGCGCACCTACGGCGACGGCACGCCGCGCACCGAACGCCGCGAATCCTGACCTGTCAAGAACACTAGAACACCTGTTCGAAGGACTGTTATGTTGTGCCCATGCCCTCACAGAACCAGCCCGAGGCCGCGATGCAGGCCTACTTCGCCGCACTCGCGACCCACGACGACAGTGTCCTGCGCGATTGCTTCACCGACGATGCGATCTGGGTGGCGCCCGGCTTGCTCCCGAACTCGGGTACCTGGGCCGGCTCCCGAGAAATCGTCGAGCAATTCTTCCCCATCGCCTCTGCACGGATGCGTCTCGAGACACTGTCGACCACCGTCCTGAGCTTGACCTACGGCGACGACAACGCGGTCGTCGAGTGGGAGACGACAGTCGAGACGGTCGAGGGAGGTACCTATGAGAATCGCTACATCGCGAACTTCATCGTCCGCGGCAGCAAGGTGGCCGAGGTGCGTGAGTACTTCGACACCCAGCGCGGGCAGACCCTCTTCGCCTGAACCACGGACCTAGCGCCGGCGGCCAACGTTCCAGGTCAGGACGGCCGGCGTGCCGCGATCGTCGCCGAGCTCGCTCCAGGTGGCGGTGTCGAGGACGAAGTGACGGCCCTCGGCCACCGGCAGGTCCAGCCAGCGGGCCACGAGCGCCCGCAGGGAGTGTCCGTGGGCCACGGCGAGCGTCGTGCCGTCGCTCGAGCGCACGCGCTCCACGACGCGGTCGAGGCGCTCGGCCACCTGCTCGGCCGTCTCGCCACCCGGCACCGGGTGCGACCACACGGTCCAGCCAGGGACGGTCTTGCGGATGTCGGGGGTAGAGACGCCCTCGTAGTCGCCGTAGTCCCACTCCGCGAGGTCCTCGCAGATCTCGGGTGCCGCGAGGCCCGCGAGCTCAGCGGTCCGCCGGGCCCTCAGCCGCGGGCTGCACAGGACCCGGTCGACGGTCAGCTCGGCGAGCACCGGCGCGAGCGCCCGCGCCTCGTCCTCACCGGCCGCGGTCAGCGGCAGGTCGGTCGTCGACGTGTGGCGGCCGGCGCGGCTCCACTCCGTCTCGCCGTGGCGGACGAGGATCAGGCGTGCGGTCATGGTTGGACCCGCTCAGCGCGGGACGAGGGCCCAGAGGTCGAGGTCGAGCAGCACGCCGGAGGCGTACTTCCCGTCGTCGCCCTTGAGCGTCATGGACTCGTCGCGCCCCTTGGTCGCGACCAGGCGCAGGCGCAGGGCACCGACGCCGGGGGCATCGACCTCGGCCTTGTCGAGCACCTCGGACCAGGCGTAGACCGTGTCGTCGGCGAACGCGGGGGCCGTGTGGGAGCCGCCGTTGATCGCCGCCACGAGCTGGGCGTTGGCCAGACCGTTGAACGACAGCGCCCGTGCCATCGAGATCACGTGGCCGCCGTAGACGAGACGGCGTCCATCGGGTCGGGCCTCGGTGTTGAAGTGCACCTTGGCGGTGTTCTGCCACAGGCGGGTCGCCATCATGTGCTCGGACTCGCTGAGCGTCACACCGTCGACGTGGTCGATCTTCTCGCCGACCGCGTAGTCGTCGAAGCGGTGCGACTCACCGGCGGCGGCGAAATCGTAGTCGGAGAAGTCGAGCCGGGAGGGAATCACGAGGTCGGCGGGAGCCACGACCGACGCGAGCTCGGGCACGACCGTCTCGGGCGCCTCGAGCGTCTGGTCACGCTTGTGCACCATGACCCACCGCGCCCAGTCGAGCGCGATCTCGCCCCGCTGGTTGACCGCCGTCGAGCGCACGTAGACGACGCCGCTCTTGCCGTTGGAGTTCTGCTTGAGCCCGATGACCTCCGAGCTCGTGCGCAGCGTGTCGCCGGGGACGACGGGCTGGCGGAAGCGCAGCTCGGCGTAGCCGAGGTTGGCGACCGCGTTGAGGGAGACGTCCGGCACGGTCTTGCCGAAGGCGACGTGGAAGCCGATGAGCTCCTCCACCGGATGCCCCGATCCGTCCGACGCCGCCAGACCCACCGACGCCGCGAACTGCGCGGACGACGGGACGGCGAACCGGGTCGGGTAGATCGCGCCGTAGACCGCGCGGTCACCGTCAGTGATCGTGCGGGGCGTCGCGTGCTCGAAGACCTGACCGATCGCGAAGTCCTCGAAGAAGTGACCCGGGTTCGTCTTGCTCATGCTGCTCCTCACAGGCGACGGCGTGCGGGGCCATCATGGCTGACGCGCGTCAGGTGGACCCGATCAGGGTCGCCCGAAGAGGCGCGCCCCGTTGTGCCACAGCACGTCGCGCATCCAGTCGTCGCCGAGGCCCAGGCGGGCCAGCACCTCCACCTGGTGGGCGTACGCGTACGGGATGTTCGGGAAGTCGCTGCCGAACAGCACCCGCGACTGCAGCGGGACGAGGCGGTCGACCACTCCGTCGAACGTGTGGTCGTCGCCCCAGAAGTCGACGAACGCCATCGTGGTGTCGAGCATGACGTGCGGGTGCTCGGCCGCCAGCTGCACGAATCCCTCGCACTCCGGCATGCCGAGGTGGGCGATCACGAGGCGCAGGTCGCCGAAGCGCTCGAGCACGCGACGCACCGGCTCGACGCCCGTGTGCCGCCCTGGCGCGGGACCCGAGCCCGCGTGCAGCACGATCGGCACCTGGTGGCGTTCCAGCCGGGCCCACACCGGGTCGAGCAGCGGGTCGTCCGGCGCGAACTCGCCCACCTGCACGTGGGCCTTGAAGACCTCGACGCCCCGCTCGAGGGCCTCCGCCACGTAGGCGTCGGCCCCGGGCTCGGGGAAGAACGTCGCCGAGTGCAGCGACTCCGGGTACCGGGCGGCGAACTCGGTGCTCCAGGCGTTCATGAAGGTCGCGACGCCCGGCTTGTGGGCGTACGACAGCGCCGAGTAGTGGCGCACGCCCATGGCCCGGAGCGTGGCGACCCGCTCCTCGTCGCTCGTGCGGTAGGCGATCGGCCACGGCCGGCCGAGCTTGGGTCCGGCCGAGTCGAAGTAGGCCCAGACCTTGGCGAGGACCTTGGGGTGCATGAAGTGCACGTGCACGTCGAACAACCCGGGCAGACCCAGGCTCTCGAGGTACGGCGGGAGCTCGTCATCCGTGGCGGGACCGGTCGTCGAGGTCGCCGCCACCCTCACAACCCCTTGAGCTTGCGCCCGACCTCGTTGCGCGCCTCGTTCATGGCGTCGCGCTCCCGGATCGTGTGCCGCTTGTCGTAGGCCTTCTTGCCCTTCGCCACGGCGATCTCGACCTTGGCGCGGCCGTCCTTGAAGTACAGGCTCAACGGCACCAAGGTGACGCCCTTGTCCATGAGCTTGCGCTCGATGCGGTCGATCTCGACCCGGTTCAGCAGGAGCTTGCGCTTGCGCCGCGCCTCGTGGTTCGTCCACGTGCCCTGGGCGTACTGCGGGATGTGCACCTGCAGCAGCCAGACCTCACCGCGGTCGACCTCGGCGAAGCCGTCGACGAGGGAGGCCCGACCCATCCGCAGGCTCTTGACCTCGGTGCCGACGAGGACCAGCCCGGCCTCGAAGGTGTCCTCGACGTGGTAGTCGTGGCGCGCCTTCTTGTTCTGGGCGATGACCTTGCGGCCGGTCTCCTTGGGCATCTGACCATTCTCTCACCTGCCCACGAACGAGGGCGCCGGGCGTCAGCCGATCCAGTTGGCCGGGTTGGTGTGCGAGCCGTTCACCAGCACCATGAAGTGCAGGTGGCAGCCCGTGGACGACCCGGTCGTCCCGACGTAGCCGATCGTCTGGCCGCGCGAGACGCGCTGGCCGGGGCTCACGGCGAACCGTGACAGGTGGTTGTACGTCGTGACGATGTTGGCACCGTTGATCACGCCGTTGTTGAGGATGACCCGGTTGCCGTAGCCGCTGTTGTAGTACTGGCTGACGATCGTGCCGTTGGCCGCGGCCTTGATCGGCGTGCCGCAGCCGGCGCCGAAGTCCATGCCGTCGTGCAGGCGCCGCTTGCCCGTGATGGGGTGGATCCGGAAGCCGTACGGCGACGTGATCCGGACCGAGCTGAGCGGATAGGACAGCTTCCCGGTGGAGCTACCGCCTCCACCGCCACCGCCACCGCCACCGGAGTTCGCGTTCGCGTTCGCCCGCGCGAGCTCCTCGGCGGCCAGACGCTGCAGCTCGGCCTCCAGGGCGTTGCGGTCGGCCTCGAGCGCCGCGATGTCAGAGGCATCGGCGGCCACGGCCGCGTCGGCCGCGGACTTGTTGGTCGAGTTCGCCTGCACGAGCTGGGCGACCGAGGCCTCCTGAGCGGCAGCCTGCTGCTCGAGCACCGTGATGTTCGCGAGGTTGGCGGCGGCGGCGTCGCGCTCGACCTGGACCTGGTCGCGCAGCGCCTGGACCTTCTGCTCGTTGATGTCGAGCAGGACGCGCGTGGCGTCCAAGGTGTCGAGCTTGCTGAGCTGGGAGTCGGCGATCGTGTTGTTGATCGCGACCTGCTCGGTGAACTCCGTCGGATCGGCACCGCTCACGAGCTCGTTGAAGGCACGCAGGCCGGCGCCGGCGTCCTGCAGCGACTCGACGGTGAACTCGACGACCTCCGCCGTGGAGGCCTCGACGTCCTGCTCGCCGGCCGCGAGGTCGGACTCCGCCTGGGCCAGGTCGGCCTCGCTCTGCTCGAGCTTGACCTGCATCTGGGCGTCGAGCGCCTGGGCGGCCACGAGCTGGCCCCGGACCGAGCCGAGCGCCGACTGCGCCTCTGCCAGCTGGGCCTGCGAGGCCTGCAGTACGGCGGCAGCATCGGCGGCGGCCTTGCTGGACTCGTCGTAGGACTGCTGGGCGCCGGACAACTCGGAGTTCGTCGCGTTCTTCTTGCGCTCGAGCTCGTCCTTGGACTCGGCCAGCGACGGACCTGCGAGCGTGGCGATCAGCGCGAAGGTCAGCGTGAACGCCAGCAGAGCGGACCGCGGGGTGGATCTCATAGCAAAAACCTCGACCTGGGGAAGTGCCCTGATGGGCAGGCGAGTGCAACGTGAGTGAACTCGTGTGACGGGTGAGACTCTAGTTCACCTTGAGGGTCACGGCTACCCCCGATGCATCCCGGGCGGGTCGGGTCAGACCTTGAGGTACTTGCGCGTCAGCAGCAGGGTCGGCAGCAGCGCCAACGCCACCGCGAGCAGCGAGGTCAGCCCCATGACCCCGAGCGCCTCCTGCCATCGCACCCACGTGGTGATCTGCAGGTTCTCGCGCAGGAAGCCGTAGACCACGAATCCCATGAACGCCGCGATGCCGGCCGAGGCGAGCACGGCCGAGATGACCGCGGCCACGAGCGACTCCAGGATGAAGGGCAGCTGGATGTGCCAGCTGGACGCGCCCACGTACCGCATGATGCTGATCTCGCGGCGGCGCGCATGGGCCGTCATGCGGATCGTGTTGGAGACCTGCAGGATCGCGGCGAGGATCAGGAGCAGCGCCGTGCCGATCGAGGCCCACTGCAGCTTCTCGAGCGCCACGAAGAGCGGCTTCAGCAAGTCCTCCAGCGACAGGACGCTGTTGACACCGTCCATGCCGCTGACCTGGCTCAGCACGCCGTCGAACTCCTGCGGGTTCACGAGGGTGACGAAGTAGGAGTCGGCGAAGTCCTCCGCGCCGACGACCTCGAGCTGCTTGCGTCCGGTGTCGGAGTCGCCGATGCGCTCCTTGGCGCGCTCGAAGTTCTGCTCGGCGGTGCGCACCTCGAAGCTCTCGACCTCGGGATTGTCCTGCAACGCCTCCTCGACGGCCTCCTTCTGCGCGTCGGTGGCGGCACCGCCGATGCACGTGGGCGCCTTGGAGGTGCCGGTGCACAGGCTGACCTGCAGCTGCAGCTGGTTGCCGAAGTACTCCTCGGTGCGGTCGGCCTGGGCCTGGATCAGCAGGCCGAGACCCGCCAGGAGGAGGGAGACCGTCATCGTGACGACCAGGGAGATCGTCATCGACTTGTTCCGGGACAGGCTGGTGCCCAGCTCCCGCAGGGTGAAGTTCATGCGCGCCTCTAGCTCTGGTAGCCGTAGATGCCGCGGGCCTCGTCGCGCACGACGCGTCCGTCGTCGAGCTCGATGACGCGCTTGCGCATCTGGTCGACGATGGAGGAGTCGTGGGTGGCCATCACGACGGTGGTCTCGGTGCGGTTGATCCGGTCGAGCAGCTTCATGATGCCGACGCTCGTGGCCGGGTCGAGGTTTCCGGTGGGCTCGTCCGCGATGAGGATCTTGGGGCGGTTGACGAAGGCCCGCGCGATCGCCACGCGCTGCTGCTCACCGCCGGACAGCTCGTTGGGCAGCCGGTGACCCTTGCCCTCCAGGCCGACGAGCTCGAGCGTCTCGGGGACGACCTTGTCGATCTCCGCGCGCGGCTTGCCGATGACCTGCAGCGCGAAGGCGACGTTCTCGTTGACGGAGCGGTTCGGCAGGAGGCGAAAGTCCTGGAAGACCGTGCCGACCTGGCGGCGCAGCTTCGGCACCTTCCAGCTCGACAGCTTGTCGATCTCCTTGCCCGCGACGAAGACGCGGCCCTCGCTCGGGCGCTCCTCGCGCAGCACGAGACGCAGGAACGTCGACTTGCCGGAGCCTGAGGCACCGACGAGGAACACGAACTCGCCCTTGGCGATCTCGAGGTCGAGACCGTCGAGGGCAGGTCGCTTCTGTCCGGAGTACGTCTTGGTGACGTGGTCGAAGCGGATCACCCGCTGAGTCTAGGCAGAACATGCCCAGCCCCGGTGGACCCGCCGACCCCCGCGCGCGCCCCCGACGGCACGCACGACCGGGCCCACGATGGTGCGCACGACTGGGGCGAACGACAGACCGCGATCGGTGGTGCCACTAGGATGCCGGGGTGGAGAGCCTTCAGCCCGCCGATCAGGCGCCCGACCGCAATCTCGCCCTCGATCTCGTCCGCGTCACCGAGGCCGGGGCCATGGCCGCCGGTCGCTGGGTGGGGCGCGGCGACAAGAACGGCGCCGACGGGGTCGCGGTCAATGCGATGCGCACCCTCATCAACACCGTGGAGATGAACGGTGTCGTGGTGATCGGCGAGGGCGAGAAGGACGAGGCGCCCATGTTGTTCAACGGCGAGCAGGTCGGCGACGGCAACGGCCCCGAGTGCGACGTCGCCGTCGACCCGATCGACGGCACCACGCTCACCGCCAAGGGCATGCCCAACGCGATCAGCGTCATGGCCGTCGCCCCGCGCGGCTCGATGTACGACCCCTCCGCGGTGTTCTACATGCAGAAGATCGCCGCCGGTCCGGATTTCGCCGACCTGATCGACATCCGCCTCCCGGTCGCCGAGAACATCGACATCATCGCCCGCACCAAGGGCGTCTCGCACAGCGACGTCACGGTCTGCATCCTCGAGCGCCCGCGCCACGAGCAGCTCGTCGAGGAGGTGCGCGCCGCGGGCGCCCGCATCAAGTTCATCACCGACGGTGACGTCGCCAGCGCCATCAGCGCCGCGCGCCCCGACACGGGCGTCGACCTCATGGTCGGCGTCGGCGGCACCCCCGAGGGCATCATCACGGCGTGCGCCATGAAGGCGCTGGGCGGCGTGCTCCAGACACGCCTGTGGCCCAAGGACGACGACGAGCGCCAGCGGGCGGTCGACGCAGGCCACGACCTCGACCGCATCCTGCACACCGACGACCTCGTCACGGCCGACGACTG
The DNA here is from genome assembly GCF_036867135.1 of Aeromicrobium sp. Sec7.5. Classification (NCBI taxonomy): domain Bacteria; kingdom Bacillati; phylum Actinomycetota; class Actinomycetes; order Propionibacteriales; family Nocardioidaceae; genus Aeromicrobium; species Aeromicrobium sp. Sec7.5. Next base: position 733,909 of record NZ_JBAJIJ010000001.1, on the reverse strand, counting down.
CTTCTTCGTCGCGACCGGCATCACCGACGGCGACCTGCTCGCCGGGGTCCGCTACACCAAGGGCGCCGCGATCACCGAGTCGCTCGTGATGCGTTCGCGCAGCGGCACGATCCGCAAGATCCACAGCGAGCACAAGCTCTCGAAGCTCAAGGCGTACTCCACCGTCGACTACGAGCACTAGAGCTCATCCGCACCCCGAAGGGCCGAATCGCATGACCGCCTCGTCCGTCGCGACCTCCGACGAGCTGTTCGCCAGCCTGCCCTCCGGCATCGACCTCTGCCACCAGACGTTCGGCGACGAGGGCGACCCGGCCATCCTGCTGATCATGGGCCTCAGCGGTCCGATGGGCTGGTGGGACGACGAGCTCTGCACGCGTCTCGCCCAGCGCGGCTTCTTCGTGATCCGCTACGACAACCGCGACACCGGGCGCTCCACCAAGGTGCGCCAGCGCACGATGGGACGCACCGACCTCGTGCGGGCGTTCCTGGGCGTGCCGCCGCTGAAGCTCGGTCCGGTCGACCTGGCGGTCCGCGCGCCGTACTCGATCAGCGACCTCACCGGTGACGCCGCCGGGCTCCTCGACGCGCTCGGCATCGACGCCGCGCACGTGGTGGGCGTCTCGATGGGCGGCATGATCGCGCAGACGCTGGCGATCGAGCAGCCGAGCCGGGTGCTCAGCCTGACCTCGATCATGTCGACGACCGGCCGGCGCACGGTCGGGTGGCAGGACCCCCGACTCATCCCGCACCTGCTGAAGCGGACCAGGCCGACCCGCGACGCCTACGTCCAGCGGTCTCTCGAGTCGTCGACCCTGATCGGGTCCCCGACCTACCCGACCGACCCGGAGGCCACCCGGCTGAGGGCCGAGATCACCTACGACCGCGGCTACAGCGCGAGCGGGGTCGTGCGCCAGATGATGGCGATCCTCACCCAGCCCGACCGCACAGCGGCGCTCCGCACCCTCACGGTCCCGACGACCGTGGTGCACGGCACGGCCGACCGGCTCGTGAACCCGTCCGGCGGCCGGGCCACGGCCGACGCCATTCCCGGGGCCGAGCTGCGGATGGTGGAGGGCATGGCGCACGACCTTCCGCCGCAGCTCTGGGACACGCTGATCGCGGCGATCACCGACACGGTCGCCCGCACTCGATGACCCTGTCGTCGTCGACGAGGCACGGACGGTGAGACCCAACCCGACGCACCAGGTCACCGACGTGACCTTCGTACGCGACCTCGTGGCCCGTGAGGGCTTCGCCACGATCGTCAGCACCACGACGGCTGGCCCCGTCGCGTCGCACTACCCGATCGTGCTCGAGGACTCCGGCGACGGGCTCGTCGTGCTGACGCACCTGGGTCGCCCTGACGAGCGCATCCACGAGATCGACGCAGCCGCCGCCGCGGGGCGCGAGGTGCTCGTGATCGTGCAGGGTCCCCACGGGTACGTCTCACCGAGCTGGTACTCCCCCGGATCCTCGAGGGCGCCCACCTGGAACTTCACGGTGGCGCACTTGTGGGGCGTGCCGCAGGTGCTGACCCCCGAGGAGAACCTCGACTCGCTCGTGGCCCTCGTGGCCCACTTCGAGCAGCACGTCGACGAGCCGATGTGGCTGGACCGCGACTGGGCCACCCCCGTGGCGCGTGGCACCGTAGGGCTGCAAATCCCGGTGACGCGTCTGGACGTCAAGGCGAAGCTCAGCCAGGACAAGGACCCGACCTCGGTGCAGAACGTGATCGACCACCTGCGGGCCCCGGGGCCCTACTCGGATCCGGCGCTGGCCGCCGACATGGAGCGGGCCCGGGACGAGGGCACCCCCGCTCCCTGAGGTGTGAGGCCGCCCGCGGCCGAGCCTCGAAGGGCCATCATTGACAAGCGGCATGGACCGGAAGTACTGGGTCCCCGCTCCGTCCTCCTAGCCGAGTGCCCGGGTGGACGACGACCGATGCATGGCGGCAGTTGGGGCTACCCCGATGCATCGTTCCCGGTCCCCTGGCCAACCGTGGACTCTCAATCTGTGGGCGGACCGCGGCGCTCGGCTCCTGGTCCGTGTCGCTTGTCGCTCAGGACAGCGATGCGTCGGCCGGCTTCAGCTCCTCGACCAGGCGCCGAGCTCGTTCCCGGCGGGATCGCGGAAGTGGAACCGGCGGCCGCCGGGGAAGGAGAACGGCGGGGCCGTGATGGTGCCTCCGGCGTCGCGGACCGCGGCGGCCGTGGCCTCGAGGTCGTCGGAGTAGACCTGGACCAGCGGGCCACCCGCGTGCGGCGTGCCGGTGGGGTCGAAGCCTCCGTCCTCGTCGCCGCCGGTCGAGGAGAAGCCGACGTAGGCGCCGCCGTACTCGGTGAAGCTCCAGCCGAAGGCCGACCCGTAGAAGGCCTGGGCCGCCGCGAGGTCGGGGAATGGGATCTCGACGTAGTCGAGCGCGTGGTGGGTGCTCATGTCCGGCACGCTAGAGCCACCCACCGACGAAATCGCCCCCGGACGACGGCGAGCCAGCCACCGATCAGGAGACCTGAAAGGTGGCTGGCTCGCCGCTCACTGGGTGGAGCTACTTCTGGAGGTAGCAGGCCTCCTGGAAGTCGTAGTCCTCGGCGGTCGGACCCGTGAAGAAGTCGACCGACGGCGCGATGCCCGTGCTGGCGCCGGCCTGCGGCACGCCGAACTGCGTGGCGCGGACCGCGGCGTCGTTGGCGTCGCCGGAGTAGTTGGCACTGCCCTCCGGCAGCATCCCCTCACTGTCGACCCCGTCGAGCGACTTCGCGGCCTCGAGCAGACCTGCACGCGTCAGGTCGTCGTTCTCGATGGCCTGCTCCAGCGCCGCCTTCATGATGTAGCCACCGGTCCAGCCGAGCGCGAAGTAGTCGTTCGGCGTCTGGTCGCCGTTCGCGGCGCGCATGGCCTCGAAGCCGGCGCTGTCGGTGTCCCAGAGCGGGAACGACGTGGCCCACAGGAAGGACGCCTCGAGGGCCGGGCCGGCCGGGGACTGCAGCAGCGCCGCGTTCCACGTCGGGATCGAACCCACGAACTTGCCCTTGAAGCCGGCCTGCACCGCGCCACCCACGACAGCGGCGACCTCGAGCGGACCCGTCGAGATGACGACGAGGTCGGCACCGGAGTCGACGACCGCCTTGACGGCTGCCGCCTGCTGATCGGCGCCGGGACCGGTCTGGATGTCGGTGAACTCCACACCGCGCTCCTCGGCCGCGATCCGGGCACCGACCATCGCGTCGTCGCCGTAGTCACCGGGGAAGTGCACCGCGGCGATGCTGTCGGCCGCGAGCTCGTCGACGCCGTAGTCGACGGCGTTCATGGCCTCGGCGCAGTAGCTCGTGCCGATCTCGAGGACCCGGTCCTCGAAGTACCAGTTCGAACCGAGCGTCGCGGGGACCACGACGAGCTCCTCGGCGTCGGAGTCCATCAGCATCGACTCCGTGGCCACGGTGCCGAGGGACTGGGCCATGGCCAGGACCTCGTCCTTGATCTCGGAGTACACCTGCTGGTGCGTCTCGGGGTTGTAGGCGTTGTCGCGGACGAACTCGCCCACGTTGACCTCGTAGCCGCCGACGCCGCCGTTCTCGTTGACGTAGTCCCAGAACGCCGCACCGCCTGCGGTCAGCGGCACGCCGACGCCCTTGAAGGCACCGGTCAGGTCGCTGATCGTGCCCAGGTAGATGCAGCCCTTGCTCTCGTCGACCGCGTCGGGACACGGCTCCTCGGTCACGCCGGGGCCGACCGAGCCGTCACCACCGGCGCTGTCGTCGTCCCCGCGCCCGCAGGCGGTCAGGACGAGGGCCGAGACCACGGCAGCCACGGAGAGCCGTCGGATTGTTCGGTTCATGCAGATTCCTCCATCTTTGACTCGCCCCGACTCAGTAGGAGAAGGGGAAGCTTTTCCAGTAGGTCCGGATGCGGACCCAGATCCCGAAGAGACCTCGGGGCTCGAACAGCAGGAAGATCACGATCAGCGCCCCGTAGAGCGCGATCTCGACCTCGAAGATGTTCGGGTGCTCGTTGGCGGCCGACGTGATGAACGGCAGGAACGAGGGCAGCTCGGCGGAGATGCGCGGCAGGAGCGCGATGAGCATCGCGCCCATGATCGAGCCCGACACGGTGGCGACCCCACCGATCAGCACCATCGCGATGAACTGCACCGACAGCAGCAGCGTGAAGCGTTCCGGGCCGAAGACACCGTTGGCGACGAAGAGCAACGAGCCGCAGACACCCGCGAAGAACGACGAGAGCACGAACGCGATGAGCTTGTAGCGCCCCAGCTCGACGCCCATCACGCCGGCCGCGACGTCACGGTCGCGGACCGCGGCCAGGGCCCGGCCGACGCGCGAGCGCGCGACGTTGCGAGCCAGGACCGCCGAGATGACCAGGACGACGAGGAACAGCCAGTAGAGCTTCTGCTCCTGCGTGAAGGCGCCGTCGACGGTCAGGTCGGAACCGAGGATGACCGGCTGCGGCGCCTCGCGCCCGACCTGCGCGCCACCGGAGAGGTCACGCCACTCCGTGAAGATGTAGCCGCCGATCACGACGAGACCGAGGGTCACGATCGCGAGGTACAGACCCCGCAGCCGTGTGGCGATCGGGGCGATGAGGGCCCCGGCCAGGGCCGCGACGATGCCGGCCCCGAGGATCCACACGGGGACGATGTCGATGCCGAACCCGATGTACCGGCCGTCCGGGTCGCCGGCCATGGCCGAGGCCGTGTAGGCGCCGATGCCGACGAAGAACGCGTGGCCGAGCGAGACCTGCCCGGCGTAGCCGACCAGGAGGTTCAGGCCGATCGCCCCGATCGCGAGCACCAGGCCGGTGCCGAGGATCTTGAGCAGGTCGTCGGAGGTCAGGAACGGGAGCAGGGCCGCCACCACCACGATGGCCAGCACGCCGAGCTGCTTCGGCCGCGTGTTGAGCATCGCCATGTCCTGGCGGTACGAGGTGTAGAGGTCGGGCCGACCCCACACGCGGCGCGAGCGCCGTGCCGCCTGGTCGTCCTTGCGGGGCGAGGCCGCGCCACCGGCCTTCTCGGGGGAGACGGTGCTCATACCCTCTCCACCTCCTTCGTGCCGAAGAGTCCGTGCGGCCTCACGAGGAGGACCAGCACCATCAGGACGTACGGGGCGAGGACGCCCGTGTTCGTGGCGAGGTTCGGGAAGATGTCGTTGTGGTACAGACGCACCAGTGACTCGAAGACACCGACCAGCAGGCCCGCCACGACCGCGCCGCCCAGGGAGTCCAGACCACCCACGATGATCACCGGTAGCGCCGCCAGCGCCACGACGTAGAAGTTGGTGTCGATGGCGTTCCCGGCTGCCGCGAAGACCCCGGCCAGCGCGGCCAGGCCTCCCGCGAGCGCCCACGACAGGGCGAACACCGCGCCGACGCTGACGCCCTGGGCCATGGCGGCCTCCTGGTCGAGCGCGGCGGCCCGCATCGCGAGGCCCGTGGAGCTCAGGCGGAAGAAGAGCATCAGGGCGATCACCACGACGGCCATGACCACGAAGGCCGCGATGTGGCGCTGCTGGACCTGCACGTCGCCGATCGAGACGGTGTCCAGACCCCACGGGTCACCCACCAGGAGCGGATCGGTGCCGACGAAGGCGCCGGCCACGACGCGCACCACGATGTCGACGCCGATCGTGATGATCGCGATGACGAAGACGGCCTTGCCGACCATCGGACGGATCGCGACGCGCTCGACGGCGAGCGCGACCACCGCGATCGCGATCGTGCCCACGATGACGGCCCCGGCGAAGCCGAAGCGCGGCGTCAGGTAGCTGACCAGGATCGCGCCGGACATCATGAACGCCGGCTGGGCGAAGCTCACGACCTTCATCGACTTGTAGATGATGACGAACCCGAGGGCCAGCAGGACGTAGATCGATCCCTGTCCGAGCCCCCCGGAGACTGCTGTCAGGAACCCGGTCACGACTGTCCTCCCGCATCTGAGCTGGTGCCGTACATCTCGGCGACGAGATCGCCGAAGAGCTCGTTGATCGCCGAGCGCTTGACCTTCTGCGTCGCGGTGAGCTCGCCGTCCTCGTGATCGAGCTCCTTCGGCAGGAACCGGAAGTCCTTGATCTTCTCGACGTTCGAGAACTGCTCGTTGACCTCGGTCACGATGCCCTTCACGAGGGCGTGCACCTCGGGCTTGGCCGTGAGGTCGCCGTAGGTCGTGAACCCGAGTCCGCGCCGCTGCGCCCACTCGCCGACCGTGTCGAGCTCGATGCCGATCAACGCCACCAGGAACTTGCGGCCGTCACCGATGACCACGGCCTCCTTGACGAAGGGTGAGGCCTTCAGGGCGTTCTCGATCTCCGAGGGCGACACGTTCTTGCCGCCCGAGGTGATGATGATGTCCTTCATCCGGTCGGTGATGGCCAGGTGCGTGCCGTCGACCCACGTCCCGACGTCGCCGGTGTGCAGCCAGCCGTCGGCGTCGACCGCCTGGGCCGTGGCCTCCGGGTTGCGCCAGTAGCCGGCGAACACCGCGGGGTGGCGGGTCAGGACCTCGCCGGTCTCCTCGTCGAGCCGCACCTCGGCGCCCTCGAGCGGCTCGCCCACCGTGCCGAGCTTGACCCGACCGGGCCGGTTGGCCGTGGCGACGGCCGAGTTCTCGGTCATGCCGTAGACCTCGTGCACCTTGACGCCGATGCCCATGAAGAAGCGGAGCACGTCCGGCGCGATGGGCGCCGCACCGCTCGAGGCGTAGCGGACGCGACGCAGGCCGAGGCGGCTCTGCAGCGCCCGGAAGAACAACGGCCACCCGATCGCGAACCGGATGCGGGTGCTCATCGTGTGGGAGCCGCCATTCTCCACCAGCACGGCGCCGATGCGGTCGGCCTGTCCCATCCAGAACTTCGCGTAGGCCCGCTTGACCCGGGTGGCCGAGTCGAGCTTGATGCGCGCGGTGGCGAGCAGCTTCTCCCAGATGCGCGGCACCGCGAAGAACAGCGTCGGCTGGATCTCGCGCAGGTTCGCCGGGACCGTGTCGATCGACTCGGCGAAGTTCGTCTGCACGCCGGCACCGGCGTTGAACCACGTGCTGAAGAACCGCTCGGCGACGTGGCACAGCGGCAGGTACGAGAGCGTGAGGTCCTTCTCGCCCGGCGCCGGGTCGACGAAGCTGTTCTGGTCGAAGACCGAGTGCATCGCGAACGCGCAGTTCGCGAGCGTCAGCATGGCGCCCTTCGGCGGTCCGGTGGTGCCCGAGGTGTAGACGAGCGTCATGACGTCGTCGGACTGGGCGGCGGCGATGAGCGTCTCCACGGCGCCCGGGTTCGCGGCCCGGTGCTGCTGCCCCAGCGCCAGGAGACTCGTCCACGACTGCAGCCGCGGCTCGTCGTACCGGCCCACGATCCCGCGGGTCTCGAGGTGGATCAGGTGTTGGACGTCCGGGGTCTGGTCCGCGATGTCGAGGGCCTTGTCGAGCTGCTCCTGGTCCTCGGCGAGGTGCACCTTGGCGCCGCTGTGGCCCAGCAGGTAGCCGACCTCGGCGGCCGGGTTGGTCGGGTACAGACCAACCGTGGTGCCGCGGACGGCCACCGTGGCGAGGTCGAGGATCAGCCACTCGGGCCGGTTCTCGGACTGGATCGAGACCCGGTCGCCCGGCTCGACGCCGAGCGCGAGCAGGCCGTGCCCGACCGTGACCACGAGGTCCCAGTACTCGGCCCAGGTGACTTCCTGCCAGACGCCGTACTCCTTGCGGCGCATCGCGATGCCGTGCGGGTGGCGCACGGCCCGGTCACGGACCCGGGTCACGATGGTGTCGGCGACGTGCACGGCGTCGGGCGCCGTCTGCACGGCGGTCACGGGCGCACCTGCTCGGCCTCGCCGGTCACGGTGTCGCCCCCGGCCGGCGGGGCCTCCGCGATCGGGTCGAGGTCGCCGCCGAGGTAGGCCGCGACGACCCGGGGGTCGCGCTGCACCTCGGCCGGAGTGCCGGTGGTGACCGGAACCCCGAAGTCGAGCACCATGACGCGGTCGGCCAGGTCCATGACCAGGGGCATGTCGTGCTCGACCATGATCATCGAGACCCCCAGCTCGCCGCGGATGTCGGAGATGAACCGTGCCATGTCCTCGGTCTCCTCCAGGTTCATGCCGGCCACCGGCTCGTCGAGCAGCAGCAGGCGCGGTTCCATCGCCAGGGCCCGGCCCAGCTCGACTCGCTTCTGCACGCCGTAGGGCAGCAGGCCGACCGGCATCGCGCGCCAGGCGGCGAGACCGAGGAAGTCGACGAGCTCCTCGACCGCACGCCGGTGGATCAGCTCCTGCCGGCGGGCCTTGCCGAGCCAGGCCAGTGCCGAGAGCGTGCCGTAGCCGATGTGCTGGTGCCGTCCCAGCATCAGGTTGTCGATCACGGTGAGGTTCGCGAAGAGCTCGATGTTCTGGAACGTGCGGGCCACGCCACGACGGGCGATCGCCGCCGGCCGGGCACCGTCCAGGCGCTTGCCGTCGAGCGTCAGCCGGCCCTTCTGCGGTCGGTAGACGCCCGAGATGACGTTGAAGATCGAGGTCTTGCCGGCACCGTTCGGGCCGATGACCGCGAAGAGCTCGTCGGGGAGGACCTCGAAGCTCACCCCGTCGATCGCGGTGACCTGACCGAACGACAGCTGGACGTCCTCGACCTTCAGGACCGGCTCGCGCGGCGCCGCGTGCGCCCCGCCCGCGGGAGCCGTCGTCGTGGTCGTCATGACGCCCACGCCTCGGGAAAGTGCGCCACGATAAGCGTCGGCGTCATGACCGGATACCGATTGCTCGCTCGCTGGGGGCACCGCCCTGCACGCAGCGCAGCGGAGTGCTTGGGGGAGCGCTCGCTCATGACGCCCACCTCTTCCGACGTCGGTAGTGCTTGAGGTCGCGGTAGCTCGTGCGGTCACCCTCGGAGCCGAGGCCGAGGTAGAACTCGCGGATGTCGTCGTCGGCGAGCAGCTGCGCCGCAGGACGGTCCATCACGATGCGCCCGGTCTCGGCGACGTAGCCGTGGTGCGCGATCTGAAGGGCCATCGTGGCGTTCTGCTCGACCAGCAGCACCCCGGTGCCCTGCGCGTTGATCTCGACGATGATGTCGCGGATCTGCGCCACCACGAGCGGGGCGAGCCCCAGGCTCGGCTCGTCGAGCAGCAGGAAGCGCGGGTCCGACATCATCGAGCGTCCGATCGCGAGCATCTGCTGCTCGCCGCCGGAGAGGTAGCCGGCCTGGCCGGAGCGACGCTCCTGCAGGCGGGGGAAGAGGTCGTAGACGCGGGCCAGGTTGGTCTTGAGGTCCTTGCGGGCGACGTGGGCGCCGACGCGGAGGTTCTCCTCGACGCTCAGCTCCTTGAAGACCCGCCGGCCCTCGAGCACGTGGCGCACGCCGCGCTTGGCGAGCGCCGTGGGCCTCAGGTGGCTGATGTCCTCCTCGCCCAGGTAGACCCCGCCCTTGCGGATCGAGCCCTCGTGGATGTCGAGCATCCCGGACAGGGCCCGCAGGACCGTGGTCTTGCCGGAGCCGTTGGCCCCGAGCAGGGCGACGATCTTGCCGTCGGGCACCTCCAGGGACACTCCCCTGGCGGCCAGCACGACGTCGTCGTAGACGACCTCGAGATTCTTCACGCTCAACACGTCCGGAATCCCACCTCTCCCTCGGCACGTGACCGGCGTCACACGTCGTGCCAGAGTGTGTCCCACGCCACAGTCCACTCGCAAGCGAATCGCCGCATTCGGTCGAACTTTCTGAAAACACCCGTTGCCTGATGCACCTATCTGGCGGCCGTGTCCCTCCCGCGCCTGCAATCAGGCGCCACCGTCTCGCTACCGTGACCTGCATGGACGAGGTCGTGGTGCGCCGTCGGGCCGACGGAGCCACCGAGCTGCGGGTCAACGGCGTGTTCGTGATGGACGACGTCGAGACCAGCTCCGAGCGGCTCCTCGCCGACCACGTGCTCCGGTCGGGCGCGCGGGAGGTCCTCGTGGGCGGCCTGGGCCTGGGCTACACCGCACGCGCCCTGATCGACGGCGGCGCGACCCGCGTCCTCGTGGCCGAGCTGCATCCCGAGGTCGTCCAGGCGGTCGCCGACGGTGCGGGAGCCGGGCCGATCGACGACCCGCGGCTCGAGGTCGTGGTGGACGACGTCGCCGAGGTCGTGCGGACGCTCCCGGCGGACGGTCTCGACGCGATCTGCCTGGACGTCGACAACGGGCCGGACTTCCTGGTCCACCCCGGCAACGCGGCGATCTACGGCCCCGAGTTCATCGCTGGATGTGTCGCGGCGCTCCGCCCCGGCGGCGTCCTGGCGGTGTGGTCGATGGCCGACTCCCGCACGCTCCGCGGGACGTTCGCCGAGCACCTCCACGACGTCACGGGCACCGCGGTGCCCGTGACCCTGCAGGGCCGCGACGAGACGTACTGGATCCTCTCCGGGCGACTCCCCCACAGGTGAGTAGGGTGCGGCTCATGACTGAGTACCGCATCGAGCACGACACCATGGGCGAGGTCCGGGTCCCGGCCGACGCCCTCTGGCGAGCCCAGACGCAGCGCGCCGTCGAGAACTTCCCGATCTCCGGCACGCCCATCGAGTCCGCCCAGATCAAGGCCCTGGCCCAGATCAAGGCCGCCTGCGCCTCGGCGAACGCCGAGCTCGGGATCCTCGAGACCGACGTGGCGCAGGCCATCGTCGCCGCGGCCGACGAGGTCGCCTCGGGCGCGCACGACGACCAGTTCCCGATCGACGTCTTCCAGACGGGGTCCGGGACGTCGAGCAACATGAACACCAACGAGGTCCTGGCCACGCTCGCCACCCGCTCCCTGGGCCGCGAGGTGCACCCGAACGACCACGTCAACGCCTCCCAGTCGAGCAACGACGTGTTCCCGACCTCGATCCACGTCGCCGCCACCGCCTCGGCCACGAACGAGCTCGTGCCGGCCCTCGACCACCTGGCGCAGAGCCTGGAGCGCAAGGCCGACGAGTTCGCGACCGTCGTGAAGTCCGGCCGCACGCACCTGATGGACGCCACGCCCGTCACGCTCGGCCAGGAGTTCGGCGGCTACGCGGCGCAGATCCGCAAGGGCATCGGCCGCGTCGAGTCCGCGCTGCCCGCCGCGGCCGAGGTGCCGCTCGGCGGTACCGCGGTCGGCACGGGCATCAACACCCCGATCGGCTTCCCCCAGCGCGTCATCGAGCTGCTCGCCGAGCGCACCGGCCTGCCGATCACCGAGGCCTCCGACCACTTCGAGGCGCAGAGCGCCCGCGACGGTCTCGTCGAGCTCTCGGGCCAGCTCAGGACCATCGCCGTCAGCCTCACCAAGATCTGCAACGACCTGCGCTGGATGGGCTCGGGCCCGCGCACGGGCCTGGGCGAGATCAACCTGCCCGACCTGCAGCCCGGCTCGAGCATCATGCCCGGCAAGGTCAATCCCGTCCTGCCCGAGGCCACGCTCATGGTGGCGGCCCAGGTCATCGGCAACGACGCCACGATCGCCACGGCCGGGGCGTCGGGCTCGTTCGAGCTCAACGTCATGCTGCCCGTCATCGGTCGCAACATCCTGGAGTCGATCCGCCTGATCGGCAACGCCTCGCGCGTGCTGGCCGACCGCTGCATCGACGGCATCACCGCCAACGAGGAGCGGTGCCTCGAGCTCGCGGAGTCGAGCCCGTCGGTCGTCACCCCGCTCAACCGTCACATCGGGTACGAGAACGCGGCCAAGGTCGCCAAGATCGCCGTGAAGGAGCGCAAGACGATCCGCGAGGTCGTGCTCCAGGAGGGGTACGTCGAGCGCGGCGAGCTCACCGAGGAGCAGCTCGACACGGCTCTCGACGTCATGAGCATGACCCACCCCTGAGCCGACCTCGCACCAACCATCACGTGACCGCTCGCCGTCGTGCCCGGACCAGCGGCATGGACCAGACGCGGTGGGCCGAGGCGGCCCTCGGCCCACCGCCTCCCCCAGATGTGCGCGCAAACACCTCTCGGGACACCCCTTCTGGCTGACTTTGCGCGCACATCAGGCCGGGAACCGTCAGCTGACCCGAACCGGCACCTCGGGCCCCCGGTCCGTGGCCGCTGGTCCGTCACCACGGACGTCGGTCAGCGTTCCCGCTTCGCCAGGACGATCCCCTCGTCGGCGTAGACCGTGACCCACTGCCCGCCGTGCACGGTCTGCGCCCACGTCGTCGGCTCGAGGGGCGAGCCGATCCCCACGCGCGTGTCGAACAGGACGTACTCCGGGGTGACATCGCCGATCGTGCCCGTCCAGTAGGCCCGGTGATCGGTCACGACGTGGCTGAGCAGGGCGATGTCGGTCTCGACCGAGGCGCCCTCCGGGAGCAGGTCGATCGCCTCCCGCGCGGCGGCGGCGCGAGGGGTGTCGCGATACGTCTCGGGATCGGCGAGCTCGCGCAGTGGAGATCCGACGAGGAGCACGGCCGAGACCCCGACGCCGATCGGGACGAGCCACCGAAGTCGCGGGAGCCGCTCGACCGCCTCCACGGCTGCGCAGAACACGACCGGCATCAGCACCAGGGAGTAGTGCCACTCGATCCCCCAGTAGGTCGGCACGTCGCCGGCGAACCGCCAGAGGAACGTCGGGACGACGACGAGCACCCACCGTGACCACAGCGCCGCGAAGCCCGTGACCGCGAGCGTCAGGAGCAGCGCGCCGAGCTTGGTGCCCGGCTCGGCGAGCACTGTGTCGACCAGCCCGGCGTTGCCGCCGAGGTTGCCGGTGTAGGCATACGACCCGGCGTCGTTGAAGGCCGGAAGCACCACGACGACCGCGACGACGAATCCCACGAGACCCGCGGCGGCCGTCAGGCCACCGAGCCTTCGCTCTCCGGCCCACCACAGGAGAGCGCCGACGACCATGACCGTGATGCCGAGGTCCTCCTTGACCAGCACGAGCGGCACGGACCACACCGCGACGGCCGTGTACCGGTGCTCGACCCAGGCCGCACCGGCCAGCGCCAGCAGCGGCGCGGCGAAGGCCACCTCGTGGAACTCGGCGTCGATCGCGGACTGCACCCCGAACGACGTCGCGCACAGCACCCCCAGGACCGTCCCCGTGACGGCACCGAGGCGGCGCACCGCGAGCGCCGTGACGACGTACAGCGCCCAGGCCACGAGGAGCACCTGGACCAGCAGCAGCGTCTGCGGCCCGGGGAGCAACCGGTACACCGGCGCGGTGAGCGCCGTGATCGGGGAGAAGTGGTCGCCCAGCACGTGGAAGCCGGGCCCCTTGACGTCGACGATCGGCGCATCGAGCCGTGCGTAGCCGGCGATGGCCTGTTCGAAGATCGCGAGGTCCCACGACCGCACCTCGAAGCGGGCGTGGTGGCGCAGCGCGAGCATCCCGTAGGCCAGCGCCGACAGGCCCGCCACGGCTCCGCCGATGAGCCGCGGCCTCACCGCGTGAGGTTCTCGCCCGTGTCCGGGTCGAACAGCGCGATGGCCGCGTGCGGCACGACCACGTGCAACGACTGCCCGGCTCGCACGGGCGTCTCGGTCGGCACCTGGGCCACGAGGAAGTTCTGGAAGAGGTCGAACTCGAACATCTCCTCGACCTCGTCGAGGACCTCCGAGAGCGCCGGGTCCAGGTCGAAGCCCAGGAACGCGTACTGCGACCGGGCCCGCCACTCGACGTCGTCGACCCTGGTCGTGAACTCGACCCCGCCGACCACGTCGACCGGTCCGCGGGTCGCGTCGAGGCAGTGCTCGGGTCGGATGCCGGCGATCACGACCGGCCGGTCGCCGATGGCGCGTTCGAGCCGGTCGTCGACCAGGATCGTCGCGAGCGGGGTGACGAGCTGGTCGCCGTCGCGGAACGCGGGCAGCAGGTTCATCGGCGGCGATCCGAGGTAGCCCGCGACGAACATGTCGGCCGGGTCGTCGTAGAGCTCCTGCGGGGAGCCGACCTGGCGGATCCGCCCCTGGTGCAGCACCGCCACGCGACCGACGAGACTCAGCGCCTCGTCGACCGACGACGTCGTGATCAACGACGTCCGGTCGCGATCGGTCTGCCAGCGCAGCACGACCGACCGCAGGTGCGGACGGACCCGCTCGGACTGCGCCGCGAACGGATCGTCGAAGAGCCACACGCTGGCGTCGCGCACGAGGCTGCGCCCGATCGCCACCCGCTGCTGCTGGTCGGTGCCGAGGCGGTCCGGACGCAGGTCGAGCACGTCCCGCAGCGCGAGGTCGTCCACGACCTGCTCCACGCGGTCGGCCAGCTCGGCCCGGTCGTGCTTGCGACGCAGCGTGGCGGCGAAGGTCAGGTTGTCCAGGACGTCGCGGCGCGGGTGCAGTGCATGGTCGGCGAACACCATCGCGACGTCGCGTCGGCGGGGAGCACGACCCGCGACGTCGACGTCGTCGATCAGGATCTCGCCCTCGTCGGGTGCCTGCAGGCCGACGATCGTGCGCAGGAGCGCCGTGCGGGCGGCCGCCGAGGGGCCGATGACCGCGACCGACTCGCCGTCGGCCACGTCGAGGTCGACGGCGTCGAGGAGCGGTGGACCGGTGGGTCCGGCGACGGTGACGCCGCGCAGCTGCAGGGAACTCATCGGTACGACCCTCCCAGAAGACGGGTGATGGTGCGGGGTGCCACGAGGGCGAGCACCGCGACGGGAACGCCCCAGCACAGACCCGTGGCCGCGACGACGGCCACGGATCCAGGATCTCGGGCCCGGTCGAACAGCGCCGCGGGCAAGGTCGTGGCCTGGGACCCGGTGACGGAGGTGGCGAGTGCGAGGTCCTGGGCGGTCACGACGACGGTCAGCGCCAGACCCACGAGCAGGGCCGGGCCGACGGTGGGCAGCAGCACGCGCACGAGCACGGTGCGCCCCCGGGCCCCGTCGACGCGCGCGGCCTCGACGAGGCTCCACGGCGCCGCGTGGAGTGCCGTCACGAAGACCCAGGTCGCCAGCGGCACGGCGATCGCCAGCTGGACGATCGTGACCCGGAGCAGGGGCGACGAGACGAGGTCGGCGCGCAGCACGAGGTCACCCGCCCCCACCGCGAGCGCGACGGCGGGGAGCAGTGCGGCCGTGCCCGCGGCGACGCGGACGAAGCGGCGGAACCGCCAGCGCGAGCGGACCAGCAGCAGCGCGAGTCCGAGTGCAGGCAGCGCCGCCAGGAGCGTGGCCAGACCTGCAGCCGCGACCGACAGGACCGCGGCCTCGCGCAGGACGGCGTCGTCGGCCAGCTCACGGAACCCGCTCCCGCTCCACACCTCGGGCCACAGCGACGTGGGGGTCGATCCGCCACCGGTCGTGAGGGCGACCAACCACAGGAGCGGCACGAGCGTGAAAACGGCGAACGCCTCGGCGCCCAGCACGGCCCAGACCGACACCCGCCGCGGCGAGTCGGCGACCAGCACGCCCCAGGCACTCGTGAGCATCAGGACCCCCGCGACCACGACCCAGAGGACCTGGTCCGGCGGTGGGATCGTGAAGATCGCAAGATTAGCCAGGCCGAAGCCGACCACGAACGCGACGAGGGCGGCCGACAGCCTCGAGCGGACCGACGGGATGGTGGGGGTCATCGCGCCCTCACCAGCCTCGCGACGCCCAGCGCCAGGGTGGCGAGCAGCAGGGCGAGGACAACCAGCACGACTCCGGCCGCAGCGGCCGGGCCGGTCGCGAACGTGCCGAAGGCGTTGTCGGCGACGACGGCCGAGGCCGTGGTGCGGAACGAGCCCTCCTCGCGCACGAGCCACGGACCGTCGAGCAGGCGCCACGAGTCGAGCAGTCGGAAGATGACGATGCCGACCAGCGCGGGGGTGAGCGCGGGCCAGACCACCCGCCGCCACCGCTGCCACGGGGTCGCACCGTCGGCCACGGCCGCGTCGAGCAGCGGCGCCGGGACGCGCACCAGTCCGGCGTGGACCAGCACCACGACCAGCCCGGTGGTACGCCAGAGCTCCCCGAGCACGACCCCGACCAGGGCCGCGGAGGCGCCGCTGCCGTCCAGGTCGAACCACGTCGCGAGGAATCCGCCGTCGACCGCGGCCCGACCGGCCTCGGCGCCCACGACCAGCCCGATCCCGGCCGGGACGAGGGCGAGGAAGCGCAGGGGCCACCACAGCACCGAGAGGTGCCAGAGAGCGACCGCGAACGCCAGGGCGAGCACGAGCTGGCTGACCACGAGCCCTGCGGTGATCACCGCAGTGGTGGCGATGGCGGTCCACCACGACGACGATCCGAGCACCGCGACGTAGTGGTCGATACCGACCCACGGTCCCGTCGAGCCGGGGCCGGCGTCGTGCAGCGACAGCCACGCGAGCCAGCCGAGCGGCACCAGCACCACGAGGCCGAGGAGCACGAGCCCCGGGGCCCCTCGACCGAGCTGGCCGCGCGTCGCGCGACGGCTCGCGTCGACGACCTCGAGCGTGCTCACGCCAGACCACCGTCCAGCAGGCGGCGGGCCTCGCCGGCCGAGCTCGCCGGAGTGGTGGTCCGCACGTCCGTGACGGGCGCCCATCCCGCCTCGATCGCCGCGGCCACGAGGTGGGCCTGCGCGGCGACCGGCTCCGGGACGCCCCCGTCGAGGGCCTCCCGCACGACCGCGAGGTCGTCGCCGAAGGCCGAGGCGACCTCGGTCGACCCGAGCGCCTCGGTGAGGGTGGGCAGGTGCCCCGTCGTCGTGGCCAGGGACGTCTGGGCCCGGGCCGCCGTGAGGCAGGTGATCGCCTCGACGGCGACGTCCTCGTCGACGGCGGTGCCGGCGACCGCCAGCGCGGTCCCGCCGAGGGGCGAGCGCGACGTCTGGGCGGAGGCCGACGCCAGCGGGTACGGCGCGACCTGCAGCTCCCCGACGACCGGCGCGAGGCCCGGTAAGCGCAGGAGCGAGGCAGGTCCGACGAGGAACGCACCGCCCGGCGCCACGAACGCCGAGGCGGCGTCGGGCGAGGGACCGGGCCCGACGTCGGACGCGGCGTAGGTGCGGACGACGCCTCCGGCGGTCTCGCCCGGTGCCCCCGCCAGCCCCGTGAGCAGGTCGTCGAGATCCGCGGTCTCCTCGTCGGCCGCGCCGGCGACGAGCGCCCGCACCCAGTCGGTGGTCGTGCCCGCGACCTGCAGGGATCCGCCGATTCGGTCGGCACCGCCGCTCAGCTGGTTCCAGGTGACCGGCGCGGTCATGTCCAGGCCGGCTCGCTCGGCGGTCGACCCTCGGTGGAACAGCACCTGGGGCTCGTAGGTCCAGGGGGCCGCGACGACCGTGCCGTCGACGGTGACGGCCTCGACGGACGCCTCGGTGCGTCCCTCCGTGAGGTCGTCGGCGTCGGAGTCGGCGAGGTCGGCGAGCAACCCGGACGCGGCGAGCTCGGCGACCAGGGCGGTGTCGAGGCCGATGACGTCGAGCTCGTCGCCGGTCCTGAGACGCTGCAGCAGGTCGATCCGTCGCTCGGTCGGGTGGGAGGGCGCCTCGACGAGCTCCAGACGGAACTCGCCGGCGGAGCCGTCGCTGCACGTCCGGGCGAGTGCCGCGTAGCGGGGGGCGTCGTCGACGTACCAGCGCACGGTCGTGGGCTCGCCCGGGTCGACGTCGCGCGCCCCGGAGGCGCACGCCGTCAGGCTCCCCATGACGAGCGCGCCCGCCGTCACGACGGCGACGTGCCCCCTCCCTCGGCTGGTCACGTGGACCACTGTGGCACACGACACGGTCCGCCGAGACCGACCGGACGGACCGTGTCGTGAGGGTGCCGACGCGTCAGAGCGTGACGTCCTCGAGCATCTCCGTCACCAGCGCGGCCACGGGCGACCGCTCCGAGCGCGTCAGGGTGACGTGGGCGAACAGCGGGTGCCCCTTGAGCTTCTCCACGACCGCCACGACACCGTCGTGGCGTCCGACGCGCAGGTTGTCACGCTGGGCGACGTCGTGCGTCAGGACGACCTTGGAGTTGGCGCCGATGCGCGACAGCACGGTCAGGAGCACGTTGCGCTCCAGTGACTGCGCCTCGTCGACGATGACGAACGAGTCGTGGAGCGAGCGACCCCGGATGTGGGTCAGCGGCAGCACCTCGAGCATCCCGCGATCCAGGATCTCCTCGATCACGGCCGGTGACGTCACCGCGCCGAGCGTGTCGTAGACCGCCTGGCCCCACGGGCCCATCTTCTCGGACTCGCTGCCCGGGAGGTAGCCGAGCTCCTGGCCGCCGACGGCGTAGAGCGGCCGGAAGATCACGACCTTCTTGTGCAGGCCGCGCTCCAGCGTCGCCTCGAGCCCCGCGCACAGGGCCATCGCCGACTTGCCGGTGCCGGCCCGGCCCCCGAGGGACACGATGCCGATCTCCGGGTCGAGCAGGAGGTCGAGCGCGACCCGCTGCTCGGCCGACCGGCCATGGACGCCGAAGGCCTCGCGGTCACCGCGGACGAGCTGCACGCTCTTGTCGGCCCGGACGCGCCCGAGTCCGCTGCCCTTGTCGCTGAGCAGCACCAGGCCCGTGTGGCAGGGCAGCTCGGCGGCCTCCTCCAGCTCGAGCGAGCCGGTCTCGTAGAGCGTGTCGAGGTCGGCGACGTCGACCTCGAGCTCGCGCATGCCGGTCCAGCCCGACTCGAGCGCCAGCTCGGCGCGGTACTCCTCGGCCGCGAGGCCGACCGCCGAGGCCTTGACGCGCATCGGCAGGTCCTTGGACACGAGCGTGACGCTCCGCCCCTCGTCGGCGAGGTTCTTGGCCACGCTGAGGATGCGGGTGTCGTTGTCACCGAGGCGGAATCCCGCCGGGAGGGAGGACGAGTCGATGTGGTTCAGCTCGACCCGGAGCGTGCCGCCCTCATCACCGATCGGCAGGGCCGCATCCAGCGTGCCGTGCTGCACCCGGAGGTCGTCGAGGTAGCGCAGCGCCGACCGGGCGAAGTACCCCAGCTCGGGGTGGTGTCGCTTCGCCTCGAGCTCGGTGATCACGACCACGGGCACGACGACCTCGTGCTCGTGGAACCGGGTCAGGGCCCCCGGATCCGCCAGGAGCACGCTCGTGTCGATGACGTACGTGCGTCGCAGGTTCTCGTGGACAGCCATGGCTGTTCTCCCTACCGAGCCCGCGCGCGCCCTGCGCCGGCCCTAGTCGTCGGTGCGAGTGGGGCGGTCTGGCTCAGGGGCGAGCATCAACACACTCGCAAGTTACGCCCGCACCCGCGCCCGGGAGCGGCGACACGCTGAGTGGCACATTTCACCCGCGTGAACTCTGAGCGCACGCCTGGACCGGAGCCGAGGCGATGGCCGCACCACGGGCCGAGCCGTAGGCGAGGCAGTGACCCGGGCGCAGCCCGGCGCCGGCGAGGAACGAGCCGGCGGAGCGACGAGGGACGAGTCGCGTCACGCCCCGAAACGGCGCTCGCGGTTGGCGTAGGAGCGCACCGCGCGCAGCAGGTCGACCCGGCGCAGCGCCGGCCAGAGCACGTCGGTGAAGTAGAACTCCGAGTGGACGCTCTGCCACAGCAGGAAGCCCGAGAGTCGCTGCTCCCCCGAGGTGCGGATCACGAGGTCGGGATCGGGCTGGCCCTTGGTGTAGAGGTGCTCGGCGATGTCGTCGACCACGAGGGTGCTGGCGACGTCCTCGAGCGAGCGTCCCTTCGAGGACTCCTCCAGAAGCAGGGAGCGCATCGCGTCGGTGAGCTCCTGGCGTCCGCCGTAGCCGACGCAGATGTTGACCTGGAGCTCGGTGCCGGTGCTGGCCTCGATCGCGCGCTTCAGGCGAGCGGCCGACTCGGCCGGCAGGAGGTCGAGGCTGCCGATGAGGCGCAGGTTCCAGCGGCCGTCGTCGGCGAGCCGCTCGACGAGCTCCTCGACGGCCCCCAGGATGCTGCGCACCTCGGCCTCGGACCGCTGCAGATTGTCGGTCGAGAGCACCCAGAACGTGACGATGCGCACGCCGAGCTCGTGGCACCACCCGAGGAACTCGTCGATCTTCGCGGCGCCCGCGTGGTAGCCGCTCTCGAGGTCGCGCCCGGAATCCTTGGCCCACCGGCGATTTCCGTCGACGATCGCGCCGATGTGGTGAGGGGTCCGCTGCGGATCGAGCCGCCGCGCGAGGCGGCGCTCGTACGTCCCGTACGCGAGGGAGCTCAGACCCATGGGGGCTAATCTAACGCCATGCCGGAGACCAGCTCGATCACCGAAGAGCCTGTCCTTGGTCGTTTTCCCCAAACCTTGGACGAGATCAAGCCTCGGCTGCGCGGCTGGCTGCACGCCGCCGTCGCGCCACTGTCGTTCATCTCGTTCCTGGTCATGATGGTCCTCGCCGACGACGTCGTCGTCCGCGCCGGTGCCGCGGTGTTCATGGTGTCGGCGCTGCTGCTCTTCAGCTGCAGCGCGATCTATCACACGCGCACCTGGTCGGAGCAGGGCCGCATGGTCTGGAAGCGCATCGACCACGCCAACATCTTCCTGCTCATCGCTGGCTCCTACACCCCGTTCTCGCTGCTGCTGCTCAGCACCGAGCACGCGATCGTCATGCTCAGCATCGTGTGGGGTGGCGCCGTGATCGGCATGCTGTTCCGGGTGTTCTGGGTCGGCGCACCGCGGTGGATCTACGTGCCGCTCTACGTGGCGCTCGGCTGGGCCGCGGTCCTCTACTGGGGCGAGTTCGTCGACGAGGCCAGCACGGCGGTGATCGTGCTGATGGTCGTCGGCGGCGCCCTCTACACGCTCGGCGCGGTGGTCTATGGCTTCAAGTGGCCCAACCCGTGGCCCCGCTGGTTCGGCTTCCACGAGGTGTTCCACACCCTCACGATCGCCGCGTTCGTCGTGCACTACATCGGCATCAGCCTGCTCGCCTACGACCAGCGCTGACCCCTCAACCCGTACCGCTCGCGAGAGAGATTGTTGGTGGTCACGAGAGAGTTTGTTGGTGGTCAGGAGCGAGTTTGTTGCTGACGCGCGGCAACAAAGTCTCTCCTCGCCACCAACAAAGTCTCTCGCGAGCGGCACTCAGGTGAGGGTGGGGAGGGCGTCGGGATCGGTGACGGGGGTCTGGCAGACGAAGCCGCGACAGAGGTAGGCGGTAGGGAGGTCGTCGCGGGTCGTGCGCGAGGCGAACAGGGGGACGTCGAGCCCGGGCTCGCCGCCGACCACGACGGCGCCGGGCGAGGTGAGCGACCAGGCCGCCCGCAACATCGCGTCGCGCTCGCCGGGCGCGCCCACCACGGCCACCTCAACCGGGCCGGCGTGCATCGCCTCGGCCACGGCGAGCGTCTGCCCGCCGAAGCGAGGTGCTGCGTGCGCTGTGGGCGAGGCCGACTCGACCGCTCGCTCGGCGGCGTCGCGCCAGCGCCCGTCGCCCGTGACCGCCGCGGCAGCGAGCAAGGCGGTCGCCGCCGCACTGACACCCGACGGATAGGCGTTGTCAGCGACGTCGCGCGGCGCCAGCACGAGCCCGTCGCCGGGCGCGTCGACGAAGCCGCCCTCGGGATCGGCGAAGTCCGTGACCACCCGCTCGAGCAGCGCCAGCGCGCGCTCGAGCCAGACCGCGTCGCCCGTGACGCCGAGCACCGCCAGAAAGGCTTCGGCCACCGCAGCGTGGTCCTCCAGGACACCGGCGTTCCGGCTGGCCGCGCCGTCGCGGGAGGTGCGCACGAGCCG
The DNA here is from genome assembly GCF_036867135.1 of Aeromicrobium sp. Sec7.5. Lineage (NCBI taxonomy): Bacteria > Bacillati > Actinomycetota > Actinomycetes > Propionibacteriales > Nocardioidaceae > Aeromicrobium > Aeromicrobium sp. Sec7.5. The sequence goes on along the minus strand of NZ_JBAJIJ010000001.1, from coordinate 712,354 downwards.
CCCGTCGACCAGATGCACCCGCACCAGGAGCTGGGCCGCCTCGATCGCCGCCGTCGTGAGCGAGGGGTCCTGCAGCAGGACCCCAGCCTCGACCAGCGCGGTGATGGTCCAGCCGTTCCACGACGCCACGACCTTGTCGTCGCGCGCGGGGCGGGTGCGTCGGGCACGGGCCCCGAGCAGCGCCGCACGGACCCGCTCCCACCGTTCCTGGTCATCGGGATCCTCGTGGAGCTGCAGCGTGGAGTAGCCGCGCTCGAACGTGCCGACGCCCGTGACGCCCAGCAGGCTGACCGCCCAGGCCCCGTCCTTCGCGCCGAGCAGCCGCATCAGGTCGTTCGGGTTCCAGACGTAGAACGTGCCCTCGTGGACGTCGCCCCTCGCGTCGGCGCTGTCGGCGTCGAGCGCCGCGGCGAAGCCACCCTCGTCCGTGCGGAGCTCGCGCAGCAGGAAGGCTGCCGTTTCCCGGGCGACCCGTTCCGCCAGCGCCGACCCGGTGGCCCGCCACCAGTGCAGGTAGACGCGCAGCAGCAGGGCGTTGTCGTAGAGCATCTTCTCGAAGTGGGGGACGCGCCAGTACCGGTCGACGCTGTAGCGCGCGAAACCGCCGGAGAGCTGGTCGTAGAGGCCGCCGCGGGCCATCGCGGTGCACGTCGCGTCGACCATGTCGAGCGATGCCTGCGCGCCGGTGCGGTCGTGGTGGCGCAGCAGGAACTCCAGCACCATCGACGGCGGGAACTTCGGCGCCGAGCCGAAGCCGGCCGCCTCCGCGTCGTACGTGCGCGCCAGGGTCGCGACGGCTTCGTCGAGGTCGTCGGTCGACAGGAGGTCACCGCCCGGGTCGCGCGCGTCCTGGAGGTGGGCGACGACGTCGCGCCCCACCGTGGTGACCTCGTCGCGACGTTCTCTCCACGCCTCGGCGAGGGCCTGCAGGACCTGGGTGAACGCCGGAGCGTTGGCCGTGGCCTCCGGCGGGAAGTAGGTGCCGGCGAAGAAGGGCTCGCCCTCGGGGGTCAGCACGCACGTCATGGGCCAGCCGCCATGGCCCGTCATTGCCTGCGTGGCGCGCATGTACACCGCGTCCACGTCGGGCCGCTCCTCGCGGTCGACCTTGATGTTGACGAAGTGGGCGTTCATGAAGTCCGCCGTGGCAGCGTCCTCGAAGGACTCGTGCGCCATGACGTGGCACCAGTGGCACGCGGCGTAGCCGACGCTCAGCAGCACGGGGCGATCGAGCTCGCGCGCGACGGCGAAGGCTTCGTCGCTCCACTCCCACCAGTCGACGGGGTTGCCGGCGTGCTGCTGGAGGTACGGGGACTGCGCGTCGGCGAGCCGGTTCACCCACCCATGGTCCCCCGACGTCCAAGGGCGAGGCACGCGCCCGGTGCGCTGCAGGTTCCGGCAGGGCTCAGCGACCCGCCACGCCCCGTCGAGCCATCACCACGAGCCACCCGCCGTCCTCGGGCGACCGATCGGTCCACACCGGCGCGAGTCCGGCATCGCGCAGCGCGTCGAGGAGCTCGTCCTCGGTTCGCAGTGCCCGGTAGTACGACCTGCCCGACTCCCCGACCTCCCAACCGCTGCCCTCGCCGCGGGGTACCGAGACCAGGTACTGGCCGCCCGGGCGCAGAGCGTCGGCGACCTTGCCGAGCACCGGGGCCAGATCCTTCGGCTCGACGTGCTGGAGGACGTGCAGCATGAGCACGGCATCGTAGGGACCTCCGAGCTCGTCATAGATGACGTCGAGACGGTCGACTTCCTTGCCGCGCGCCCGCTGCAGGTCGATGAACGCCTGCGTGAGGTCCGTGCGACGAACCCTGAGTCCCGCGTCCTCGAGTCGGTCGGCGTCCCAGCCCGGACCGGATCCGATCTCCAGCACCTGGCCCGCGGGGACCGCCTCGGCCAGGTGAGTCACGGCACCGGCCAGGACCCCCTGGCCCGACGTCTCGCGGGCGTAGTCGACGGCGATGTCCTCGTACGACTCCACCGTGCGGGCGTTCGGCGTCGGCTCCATGACCCGAGCCTAGGCACCGGATGCCGTGCGGTGCCTGACGACGCCGGGCCTGGGCCGGCTCAGATGTCGCGGTCGGCTTGGCTGCTGCCTGCGGGGACGTCGCCGGACTCGGGCTCGTCGCCCTCCCAGGGCTGACGGGCGCGGCGCGACACCCGCGCGAACGACCACATCAGCAGGGCGAGCGCGACCGCCATGGCCAGGAAGATGGCGAGCGCGATCCATCCGGGCTTGACGATGTCGGGGTCGAGCTCCCGGCGCTCGCCACCCGTGGCGGTGACGAAGGCACCAGCGGCCTCGAGCACGCTGCTCGCGATGTCGTACATGCGATCAGCGTAGGCCGGCGAACAAGTCGTCCTCGGGCAGGGTCGTGGGCACCAAGCTGGCGACGAGCTCGAAGTCCTCGGTGGGCCACGCCTCGGCCTGCACCTCCCGCGGCACGGAGAAGAAGAACCCGTCCGGGTCGATCTGCGTCGCGTGCGCGATCAGCGCGGCGTCTCGGACGTGGAAGTACTCCGCGCACTCGACCCGGGTCGTGATGCGCTCGTCGCGCAGACGGTCCGGATCGCGGTCCTTGAACCACTCCGCGTAGGGGTTCTCGAGCCCGCGCTCCTCCATGGCCGCGCCGATCGCCTCGAGGCGAGCGCGGGTGAAGCCGCCCTGGTAGTACAGCTTGCTGACCTGCCACGGCTCGCCCAGCTCGGGGTAGAGCTCGGGATCGGCGGCCGCCTCGTAGGCGAAGACGCTGATCTCGTGGCACTTGATGTGGTCGGGGTGCGGGTAGCCACCCTTCTCGTCGTACGTGGTGAGCACGTGCGGCCGGAAGGAACGGATGAGGCGCACGAGGGGTGCCGCGGCCTCCTCGAGCGGCACCAGGGCGAAGCAGCCCTCGGGCAGCGGCGGCTTCGGGTCGCCCTCCGGCCAGCCGGAATCGACCCAGCCGAGCCAGTCCTGCGTGACGCCGAGAATGTCGCGTGCCCGCTCCATCTCCTCGCGCCGGATCTCGGTGATCAGCTCGGGGTCGTCCTCGATGCCGGGGTGCTGGAAGCTCGGGTTCAGGATCGAGCCGCGCTCGCCGCCGGTGCAGGTGGCGACGTGGACGTCGACTCCCTCCGCGACGTATCGGGCCGTCGACGCGGCCCCCTTGCTCGACTCGTCGTCGGGGTGCGCGTGCACGTGCATGAGGCGCAGCTGTTCGTCCACGGAGTCCAGTATCCCCATCCTGGGCAACTACCCCGGGCAGGGGTGCCGGGCCGTGGGCGGCGAGGACAGAGCAGGGGTGCCGGGCCGTGGGCGGCGAGGACAGAGCAGGGGTGCCGGGCCGTGGGCGGCGAGGACGGCACGCGCCTGAGACACTGGAGGCATGACCGATCTCGCCGACCGCTACGGCACCCGCACCTCACCGCGCTGGCTGTGGTGGGTCGTGGCCGGCGCCGGGATCGCGGTCGGCATCGCGTGGGCCGCCTGGATCGCGCTGCAGCCCCGGCCCATCTCCACCGAGGTGTACTCCTTCGAGGCGGTCTCCGACACCCAGATCGACGTCCAGCTCGAGGTCATCCGCCCGGAGCCCACGGCCGTCACGTGCAGCGTCTACGCCCAGGCGCTCGACCACTCGATCGTCGGCGAGAAGACCGTCACGATCCCGCCGTCGGACCGCGAGATCGTGCGCGAGGGGCTGACCCTGACGACCACGGACAGGGCTGTCACGGCCGTCGTTCGCTCGTGCGAAGTCGCTGACTGACTGGTAGGCTGGGAACTTCACCCCGAGCCGGGAGCTCGGGGTTCCGTTTGTTCTGAAGGAGTTCGCCATGACGCAGCCGACTGGCACCGAGACCCTCTGGGTCACGCAGGAGTCCCTCGACCGTCTCCGCGAGGAGCTCGATCACCTCAAGGGTGAGGTGCGCGCCGACATCACGTCGAAGATCGCCGCCGCCCGTGACGAGGGAGACCTCAAGGAGAACGGCGGCTACCACGCCGCGCGCGAGGAGCAGGGCAAGACCGAGGCCCGCATCCGACAGCTCGAGGACATGCTCGGCCGCGCCGAGGTGGGCGAGAAGCCGGCGGACGACGGCGTCGTCGAGGCCGGCATGAAGGTCACGATCCGCTTCGAGGGCGACGACGACACCGAGTCGTTCCTGCTGGGCTCGCGCGAGGTCCTCAGCCTCGACAGCGCGGTCGACCTCGACGTCTACTCCCCCACGTCCCCGCTCGGCGCCGCACTGCTGGGCAAGAAGGCCGGCGAGTCCGCCAGCTACGAGGCCCCGAACGGCTCGACCATCACGGTCGAGATCGTCGAGGCGATCCCGTTCTGATCGGCCGACCCGGCGCCGTCCGAACGGGCACTCAGACCGAGCGGTAGCCCCGGCTGGCCAGCTGGTCGAGAACCCGGTCGGCGTGGCGCGCGCCGCGCGTCGCGACCTGCAGGCGCACCTCCACCTCGCCCACGCCGAGCGACTCCGACGCCCGGTCGTGCACCACGTTGAGGATGTTGACCTGCATCGACGCCAGGTCGGTGAGCAGCCGCATGAGCTCGCCCGGCCGGTCGGTGAGGTGCACGCGGAAGCTCAGGAACCGTCCGGCGGCCTTGAGTCCGTGGCGGATCACCTCGAGCAGCAGCAGGGCGTCGATGTTGCCTCCGGACAGCACCGGCACGACCGGGCCCGGGAAGTCCTTGGGGTGGTCCAGCAGGGCCGCGACGCCCGCCGCCCCGGCGGGCTCCACCAGGAGCTTGGCGCGCTCGAGCAGCCCGATCAGGGCGCGGCTGAGCGACTCCTCGCTGACCGTGACGACGTCGTCGACGAGGTCGGCCACGACGGCGAAGGGCACGGCGCCGGGCTCGGCCACGGCGATGCCGTCGGCCATCGTCGGCAGGCCCGGCACGAGCAGCGGCCTGCCGGCGCTGAGCGACGGCACGTAGGGGCTCACGGCCGAGGTCTGGACGCCGACGATGCGGACGTCCGGTCGGACCTCGCGCAGCAGGGCGATGCCCGCCACGAGACCGCCACCGCCGACGGGCACGAGGACCGTGCCGACGTCGGGCAGCTGGCGCAGGATCTCCAGCCCGACCGTGCCCTGCCCGACCACGATGTCGCTGTGGTTGAACGGGTGGATCATGACGGCACCCGTGGAGGCCGAGAACTCCTGCGCGGCGGCGATGCTGGCTCCGACGTCGACGCCGACCAGCTCGATCTCGGCCCCGTAGCCCTGGGTGGCCTGCACCTTGGGCAGTGCCGCGCCCTCGGGCATGAAGATCCGGGCCGGGATGCCGAGCATCTGCGCCGCGAGCGCGACGCCCTGGGCGTGGTTCCCGGCGGACGCCGCCACGACGCCCGCCGCGCGTTCGGCCTCGGAGAGCCGGGAGATGCGCGTGTAGGCGCCGCGGAGCTTGAAGGACCCGGTGCGCTGGAGGTTCTCGCACTTCAGGAGGACCTCGGTGCCCGTGAGCTCGCTCAACCACCGCGAGTGCGCGAGCGGGGTCTCCTCGGCGACGCCCGCCAGCAGCTCGGCGGCCGCCTCGACACCGGCCCAGGTCGGAGGCGGTGCGCTCTCGCTCACGCCTGCTCCGTCGGTGACCCGGCATCGGACGACCCGGCATCGGACGGTTGAGCGTCCGGTGGCAGGTCCTCGGGCAGCCCGTCCGGCTGCAGCGGATTGCCCGCCTCCTCGGCTAGGTGCTTCACGACCCCGTTGAGACACGCGACGAGCGGCACCGCCACGAGGGCACCGACGACGCCCGAGACCGTGATGCCGGCCGCGATCGCGGCGATGATGGCGAGCGGGTGCACCGCGACGAGACGGCCCATCAGGAACGGCTGCAGCACGTGCGACTCGAGCTGCTGGACGCCGATCACGACGAGCAACATGAACAGCGCCGTCCACGGGCCCTGGGCCACGAGTGCGACGAGCACGGCCACCATGCCGGAGGCGAACGCGCCGATGATGGGCACGAAGGCGCCCAGGAACACGATGACCCCGATCGCGAAGGTGAGCGGCACGCCGAGCAGCCAGGCGCCCAGCGCGATGCCGAGGGCGTCGACGAGCGCCACGAGCACCGTGGCCCGCACGAAGCTCGTCAGCGACTCCCACGCTCGATGACCCGAGGAGTTGACGCGGGCCCGGGCGTCGCGCGGGAACAGGGTGACGACCCAGGCCCAGATGCGGTCGCCCTCGTAGAGGAAGAACACCGCGGCGAAGAGCGCGATGAAGAAGCCGGTCACGAAGTGGGCCAGCGAGATGCCCACGGCCGTGGCCTGGTCGATCACGGCCTCCCGCCCGGTGCCGGCGATCGTGTCCTGCACCTCGGTGACGTAGCGGTTGAGGTCGTCGTCGCTCAGGCCCAGCGGCCCATTGCGGGCCCAGTCACGCATCTCGCCGATCCCGGCCACGATGCTCGAGCGCAGCTCGTCGACCTGGGTCGAGAGCTGCTGGCCCACCAGGATCACCAGGCCGGCCAGGGTCACCAGCATCAGGATCGCGACCACCAGGGTCGCGAGCAGGCGCGGCACTCCACGCCGCTCGAGCGTGTCGACCACGCCGATCGTGAGTGCCGTGCCGAGCAGGCCGATCGTGATCGGCACCGTGATCTCGGAGAAGTACTGCAGGAGCCAGAGGAGTCCGAAGCCCGCGCCGGCGATGACGACGAGCCGCCAGGCCCACGCCGTGGCGATCTCCATCCCGATCGGGACCTGGTAGCGGGCACTCATGCGCCCGAGACTACCGGCGGAACAGTCAGCCCCCTGGACGCGTTGTGAGTGTCGAGGCGTGTGCGCCGCGACGGCCGAGTCGTGGCCCCCGCGCCGAGACGGAAGGATGGACCCCATGATCTTCGGAACCCGCAAGAGCGAGATGCCCGCCCGCGAGAACGCCCTGCCCGGCCGCCCGTCGCGCACGCACCTGGTCGGCGACCGCCACCTCGTCACCGGCAACCCCCTCGAGACCGACGGCCCCGACGGCTTCGAGGTCACCGTGGTCGGGCTCGGCTGCTTCTGGGGCGAGGAGCAGACGTTCTGGCAGCTGCCGGGCGTGTGGTCGACCACGGTCGGCTACGCCGGCGGCTACACGCCGAACCCGACGTACGAGGAGACGTGCACCGGGCGTACCGGCCACGCCGAGGTCGTGCGCATCGTGTTCGACCCGAGCGTCCTGTCCTACGACGACCTGCTCGCGACGTTCTGGGAGAACCACGACCCGACCCAGGGCATGCGCCAGGGCAACGACCGCGGCTCGCAGTACCGCTCGATCCTGCTCACCACGACCCCGGAGCAGCAGGCCAAGGCCGAGGCGTCGCGCGACCACTACCAGCAGAAGATGACCGCCAGCGGCTACGGCACGATCACGACCGAGATCAAGCCGCTCGACGAGTACTACTACGCCGAGGCCTACCACCAGCAGTACCTCGTGCGGAACCCGCACGGCTACTGCCCGCTGCACGCCACGGGCGTCAGCTACGCCTGACCGGCCGCCCGCAGATCGCCCCGTCCTCCGTCCGGAGGGCGGGGCGTCGTGCGTCTCGGACCCGCGCGTTCGCCAGTAGTGAACGCGCCTTGCTCAAGGGAATTGAGTCGATCAGACTCAAGTTATGACTGGTACCGACCACGGTGGTCGGCCACTACTCACCGGAGGTTCCCCATGAGCACCATCACCCGCTTCCGCGGCCGCGACCCGTTCTTCGCCGAGTTCGACTCCCTCGTGCGTTCCACGTTCGGCGGCCCGACCGTCCCGACCGGCGAGCCGCTGGCGTTCACCCCGACCGCCGAGACCGTCCGCGAGGGTGACGACGTCGTGGTCCGCCTGGACCTGCCCGGCGTCGACGTCGCCGAGGACGTCTCGGTCGAGGTCGCGAACCAGCGCCTCGTCATTGCCGGCGAGCGCAAGGACGACCGCGCCGAGGACTCCACGCGGCGCTCGGTCCGCGAGGTCCGGTACGGCAGCTTCCGCCGTTCGTTCGGTCTCCCGGGCCACGTGGGCGCCGACGCGGTCAGCGCCCACTACGACAAGGGCGTCCTGCACGTCCGCGTCGCCGGGGTGTACGCGGGCACCGAGCCCACGCGGATCACGATCAGCGACGGCCCGGCCGTCGCCGAGGTCGAGCAGGCCTGACTCGGCCAAGGTTTCGAGGCTCGTCGCCGAGAGCTCCTCGCACCTCAACCACCGGTGGCTGTCCCCCTACGACTCCGTCGTGGGAGGTGCCCCCAGTGCGAGGGCGCTCTGGCGCCCGAGCCTCGAAGCCACCTCGGGGCCTAACGTGGACGCATGGAGCAACGACTCAGTCTCGTGCGGTGACCACAGGCCGAGCGAAGCGAGGCTGAGCCGCCTGCGACTCGCTCTGGCGAGTTGCAGAAGCGAGCGCGAGGAACGAGCGCGTCGGCTCACTACCAGCTGCCCGGCATCGTCCTGGCGATCTGGGACCGCGCCGAGCTCGCCACGGACGCCGGCCTGCCCGACGGTCCCGCCGGATTCAGCGGGTTCGCGCTCGCGTACAACACCCGCACCCACGACGAGGTCGAGGAGGTCCTCCACCTCGCCCAGCAGGCGAGTGGGACGGTCACGAAGGCCGCGACCGAGACCGAGTGGGGCGGGTTCTCCGGCTACTTCACCGATCCCGGCGGGCACCTCTGGGAGGTGGCGTTCAACCCGTTCTGGTCCGTCGACGAGACCGGGCACACGTCGCTCGGCGCATCCCCGGAGTCGGATCCATCGTCGGAACCGGAGTCGTCAGCGGGCTGATCCTCGGAGTCGGCGTTCGGCGTCCGCGGGGTCAGTCGCAGCTCGAACCCCTTCGGCACGATCGTGAGCCGCTCGGCGATGTCGAGCTCGTAGTCGGGATCGCCCGTGATCTCGTACCGGTGCAGGAGCCGGGCCAGCACGAGGATCGCCTCCTGCTGGGCGAACTGCCGCCCGATGCACGAGCGCTCCCCCGTGCCCCACGGCTTGTAGCTGTGCGGCAGTCGGCCCCGGGAGTTCTGGGGCAGGAAGCGGTCGGGATCGAACCGCTCGGGGTCGTCGCCCCAGACGGACGGGTCGCGGTGCACCGCGGGGAGCAGGACGATGGCCCAGTCCTCGGGCCGCATGACGTGCCCCGTCGAGAGCGTCGTGGTCTCGCGGGGACCACGCCCGAAGGCGGGCGCCGTGGGCCACAGTCGCAACGCCTCGTCGAGCACGCGACGCAGGTAGCGGAACTGCGGCACCTGCTCGAACGTGGGCACCGTGTCCCGGTCCGACCCGAGCACCGCGTCGACCTCGGCGTGGGCCTTCGCGAGGACCTCCGGGTCGCGCGAGAGGTAGTACAGCGCGAACGACAGGGCTCCCGAGGTCGTCTCGTGGCCCGCCACGAGGAACGTCAGGATCTGGTGGCGGATGTTCGTGTCGTCGAGCTGCTCGCCCGTCTCGGGATGGCGCGCACTGAGCATGATGCCGAGCAGGTCGTGCTCCGACGGCGGCTGGGCCCGGCGGGTCGCGATGATGTCGTCGAGGAGCTCGTCGACGTAGTCCTGGGACGACTTGGCCTTCCTGCGGATGCGCCGGACGGCCAGGCGCCCGCCGGGGGCCGTGCGCAGCGTAGCGATGCGCTGTCCGCTCTTGAGGGCCGTGATCATGGCGGCCACGAACGGGTGCGGGTCGACCCCGTCGAACGAGGCGAAGTCGCGGCTCAGCGCGGCCCGCGCCAAGGTCTCGAGCGTCAGCTTGGTCATGTCGCGCGAGACGTCGACCGGGCCGTCGAGCCGCTCCCAGTAGTCGAAGAGCTCGTCGAGCGTCTCGACCATGACCGGGTGGTAGGACTGCATCGCGGTGCGGGTGAAGGCCGGACGCAGCAGGTCGTGCGCCAGGCGCCAGTTGTGCTCGTGGGAGTGCGCCGTGAAGAGGCCGTCACCCGCGAACTCACGCAGGGCCTCGACCGCAGGCGGGAGGACCTTGACGAAGCGCTGCTCGTCGCACATCTCGGCCGCGAGCTCGGCGCTGGCGACGAACACGAACTTCTGGTCGAACACCTGGATCTCGAAGATCGGCTCACCGAGCTTCTCAGCGTGACCGACCATGCTCTTCAGGGGGCGGGAGGGATCGACCGAGCGGCCGTCGCCCACGATCGGGAGACGACCCGGAGGATGTGCGAAGGACTGCCCGCCCCAGTCGTTCTGCACGTCAGAGTCCGGACTTGCCCGACGCCCAGCGCACGACCCCTTGGTAGCGGGGGCCGGCGATGCGGACGAAGGCGTCGATGACCTTGGCGTCGGCGCCGATCAGCACGCGCACCTTCTTCTTCTCGACCCCGTCGAGGATGACGTTGGCCGCCTTGGCCGGTGTGGTGCGGGCGAGGACCTTGTCGAACTGGGCGCTCATCGCGCTCTTCTCGTCGGCGCGCTCGTCGACCGATGTGGCGTTGCGGACGATGTTGGTCTTGATGCCGCCCGGGTGCACGCAGGTGACGGAGACGGGCTTGTTGGCCATCTTCATCTCCATGGCCAGGGACTCGGTGAAGCCGCGGACCGCGAACTTCGCTGCGTTGTAGGCACTCTGGGACGGCACCCCGAAGAGGCCGAAGACGCTCGAGATGTTGACGACGTGGCCGTCGCCCGAGGCCTCCAGGTGCGGCAGGAACGCCTTGGTGCCGTTCACGACGCCCCAGAAGTCGACGTCCATGACGCGCTCGAGGTGCTTGTAGGGCATCTCTGTGACGTTGCCGAAGTAGGCGATGCCCGCGTTGTTGATCACCAGGTTGACGCGGCCGAGATCGGCGGCGACCTCGTCGGCGTAGCGCTCGACGATCTCGCGCTGCGACACGTCGATCACGTCCGACCGGACCGTTCCGCCCATCTGGCGGACCTGCTCGGCCGTGGCCTCCAGACCGGCGACGTCGACGTCGCTGATCGCCACGGTCGCGCCGCGCCGGGTCAGCTCCAGCGCCAGGGCTCGGCCGATGCCCGATCCCGCGCCCGTCACGACCGCGACCTTGCCGTTGATCCAGCTCATGCGTGCTCCTCGGTGCTCCACGTCACATCTTCCGATACCGACGGTATCTCAATACGGCAACGTATGTCGAGAGCCAGTTGTGGACACAGCCCCGCCCCTTGAGGTGCGAGTGAGGAACGAACGAGCCTCGAAAGGGGTACCGCAACCATCCGAGGTTTCGAGGCTCGCGCCGCAGGCGGCACTCACACCTCAACCACCGGAGATCTGGCTAGTACTTGAGGCGCACCCGGGGGCGGAGGCGGACGTTGGGGAGCTCGGGGGCCGGGACGAGCTCCTCGCCGTGGCCCTCGACCCGACCGAAGCGGCCACCCACGGGGCGCTCCATCCAGTCGTCGCGGGCCTGCACGATCTCGTCGTGGTCGCGCGCGATGAAGTTCCACCACATCACGAGCTTCTCCGCGAACGGTTCACCGCCGAGCAGCAGCACCGTGCGGCCCGGGCCGTCGAGGTGCACGCGACTGCCGCCGTCGAGGTAGCGAAGAGCGCGGTGGCCGACCGTGGTGCCGTCGACCTCGACCGGGCCGTCGAGGGCCAGGACGCCGTACTCGAACGAGGGGTCGAGGTCGAGCACCACGTCGGGGTCGTGCAGGGAGATCTGCACGCCCACGAGCGGCGTGTACACCGTGGCGCGCGAGGACTCACCGGCGAAGTCGCCCACCACCAGCACACCGTCCCAGCCGCGCCCCTGGACCCGCGGCAGGTCGGGGACATGCTCGAAGTCGGCCGGTCCGAGGCGCCGCGAGTCGGGCAGCGCGACCCACAGCTGCACCCCGGACATCGGCGTGGGGTCGTCGGCGTCGCTGATCTCGGAGTGCGAGACCGCGTCGCCCGAGGTCATGAGGTTGAGCTCACCGGGCTGCAGCATGACGTCGGAGCCGAGGTTGTCGCGGTGCCGGATCCGCCCCGCCATGGGCCACGTGACGGTCTGCAGGCCCGTGTGCGGGTGCGGCAGCACGTTCATGCGCGCGTCGGTGGGTCCGAAGTGGTCGGCGAAGCACCAGGCGCCGATCGTGGGTCGGGAACGGTGCGGGAGCGTGCGGTGCACCGTGATGCCCCGGATGCCGCCGAGCGGCACCTCGCGGGCCTCGAGGGTCTCGGCACCGGAGTCGTCCAGCTGGAGGCGCCCGCTCATGACGGGACCGGGAAGAACTCGCTCATGGCTCCATGGTGTCACCGCGCAGGTGACCGTGGAGGCGGGCGACGTCGTCCGACGTGCCGCCGGCGGCCTCGAACCAGCCCTGGACCCCGCCGTCGTGGGCGGCCCAGACGTCCACGACCGAGAGCACGGCCTCCGCCTTGGTCTCGAAGAACGAGGCGGGCAGCGTCTGGCGGTGGTCGTGGCCCGCGGACGCGGTGAGTCGCGCGTCGATCGCGTCGCGGTGCCGCGCCGTCTCGAGGTAGTCGGCCACGACATCGTCGACGGCAGCGCCCGCGAGCAGCAGCGACAGGGCGACCGAGATGCCCGTGCGGTCCTTGCCGGCTGCGCAGTGCACCAGGGCGGGCCCCGGCGAGGCGGAGACGGCCCGCACGACGTCCACGAGGAGGGGGCCGGCCGAGTCGACGACCACGCGATAGAGGCCGGTCAGGTCGCTGGCCCGTGCCGCTCCCGGGCGGAGCGCACCCAGGAGCGGGACACGATGGATCGCCGCGTGCTCGGCGAGCGGGTGCTCGGGCTCGATCTCGCTGGCCGAGCGCAGGTCGACGACGGCGGTGGGGGGCCACGGCACCCCGGCCGGGACGGCGTCGCCGACGGCGGGCGCCGCGCTCCGGAGCAGACGCCCGGGAGCCACCACCCCGCCGTCGATCGCGATCCCGTGGAGGTCACGCAGGTTCGGGACGGTGTCGGGCATGTCACCCATCATCGGCCATGGCTCCGACGCGCCCCCGACGGACCCGGTCACTAGGGTGGCCCCATGCGTGTCAGTCGACGTGTGGCCGCCACCACCGCCCTCGGGACCGCCGGCGCCGTCGGTGCGTCGGTGGGCTTCCTGTTCGGCGAGACCGTGCTGGCCCGTCGTCTCATCGGCGTCACGGACGCCCGGCCGCCGTCACCCGACGGCCTGTACGGCGACAACCTGTCGGGCGACACGGTGCGCCTGCTCGTGCTGGGCGACTCGGCCGCCGTGGGCTACGGCATGCAGACCCAGATGACGACGCCCCCGGCGCTCATGGGCTGGGGACTGGCTCAGCTGGTGCAGGGTCCCGTCCAGGTGCACAGCGTCGCCGTCGTGGGCGCCGAGAGCAGTGACCTGGCCGACCAGGTCGACCGTGGCCTCGAGTTCGGGGCCGACGTCGCCGTGATCGTGATCGGCGCCAATGACGTCACCCACCTGAAGTCCATGACCGGGGCGGTCGACGACCTGCAGGTCGCGATCAGCCGGCTCGTCGCCGCCGGCACCGAGGTCGTCGTGGGAACGTGCCCCGACCTGGGCACGGTCAAGCCGCTCATGCAGCCCCTGCGGAGCATCGCCCGGCTGCAGAGCCGGCGGATGGCTCGCCTGCAGACCGTGGGCGCCATCGAGGCCGGGGCCCGCACGGTCTCCCTCGGTTCGCTGCTGGCGTCGCTGATCCGCGAGCACCACGACCTGATGTTCGGCGACGACCGGTTCCATCCCTCCGCCTCGGGCTACGCCGCGATGGCGCGGGCGCTGCTGCCCTCGCTCGCCGACGCGATCCACGAGCGGCGCAGCGAGCCGCTGGAGGAGCACCCCGGCGAGACCGAGGAGATGATGCCGGTCGAGGAGGCCGCCGAGGAGGCCTCGCAGCGTTCCGGGACCGAGGTGCGTCGCGCCGGCCGCTGGGCGGGCGTCCTGCGGCGCCTGCGCTGAGCCCTCGCCCACGACGGAGAACGCCCCCGACCGGGGAACCGGTCGGGGGCGTTCGTCTCGGACGGGTCCGAGGATCAGTCGCTGCCCCGCAGGATGGCGAGGATGCGCAGGATCTCGATGTACAGCCAGACGAGCGTGACCGTGAGGCCGAAGGCCGCACGCCAGGACTCGCGCTTCGGCAGACCGGCCTGGACGCCCTTCTCGATGTAGTCGAAGTCGAGCACGAGCATCAGGACCGCGAGCACGACGGCGAAGGCCGAGACCACCAGTCCGAGCGTGTTGAAGCCGCGGATGCCGCCGTTGTCGACGACGCCCGTGAGCGACAGCAGCAGGTTGACGACCGTGGCGCCGGCGAAGGCGAAGATCGCGATCGTGACGACCTTGCGGAACTTGTCGGTGACCTGGATGTTGAAGAACTTGTAGGCCGCGAGCGTCGCGCCGAAGGCCACGAAGGTGCCGACGATCGCCTGGAAGACGATGCTGACGTCGCCGACGTAGGTCGCGACGATCTTCGAGAAGGCGCCGACGAAGACGCCCTCGGCGACGGCGTACCCGATGACGAGCGCCGGGCTGATGATCTTCTTGAAGGAGTTCACCATCGCCAGCACGAAACCGAGGAGCGCACCACCGATCGCGAACATGTAGGCCGTGTTGACCGCGTCCTGATCGACGACCGCCTGCCCGAAGCGACCCTCGACCAGGATCTGGCCGATGACGACCCAGGCGACCGCAGCCGCGGCGATGACGGTGCCGAGCGTGATGGCGGTCTTCTCGACGACCGAGTCGATCGTCATGCGGTCGCTCGTGGCGGCCGACGGCGGTGCGTAACCCGGCTGAGCGTTGGTGTCGATGGTCCACTGCGACGGGTCGGTCTGGACCGACGAGGAGCGACCGTTGTAGCTCTCGTTGCGGGAGAAGACGGGGTTCGAGCTGTGCATGATTCCCTCCGGGAGGTCGGCTCGCATCATCGAGCCTGATGGGTTCACCCTATACAACGCACGCTACTGGGGTTTTGCTCCCGACTGCGCGGTTTCTGTGCGCAACGGGATCGGGGAGTCGAGCGCCCCGCGGATGGCTCAGCGGTCGACGTCGACGAGGTGGTGCTCGAGGTCGTGCAGCAGGTACTGCACGAGGGTCGCGGTCGTGAACTCGGACCCGTTGGACCGCAGGCCCCGATGTGCCCAGTCCCCCTCCCCCACGCGGGCCAGCGTGGCCGCGAGCGCGGCGCCCTCGACGGCCAGCTCCCGCCCGACCTGCGCCGGGTCCGCGTGCGCGTAGTCGCGCTCCAGCGCTGCGGCGTCCTGGTCCCAGTTGGCGAAGTGCGCGGGGTCCTCGGCCAGCATCTGGTCGAGGCGCCCGGCGAAGATCGTGAACACGTCGCGGACGTGGCAGGCGTACTCGAGGTCGGACCAGCGGTCGGCCTGCGGACGCACTCCCGCGTCGGGGCGCGCGACGATCCTCTGCCACCGCTCGACGTGCGTGCCGATGACCGGTCCGACGCCGGTCGGGTCCACGTCGGCGGCGTTGAATCCGCACTCGGGGCACGCTTCGCGCAGGACCCAGGTCCAGTCCTTGTCGTCGGGCTCGATCACGTCGCTCGTCATGCCATGGCCTTCATGGAGCCATCGTGGCGCGCTGGATAAGGTGCGCACCATGTCCGATTCGGCCGACACCCGTCCAGATTCTGCCGACCGGGCCTTCCGGACCGAGCCCGTCTCCTTCACCCGCCGCGGCGGCCGGTTGAACCCGCGTCAGCAGAAGGCGTGGGACCTGCTCGCGAAGCGGATCGTGCTCGAGGTCCCCCAGGACGGGCCCTCGACGTCGGTGCACCCGGCGCACCGGTTCGACGTCGCGACCGAGTTCGGCCGCACGGCGCCCCTCGTCGTCGAGATCGGCAGCGGCCGCGGCGAGGTCATCGTGCACGCGGCGTCGCAGTCGCCCGGGACCGACTTCCTCGGCCTCGAGGTCTACGTCCCGGGCGTCGCGCAGACGCTGATCGGGGTGCGGCACGGCGAGCTCACCAACCTCCGCATGGCGGTCGTGAATGCCGCCGAGGCGCTCACGACCATGATCCCGGAGGCCTCCGTCGACGAGCTGTGGGTGCACTTCCCCGACCCTTGGCACAAGAAGAAGCACCACAAGCGACGCCTCGTCACGCCGGAGTTTGCCGCGCTCGCGGCCCGCGTCCTGCGGCCCGGCGGGGTCTGGCGCATGGCCACCGACTGGGCCGAGTACGCCACGCAGATGGCCGAGGTCGTGGCCGGCTCCCCCGACTTCGCGGGCGGCCGGAGCGACCGCTGGGACGGCCGTCCCCTCACACGGTTCGAGGCCAAGGGCATCGACGCCGGGCGGGAGATCCACGACCTCACCGCCGTGCGCCTCGGGTGAGACGCCTTCACGTCCGGTGCGCGACGCCGGCCGGTCAGCGTACCGAGGTCATCGGTCGAGGCGTCGCTGAGCCTGCTGGCGGTCCAGCGCGATGAGAGCCGGCAGGAACGAGAAGTAGGCCAGCCCGAACATGACGCGCCAGTCGGAGTTTTCCGCCAGGCCCGCGGCGAGCATCCAGGCGGGCGTACCCGACATCAGCACGAAGAACCACCACGAGGTCGGGCCCTGGGGTCGCAGCGTCGGGCCTTCGGTCACAGCGTGAGAGCCTGCCACATCCGCGCTGAGTGCGGGAGCAGACCGGGCGACCACAGGGAAGACCATGCGAAGCGCCGGTGGTGCTCCCGGTGGGGCTCGAACCCACACTGGGACGGGTTTAAGCCGTCTGCCTCTGCCGATTGGGCTACGGGAGCGGCGTCAGCCTAGTCAGGCGACGTGGGGGCGGTGATGCTCCGCAGCGCCGCGACGTGTCCGCGGTAGGCACGGCGTCCCTCCTCGGTCAGCCGGACCCACGTCCGGACCCTGCCGCGTCCGGTGGGCTTCTCGAGCTTCACGTACCCGGCCTCGGTCAGGACCTTGAGGTGCTTGCTCACCACGGAGTCCGCCACCTCGAGCACGTCGCGCAGCGCGCTGAACTCCGCCGACGAGACGGCGTCGAGGAAGGCGCAGACCCTCAGACGCAGTGGCGCGTGGATGACCTCGTCGAACGCCGGCGCCGGACCGGCCTGGGTCACAGCTCGCCCCGCAGATCGGCCCGGAGAACCTGGTCGTACCTGCGGCCGATCGGCACGATCACGACGCCCATCACGACGGCGACAGCCCAGACCCAGACGTCGGACACGTCGGTGTAGCTGAGCAGGATCGCGGCGAGGACGCCGAGGCCGCCGACCGCGCCCATCACGTAGGCCCAGCGGGAGGCCGGGCCGTTCTGGTTGCCCCAGAGCCAGATGCCGGTCTTGCGACGGTACGAACCGGCCAGCAGGACGAGCCCGGCGAAGGACGCGGCGACCCCGGCGAGCAGGACCCACGTGTTCCCCAGGGCGATCGCGACGGCGTAGCCGGTCAGCAGGGCGCCGAGCATGGGGTGGTACCACCACGGGGTGACCAGGCGATCGGCTGCTGCACGGCGCGCGGCCGCGACGGCCTCCAGTGACGCCTCGTCGCTGGGGTCCAGGGCATCGGTGTCATGCGTGGACTCGCTCATGGAGACCCTCCTCGGATTGACTTTCCGTTACAGAAAGACAATAACATTCCGAGTTGGAAAGTCAATTCGTGCCGGCCGCGTCGGCTGCGCCTCGCGCGATGCCGTCGAGGATGTCGCGCTCACTGACGACGACCTCGTCGGTGGCGAGCGGGGCGAGCTCGAGCAGGCGGTCGAGGATCAGCGCACCCGCGCCGATGACGTCGGCGCGGCCCGGATGCATGAACGGCAGGTGACGGCGATCCACGACGGGCAGCCGCACCAGCGAGATGCACGCCTCGCGCACCTGGTCGACCGGCAGACGAGCTCCGTGGATCCGGTCGCTGTCGTAGGTCGACAGCTGCATCGCGTGCGCCGCGACGGTCGTGACGGTGCCGGCGACCCCGATGAACCGGTCGACCGGCTCCCACCCGGCGACGGCCGGGGCGAGCAGCGCGTCGAGGTGGTCGACGAGGTCAGTGATCTCGGTGATCGACGGCGGGTCGCTCGCGAGGAAGCGTTCGGTCAGGCGCACCGAGCCGATGTCGAGCGAGACGGCCGAGTGGACCTCGCCGTCGGCACCGCGCACGAGTTCGGTCGAGCCCCCTCCGATGTCGACCACGAGAGCGGGATCCGGGCCCAGCTCGGAGGTCGCACCGAGGAACGAGGCCCGCGCCTCGGCGTCGCCGCTGAGGATCTCGGGCTCCTGGCCGAGGACCGACCGGATCGCGGATCGGAAGTCATCGGCGTTCTCGGCGTCGCGTGCGGCGGAGGTGGCGCAGAAGCGGACCGCGTCGACCCCCATCTCGCCGATCGTCAGCGCGTACTCGCGGGTCGCCGTGACAGTGCGCTCGATCGCGGTCGGGTCGAGTCGTCCGGTGCGGTCGACTCCCTCCCCCAGGCGCACGATCCGCATGTCGCGGACGAGGTCGTGGGCCTTCCCGTCCGGGCCCAGATCGGTGACCAGGAGCCTGATCGAGTTGGTCCCGCAATCGATCGCCGCGACGCGTCTCATGACGTCCACAGTAGTGACGGGCGGTCGGGGCCGGGCGCCCGGTCCGGCCGCAGCGTTCACGTGACGGATGGTTTCGAGGCTCGCGCGCCAGGGCGCACTCGCACCTCAACCATCGGATGGCGGGCGCCACCCGCCGCGTGAGGTGCGACGAGGTACAAGGGAGCCTCGAAGGGCGCACCTCACCCAGCGGACGTGGCGGGTGACTGCGGGGCGCAGCTCGAGCTGCCCCAGTAGTCGCCGAGCATCGCGACCGCCTCGTCGCCGAGCGGGTTGACCCCGGGCCCCTTCGCCAGCGCGTGGCCGATCAGGACGTGCAGGCACTTGACCCGGGTGGGCATGCCGCCGGCCGAGATGCCGTCGATCTCCGGCACGTGGCCGATGGCCTCGCGCTCGGCCAGGTAGGAGCCGTGCGCCTCGCGGTACGCCGCCGCCAGCTCATCGTCCTCGAGCAGCCGCTGGCTCATGTCGGCCATCACCCCGGCCGCCTCGAGCGTGCCGATCGCCCCGGCCAGGCGAGGACACGTCAGGTAGTAGAGCGTGGGGAAGGGCGTCCCGTCCGGCAGCCGCGGCTCGGTCATCACGACGTTCGGGTGACCGGACGGGCATCGCGACGCGATCGTCACGACGCCCCGCGCGGGGCGTCCGAGCTGGTCGCGGATCGCTGCCAGGTCGGCCTCGCTCGGCGGCACCGCGCCGGCCGGACGGGTGAAGTGGCTGGTCACGGGCTCTCCGGCAGCAGGGGCTCGCTCGGACCCTCCGCGGGGGCCGTGGGCTCGACCGGCTCCTGGCCGGCCACCTTCGTGCTGTCCCACAGCTTCTCGTACCACTGCGGCGCCTTGGCACTGGGCGGCTCGGCCAGCTGCGGCACGTCACCCTCGACCTCGCCGTCGGCGTCGACGACGCGGTAGCCGACCTCGCCGGGCAGGACCCACCCGAATCGGGCCCGGGCCTGCTGCTCGATGTAGGCGGGGTCCTCCCACCGCTCCGCATCGTCCTCGAGCTCGGCGATCGCGGTCTTCTGCGTCTCGATCTTGGCCTCGGTGGCCCGGATCTCCTGCTGCTGCTGCCACCAGGTGTGCAACGACGCCGTGTACGACGCGATCAGCAGCACCATGACGGCGAGCAGCACCACGGCGCGAGTCGTGAACCGGGAGCCGCCCGCGCCGCTCGGGATCCGAGGCGCACGCTGCCCCGGTCGCCGCGTCGCCGACGACGAGGTCGTCGAGCGGGACGGCCTGGTGGGGCGACCAGCGGCACCGCGCGCCCGCGAGGCCGGGCCGGGGGTCCTGCCCCGGCCCGGCCCCGTGGATCCGCCTGGTCCCGCCACCGGACTCAGACCGACAGGCGCGGGAACGCCGAGGCGCCGGCGTAGACCGCCGCCGAGCCCAGGAGCTCCTCGATGCGCAGGAGCTGGTTGTACTTGGCTACGCGGTCCGAGCGGGCCGGGGCGCCGGTCTTGATCTGGCCGCAGTTCGTGGCCACCGCCAGGTCGGCGATCGTCGTGTCCTCGGTCTCGCCGGAACGGTGGCTCATCATGTTCGTGAATCCGGCACGGTGCGCCAGGTCCACGGCGTCGAGCGTCTCGCTGAGCGACCCGATCTGGTTGACCTTGACGAGCATCGAGTTGGCCGCACCCTCGGCGATGCCGCGCGACAGGCGCTCGACGTTGGTGACGAACAGGTCGTCGCCCACGAGCTGCACCAGGTGGCCGAGCTCGGACGTGATCGTGACCCAGCCCTCCCAGTCCTCCTCGTCGAGCGGGTCCTCGATCGAGACGATCGGATACGCCGCGACGAGCTCGGCGTAGTAGTCGGTCATCTCCTGGGCCGTCTTGGTGGCACCCTCGAACGTGTAGCCCTCGCCGGAGTGGAACTCTGACGCGGCGACGTCGAGCGCGAGCGCGATGTCGGTGCCGAGGTTGAGGCCCGTGGTCTCGACCGCCTTGGCGATCAGGTCGAGCGCGGCACGGTTGGAGGACAGGTTCGGGGCGAAACCGCCCTCGTCGCCCAGGCCCGTCGAGAGGCCGTCGGCCTTCAGGACGCTCTTCAGCGCGTGGTAGACCTCGGTGCCTTGGCGCAAGGCCTCGGCGAAGGTCGGGGCGCCGATCGGGGCGATCATGAACTCCTGGACGTCGACGTTCGAGTCGGCGTGGGCGCCACCGTTGAGGATGTTCATCATCGGGACGGGCAGGACGTGGGCGTTGGGGCCGCCGACGTAGCGGAACAGCGGCAGCCCGGCCGACTCGGCCGCGGCGTGCGCCGTGGCCAGGGAGATGCCGAGGATCGCGTTGGCGCCGTAGGTGGCCTTGTTCGGCGTGCCGTCGATGTCGCTCATCGCGTTGTCGATCGCACGCTGGTCGTCGGCGTCGAACCCGACGATCGCGCCGCCGAGCTCACCGTTGACGGCCTCGACGGCCTTGAGGACGCCCTTGCCGCCGTAGCGGTCGCCGCCGTCGCGCAGCTCGACGGCCTCGAACTGACCCGTCGACGCCCCGGACGGCACCGCGGCGCGGCCGATGCTGCCGTCGTCGAGGGCGACCTCGACCTCGACGGTGGGGTTGCCGCGCGAGTCGAGGATCTCGCGTGCTCCGACGGCTTCGATGCTGGCCATGGGTCTCCTCAGAGAAGGGGTGTCACGTGCGGGACCCAGCCTAGGGCCACCGGCCCGTCAGCCCGGAGAGGCTCGGCGGAACGATCATCCCGCCGGCGCGTCGGGGAGGGTGCGCACCGTCCGGCGCAGCGCCTCCTCGGCGTCGACCCCGGCAGCGCGGGCCTCGGCCACGAGGGCGAGGAGGCGCAAGCCGATGTCGTCCCCGCGGGCCGGCGCCGGATCGCCGAGCCGCTTGAGGACCTTGTCGGCGTACGCCAGGGCCGGCAACGAGGCCGGGATGCCGTCGTGGACGGAGGCCCGACCTCCCCGTTCGCGCTTCTCCTGCGCCTTGACCGCCTGCCAGGCTGCATCGATCTCCGCGGGCGTCCGGGCCGTGCCGTCACCGAACACGTGCGGATTGCGGCGGCGGAGCTTGTCGGTGATGCCGCGAGCCACGTCGTCGACGTCGAATCGCGCCTCGCCGCTGGCCTCTGATCCGATTCGGGCGTGGAAGACGACCTGCATGAGCAGGTCGCCGAGCTCGTCGCGCAGCTGGTCGGGATCGCCGGCGTCGAGGGCCTCCAGCACCTCGTGCGCCTCCTCGAGCACGTACCGGGCGAGGGACTCGTGGGTCTGCTCGGCCGTCCAGGCGCACTCCCGGCGCAGCCGGTCCATGACCTCGACCAGCTCCAGGAGCGCTGCACCGGCGACGGGAGGCTCGTGGGTCATGCGCTCATTCTCCACCGCCGAGCGGGCGGTGACGTGGCGACCCGTCCGCCGCGTGGGCGGTGAGTCAGCGACGCTTCAGCTCGGTCGAAAGGTCGCTGCCGCACCGCCCCGGGCACGAGAGGTCGCTATCTCACCGCTCGCCGAGGTGGGCGGGGGCTCAGGCGGCGAGGGTGCCGATCACGGTGCGCGTCCACTCCAGCAGCTCGCGGCCGGCCAGGGGCTTGCCCCCGACCTGGGCCTCGCGCGGACGCGGCACCAGCAGGGTGTCGGTCGTGGGCTTGTAGAGGCTCTTGGGGTAGATCCGGCGCATCCGCATCTGGGCGGAGTCGGCCAGCTTGAGGCCCGCGAACCGGACGTTGGGCCCGGCGCTCGTGATCTCCTCGACGCCGGCGCCGGCGACCGCGACGCGCAGGCGGGCGACCTCGAGCAGCGTCTCGGTCTCCACCGGGGGCTCGCCGTAGCGGTCGACCAGCTCGGCGCGCAGCTCGTCGATCTCCTCGAGGTTCGCGACGGCGGAGAGCCGCTTGTAGACCTCGAGCCGGAGCCGCTCGCTCGGCACGTAGTCGGTCGGCAGGTGCGCCTCGATGGGGAGCTCGATCTTGACGTCGCGCCGCTGCGGCTCGGTCTCGCCGCGGAACTCCGCGACGGCCTCGCCGACCAGCCGCACGTAGAGGTCGAAGCCGACGTCGGCGATGTGGCCGGACTGCTCCCCGCCGAGCAGGTTGCCCGCGCCGCGGATCTCGAGATCCTTCATGGCCACGGCCATGCCACCGCCGAGCTCGGAGTGCTGGGCGATCGTGGCGAGGCGGTCGTGCGCGGTCTCGGTGAGCGGCTTGTCGGGCGGGTACAGGAAGTACGCGTACGCACGCTCGCTGCCCCGACCGACGCGGCCGCGCAGCTGGTGCAGCTGCGAGAGGCCCAGCACGTCGGCGCGCTCGATGATCATGGTGTTGGCGTTCGAGACGTCCAGGCCCGACTCCACGATCGTGGTGCACACCAGCACGTCGTAGCGCTTCTCCCAGAAGTCGACCATGACCCGCTCGAGCTCGGACTCGCTCATCTGGCCGTGGGCGCCGGCGACGCGGACCTCGGGCACGAGCTCCTGGAGCCGGGCGACGGCCTTGTCGATGCTCTGCACCCGGTTGTGGATGTAGAACGCCTGGCCCTCACGCAGTAGCTCGCGACGGATCGCGGCGACGACCTGGCGGTCCTCGTAGGCGCCGACGAAACTGAGCACGGGGTGCCGTTCCTCGGGCGGGGTCGCGATCGTGGACATCTCGCGGATGCCGGTGATCGCCATCTCGAGCGTGCGCGGGATGGGCGTCGCCGACATGGAGAGCACGTCGACGGCGGCGCGGAGGTGCTTGAGCGCCTCCTTGTGCTCGACGCCGAACCGCTGCTCCTCGTCGACGATCACGAGACCGAGGTCCTTGATGTGCACGCCCGGCTGCAGCAGGCGGTGGGTGCCGATGACCATGTCGATCGTGCCGTCGGCGAGCCCCGCCATCGTCTCCTTCGACTCCTTCTCGGACTGGAAGCGCGAGAGCGGACGGATCGTGACGGGGAACTGGCCGAAGCGCTCCGCGAACGTGGCGTGGTGCTGCTGGACGAGCAGGGTCGTGGGCACGAGCAGGATGACCTGCTTGCCGTCCTGGACCGCCTTGAACGCAGCCCGCACCGCGATCTCGGTCTTGCCGTAGCCGACGTCGCCGCACACCAGCCGGTCCATCGGGACGGTGCGCTCCATGTCGCGCTTGACGTCCTCGATCGTGACGAGCTGGTCGGGCGTCTCGACGTGGGCGAAGGAGTCCTCGAGCTCGCGCTGCCAAGGCGTGTCAGGACCGAAGGCGTAGCCCTGGGTCGACTGTCGCGCGGCGTAGAGCTTGATGAGCTCGCCGGCGATCTGGCGGACCGCCTTGCGCGCCTTGGCCTTGCGCTGGGTCCAGTCGGCCCCGCCCATCTTGTCGAGCGTGGGGTTCTCGCCGCCGACGTACCGGCTGACCTGGTCGAGCTGGTC
Source organism: Aeromicrobium sp. Sec7.5 (assembly GCF_036867135.1). Classification (NCBI taxonomy): domain Bacteria; kingdom Bacillati; phylum Actinomycetota; class Actinomycetes; order Propionibacteriales; family Nocardioidaceae; genus Aeromicrobium; species Aeromicrobium sp. Sec7.5. Next base: position 688,636 of record NZ_JBAJIJ010000001.1, on the reverse strand, counting down.
CATCGGCACGAACAGCCGGTCGCCGGGTTGGCCGCGCTTGCCCGGCGCGTACTCGATCACGAGGTACTCGCGGGCCGCGCCCTGCACGACGCGGTTGACGAGCTCGACGTATCGGCCGACGCCGTGCTGCTCGTGCACGACGGGGTCGCCGGCCGCGAGCTCCAAGGGGTCGACCTGCTTGCGACGCCGCGCGGGCATCGACCGGGTGGCCTTCTCGGCGGCACGCTGCCCGACGAGGTCGTCGTGGGTCAGCACCGCCAGGCCGAGCGGACGCGCCACGAACCCGTGCGGCAGCTCCGCGCACAGCACCCGCACGACGCCCTCGGCCGGCGCCGGGTCGTCGGCCCCCGGACGTGCACTGATCTCGGCGCCCGCGAGGTCGACCTCGGCGAGCCACTCGAGGGTGCGCTGCACCTGGCCGTGGCCGGGCACGACGAGCACGACCTCCAGACCCTCGGTGCGCCAGTTGCGGATCACGGTGGCGGCGCCGTCGAGGTCGCCGCGCAGCTCGGGCGACTCCTCGACCTCGAGGTCCCAGTCGCCTCCCCCGGTCGTGTCGGCGTCGAGCCCGAACGGCGTGACGCCCCACCACAGGTGACCGAGTGACAGGGTGTGCTCGCTGACCTGGTCGAGCGTGTGGAAGGCGGCCGACGTGAGGTCGATCGGCGACTCGGCCCCCGTCGCCGCGGCGGCCCACGAGGCCTGCAGGAACTCCTCGCTCGTCGCCACGAGATCGTGGGCGCGGGCCCGGATCCGCTCGGGGTCGCACAGCAGGACCGAGGCGTGCTCCGGCAGCAGGTCGACCAGCAGCTCCATCTCCTCGACCAGCACGGGCGTGAACGACTCCATGCCCTCGACCGCGTGGCCCTCGGAGATCTTGGTCAGCATCTCGACGAGCGACGGGTGGCTGTCGGCCAGCGCCTTGGCGCGGGCACGGACGTCGTCGGTCAGGAGGAGCTCGCGGCACGGCGGGGCCCAGACCCGGGTGACCGGCTCGAGCGAGCGCTGGTCGGCCACCGAGAACTGCCGGATCTCCTCGACGGTGTCGCCCCAGAACTCGATGCGCACGGGGTGGTCGGCCGTGGGCGGGAAGACGTCGACGATGCCGCCGCGGACGGCGAACTCGCCGCGGCGCTCCACCAGGTCGACCCGCGCGTAGGCGGCGCCGGCCAGGTCGCGCACCAGGTCGTCGAGCTCGTAGTCGTCGCCGACCGACAGCTCGACCGGCTTCAAGTCGGCCAGACCGCGCACGTGCGGCTGCAGGATCGAGCGCACCGGCGCCACGACCGCGCGCAGCGGCGCGCCCCCCTCGCTGGACTCGGGGTGGACGAGGCGGCGGAGGGTGGCGAGGCGGCGTCCGACGGTGTCGGAGCGGGGGGAGAGCCGCTCGTGCGGCAACGTCTCCCAGGCCGGGAAGGTGGCCACGGCGTCGGGACCGAGGGTCTCGGCGAGCACGGCGGCGGCGTCGTCGGCCTCCCGCGCCGTGGCGGTGACCACGAGGACAGGCCCCGCACGCCCGGCGAGGGCGTGCGCCACGAACGGGCGGAGGGCAGCCGGCCCGCGCACCGACTGGGCGCGCACCCCGTCGGCGCTCTCGCGCAGTGCGTTGGTGAGACCCGGCAGCCCGGCGACCCGGTCGGCCAGGCGACCCAGCAGCGCCCCGGAGCGGACGCCGTCCGCCTCAGCGGTTGAAGGCACTTTGCGTCTCCACGAGTCCGCGGGTGATCAGTGACTCGACGGCGTCGGCCGCCTCCTCGACGTTGATGTCGAGCTCCTTGCGCTCGGTGCTCGACCAGGGCTTGAGCACGAAGTCGTGCACGGTCTGCTGCCCCGGCGGGCGGCCGATGCCGACCCGCACGCGGTGGAACTCGCCCGTGCCGAGCGAGCCGCGCAGGGACTTGAGCCCGTTGTGGCCGTTGTCGCCGCCACCGAGCTTGACGCGCAGCCGACCGAAGTCGATGTCGAGCTCGTCATGGACCACGACGTACTGCTCCGGAGCGATGTCGAAGAACCCGCCCAGGGCCTTGAGCGGCCCGCCGGACTCGTTCATGTACGAACGGGTCCGGCCGAGCACGACGCGCTCGCCGGCGAGGCGCCCCTCGACGACGTCGGTGCGGCTCTTGCGGTGCGAGGACCACGTCCCGCCCATGCGCGCGGCGAGCGCGTCGGTGACGAGGTACCCGACGTTGTGCCGGGTGGTGGCGTACGCCGGGCCCGGGTTGCCGAGCCCGGCGATCAGCCAGGTCACTCCGACTCGGCGTCCCCGGCCTCGGCGTCAGCCTCGGCGTCGTCGCCGTTCTCGGACTCGGGCTCGTCGTGCTCGATGCCGACCTCGGCCTCGGCCTCGGCGAGCTCCGCGTCGACCTCGGCGGCCGTGGGCGCTGCGGTGACGTTGATGATCAGGAGGTCCTCGTCGACCGCGAGGGTCGAACCCTGCGGGAGCTGGAGGTCCTTGGCGAGCAGGTGCGAACCGACCTCGAGGCCCTCGACGCTGACCTCGATCTCGGTCGGGATCGCGGTGGCGTCGACCTCGACGGAGATCGTGGTGGTGTCGATGCCGACGAGCGCGTCGGGCGCGGCCTCGCCCGTGATGTTGAGGGGGACGTCGACGGTGACCTTCTCGCCACGCTTGACGATCAGGAGGTCGACGTGCTCGAGGAAGCCCTTCAGCGGATCACGCTGGACCTGCTTGGGGATGGCGAGGTGCTTGTCCTTGCCGAGCTCGATGTTGAGCAGCGCGTTGGAGTTCTTGAGCGCCAGCATCAGCGTGTGGCCCGGCAGGGTCACGTGGACGGCGTCGGTGCCGTGGCCGTACAGCACGGCGGGGACCTTGTCGTCGCGACGGATGCGGCGGGCGGCGCCCTTGCCGAACTCGGTGCGGGCCTCGGCGGCGATCGTGATCTCAGCCACGGGAAGTACTCCTCGATTGGAACGAATGCGGGGTTCGGGTGGGCCAGCGGCGCGCGACGCAGCACTCGGATCGAGCGCCCTGTCGATCACGGTCGGACACGCCGACCCTCGCCGAGGCAACCTGACGATCCTAGCGCAGCGGGACGTCAGGCCAAAAACGGTCGAGGGTGATCCCCCCGACGCCTAGCATGTGCGCATGCCGTTGGGAGCGGATGCCATCCGGGTGCCGGTTTCGCCGGGCCGGCTCTTCGCGACCCAGACCGCTCTGCTGATCGCTGCGGCCATCGTCACCGGACTCACGTTCGGCGCCGGCCTCCCGACGGAGCAGTCGCGCCTGGCCCTGGGACTGACGATCCTCGTGCTCGTCACCGTGGTCGTGGGTGTTGCGACGTGGGAGCGCCCCTGGGCCCGGGCCGTCGTCGTCGCGATCCCCATGGTCGACCTCGTGGCGTTGAACCAGCTCCGCGCCGCGACGCCGACCAGCGGGTTCGGGTTCCTGCTCGTGCTGCCCGTCGCGTGGCTGGCCCTCAACGCCGGGAGGGCAGGCGCGATCATCGGTGTCGTCAGCGCGACGCTCGTGGCGTGGTCCCCCCTCCTGCTGCGCGAGATGGGCTTCAACCCCGGCAGCGTGGGCACACCCTCCGTCGCCGCCACCGCGAGCCTGAACGTCTCGGTGCTGATCGTGGCCGGGGTCATCGCCATGTCGAGCGCGCGCGAGACGGCCCAGCGTCGCCTCCTCGCGACGCAGGCCCGTCGATCGGCCGAGGCCCACCGTCAGGCACGCCGGGAAGAGGGCGTCCTGAACGCCGTGATGGACGCCGTCCCCTTCGGCGTGGTGTCGCTCGACCCGCGAGGCACGTACCGGGGCAGCAACCGCGCCGCGCGCGCCATGATGCGCCACATCGGCCTGCCGCTCTCCACCACACCGCACGGGTTGCCGCTGTACCACCTGGACGGGGTGACACCCGTCGCCGCGAACGACCTCCCCCACGTGCGCGGCCTGACCGGCGCTCCGATCGACGGCGAGACCTACTGGATCGGCCACCCCGACGGCAACCGCGTCGCGGTGGAGGTGAGCGGGCGGCTCGTGATGGACTCCGACGGGACCGTCGACCGCCTGGTGGCGGTGTTCCGTGACGTGGGCGACTCCATCGAGGCCGAGGCTGCGCGCGACCAGGCCGTGAGCTCGGTCTCCCATGAGTTCCGGACCCCACTGAGCTCGATCCTGGGGTACATCGAGCTCGCCGCCGACACTCCGGGCCTGCCCGACGAGGCCGTCAACCACCTGGCCGTCGCCGAACGGAACACCACCCGGCTCCTCACCCTGGTCAACGACCTGCTCGCCACGCGCGGCCGGACGCCCCGTGCCGCGGTGCCCATGTCCTTGGCACTCGTGGACCTCGCCGAGGTCGTCACGGAGTCGGTCACGGCGCTGCGACCCCTCGCGGCCGACCGGGTCATCGCCATGACCCTGGACGCCGGCGACCCGCAGACCGTGACGGGCGACGCGTTCCGGCTCCGTCAGGTCGTCGACAACCTCGTGACCAACGCGATCAAGTACAACGTCGACGGCGGATCGGTCACGGTCGAGCTCGCCGGCGACGACGCGGAGGTCTCGCTCGCGATCACCGACACCGGGCACGGGATGACCGAGCAGGACCACGTCGAGGTCTTCCAGCCCTACCACCGCACGACGGATGCCGTGGTCTCGAGCGTCCAGGGGTCGGGCCTCGGTCTGGCCATCTCCCGCGAGATCGTCGAGCGCCACGGCGGCACGATCCGACTCGAGAGCGCCGAGGCCGGCGGCACGACCGCAATCCTGGTCCTGCCCCGCGACGCCGGGAAGGCCCCATGACCTTCGACGCCGCGACGGCGCAGCTCACGAGCTCGATCCTGCTCGCTGCGATCACGACCTACCTCATGCTGACGACCGTCCTGCAGTACGACACGAGGGCAGGTCGCATCATCTCGGTCGCGTACGTCTCCGTCACCGGTACGGGGATCCTGACCGCCTCGCTTCCCGGCGACGGCACCCAGCAGGGCCTCGGCGCCCTGGCGGCCGCCGGGATCACCCTCTCGTTCGGACTGCTGCGATCGGGACTGCGGCTCCAACAGCTCGGCGGCTCATCCCAGCTCCCCCTGGCCGTCGGCGCCTCGGTCGTCACCGCGGCCTCCGTCGTCGTGTTCCCCGTCACCGAGGACCGGGCCGTTCCCCTCGCGCTCTCGGTCGTGTTCTCCGCCGCCTTCGCCGCGGCAGCCGTGATCGACTCCGTTCGCGGACCCAGCTCCGAGCAGCCGTCGGCCAGGGTGCTCCAGGCGGTCATGCTGCTCGTGGCGACGTCGATCGTCGTGGTCGCAGGCCTGATCGTGGCCGGGACGACCAGCTGGAACGGCGCGATCGACGTCACGGTCGCGATCGGCACCACGACGGCGTTCAGTCTCGCCGCGATGTGCGTCACCGCCCTTCGTGCCGAGGACGCCCGCACCACGTGGTGGGGCGATGACGCCCGCGGCGCGACCGCGGAGTTCGAGCTCCCCGGGTCGGCGGCGTTCCGACGTGACGCCGAGGACCGCATCGAGAGATCGTTCGCGGCCGGCGCAGCGGTGGGACTCGTCTGGATCGAGATCGAGAACCTCGAGGACATGGCCGATGCCTTCGGACCCGCGGTCCGCGACCGTGTCGTCGTCCACGTGGGCCGCGTCATCCGGACGCACGTGCCTCCCTTTGCCCTGATCGGCCACTTCGGGGGCGGCAGGTTCGCCGTGCTCACGACCGCGCGCGCACGCCGCCCGGTCGAGCGGGTCGCCAACGCCGTCCGGACCGGGCTGGAGCACCGCCCCGACGGGCTCCCCGTCACGCCCGGGTGCTCGATCGGCACGAGCGTCCAGGGGGCCAGCACGGAGAGCCTCGATCGGATGATCGAGGAGGCCCAGTGGCGAGCGCGTCGCGACACCACCTCGGCCCAGGCGGCACCCGACCCGTCCTGAGGCAATCCTGAGCAGAAACTGACGCTCGGCGGGGTCACAGCCTGAGGTCACGCTGGTGGAATCGCCCCATGCGACCACGAACCGCGACCGGGCGGCTGCCCCGATGACCGTCCCGACCGGCGACGCCGGCTGGGCCGTCGACCTGCTGCAGGGCATGGGCGGCACACCGACGCGTCGCTCGACGATCGGTTGCATCATCCCGGCCTACAACGAGGAGGACGCGATCGCCGGCGTCCTGGACTCCCTGCTCTCGCAGACCCGGCTCCCGGACGTCGTGCACGTCGTCGTCAACAACACGACCGACGCCACGGCCGAGATCGCCGGCCACTACGCAGGGATGCACGTCCGCGGCCAGGACGCGGCGATGCAGCGCACCGAGATCTTCGTGCACGACATCGGCGAGAACCCCGACAAGAAGGTCGGCGCGCTGAACTACGGCTTCACCCTGGTCGAGGGGTTGGACTACCTCCTGGGCGTCGACGGCGACACGACGGCCGACCCCCGCGCGGTCGAGCTCCTCGTGGGCGAGATCGAGGACGATGACCGGATCGGTGGGATCTCGGCGATCTACAGCATCGACGACACCGACGTCGAGGGCTGGTTCCCGAAGTTCCTCATCGCCGGGCAGCGAGCCCAGTTCGCGGCGTTCAACCTGCAGAACCTGCTGCGCGGCCGCAACATGGCCGTGCTCGGCGGCCAGTACTCGATCTTCGCCGTCGAGGCGCTGCACAAGGTCGTGGAGCAGACGCATCAGCGCTTCCCCTGGGTGCGCGACAGCGAGATCGAGGACTCCCTGCTCTCCTTGCAGATCAAGAGCGCGGGCTACCTCACGAAGATCAGCGCCGGAGCCCGCGCGAACGTCGGCGGCATGCCCAACCTGCGCTCGCTGGACGCCCAGCAGGTCAAGTGGAACACCGGTGCGATCGACCTCATGTGGCCCGGGCAGCGCGGCGACACGAAGGGCCAGCCCTTCCACCCGAACCTGCGACTGCGTTGGTTCGAGAACATCTCGATGGTCGTCAACGGATTCACCCGTCTGGGCTTCATCGTGCTGCTGGTGTGCGCCCTGTCGTTCGACGCCTTCGAGTTCAGCCCGATCTGGCTCATCCCCCCGGTCATCGCCACGCTGCTGAACACCCGCGTCGCCCTGGCCATGCACGACGCGAACCGCAAGGACTACGTCTTCGCGATGGCCCTGGTGCCGTCGGAGCTGTACATGTGGATCCGCCTGGGCCACTTCTCACGCTCCTGGGTCAAGTTCGCGAGCCGCTCCCAGACCGACAACTGGGCGCTGCAGGCCAAGGCCGAGAGCGGTGGTGCCGGGGCGACCTACCTCATGCCGTTCGCGATCGTCGCGGTGCTGATCGGCGCCACGATCGCCGCGTGGTGGCAGCTCCCCGTCGACCTGAAGTCCGAAGCGCTCGTCGTGGGCTGGACCGCCCTCGGCATCGTCACGATCTCCCAGACCGCCTGGCTCCTGCTCCGGGCCCTGCGCCGCCACCGCGGGTTCCGCGCATGAGCGCCCGATCGATGCATTCCTCCCGTACCTCGCCGACCGAGAAGAGCTCGCCGATGACGTCGTCCCAGTTCCGCCACCCACGCTCCCACCCCACCCGATCCCGGTGGGCGTGCGCCGCCCTCGTCGTCGGGCTCGCCCTCACGGCATCCGCCTGCAGCAGCGGATCCCCGTCGGGCGAGCCCACACCCGTGCCCACGAAGGCCGTGACCGACACCGGCGCCGACGAGCCGACCGGGTCGATGTTCACCGACAACGGGACGTTCACGTCCTCGACGACGATCGACGGCATCGAGTACGTCCTCACGCTCTACCCGACGGCGGTGACCCCGTTCACGCACCAGTGGTACCCCGGGGGCGACAAGCTGTTCACGATGTCCATGACGGCGTACGACACCGATCGCGCCGAGCGGGACCCGTTCGCCAGCAAGCGCGTGGTCTTCCTCGACCGGGTCTCGGTCAGCTCGGTGGCGACCGACGAGTCGGGAAACACCGTCGGCACCGAGCCCTACCGCCTCGACGAGCAGGCCGCGCGGGTCACGTTCGACCCGGAGCCGCTGGCCGATCCCGGCTACGGCATGGTCATCACCTCACCGAAGGGCGCCTTCGAGCTGCGCGACCAGGTCATCGGCACCCTCGGCGCCAAGGTCCGCGAGGTCACGCTGTCGTTTCGCGCCACGGTGTGGGCGCAGAACTCCGCCGGGTCCGCCCAGCTCAACCGCCAGGACATCTCGACCGAGATCCCGATCGTCATCTTCGCGTCGACCAAGGACACCACGACGGTCGAGAATCCCGACGCCGACTGAGGCGCGGGCGAGGCGACCGTTCAGTCGGCGGCGAGGCGGTAGCCGACGCCGCGGACCGTCTCGATCCAGCGCGGGGTCGTGCTGGAGTCGCCGATCTTGCGTCGCAGGTTGGCCATGTGCACCTCGACGGCGCGCTTGTCGGCGTCGTTGACGTAGTACGTCGTGACGTAGCCCTCGCCGCGCAGCGTGAGCACCAGATCGGCCTTGGACCGGACGCGGCGCCCGGACACCAGCAGAGCGGCCAGCAGGTCGAACTCGCTGCGGGTCAGGTCGATCATCGAGCCGTCGACCGTGACCACGCGGGTCGCTCGGTCGACGCGCAGACCCTTCCAGGCCAGCACCTCGGGGCCCGATCCCTCGCCGGCCGGGCTGATGCCGGCAGATCCGCCACCACTCATCGGGGACGGCTGCTCCGGGAACGGCTGCTGGGGGGTCGGCTGCTGGACCGGAGATGACTGCGCCAGGACCTCGGGCGCTGCCGCGGGCTGCTGGACCGGCAGGGACTGCACGGGCTGCTGCAGCGGCGGCTGCACGGGCTGCTGCGCAGCCGGGGCGACTGGCTCGGGCTGGGCGACCGGCGCCGGCCCTGGGGCCACCGCGTCGGTGGCAGGTCCGGTTGCAGCGCTCTGGACCGATGACGCGGCACCCATGCCGCGCGGACGCCGGAGCAGTGAGTCGACGCGCGCCCGGAGCTCACGCGGCCGGAAGGGCTTGACCAGGTAGTCGTCGGCGCCGGAGTCCAGGCCCTGGATCACGTCGATCTCGTCGATCTGCCCGGTCAGCATGATGATGTAGGTGCTGCTGAACTCGCGCAGGCGCTTGGCGACCGCGAAGCCGTCCATGCCCGGCATCTGCACGTCGAGCGTCGTCAGCAGCGGCTCGTGCACGCGGACCGCCTCGATGCCGTCCTCGCCGTTGCTGGTCAGGATCGGGGAGAACCCGCTCTGCACCAGGATCGTCCGCAGGAGGTTGCGGATGTCGGCGTCGTCCTCGATCACGACAGCGATGCGCTGCTCGGTCGTGGGCTCCATGGCCTCACGCTATCGAACACCGGGCTCATCGATGAGTTCCTCGACGAAATCTATGACGTCACTCACGTTTACCGTCCCGCCAGCTCGAGGGCCCGCTCGACCCAGAACTCCCCGGCCTCCGGTCCGCCGTTGCACCGGCCGTCGCTCTCCCCCGGCGGCTTGATCCAGAGCCGGGCATCGAGCGCCGACTCGTCATCGACCACGGCGGGCGGCACGCCGAGCGCCCGACCGGGTGGGTTGCACCAGTCGTCGGTCGACCCGGCGCCGTTCCGCCCCGAGTCGACGACGTAGTGCGCGTCGGACAGGTCCTCGCGGATCCGCTCGGCGTACGCCAGCTCGTCGGCGTCGGCCTGGAAGTTCGCCACGTTGACGCTGAAGCCGCGCGTCTGCTCCACCCCGGCGCGTCGGAGCCGCTCGGCCATGACCTCCGGGTCGATCCAGTTCGCGTGCCCGGCGTCGACGTAGACCGTCGCGTCGTCACGGAGCTCGGCCGCGGCGTCACGCAGCAACAGGTAGCGCTCGTCCGGGTCGGCGCACTCCTCGACGGTGGCGAGGGCGTCGGGCTCGAGGACGATCGCCACCGTGCCCGAGAGCGCACCAGCGATCGCACGGATCCAGGCCCCGTAGAGAGCTGGCTCGAGACCACCGGCGGACTCCTCGCCCACGCAGTCGCGGTCGGTGATGCCGTAGACGACCAGCACGACGGCGCGGTCGTCGGCCGCCGACACCAGCTGCTCGACGAAGGCGCCGACGTCGCCCGGACCGTGCGCCTCCGGCGTGAGCCAGACGGCCGTGGGTGTGTCGGCCAGGCCACGCAATGCCTCGGCGTCCTCCCCCGTCGCCTCGGCCGCCGCCTCGGCGGCGGCCGAACCGGTCCAGACGAACAGATCACGTCCCACGAAGGGGTTGTCGTCCTGCGGGGATCCGCGCGTGAGCGTCACCACCGCGACCACCAGCACGAGCGTGACGACGCAGCCCGCCACGAGTGACCTGCGGCCGACGCGCAGCACCGGTGGGTCAGTCCTTGAACAGGCTCGTGACCGAGCCGTCCTCGAAGACCGCGGCGATCGCCTGGGCCAGCAGCGGCGCGATCGACAGGACCGTGAGCTTGTCGAACATCTGCTCCGGCAGCAGCGGGAGCGTGTTGGTGACGATGACCTCGGTGGCGGCGGAGTCACGCAGCCGCTCGACCGCAGGACCGGAGAACACCGGGTGCGTCGCGAGGATCACGACCTCCGCCGCTCCGTCGGCGAGCAGCGCATCGGCCGCCTGCACGATCGTGCCGCCGGTGTCGATCAGGTCGTCGACCAGGATGCAGGTGCGGCCGGCCACCTCGCCGACGACGCGGTTGGCCTTGGACTCGTTGGGCCGGGTGATGTCACGGGTCTTGTGGATGAAGGCCAGCGGAGCGCCTCCGAGGGAGTTCGCCCACGCCTCGGCCACCTTGATGCGACCGGCGTCGGGCGAGACCACGGCGAAGTCGCGGTCGGCGTACTTCTCGCGCACGTAGCGCGTCAGGATCGGCATCGCCAGCAGGTGGTCGACGGGGCCGTCGAAGAAGCCCTGGATCTGGGCCGTGTGCAGGTCGACCGTCATCAGGCGGTCGGCGCCGGCGGCGAGGAACAGATCGGCCATCAGGCGCGCCGAGATCGGCTCGCGACCGAGGTGCTTCTTGTCCTGTCGGGCGTACCCGTAGAACGGCAGCACGACCGTGATGCGCTTGGCGGACGCGCGCTTCAGCGCGTCGATCATGATGAGCTGCTCCATGATCGCCTGGTTGATCGGCGCCGCGTGGCTCTGGATCACGAAGGCGTCACACCCTCGGACCGACTCGTCGAAGCGGATGTAGATCTCGCCGTTGGCGAAGTCGTAGGCCGTGGTCGGCACGAGGTCGACCCCGAGCAGCTCGGCGACCTCGCGTGCCAACGTCGGGTGCGTGCGCCCCGAGAACAGCATGAGGTTCTTGGTCGGCGTCCGCTGGCTCGAGGAGCTGGGCTGCGCGGACGTGATGGGGGGCTCGATGCTCACTCGCGGGTCTCCCGTGATCGACGTGATGCCTCGGCGGACGAGGTGCCGGGTCGCTTCGCCTCGACCCACCCGTCGATCATCCTCTGTCGCCCTTCACCGATCGCGAGCGCCCCCGCCGGGACGTCGTCGCGGACCGTGGTACCGGCCGCGGTGTACGCGCCGTCACCGATCGTGACGGGCGCGACGAACACGTTGTCGGACCCCGTGCGCGCGTGCTTGCCGACGGTCGTGCGGTGCTTCGCGACCCCGTCGTAGTTCGCCGTGATCGTGCCGGCGCCGATGTTGGCACCCTCGCCGATCTCGGCGTCACCGACGTAGCTGAGGTGCGGGACCTTGGCGCCGGGCCCGATGTGCGCGTTCTTGGTCTCGACGAACGTGCCGATCTTGCCGCCGGCGTCGAGCAACGTGCCGGGCCGCAGATAGGCGAAGGGGCCGACCGTCGCGCCGGCGCCGATGACGGAGTCGGACCCGTGGGTGCGCACGACCGAGGCGGTGGTCCCCACCTCCACGTTGCGCAGCGTCGTGTCGGGGCCGATCGTGGCGCCGGTCGCGACGTCGGTGGCACCCAGCAGCTGCGTGCCGGGCAGCAGCGTCACGTCGGGCGCGAGCTCGACGGCCGAGTCGATCCAGGTCGTCGCCGGATCGACCACGGTGACGCCCTGGCGCATCCAGTGCTCGACGAGACGGTCGTTCAGGACGCGGCCGAGCTGGGCCAGCTGGACCCGGTCGTTGACGCCCTCGGTCTGCCACACGTCCTCCAGCACGTGGGCGCCGACGGGCAGCTGCTCGCGGACCGCGTGGGCGACGATGTCGGTGAGGTACAGCTCGCCCTGCGTGTTGTCGTCGCGCAGTGACGCGACGGCCCGCAGCAGGAAGCCGGCGTCGACGGCGAGCACGCCGCTGTTGATCTCGCGGATCCGGAGCTCGTCGTCCGAGGCGTCGCGGTGCTCACGGATCGCCTGCACCCGGCCCTCGGCGTCACGGACGATGCGCCCGTAGCCCGTGGGGTCGCGGAGCTCGGCACTCAGGATCGTGACGGCCCGTCCCGCCCCGCGGTGGGTCTCGACGAGGTCGTGGAGCGTGGCGCCCGTGAGCAGAGGGACGTCGCCGTAGGTGACCACCACGGTGCCGGCCGGAGGGGCGTCGAGCGCCTCGAGCGCCACCTTGACCGCGTGGCCCGTGCCCCGTTGCTCGGTCTGGACGACCTGGACGACGCCCGGGTCGATCGCGGTGATCGCCGCGGAGACCTCCTCGCGGCCGTGACCGATCACGGCGACCGTGCGCGCGGCGCCGAGGCCCGCAACCGCGGCGAGCGCGTGACCCACGAGGGGGCGGCCGGCGATCTCGTGGAGCACCTTGGGCAGCTCGGACCGCATCCGGGTCCCGGCACCGGCGGCCAGCACGATCGCTGTCACCGCGGGCCCTGAGGAGGATTCATGGGAAGACACGCCCGTCAGTCTAGGGATGTCGGGATGCCATCGGGCCTTCGCGGACCTACGCTCGCGACATGACCCAGCCCCTCACCGTCCTGGTCACCGGGGCCACCGGCTTCGTCGGCCGCCGCCTGGTGTCCGAGCTCGTGGAGCGTGGTCACGACGTCCGCGCCATGACGCGTCGGCCCGAGCAGTACGACGGCGAGGGCACGGCCGTCGGCGCCGACGTCGGCGATCCCGCCTCGCTCGCCGAGGCGCTCGAGGGGGTCGACGTCGCGATCTACCTCGTCCACTCCCTGGACCGCGAGGACTTCGAGCGGGTCGACGCCGAAGCCGCCTCGTCGTTCGGCACCGTCGCCGCCGAGGCCGGCGTGCAGCAGATCGTCTACCTCGGTGGTCTCGGTGCCGACGGCGACGACCTCTCCTCACACCTGCGCTCGCGCCGCGAGGTCGAGGGTCTGCTGGGCACCGGCGGAGTCCCCGTCACGGTGCTGCGCGCGGCGATCGTCGTGGGTCACGGCGGCATCTCGTGGGAGCTCACGCGCCAGCTGGTCAAGAACCTGCCGGCCATGGTCGTGCCCAAGTGGACGGCCACCAAGACCCAGCCCATCGCGGTCGACGACGTGATCCGCTACCTCGCTGGTGTGATCGGGAACGACGCCGCCCTGGGAGAGACTTTCGAGATCGGTGGCCCTGAGGCCATGACCTACAAGGACATGCTCCAGATCGCCGGCGAGCAGATCCAGGGTCGCCGCACGCCGATGATGACCGTTCCGGTGTTGTCCCCCGGCCTGTCGTCGCGCTGGCTCGCCCTGGTGACCGACGTCGACGCCACCACGGGTCGCAACCTCATCGACTCGATGGGCGTCGAGGTCGTGGTGACCGAGCAGCGCATCCTCGACGTCGTCCCGGGTGAGCCGCTGACGTACGAGGAGGCCGTCCGCCGCGCGCTGGCCGAGCGCAAGGTCGCGCTCGCCGAGCAGTCCGACGACGCCTGACCCGGACCTCAGGCGAACAGCAGAGGCAGCACGAACAACATCGAGATCGACCACGTGCAGTGCGTGAGGATCGGCGCGAGGACGCCCCCCGAGGCGCGACGCTGCAGGCCCACGACGACTCCGAGCAGGATGGCGGCGAAGGCCAGCATCACGTTGCCGGTGCCCAGGGTCGCCACCACGTAGGCGATCGTCGTCCACACGACCGGGTTGCGCGGGATCGCGGCGTACGCGGCGCCTCGCCAGAAGAGCTCCTCGGCGATGCCGTTGACGGCCGTCACGATCACGACCAGCCAGAGCGCACCCTGGTCGGCGAAGTCGGTGACGGAGCGCACCTGGTCGAACAGCCAGGGGATCTCCCGGACCACGAGGCCGCCGACGACGAACAGCAGCGCGAGCGCGAGGCCGAGCAGGATCGGGTCGACGATCGGTCGCACCGTCGTGTCCGGCACCGGGCGGGAGGCGATCCGGCCGGCGTGCAGCCGCCCCGACACGAAGGCTCCGGTGGCCCAGACCCCCGCCAGCGCGAGGGTCGCGACGTAGAACGCGACGCTGCCCGGCTCGAGCCGGAGCGAGACACCGAGCAGCACGCCACCGATGAGGATCGTGGCGACGACGACGACCTGTCGCCGGCGAAGACCCTCGGGAGTGTCCTGCTGGTCCCGGGGCACGACGTCCCACACCGACCTGCGGACCCAGCTCATCGCCACTCCCCTCCTCGGTTCCATCGTCGTCCTCGAATCTACGGCCGTCCGCGCAGGGACGCACGGCGTCGGCCCCCGCTCCGGCCCGACCCAGCACCGCCGGCCCCCAGCCAGATGTGGACACATTGACACCAGATCCGGCCCGAATCTCGTGTCGAAGTGTCCACATCTGGTTGGTCGGGGACGATGGGTGCGTGAACGACCCGATCGAAGAGACCCACGACGCCGCGATGGAGGATGCCGCGCGATCACTCGCGAAGGCCCTCGAGGACCCGGAGATCGCGGCGACGTTCCGCGGCGTGCAGGAGCACCTCGGATCGTTCACCTTCGACCCGGTGGGCACGCTCGACGAGAACTGACTGGCTCCCCGAGATGGAGTCGAACCATCGTCGCTAGTCCTGATTCAAAGTCAGGCGGGCCCTGCCGGCAGACCAATCGGGGATCGTGCGGCCTAGGTTATCGCGCCGGTCGCGTCGCCACCGCGAACGTGCGGGCGAACGGGAGCACCGTGCCCCAGGGGCGCTGGGGGTACGCCGCGCGGAGCTCGGCCTGGTACTGCTCGACGAACTTCTGGCGCAGCTCCTCCGGAAGCGACTGGACGTACGGACGGGCTCCCGTGCCGGAGACCCAGCCCCAGACGGCGTCGTCGCCCGGCAGGACGTGCAGGTACTCGGTCGTCCACACGTCGGCGCTCCAGCCGAGGCCGGCGAAGAGGTCCAGGTAGGAGGCCGCGTCGGTGCGGGAGTAGCGTCGGACGTCGCTCGTGTGCTCGGCGAACTCAGGGCGCGCCGCGACCTCGCGCATCAACGCGTGGCTCGGCGCGTCCTGGTTGTCGGGCACCTGTACCGCGAGCGCGCCGCCGTCCTGCACCGACGCGAGGAGGCGCGCGATCACGGCGAAGGCGTCCGGGACCCACTGGAACATCGCGTTCGAGACGATCACGTCGTACGGCCCGTCCGGCGTCCACGTGGCCACGTCCGCCACCTCGTACTGCCCGTCGGGGTCGACCTCACGGGCGTGGGCGATCATCTCGGCCGACGAGTCGACGCCCAGCACCTCGGCGCCGGGCCAACGGTCGCGGATGACCGCCGAGAGGTTGCCGGCGCCGCAGCCGAGGTCCAGCACCCGCGCCGGCGCGGTCACGGGCACCCGGGCGAGCAGCTCCACGAAGGGTCGACCTCGCTCGTCGGCGTGCTTCAGGTAGGTCTGCGGGTCCCACCGGGTCACGCGAGGCCACCTCGGGACAGGCCCTCGAGCTGGGCGGTGAGAGCCATCAGACGGACGTCGTCGTGACGCTGCCCGATGAGCTGGACCGCGAGCGGGAGCCCGTCCGCGGCCAGCCCGGCCGGGACGGAGACGGCGGGGACGCCGGCGTGGTTCCACTGCACCGTGTAGGGGTAGAACGCGTTCATCGCCAGGATCAGGCGCAGGGCGCCGAGCTCGTCCCACCGACCCACGGGCAGCGCCGTCGACGACATCACCGGCGACAGGATGACGTCGACGCCGAGGTCGCGGTGCACCTCGGTCGCGAAGCGCTCACCCGCGCGTCCGGCCCAGTCGATGGCCCGTCTCCCCACGGGCGATCCCAGTCGGACGATCCCCCGCGTGCGCGGCTCCAGCAGCGAGGGGTCGTCGAGCCTGTCGACCGACCCCGCGACACCGCCGAGGTAGCGCAGGGTGGCGGATTTCGCGGCCAACCCGTACGACACGTCGACCTCGACCACGGTGTGGCCAGCGGCGCGCAGCAGGCCGGCCGTCCGCTCCAGCGCGGCGTCGACCTCCGGGTCGAGCTGCTCGGGCCGCGTCGCGGCTGCGGCGCTGCGGGTCAGTCCGATCCGCAGGAACCCGGGAGCGGCAAGCGCAGCAGCCTCCACGAGCGAACCGCCGAACGTGCCGATCTGATCGAGGTAGAGCGCGGTGTCGGCGACCGTCGGGGTGACGCAGCCCTGCGTCGAGAGTCCGCACCACCCGCCTGAGCCCGGCACCGTGCCGTTGGTGGGCTTGAACCCGACGAGCCCGCACGAGGCGGCCGGGATGCGGATGGAGCCGGCCCCGTCGGACGCCGTCGCGATGCCGACGGCGCCGGCGGCGACGAGTGCCGCGGAGCCGCCCGAGGACCCGCCGCTCGTACGCCCGGGATCGATCGGATTGCGGGTCACACCCGTGATCGCGGGCTGGGTGAACCCGACGATCATGAGCTCCGGCAAGGTCGTGGTCGCCACCGGGACCGCACCGACACGACGAAGGACCGTCACGAGCTCACCGTCGGAGGTGGCCGCCCGCGTGACGGCCCGGCTCCCGAGCGTCGTGACGTGCCCCGCGACGTCGAGATCGTTCTTGAGGGCGATCGGGACGCCCGTGAGCGGCCCCGCGTCGCCCGCAGCCCGGCGGCGGTCGGCCTCGTCCGCGGCGGTGAGCGCCTCGTCGCGCAGCACCTCGACGACGGCGTTGATCCGGGGGTTCTCTCGGTCGATCGCGGCGAGCGTGGCCTCGGTGAGCTCGCGCGAGCTCACCTCGCCGGACGCGAGGAGCGCGGACTGGTGGGCCGCACCGGCGGCGACGACGGCATCGAGAGACATGGCAGCACCGTATGCCCAGACCGTGAGCGCTGCCTCACATTCGAGAAGAAGTATCTCGACATCAAGAATCTTGAGCGGTACCGTCGCCAGATGGCCACACCCCCCGGCGACGCCGACGAGGTCGACGCGATCGTCGGGGCCTGGCACCGCGAACGCCCCGACGTCGACGTCGCACCGATGCAGGTGCTCAGTCGCGTCTCCCGCCTGGCCCGCCACGTCGACCGCGTCCGCAAGGAGTCGTTCTCGGCCCACGGCCTGGAGTCCTGGGAGTTCGACGTGCTGGCGGCCCTGCGCCGCTCGGGCGAGCCCTACGTGCTCTCCCCGGGTCGACTCGTGGCCGAGACGCTCGTGACGAGCGGCACCATGACCAACCGCGTCGACCGGTTGGCCACCCGCGGTCTCGTGGAGCGCCAGCCCGACCCCAGTGACCGCCGCGGTGTGCTCGTGCGACTGACGACCGCCGGGCGCGAGCAGGTCGACGGAGCCCTGGCCGAGCTCATGCGCAGCGAGGCGGGCATCCTGGCCGACCTGGACCAGGCCGAAGCCGACGCACTCGCCGCGACCTTGCGCACCTTGGTGCGATCCTTCCGGGTGTCCTGAGCGGCGCGAGGCCGCCCGGGACACCCGGACTGTTCAAGGTCAGGCCCGGCGGGTCCGACGTCCTGCGATCACCGCGGTCCCGCCTGCCGCGAGCATCGCGAGACCGATCAGACCGGCCGTGAGGCCACCCGCTCCGGTGTCGGGCAGCGAGCGACTCGCGCCCGTGCCGGTCCCACTGCCCAGCCCCGCACCCGCACCGCCGGTGCCGGTTCCGGTGTCACCGGTGCCGGGACCGCCCGTACCGGGGCCGGCAGGTGCCGCTGCGACGGTGAGCGTGAACCCAGCGGTCAGCGGCGCACCGTCGACCGGCTCGTCACCCTGGTAGTCCTCCAGGTCCGTGCGGTAGAGCACTAGCGTCGCCTCAAAGGTGCCCGACTGGGTCGGCGTGCCCGACAATGACAACGTCGCGGTCGTCGGGTCGAACGTGGCGGTCACGCCGGCGGGGAGTCCAGCGAAGGCCGAGCCGACCGCCGAGGGGAACGCGAGGTAGTCGCCGTCCCCGCTGAGCAGGACGATGTTGCCGTCGTTGTCCGTGGTCGCCACGTCGACGGCAGGATCGATCGCGACCGCCAGGGTCTGGCTCGTCGCCGTGCCTTGCGTCAGAGCGGCGGGAGCGACAACCGTGGCGCACTCCAGCGCACCCTCGATCGTCACACCGAAGTTCGCGATCAGCGTGGGCACGAGCGCGGTCATCTCACTGATGGCGGTGGCCTCCGCGCACGGCGCATAGTCCTGCAGGGCGACCACGACCGTCGCGGCGCCGTCCGCCGAGAACTCGACGAAAGCCCCGCCGTCGCCGTCGACCGAGTCGATGAGGGCGTCCGTACCCGAGATCGCGAGCCCGATGACCGGGTCGACGTCGTTGTCGTCGGAGCTGACGATGGCCGTGGTCGGCGTCACCTCGACGACCGTCTCGGAGCCGTCGGACCCGAAGTTCGCGAACGCCGAGATCGTGGTGTCAGCCGGCGCCGGGACCGTGGGGGTGATCGTCCAGCGCGCCGTGCTTCCCTCGATGTCCAGCGTGGCCGCCAGCTCGACGCCGGCGGTGGCCGTGGTGCCGGTGTAGGTCCAGGTGGAGCGCCCGCCCGCGGTGCTCTGGGTGCCGGCGCTCCACGTGACGTCCTCGACCACGGTGGGGGTCTCCACCTCCCAGTCGTAGAGCGCCCCGTCGAAGGCGTCCGCCGTCCAGCCGGCGGTCAGGTCCACGCCGGCGCCAGCCAGGTCGAGGTAGCTCGCCTGCGCGTCCTCGATGTAAGGCCGCTCGTCGTCGATGTCGTACCAGGTCGTGGTGGGCGTGCGGAGCTCGGGCGTGGGCGCGGCCCAGGCCGCGGAGGTGGCCGAGACGGCCGCGACCGCGAGGGCTGCGCTGACGCCGCGCAGGGCGCGGGAGCGAGAGAGCTTCATGGGTGAGGATCCTTCGGAGGGTGCGAACCACGCCGCCGACAGACCGCCGGGGCGGCTCATCCTGACATACGCGGGGGTCGCGGGTCCCCCGATCACGCAGCCTGTGTCCGGGCTGTGAGGACGCTCAGCCGAGGGTGTCGGTGATCTCGAGCCAGCGGTCCTCGAGCTCGGTCAGTCGAGCTGCGTTCTCGGCGTGCTCGGTCGCCAGCTCGGTGAGCCGCAGGCCGTCCGAGGCATGCTCGGCCATCAGCCCCTCGAGCTCCTTGGTGCGCTTGTCGGACTGCTGGATCCACCGCTCGACCCGCGTCAGCTCCTTGCGCAGCTCTCGGTCCTGCTGCGCGTCCCGGGCTGGGGCGGCGCCCCCCGCCGTGGCGCCGGCGGTGTCGGGCCGGGTCGACGACTCGGTCTTGCCCGCGCCGGAACCGCCGGCCAGCTGGAGGTACTGGTCGACGCCGCCCGGCAGGTGCCGCAGGTGGCCACCGACGACCGCGAACTGGTGATCGGTGACGCGTTCGAGCAAGTACCGGTCGTGCGAGACCACCAGCAGCGTGCCGGGCCACGTGTCGAGCAGGTCCTCGACCGCGGCGAGCATGTCGGTGTCGAGGTCGTTGGTGGGCTCGTCCAGGATCAACACGTTCGGCTCCTCCAGGAGCACGAGCAGCAGCTGCAGGCGACGGCGCTGGCCTCCGGAGAGGTCCTTGACCGGGGTCGAGAGCTGGCCCGTGCGGAAGCCGAGCTGCTCGAGCAGCTGCGTCGGGGTCTGCTCCTTGCCGCCGGCGAGCACCGAGGTTCGCTGGCGCGAGATGACGTCGGTGACCCGGTCGTTCGCCACCGCATCGAGCTCCTGCAGCGACTGCGTCAGCGTGGCGATCTTGACGGTCTTGCCCCGCTTGACCCGACCCCCGGTCGGGGTCACCTCGCCCGTCACGAGCCCGAGCAGGGTCGACTTGCCGGCACCGTTGCGCCCCAGGATGCCGGCGCGCTCACCCGGGCCGATCCGCCACTCGACGTGGTCGAGCACCTGCTTGTCGCCGTAGGAGACCGAGACGTCGAGGATGTCGACGACGTCCCGGCCCAGGCGTGACGTCGCCATCTTCTTGAGCTCGACGGTGTCGCGGGGCGGCGGCTCGTTCGAGATCAGCTCGGTCGCGGCGTCGATGCGGAACTTCGGCTTCGAGGTCCGGGCCGGCGCGCCGCGGCGCAGCCAGGCCAGCTCCTTGCGCATGAGGTTCTGACGACGACCCTCGATGACCGCAGCCTGCCGGTCGCGCTCCACGCGCTGCAGCACATAGGCGGCGTACCCGCCCTCGAAGGCCTCGACGGCACCGTCGAAAACCTCCCAGGTGGTGGTGCAGACCGCGTCCAGGAACCACCGGTCGTGGGTCACCACGACGAGCGCCCGGTCGCGCACGGCCCAGCCGTTGAGGTGCCGCGCGAGCCAGTCGATGCCCTCGACGTCGAGGTGGTTGGTGGGCTCGTCGAGGAACAGCACGTCCCACTCCCCCGCGAGCAGGGCCGCGAGCGCGGTGCGCCGGCGCTGGCCGCCGCTGAGCGAGCCGATCGGGGCGTCCCAGGCGACGTCGCCGAGCAGTCCCTCGACGATGTCGCGGATGCGCGGGTCGCCGGCCCACTCGTGGTCGGGACGGTCACCGACGACGACGGCACCGACCGTGGCCTCGTCGGCCAGGGAGTCGGCCTGGTCGAGGAACCCGACCCGCAGGTCGCGGCGCCACGTGATGCGTCCCGCGTCGAGCTCGCGCTTGCGGGCGAGAGCGCCCATCAGCGTCGACTTCCCGTCGCCGTTGCGTCCGACCACGCCGATCTTGTCGCCCTCGCCGATGCCGACCGTCACGCCGTCGAGGACACGCTTCGCGGGGACGTCGATGACGACGCCCTCACCGACGATGAGCGGGTTCACGAGACGATCCGGGCGCCGGCGGCGGGACCGTGCGTGTGGATGACGTCGGCGCAGCCGGGCGCCGCCCAGAGCGCCGTGGTCAGCAGCGCCGCGTCGCCGTCGTCCTCGAGCAGGAACACGCACGTCGGACCGGACCCCGACACGATGCCGGCCAGGGCGCCGGCGTCGACGCCGATCTGGAGCACGCGGTCGAGCTCGGGACGCAGCGACAACGCTGCCGCCTCGAGGTCGTTGGCGAGGTGCTCGCCGAGACGCTCCGTGTCGTGCCCGCGCAGGGCGGCCATGAGCTCCGGCGCGATCCGCGGCGGCTCCGGCTCGGGCTCCAGCCGGTCGAACTCGGCGTAGACCGACGGCGTCGAGAGGCCCTCGCTGGCCACCGCGACGATGAAGCCGTAGCGGCCGCGCGACAGCACGGGCGAGATCTTCTCGCCCCGACCCGTGCCGATGCCGACACCGCCGTGCAGCAGGAACGGGACGTCGCTGCCCAGCTCGGCGGCGAGGTCGGCCAGGGCCTCGCGGTCCCAGCCCAGGCCCCACACGTGGTTCGCTCCGACGAGCGCGGCGGCGGCGTCGGACGAGCCACCGGCCATGCCCCCGGCGACCGGAATGACCTTGCGGATCGCGAGGTCGACACCGTCCGTGATGCCGGCCGCGGTGCGCAGCAGCTCGACGGCACGCACCGCGAGGTTGTCGGGCCCCAGGGGCACGGCGACGGCCTCGTCGCCCTCCTGCACGTCGGCCTGGACCGTGACCGTGACCTGGTCGTCGTCGCGCGACGAGACGCGCACGGTGTCGTGCAGGTCGAGGGCCATGTAGACGGTCGCGAGCTCGTGGAACCCGTCGTCACGCAGGGGGCCGACCGAGAGACCGAGGTTGATCTTGGCGGGGGCCCGCACGACGGTCGAAGTCACCGCACCAACCTAGCCGCCACGCCCCGGCGCGGCCGCCGGCGGCTGCCCCTGAGGTGCGAGGAGCCCTGGCCCCTCCCCGCTCCCTGAGGTGCGAGGAGCCCCGGCCCCTCCCCGCTCCCTGAGGTGCGAGGAGCCCGGCCCCTCCCCGCTCCCTGAGGTGCGAGGAGCCCTGGCGACGAGCCTCGAAGGGTCCGGTCAGGTGCACGCATGCCGTGGTTGCCGACAATCGGCCACTGACCACGGCGGAAGGGGCCCGCGGTGACCTCACGCTGCCGGGTGGACCGAGGACGATGCACTCGGGTCGCTGGGGCTACCCGGATGCATCAGTGCTCGTCGGCCGCGGACCCGAGATGAGGCCTTCCGGTAGCCAGAGCGGCCCAGATGCATCTTCTCTCGTCCGCCCCGCCGCCTGGTCCGTCGCCGCTTGTCCGGTGCGACCGGGTGAAGTCACCTGACCAGAGGCTTCGAGGCTCGGGCGCCAGAGCGCCCTCGCACCTCAGCCAGCGGAACCAGCGGGGTCGGCGGAGGGCCGAAGCGCGAGCCCGTCGGCGATCGCGCGGAAGCCGTGGACGTCGAGCTGCTCGCCCCGGGTGCGCGGATCGATGCCCGCACCCACCAGGGCGGCCTCGGCGATGGCGCCGGAACCGGCGAGCCCGGACAGGGCCGAGCGGAGCGTCTTGCGTCGCTGGGCGAAGGCCGCATCGACGACGGCGAAGGTGCGCAGGCGTGCCTCCTCGTCGCCCAGCGGCGCGGGGTGGCGCCGCCAGCCGACGAGCTCGGACTCGACGTTGGGCATCGGCCAGAAGACGCTGCGGCCGACGTTCCCCGCCGCGGTCGTCTCGCCGTACCAGGCGGCCTTGACGCTCGGCACGCCGTACGTGCGCGAGCCGGGGCCCGCGGCGAGCCGGTGCGCGACCTCGGCCTGCACCATGACGAGCGCCCGCTCGATGGTCGGGAACCGCTGCAGGACGTTCAGCAGCACGGGCACCGACACGTTGTAGGGCAAGTTCGCCACGAGTGCGGTCGGCGCGGGGCCCGGGAGCTCGTGGACGTGCAGCGCGTCGGCCAGCACGACCTCCACGTCGAGCCCGGGAGCGTGCTCCGCGAGGGTCGACGGCAGGAGAGCGGCCAGGACCTCGTCGATCTCGACCGCGACGACGCGGCGGGCGACCTCGGCGAGGGCCAGGGTCAGGGACCCGAGCCCGGGCCCGACCTCGAGCACGACGTCGTCGGGCACGACACCCGCGATCCGCACGATGCGGCGAACGGTGTTGCCGTCGACGACGAAGTTCTGTCCCTTCTGCTTCGTGGGACGCACCTGCGCCCCCTCGGCGAGCCGACGGACGTCGGACGCGCCGAGGAGGCGCACGGTGTGAGGCGGTTGGTCGCTCAGCGGAGCCCCAGCTTCGACGAGCAGTGCGGCCACTGGCCCCAGCCCGAACGCTGCTGCAGGGTCTGGGCGCGCATCGTCTGCTCCTCGGCCGAGGCCTCGGACGGCAGGCCTGAGCCGCCGACGCTCTTCCACGTGCTCGCGGAGAACTGGTACAGGCCGTAGTAGCCGTTGCCGGTGTTGGTCGCCGGGTTGCCACCCGACTCGCACTGCGCGAGCGCGCCCCACACGCCGTCGGGCGCGACACCGGTGGCGACCGGCTTGGCCTTCGTGCCGTGCTTCTCGACCTGGGCGACGGGCGCCTGGACCACGGTGCTCTCGAGCACGATCCGCTCGCGGACCTGGCCGTCGGCAATCACGAGGTCGACCTTCTCGCTGGCCACGCCGGGCGTGCCCGGCGTGACGACCGTGGTCTCGCCCTCGAAGGCGTCCGGGTCCTCCTGGACCTGGGTCTCGAACGGAACCGCGACCTCCTCGGTGCGCTGCTCCTTGACGATGCGGACGACCTGCAGGACGGCGTCGGGCGTGACGAAGGCGTCCTTGCCGAGGGTGACCTCGTCGTCGGCGCCGAGCGTCACGTCGGCCTCGTCCAGGACCTCGTCGACCGTGGGGGCCGACGTCTGGAGCGCTTGCGTCTGGCCGTCGGCGACGACCGTGATGTTCTTGGGCGAGCTGACCACGACGTCCAGGCCCTTGCGGGGGATCTGCGTGTCGTGGTCGTCGGACAGGTAGGCGTCGTCGGTGGTCTCGACACCGGTCTCGTCGAGCAGGTCGCCGACGGTCGGGGCGTACGTGACCTGCTCGCTGCTGGCGCCGTCGACCGTGACGGTCACGGGCTTGGCGTACTCGATCACGACCGGCTGGTCCGAAGACGGCGCCGAGGCGAGGTCGACGTTGACCTTGTCGGAGGCCTTCAGGTCGATGCCCTGGGCGTCCAGGACGTCCTCGACGGTGTCGTCGAAGGTGCGGATGGTCTCGGTCTTGCCGTCGACCGTGAGCTCCACGGTCGTGCTCATCACGGCGTACGCGGCGGCGCCTCCGGAGAGGACCAGGAGCAGGAAGACGTTGAGGGCGATGACCCAGGGGGCCTTCGCTCCTCCGTCCTCCGTGCGGCGGAACTTCGCCGCAAGGTCAGGTCGGGGGAGATGGAGCTGGGGGAAATTCAAGCTGCTTTCCTCGTCTGTTGGCACAACGCTTCACGCGCTCGGTCAGCCGTGCCACCGTAACGACCAATCAGGTCAGGTCAAACCCGGAAGCCTGGATTCTCAGGGTATTCACCGGTTGATGGGCGTGTGGCGAGGCCACGCACCCCCGAAGGCGCGGTCGGTGTTGGCCTCCACCTGGCGGCACAGCGTCGTCAGGTCGTCACCCCGCGTTTCTGCCATGTTTCGCAGGGTGAACGGCACCAGGAACGAGGCGTTCGGACGGCCGCGATTCGGCTCGGGCGTCAGGAACGGCGCGTCCGTCTCGACCAGGATGCGGTCGGCCGGTGTGACCTTGAGCGCATCGCGCAGCTCCGGGGCGTTCTTGAAGGTCACGGTGCCGGCGAACGACAGGAACGCGCCCCGCTCGACGCATGCCGCCGCGAACGCCGCGTCACCCGAGAAGCAGTGGAAGATCGTGCGCTCCGGCAGGCCCTCGTCGTCGAGGATCGCGAGCACGTCGTCGTGCGCGTCGCGGTCGTGGATCACGAGCGCCCGGCCGTGCTTCTTGGCGATCCGGACGTGCGCGCGGAACGAGTGGTGCTGGGCCTCGCGCCCCTCCGGTCCGGTGCGGAAGTAGTCGAGCCCCGTCTCCCCCACGGCGCGGACGACCGGATCGGACGCAAGGGCGTCGATCTCGACCAGCGCGGCGTCCAGCTCACCGGCCTCGGCCAGGCGAGGCGCCTCGTTGGGGTGCAGGGCGACGGCGGCGACGATGGCGTCGAACTCCCGGGCGACCTCCACGGCCCACCGGGAACCCTCGAGGTCGCACCCGACCTGCACGATGCGAGGGACGCCCACCGCAGCGGCCCGGTCGAGCGCCTCGGCCACCTCGATCCGGTGACCTCCTCGGATGCCGACGTCGAGATGGCAGTGGTTGTCGACGACCGGGGCCGGCAAGGGCTCCGGCGCGTCGGGCCAGTGCTCGGCCACGGTCACGTGCTCACTCCTCCGTGAGGTCGATGCGCGGGAACAGGGCCGCCGTCTTGACGATCGGGGTGCCCGCGGGAACCTGGCCCCAGCGGGGCACGTCGGCGATCCGCTGCTCGGCGAGGTCGCCGATGACGGCACCGCCGACGGAGTCCCAGAGGACGGCGGTGGCCTTCGGCATGACGGGGTGCAGCAGGACCGCCAGCGCGCGCAGGCCCTCCACCGTCGTGTTGAGGATCGTGCCGAGCCGCTCGCGCTGCGCCTCGTCCTTCGCGACCTGCCAAGGCTGCTGGTCGGTCACGTAGCCGTTGAGGCCGTCGACGATCCGCCAGATCGCCGCGACGGCGTCGTGGGGAGCGATCGCCTCGATCGCGGCGTCGGCCTCGGCAGTGGCGGTGGCGACGAGGTCGACGATCGCGCGCTCGGCGTCGGTGTGCTCACCGGCGTCCGGCAGCTCGCCGTCGAAGTACTTGCCGACCATGGCGGCCGCGCGCGACGCGAGGTTGCCGAGGCCGTTGGCCAGCTCGGCGTGGTAGCGCGCGCCGATGTCCTCCCACGAGATCGAGCCGTCGTTGCCGAACGTGAGCGCGCGCGAGAAGTAGTAGCGGTACGCGTCCGAGCCGAACGTGTCGACGATCTGGGTCGGGTGGATGCCGTTGGCCTTGCTCTTGGACATCTTCTGCCCACCGACCAGGATCCAGCCGTGCGCGAAGACCCGCTTCGGCGTGGGCAGGCCGGCGGCCATCAGCATCGCGGGCCAGATGATGGCGTGGAACCGAACGATGTCCTTGCCGACGATGTGCACGTCCGCCGGCCAGAGGTCCTCGAAGCGTTGCTCGTCGGCCGCGTCGTCGCTGCCGTACCCGGCCGCCGTGACGTAGTTGAGGAGGGCCTCGATCCACACGTAGAAGATGTGGTCGGCGTCCCACGGCACCGGGATGCCCCAGTCGAACGTCGAGCGCGAGATCGACAGGTCCGTCAGACCGCGCGTTACGAACGAGACGACCTCGTTGCGCGCCGAGGCCGGCTGGATGAAGTCGGGATTCGCGTCGAAGAAGTCGAGCAGCTTCTGCTGGTAGTCGCTCAACCGGAAGAAGTAGTTGGACTCGGTGACGTGCTCGACCCGCGAGCCGTCCAGCTTCGAGATCTTGTGGCCCGCGTCGTCGCCCTCGCCGTCGGTGACGTCGTCGTCGCCGACGAACTCCTCCGAGCCCACGGAGTACCAGCCGGAGAACTCACCCTGGTAGACGGCGCCGTTGTCGTTGAGCTTGTTCCAGAACGCCTGGACGCCGACCTCGTGGCGCTCCTCCGAGGTGCGGATGAAGTCGTCGTTGGCGAGGTCGATCGTCTCGAGCATGGGCTTCCACTCGCGCTCGACCAGGCCGTCGACCCAGTCCTGCGGGGCCACGCCGTTCTCGTCGGCCTTGCGGAGCACCTTCTGCCCGTGCTCGTCGACACCCGTGAGGTACCAGACGCGCTCGCCGCGCTGCCGGTGCCACCGGGACAGGACGTCGCCCATCGTCTGCGTGTAGCCGTGCCCGATGTGGGGCGCGTCGTTGACGTAGAAGATGGGCGTGGTGACGTAGAACGTCCGATCAGCCATGCCGCAATCCTAGTGAGCGGCTCCCGGTCAGGCGTGGGCCGCGTCGTACACGAGGTTCTTGGGAGCCCCGGTGCTCTGCGCCACGGCTGCGATCGCGTCCTTGCGACTCAGGCCGGTGGCCTCCGCCCGGTCGACGAGGTCGGCCAGGACCTCCGGGTTCAGCTCGACCTCGGTCGGCGCGGCGCCCTCCACGACCAGGGTGACTTCGCCGCGCACCCCCTGCTCGAGACCCTCGACCCAGACCACGAGGTCGTGGGTCGTGCCGCGGACGACCTCCTCGTACGTCTTGGTCAGCTCACGACACACCACGGCTCGGCGCTCAGGGCCGAACACGGTGCGCATCGCGCGAAGCGTGGCCTCCGTGCGGTGCGGCGACTCGAAGAACACGAGCGTGCGCTGCTCCTCGGCGACGTCCTTCAGGAAGCGGTCGCGGGCGCTCGGCTTGCGGGGCAGGAACCCCTCGAAGGTGAACCGGTCGACCGGCAGGCCGGAGATCGCCAGCGCGGTGAGCACGGCGGAAGGACCGGGGATCACGCTGACCTCGATGCCGGCCTCGACCGCCTCGGAGACGAGCCGGTAGCCGGGGTCGGAGATGCTCGGCATGCCCGCGTCGGTCACGAGGACCACGGAGTAGCCGACGCGGAGCAGGTCGACGAGCTCCGACGTGCGCGACTGCTCGTTGCCCTCGAAGAACGACACGACCCGGCCGCGGGTCTCGACCCCGAGCTCGCTCGTGAGCCGCGCGAGGCGGCGGGTGTCCTCGGCCGCGATGACGTCAGCGCTCGACAGCGCCGGCCCGAGGCGTCGTGACACGTCCGAGACCTGACCGATCGAGGTACCCGCGAGGATCAACATGCCTGCATCGTGCCATCCACCGTCCCTCCCGCCCGGAGGGGCGGTGAGTCTTCCACCCATACGTGAGGGACGGTGAGTGTTCCCCCACCCCAGCGCTCAGGTGGTGGAGCACTCACCGCCCCGGGGGAGGAAAACACCAGCCGGTCGCTCAGCGGATCCGATCCGGCACACGGAGCCGCGGGCTGCTCGTCGTCCACGCCCAGACCGTCCCGAAGTCGGGCGCCGGGCCGTCGTAACCCTGCGCCACCAAGGCGCGGTGGACCAGGCGCGCCAAGCGCCGCGGGTTGGCCAGGTCACGGGCCGTGAGCCGCAGGTAGCTCCATCCGGCCTCACGGAGTCGCCGGTACCGCTCGATGTCCCACTCGAACTGCCGTGCGTCGAACGCGTGCTGACGACCCTCGTACTCCACGACCAGGCGCCAGTGGCGAAACACGAGGTCCCCGATGGCCAGGAGGTCGGGCCCGTCGGTGATCGGTGCGTTCACCTCTGGCGCCTCGAGACCGGCCGCCCGGAGGAACACGCGCGTGCGACTTTCCGGGAACGAGGCCGATCGGGCGTCCACCCACGGCAGCACGTGCTCGACCATCTCAGCCCCCGGTCTCCACGGATCGAGGGCGGCCGACTCGGTGAGGGCCGCCGCCGTGACGAGCTTCGTGGCGAGCAGCTGGTCGGCGGCAGCGATGGCCCAGATCGGAGGCAGCACCGAAGCCGACTGGACCCAAGCCGCCGAAAGCGTGACGCCGGTCTTGTCGCACGGGGGCAGCTTCACGGTGCGGTGCAGCATCACGCCGACGTACGCGAGATGGAGCTCTCGACCGATCGTGAAGTGGATCACGGGGTCCCCGACGTCGACCCCCGCGACCTCGAGCCGGGTCGTGTGACTGAGCACCGCGTCCTCGGGGACGGCGAGCCGGGCCGCGGCGATCAGACCCGCGCGGTCGAGCTCGGTCGACGCCAGGCGGAAGACGCACGGGTGGACGCGGACGAACCTCGGGTGGTCGAGCATCCGGTCGGTCAATCCTGCTGCGCGAGCCTCCCGGCGGTGGAAGGCCCGGTGAGTCAAGTGGTCGGGGACGCGCGTGGGTCGATGCATGAGTCACACGCTGGTGACGTCGACCGCGGAATCGAAGAGCTGCACCACAGCCGGTGGAAGGCGCGAACCTGTGGATGGCGCCTTCGGGCGGTGAGTGTTCCACCCACGCGGCCCGGGCGGTGAGTGTTCCCCCACCTCAAACCTGGGGCGGGGGAACACTCACCGCCCCCCTGTCCGAGCGTGGAACACTCACCGCCCCTGGGCGGGGGGCGTCGCTAGGGTGATCGGGTGCGACGGGTCGACGAACGCGTGTGGGGGTGGATCGGGCCGCTCGGGGTGGCGCTGCTCGCCTTCGTCACGCGCGTCTGGCACGTGGGCTCGCCCAACCGCCTGCTGTTCGACGAGACGTACTACGCCAAGCACGCGTGGTCGATGCTCGAGGTCGGGTACGCGCGCGACGCCACCGACGGCGCCAACGCCAGGATCGCGGACGGCGAGACGACCCGACTCTTCACCGATCTCCCGACGCAGGTGGCCCACCCCGAGGGCGGCAAGTGGATGATCGCCCTCGGCGAGCACATCTTCGGCCTCGACGGGTTCGGCTGGCGCATCAGCGCGGTCGTCGTCGGCGCTCTCACGGTGCTCGTGCTGGCCCGACTCGTCCGCCGCCTGACCGGCTCGACGTGGCTCGGTTGCCTCGCCGGTCTGCTGCTCTGCGTCGACGGCCTGCACTTCGTGATGTCGCGGCTGGCCCTGCTCGACGGGTTCCTGACCTTCTGGATCGTGTCGGCCGTCGCCTGCCTCGTCGCCGACCGCGACCGGATCGCCCACCACCTCGAGACGAGCCTGCGCTGGCGACCCCTGCGGCCGTGGCAGCTGCTGGCGGGCGTGTGCTGCGGGATGGCGATCGCCACGAAGTGGAGCGGCCTGTTCCCGCTCGCGGTGGCCGGTCTCCTCGTGGTCGGCTGGGAGCTCCTGCTCCGGTGGCGCTCGCCCCTGCGCGACCCCGAGGCCCCCCGAGCCGCCTGGTGGGGGCGGGCCCTGCTGTTCGTGGCCGGCCCCGCGTTCGTCTCGCTCGTCCTCGTGGCCCTCGTCGTCTACGTGGCCACGTGGACCGGTTGGCTGGTCCACCACGAGGTCTACGCCGCACGCTTCGACCTCGGCGACGGCAACCGGTTCAGCCAGCTGTGGCAGTTCCACCTGCTCGACTACCAGTTCCACACCGGCGAGTACCTGTCCGAGCAGACCCACCCGTACCAGTCGGACGCCTGGGGATGGACGATCCTCAGCCGCCCCGTCGCGGTCGACGCGCAGAACGACCTGCCGGCCGCCATGTGCGGCGCGGGCCGCGGCGACTCGTGCATCCGCGTCATCACGCTGCTCGGCAACCCGCTCGTCTGGTGGCTCGGATCAGCGGCCGTCGTGGCGAGTGCCGCGATGTGGGTCTGGGAACGCTCCTGGAAGCACGGCCTGCTCCTGGCGATGATCGCGGCGTTGTGGTTGCCGTGGTTCCGTTTCGACGACCGCCCGATCTTCTCGTTCTACGCCGTCACGATGCTGCCCTTCATCATCGCGGCGATCTGCCTCGTGCTGCGTGACGTGTGGGACACCGCCGGTCCGCTCGCCCGCCGTGTGCTCGTGGGCGGGGTGCTGGCCTACGTCGTCGTGACGGTGGGCCTGTTCTGGTGGTTCCACCCGATCCTGACCGGCGAGACCATGCCCCGGTCCGCGTGGGAGGCCCGCATGTGGTTCCGCTCGTGGATCTGAGCGCCGCCGGCCCCGTTTGCTAGCGTCGCAGGAGCCCGCACGGGCACCCGGACGAGGCGCGTCGTACCCGGCCAGCGACAAGACGATGCTCGAAGGAGCGTCGCCATGCCCTGGATCGTCCTGATCGTCTCCGGAGTGCTCGAAGCCGTGTGGGCCACCGCCCTCGGCCGCTCGGAGGGGTTCACCCGCCTCGCGCCCAGCGTCGTGTTCGCCACGGCGCTCGTCGCCAGCATGGCCGGCCTGGCGTGGGCCATGCGCACGCTGCCGGTCGGCACGGCCTACGCCGTCTGGGTCGGCATCGGCGCGGCCCTGACCGCCGGCTACGCGATGGCCAGCGGCGACGAGACCGTGTCGATCGTGAAGATCCTGCTGCTGCTCGGCATCGTGGCCTGCGTCGTGGGCCTCAAGCTCGCCCACTGAGCAGACCCGACTGATTCAGCCCCGAGCACCCTTGAGGGCGAGCCCGAGGATCCACCCGATGTCAGCGGCCGCCTCGGCCGGGGGCTTCGAGGGCCGGGTGATCGCCGAGAGCACGAGGCGGACGACGGTCTCGACCGCGACGTCGACCTCCGCGTCGGTGAGCGGGAGGTCGAAGGCACCGTCGATGATGCACTGCTTGACCGCAGCTCCGGCGGTCTCGATGATCTCGCCGGACTCGACCGTGAGGATCGCGAGCAGATCGGCATCGTGCTCACCCGGCACCGACCCGACGATGGTGCGGACCAGGAGACTGCGCTCCCCCAGCTCCAACACGCCCTGGCACGCGGCCACGACGGCGTCGACGACATCGGCCTGACCGGCCATGCGGGCCTGCACGACGTCGAGGAACCGGGCGAGCTCACGCATCGCCAGGTGCTCGGCGAGCTGGCGCTTGGTGCCGAGCTCGTTGTGGACCGTCTGCCGGCTGACGCCCACCTCGTCGGCGATGCGCGACATCGTGACCGACGACCAACCGCGCTTGTCGATCTGCGCCTGCGCGGAGTCGAGCAGCCGTTCCCGCAGCTGACCCTGCACGGAGGCCCGGAACGTCGCGACGGTCATGCCGTGACCGTACCCGGCGCCCGGTCGCGCATCAGCCGACCTGGGACATCGCGAAGTCGACCTTCGCGGCGCCACAGTCGGGGCACGTCCAGTCGTCGGGGATGTCCTCCCACTTCGTCCCGGGCGGGAAACCTTCCTCCTCCCAGCCCTGGGCCTCGTCGTAGACGAATCCGCACTGCTGGCACTCCCAGATCTTCACGCCTGCTCCTCTTCCTTCTGCCGCTCCAGCTCGGCCCGCTGACGGGCGAGCGCCTGCTCGCGGGTCTCCTGGCTGATGACGTTGCCGTCCTGGTCGTTGCGCACGAACTCCTCGATCGGCAAGAAGTCGACCTGCTCGCGCACCCCGCAGTCCGGGCAGGTCCAATCCTCGTCGACCTCGACGAACGGGGTGCCGGCGGGCCAGCCCTCGCGGGGGATGCCCATGGACTCGTCGTAGACGAACTCGCAGTTGGGGCAGATGAACTTCGCCATGTCAGACCGTCACCTCCTCGGGAGCCTCCTGCGGCGGAGTGGCGCCGAACCGGGCGTAGTACTTCTGCTTCATCCGCGGGTGCACGTTGGCCTGCGTGATGTCGCCGTCGTAGTGCCCGAGCACGCGCTCGTCCATGACCTTGCGCCAGATCTGCGGGACCCAGGTGGCGACGATCATGCCGGCGTAGCCCGTGGGCAGCACCGGGGCCGCCTTGAAGTCGCGCAGGGCCTGGTAGCGGCGTGTGGGGTTGGCGTGGTGGTCGCTGTGACGCTGCAGGTGGTAGAGCAGCACGTTGGTGCCGATGTTGTTGCTGTTCCACGAGTGCGACGGGTTGACCCGCTCGTAGCGGCCGGACTCGAGCTTAGCGCGCTTCATGCCGTAGTGCTCGAGGTAGTTGACGCTCTCGAGCAGCCAGATGCCGAGCACCGCCTGGATCAGCAGAAAGGGGAAGATCTGCCAGCCGAACGCGGCCATCGCGAAGCCCCAGAGCAGGACGGTGAACATCCAGGCGTTGATGAGGTCGTTCTTGAGGCTGTAGGGGGACTTCTTCAGGCGCGCGAACCGCTTCTTCTCGAGCCCCCACGCGCTGCGCAGGCTGCCGAGCACGGTGCGGGGCATGAACTCCCAGACCGTCTCGCCCATGCGGCTCGACGCCGGGTCCTCGGGGGTGGCGACGCGGACGTGGTGTCCGCGGTTGTGCTCGATGTAGAAGTGGCCGTAGGCGGTCTGCGCGAGGGCGACGCGGGCGAACCAGCGCTCGAGCTCCTCCTTCTTGTGGCCGAGCTCGTGGGCCGTGTTGATGCCGATGCCGGCCACCATGCCCATGCCCGTGGCCAGGCCCACCTTGTCGTACCAGGTGAGGTTCTCGGCGATGCCCGGCAGCACGGAGGCCGCGAACGGGTCCCACCCGAAGAGCGTGCCGTTGCCGAGCAGGAAGCAGCCCCACAGGAAGCCGGCGATCTGCAGCGGGATGAACGCGAACGTCACCCAGCGGTAGTAGCGATCCTCCTCGAGCGCCTCGATGAGCTCGTCCGGCGGGTTGTTCGGGTCGAGGCCAGCCACGAGGTCGAACAGCGGGATCAGCACGAACACGAAGAACGGGCCGAAGTACCACCAGACGTGCCACTCGGTGGCGGCGACGAGCCCCCAGATCATCATCGGGATGAGCGGGATGACCGCCCCCATGATCCAGAGGTAACGCTTCTTGTCGGTCCACTCGATCTTCTGACCGTCGACCACGGCTGACACCGTCATGTTGAACTCCTCGGCTCGCTTGACACCAAGGTATGACATGTCAAGCAACTTGACAAGTGTGTGTGATCTGTCAACCACGTCCCACCCGGTGGTTGAGGTGCGAAGGCGCTCTGGCGCCTGAGCCTCGAAGCCACCACCCCTCCGCAACGCGCCTGAACGACACAGACCCGGACCCACCTCCCTCACGGGATGGGCCCGGGCTGTGCCCCCGAGGGAGCGGGTCTTCAGCTCCGCGCGTAGGCGGAGACGATAGCTGGGCCCAGCACGATGATGAACAGCACCGGCAGGACGCAGAGCATCAGTGGGATGAGGATCTTGACGGGCACCTTCTGGGCCGCGGCCTCGGCCCGCATCTTGCGGGCGTGCCGCAGCTCGACCGCCTGGCTCCGGACGACCGACGCGATCGAGATTCCGTACTCCTCCGCCTGCACCACGGCCCGGCAGAAGTTGCGAAGATCGTCGACCGTCGTGCGGTCGGCCAAGGCGTTGTAGGCCTCTCGGCGAGCCAACCCGACCGTCATGTCCTGCGTGAGTCGCAGGATCTCGTCAGCAAGGGGCCCCGTGTTCCGCTCGGCGGCCCGAGCCAGGGCCTGCTCGAAGCCCACACCGGCCTCGATCGAGATCACGATCTGGTCGAGGAGGTCCGGAAGCTCCTTCTGAATCAGCAGCTGTCGCTTGGTGGCCATGTTGTGTACCAACAGATCGGGCACGAAGTACCCCAGCGGCACCATGACGACACCGACGAGCACAAGGGCCAGACCTCCGTTCGACAGCATGGTCAAGAGGAAGAACACCCCGAACGCGAGACCGATCGGCTTGTACAACACGACCTTGTCGAGGGACCACGAATCGGGCCGGCCCGCGAGCACGAGGTTGCGCTCGACCTTGTCGAGCAGCGTTGGGGGCGTCAGGCTGGCGAGCCAGCCGCGCGGCAGGCGGTTGACCGCCATGACCCGCTTGCCGCCGGGACTCGGTTCGTCGCGGACGGCGAGCTCACGAGCACGGCGCTGCACAGCGCCGTCGGCGGTCGCGACGACTCCCAGCCCCACGGCAAGCGCCGAGAGCGAGCCGAGCAACAGGACTGCAGCGATCAGAATCACGACATTCCCTCCTCAGAATTCGATCCGGACGATGGACCTCATCCAGAAACCGCCCAGGACGTAGGCCACGAGACTTCCTGCGAGCAGACCCTTGCCGATACCGGAGTCGATGAACACCGCCATCTGCTCCCCCGCCACCAGTGCGTAGTAGCCGCCGATCAGGACGGGCAGCACCATGAGGATGATGGCGGAGAGCCGTCCCTCGGCCGACAGGGACGTGACTTGCATCCGGATGTGCTGTCGGTCGCGGATCGTCGCCGCCACCTGGTCGAGGATCTCGTTGAGGTTGCCTCCGGTCTCCCGCTGAGCGCCGATCGCTGCCCCGACCCAGCGGAAGTCCTCGCTCTCCATGCGCATCGCCACCTCGTCGAGTGACACGAGCAGGTCACGCCCCACTCGCGTCTCGTTGACGACCCGGGCCAGCTCAGGGCGCATGGGGGCGTCTGCCTCCTTCGCGACCGCGTCGAGTGCACGCGGGAAGCTGTGACCGGCGCGCAGCGAGGCCGCGATCATCTGGAGCGTCCCCGGCAGCTGATCGGAGAACCGGCGCCGAAGCCGCCCCGTGCGCCACCGCACGGCGAGCTTGGTCGCAATCGGGACGGCGACGGCAAGCAGCAGCCCCACCACAAGGCTCTTCAACAGGACCAAGCCGGCTGCGATCGTCACCAGCGCGCCGCAGCCCATGAGGATCACGAGGTTCGAGACCGGCATCGCGATCCCGGCCAGGGCCAGCTCCTCAGCGGTGAACAGCCGTCCGTTGCTTCTCTTGACTGCGGTGTCGACCTTGGTCTCGACCGCTGTCGCCATCCGGTTCAGCATCGTGGGCTGCTCGACCACGGCGTAGGCCGCGACGCGTTGACGATCGACCCGCCGGACCGGCGCACCGGCCACAGCGACCCAGAACGACGTCAGTGCCCCGACGATCAGCAGACAGGCCATGAAGATCAGCATGCTCACCACCCCCCGTTGTCCGCGAGATTCGCCAGATCGAAATGAATGCCCTCGTCGACGAACCGCTCACTGAACCGAGGGCGGACGCCGGTGGGCTTCGCCTGCCCCAGGAACTTTCCGTGCTCGTCGACACCGGCGGCAAAGTTGAAGGTGAAGATGTCCTGCAGCACCACCGTGTCGCCCTCCATCCCCAGAACCTCGGTGACGTGGGTGATGCGGCGGCTGCCGTCGCGAAGCCGGCCGATCTGCACGATCAGGTCGACTGCCGAGGCGCCCTGCTCGCGAATCGCCCGCAGCGGCAGGTCCATCCCAGCCATCAGCACGAGCGTCTCCAGCCTCGCCATCGCGTCGCGAGGGCTGTTGGCGTGCAGCGTCGAGAGCGAGCCGTCGTGGCCCGTGTTCATGGCCTGCAGCATGTCGAGGGCCTCACCGCCGCGCA
This sequence comes from Aeromicrobium sp. Sec7.5, assembly GCF_036867135.1. Classification (NCBI taxonomy): domain Bacteria; kingdom Bacillati; phylum Actinomycetota; class Actinomycetes; order Propionibacteriales; family Nocardioidaceae; genus Aeromicrobium; species Aeromicrobium sp. Sec7.5. The sequence goes on along the minus strand of NZ_JBAJIJ010000001.1, from coordinate 652,776 downwards.
CCTCGCCCACCACGATGCGATCGGGTCGCATCCGCAGCGAATTGCGCACGAGATCGCGGATCTTGACCTCACCCGCACCCTCGATGTTCGGGGGGCGACTCTCGAGCCGCACCACGTGCGGCTGCTGGAGGTTGAGCTCCACCGCGTCCTCGATCGTCACGATGCGCTCGCCCGGCGGGATGAAGCATGACAACACGTTGAGCAGCGTCGTCTTGCCGGTGCCCGTACCGCCGCTCACCAGGATGTTGAGCTTCGCCAGCACGCACGCTTCGAGCAGGCTGGCCATCTGCTCGGTCATGCTGCCGAAGCGCACCAGGTCGCTGACCTGCAGGGGCGTCTTCGAGAACTTACGGATCGTCAGGGAAGACCCGTCGACCGACAACGGCGGGATCACCGCGTTGACGCGTGATCCATCGGCCAGGCGCGCGTCGACCAAGGGGGACGACTCGTCGACACGCCGACCGATGCGCGAAACGATCCGCTCGATGACCCGACGAAGATGGTCCTCTGAGGTGAACCGCGACGACGAGAGCGTGAGCTTGCCATTGCGCTCGACGTAGACCTGGTCGAAGCGGTTGGCCATGATCTCGGTGATGCTGTCGTCGTTGAGCAACCGCTCGAGCGGACCGAGGCCGAGAGCGTCGTTCTCGACGTCGCGCACCAGCCGGCGGCGCTCGTCCGGCGAGAGCAGCTGCTGGTCCTCCTCGATGATCTCGGTCAGCTCGTCGCGCACGATCTCGTGCAGCTGTTCCTCGGTCAACGAGGAATCATTGACTCGCGATCCCAGCCGCTCGAACAAGATGCCCGAGGTCCGCACCTTGATCTCGGCGAAGGCCTCGTTGGCAGCCGACATCGCGGCGATCGATCCGTCGACGTCCGGCGCGTCCTCGACGTCCACGGCCTCGAGACGTGCCGCGCTGATCTCGCGGGCATTGGCCAGGCGATCACTGAGGGCCATCAGGCCACCTCCAGCCGCTTGTGTCCGGGCTTGGACTCCATCTCACGAGCGCGGTCGAAGATCCGCTTCGCGAGGTGGCGGATCGACTTCACGAACGGACCATTCTTCATGACCGTCAACGCGGGCACTCCACGATTGGCTGCGGCCTGCACCTCCGGCATACGCGGCAGCACGATGTCGGCCGGCAGGCCGATGACCGCCTCGACGTCCTTGATGCGCAGCCCAGATTGCTTGTCAGCGAAATTGACAGCCACGTACTTCGAGGCCGGCAGCAGCGCCAGCTCACCGAGCAGCTCCACGGCCTTGCGCACGCTGCGCAGACAGGCCATGTCCATCGTCGTCACGACGATCGCGTCATGGCTCACCTCAAGAGCGGCCAAGGTTGCGTCGTCCAGTCCTGCCGCAGTGTCGACGACCACGTACCGGAACTGCGACTGCAGCTGACGAATCAGCTCGGCCACGTCCGGGCCCGAGACATTGTCGTTCGCAGCGGGCGACTCCGCGCCGCACAGCACGTAGAAACCCTGGTCGTGGACCGTCAAGAAGGTCTTGAGCAACAGACTGTCGCGCCCACCGGCCTTGAAGGCGTCCTCGAGGGTGTGGGTCGGTCGCAGATCGAGCACGGTCGAGACATCGCCGAACATCAGGTCGAGATCCACCAGCACGACGTCCATGGGCGACTGCTCGGCCAAGGCGACCGCGAGGTTGACCGAGATATTGGTCTTGCCCACACCGCCCTTGGGCGAGAGGACCGTGATGGTCCGCGAGGTGAAGTCGACGGGCTGCGCGACACGGGTCGCCACGACCCCGGAGGCGTCGGTGCCGGCTTGCGCGCTGAGCGTCGCCCGCAGGTTCGCCAGGAACGTGGCGTCATCGAGTGACGGCGCGATGTCCCGGATGCCGGCGCGCATCGCCTCGATCAAGATCGACGCCTCACCGCGCGACACCAGGATCATGACGACGTCCGATCGGACCGCATGGACCTCGGCGGCCATCGAGATCGATCGCTCGACCGGGATCTCATCGGTGAAGACCATGACCCCCGGCAGCTGGGACGCGTCCATGCCGCGCAGCAGGCTCACGCTCGGGGAGGCGACGGTCGCCGCACTCAGCGCGACGACCCGATACCCGATGGCGGTCCCGATGCGGTCGGCGACCTCGTCGTCGCTGCCGACCACGAGCACGATGCCGATCATGGGGCCACGTCCGTCAGGTCAATCGTCCCCGGGCTGTCGCTGGTGGTCGTGTCGTTCTGCAGGGTCAACCAGACCGTGCCGAACTCAGATGCGTGCACGATCTGCTGGGCCTGGACGGTCGTGACGGCGAGGGTCACGAGCACTCCTGTGGCTGTCTCGGATCCAGCCACCCCGGTGTCGACCTTGAGCACAAGCATCTGATTGAGGGGATTCGAAGTGACCGGTCCAGCCTGGTACGACGTGAACACGCCGACGCGATCCCCGGCCTTGACGGCGCCGCCGACAAGACGGGCACCGTCGACCTGGATGGTCAGCTGCTGCATGCCATCGGGCAGCGCAGCCGGCCCCTTGACTGACTCCGGTGCGTCGAACTTGGCCTCCGACAGCTGGTCACCGGCCACGAGCGCGACCGTCGTCACCTGGCTCTCGAGATCGTCAAGGGACGTCAGGGCGCCTGGGATCTGGACCGACTTGGGCACCTTGACGAGCTCGACCTTGTCGGCGATCTCCGAGACCGGTGTCTTGACGGCGATGTCCTCCGTGGCCTGCAGGACCTCGACGGTCTCGGTGCCCTCGAGGGCACGATCATCAGCGTTGTTGGCGTAGACGACGAGCGCCACGACGGCCAGCATGGCCAGCACAGCCGCGACGAGAATCGCGATGACTTGCTTCTTCATCTCTGCTCCCTCAGATCTGAAGTGGAACCGCCGGCGTCTCCCTACGCAGGCGGGGCGACCGGCTCGGCCGGTCTGGGACCGCAAGGTCCCGGCGAAGACTGAGGGGGGGGGGGGGGGGGGGGGGGGGGCGCCCCCCCCCCCCCCCCCCCCCGCGGCCGGCGCCCCGCCCGGGCCGCCCCCCCGCCTGGTGCGGTTCATGGCCAAGCGGTCCCTGTTCGGCCGGGGACCCGTGGGCTGGGGCATGCGACGTATGGGCCACATCCCGGTCGACCGGACGTCGGGAGCCGTGGCCTACCGGCGCGCCCGCCGGTGGCTGGAGCGCGGCGACGTCGTGGGCGTCTTCCCCGAGGCGACGATCAGCCGCTCGTGGCTCGTGAAGCCACTGCGGCGGGGGGTGGCCGCGCTCGCGATCGAGGCCGGCGTACCGATCGTGCCCGTCGTGACGTGGGGCGGGCACCGGATCCTCACGGTCGACGGCCACCGCAGCCTGCGCCGGCGGATCCCCGTGACGATCCGCGTCGGGGAGCCACTGACAGCGGCCGCGGGAGAAACGGCCGAGGAGCTGACGGCCCGCTTGCAGGACGCCCTGGCGGCGCTGCTCGACGCGGCGATGGACGCCTACCCGGACAGCCCGCGTGGCGACGACGACCGGTGGTGGCTCCCGCACGATCGCGGCGGGACGGCCCCGGATCCCGAGACGGCCCACGCGCTCGACATCGCGGCAGTCGCCCGCATCGGCGACAGCCTCGAGTGAGCCTCGGGCGGTACCGAATGCGCCTCAGGCGGTGTCGAATGCGCCTCGGGCGGTGTCGAATGGGCCTCAGGCGGTGCGCAGGTCGCTGACGGCCGACGCGAGCGGCCAACCGGCCGGGTCGTCCAACGACCGGCCGTGGTCGATGGCCCACCGGTTCCAGCTCTCAGCCTTGGCGGAGAACCACCGCTGCTGCTGGGTCATGAGCTGACGACCCGTGAGATCGGCGATCTGCGGGTTGCGCGCCGCCTGCACCCGGGCGACCTCGAGCGCCGCGCGGGCGTCGGCGTTGGCCTCGTGGGCCGCGTCGAGCCGCACCCCGAGCCGCTCGGCGACGTCGACGAGACGACGCTGCCCGCGGCGGCGGGGCGCCAGGCCCCAGTCGACGAGGTACGGGTCGACGACCACGAGCCGCCACCAGTCGGGCTCGACGATGCCGTGGCGCCGGCACTCGGCCGCGAGCATCGTGAGGTCGTAGGACGCGTTGAACACCACGAGCGGCACCCCGCGGTCGACCAGGCGATCGACCCACCGGGCGACGACCGCGATCGCGACGACCGACGACGGCGCACCCTGCAGGGCCGCGGCGTCGAGTCCGTGGATCGAGGAGGCGGCCGGCGGCACGGGGACGCCCGGGTCGACGAGGCCGTCGTGCGCCTCCTCGTCGGTGAGCAGCGCGAAGCTGACGACGCGGTCGTGGAGGGGATCGACACCCGTGGTCTCGAAGTCGAGCGCGGCGAGCGGACCGTCGTGCCAGCGGCGCTCGGCCACCGAGGCGAACGCCCGGGTGAAGAACGGGAGCTGGCCCGGGCTGTCGCCCGTCGAGTCACCGCTCTTGGTGAATCCTGCGTTTTCCATCGTGCCTCCCACGTCTGGGCGTCACGCTAGTGCGCGGGACCGACACGATCCTGGCGACACGCACCCCGCGGTCGCGTCAAAACTGATACGGTTGTCCAACTAATTGTCAGCCCCATCACCCGCCCGGGAGGCGACGTGCGCAGGACCAGGTTCACCGGAGCGCTCACGCTCGTCACGGGTGCCGGCAGCGGCATCGGCCGCGCCACGGCCCTGCTCGTCGCCCAGCGCGGTGGCCGCCTGGTGCTCACCGACATCCAGGCCGACGGTCTCGCCGGCACGATCGCCCTCCTCACGGACGCCGGTCACGGTGACCTCGTGGCGCACCACGAGGCGCTCGACCTGACCGACGCCGACGCCGTCGTCGCCTTCGCGGGCCGCACCCACGCCGCGGTCGGCGCGGTCGACATCGTCATGAACGTCGCGGGCATCTCGACGTGGGGTCGCATCCAGGACCTCGACCTCGCCCACTGGCGCCGCACCGTCGAGGTCGACCTCATGGGTCCCATCCACGTGATGCATGCATTCGTCCCGGCCATGATCGAGGCCGGTCGAGGTGGCCACGTCGTCAACGTGAGCTCGGCTGCCGGCCTGTTCGGCCTGCCACTGCACGCCCCCTACAGCGCCGCGAAGTTCGGTTTGCGGGGCGTCAGCGAGGTCCTGCGCTTCGACCTCGCCGCGCACGACATCGGGGTGACGCTGGTGTGCCCGGGCGCCGTCGCCACCCCGCTCGTCGGCACGGTCGACATCGTCGGCGTCGACCGCACCGACCCCCGTGTCGTCAAGGCCGTCAGCGGCTTCGAGAAGCACGCGGTGAGTCCGGAGAAGGCCGCCGAGGCCATGATCCGCGGGGTCGAGAAGGGCCGGCACACGGCGTTCACGTCGTCCGACATCCGCTTCGGCTGGTACGCGCAGCGGTACTTCCCGATCGGTTACTCGGTCTTCATGCACGCCATGAACCGCGCGGTCCGCAAGATGCTGCTGCGGGTCGAGAGCGAGCCGCGCACCGACCTCGCTCCGGTCGAGGGCGTCGACGCCGCCTGAGACCGCCTCAGCCCGTCGGGAGCACGGCGACGAGCTCGCGCACGGCCCGCCCGTATCCCGCGACGCCCTCGCCCACCACCACGACCGAGGCGACGTCGGTCAGGTAGGAGTGGTGGCGGAAGCTCTCGCGCGCGTGGACGTCCGACACGTGCACCTCGGCGAACGGCAGGGCCACGCCGGTCAGGGCGTCGCGCAGCGCGACCGACGTGTGGGTCAGTCCCCCGGGGTTGATGACGATGCCGGCAGCGGTCGATCGCGCCGCGTGGATCGCGTCGATCAGGACACCCTCGTGGTTGCTCTGCAGTGATTCGACGGAGTAGCCCAGCTCCGCCGCGGTGGCCTCGACGAGGGCCACGACGTCGGCCAACGTCTCGGACCCGTACACCTCGGGCTCGCGCGTGCCGAGGAGGTTCAGGTTCGGACCGTTGAGCAGCAGCAGCGAGGGCACGAGTTCACGGTAGCGGTGCACCGACGACCTGACCCGTCGCGACGCCCACCAGAACGCGTGCGACGCCGCGCGGCGACCGGCGACGGTCCATCACTCACACCTTGACGGAGAAACCCAGGTCGACGTCGCACGCAGCTTGCCCGCCGCGGATGCCCCAGTTCTCCTGAGGGACGTCGCGGACGGTGATGGAGACGTGGTCCGCAGGGATGCCGAGCGTCTCCAGGTTCTCGACGATGGCGCGATACAGCGCCCGCTTCGCCTCGACCGACCGGCCGGAGAAGGCGTCGACGGTGACGAGCGTCATGAGCTCGGGCTGCTCGAGGTTCGGCGGATGGGCGAGCCGGTGCGGGGCATGCTCGACGAGCCGAATGTGCTTGTCGACCTCGGGAATCCTGAATGCCGCAACCAGTGCAGCGTGCACGGCGTCGATGATGGCGATCTCTTCGGCATCGGTCCATCGTTTGCGGACGTCGATCGTGGTGGAGGGCACTCCAGGAGCGTGGCAGAGGTCCCGCAGCGACGGAAGTACCCCGAGGCCCGAGATCGGGCTGCTAGGAGAGGACAGCACCGAGCCGGTCGAAGGCCGCGGCCAGGACCTCCGGCGTCGTGGCGTAGTTGAGGCGCGCGAAGTCGGGTCCCCCTCGCCCGTCACCACCGCGGAACGGCGAGCCCAGACCCAGCGCGACGCCGGCACGCTCGCGCAGCACCTCGGCCGCCTCGCCTCCGAGCCCGTACGCGGACAGGTCGAGCCAGGCGAGGTAGGAGTCGTGGCCCATGACGACGCTGGCCCGGGGCAGGTGCTGGTCGAGCAGGTCCGCGACGATGCGCCGGTTCTCGGCGAGATCGGCCCGGACGGCCTCCAGCCACTCGAGCCCGTCGGTCAGCGCCGCCACCTGGACCTGCGACCCCAGGTGGCTCACCCCGTGGGCGACCAACGGCGGCAGGTCCTGCACCTGCGGGGCGGCCTCGGCGCCCGCCAGCAGCAGGGCCGCCTTCACGCCCGCCAGGTTCCAGGCCTTGGAGGCCGAGGTCACGACGAAGGCGTCCTCGGCCCCGGGCAACGACAGGTACGGGACGAAACGCACCGGGTCGGCCAGCGGGGCATGGATCTCGTCGACCACGACCCGGACCTCGTGCCGACGCGCCAGCTCGGCGACGTGCAGGAGCTCGGGCCGCCCGGGGGCGATCGAGGTGGGGTTGTGCGGGTTGCACAGCAGGAACGTCGCCCGGCCGGCGTGGGCCGCGAAGGCGGCCTCGAGCCGCTCGAGATCCAGGAGCCAGTCGCCGCCGAGCGGCGCGTCGACCCGTCGCGCACCGACGAGATCTACGGCGTCGAAGAACGGTGGATAGACCGGCGGGGTCACGATCACGACGTCGCGGCGGGTCAGGCGCAGCGCCTCGACGACGCCGGTCATGACGTCGGCGACCGGCAGGGCGACGCCGGGCTCCCAGGCCCAGCGCCCCCGGGCGAAGGCGCGGAACGCCGCGGCCAGGTCGCCGTCGTCCGTGGGGTACCCGAGGTCGCCCGATGCGGCCACGTCCGCCAGCACCCGGGTGACGGCCGGCGCGAGCGGAGCGTCCATCTCCGCGACCCACAGCGGCAGGACGTCCGGGCCGTACGCCGACCACTTCAGGCTCGTCCTGGCTCGAAGCTCGGGCAGGGACAGCTCACGCAGCGGTCGCATGCCGCCATCGTCCCGCACGAGGCCGTGAGAGGCATGGCGAGGTGGTCCGCTGCGAGGGGCGGCCGCGCGGCCGCCCCCGTACACTGATCGTCGGATGATCACCCTGCTGACTGCGCACCTCGTGGCCGCAGCGGCGTCCCCTGCCCTGGTCCGGCTCCTCGACCGCCGAGCGTTCCTGGTGCTCGCCCTCGTGCCGGCCGCGTGCTTCGCGTGGCTGCTCCCGCAGGTCGTCGCGGGCGGCACCGTGACGCAGGACGTCGAGTGGGTCCCGGGCCTCGGTCTCAACATCTCTCTGCGCCTCGGCGAGGTCAGCGGCCCGTTCTCGCTGCTGGTCACGGGCGTCGGCGCGCTCGTGCTGTTCTACTGCGGGTGGTACTTCAAGCCGGGCGACACCGAGATCTGGCGCTTCAGCGCGGTCTTCACGGCGTTCGCGGGTTCGATGCTCGGCCTGGTCCTCGCCGACAACGTCTACCTCCTCTACGTGTTCTGGGAGCTCACGACGGTCCTGTCGTACCTGCTCGTGGGCCACAACCCCGAGCGCCGCGCCAACCGCCGCGCGGCCATGAACGCTCTCCTGGTCACGACGCTCGGCGGCCTCGCGATGCTCGCCGGCCTGGTGATCCTCCACCTCACGTCGGGATCCCCCCTCCTCAGCGAGATCGTCGCGAATCCTCCCGAGGCCACCACGACGGTCCAGGTCGCCGTGGCGCTGGCCCTCGTCGGCGCGGTCTCCAAGTCCGCCCTCGTCCCGTTCCACTTCTGGCTGCCGGGCGCGATGGCCGCACCCACGCCCGTCAGCGCCTACCTGCACGCCGCGGCCATGGTGAAGGCGGGCATCTTCCTGGTGGCCGTGCTGGCGCCCGCCTATGCCGACCTCCCGTGGTGGCGTCCGGTCCTCGTGACGCTCGGCATGGTCACGATGGTCATCGGCGGACTCCGCGCGCTGCGGCAGTACGACGTCAAGCTGCTGCTGGCCTACGGCACGGTCAGCCAGCTCGGCTTCCTGACCCTGATAGCGTCGATCGGCACGCGCTCGGCCGCGGTCGCCGGCCTGGCGATGGTCGTCGCCCACGCGCTCTTCAAGTCCACCCTGTTCCTCGTGGTCGGCATCATCGACCGCAGCGCGGGAACGCGCGACCTGCGCGACCTCTCCGGCTTGTGGCGCCTGCTCCCCTGGCCGTTCGCAGCTGCCGTCGTGGCCGGCGCCTCGATGGCCGGCATCCCCCCGACCTTCGGCTTCGTCGCCAAGGAGGCCGTGCTCGCGTCGGTCGAGGACCTCGGCTCGGACACCGGCGCGGCCTGGGGCGCCGTGGCCCTCGGCGGCATCGTCGTCGGCACGATCCTGACGGTCGCGTACACCGCTCGGTTCGTGTGGGGCGCGTTCGCCACCAAGGCCGACGTGCCGCCGTGCGACATCATGCGCCGCTCACCGTGGTTCGTCGTCCCGCCCGTCATCCTGGCGGCCGCATCGATCGTCGCCGGCTTCGCGGGTCCGTGGTTCACCGAGATCCTCGGCCGTGCCGGTGAGGCGTACCCGGCAGGAGCCCACGAGCTCGAGCTCACCCTGTGGCACGGCGTCACCCTGCCGCTGCTGCTCTCGCTCGTCACGATCGTGCTCGGTGTCGGGCTGTTCGTGGCCCGCCGCCCGGTCGCCGCCGTCCAGCACGCGCTCACCGACCGGCTGCCGATGCCCGACGCCGAGCAGTCGTACTACGCCGCCGTCCGCGGGGTCGAGCGCGTGTCGATCGAGCTCACGGGCCGGGTCCAGCGAGGATCGCTGCCCTTCTACCTCGGCACGATCATCGTGGTGCTGGCCCTCGTGCCGGGATCAATGCTCGTCCGGGCGTTCGTCCTCCACGACGGCGAGATGCGCCTCGACCTGGCCGACCGCCCCGCCCAGGTCGTCGTCGTGGCCCTCGTGGTCGTCGCGGCGATCGCCGCGGTGCGGTCACGACGCCGCCTCCGTGCCGTCCTGCTCGTGGGGGTCACCGGCTACGGCACCGCCCTGCTGTTCGTGCTGCACGGCGCGCCCGACCTGGCCCTGACCCAGTTCCTCGTCGAGACCTTCCTGCTCGTCACGTTCGTGCTGGTCCTGCGGCGCCTCCCCCCGTTCTTCTCCGAGCGCCCGTTCACCTCCGACCGCTGGGTCCGCGTCATCGCCGGTCTCGTCACGGGCGGCGTCGTGGCCGGGCTCGCCCTGCTGACCGCCACGGCCCGCACCGCCGAGCCGATCGGGCCCCGGTTCGCCGGACCCGCCGAGAGCTTCGGCGGCGGCTACAACGTCGTCAACATCACGCTGGTCGACATCCGCTCCTGGGACACCCTCGGTGAGCTGTCGGTCCTCGTCGTCGCCGCCACCGGCGTCGCGAGCCTGATCCACCTGCTGACCGACCGGGCCGAGCGCATCACGCGCGTGCCGGCGGGCTCAGGATCGCAACGGTGGCTGCAGCGCGTCGAGACGGTGCGCTCGGCGCGCCGGTCGGTGGTCTTCGAGGTCGTGACCCGGCTGGTCTTCCACGCCGTGATCATCTACTCGATCTACATCATGCTCGTGGGTCACTACGAGCCGGGTGGCGGCTTCGCGGGTGGCCTGATCGCCGGACTCGCGCTGATGGTGCGGTACCTCGTCGGCGGCCGCAAGGAGCTCGACGCCGCCGCCCCCGTCGACGCCGGTCTCGTGCTCGGGCTCGGCCTCGCCGTGGCCGCCCTGGCCGGCCTGCTCCCGACGTTGCTGGGGGGCGGGGTGCTGCAGAGCGCCATCGTCGACATCCCACTCGGGCCGCTCGGCGAGCTGCACCTGGTCACCTCGGTCTTCTTCGACATCGGCGTGTACCTCGTCGTGATCGGCCTGGCCCTCGACGTGCTCCGCAGCCTCGGCGGCGGCATCGACCAGCACGTCGCCGACGAGGACCAGGCGGTGGGCGTGTGAACGCGCACCTGAACCCGTCGGCTGAGGTGCGAGGAGCCCTGGCGACGAGCCTCGAAGCCACCGCCCCTCACGACGCACACGAGCCGATGGAGGTGCCGCGATGAGTGTGGACCTGGCCCTGATCTTCGCGATCGGCGTGCTCGTGGCATGCGGCACGACACTCGTGCTCGAGCGCAGCCTCACCCGTGTCCTCGTGGGCTTCGTGCTGCTCGGCAACGGCGTCAACCTGTTCTTCATCGTGGCCTCCGGGCCTCCCGGCGCGGCCCCCATCGTGGGCGCGTCCGACGAGCGCATGGCCGATCCCCTTCCCCAGGCCATGGCGCTCACGGCCGTCGTCATCACGCTGGGCGTCACCGCCTTCGGGCTGGCGCTGGCCTACCGCACGTGGCAGCTCGAGGGACACGACGACGTGCAGGACGACGTCGAGGACTCCCTCGTGATGCGGCGAGCCGAGCGCGACGACATGTCGGGCAGCTTCGACGAGGTCGACGAGTCGCTCCCCGAGGAGGAGGGTGCCGACCTCCCCTCGATCAACGACGAGCTCACCCGCGAGAACGACGAGGACGACGAGAGCCCCGACGACGGAGACCCCCGATGAACCACCTCGCGAGCCAGATCGTGCTGGTGCCGGTCATCGTGCCGCTGCTCGGCGCCGGACTCTGCCTGGCGTTCGGTCGCTCGGCCCGGGCGCAGCGCATCATCAGCATCGTCGCGCTGTCGATCGTGGTCGTCGCCGCGGGCGCCCTGCTGTGGCGCGCCGACCAGCTCGGTCCACAGGCCGTCAACGTCGGCGGCTGGCCCGCCGACCTCGGCATCAGCCTGGTCGCCGACCGGCTCTCCGCCCTGCTGCTCGTCGTCTCCACGATCGTGACGCTCTCGGTGCTGCTGTACTCGTTCGGTCAGGGCATCGTCGAGTTCGGTCGCGACACCCCGCTGTCGGTGTTCCACCCCACGTTCCTCGTGTTGAGCGCCGGCGTCTCCGCCGCCTTCCTGTCGGCCGACCTGTTCAACCTGTTCGTCGGCTTCGAGATCCTGCTCGCCGCGAGCTACGTGCTGATCACCCTGGGCGGCACGGAGGCCCGGGTGCGGGCGGGCACGATCTACGTCATCGTCAGCCTGATCTCGTCGGTGCTCTTCCTGATCTCGATCGCCGCGGTCTACGCCGCCACGGGCACGGTCAACCTCGCAGCACTGCCCGATCGCATCGCCGCGCTGCCCGAGCCGGTGCAGCTCGTGCTGCAGCTCATGCTGCTGCTGACGTTCTCGATCAAGGCCGCGATCTTCCCGCTCTCGGCCTGGTTGCCGGACTCCTACCCCACCGCCCCCGCCCCGGTCACCGCCGTGTTCGCCGGGCTGCTCACGAAGGTCGGCGTCTACGCCATCATCCGGGTGCAGACCACGGTGTTCCCCGACCAGCCGCTGCGCACGCTGCTGCTGTGCGCCGCGATCCTCACGATGGTCGTCGGCATCCTCGGCGCGGTCGCGCAGTCCGACATCAAACGTCTGCTGTCGTTCACGCTCGTCAGCCACATCGGCTACATGCTGTTCGGCATCGCGCTCGCGACCGAGGCGGGCTACGCCGGCGCCATCTTCTACGTCGTCCACCACATCACGGTGCAGACGGCCCTGTTCCTGGTGGCGGGGTTGATCGAGTACCGCACCGGCACCACCCAGCTGGACCGGCTCGGCGGGCTGGCCCGGGCGGCCCCCGTCCTGGCGATCCTGTTCTTCGTCCCTGCCATGAACCTGGCCGGGATCCCGCCGTTCTCGGGATTCCTCGGCAAGCTGGCCCTGATCCAGGCCGGGACCGCGTCGGGCGACTGGCTCGCCTACACCGGCGTCGGCGCCGGCCTGGCCGTGAGCCTGCTGACTCTCTACGCCGTCGCGAAGGCGTGGAACCGCGCCTTCTGGCAGCCGCGTGACGAGCACGTCGACGACGACGTCCCGGCCACCGGCGGTCTCCACCCGGACACCACCACCACCGTCGAGGACAAGGTCCTGCGACTCCCGCGCGGCATGGCGCTGCCGACGCTCGCCCTCGTGACCTTCTCGGTCGCGCTCACGGTGGCCGCCGGACCGCTCATCGGCGTCAGCCAGCGTGCCGCCGACGAGCTCGTCGAGCGCACTCCGTACATCGACGCGGTGCTGGGTGATGTGCCGTGATCCGCTGGACCGCCGTGCTCGGCCTGACCCTGCTGTGGCTCCTGATGTGGGGCGAGATCACGCCCATCCTGGTGGTGGGCGGCGTCCTCGTCTCGCTCGTGGTGCTCGTGGTCTTCCCGTTCCCCAAGGCCGACTGGGGTGGATCGTTCCGCCCCTGGCCGTTCGCCGTGCTGGTGTCGCGCTTCGCGTTCGACCTCGTGGTCGCCAGCCTCCAGGTCGCGTGGCTCGCCGTGCGCCCGAAGGCCCTCGGGCGCAGCGCGGTGATCCAGGTCCAGCTGCACACCCGGTCGGACCTCCTGCTCGTGCTGACCGGTGAGCTCGTCTCGCTCGTGCCGGGCACGCTCCTGATCGAGCTCGATGACGACGAGGGCATCCTGACGCTCCACGTCCTCGACGGCGAGCAGGACCTCGACCGGGTCGAGGCCGAGGTGCTCGCCCAGGAGCGTCGCGTCATCGCCGCGCTCGGCTCACGCGCCGAGCGCGACGCCTACTGCACGGGCTCCGGCGCGAGCACTCCGGAGGTGACCTCGTGATCACGGTCGGCTTCGTCTGCATCGGCCTGCTCGCCGTGACGGGCACCCTCTGCCTCATCCGCATCATCCGCGGTCCCACCACGCTGGATCGCACCGTGGCCACCGACGTCTTCGTGGCCGCCACGGCGGGGGCCATCGGCATCGAGGCCGCGATCGGGCGCCACACCACGACGCTGCCGATCATCGTCACCCTGGCCCTCGTCGGCTTCCTCGGGTCGGTCAGCATCGCCCGGTTCGCCGCACGTGACGACGGACCGTCGGAGCGCACGGACCGCGATCGGGAGGGACGGACATGATCGACGTCGTCGCCGGCTTCTTCCTCGTGCTGGGTGCCCTGCTCGCCCTCGCCGCAGCGATCGCCCTCGTGCGGTTCCCGGACGTGTTCTCCCGCATGCACGCGGCCACCAAGCCCCAGACCCTCGGACTGATCTGCATCCTGGTGGGTCTTGGCCTGCGCCTGCAGTCGGTGGCCGCCACCACCACGATCGTGCTGATCGTCGCCTTCCAGCTGCTCACCGCACCCGTGGCCTCGCACATGGTGGGGCGCGCCTCGCACCGCATCGGCCTGCTCGACTCCGACCGGCTCTCGCGCAACGACCTCGAGGACTGACCTACTTCACGAACTTGCTCGTGGAGCGGTCCTTGAGCGGCGTGCCGCCGGTCTGGCAGGTCGGGCAGTACTGCAGCGAGGAGTCGGCGAAGACGACCTCCGCGACCGTGTCGCCGCACACCGGGCACGCCTCGCCGGCCCGACCGTGCACGCGCATGCGGGTGCGCTTGTCGTCCTTGAGCTCGGTCGGTGGCTTGCCGTGCGCCTCCTCGAGGGCCTGCGTCAGGACGTCGTGGATCGCGGCCTCCAGCCGGGTCACCTCGCCGTCGTCGAGCGACTCGGCGATCGCGAACGGCGACAGCTTCGCGGCGTGCAGGATCTCGTCGCTGTAGGCGTTGCCGATGCCGGCCAGGATCTTCTGGTCGCGCAGCAGTCGCTTGACCTGCATGCGTCGCTCCAGCAGGGGACGCAGCTCGAAGCCGTCCGCGAGCGGGTCGGGGCCAAGCGCGGCGATTCCCGGCACGTCGGCCGGGTCGCGCACGACGTAGACCGCCAAACCCTTGCGCGTGCCCGCCTCGGTGAGGTCGAAGCCGATCGTGGGACCGTCACCGTGGTCGAGGCGCACGCGCAGGGCGATGGGACCGGGGCCCATCTTGACCCGCTTCGGTGCGAGGTCGTCGGACCACCGGATCCATCCGGCCTTGGCGAGGTGGACCACGAGGTGCAGGCCGTCGACGTCGATGTCGATGAACTTGCCGTGCCGGTGCAGGCCGGTGACGGTGAGGCCCAGCAGGGCGTCCGGCGGAGGGTCGAAGGTCTTCAGCACCGCGAAGGAGGCCGGCTCGACCCCAGCCACGACCGCCCCCACCATGCGGGCGCGCAGGTCGGCCACGAGCGCGTCGACCTCGGGCATCTCCGGCATGGCCCCATCATGGCGCGCGGCACCGACCTCTGCCCAGCCTCGGGCGCGGCGGAGGCACGCGACGGCGGGGCGGTGAGTGTTCCACCGTTCCGGGCGCGGGCGGTGAGTGTTCCACCTCCTGGGCCCTCGTGCGGTGGAAGACTCACCGCCCCGGCCTGCCGACCCCGATGGGTGGAAGACTCACCGCCCCAGGGGGGAAGACTCACCGCGCGCGCCGGGCGGACCTCAGTCGACGGTCGTGAAGAAGCCCTGCATGCCGGGCCAGGTGGTGCGCACGGCAGCGCGACCGGTGAGCACGCCGAGGTGGCCGCCCGGCGCCTGCAGGAGCTGGCTGCGCGGCGCACCCGTGACGAGGTCGAGCAGGTGCTCGACGGCCGGCAGGGGCGCCAGCGTGTCGTTGAGGCCCGCCACCACGAGGACCGGCACGTCGATGTCGGCCAGCCGCACGGGACGACCGCCGAGCTGCATCGTGCCCGTCGCGAACTCGTTGGTGCGCATCACGACGTGGTACAGCTGCCCGAAGGTCCGACCCGGATAGGCGTACATGCTGCTCATGAACCGGTCGACGGCCTCCAGCTGGGCGAGGAAGTCACGATCGTCGGCGTGCGTCAGCACCGAGATCGGCTTGGTCAGGTACTTGTCGGCGGCCGACAGCTGGAAACCCCACTTGGTCAGCGGCGCCGGGACGCCGCCGAGAGCGCGGTAGGTCGGGCCGACCAGGCCTCCGAGCACCCGGTCGACCGGTCGCGCGAGCGCCAGCAGGGGCACCTGGCGCAGGTCGAAGGGGCTCGCGACCGCGGTGACCGACGCGATCGGCAGGTCCTGGCGCGCCGCCGCCGTGAACATCGTGAAGATGCCACCGAGGCTCCATCCGGCCATGTGCAGGTCCTCGCCGCCGGCGTCGACCGACGCCTCGGCGAGCGCCTCGGGCAGGAGCCGGTTCACCCAGTGCTCGATCCCGAGCGCGCGGTGCCCGAAGTTCACGGGGCCGTAGTCGACGAGGTAGACGTCGCGGCCCTGGTTGACGAAGTACTCCGCCACGCTGCAGCCACGTCGCAGGTCGAAGGCCAGGGCAGGAGCCGCGAGCGGCGGGGTCAGGAACAGCGGCTTGCCGCGCGGACGGGCGCCGTCGGCGCGGTCGTAGCGATACAGCGTGAACCGCTCGTTCTCGCGGACGACCTCGCGCGGCATGGGCCGGAGGTCGGCGAGGGGACGCCGGCGCACCTTGTCGACCAGGTTGACGCGGGCGGCACCGAGGTCGCGCGGGATCCGCAAGGGAGACATCGCCACCCCGGGATCATGGCACACCCGGCGCCGGTCAACCGCCGAACGTGAGCCAGAGCAGGGCGAGGTTGAGCGTGATCACGACGGCGGCGACCGCCCACGCTGCGAGTGACACGGCCCGCCGGTTCACGTGCTCGCCCATGACCGACCGACTCGACGTCAGCAGCACCAGCGGCACGAGGGCGAACGGGATGCCGAGCGACAGGACCACCTGGGAGACGACGAGCGCCCGGCTGGGCTCGATACCGACCGCCAGCACGACGACCGCGGGGATCGCCGTCACGACGCGGCGCACGAGGCGGGGCAGCCGGATGCCCAGCAGGCCCTGCATGACCTCCGCGCCGGCGGCACTGCCGACCGACGTCGAGGCGAGTCCCGAGCCCAGGAGCGCGACCGCGAACAGCAGCGCGACCCCCGCCCCCAGCTCGGACGTGACGACCTCGTGGACGCCGGTGAGGGTGTCGGTGCCGTCGATGCCGTAGAGGGCCGAGGCCGCGAGCACGAGGAGCGAGAGGTTGAGGAGCCCGGCCAGCACCAACGCGGCCGCGACGTCGACCCGGGTGACCCGCAGGAGCGTGGGAACGCTGAGTCCCTCCGCCCGAGGACCAAGGCGATCCACCGTGAGGCTGGAGTGCAGGTAGATGACGTGTGGCATCACGGTCGCGCCGATGATGCCGGAGGCCAGGAGCACGCTCTCGGCCCCGTCGAAGCGCGGCACGAGTCCGCCCATCAGGTCGATCGCCTCGGGCGGCGCGACGAACAGGCCGGCGACGAAGCCGACGGCGATGAGCGCCAGGAAGCCCATGATGGTGCGCTCGAGCGCGCTCTGGCCGTGGCGGTCGCCGATCAGCAGGATCAGCACCGACACCACGACCGTGACCCCCGCGCCGACCACGAGCGGGAGGTCGAACAGCAGGTACAGGGCGATCGCCCCGCCGACGACCTCCGCGAGATCGGTCGCGATGGCGATCGCCTCGGCCTGCACCCAGTACGCGAGCCGCGGGCCGCGGGGCAGCCGCTCCCCCAGGTGGGTCGCGAGCGAGCGGCGCGTCACGAGCCCGAGCTTCGCCGAGAGGTACTGCACGAGCACCGCCATGACGTTGGCGAGCACCACGACCCAGACCAGCGTGTAGCCGAACGTGGCACCGGCCGTGACGTTGGTGGCCACGTTGCCCGGGTCGACGTACGCGACCGCCGCGATGAAGGCAGGACCGATCAACGCGATCCGTCGCCACCCCGTCCTGACCAGCACGGGTCCACTATGGCGTGCGGTCAACTCGTGCGGCACCTGCACCTCGCCCGACGGTGACCGACACACGGCCACGGCCCAGAACTGGTGACCACAGGCCGAGCCGCACCACAACCGCGCAGCACGACAGGCGGCCCCGTGAACGGGACCGCCTGCCGGGGAACTGCTGGATCAGCGCGAGGAGCCGCCGGTGCGACCGCCGGAGCGGTGCTGCTGGCCACCCTGCCCCTGGCTGCGACCGGACGACTGCGGACGGCCCGACGACTGCGGTCGGCCGCCCTGGCCGCCGCCCGAGGGACGACGGCGGCGCGAGCCACCGTTGCCTCCGCCGTTGCCGCCACGACCCCCACCGCTGCGACCACCCGGGGTGTGGTCGCCGCCGCGACCGCCGGCCGCCGGGGCCGACTCGCCGGGACGACCGGTCGTGGCCATCGAGGCGACCGTGAACGGCGAGGCGAGCTCGTTGCGACGGTGCTGGCGCGCGACGACGCCGGCCTTGCGCTGCAGCTGGAGCAGGTCGCGCAGGTCCTCCGGCGTCGTCATCGTGACGACCGTGCCGGACTCGCCCGCGCGCGCCGTGCGGCCGGAGCGGTGCGTGTAGGCCTTGTGCTCGGCCGGGGCGTCGAAGTGCAGCACGAGCGGGACGTCGTCGACGTGGATGCCGCGGGCGGCGATGTCGGTCGCGACGATGACCTGGGCGTCGCCCGAGGAGAACCGAGCGAGGTTGCGCTCGCGCTTGCGCTGGTCGAGGTCACCGTGGAGGTCGACGGCCTCGATGCCCGCGAGCGTGAGCTGCTTCGCGACGCGCGCGGCGCCGCGACGGGTGCGCGCGAACACGATCGTGCGGGGCGTGTTGGCCAGCAGGTCGCGCACGACCTGCAGCTTCTCGGTGCGGTCCGCGACCACGACGTGGTGCGTCATCTCGCCCTGCTCCACGAGCGGCTCGGCCACGTCGTGCAGGACGTGCTCGGGCAGGTGGCGCTTGACGAGCTTGTCGACGTCGCCGTCGAGCGTGGCCGAGAGCAGGAGACGCTGGGCCTTGCGCGGCGTGGCCGTCAGGAGGGCGTCGATCGGCTTGTAGAAGCCGAGGTCGCACAGGTGGTCGGCCTCGTCGAGCACGATGATCTCGAGGTCGTCGAGCGTCACGGCCCGGCGGTCGATCAGGTCGGTGAGCCGGCCGGGCGTGGCGACGACGAGGTCGACGCCGTCACGCAGCCGGGCGGCCTGGCGGCCGATCGGCATGCCGCCGAGCACCGTCATGGTGCGCAGGTGCAGGGCCTCGGCCATGCCGGCGAGGTCGCGCTCGATCTGGGTGGCGAGCTCGCGGGTGGGCACGAGGATCAGGCCGCGGGGCGCCTTCGAGCGGCGCTGGCCGCCCGCGAGGGTGTCGAGCACGGGGATGCCGAACGACAGGGTCTTGCCGGAGCCGGTGCGGGCACGGCCGAGCACGTTCACGCCGGACAGAGCCGCCGGGACGACGACCTGCTGGATCGGGGTGGGCTCGACGATGCCCTGACGGGCGAGCGCCTTCACGAGCGGCTTGGGCAGCCCGTAGGCGGAGAAGCCGGTGGTGGTGGGCAGGGTGGACGGGGTCGACGCAGTGTCGACAGGTGTGGAGTTCACGTATCTCTCAGACGAGTTCGGGCACCGGCGCGCGACGAGACGTCGCGCTGCGAATGGTGCTTCGGGGCCCGAGAAACGGTGTCAACAATTGCTTCAACACAGGGTTCAGCATTGGACTGAACAGTGGGCCACCACGGCCAGCGTACCGCGGATGGGACCGCCGACCTTCATCGAGCGACGTGCGATGGCACACGTCGCCCCAGGATCAGACCTCGCGATCAGGCGACGAGGTCGCCGTACGACGGGTTCTTCTCGAGGAACGACCGGACGTACGAGCAGAGCGGCTTGATGCGCTCGCCTCGGGCACGGATGTCGTCGAGCGCGCCCGTCACCAGGATCTTGGCGAGACCCTGGCCCGAGTACGCGTCGTCGATCAGCGTGTGCGGCATGATCAGCACGCCGTCGCGCGGCTTGATCTCGGTGAATCCGGCCACGGCTCCGTCCACGAGGATCTCGTAGCGTCCCGCGTCGTCGTTGCGTCGGACCTCGGTGGCCATGGCTCCCCCTCGGGCTTGGTGTGGACTGGGACCTTGCTCTCTCAGAACAGGGCGATGACGCCGATGAACCCGACCGAGAGGCCGAGGGCGAGCGACACCGAGATGAGCACGGCGTGGACCGTGAAGAACGTCGTCCGGCCGCCGTGCTCGTCGCGCGAGCGGGGATCGGCGATGATCCGCTTGGCGAACTGCGGCCAGATGAAGAGGTTCCAGGCGCCCGCGACCACCAGCAGGATCGCGGCGCTCGTCGACAGAGTCATCGCGGTGCCCCCTGGAAGATCACGAGCGTAGGGCGACACCGCGACGACCGGATCATCGTTCCCTCGCTGCGCTCGGTCATCGCGACACCAGGGCGGTGAGGGCCGACGTGAAGAAGCCCAGGCCGTCGGTGCCGGGGCCCGTGAGCTCCTCGACCGCGTGCTCGGGGTGTGGCATGAGGCCCACGACGTTGCCGCGCTCGTTGGTGATGCCGGCGATGTCGCGCAGCGAGCCGTTGGGGTTGCCGCCCACGTAGCGCGCGACGACCCGACCCTCGCCCTCGAGCGCGTCGAGCGTGGCCGCGTCAGCGACGAAGCCGCCCTCGCCGTTCTTGAGCGGCACCGTGATGGTCTGGCTCGCCGTGTAGTCGGAGGTCCACGCGGTGGCGGCGTTCTCGATCACGAGCTGCTGGTCACGGCACACGAAGGTGCGGTGGTCGTTGCGGATCAGCGCACCCGGCAGCAGGTGCGACTCGCACAGGATCTGGAAGCCGTTGCAGATGCCGAGCACCGGCACGCCGGCGTTGGCGGCCTCCACGACCTCGGTCATGATCGGCGCGAACCGGGCGATCGCGCCGCAGCGCAGGTAGTCGCCGTACGAGAAGCCGCCCGGCAGCACGATCGCGTCGACACCCTGCAGGTCGTGGTCGCCGTGCCACAGGGCGACGGGCTCGGCGCCCGCGAGGCGCACCGCACGACGCGCGTCGACGTCGTCGAGCGAGCCCGGGAACGTGACGACGCCGACCTTCGGCGCCATCAGCCGTCGACCCGCACGGTGTAGTCCTCGATGACGGGGTTCGAGAGCAGCGTCTCGGCGACCTTCGCGACCTCGGCGAGCGTCGCCTCGTCGGTCGCGGCGACCTCGAGCTCGAAGCGCTTGCCCTGGCGGACATCGGTGATGCCCTCGAAGCCGAGCCGCGGGAGGGCGCCGTGGACGGCCTTCCCCTGCGGGTCGAGAATCTCGGGCTTGGGCATGACGTCGACGATCACGCGAGGCATGAGGCGAAGTCTATCCGCGCCCCCAGGCCGACGACGACGCCCCCGGTCCCGCGTCGCGCGGGGACCGGGGGCGTCGGCGAGGCGATCAGCCGGCGGTGGGCACCTGCGGGCCCTCGGAGGGCTGCACGATGACGAACCCGGGGCCCTGGAACGCGACCTGGAAGGCCTCGCCGGAGCCGCGACCGATGAGCGATCCGGCCGTGAAGCTGGACTTGATCGACGTCTGCAGTCCCAGCGACCACGCGATGAGCGCGTTGGCGTCGGCGTACGTGGCCGCCTCCGCCGGGTTGAGCACGACCGGCTCGCCGTCGGTGGTGATGGCGACCCAGCCCGTGCCGCGCAGGGTCGTGTTGAACAGGCCACCCGCGACCATGCTGCCGCCCTTGACCCGCTCGACGTTCCAGTCCAGCGAAGAGCTGAACGCCAGCACGGCGTTGCCGTTGACCGACAGGCCACCATTCTCGATCTTGAGGATGTGGACGTGCTTGCCGGTGTCGGCGAGGAACACGTCGCCCTGTCCACTGACGCCCATGAGCGACAGACCCTCGCCCGTGAGGGCCTTCTTGAGGAACTTGGCCGCGCCGCCACCGGAGTACTGGAAGTCGACGTTGCCCTGGTAGGCCACCATCGCGCCCTGCTTGGCCATGAACGGCTCGGCGATGCGCACCCGCAGCAGCCTGCTGTTCTGCTTCTGCGGGCCGATGCCCTCGACCTCGCTGAACGTGCCGTCGACCAGGTCGCCGGACAGGCCGGACCACGGGTCGCCGCCCACGGCAGGCTGAGGCGTCAGACCGCCACCGCCCTGCTGCTGGGCGAAGCCGCCCGCAGCACCGGCCGCCGCACCCGTGTCAGCGGGTGCCGCGCCGAGCGGGGAGACGGACTGGTTGCCCTGGTTGCTGACGTGCTCGGTCCAGACCGAGCCGTCCCAGTAGCGGTACTCGTGCCGGCCCTCGGGGTCCGGGTGCCATCCTGCAGCGCTCATCGGGCCACCTCCGTGAAGAAGAAACGGTACGGAGATGCCCCGATGACACTCCGCTGAACTACTCGCTGGCGCTCAGACACGGTCTTCAGCTCAGCTCTCTCTTGAGGATCTTGCCGGTCGACGTCATGGGGAGCTCGTCACGGAACTCGACCACGCGCGGGTACTTGTACGCGGCGAACTGCTCCTTGCCCCAGGCGACGAGCGTCTCCTCGGTGACGTCGTCGTGGTCCTTGTTCTTGACGACGACGGCCTTGATCTCCTCGCCGTGCGACTCGTGCGGGACGCCGATGACCGCGACCAGCGAGACCGCCGGGTGCTGCATCAGCACCTCCTCGATCTCGCGCGGGTACACGTTGTAGCCGCCGCGGATGATCATGTCCTTGGAGCGGTCGACGATGAAGTAGTAGCCGTCGGCGTCCTTCTTCCCGAGGTCACCGGAGCGGAACCAGCCGTCCTGGATCGCCTCGGCCGTGGCCTCGGGGCGGTCGTAGTAGCCCTTCATGATGTTGTGGCCCTTGATCGCGATCTCGCCGATCGCGTCAGGGTCACCGCCCGGCACGTCGGTCCAGTCGTCGTTGATGAGCTTCATCTCGACGCCGGGGATCGGCTTGCCGATCGAGCCGACCTTGGGCTGCTCGCCGAACACGCTGAACGAGGCCACCGGCGAGGTCTCCGACAGGCCGTAGCCCTCGAGGATCGTGACGCCGAAGCGCTCCTGGAAGTTCTTGTGCACCTCGACCGGCAGGGCCGAGCCGCCCGCAGCCGCGACCCGCAGGTTCGCGGCGATCTCGGCCACCGGGTGCTCCGGGGTCAGGGCGCCGAGCAGGCCCCAGTACATCGTGGGCACGCCCGCGAAGAACGTGACCTTCTCGCGCACCATCAGGCCGATCGCGGGCTCCGCCTCGAACCGGGGCAGCATCACGACGGTGCCGCCGAAGGCGAAACCACCGTTCTGGATGACGGTCTGGCCGAAGGAGTGGAACAGCGGCAGGACGCACAGGTACGTGTCAGGGGTGTCGGCGTTCGCCCCGAAGAGGTCCTTGCCGGACAGGGCGTTGTCACGCATGTTGCGGTGACGCAGCTCCGCACCCTTGGGCTGACCGGTGGTGCCGGACGTGTAGAGGATCACGGCGGTCTCGTCGTCGTCCCGCTCGACGGTCTCGAACGTGGGCGGCTGCACGGCCACGAGGGGCGCGTAGTACTCGGGGCCCTCCAGCGGCGCCGGGGCGGCCGAGTCGAGCTTGATCAGGAAGAAATCCTGGCAGGAGTCGGTGGCCTGGAAGCCGTCCCACGCCGCCTCGCCGATCGGCAGGTCGGCGGTGCCCTCGAACGCGAAGTACGCGACCGCGTCGGAGTCGTCGAGGTGGTAGGCGACCTCGCGGGCCTTCAGCAGCACGTTGAGCGGCACGACGGTGGCGCCGGCCTTGAGGATCCCGTAGTAGATGATCGAGAAGTACGGCAGGTTCGGGCACGACAGCGCCACCTTGTCGCCGGGCTTGACGCCACGCTCGACCAGCAGGTTCGCGACCTGGTTGGCGGCGCCGTTGACCTGGGCGTAGTTCAGCTTGGTGTCGCCGAACACGATCGCCGTGCGATCGACGTAGCTCTGGGCGGAATTCTCCAGCAGGGCGGCGAGATTGGCCACGACGGCTCCTTGAGGGTGGGAATGCGGTGCGCGTCACAGCCTACCCACGGCTCGACAGCGCGTCCGGTGGCCGTGAGCATGAACTGCATGTGCACTCGTGAGGGACGGAGCCTGTCGTGACGACCACCGCCACCGTGCTGGTCGCGGTCGGGCTGCTGGGCCTGCTCGTGGCCACGCTCTCCGCGCGCCTGCGCGAGCTGCCGCTCTCGGAGCCCCTGCTCGCCCTGGCCGTCGGCGTCGTCCTCGGCCCGGCGGCCACGGGGGTCGTCGACCTGCCGGCCGTGACCGAGCGTTCCGAGGAGATCCACGAGATCGCCCGGGTCCTGCTGGCGATCTCGGTCATGGCCGTGGCGCTGCGCTACCCCGTGCGCGACGCCTGGCGGGTCCGGGGCCCGGTGACCCTGCTGCTCCTCGTCGTCATGCCGCTCATGGCGCTCGCGACGGCCGTGGTCGCCTGGCCGCTCGGGCTCGGACTGGCGGCTGCCACCGTCCTCGGGTGTGCGCTGTGCCCGACCGATCCGGTACTCGCCTCGAGCGTCGTCACGGGCGCCCCGGCGGAGCGGGACCTGCCGGCCCGCACCCGGCAGGTGCTGTCGCTGGAGTCCGGCGCGAACGACGGGCTCGCGCTCCCGCTGGTCCTCGTCGCGCTCGTGCCGTTCGGCGTCGCCACCGGCGGCGAGATCGGCGTCGAGATCGTGCGTGAGGTGGTCGGCGCGCTCGTGCTGGGCGTCCTCGCCGGGTGGGGCGCCGGGCGCGCGATCCGCTCCGGCGAGCGACACGGCGCGACCGACACCGCGCCGGTCCTGGTCTTCACCCTGGTCCTGGCCCTCGGGGTGCTGGGGGCCGCCGTGCTGCTCGACGTCGGCGGTGTGCTCGCGGTGTTCGTGGCCGGCCTGACCCTGAACGCGACCGATCCGGGGAGCGACCGGATGGACGCCGTGGTGCTCGACGAGGCCATCAACCGGTTCGTACTGCTCCCGGGCTTCGTGGTTCTGGGGAGCGTCCTGCCGTGGGAGGCCTGGCGCGACCTCGGCCCGGCCCTGCTCGTGGTCGTCGTCGGCACGTTGCTCCTGCGCCGTCTGCCCTGGGTGCTCCTGCTGCGCCGCCCGCTCCGGCTCACGTGGCGCGACGCGGTGTTCCTCGGCTGGTTCGGACCGATCGGCGTGTCCGCGGTCTTCTACCTGGCCCTGCTCGCCGAGCGGCTCCCGGCCGCCGACACCACCCCCGTCCTCGCGGCCGGTACCGCGGTCGTGGCGGCCAGCACCGTCGTGCACGGGGTCTCCAGCTCACCGGGACGTCGCTGGTACGCCCGCGTGAGCCGCCGGGCGGGCGAGCCGGGCTAGAAGGTCAGTCCGGTCAGTCGCTCGTAGGCCTCGATGTACCGGGCGCGGGTGCGCTCGACGACCTCGGGCGGGAGGGTCGGCGGTGGCGCGTCGGCGGCCTTGTCCCAGCCGGACTCGGCCGACAGCAACCAGTTGCGCACGATCTGCTTGTCGTACGACGGTTGCGGGCCTCCCGGGCGCAGGTCGTCGGCCGGCCAGAAGCGCGAGGAGTCCGGGGTCAGCACCTCGTCGGCCAGGACGATCGTGCCGTCCTCGCGGGCGCCGAACTCCAGCTTGGTGTCGGCCAGGATGATGCCGCGCTCGCGGGCGATGCCCTCCGCCCGCGCGTAGACCGCGAGGGTCAGCTCCCGCAGCCGCTCGGCGACCTCGGGACCCACCGTGCGGGCGACGTGGTCGAAGTCGACGTTCTCGTCGTGCTCGCCGATGTCGGCCTTCGTGGCGGGCGTGAAGATCGGCTCGGGGAGCCGGGAGCCGTCGACCAGGCCGTCCGGCAGCGGGACGCCGCACACCGCTCCGGTCTGCGTGTAGTCGATGAGGCCCGACCCCGTGAGGTAGCCGCGGGCCACGCACTCCACGGGGAACATCGCCAGGTTCTCGCAGACGACCGCGCGGCCCGCCACGTCCGGCGGGACGTCGGTCGAGATCACGTGGTGGGGCACGAGGTCGGCGAGCTGGTCGAACCACCACAGCGACATGCGCGTGAGGATCTCGCCCTTGTCGGGGATGCCCGGTTCGAGGACGTGGTCGAACGCGCTGATGCGGTCGGACGCGACCATCAGCAGGTTCCCGTCGGGGAGCGTGTACAGGTCGCGGACCTTGCCCGAGTGCAGGTGGGTGGCTCCGGGGATCTCAGGCGTCACGGGCTCAGGCTAGTGGGCGCTTCCCCGAGCAGGCACGATGGCGTCATGGGCATCGTGCATCCCGGGTCCGAGCTGACCCCCACCAAGCAGGAGCTCCTCGCCGCCTGGCTGCCGACGCAGCCGTGGTGGCCGACCGGGGCGGAGGTGCCGAAGGTCGAGGCGAGCTTCAGGTTCGACGACCCCGCGGGCGAGGTGGGGATCGAGACGTTCCTGCTGCGGGTCGGCGGTGGCATCGTGCACGTCCCGCTGACGTACCGCAGCGCGCCGTGGGACGGTGGCGAGCTGATCGGCGAGCTCGAGCACTCGGCGCTCGGGCACCGCTGGGTCTACCTCGCCACGAGCGATCCGGTCTACGTCGCCGAGACGACTGCCGTGATCCGCGACGGGCGCGGCGAGGTCGCGATGGTCGGCCCCGACGGCAGCGAGGTCCCCCGTCGCAGGTCCACGGCCAGCGTGCGCGGCTCCGGCGCCGGGAGCGGCCAGCTCCGCGTCGCGCTCGCCATCGCGCCGGACGAGCCCGTGCCCGCGGCCTCGGGGACGCTCACCGCGACGTGGCCGGGCCAACCCACCCCCGTCACACTCGCGCTGCTCGCCGAGGACTGATCGCGGCTAGAGGATCGCGCCCGGCGCGTAGGCCGCGGCCTCCGGATCGTCCTGCAGGACCTGCTCGATCCGGGCGACGACCCCGGCGACCTGGTGCGTGGCCGCACCCGTGAAGGCGATGGGCTCGGCGACGAGCGACGCCAGATCGGCCTCGGTCAGGCCCAGGCGGGGGTCGCCGGCCAGGCGCGCGAAGAGGTCGTTCTCCGCCGTTCCCTGCTCGCGCATCTCCAGCGCGACCGTGACGGCGTGCTCCTTGATGGCCTCGTGGGCGACCTCGCGACCCACGCCGGCGCGGACGGCGGCCATCAGCACCTTGGTGGTGGCGAGGAACGGCAGGTAGCGGTCGAGCTCGCGGTGCACCACGGCCGGGAACACACCGAACTCGTCGAGCACCGTCAGGAACGTCTCGAACAGGCCGTCGGTCGCGTAGAACGCGTCCGGCAGGGCCACGCGCCGCACGACCGAGCACGACACGTCGCCCTCGTTCCACTGGTCGCCGGCGAGCTCGCCGATCATCGAGACGTAGCCGCGGACGACGACCGAGAGCCCGTTGACGCGCTCGCACGAGCGGGTGTTCATCTTGTGCGGCATCGCGCTGGAGCCGACCTGGCCCGGCTTGAACCCCTCGGTCACGAGCTCGTTGCCGGCCATCAGGCGGATCGTCGTGGCCAGGTTGCTCGGCGCGGCGACGGTCTGGGCCAGCGCGGTGACGACGTCGTAGTCGAGCGAGCGCGGGTACACCTGGCCGACGCTCGTGAGCACGTTCGCGAAGCCGAGGTGCGCGGCGACGCGGTCCTCGAGCTCGGCGAGCAACGCATAGCCGTTCTCCGCCCCGGGCCCGGAACCCCCGCCGGGCCCACCCAGGAGGTCGAGCATGTCCTGGCCCGTGCCGACGGGGCCCTTGATGCCGCGCAGCGGGTACCGCTCCAGGAGCGAGTCGATGCGGCCGAGCGAGACCATCAGCTCGTCGGCGACCGTGGCGAAGCGCTTGCCCATCGTGGTGGCCTGTGCCGCGACGTTGTGGCTGCGACCGGCCATGACGAGCTCGGCGTTCTCGCTCGCCAGGCGGGCCAGGCGAGCGAGCGTGGCGACGATGCGCCGGCGCACGAGCTCGAGCGAGGCCTTGACCTGCAGCTGCTCGACGTTCTCGGTGAGGTCGCGCGAGGTCATGCCCTTGTGGATGTGCTCGGTGCCGGCCAGCGCGGCGAACTCCTCGATGCGCGCCTTCACGTCGTGGCGCGTGATGCGCTCGCGGGCGGCGATCGAGGCGAGGTCGACCTGGTCGACGACGGCCTCGTAGGCCTCGACGACGCCGTCGGGGGTCTCGATGCCGAGGTCGCGCTGCGCCTTCAGGACCGCGATCCAGAGCTGGCGCTCCAGCACGATCTTGTGCTCGGGCGACCAGAGTCGGGCGAGCTCGGCGGAGGCATAGCGCGAGGCGAGGACGTTCGGTGCGGTCACGGCGCCATTCTGGCAGGGCCGGCCTCCGGCCCCACCCCGGGCGGTGACCTGGTGACCTCCGCCCGTCCGGGGTGGGTCAGAGGGCGATCTCGCCGAGCTGGGCCTTGAGCGCGATGTCGGTGCGGTGCTGGCCGCCCTCGATGATGATCGCGTCGACGCCGGAGTACGCCCGGATGCGCGCCTGCTCGAGGTTCTCGCCGACGCCCGTCACGGCCAGCACGCGGCCGCCGGCGGTCACCAGGTGCCCGTCGGGGTCCAGCGCCGTGCCGGCGTGGATCACGTCGACGCCCTCGATCGCGTTCGCCGCGTCGACCCCCAGGATGCGGTCACCGGAGCTGCTCGTGGCCGGGTAGCCGGCCGAGGCCATCACGACCGCGACGGCCGAGCCGCCGGCCCACTGCGGCAGGCCGACCTGGGCGAGGGTGCCGTTGGCGGCTCCGCGCAGCAGTGCCGAGATCGGCGTGCGGAGCATCGCCAGCAACGCCTGCGTCTCGGGGTCGCCGAAGCGGGCGTTGAACTCGATGACCCGCACACCGCGGCCGGTCAGGGCGAGGCCCGCGTAGAGCAGGCCGCTGAACGGGGTGCCGCGGCGGGCCATCTCCTCGACGGTGGGCACGAGCACCCGGCGCGTCACCTCGGCCACGAGGTCGTCGGGCGCCCACGGCAACGGCGTGTACGCGCCCATGCCGCCGGTGTTGGGGCCTTCGTCGCCGTCGAGCGCGCGCTTGAAGTCCTGGGCCGGCTGGAGCGGGAGCACGGTCGAGCCGTCGGTGATCGCGAACAGCGAGACCTCGGGACCGTCGAGGAACTCCTCGATCACGACCCGGTCGCACGACATCGCGTGGTCGAGGGCTTCCTGGCGGTCGTCGGTGACCACGACGCCCTTGCCGGCGGCGAGCGCGTCGTCCTTGACGACGTGCGGCGCACCGAACGCGTCGAGCGCGGCCTCGATCTCCTCCTGGGTCGTGCAGACGTGCGCCATCGCGGTGGGCACCTCGGCCGCCGCCATGACCTCCTTGGCGAACGCCTTCGACCCCTCGAGCTGAGCCGCGGCGGCGCTGGGCCCGAAGCAGTCGATGCCGGCCGCGCGGACCGCGTCGGCCACTCCCGCGACGAGGGGGGCCTCCGGACCGATCACGACGAGCTCGGCCCCGATCTCGGTGGCGAGTCGGGCGACCGCCTCGCCGTCGAGCGGGTCGACCTCGTGCAGCGTCGCGACGTCGGCGATGCCGGGGTTGCCGGGGGCCGCGTGGACCTCCGCCACCCCGGGGTCGCGCGACAGCGCGAGGGCGAGTGCGTGCTCACGGCCACCGGTCCCGATCACGAGCGTCTTCACCCGCCACACCCTAGCGACGCCCCACCCCGCGACACATGACGGAGTTGACCCGGTCAGAGGAGGTCGTGCAGGACGACGGTCTCCTCGCGGCCCGGGCCGACGCCGACGGCGGAGATGCGCGCACCGCTGATGGCCTCGAGCTCGCGCACGTACGACTGCGCGTTGGCCGGGAGGTCGGAGAACTCGCGGGCCGCGGAGAGGTCCTCGGTCCAGCCCGGGAAGAACTCGTAGATCGGCTTGGCGTGGTGGAAGCCGGTCTGCGTCATGGGCATCTCGTCGACCCGCTCGCCGTCGACGTCGTACGCGACGCACACGGGGATCTGCTCCCAGCCCGTCAGGACGTCGAGCTTGGTGAGGACGAAGTCGGTGACGCCGTTGATGCGGGCCGCGTAGCGGGCGATCGGCGCGTCGTACCAGCCGGTGCGGCGGGGCCGGCCCGTCGTGGTGCCGAACTCGCCTCCGGCCGTGCGCAGCTTCTCGCCGTCACCCGCGGGGTCGACGTCGTCGGTGAGCTCGGTCGGGAAAGGTCCCTCGCCGACGCGGGTGGCGTAGGCCTTGACGATGCCGATGACCCGCGAGATCTCGGTCGGGGCGATGCCCGAACCGGTGCAGGCGCCCCCGGTGGTGGCCGACGACGACGTGACGAACGGGTAGGTGCCGTGGTCGACGTCGAGCAGCGTGGCCTGGCCGGCCTCGAGCAGCACGGTCTCGTCGCGGCGCAGCGCGTCGTGCAGCAGCAGCGGGGTGTCGGCGACCATGGGCGCGAGGCGATCGGCGTGGACGAGCAGCTGCTCGACGATCTCGTCGACGCTGACGGCCCGGCGGTTGTAGACCTTCGTGAGCATCTGGTTCTTGAGCTCGAGGGCGCCCTCGACCTTGGCCCGCAGGATCTTCTCGTCGAACAGGTCCTGCACGCGCACGCCGAGCCGGTTCATCTTGTCGGCGTAGGTGGGGCCGATGCCACGGCCCGTCGTGCCGATCTTGCGGCTGCCGAGGAACCGCTCGGTGACCTTGTCGAGCGTGCGGTTGTAGTCGGCGATGACGTGCGCGTTGGCGCTGACGAGCAACCGGCTGGTGTCGATGCCGCGGGCGTTGAGGCCGTCGATCTCCTCGAACAGGACGTCGAGGTCGACCACGACGCCGTTGCCGATGACCGGGACGCACCCGGGCGTCAGGATGCCGCTGGGCAGCAGGTGGAGCGCGTACTTCTCCGAGGTGCCGTCGGGCTGCGGGATGACGACCGTGTGGCCGGCGTTGTTGCCGCCGTTGAACTTGACCACGTAGTCGACACGACTCCCGAGCAGATCGGTCGCCTTGCCCTTGCCCTCGTCGCCCCACTGGGCGCCGACGATCACGACTGCGGGCATGCGGGCCCACCCCTCACGACATGAGACAAGCCCCTCACGAGGGGCTCTTGCGACGGCAGTCTAGCCGCTGGACCCCTACTGTCTCCATCATGAGCAGCCCAGACCAGCGGTCGTCGTCCCCCTGGACCGTGGTCGTCAACGCCGCGGCCGGCAGCAGCGAGGGCGACGTGGTCGACCGCGTCGTGGGCGCACTCCGCGAGGAGGTCGAGGTCGAGGTCGCCCACACCTCGGGCCTCGACGACCTCACCGCCGCGCTCGAGCAGGTGCCCTCGGGCGCGACCGTCGTCGTGCTCGGCGGTGACGGCAGCGTCCACGCGGTGGTCGCGGCGCTCGACCGGGTCGACCGGCTGCGCGACGTGGTGGTGGGCCTCGTGCCCCTCGGCACCGGGAACGACTTCGCCCGCACGATCGGCCTCGACCCCACCGATCCGGTCGCGACGGCACGCGACCTCCTCGGGGCGCCGGAGCGCGACACCGACCTGGTCCGCGCCGAGGACGGCTCGATCGTCGTCAACGCCGCGCACGTCGGCGTGGGCGCCGACGCCGCCGTCGCGGCCAAGCCGTGGAAGGAGCGCTTCGGCATCGTCGGCTACGCGGTCGGGGCGATCTCCTCGGGCTTCTCGGCCGAGGGCTTCCGCGGCGAGGTGCACGTCGACGGCAAGGCCGTGCCGGTCCGCGGCCGGCTCCTGCAGGTCGCGGTCGGCAACGGGGGATTCATCGGCGGCGGCACACCGCTGCTGCCCAACGCCGACCCGTTCGACGGCCAGCTCGACGTCGTCGTGTCCTGGGCCGACAAGCCGATGCGCCGTCTGAAGTACGCCTGGAAGCTGCGCAGCGGACGGCACGTCGAGGGTGACGACACCGAGCCGCTGCGGGGCACGAGCCTGTCGGTCCTCGTCAGGGGGTCCGCCCTGCGCGAGGGGATCCCGGGCAACAGCGACGGCGAGCTGACCGACCCGACGACGACCCACTCGTGGACCCTCGAGCCCGGCGCCTGGCGTCTGCTGGTGCCCACCGCCACGTGAGCCGGGCCGGGGCCCGATCCGGGACGTCGCGCCAGATCCTCGCGGTCGCCCTCCCGGCGTTTGCCGCGCTCGTGGCCGAGCCGGTCATGCTCCTGGCTGACACCGCGATGATCGGCCACCTCGGCACACCTGAGCTCGCCGGACTCGCGGTGGCCTCAGTCGTCCTGACGACCGTGGTGGGGCTGTGCGTGTTCCTCGCCTACGGCACGACCTCGGCCGTCGCGCGCAGCCACGGGGCCGGCCGCGAGGCCGAGGCGGGCGCCCAGGCCTTCGGTGGCCTCTGGCTCGCGGCGTCGCTCGGTGTCGTGCTCGCACTGCTGACGGCCACGACGGCAGGCCCGGTCACGACCGCGCTCGCCAGCTCACCGGAGGTCGCGGGACACGCGGCGACGTACCTGCGCATCAGCGCAGCCGGGGTGCCCGCCGTGCTGCTGATGCTGGCCGCCACGGGCGCGCTCCGCGGCGTGCTCGACCTCAGGACACCCCTCGTCGTCACGGTGTCGGCCGGCGGCGCCAACGTCGCGCTGAACGCCGTGTTGATCTACGGCCTGGGCTGGGGCGTGGCCGGCGCGGCCCTCGGCACGGTCGTCGTGCAGTGGGGCGCGGCCGCGTGGCTCACCGCCGCGGTCACCCGTCGCCTGCGCACCGATGGAATGGCGGGTGGGCCGCGTCTGGGCCCGGTGCTCGACGCGGCCCGCGCCGGCATCCCCCTGCTCGTGCGGACCGGCACGCTGCGCATCGCGATCCTGCTGGCCACGGCCGTTGCCGCCACGTTCGGGGACGCCTCGCTGGCCGCCCATCAGGTGACGGCGACGGTCGTGACGCTGTGCGCGTTCGCCCTCGACGCGCTCGCGATCGCCGGGCAGACCTTGACCGGCCGGGCCCTCGGCTCCGGGGACGCCGAGCTGACCCGCGACCTCACCGACCAGATGGTGCGCTGGGGATGGGGCGTCGGCGCCGCGATCGCCGTGGTCCTCGCGATCGCAGCGCCCTGGATCCCGGGCGCGTTCACCTCGGACCCGGACGTCGCCGCCGCACTCGTGCCGGCACTCGTCGCCGCCGCACTCGTCCAGCCCCTGTCCGGGGCGGTCTTCGTGCTCGACGGCGTGCTGATCGGCGCGGGCGACGGTCGCTACCTCGCGGCCGCCGGAGTGGTCGTGCTGATCGCGTACGCGCCGCTGGTGCTGCTGGTGGGCGCGGCCGGCGCCGGGTTGACCTGGGTGTGGATCGCGTACGCCGGCTTCATCGGCGCGCGCTGGATCACGCTCGAGCTGCGTCGCCGCAGCGAGCGATGGATGGTGCTGGGCGCCGCCGGGTCCTGAGGTAAGGCCTCAGCCCACCAGGATCGCGTACGCCTCCGGGCTCGACTCCCGCAGGAACTCGCGGCAGCGATGGGCCTCGTCGGCGTCGCCGAGTCGCTCCGAGCCGTCGGCCAGGACCGCCAGCGCCCGCAGGAAGCCGCGGTTGGGCTCGTGCGCCCACGGCACCGGGCCGAAGCCCTTCCAGCCGTTGCGACGCAGCAGGTCGAGCGAGCGGTGGTACGACGTGCGGGCGAAGGCGTAGCCCTCGACGTCGCCTCCTCCGGCCAGCGCCTCGGCGGCGAGCAGGGCCCACGCCAGGGTCGACTCGGGCACCGTCGCGGCGACGTCGCGCGCGGGCTCGCCGGCCGCGATCCGAGCGGCACCGGGGTCCTCGGGCAGCAGGGTCTCCGGCGGTTCGCCCAGCAGGTTGTTCATGCCCCCGACCCTAGCCGGGGGTCGGGGGCCACCGCCCGCCCCGGTCACTCGGCGTCGAGGTCCTGCGCGAAGACGCGGAAGTCGCCGTGGTCGCGGTGCATCGTCCAGAGGAGCTCGGCCAGGACCTCGGGGTCCTTGCGCGGGTGGCCGGGCTCGATCGACCCCGGGATGATGAGCTGCCCGACGTGGATGTCGTCCGGGGCCAGCGCCTCGTGCAGCATCTGACCGAGGGCCGACTCACCGGCGAACGCGACCGAGGTGCCGGCGAACTTGGCGACCGGCCGCACGGCACTTCCGCCGTTGACCAGCAGCACCGTGCCGCGGCCGAGGAATCGCATGTGCTGGGTCACGTGGTGGATCGCGGCGAGCGGGCCGAGGATCGAGAACTCGAGCGCGGGCTGGAGGTCCTCCACCGTGGTCTCGAGCACCGGGCGCAAGTACTCCTTGGCCGGCAGCGGGCTGTACTGCAGCACGTCGACCGGCCCGAGGTCGGCCGAGACGGCGTCGAGCGCGTCGCGGAGGGAGGCGGGGCGGCGCACGTCGGCGCTGTACGCCCGGGCCTCGATGCCCTCGGCCTGCAGCGCCTCCGCCAGCTGGCGGGTGCGGGACACGTTGCGCGAGACCAGCCCGACCGAGAAGCCCTCCTGCGCAAACCGTCGGGCCACGGCGGCTCCGAGATTGGATCCGGCACCGATGATCGCGAGGGTCGGCATGGGTCATTCCTCCTGCAGGGTTCGACGTGGGGGGTTCCACCCTCCCGCGGGACGGCCGGAACCGCACGGCAGACTTCGACGACCCGGGTCAGCGGTGGCGGGAGCGACGGACCTTGCCGGTGTCGTCACGGAGAGATTCGGAGGTGACCTCGAGGGTGCGGGGTCGCCTCTCGGGGTCCAGACGGTCGCGCACCCAGGCGAGCAGCACGTCCGCGTCCACCTCGGACTCCGCGACGACGTGGACCGCCTCCCCCCGGGCCGGGTCGGGTCGCCCGACCGCGACCGACGACCGCACCGCCGGGTGGGCGTCGACGACGGCCTCCACGTCGGCCGGGTGCACCGTGACCCCGCCCGTGGTGATCGCGTCGTCGAGCCGGTCGGCCACGAACACGTATCCGTCGTCGTCGATCCACCCCGCGTCCCGGAGTCCGTGCCACCCGGGCAGGCCGCCGTCGCGCTGCATGAGCAGCTCGCCCATCTCGTCGGGAGCGCACGGGGAACCGTCCGGCCGCACGGCGCGGAAGCGGGAGCCGGGCATCGGCCGCCCGACCGAGCCCGGGTGCTCGAGCCACTCGTCGCCGCGGATCATCGTGAGCCCCTGCGCCTCGGTGCCGGCGTAGACCTCGACGACCCGCTCCGCGCCGAGCCAGGCGAGGAACGCGCGCTTGAGGGGTTCGGGGCACCGCGCCGCCATGTGCATCACGGAGTGCAGCGACGACACGTCGGTCGACGGTCGGGAGGGGTGCTCCCAGATACGGGCCATCGTGGTCGGCACGAGCATCGCCCACCCCACGCGGTGCCGCTGGATCGCCGCGAGCACCGCTCCGGCGTCGAACCGCGGCAGCACCACGAGCTCGTGGCCCGTCATGAGCCCACGCATCGCGTAGACGAACGGCGCTGCGTGGAACAGCGGTCCCGACACGAGCTGCACGACCTCCCGAGGCACGAACGGCGCGACCACGCCGTCCGGGTCGACGGTCGACGGGTTCGGGTCGCGCAGCAGCTTCGGCACGCCCGTGCTGCCGCTGGAGGTCGGCGCCTTCCACGACGCGGCCACCGCGTCGGGCAGCGCCGCGTCATCGGTCGTGCCGAGCCGCACCGGCCCGTCGACGACGAGCCGGGGCGCCACGAGCTCGAGCACCCGGGACCGCTCGGGCTCCGGCAGCCGGGGCGACAGCGGCTGCGGCGTCGCGCCGAGCTTCCATGCCGCGACGCAGGCGAGGACGAAGTCCAGACCGTTCGGCAGGCTCACCGTCACCAGGTCGTCGACCCCCACCCCGTCGCCGGCCCAGGTGCGGGCGAGACGGTTGGCGAGCGACTCCAGCTCGGCCCGCGTGACCACCCGGTCGCCGACCGTGACCGCCGGACGGTCCGGCTCCCGCTCGGCCAGGACCGTGAACGCCCGCCCGATCGGCACGCTCGTCATCGCGGCGGGAGGCGTCCGGCGAGGTGGGCCTCGTAGAACGCGGCGTGCGACCGCGCGGCTCGCTCCCACGTGTAGCTGCGCGCGAGCTCACGACCGGCCTCCGGCGCGGCCGGCGACGTCACGGCGGTCGCGAGGGCCGCCGCGATCCCCAGCGGCGAGCCGGCGTAGGCGACGGCGGAGCCGAACACCTCGCGCAGCACCGGCAGGTCGCGCGCCACGACCGGCACGCCTGCCGCCAGCGCCTCCATCGCGGCGAGCCCGAAGCCCTCCTTGGTCGACACGAACGCCAGCGCCTGCGCCTGCGCCACGAGCGACGGCAGGTCGGCGTGGTCGACGACGCCGAGCACCTCGTGGTCGACCGCCAGCTGGCCGGCCCGCCGCTCGAACTCCCGCCGGTAGTCGCGGTAGTCGAACAGGGTCTCCCCACCGGCGAACACCAGGCGCAGCTCCGGCACCCGGCGCCGCAGCATCGCGTAGGCCTCCAGCAGGTCGATGCTGCCCTTGCGCGGCTCGATGCCGCCCAGCGCCAGGACGTACGGGCCGAGCTTGTCGGCCCACCGCGCGCGGCCGACCTGGTCCTCGGCGCCCGCCTCGAACCACGCCGCGTCGACCCCGTTCGGGATCACGGTCGGTGCCAGGCCCCACCCCTGACGCACCTCGGCTGCCACGGCCTCGGACACGCAGATGCGAGCTGCCGGGTCGACCACCGCCCGTTCGTGGCAGGCCGCGAGCTCGGGGGTCGTGAAGGTGTCGAGGTGGTGGATCGTCCTGACGCACGGCACGCCCGCGGACATGGCCGCGTTGGCCGTGATGCAGTCCTGGGCGTGCACGACGTCGTAGCCCGATCGATCCCGGGCGAACGCCTCACCGAGCGTGGCGATGGACCGCTGGATCCGCTCGCCGACCTCCTCCCCGTCGACCGACGGGAAGGGCACGACGTGGACCGTCACGGCACGATCGACCGGGCGGAAGAAGCTCGCGTCACCGCCCCGCGCCAGGGTCCACACGTGGACGTCGTGGCCCAGTGCCGCGAGCGCCTCGGCCAGTGCGAGCGTGTGGACGACACCGCCGCGAGGCTTCGACGAGTACGTCAGCAGCGCGAGTCGCAGGGCCGTCATGGCGTCCCGCCGCTCCGGTAGCTGCCGGGCGTGAGCTCCTGGAGGTGGTGCAGGATCCGACGCGACCGCGCGATCTCGAGCGCGACGTCGACCTCCGCGACCGCCAGGGCCCCCTTCGACCACGTCCGCGCGAGCACGTCCCCACCGGGACCGACGACCTTGGCCTGTCCGAGGAACCGCAGGCCACCCATGACACCGGTCTGGTTCGACGAGACCCAGACGACCTGGTTCTCGGCGGCCCGGGCGCTGTCGTAGAGGTCGAACAGGCGCGACTGGCGGTCCTGCGGCAGCCGCGAGGCGCGATCGGTCACGCTGGCCGGCCACGCCGAGAGGCACGCCAGCACCTGGGCGCCGTCGAGCGCGAGCGTGCGGGCGGACTCCGGGAAGGTCTTGTCGTAGTCGATCAGCATCCCCATCCGGCCGACCGGGGTGTCGAAGGCCTCGAACGCGTCGCCGGCCGCGTACACGAGCGACTCCCCCGCCGGCTGGTGCACCTTGCGGTGGCGCCCCAGGATCCCGTCGCCGGTCACGCACAGCGCCGCGTTGTGGTGCCGGAGCTCGCCGTCGACCAGCGTCTCCTCGGTGTAGCCGAAGCAGACCACCATGGCGCCGGCCATCGCGACGACCCGCCCGACCTCGGTGGAGTCCTCGGCGAACGCCGGGGGCAGCGCGTTCGGGTCCGGGCTGCGCAGGTCGGCCAGGTAGCCGCCCAGGGTCGCGTCGGGGAAGACCAGGAGGTCCACCCCCGCCTCCCGGGCGTCGGCCACGATGCCGGCCATCTTGTCGAGGGCGCGCGGGACGTCCCGGCCGAAGTGCGCGGCGACGGCGGCGAGGCGCACGGTCTAGTGCTCGGCCACGGCGGGACGTCGGGCCCCCACGATGGCGTGGAAGACGTGCTCGGCGTCGCGCGCGATCCCGGCGAACCGGCCCGATCCCCACGTGTGCATCCACGGCAGCCCGAGGAAGTACAGGCCCGGGACCGAGGTGACGCCGCGGGTCTGGGTCGGCGCCGCGGCGCCGTCGAAGACCCCGACCTTGACCCAGCGGTAGTCGGGTCGGTAGCCGATGCCCCACACGATCGAGGTGATGCCGGCCTCGGCGAGGTCGAGCATCCTCGGCTCGTGGTCAGGCGCCCACACGGGCTCGTACTGTCCGCCCGGAGGCGCGTCGATGCCCTCCCGTTCGATGTGGGCGTCGATGTCGCGGCAGATCGAGTTGTAGACGGCATCGGCCGCGTCCAGTGCGGCCGTCATGGTCGGCTCGAACGAGAGCCTCGTGCCCTCGGCGCCGGACATCAGGCCGTAGAGACGCATGCCCTCGGCGGCGAACTGGCGCAGGTCGATGTCGCGCCCGCCCTCACGGCCGGTCACGTAGTGATTGGTCTTCTCGCGGGCGGCGCGACCACCGGGGTACTGCTGCACCGGGGTGTCGTAGAGGCCCATGTCGGACAACCAGGTCATGCAGTCGCGGCCGCGGTAGAACCGGGCGACGCGAGGCGCGTCACCGAGGGCGAGGTGGACCTTCCGGCCCTCGAGGTGGAGGTCCTCCGCGATCTGCGCGCCGGACTGGCCCGAGCCGACGACCAGCACGTCGCCCTCGGGCAGCTGCGCCGCGTTGCGGTAGTCGGCCGAGTGCACCTGCGTGATCGACGGATCGATGCCCGCGGCGAAGGGCGGCACGATCGGCAGGTGGTAGCCGCCGGTCGCCAGCACGACGTGCTCGGCCTCCAGCAACTCCTCACCGTCCGGCCCGCGCAGGGTGAGCACGAAGCCGCCCCCCTCGCGCTGGGTCAGCAGGGTGACCGCAGTGTGCTCGCGCACCGGCGGGTCGAACGACGCGGCGTAGCCCGCGAGCCACGCGGCCACCTCCTCGCGGTTCATGAAGCCGTCGGGATCGTCGCCCTCGTAGGCGTAGCCGGGGAGGCGGCAGTGCCAGTTCGGCGTCACGAGGGTGAAGTTGTCCCAGCGGCGGTCGGTCCACTCGTGGGCCGGCGTCGACGCCTCGAGCAGCACGTGGTCGACCCCCTCGCGGGTCAGGAACCAGCTGATCGAGAGGCCGGCCTGGCCGGCGCCCACGATCGCGACGGGGATGGTCATGACGACTCCTGGGCGGTGGACGGTGACGTCTCGGGGAGGGGCGGCTGCATGTCGAGGACCTCGACGAGGTCGGCGGGAGCGAATCCCGCAGCGGTGGCCTGGATCCGCTCCAGCGAGGCGGCGGACGCGGTGCAGGCGAAGCCGTACCTCGCGCGCACCCGCTCGCTCGCCTCCGCCAGCGCGGTGGCGGAACGCCGGGCGAACTCGTCGACCCGGTAGGTCGAGCCGGGCGCCAGGTGGTCGTGCATCACGAGCGACGGCGAGTAGCAGTCGGCGACGTGGCCGTCGGGCCAGCGCACCGTCACGGTCATCTCAGGCATGGACCGGCGCCTCCGTCACGTAGGTGTCGGGCCGGCGGTCGCGCAGGTGGAACATCGACCGGCGTGCCGTCCCGAGGGCCTCGTCGAGGTCGACCCCGGCGATCGCCAGGCCCGCCTCGCTGCCGGTGGTGGCGAGCACGTCGCCGCCCGGACCGACGATCTTGGCGTTCGCGACGAACCGCATCGAGCCGAACGTCCCGACCTGGTTGGCGGCGACCCACACGATCTGGTTCTCGAGCGCCCGCGCCTGGTCGAACAGGTTGAACCGCTTGGTCCAGCGGTCGTCCGCGATGTCGCCCGCGCCGGCCGTGCGTGACGACGGCCAGGCCGAGATGCAGGCCACGACCTCGGCCCCGTCGAGGGCCAGCGCACGAGCCGCCTCGGGGAAAGCCTTGTCGTAGCAGATCAGCATCCCGACGCGACCGACCGGCGTCGCGAAGGTCTCGTAGACGTCGCCCGCCTCGTAGTAGAGGTTCTCACCGAGGGGCTGGTGCACCTTGCGGTGCACGCCGATCACGCCGTCACCCGTCAGGGCCGCGGCGGAGTTGTAGCGCGTCGCGCCGTCGGCCTCGCAGAAGCCGAGGACGAGCGTCATGTCGCCCGCGATCTCGGCGACCCGGCGCAGCTCGGGGCCGTCGAGGTCGATGATCGGCGGCAACGAGTCGGGCCCGTCACCGTCGGTGTGCAGCGTCGAGAGGTATCCGCCCAGCGCCGCCTCCGGCAGCGCCAGGAGTCCGACGTCGCGGCTGCGCGCCTCGGCGACCAGCCGGCCGATCAGGGCGTAGGCCTCGTCGAGGTCGCGTCCGAAGTTGGCCGACGCGGCGGCCAGGGTGGTGATCGTCATGCGATTCTCCTCGAGTCGGAAGTTCCGAGTCCTGTGACGGTGTCGGCGATCGCCGAGGTCACGAGCCCGTCGGGCCAGCGCAGGTCGACGCCGTGGCCCACGGTCAGCCGTCCGCAGACGGCGGTGTCGACGTGCGGAGGGAGCCCGTGGCCGGACAGCACCTCCCGTGACGGGGTGCGCTCGGCCGAGACCATCGCGAATCCCGGGAAGCACGTGAGCCAGTCGCCCGCCGTCGCCCGGGCCGGCGTCGGGATGTCGGCGACGTCGAGCACGGCCTTGCAGCCGCTGGCCTCGGCGAGCATCCCGGTCGTGCCGATCACGCCGGTCATGCTGACGTCCTTGGCGGCCGTGGGCCGCAACGCCGGGACGACGCCCGCGAGGGCGCGGAGCTCGTCGGACCGGCGGTGCGACGAGGAGTCCCACTGCGAGCCGGTGTAGCCAGGGCGCCACTCCCCACCGAGATCGGCCGTGAGCCGCAGGGACTCACCCGGGTGGCCCCCGCCACCGGGGACCGGACGGTCGGCGCGGCCGAGGGCCGTGACGCTGAGCGAGGCCGGCACGCCGAGCTGGGTGTGCCCGCCGAGCACCGGCACGCCCCACGCCTCGGAGGCGGCGCGCAGGCCCCGGAGGATCCGTCGGGCGAACGAGGCGTCGCGAGCGCCCACGGCGTCGAGCAGGCCGACGGGAGAGGCGCCCATCGCGGAGATGTCGTTGAGGTTGACCAGGACGGCGCACCAGCCCGCCCACTCCGGGTCACGCTCGACCATCGACGGCAGGATCGCGTCGCAGGCGGCGAGCAGGTCGGAGCCGGGCACCGGGGCGGCGTCGTCGCCGACGAAACCCGCCGGAGCCCCGAGTCCGTCCAGCCCGAGTCCGTCGAGCAGCGTGCCGAGCGCCGCCTTGGTGGCGCGGGCGAGTCGCTCGACGCGGTCGATCGGCCAGAGCATGTGCACGTGCGCACGACCGTGGACGTCGAGGGACCCGATCGTGGTCCAGCCGAGCCGCACGAAGAGCGGCTCGTTCTGGGCCTGCACCGTCGCGTCGAAGCGCAGGGCCCCCTCGGCCTCGGCCCGGGCGCACGCGGCGCGCACGAGGGCCCCACCGATCCCGGCGTGGGCGCGGGCCACCGCGCTGACCGCCAGGCGGCTGCCCGACCACCAGCCGATGTCACGACCCTCGACCGCCGGCGCGATCCGGACCCCGCCGAGCAGCGTGCCGTCGGCGGTCCGCGCCAGCAGGACGATCGCGCGCGGGTCGTCGTCGACGCGGTCGGCGTCGTCGGAGGCGAAGAGTTCCTGCTCCGCCACGAAGACCTCGCGCCGCAGGGCCCGGTAGGCGTCGAGCTGTCCCTGGGTCTGTGCCTGCTCGACCAGGAAGGTCGGTCCGGGCAGCGGCCGGACACCGGTGAGGATGCCGCGGTCGAGGTCGACGCGTCCGTGGGCCGGGGTCGTGGTCATGGCGCTCAGGCCCCCTCGGACTGCAGGACGCTGCAGGCACCACAGGCCGCGCATCCCGCGGCCTGGTCGGAGCCGTGCATGCCGGCCTCCATCAGCGCGTGCGCGACGCGCCGGGTGACGTCCTGCAGGATCTCCGCCGGGGGCGGCGGCACCTGGTCGACGTCGGTCGCGAGCGTGCCGGCCAGCGGCCGGAACGGGACGACGAACGGGTAGACGCCCATGTCGACGAGCTCCTGCGCGGCCTCGACCATCTCATCGGGGTCCTCGCCGAGCCCCACCAGCAGGTAGGTCGAGACCTGGTTGTGGCCGAAGACCCGCACGGCCTCGCGCCACGCGGCCCGGTACTCGTCGAGCGGCACCGAGGACTTGCCCGGCATCCACCTCCGGCGGACGTCGTCGTCCATCGACTCGACGTGGATGCCGATCGAGCGGGCGCCGGCCTCGTACAGGTCGGTGATGGTCCGCAGGTCGGCCGGCGGCTCGCACTGCACCTGGATCGCGAGATCGGGCAGCACCTCGCGGACAGCGCGCACGCACCGTGCCAGGTGGGTGGCGCCGCGGTCACGACCGTTCGACGTGCCGGTCGTCATGACCATCTGCGTGATGCCGTCGAGGTCCTGGGCCGCCTTGGCGACCTCCGCGATCTGCGCGGGGGTCTTGACCGCGATCGTCGAGCCCGCCTCGAGCGACTTCTCGATCGCGCAGAAGCGGCACCGCTCGGCCTCGTCGTACCTGACGCACGTCTGCACCACGGTCGTCGCGAGGACGTTGGCCGAGTGCAGGCGCGCGATCTTCTCGTACGAGATGCCGTCGGCGGTCTCGAGGTCGTAGAACTGCGGGCGGCGCACCGGCTCCACGCCGAGACCGGTGTCGGCCCCGTCGAGGAGCAGGCGCCCCCGGTTGATCGTGAACGGGCTGTCGGGGTTGATCGGGATCGCGGTCCCGATCCCCCCGAGCAGCACGTGACCGTCGTCGCTCGGTCCCGCGCCCGACTGCCGGCTGACCGGCGCATCGAGCAGTCGGATGCCCTGGATGGCGACGTCGACTCGAGTGCTGGTGCGGGTGGCCGTGGCTCCGCTGCTGGGCGCGTTCATGTGGTCTCCTCAGTCCCTGGTGGTGTGGGCCGCTGGGATCACAGGTTGTAGACGGAGTTGATGATCGCGCCCTTGCGGGCGTAGTGGATGATCGCGTCCTGCACGTCGAGCGGGTGCGCCGGGATGACGCCCTCGATCAGGTCCTCCTCGCGGATGCCGTGCAGCGCCAGGCCGAAGCGGCAGCAGTAGACCGTGCCGCCCTCGGCGATGTAGGTCTCGAGCGACGCGTTCATGTTGAGCTCGCCCGGGAAGCCGGCGTCACCGGTCGTCGGGAACCCGCGGTTGGCCGAGCACGCCAGGGTGCCGGGGCCGTAGAAGTAGATCGCCGTCTCGAAGCCCTTCCGCAGCGCGCGGGTGGCCTGCAGGATCGCGACGAAGCTGACCGAGGACTCGTGCGGGATGCCGTGGATGAGCGTGAAGTACGACTGCCCCTCCTCGGCCTGGTAGTCCGGGAACAGCTTGGTGGAGCCGTAGAGGTTCGTGCCCTTGGGCAGCGACGGGTGGGCGATCTCGGCGAGCGAGGCCTCGATGTTGGCGGCGAGCTGGGCGTCGACGTCGGTCATGGGTTCTCCTGTGTGCTGCGGTGGGGTGAGGTGTCGTGCGGTACTGGCGTCGCGCCGTTGCGGGCCAGGGCTGGTGGTCGAGGTCAGGTGCCGTACAGCGCCTCGAAGTTGCGGTGGAAGAAGTGGTCGGCGAGCTCGCCGTC
Source organism: Aeromicrobium sp. Sec7.5 (assembly GCF_036867135.1). Lineage (NCBI taxonomy): Bacteria > Bacillati > Actinomycetota > Actinomycetes > Propionibacteriales > Nocardioidaceae > Aeromicrobium > Aeromicrobium sp. Sec7.5. The sequence goes on along the minus strand of NZ_JBAJIJ010000001.1, from coordinate 610,024 downwards.
GCCGGCGGCGGCCGCCAGGCGCGCGTGCTCGCCCGCGAAGTCGCCCCAGGGCGCGTCGGTCGCGAACAGGATCCGGTCGTGGCCGATGCCGCGCTTCTCAATCTCGCTCACGAGCCACAGCGGGGCGAACCCGATCGTCCAGCTCGTGTCGGTGTAGACCTGCTTGCCGGCCTCGATCCAGTCGAAGAGCCGGCCGCCGATGAGCTTCATGTGCCCGCTCATCCCGCCGCCCAGGTGGACGAGGTGGATCTTGGTGTCGTCGCCGTACCGCTCGACGAGGTGGCCGACCTGGTCGATGTCGCTCGCGGCGCCCGGCGAGGTGTGCACGTGCACCACGAGGTCGTGCTCGGCGGCGGTGGTGAAGATGCGGTCGATCTGCTCGGCGCAGTCGGGATCGGTGGGCGAGCCGCCCAGGAGGAAGCTGGTCTTGAGCGCCTTGACCCCGTGCTCGGTCGCCAGCGCGAGGGCGCCGTCGTTGCGCTCCGCGTCGGACGCCTTCGGCGAGACCCAGAGGCCGCAGGCGACGCGGTCGTCCTTCTGCGCGGCCTCGATCGCGAGCGGGTTGAGGTCGAACGCGGCGTCGGGGATCGGCACGCCGTAGTTCGGCAGCACGAGCGCCCGCTCGGTACGCTCGTCGTCGAGGGTCGCAAGGAACTCGGCCACGGTCGCCTTCGCGGTCACGTCGGCCTGGACCGGCGGGCCGCCGTAGAACGCGAACTCCGGCAGCCGCCCGATATGGCGGTGGGAATCCAGGTGGCGCGTGGTCATGGACCAAGTCCACGGCTCAGATGTTGCCGACTGGTTCCACTCGGAACAAGACCGTGTGAGTTCGCGTGTCAGTGACGTTTCGTGTCGACACGGCGTCGACTGCGGCTCGGCGTCAGTGCACGCCGCGCTCCCCCGACCAGTGCTGGCTGCGCAGCTCGCGCTTGAGGATCTTGCCCGCGCCGGACATCGGGAGCGCGTCGACGACCTCGGTCGTGCGGGGCAGCTTGTAATTGGCGATGTGCGGGCGACAGAAGTCGGTGAGCTCCTCGCCCGTGAGCGACGCACCGGGCTGGAGCACGACGACGGCGTGGACGCGCTCGCCGAAGGCGTCGTCGGGCACACCGATCACCGCACAGGCCGCGACCGACGGGTGCTGCGCGACGACGTTCTCGACCTCGACCGAGTACACGTTCTCCCCGCCGGTCACGATCATGTCCTTGACCCGGTCGACGATGAACACGTAGCCACGCTCGTCCATGTAGGCGCCGTCGCCGGTGTGCATCCATCCACCGCGCAGTGCCGCCGCGGTCTCGTCGTCGCGGTTCCAGTACCCGAGCATGACGCTGTCGCCGCGTACCGCGACCTCACCGACCTGGCCCCGCGGGACCTCGACGTCGAACGCGTCGACGATGCGGACCTCCAGCTCGGCGATCGCGCGCCCGGCGGAGCGGCGGAGCACGGGGTCGTGGTGGTCCTCGGGCAGCAGGAGCGTGGCGACGGGCGACAGCTCGGTCATGCCGTAGGCCTGGGTGAAGTCGGCACCCGTGAACACCTTCATCGCGCGCTCGAGCACGGCCTCCGACATCGGCGAGGCGCCGTACATGACGCGACGGACCCCGCTCAGGTCGTGGTCGGCGGTCTCGGGATGATCGGCGAGCATCTGGATCATGGTGGGCACGAGGAGGGCGTCGGTGACGTCGTGCTGCTCGATCGCCCGGCACACCGAGACGGGCTCGAACATCGGCACGATGACGTGGGTCGCGCCCACGAGCTGACCGAAGTTCCACGCCGCGACGTCGGCGAGGTGGAACATCGGTGCGGCGTGCAGCAGGCGTCCGCGCCCGATCACCCGGTGGGTCGTGAGCGTGGCCAGGCCGTTGACCATCACGTTGTCGTGGCTGAGCATGACGCCCTTCGGCGCCCCGGTCGTGCCACCGGTGTAGAAGATGCCGAACAGGTCCTGGTCACCGGCACCCGCATCAGGGGCCGGCTCCTGATCCGCCAGGAGATCCTCCAGCGCGAGGCAGCCCTCGGGCGTGGGGCCGTCGCCGATGTGGACGACGGCGGTCAACGCCTCGCACTCGTCGCGCAGCCGCGGTGCCATCGAGGCGAAGGCGTCGTCGACCAGCAGGACGCGCGCTCCCGCGTCCCGCAGCGCGAACGAGTTCTCGAGCAGCGCCCAGCGGATGTTGAGCGGCACCACGACCGTGCCGCTCCAGGCCGCCGCCAGCAGCGCCTCGTGGTACCGGTCGGAGTTGAGCGACAGGATCGCGAACCGCTCGCCCGGGGTGACACCGAGACCACCCAGGGTCGCGGCGAGCCGGGCCACCTGGTCGGCGCTCTCGGCCACGGTGCGCACGCGCTCGCCGTAGATCGTCAGCTGGCGGTCGGGGTCCTGCTGCAGGGCCCGGTGCAGGGCAGTCGTGAGTCGCATGGTGGTCGGCCTCCCGGTCGGTCAGTGGGGTGTGGTGGCAGTACGGCGGGCGTGGACGAAGTCCGCCCGGGCCTGGTCGAGGTCGCCGGCGAAGGCGAGGTCGACCTGGGTCTGGAGCTCGCGCTCGAGGTGCTCCTCGAATCCGTCACCCGTGATGCTGCGGTTCAGGAGCCGCTTGGTCTCGCGCACGCCGGCGACGGGCTGCTCGGCGATCTGCTGAGCGAGCTCCACGGCCCGCGCGACCGGATCGGGCGTCACCTCGCTCACGTAGCCGAGCTCGAGCGCCTCCGTCGCGTCGAGGGAGCCTGCGGTCAGGAACAGCTGGCTCGCCCGGGCCGCACCGATCTGGCGGGGCAGGAACCACGACAGGCTGAGGTCGCCCGCGCTCATCCCGAGCCGGACGAATGGTGCGCTGAACGCCGCCTCCGGCCCGGCGATCCGCAGGTCGGAGGCCGAGGCCAGGGCGAAGCCGGCGCCGACGGCCGGTCCGCCGACCGCCGCGACGACGGGCTGCGGGATGCTCCGCATCAGTGCGATCGCGGCGACGGCGGTGCGCATCATCAGCGTGGCCTCGTCACGGTCGGCGCCGAGTCCCAGCCGCAGGTCCATGCCGGAGCAGAAGCCGCGACCCGCGCCGGTGAGCACGACGGCCCGGCAGCCGGGGTCGTCGCCGATCGTGGTGAGCGCGTCGCGCAGGTCGGCCACGAGGGTGTGCGTGACCGCGTTCAGCGTGCCGGGACGGTCCAGGGTCACCGTGGTGACGGGCCCCGACGCCGCCACACGCACGGTCACTCGAACCCGCCTCCGCAGACCAGCGTCTGCCCGCTCACGTAGTCGGAGTCGGGTGAGCAGAACATCGCCACGGCGCCCGCCGCCTCGGCCGGGGTGCCGGCGCGCCCGAGCGGGATGCCCCGCTCCAGCTGGGCGAGCAGCTCGGGATTCACGCCGACCGCGAGCTCGCGCCCGTCGACGTCGATCGTCGAGCCACCCCCGGCCGGCGCCTCCGTCAGGCGGGTGCGGATCAGCCCGAACGCGACGCAGTTAACCGTGACGTCGTAGCGCCCCCACTCCTTGGCGAGCGTCTTCGTGACGCCGATGATGCCGGCCTTCGCGGCCGAGTAGTTGACCTGGCCGGTGTTGCCGGCGGTGCCGGCGATCGAGGAGATGTTGACGACCTTGCGGGTCACCCGCGACGAGCCCGCGGCGCGCTCGGCCTTCACGGCCGCAGAGATGACCGGCTGTGCCGCCCGCAGGATCCGGAACGGCGCCTTGAGGTGGACGTCGAGGATCGCGTCGAACTGCTCGTCGCCCATCTTCTGGATCACGCTGTCCCACGTGTAGCCGGCATTGTTGACGACGATGTCGAGCCCACCGAAGGTGTCGGTCGCCGCGGCGACGAAACCCTCGGCGAAGCCCTCCTCGACGACGCTGCCGACGTGCGCCACCGCACGCCCGCCGGCGGCCTCGATCGCGGCGACGGTCTCCCGGGCGGGCTCGGCGTCGAGGTCGTTGACCACGACGGCGGCCCCGCGCGACGCGAGCGTCAGCGCGATCTCGCGTCCGATGCCGCGGCCCGATCCCGAGACGATCGCGGTCCTGCCGTGCAGCGTGGTCATGCGGCTCCTTCGGTGAGGTCGACGACGGCGGAGCCGGTCAACGTGGTGGTGCCGTCCGCGAGCCGGACGGCCAGGTCGATCGTCGCGAGGCCGTCGGTGACGTCGCGGACCGTGCCGTGGCAGACGGGGCGCGCCAGGACGGGGGTGATGGCGACGAATCGCACGCCGAAGGTACGGATGCGGTGCTGCGGGACCCAGCCGGTCAGGAGACGGCCGAGGTAGGCCATCGAGAGCATCCCGTGCGCGAACACGTCGTCGAGCCCGGCCGACCGGGCGACGTCGAGGTCGACGTGGATCGGGTTGTGGTCGCCCGAGGCGCCGGCGAACAGCGCCAGCGTGGTGCGGCTGATGGACCCGACCTCGAGCGGCGGCAGCTCGGCGCCGGGAGCCAGGTCGAGGCCGGACGCCTGCAGGGCGCTCACGCGGCGACCTGCCGGACCACGATCAGCGAGTCCGACTCGCCGACGAGCTCGTCGCCGCGGAGGACGTCGGTGTGCTTCACCACGAAGTCCATCTGGGGGTTCTTGGCGTACGCCTCGGTGATACGGGAGCGCACCGTCACGGTGTCACCCGCATGGAGGGCGGCGTGGAACGTGAACGACTGCTCCCCGTGCAGGACCCCGCGCAGGTCGACGCCGAGGGCGTCGAGGTACCCGAACGGCTCCGGGTGCTCGAGCTCGAGCGAGAACAGGAAGGTCGGCATCGCGAGCACGTCCGGATGGCCGGCGGCCCGGGCCGCCTCGACGTCGAGGTGGATCGGGTCGGCGTCGCCCACGGCAGCGGCGAAGCTGCGCAGCCGACCGCGCTCCAGCGTGACGTCGAGGTCGGGGATCACGACGTCGAGCGCCGCGCGGTGGTCGAGCACCACGTCAGGCCGCCTTCTCGAACAGGGTGACGACGGCAGCGCCGCCGAGCCCGATGTTGTGGGCCAGCGCCAGCCGTGCGCCCTCGACCTGGCGCGGGCCGGCGGTGCCGCGCAGCTGCCACACGAGCTCGGTGGCTTGGGCGAGACCCGTCGCACCGAGGGGGTGTCCCTTCGAGAGCAGCCCGCCCGAGGGGTTCGTCACGACCCGGCCGCCATACGTGTTGTCGGCGTCCATCACGAACTTCTCACCCGTGCCCTCGGGCGTCAGGCCGAGCGCCTCGTACGACAGCAGCTCGTTGGTGCTGAAGCAGTCGTGCAGCTCGACGACCGCGAGGTCCTCGGGGCCGACGCCCGCGTCCTCGTAGACCTGGCCCGCGGCAGCGGCCGACATGTCGTAGCCGACGATCCGGCGCATGTCGCGGGAGTCGAAGGTGCTCGGGCCGTCGGTCGTCATGGCCTGCGCCCGGATCACGACCGAGGCGTCGAGGCCGTGCTTGCGCGCGAACTCCGGCGTGCAGACGACGACGGCCGCGGCCCCGCAGGTCGGCGGGCAGCACATCAGTCGGGTCAAGGGGTCCGAGATCGCCGGCGCGGCCATGACCTGCTCGACCGTGACCTGGTCGCGGAACACCGCGTACGGGTTGTTCGCGGCGTGCTGGCGGGCCTTGACCGAGATCCGCGCGAACGTCTCGGCGCTCGTGCCGTACAGGTCCATGTGGGCCCGGCCCGCACCACCGAACATCTGCGCCGCGAACGGCGCCTCGGTGCGGTCGATCAGGGGCTCCATCGCGTCGTCGAACCGCGCGAAGGGCGAGGTCCGATCGGTGAACCCCATCGTCAGCGCCCCGTTGGCCATCTGCTCGAAGCCGAGCGCGAGCGCGCACTCGACGGCGCCGGACTCGACCGCCTGGCGCGCCAGGAAGAGCGCCGAGGAGCCGGTCGAGCAGTTGTTGTTGACGTTGACGATGGGGATCCCCGAGAGGCCCACGTCGTACAGCGCGGCCTGGCCCGAGGTGGAGTCGCCGTAGACCCAGCCCACGTAGGCCTGCTGGACCGTGGCGTACGGGACGCCCGCGTCGTCGAGCGCGGCCCGGGCGGCACTCGCGCCCATCTGCTCGTAGCGCGAGCCCGCACTCGGCTTGGTGAACGGAACCATGCCGACCCCGGCAACGACGACGGACGAGCTCATGGCGGACTCCTCGATGTGGTGAGGACCACACCGTGGCACTCCACCCGTCAATTAGTCAAGCCGTACTAGTCGCGAATGCTCAGACTGCGATATCCTGCCGAGGTGACCCAGCCGCCCACGGCCACCCTTCCGGTGCAGCAACGCGCCTGGGACACCCGTCTGCTCATCCTCGAGGCGGCCGTCGCGTGCCTCGCGGAGGAGGGATACGCCGCGGCCACCATCTCCCGGGTACAGGGTCGCTCCGGCGTCTCGCGGGGCAGCATCCTGCACCAGTTCCCGTCGCGCGACGACCTGCTGATCGCCGCCGTGCAGCACCTCGCCACCGCGCGCACCGCTGACCTCGACGGCCAGCCCGAGCGCACCGTGGGTGACGTCGACGCCTCGATCGAAGCGCTGTGGGAGACGCTCCACGGTCCGTTGTTCGCCGCGACGCTCGAGCTGTGGGTGGCCGCCAAGAACAGCCCGGCCCTCGCCGCGGCCCTCGCACCTCCCGAGCACGACCTCGGCCGGGTCATCCGCGCCGCGATCGCCGACATGTTCGGACCGGACCTCGCCGCCCACGAGCGGTTCGCCGACCTCACGTCGCTCCTCCTCACGAGCATGCGGGGCGTGGCCCTGACCTACACGTTCGAGCCGCGCGACCACCGCCTCGACCCCAACCTCGAGGTCTGGAAGCGGCTCGCGCGGGCCTACCTGGCCTGACCCCTGCCGACACCTGACGGATCACCGTCATGCCGGACACGCAGCCACGGACCACGAGCGGGCGGTGAGTTGGCGTCCGAACCGTTCGCTTGGGGGTGACTCAGCGTCCGATCCGCACTGCGAATCGGACGCTGTCTCACCGCTGCCGCGGGAGCATGGGCGCTCACTCACCGCCCGCCGGGCTGGTGGTCCGTGGCCGCTTGTCGCTCAGCTGTCGTCGAGCCGATCCACCATCCACCGTCACCGCACCCTCCCGGACCGACGAAGCCCCTCCCGGACCGAGGTCCGGGAGGGGCTTCGCGCGATCGGCGTCGCTCAGAGCTTGGTGCCGGTGCTCCGCAGCTCGGTGCAGGCCTGCACGATGCGGGCGGCCATGCCGGCCTCGGCGGCCTTGCCCCAGGCGCGCGGGTCGTACTGCTTCTTGTTGCCGACCTCGCCGTCGACCTTCAGGACGCCGTCGTAGTTCGCCAGCATGTGACCGGCGACCGGACGGGTGAACGCGTACTGGGTGTCGGTGTCGACGTTCATCTTGACGACGCCGTAGTCGACCGCGGCCGAGATCTCCTCGGGCAGCGAGCCCGAGCCGCCGTGGAAGACCAGGTCGAAGGGACGCGCATCGGCATCCGGGCCGTGCTGCGCGGCGACGGCCTCCTGCGCGGCCTTGAGGATCTCCGGACGCAGCGTGACGTTGCCCGGCTTGTAGACGCCGTGCACGTTGCCGAACGTCAGCGCGGTCAGGTAGCGCCCCTGCTCACCGAGCCCGAGCGCGGCCGCCGTGGCGAGCGCGTCCTCGGGGGTCGTGTAGAGGTGCTCGCCCATGCCACCCTCGACGCCGTCCTCCTCGCCACCGACGATGCCGATCTCGACCTCGAGGATGATCTTGGCGGCCGACGCGCGCGCGAGGAGGTCCTTCGCGATCTCGAGGTTCTCCTCCAGCGGCACGGCCGAGCCGTCCCACATGTGCGACTGGAAGTACGGCAGTCCACCACCGTCGACGCGCTCCTGCGAGGCCGCGATCAGCGGGCGGACGAAGCCGTCGAGCTTGTCCTTGGGGCAGTGGTCGGTGTGCAGCGCGACGTTGACCGGGTACTTCTTGGCCACCTCGTGCGCGAACGCGGCGAAGGCCAGCGAGCCCGACACCATGTTCTTGACGGTCGGGCCGGAGAGGTACTCGGCGCCGCCGGTCGAGATCTGGATGATGCCGTCGCTCTCGGCCTCGGCGAACCCGGCGAGGGCCGCGTTCAGGGTCTGCGAGCTCGAGACGTTGATGGCGGGGTACGCGAACGACTCGCGCTTGGCCTTGTCGAGCATCTCGGCGTAGATCTCGGGAGTGGCGACGGGCATGGAGGCTCCTGGGTCACGGCGGGTTCATGGGGAGGAGTCGCGAGGACGTCCACGGCCAGTATTCCAGCCTCGGCGGTCTCAGGCGTCCAGGGCCTTGACCGCCGCGCGGGCCGCGACCTGGACGGGGCTCCACACCGACGCGAACGGCGGCGCGTAGGCGAGGTCGAGCATCACGACGTCATCGACCGTCATGCCGGCCGTGAGCGCGGTGGCGGCGGCGTCGACCCGAAGGCCCGCGTTCTCGGTGCCGATGACCTGGACCCCCAACAACCTGCGCGATCCGCGGTCGGCCACGAGCAGCACGGTCATCTCCCCCGCCTCGGGCATGTAGCCCGCGCGAGCGCTCGTCTCGATCGAGACCACGACCGGGTCGAACGCCGCATCCCTGGCCTGCTGCTCACCGAGCCCCGTCCGCGAGATCTCCAGCGCACAGAACTTGGTGATGGCGGTCTGGACGACGCCGGGGAACGTCAACCGGTTCGGCTCCTCGAGGAGCGTCGCAGCGACGTCGTCGGCCACGACCATGCCCTGCTTGTTCGCGTGCGTGCCGAGCGGAAGGTGGATCGGCAGGTCGGTCGTGCGGTCGCGGGTCTCGACGCAGTCGCCGGCCGCCCAGATGCGATCGGCTCCGGCAACCCGCTGGCGGGCGTCGGTGACGATGCCGCCCTTGACGCCCGTGGGGAGCCCCGCGTCGGCGGCCAGCCCCGACCGGGCGGTGACACCCAGCCCGAGCACGACGAGGTCGGCCGGCAGCATCTCGCCGTCGATCTCGACACCGGTCACACGACCGTCGTCGTCGAGCACGAAGCCCTCCACCGCTGCCCCGGTGCGGAGCTCGATGCCACGACCGCGCATCGCCGCGGCGACCTTCTGACCCAGGCTCGGCTCGATCATCGACAGCGGCGTGGGCGCCCGCTCGACGACCGTCGTGCGGATGCCGCGGACGACGAACGCCTCCGCCATCTCCAGACCGATGTAGCCGCTGCCGACGACCACGACGTGCTCGGGATCGCGCTCGAGGGCACCGATGACCGCTTGGCCGTCGCCCAGCGACTGCACGCCGAGGATGCCGTCACCGTCGATGCCCGGGAGGTCGGGCCGCACTGGCTCGGCTCCGGTGGCGATGATCAGCACCTCGAAGGGGATCCGCTCGACGGAGCCCGACTCGAGGTGCCGCGCCTCGACCTCGCGCGCCTCGACGTCGATCTCGACGGCCTCGGTTCCCGTGCGCAGGTCGATGCCGTTGGCCCGGTGCTCCTGCGGCGAGCGCGCGACCAGGTCGTCGGCCGAGTCGACGTCGCCGGCGATCCAGTACGGGATCCCGCACGCGGAGTACGAGGTCCACTCGTCGCGCTCGAGCACCACGACCTCGTACGCATCGGGAAGACGACGGCGCAGCGCCGCCGCGGCACTCATGCCGGCGGCGTCACCACCGATCACGAGGACGTTGGCCATGCCGCCGAGCCTAGGTGCACACCCCGCGGCTCGCTGAGCGGCGACGGTCAGCCGATCCGCTTCTCGAACCAGTGCTGGGCGTACGGGTTGTCGTTGTAGCGCGGCACCTCGTCGTAGCCGGATCGCCGGTACATCGCGATCGCCGCGGTCAGGTCGGCGTGGGTGTCGAGGCGCACGACGGGCCGCCCGTGCTCGACCGCCGTCGACTCCAGGTGCCCGAGAAGGAGCCGAGCCACCCCGAGCCCACGCCGCTGGGGGTGCACCCACATCCGCTTGACCTCGGCAGTTCCCTCATCGAGCCAGCGCAGTGCCCCACAACCGACGACCTCGCCGTCGACCGAGGCCACGAGGAACCGTCCGCGATCACCCGTGAACTCGACCTCGTCGCGCGCGGCCTGCTCAGGGTCGAACCCGGTCGCGAAGATCTCGTCCAGCTCGCGCAGGTACGCGGTGACCGCCGCGCGGGCTCCCGGGGACCCCGGCTCCACGACCCCGACCACCACGTCCGCCATGGCGCCGATGCTAGTCAGGCGGGCCGGCGTGCTGGCGGATCCAGGTGTGCATCGCCACGGCGGCAGCCGCGCCGGCGTTGATCGACCGGGTCGAGCCGAACTGCGCGATCGACAACAGGCCCGAGCAGGCCGCTCGCGCCTCCTCGCTCAGCCCTGGGCCCTCCTGGCCGAAGACCAGGACACACCGCACCGGGAGCGCGGCCGACTCGATCGCCTCCGAGCCCGCCACGTTGTCGATGCCGAGCAGCGGCAGGTCGTGCTCGGTCGCCCACGCGACCAGGTCGGCGACGGTCTCGTGGTGGCGGACGTGCTGGTACCGGTCGGTGACCATCGCGCCGCGCCGGTTCCACCGACGTCGCCCCACGACGTGCACCTCCGCCGCGAGGAACGCGTTGGCCGTGCGGACGATCGAGCCGATGTTGAAGTCGTGCTGCCAGTTCTCGATCGCGACGTGGAACCCGTGCCGCCGCGTGTCGAGGTCGGCCACGATCGCGTCGAGGCGCCAGTAGCGGTAGTGGTCGACGACGTTGCGGCGATCACCCTCGGCCAGCAGCTCCGGATCCCAGTGGTCGCCGGTCGGCAGCGGCCCGTCCCAGGGCCCGACGCCGACCTCGCTCCGGTCAGGCTCGGGCTCAGGCTCGGCCTCGGGAGGTGACGGTTCCGGGGTCATGCCCCGTAGGTGCTGCGGTACTCCCGCACGGCGTCGAGGTGCTCGCCGTGGCGACCGGTCTCGGCGAGGTAGGCGATCAGCTGGTCGAGGTTGACGATGGCGTCGACCCCGATGTCGAGGTCGCGCTCGACCTCGCCGATGGCCGAGAGATCACCCTGTCCCCGCTCCTGCCGGTCGACCGCGACGGCGACCCCGACGAGCTCGGCCCCTGCCGACGCGACGATGCCGGCGACCTCGCGGATGGCGGTGCCGGCCGTGATGACGTCGTCGATGACCAGGACCCGACCCTCGAGCGGTGTGCCGACGATCGTGCCGCCCTCACCGTGGTCCTTGGCCTCCTTGCGGTTGAAGCACCAGGGGACGTCACGGCCGTGCCGCTCGGACAGCTGGACCGCCGTAGCCGCGGCGATCGGGATGCCCTTGTAGGCCGGACCCATCAGCACGTCGAACTCGCGGCCCGCCGCCACGATGGCGTCGGCGTAGAAACGGCCCAGGCCCGCCAGCGCGGCGCCCGTGCGAAAGCCCCCGGCGTTGAAGAAGTAGGGCGAGGTGCGTCCCGACTTGAGGGTGAACTCACCGAAGGAGAGAACGCCCAGGTCGAGCGCGAACTCGACGAACTCACGCTGGTAGTCGCGGATCTCGGTCACGCGGCCCGACTCACTGTGCCCGACTCACTGGGCAGCGGGAGCGGCCTGCACCGCGGGCTTGTCGACGACCTCGACGAGGTCACCGATCACGACGCGGCGGTTGTCGGTGCTGAACATCTCGGCGCACGTGATCATCGTGAGGAGCTCGTCGGTCGGCGTGGCGCCGCGCGCGTTGGGGTCGGGCACCGGGAAGAGGGGCCAGGCGGTCGTGTAGTCGACCTTGATCTCGTCACCGTTCATGCGCAGCTGGTACGTGTAGAGCTGCGTGCGGGTCTCGATCTCGACGATGTCTCCGGCCCGGAGGTCGGGCAGCCGCTTGAAGACGGCGCCGCGGCCGCTGCGGTGGCCCGCGATCACGAAGTTGCCGACCTCTCCCGGCCCGACACCCTTCTCGTACCAGCCCACGCCGCTCGCCAGGGCCGAGCGGCCCTTGGAGTCGAGCAGGTCGCTGCCGGGGATGATCGGCATCTCGTAGTCGCTGCCCCAGCGCTCGACCCGCAGGAGGCCGATCGCGTTGGAGTCGATGTTGTTGGCCCAGTCCTCGGAGATCTGCTCCTTGACCGCTTCCTGCTTCTGCGCCGAGACGATGTTGGTGCCGTAGAGCTCCCACCCGACGTACCCGATGAAGCCGACGCCGGTCAGCACGAGGGCCAGGCCGAGGATCGTCAGGAGTCGGCTGCGGCGACGCGGCTTGCGCCGGCGCGGCGGGGGTGAGGACGGCTGCTGAGGAGCCTCGATGACGGCCATGATGTCCAAATCCTCCCACACCAGTCCGAACACGGGTATCGAAACATTCACCGTCCGGTGTCGGGAAGGCGTCCGTTCATTGACGACTGCACCACCGGTGTGCGTACACTGGGATCAGCCCCGCCGTTTCACCCCCCGAGAACGGCGGGGCCCTTTCATGCCCGGACGGCCGTCGTGGCCCACGCGGCCCGACCGGCGTCTAGGCTCGCCGACATGGTCGGTCCCAGCTCCCGCGTCGCCAGCCTCGGCACCACGATCTTCGCCGAGATGAGTGCCCTCGCCGCCCGCACCGGTGCCGTCAACCTCGGGCAGGGATTCCCCGACACGAGCGGACCCGCCGGGCTGCTCGACCGTGCCCGAGACGCCATCGCGGCCGGTGACAACCAGTACGCACCTGGCCGTGGCACCCCCGAGCTGCGCGCCGCCATCGCCCGACACCAGGAGCGCCACCACGGCCTCGTCCTCGACCCCGATCGTGAGGTCATCGTCACGACGGGCGCCACCGAGGCCATCGCCGCAGCGGTCCTCGGGCTGATCGATCCCGGCGACGAGGTCCTGGTGCTGGAACCCTTCTACGACTCCTACGTGGCGATGGTGCAGATGGCCGGCGGGGTGCCCGTGCCCGTCACGCTCCGCGCGCCGGAGTTCCGCCTGCCGGTCGACGAGATCCGCGCGGCGGCCGGCCCCCGCACCCGCGCCATCATCGTCAACACCCCGCACAACCCGACGGGTGCCGTGCTGGGTGGCGACGAGCTGGTCGCGCTCGCTGCCATCGCGCAGGAGCACGACCTCGTCGTCATCAGCGACGAGGTCTATGAGCACCTGACCTTCGACGGCGTCCGCCACCGCCCGCTCGCGACCGTGCCCGGCCTGGCCGATCGGACCGTGACGATCTCGAGCGCCGGCAAGTCGTTCTCGGTCACGGGCTGGAAGGTGGGGTGGGCCACGGGTCCGGCCGGGCTCGTGGATGCGGTCATGGCCGCGAAGCAGTGGCTGACCTACACCTCCGGCACACCGTTCCAGGGCGCCGTGGCCTGGGCTCTCGACCACGCCGACGACTTCGTGGCCGGGCTCGCCCGCGACCTGCAGACGCAGCGCGACCTGCTGTGCGACGGACTCGAGGCCGTCGGATTCGACGTGATCCGCCCCGCTGCCACGTACTTCGCCACGACCGACATCCGGCCGCTCGGCTTCGACGACGGTCTCGACTTCTGCCGGCGCCTGCCCGAGCTCGCCGGTGTCGTGGCGGTGCCCCACCAGGTGCTCCACCTCGACCCCGAGCCCGGCCGGCCGTTCGTGCGGTGGGCCTTCTGCAAGAAGCCGGAGGTCATCGATGAGGCGATCATCCGACTGGGGCGACTCTCGTCACGTTGAGTAACGCCACGGGCCGACGGTCGTTGAATATGGCAGGACCCCAGACGACCGGAGGCATCGTGGACGAGTGGCTCGGACTCATCGTGGCAACTCTTGTGCTCCTGGAGGCTTACTTGCTCGCCGTGGTGATCTACCCCGTGCTGTTCGAGCGCGGATCCGGCCAGCACGGCTGAACCACCTCGCGCGAACGATCAGGACCCTGGCCGGTGGCCGGGGTCCTGCTGCGTTCGGGGCGCCCCAGCCCTGCCGGGTCGAGCTGAGGCCCTCCCGCACCCACCAACGACAGAACCCCAGCACGTGGCTGGGGTTCTGGCGTGGAGCCGCCTGTCGGAATCGAACCGACGACCTTCTCATGACGAGTGAGACGCCCTGCCGGGTCGAGCTGAGGCCCTCCCGCACCCACCAACGACAGAACCCCAGCACGTGGCTGGGGTTCTGGCGTGGAGCCGCCTGTCGGAATCGAACCGACGACCTTCTCATGACGAGTGAGACGCCCTGCCGGGTCGAGCTGAGGCCCTCCCGCACCCACCAACGACAGAACCCCAGCACGTGGCTGGGGTTCTGGCGTGGAGCCGCCTGTCGGAATCGAACCGACGACCTTCTCATGACGAGTGAGACGCCCTGCCGGGTCGAGCTGAGGCCCTCCCGCACCCACCAACGACAGAACCCCAGCACGTGGCTGGGGTTCTGGCGTGGAGCCGCCTGTCGGAATCGAACCGACGACCTTCTCATGACGAGTGAGACGCCCTGCCGGGTCGAGCTGAGGCCCTCCCGCACCCACCAACGACAGAACCCCAGCACGTGGCTGGGGTTCTGGCGTGGAGCCGCCTGTCGGAATCGAACCGACGACCTTCTCATGACGAGTGAGACGCCCTGCCGGGTCGAGCTGAGGCCCTCCCGCACCCACCAACGACAGAACCCCAGCACGTGGCTGGGGTTCTGGCGTGGAGCCGCCTGTCGGAATCGAACCGACGACCTTCTCATGACGAGTGAGACGCCCTGCCGGGTCGAGCTGAGGCCCTCCCGCACCCACCAACGACAGAACCCCAGCACGTGGCTGGGGTTCTGGCGTGGAGCCGCCTGTCGGAATCGAACCGACGACCTTCTCATTACGAGTGAGACGCTCTGCCGACTGAGCTAAGGCGGCGGAGTCCGCCGAGGATCGCCCGTCGGACCGAAGCCCGACTTTACCCACCCCGGGACGGGGAGGCGAATCCGGGTCGGCCGACGCCTAGGATCGCGACGTGAGCAACGACGACGTGACCGACGAGCTGACCCGGATCCGCGCGAGCATCGACAACATCGATGCGGCGTTGGTGCACCTGCTCGCCGAGCGGTTCAAGCACACCCAGCGCGTCGGACGCCTCAAGGCGACCCATGACATGCCGCCGTCCGACCCGGCTCGTGAGGCTCGCCAGATCGAGCGACTCCGTGGTCTGGCGATCGAGGCCGATCTCGATCCGACCTTCGCCGAGAAGTTCCTGACGTTCGTCATCGACGAGGTCATCAGGCACCACGAGGCCGCCCGCCAGTAACAACGGGCACCAGCGCGCGACCTAGGTCAGGGGCAGGGCCGAGCGGAGCGAGGCTGACGGACCCGACGCGCCCTTCGAGGCTCGTCGCCAGGGCTCCTCGCACCTCAGGACCCGCGCTAGCGAGTGTCGGGAGTGAGCGCGACGAAGGAGCGCGTCCCGGCACCACGAGGCCGCGCGTCAGTGGTCGACTAGCACTCCGGGTCGTCGTCGGGGACCGTGCCGTCGACCAGGTAGGCGTCGACCGCGTCGGTGACGCAGCGGTTGCCGGACTGGTAGGCGGTGTGGCCGTCGCCGTCACGCGAGATCAGCACGCCGGAGTCGAGGATGTCGGCCAGCTCGACGGCCTGCTCGTAGGGCGTGGCGGGGTCGCGGGTCGTGCCGAGCACCAGGATCGGCGGCGCACCCGTGGCCGAGAAGTCGACCGGGTCGGCCTCGGACTCGAACGGCCAGGCCGAGCAACCGCCGGCGCCCAGGCCCAGCGCTCGCCCGAAGACCGGTGAGACGGCCTCGAACTCGGCGACGTCGGCCTCGAGCTCCCCGAAGGTGGGACGCTCGGTCGCGTCGAGGCAGTTGACCGCCGTGATGACCTGACCGATGTTGGAGCCGTACGAGCCGTCCTCGCTGCGCTCGAAGTAGGCGTCCGACAGGAACTGCAGGCCGGCGCCGTCACCCTCGCCGATCGCCAGGGTCAGGGCCTTCGTGAGCTCGCCCCACAGCGTCTCGCTGTACAGCGGCAGGGCGATGCCGAAGAACGCCTGGCCCTCGGTGAGCGGGCGGTCCGGGTCGTCGGTGGGCATCGGCTGCGCGTCGAGCTGGGCCAGCAGGGCCGCGAGCTGCTGCTCCGCCGCCGCCTCGTCGGTGCCGAGCGGGCAGTCGGCCTCGGTGACGCAGTCGGCGATGTAGGCCTCGAGGGCGCGCTGGAAGCCCGTGGCCTGGCCCAGTGCGGAGTCGACCGGGCCGAGCTCGGGGTTGATCGCACCGTCGAGCACCATGCGGCCGACCTTGTCGGGGAACAGCGAGGCGTACGTGGCGCCCAGGTACGTGCCGTACGAGGCGCCGAACCAGTTGAGCTTGGCGTCGCCCACGAGCGCGCGGGCGATGTCCATGTCGCGCGCGACCTCGACGGTGGAGACGTGGCCGGCCAGGTCGCCGGAGTTCTCCTCGCACGCCTCGGCCATGCCAGTCAGCTGGTCGATCGAGGCCTGCACCTCGGCCGGGTCGTCGGGGGTCGGGTCGGTGTCGACGTACGCGTCGAACTGCTCGTCGTCGTAGCACTCCAGCGGGGAGCTGACCCCCACCCCGCGCGGGTCGACCCCCACGATCGCGTAGGCGTCGGTCACGTCGTCGCCGAGCTGGAACGCCATCGTGGTGGCGTAGTCGACGGCGGAACCGCCCGGACCGCCGGGATTGACGAACAGGTGCTGCTCGGCGTCCTCGTCGCCGACCACCCGCATGCGCAGCTCGGTGGTGTCGCCGTCGGGCTCGGCGTAGTCGATCGGGACCGTGATGTCGGCGCACCGGTCGGTGCCGCAGTCCTCCCAGTCGAGGTCCTGCGTGTAGTACTCCTCGAGCCCCTCGGGGTAGCTGACGTTCTTGCTCGGATCAGGATCCGTGCGCACGTCGTCGTCGCCGCCGGCGAGCAGCAGCACGGCCGTGACCGAGCCCGCCACGATCAGCGCGAGCACCAGCCCTCCGATGATCCAGAGCTTCTTCGACATCGTGGTCCCCCGTGACTGGTTGGCGGCGTGCGGTCTGGCGTGAGGCAGGTTCTGGCGGGTCGTGCGGTGGGTCAGGCCCGGCTGGGCACGAACGTCGACATGAGGCGTTCGAGCGCCAGCAGCGGTGCGGCGTTGGCCTCCAGCGCCAGCCGGCACTCCACGATGGCATCGATCGCCGCCATCGTCTCCTCGACCGTCCACACCTCGGCCTGCCCCACGGCGGCGTCGGCGACGTCGGCGTTGACCAGGCCGTGGGTGGCGGACGCCGCCCCGAGCTGCAGGGCGGCGACGTCGCGGCAGAATGCGAGCAGGTCGAGCAGCACCCCGTCGATCGCATCGCGGGCGAGCCGCTTGCGCCGACGCTCCTGCTCCTTCGTGAGGCTCGAGAGTGCACCGGCGTAGCCCGCCGGCCGCTTGCCGCGGTCCTCGACGCCCCAGCTGGCCTTGATGTCGCCCTGCTCGCGAGCGTCGGCGACGTCGCTGAACGCGGCGGCCCGGGCCGTGGCCTCGGTGTCGACCTGCTGCGCCGCGACGAGTGCGTCGCCGAGGTGGGCGACGCGCTGCGGGATCGACAGGATCTGGCGGCGGCGCTCGCGCGCCTCGGGATCGCGGGCCAGGCCACGGGCGCGACCGATGTGACCCTGCGAGGCGGCTGCGACGGCTGCCGCGAGAGCGGGCTCGATGCCGTCGCGCCGGACGAGGAGCTCGGCGATCGCGGTGGCCGGCGGGGTGCGCAGCACGACCGATCGGCAGCGCGAGCGGATCGTGACGATGACGTCCTCGGCCGCCGGGGCGCACAACATCCACACCGTCTGCGGCGAAGGCTCCTCGAGCGACTTCAGCAGGGCGTTGGCGGCCTGGTCGGTGAGCCGGTCGGCGTCCTCGACCACGAGCACCTGCCAGCGGCCGACCGCGGGGTGCAGGGCCGCGCGGCGCACCGCGTCGCGCGCGAGGTCGACGCCGATCGAGAGGCCATCGGTGCGGATCGTGCGGATGTCGGGGTGGGAGCCGGCCGCCGCCATGCGGCAGGACTCGCAGGATCCGCAGCCGCCCGTGTCGCACTGCATCGCCGCGGCGAACGCGAGCGCGGCGGTGGAGCGGCCTGACCCGGGTGGTCCGGTGAAGAGCCAGGCGTGGGTGGCCCCCCGCGGATCGGCGACGACGCCCTGCAGCGTGTCGACGACGGGCTCCTGCCCGACGAGCTCGGTCCACACCGTCATGGCCGCACCTCGGTCAACAGCCGCGACTCGAGAGCCGCGCGGATGTCGGCGTGCACGCTGCCCGGCTCGCGGTCGGCGTCGACCACGAGGTACTCGTCCGGACGCTTGGCCGCGAGGTCGAGGAAGTGCCGTCGGACTCGCCGGTGGAACTCCAGGGGCTCGGCCTCGATGCGGTCGTGGCCGTCGCCGGCACGTCCGGCGCGCACCAGGCCGACCTCCGGGTCGACGTCGAGGACGACCGTGAGGTGCGGACGGAGGTCGCCCGTGGCCCAGGCCGCGACCCGGGCGAGCTCGGTGGCGTCGATCGCGCGGCCCGCGCCCTGGTAGGCCAGCGTGGAGTCGACATAGCGGTCGCACACCACGACCTCGCCGCGGGCGAGCGCGGGCGCGATGACCGTGGCGACGTGCTCGGCCTTGTCGGCGGCGTACACGAGCGACTCCGTGCGGGGGTCGAGGGCGCCGGTGGCGGGATCGAGCAGGATCTCGCGCAGGCGGGACCCGACGGGGGTGCCTCCCGGCTGGCGCGTCTGCAGGACCGTGCGTCCCTGCTGACGCAGCCACTGCACCACGAGATCGGCCTGGGTGGACTTGCCACCGCCCTCGCCGCCCTCGAGCACGAGGAAGAACCCGGCGCCGGAGTCAGATGCCATGCCGGGAGCCTAGTGGCTCGCGCCTACGAGAAGAGGAGCTCCACCCCGAGGTCGGCCGCGATCGCCAGCGGTGCCGCGGGGTCGATGACGGTTCCGGGGACGAGCGACACCGAGAGCTGCGGCCGCTCCAGGTACCCGTTGAACGCGACCGAGTACGTCCCGACCGGGCCGAGGTCGCCGATCGCCTGCAGGACGGCCGTCGCGTCGGGCACCCAGGAGCAGTCGCCGAAGCCACGGATGGTCGCCTCGCTCGTCGTGTCGCTGCCGCTGCCCGCGCCGGTCGGGAGCGTGCCCGCCACGGTCAGTGACTCCAGCGACTCCACGAGGTCCTCGTCCTCGCAGGCCGCGGCGGCCACCGCGAGCGCATCGGCACGCGTCGTCAGCGTGTTCGCCGACCCATCGGCCTCGACCTCGCTCGGTCCGGTGCCGAGGGCCGCGAATGCGCGGGCGTGGTCGACGCGGTCGGCGATGTCGTCGCGCAGCTCGTCGTCGTCCGGAGCGGCCTCGAGCACCTGGAGCGAGAACGCCGTGATGGTGCACTCTCCCTCACGGTTCTCCGCCGCGAACCGGACCTCCAGCCCGTAGCCGACCTGGTCGTCGACCTCGTGGGCCGTGATCTCCCACGCCTCCCGCACGATCTCGACGTCGCTCAGGTCGTCCACGAGCGTCACCGTCACGTCGGCCGACCCCGTGAACGGCAGCGCGCCACCTCCCACGGAGATCGACGACTCCTCGACGGCGTCGCGACCGTCGAGGAACGGCCGGAACTGGTCCGCGAAGGCCGCTCCCCGGTCGACCGCGCCGCAGCCCGCAAGTCCGATGACGACCAGCGCCACTCCGGACGCCATCGCCGCGCGTCGCATGTCGTGGACCCCAGGCCTACGCAAAGTAGACGTCCACGCCGAGCTCGGCGGCTCGCGCCTGGGCGGGGGCCACGTCGACCGGGACGGTGGGGGCCAGCGTGACCCGCAGCGACGGCCGGTCGTCGAACTCCGAGTGCTCGGCGGAGTAGGACGTGACCGCTCCCGGAACGGCCATGAGCGCCAGGATCTCGGTCATGCCGGAGAGCCACGAGCAGTCGCCCGCGTCGACGAGCGTGACGCGGCTCCCGGGCGTGCCGGTCGAGAGGTCGTCCTCGACCGTGCCCCCGGGGAGGGTGCCGTCGGGCGCGGGCCCTTCGACGAAGAAGTAGTCGACGACCCGCTCGAGACCGGTGTCGTCGCACAGGGCCGTGGCGACGGCCAGGGCGTCGCCCGTCGACCGCATCCGGAAGTCGTCGGGCCCGGCGGAGGCCTCGGTCTCCCCGATGCCGAACCCGACCAGGGTGCGGGCGATGCCGAGGCGACGCTCGATCTCGCGGCGGAGCTCGGCCTCGTCCCCCTCGGGAGCCGGCCCCGGCACGCCCAGGTGGAACGCAGCGAGTGCCGGGTCGCCCGTGTCGGTCTGCGTCGGGAACCTCACCTCGAGGTCGTAAGAGACCTGGTTCTCGACCTCGTGCGCGGTGATCTCCCAGACCGCGTCGACGACCTCGTCGTCACTCAGGCCGGCCACGACCTCCACCGACACGTCGCCCGTCCCGGACCACGGCAGCGGGTTCGTGCCACCGGCCTCGGCGACCTCGAGGTCGTCGCGTCCGTCGAGGAACACCTGGAACTCGGCCGCGAACGCCGAGCCCTTGTTGACGTCGCCGCAGCCCGCGAGCACGGTGACGACCAGCACCACCATGAGTCCCGTCGCCGTCCGCCGCATGCACCCGACCCTAGGCGAGGTCGGGCGGCTCATCCCCGGGGACGACTCCCCATCGCGTCGATCTCGGCGAGCAGGGCCGCCTTCTCGGCGTCGCTCTGGAACGAGAACCGCACCGACTGCCGCACCAGCTCGGTGACGCCCGCAGCGTCGAGCTGCAGGAGCTCGGCCGCCACCTCGTACTCGCGCAGGAGCGTGGTCGAGAACATCGGCGGGTCGTCCGACGCGATCGTGACCGGCACGCCGGCGGCGACGAGCTGCGGCAGCGGGTGCTCGGCCAGGCTCGCGACCGCCCCCGTGCAGACGTTGGACGTCGGGCAGACCTCCAGGGCGATCTGGTGCTCGGCGAGGTGCGCCATCAGCGCCTCGTCCTGCGCAGCCGCGATGCCGTGGCCGATGCGCTCGGCGCCGAGGTGCTCCAGCGCGTCCCAGACGGTCTGCGGACCCGTGGTCTCACCCGCGTGCGGCACGCTCCGCAGCCCCGCGGCACGGGCGGCCGCGAAGTGGGGGGCGAACTGCGGTCGAGGCACGCCGACCTCGGGCCCGCCGAGCCCGAACCCGACCAAGCCGTCCGGCTGCTGCCCGAGGGCGATCGCCAACGTGGCGTCGGCCGCCGGGAGACCCGACTCCCCCGGGATGTCGAAGATCCACCGCAGCTGCGTCCCGTGATCGCGAGCCACCCGCTGCCGGGCGTCCTCGATGGCCTCGCAGAACGCGTCGGGAGCGATGCCTCGGACGACGGACGTGTAGGGCGTCACGGTGAGCTCGGCGTACCGGACGTTCTGCCGGGCGAGGTCGGCGCCGACGTCGTACGTCAGGGTCGCGACGTCGTCTGGCGTGCGGATCAGGTCGACGACCGACAGGTAGACCTCGATGAAGTGGGCGAAGTCGGTGAACGTGAAGTACTCGGCCAAGAGCTCGGGATCGGTCGGGACGGGGCTCGAGCCCTCGTGGCGGGCCGCCAGGCGAGCCACCGTGGCCGGGCTCGCGGAGCCGACGTGGTGCACGTGCAGCTCGGCCTTCGGCAGGGCGGCGATCAGCTCGGTGAGGGCGGGGTCGGTGAGGGCGGGGTCAGTGGGCGCCATGGCGACCTCCTGGGTGGGAGGCGCCCTTCCGTCCTGCGGGCCTGACGAGCGTGGCGGGCCCAGCCCGTCGCAGCGCCTCTCGTCGACCGCGATGGTCACGCTAGCAATGCCGCCGGCGGGCGTCGAGGGGCGTCCGGGAGCGGTCAGTCGACCGACGACGTGCGGGCGAGGATCGCGTCGGCCGCGGCGTCCGGGACCTCCGTGGGGATCCAGTGGCTCACGCCGAGGAGCACGACGAGCTCGTACGGCGCGTCGACGTGCTGCTCACTGGCCTCGGCCGACGCCCGCCCGATGAACAGGTCGCGGTCGCTCCAGACCATCGTCGTGGGGACGGACACCCGGGTCGGTGCCCGGCGGTCCAGAAACGGTAGTGCGCGGTACCAGCCGAGCCCGCCGCGCAGCGCGCCGTGGTCGAGGATCCCGGACCGGAAGCGGTCGACGTCGGCGTCGCTCATGCCGGTGCCGCGCATGATCCGTCGGTGGATCCGCCAGCGCCGGCTCAGCACGAGCTCGGGCAGGAACGGGATCTGGAACGCGAGCATGTACCAGGACTTCAGGCCTTGGACCGACCGCGTGAGCGCGTGCACGAAGGCCGCCGGGTGCGGCACCGACAGCGCCGTGAGGCTGCGCACCAGGTCGGGACGGGCGATCGCCAGCGACCAGGCGACCATCGCGCCCCAGTCGTGACCGACGACGTGGGCCCGGCCGCCGGCGCGCTCGACGAGGGCCGCGACGTCACCGACGAGGAGGTCGACCCGGTAGCTGCGACGACCGCGGGGGCGCGCGCCGGGCGAGTAGCCGCGCTGGTCAGGCGCGAGCGTGCGGTAGCCCTCCGCGTGAAGACGCGCCGAGACCTCGTCCCACGACGATGCCCGCTCCGGGAACCCGTGCAGCAGCAGCACGACGTCGCCGTCGATCGGTCCGGAGTCGACGACGTCGAACGTCAGCCCGTCATTCGTGTAGCTCGAGATGCGCGCGAGAGGGGCAGTCATGCCGCGAGTATGCCCGGAGCCCGGGGTGGGCGGTGAGTGTTCCACCACCTGGGCGCTCGGGCGGTGGAACACTCACCGCCCGCTGGCACCAAGCACAGGCCCTACTCCGCCTTCTTCGCCGAGGTGCCCGTCTTCTTGGCGGCGGTCTTCTTGGCCGGCGTCTTCTTCGCGGCGGTCTTCTTCGCGGCCGTCTTCTTCGCCGCCGTCTTCTTGGCCGGCGACTTCTTGGCCGCCTTCTTGGCGCCCTTCTTCGCGGGGGCCTTGGCCCGGCGCTCCGCAAGCAGCTCGTGCGCGCGCTCCGGCGTGATCGTGTCGACGTCGTCGTCCTTGCGCAGGCTCGCGTTGTGGTCGCCGTCGGTGACGTAGGGCCCGAAGCGGCCGTCCTTGACGACGATCGGCTTCTCGCTGACCGGGTCGACGCCGAGCTCCTTCAACGGGGCCGCGGCGGCACGCCGGCCATACGTCTTCGGCTGCGAGTAGATGACGCGGGCCTCGGCCTCGGTCAGGGTGAGCAGCTGCTCCTCGGTCTCGATCGACCGCGAGTCGGTGCCCTTCTTGAGGTACGGACCGTAGCGGCCGTTCAGCGCCGTGATCTCCTCGCCGTCCTCGCCCGTGCCGACGACGCGAGGCAGCGTGAGCAGCTTGACCGCGTCGTCGAGCGAGAGCGAGTCGAGGTCCATCGTCTTGAACAGGCTGGACGTGCGCGGCTTGGCCGACTTGGGCGAGCCGTCGGGCAGCGACTCCACGACGTAGGGACCGTAGCGGCCGTTGCGGGCCACGACGTCCAGACCCGACTCCGGGTGGGTGCCGAGGTGCTTCTCCTGGCCGGCCGGGTTCTGCAGCAGCTCACGGGCCGCGTCGAGCGTGAGCTCGTCGGGCGGGAGGTCCTCGGGCACGTTGGCGCGGGTGGGCACCTCGGTGCCACCGTCGCCGGGCACCATCGGCGGGCCCTCGACGTACGGGCCGTAGCGGCCGACGCGCACCGCGACGCCCTCGCCGAGGTCGAACGTGGCCAGGCCACGGGCGTCGATGTCGGGGAGGTTCTCGACGAGCTTCTTGAGGCCGGTGTCGCCCTCGTTGTCGCCGGACCAGAAGCCCTGCAGCACGCGAAGGCGGTCCTCGCGACCGTGCGCGACCTCGTCGAGCACGCCCTCGAGCTGCGCCGTGAAGGAGTAGTCGACCAGCCGGCTGAAGTGCTGCTCCATCAGCCGCACGACACTGAAGGCGATCCACGCCGGGACCAGCGCGGTGCCCTTCTTGTAGACGTAGCCGCGGTTCTGGATCGTGTTGATGATCGAGGCGTAGGTGGAGGGGCGACCGATCTCGCGCTCCTCGAGCTCCTTGATCAGGCTGGCCTCGGTGTAGCGCGCCGGCGGCTTCGTCTCGTGGCCGCTGGGCACCAGCTCGTGCGCCAGGACCGTGTCGCCCTGGGCGAGGTTGGGCAGCTTGGTCTGCTGGTCGTCGCCCTGGGCCGTCGGGTCCTCGTGCGTCTCGACGTACGCCTTGAGGAAGCCGTGGAACGTGATCGTCCGGCCCGACGCGGTGAACTCGACCGCGCGGCCGTCGGTGGCGTCGCCGGCGAGCTTGATCGAGAGCTGCTCGCCCTGGGCGTCCTTCATCTGCGAGGCGATCGTGCGCTTCCAGATCAGCTCGTAGAGCTTCGCCTCGTCGCCGGAGAGGCCGGCCTTCTGCGGCGTGCGGAACCGCTCGCCGGCGGGGCGGATGGCCTCGTGGGCCTCCTGCGCGTTCTTCGAGGTACCGGCGTAGACGCGCGGCTTGTCGGGCAGGTAGGCCGCGCCGTACAGCTCGCCGACCTGGGCGCGGGCCGCGTTGAGGGCGGTCTGGCTCAGCGTCGAGGAGTCGGTCCGCATGTAGGTGATGTAGCCGCCCTCGTAGAGGCGCTGCGCGACCTGCATCGTGCGAGCGGCGCCCCAGCCGAACTTGCGGGAGGCCTCCTGCTGCATCGTCGTGGTGCGGAACGGGGCGTACGGCTTGCGCGAGTACGGCTTGGCCTCGACCGAGGCCACCGTGAGGGGGCGACCGCGCAGGCCCTCGGCCAACGTCGTGACCGAGGCCTCGTCGAGCTGCACGACCTCGGGGTTCTTGAGCTGGCCGTCGGCACCGAACGCCGACCCGGTGGCGATGCGCTTGCCCTCGACCGTCATGAGTCGGGCGGGGAAGAACTGCGGATCGTGCTTCTCGTTCGCGTCGAACGTGGCGTCGAGGTCCCAGTAGGACGCGGACCGGAACGCGATGCGCTCGCGCTCGCGCTCGACCACCAGGCGGGTCGCGACGGACTGCACGCGACCGGCCGACAGGCCGCTCATGACCTTCTTCCACAGGACCGGGCTGACCTCGTAGCCGTAGAGACGATCGAGGATGCGGCGGGTCTCCTGCGCGTCGACCAGGTCCATGTCGACGTCACGGGGGTTGGCGATCGCGCGCTGGATCGCCTCCTTGGTGATCTCGTTGAAGACGATGCGCTTGACCGGGACGTTGGGCTTGAGCTCGTCGAGCAGGTGCCACGCGATGGCCTCGCCCTCGCGGTCCTCATCCGTCGCCAGCACGAGCTCGTCGGCGTCCTTGAGGAGCTTCTTGAGCTTGGTGATCTGCGACTTCTTGCCGGCCGAGACGACGTAGACCGGCTCGAAGTCGTTGTCGATGTCGACCCCGAGGCGTGCCCAGGGCAGCCCCTTGTACTTGGCCGGGACCTCGTCGGCGCCCTGGGGCAGGTCACGGATGTGACCCACCGAGGCGTCCACGACGTAGCCGTCGCCGAGGTAGCCCGCAATGCTGCGGACCTTGTTCGGCGACTCGACGATCACGAGGCTGGTCACGGGGGAATCCTCTCTAGGGCCGGGAACGACGGCAACCGGCGGGCACACCGTAGCGTGCTCCCGCAACAAGTCTGCATCCCTCGCCCGGAGCGGGCGTGGCGTGACTAGGCCCGAGACGCGACCAGGAACCCCTCGGCCACGAGGTCAGCGACCTCCGCGCGACGCTCGTCCTTCAGCGTCTCCGGGTCGAGGTCGAGCAGCGTCGCGATGGCCCCCAGGACCTGCCCCGAGGTGAGGTCGCCGTCACTGGCGGACAGCAGTCCGGCGGTCACGGTGTCGACACGGCGCTCGCGGCGCAGGCCTTCCTGGAGGCGCACCGTGATGACGGCGGGGTCCTCCGCGCCCGGCTCGCCCCACGTGTGCTGGACGAGGTCGGGGGCGGTCGTCCACGTGTGGTCGAGCACCTCGCCCGTCACGTCGTGGGCCTCGGCCCACTGCAGGACGGTGGGGCCGACCGGGCCGGCGACCTGTCCGTCCCACGACTCGATACGCACCGAGGGCGTGGTGCGCCCCGCGCGGCGCAGCGTGATCCAGCCGAATCCCATGGCGCCGATCCCCTGCTCGGCGAACCAGCCGAGCCAGCGGTCGTAGGCGGCGGTGTACCCGGGGCGGCCACGGTGTCCGGAGTCGGCGAGCCACATCTCGGTGTAGGCCTCGAGGTCCACCTCCTCGCGCTCGAGCACCCAGGCGTCGAGACCGGTGTGCTCGATCCAGCCTGCGAGGCGGTCCTGCCACGAGCCGTCGGCGGGATGCACCCAGGACGCCAGCAGGTGGCACATGCCGTCGTCCGTGAGGTGGTCGGCGGCGCCGGCGACCAGCCGACGCACGACGTCGTCGCCCTCGAAGCCGGTCTCGCGGTAGACCAGGCGGTCGCCGTCGGGCGGCGACACGACGAACGGTGGGTTCGAGGCGATCAGGTCGAAGCGCTCCCCCGCGACGGGCTCGTACAGGCTGCCGTCGCGGACGTCGAGATCGACCCCGTTGAGCTGTGCCGCATTGATCTGGGCGGTGAGGCGCGCCATGTCGAGCGCCCGCGGGTTGACGTCGGTGGCGACGACGTGCCGGGCATGCTGCGCGAGGTGCAGGGCCTGCACGCCGCAGCCGGTGCCGAGGTCGAGCGCGCGGTCGACGGGACGACGCGCCACGAGTCGGGCCAGGGAGGAGGACGCCTCACTGATGCCCAGCACGTGCTCGGGGCCCACCTCGACCGGTGAGGCGTCGATCCCAGGCGTGAGGTCGCAGACGACCCACCAGTCGTGGTCCTCGTCGCCGTAGGGCCGCACGTCGACCCGGGCCCGCACCTCGTCGCCGGAGACTGCGAGGAGCCCCGCGGCGGCCAGCGGCTCGACGAGGCCCGGGAGCGCCCGGTCGGCCGCCCCACGCTCGACGGGGCGCTGCAGGGTGAACAGGCGCACGAGCACCGCGAGCGGCGAGCCGTCCGACGCCGCGCGGACGGCCGGGGTCGACTCGTTGCGTCCGAGTGCCGCGTGGGCGCTGGTGCCCAGGAGGGCGTGCACGCCGTCGGCCGTGAACGTGGCGCCGCGGAGCGCGTCCGCGAGCCGGTCGGTGACGTCGTGCGGGAGCGAGAGCCGGCTCACGCGTGGGCGGCGACGGCGGCCTCGACGCTGTCGTGCAGGCCGAACACCTTGTCCAGACCCGTGATCTGGAAGATCTTGAGCAGCCGCTCGTGCGTGCAGACGATGTCGAGCGTGCCGTCGTCGGCACGGACCCGCTTGAGGGCTCCCACCAGGACGCCGAGTCCGGTCGAGTCCAGGAAGTCGACCCGCTGGACGTCGACGATCAACCGCAGCTTGCCGCTCTCGATCGCCTCCACCACGGCCTCGCGCAGCCGCGGTGCCGTGTACACGTCGATCTCTCCACCGATCTCGAGCACCTCGAACGGCGGTACCGCACGCGTCTCCACCGTGAGCTCCATCTGATCTCCCCTCCAGGTTCGCGTCATTCTGGCACGCCTCGCCCGGAAGCGACCGTCGAAGGCGCTCGCTCGGCCGGTCGGGGGCGACCGGGCGTCTGGGAGACTCGGGTCGTGCGACCGGCCGATCTCGTCGCGCGCCACGGAGAGCGCGTCACGCACGTCGAGCTGCAGCCGGCGCGCGAGGCGGTCGTGGAGCCCTGGCCCGAGTGGGTGCCGGGATCGGTGCGCGCGGCCTACGCCCGCCAAGGCGTGACCCATCTCTGGGCGCACCAGCGCGAGGCGATCGACCACGTCCGCGCGGGTCGGAACGTCGTCGTGACGACCGGCACCGCGTCGGGCAAGTCACTGACCTTCCAGGTCCCGGCGCTCACCGCGCTCACGGGCGGCCGGGAGGGCGAGGCGCTCCACGGCTCACGCTTGCCCTCCGTGCTCTACCTCGCCCCCACCAAGGCCTTGGCCGCCGACCAGCTGCGGCGCCTGCGCGAGCTCGACCCGCAGGTGCGTGCCGCGACGGTGGACGGCGACAACAGCCGTGAGGAGCGCCAGTGGGCCCGGGACCACGCGGCATGGGTGCTGACCAATCCCGACACGCTGCACCACGTGATCCTGCCGGGCCACCAGCGCTGGACCAGGTTGCTGCGCGGGCTGCGGGTCATCGTCGTCGACGAGTGCCACCACTACCGGGGTGTCTTCGGTGCCCACGTGGCCCTCGTGCTCCGCCGGTTGCTGCGGCTGTGCGAGCACGCGGGGGCGACCCCCGTCGTGGTGTGCTCGTCGGCGACCGTGGCCTATCCCGAGGCGTTCGCGAGGCGGCTGACCGGTCTCGACGCGACCGCGGTGACCGAGGACGCGTCGCCGCACGGCGCACGCACCATCGCGCTCTGGGAGCCGCCGCTGCTCGACGCCGACGACGTCGCCTCGGGAGCCCGGCGGCCGGCGTCGCACGAGGCCGCCGACCTCCTGGCCGACCTCACGTCGGCCGAGGTGCAGAGCGTGTGCTTCGTGCGGTCCCGCCGGGGCGCGGAGCACGTGACCTCGCGCGCCCGCGACCTGCTGGCCGATGTCGACCCGTCACTCCCGGAACGCGTGGCCACCTACCGCGGCGGCTACCTCCCGGAGGAGCGTCGGCTGCTCGAGGAGCGTCTGAGGTCGGGCGATCTGCTCGGCCTCACCTCGACGTCGGCGCTCGAGCTCGGCATCGACGTCTCGGGCCTCGACGCCGTGGTCACGGTCGGCTTTCCAGGCACCCGGGCCTCGCTGTTCCAGCAGTGGGGGCGGGCGGGTCGCGGTGGCCAGGAGTCGCTGGGCGTGCTGATCGCGCGGCCCGACCCGATCGACACCTACCTCGTCCACCACCCCGAGACGATCTTCGCGGCCCCGCTCGAGGCCACGGTGTTCGACATCGACAACCCGCACGTGCTCGGCCCCCACCTGGCCGCGGCGGCCCACGAGCTGCCGCTGAGCGAGCGGGAGCTCGACCGCTTCGGGCCGCGCGCTCGCGAAGGCGTCGACGCCCTGACGGACGCCGGCTGGTTGCGTCACCGGAGCGCCGGGTGGTTCTGGACGCGGCGCGAGCGCGCGAGCGACCTGGCCGACCTGCGCGGCGGGAGCGGACGGCCCGTGCAGATCGTGGACGCCGCGACCGGGCGCCTCGTGGGCACGGTCGATGCCGGCACCGCCGACGGGACCGTGCACGAGGGAGCCGTGTACGTGCACCAGGGCGACACGTACGTCGTGGAGGAGTACTCCCCCGAGGACGGCGCGGCGGTCGTGCGGCGCGACGACCCCGGCTGGACGACGCAGGCGCGGTCGTCGACCCGTGTCGACGTCGTCGACACCGCGCACACGACCGACTGGGGCCACGCCACGATCGCGACCGGCACCGTGGACGTGACGACGCAGGTGACCTCGTACCTGCGTCGGTCCTCGAGCGGCGGTGGCACGCTCGGCGAGGAGCTGCTGGACCTGCCCGAACGGAGCCTGCGCACCTCCGCCGTGTGGTGGACCCTCGAGCCGGAGCAGGTCGCGGCCTGCCTCGAGGCGATCGACGTGCCGGGGGCGGCACATGCGGCCGAGCACGCCTCGATCGGGCTGCTGCCCCTGCTCGCGACGTGCGACCGGTGGGACCTCGGCGGACTCTCGACGGCCCTGCACCCCGACACGGGTCGGCTGACGGTGTTCGTGCACGACGGCCATCCCGGGGGCGCGGGGTTCGCGGAGCGTGGCTACGACACCGCAGCCACGTGGCTGCGGTTCACCCGCGACACGATCGCCGCCTGCCCCTGCCCCACCGGGTGCCCGGCCTGCGTGCAGTCGCCGAAGTGCGGCAACGGCAACGACCCGCTGGACAAGGCCGGGGCGGTGCGCCTGCTGGACGCCGTGCTGCGTGACGCTCACGACCCGTCGAGATAGCTGGCCGGCGCGGCGCGCGAGGTCTGTCGCGACGACCAGCCCCGCCCCCACCACCGAGGTGTCCGTACTTCGGTGGTGATCGTGGCGACCGCGGCGTCGAGCCGGCACGTCACGATCTCGGCACCGTTCTGGCGTGCGACGTCGCGGGCCGCCGCGCAGCCGTCGCGCCCGGCCTCGACCGCGCGGGAGGCCGCGAGCGCCGACAGGTCGGCCGCTGCCGCCGCGGCGTGCTTCGCGCGGACGGCCGACCCGAGCTCGAGCACGCTCCCGGCGACGACCAGCAGGAGAACGGCGACGCCGACCGCGGCGGCCGACACGGCGCCGACCTCGCGCCCGCGCGGCCGCCGTGCTCGCGTCACGAGGACTCCAGGGCCGCGACCGCCGTCGAGGAGAGGTCTCGGCCGACCGGGTCGTCGAACCACGTGCCGGGCAACGTCGACCGCACCGAGACGACGACCTCGACGACGCCGTCGCGCTCGGTGATGACGACCTCCGAGCCCTCGGGCGCCTGGTCACGGGCGACCTGCTCGGCCTCCGCGACGGCATCGCCCCGTGCCACCATGCGGGCCGCCTCACGGGCGGCGTCGGTGAGCCGCACCTGCGTGTAGCCGAGCGAGCCCGTCCAGAGCAGCAGCACGCCCACGACCACGGCCAGGGGCGTGATGACGGCGAGCTCGGCCGTGGCCATGCCCCGCTCCCCGTCGGCGGACGATCGCCGGGTCACCGCAGGATCCCGCGGAACGGACGCAGGAACGGCCACCCGTCGGCCCAGGGAAGATCACGGAGGCCGAGCTCGAGCCAGGGCCGCACGAGCTCGAGCAGCGTGCCGTCGCCGGCCAGGCGCACGAGCACGGCGGCCATGGCGGACGCGCCCACCGTGCCGACGGCGTACTCGGCGGTGGTGACGCCCGAGTCGTCGCGGCCCGAGTCGTCGCAGCAGGGTGAGGTCGGCCGCGAGAAGGGGTGAAGGGTCATCGATGGTGCTCCTCGATCGAACGGGCAAGGCCGGGGCGCTCGCGGCGCCCCGGCCTCCGGGGGTCAGAACAGCCCGAGCGACGGGATCTTGTCGAAGAGGCCCTTGAGCATGCCGTTGAACCAGTCGCTCTGGGCGATCTGCACGAGCACGCCGCCGACCGTGCAGGCACCGACGGTGCCGACCGCGTACTCCGAGGTGGTCATGCCGCGCTCGTCCCGGCGAGCGTGGTCACGGATGGGGAGTCGACTCATGAGGAGTCCTTTCATCGATGGTTGGACACCGAGAAGATGGGCGGCGGCGAGGCCCGGCTGCGGACCGATCGACCGCCTGTGGACCCGCGGCGCCTGGGGACGGTCATCCGAGGACCGAGCCGACGAGACCCAGGATCGTCGGCACGATGCCGACCAGGAAGAACGCCGGCAGGAAGCACAGCCCGAGCGGCAGCGCGGTGGCGACGCCGCCTGCCCGGGTGCGCCGCGTCATCTCGGCCTGGCGCCGGCGCCGCAGGTCGTCCGCCGCGTGCGTGACCACCAGCGCGGGCGCCGCGCCCGACCGTTCCGCGCGCACCAGGGCACGGGCCAGCGGGGCCAGGTTCGGGTGGCGGGTCGCATCGCGCCAGACCCGCGCCGGGTCGGCCACCGTGACGAGTCGGGAGGCCAGGTCCGCGAGCTCCGCACCGACCTCGCCCCGCATCGCCCGGGCGGCCGCGGCCACCGCGGCCCCCGGTGGTCGGCCCGCGTCGAGCGCGGCAGCCACGAGGTCGAGCGTCAGCGGCACCGCAGCGGGGACGATCGGGGATGGACGACGGGCCCGAGCCACCCGCTCGCGCACGAACGGGGCGGCCACGCCGCCGGCCAGGGTTCCCCAGGGCCATCCGACGACCAGGGTGCCTGCCAGCACGACCGCCGCGGCCACCAGGATCCCGCGATCGACCTCCCGGGGAGGCGCCGCGACGCCCAGGACCCGCCGCGCCCGGCGGTGCGGCGAGGGCCCGCCCAGCAGCAGCACGGACGCGCCCGTGAGCACTGCGGCGAGCAGCGTCATGCGCCGCGCCTCATCCGCGCTCGGCGCGGTCGGCCGTGGCGTCGATCCAGCGGACGCCCGCGCAGGCCAGTGCCGTGCCCGCGGCCACGCTGGCGGCTCCGGGGAGCGTCGAGGTGATCACCTCCACGGGGTCGGCCCCCAGCCCCGCGCCGAGGAAGAGGCCGAGGAGCGGCAGTGCCGCGAGCAGGCGTCCCGTCGCCCGGGCCGGCTCGACCGTGGACCGGACGTCGTCGGCCAGCTCGGTCTCGAACCGGAGCCCCCGCGCCACCCGGTCCAGGACCTCGGCCAGGGGCGCACCGCAGGCCTCGCTCACGTGCCACGCACCGGCCAGGGCGTCGAGCCCGGACCGCCCGGGGACGTCGGCCGCGACGCGCAGCGCGTCGGCGGTGTCGCCACCGAGCTCGGCGACCTGGGCCGCCGGCGCCAGGAGCGGGTGGTCGACCGCGACGGTCGCGAGCGCGCGGTGGGGCAGCACTCCGGCGCGCATCTCGGCCGCCAGCGCGTCGACGAGCTCGGTGACCTCCTGCACGGCAACGCGCACCTCCTGGCGGTGTCGGCCACGGCGCAGCTCACGACTCGCGAACACGGCCACGCCCAGCGCCGTGACGAGCACGAGGAGCACCGCGACGCCGTCGAGCAGCGGCAGGAGGCCGGCGACCCCGGGGACCAGCACGACGAGGAAGAGTCGTGGAGGCCATCGCGCGAGGGCCGAGTCCGGCAGCCGGTGCGAGGCGACCCAGCGCGGGTCAGGACGCGCGAGGAGAAGCGCGCACCCCGCGGCGACCGCTGCCCACGCGGCAAACGGGACGGCGCTCACCGCACGCCGCCTCGTCCGAGCACGGCCCTGAGCTCGTCGTGCCCCGGCCCCTCCCGGAGCCCGCCCGGACCGAGCAGGAGCGCCGGGACGCAGTCGACGAGGCGATCGGGCCCGGACCGCACGACCCCGACGTGGTCGACCGACCGACGCCCCTCGTGGTCGCGCCGCACGTGGACCACGAGGTCCAGCCCGGCGGCAAGCTGGGCGTGGAGGGCCTCGCGCGGCAGACCGGCCGTGAGCGCCAGAGCCTCGAACCGTGCCGGGACGTCGGACGCGGAGTTGGCGTGGATCGTGCCGCACCCGCCTTCGTGCCCGGTGTTGAGCGCTGCCAGGAGGTCGACGACCTCGGCGCCGCGCACCTCGCCGACGACGAGCCGGTCCGGACGCATGCGCAGGGCCTGTCGGACGAGGTCGCGCAGGTCGACGGCCCCACGTCCCTCGACGTTGGGCGGCCGCGCCTCCAGCGCGACGACGTGCGGGTGGCGGGGCCGGAGCTCGGCGGCGTCCTCCACCACGACCAGTCGCTCCTGCGCCGGCACCTCGGCGAGCAGCGCGGCCAGCAGCGTCGTCTTGCCCGAGCCCGTGCCGCCCGAGACCATGAAGGCCGCCCGCGAGGCCACGACCCCCCGGAGCACGTCGGCCCCGGCGGCCGTGAGCGAGCCGGCGGCCACGAGGTCGTCGAGGCCGAGGCTCAGGCGGGACGGGACCCGCAGGCTCAGGACCGTGCCGGGCTGCGCGATGGGGGCCAGGACCGCGTGCAGGCGGGTGCCGTCGGGCAGCCGCGCGTCGACCCACGGGCTGGCGTCGTCGAGCCGCCGACCCGCCAGGGCCGCGAGCCTCTGGGCGAGCCGCCGCACCTCGGCCTCGTCCAGAAAGCGCACGTCGGCGGGCTCGAGGCCGTGGCCGCGGTCGACGTGCACGGCATCCGGCCCGTTGACGAGGACATCGGTGACACCCGGAAGTGCCAGCAACGGCTCCAGGGCCCCGGCACCCCCGGTGTCGCGACGCACCCGGTCGACGATGGCCAGGACGGTGTCGGGGCCGAGCACCCCCGGCTCGGCCCGGAGCGCCCGCGCGACGTTCTCGGGCGACGGCGCCACCGCGTCAGCCGCCAGCCGGCGCCGGACCCGCTCGACGAGGGCCTCCGTCACGGCGGTCACCGGGGCCCCATCCCGAGCAGGCCCAGCACGGTCACGGCGAGGGCGTCGAGCGACCGCGACCGGGCGGGGCCACGGCCCGACGCGATCGACCGGGACACGGCGCGCCGGTGAGCCGTGCGTGCGACGACCGGGACCGGGAGGTGGTCGCTGAGCGCTCCGCGCCCCAACCCGCCGGGCAGGCCACGACCCACCGCGACGACCGTGCCCGCACTCGCGCGCACGGCCGTGAGCAGGTGGCGCGCCGCTGCGATGCCGTGGACGGACTCGGGCACCACGACGAGGGTCAGCTCTGCGGCCCCGAGGACCGAGAGCGCGGTCGGGTGGCGGGGGACGTCGAGTACGACGAGGTCGGCCGCCCTGCGTGCGGCCGACACGACGGTGCGCGCCTCCGGCTCCGCCGCAGCGCCGTCGCGCGAGCGGGTCAGGAACGCCACGTCGCGGTGGTGGGGCAGGACGTCGACGAGCGCGCCCGCCGGCAGGCGGCCGCCGCCCAGGTCGAGCGTGTCCCACCGGGCGCCGTCCTCGGCCTCGGCGCCCAGCACGAGGTCGAGGCCGCCGCACGGGTCGAGGTCGCACAGCACGGTGCGCCAGGAGCGCTGCGCGGACGCCAGCGCGACACCGGCGGCGACCGTGGAGGCACCGGCTCCCCCGACGGCTCCGACGACCGCGAGCACGCAGGCCTCGGCACGGCCCTCGAGTGCCGCCCCGAGCAGCTCGAGCACCTCCCGCTGGGCGTCCGCATCCGGACGGCAGACGAGCGCCGCCCCGAGGCGGACCGCCGTGCGCCAGACCTCGTCGTGGTCGCCGACCGCCGGGTCGACGAGCACGACATGGGGCCGGCGGGCGACCTCGGCCTCGACGAGCGCTCGCGCCATCGGCGCGTCGACGACGACGGCCGCGGCCTCGGCCCAGTGACGTCGGGCCTCGGCGACACTCACGGCCGGCTCGGCGACGGCCCCCAGAGCGGCCGCCCACCGGGCGGCGGCCTCACGGGTGGCGGCGTCGGTGGCCGCGACGACGACGACTGCATCCATGCTCCGACCCTGACCGGCCCGCCTGGCCCGTGCGACGGGCCGCTCGTGGCCTGTGGACGGCCAGCATCGCCGCGCGACCTGGGGACGAGCGTCCGTCGGGCCCCTATGCTGAGGTCATGGAACAGCCGCCCGACGGGCGAGGGGCCGCGTTCTTCGACCTCGACAAGACGATCATCGCGAAGTCGAGCACGCTGGCGTTCAGCCGTCCGTTCCTCGCGGAGGGTCTGCTCAGCCGCCGGGTGGTCCTACGCAGCGCCTACGCGCAGTTCATGTTCGCGGTCAGTGGCGCCGACCACGACCAGCTCGAGAAGATGCGGGCCTACCTCACCCAGATGGTGACCGGCTGGGAGGTCGCCACGGTGCGTCAGGCTGTGGCCGAGACGTTGCACTCGATCATCGAGCCACTCGTGTACGACGAGGCCGTCGCGCTCATCGCCGAGCACCGTGCTGCCGGTCGCGACATCGTCATCGTCTCCGCCTCGGGCTCGGAGGTCGTCGAGCCGATCGGGGCCCTCCTCGGCGCCGACGTCGTGGTGGCCACCACGCTCGTCGTGGAGGACGGTCGCTACACCGGCGAGATCGACCGGTACGCGTACGGTCCGCACAAGGCCGTGGCGATGCGTGAGCTTGCCGTCGAGCGTGGCTACGACCTGGGATCGAGCTACGCCTACTCCGACTCGGTCACCGACGTGCCGATGCTGGAGGCGGTCGGGCACGCCTTCGCCGTCAACCCCGACAAGGCCCTGCGCCGAGCCGCCGGTGAGAACGGCTGGCCCGTGCTGGAGTTCCGTCGACCTGTGGCGCTCACCTCCCCGCTGCGCCTCGACACCCCGGTCGGCAAGATCCTCGTCACGGCGGCAGGCGTGGGTGCCGTCGCCGGCGCGGTGGTCGCCGCTGTGTTCGTCTCGGGTCGGCGCTCGCGCACCTCGTCGTAGCGGGTGGCGGGCGAAAAGAACCGCGCCGAGGGGGTTGTGTGATTCAGGTCACATGAGGCATGGTGGAGGCACGAGAACTTCACAGCCGGCCCAGCAAAACTCGGTACCCACGCGGCGATCACCCGTCTCACAGGGCAGTCGCTCCCGGATGATCTGCGGACCTCACGGTCGTGGACCGGGACGACCTTGACGCGACAGCACGCTTGGTAACCAGTCAAGCTGGACCCCGACGGCGTCACTGCTTCCGAGCGGTGGCGCCGTCCTTCTCTGCCCGCGCCCCGGCCTCCACGAGAACCCTTTCCTCGCCCTCATCCTCGTCCTGCGAGAGCTCGTGCCGCAGCGGCAGCAGGAACGGGAGTGCGAGCACGCACCAGACGTAGCGGTCCCAGATGATCGTCGTGATCACGCCGATCATGACGTACCCGGAGCACGGCAGGACGAGCAGGAGGAACCGGCGGTCGATCGTGAAGCACCGCAGCAGGACAGCGCCGAGCATCGCCATGAAGAAGGCCAGGCCCACCACTCCGACGGCTGCGGCGATCTGAAGATAGATGTTGTGCGCCGCGTAGATGTCAGCCAATCCGGAGCCCACGACAGGGTGAGACTGGAACTGGGACGTGGCCACGTCGGCCAGCATCTCCCGGTCCAGGTCCGAGTATTGTGCCGAGCCGCCACCGAGGAGCCGTCCGAATGCGTTGTCGGACGAGCTCTCACCCGCCAGGATCGCCTGCGCCGCGACATAGATCACCGGCAGAGAAGCCCCGAACAGCAGCACGGCGGACACGATCGACCGGCTGATGACGGGATAGAGGGCGATCACCGCGGCCGTGGCGAGCAGCGCCGCGCGGCTGCCACTCACCCACACTGCGCCCAGGCACGGCAGTGCCGCCAAGAGGGCCATGACACCCCAGAAGCGAGGCAGCACCTCCCACAGGACGATGGCCACGCCGATCGCCAGCATCGCGCACAGCCCCATGATGTTGGGGTGGGTCGAGAATCCGATCCGCCGGCCGAAGTCCCCGACACCCTGAGTGAACGAGGCGAAGAAATTCGCGGCGTTGCCGAGCACGAAGGCCCAGGCGAAGATGATCGCCATCTTCTCGCCCGGTCGCCAGACCATGAAAGCAATCGGGAGGAGCATCGCTCCGACGACGAGCCGCAGCACGCTGTTCAGACTGCCCCCCGTGTCGTCGGACAGCACCGAGGAGAGCAGGGCCGTGCCGGTGAGACCACCCACGGCACCGAGGAACCAAGGGTCGAGGCTCCAGCGTCGCCCGAGCACGACCGGAAGCAGGCACCCGATGCCCACGAGCAGGAAGACGTCGGACAGGGAGACGAACGACAGGGCCGCGACGGGGCGCAAGTTGTCCATCGGCGAGAGCGCGATGCCGAGGACGAGCGCACCGATCGCCGTACCCTCGAAACCCACGACGCCGATCGAGGTGACACCGATGATCAGGCCGATAGCGGCGATGCCTCCGATGGTCGAGCTGGTCGCCAGGGGCACCAGCGCCAGGAGGCAGGCGGCCATGACCCCGACCGGCAGGAGCCAGGTGCCCCACCGCAGCAGGGACTCGCGCCTGCTCTCACCGACGGCACCGATCATGGAAGGACCTCAGCGTGAGGCACGGCGCCCCGTGCCCTCGCGCTTGTTCTCCTTCGCCATGGCTCGCGCCGCCTTCCGGTCGTTCTTGGCATCCTCGGTCGCTCCGTACCCGTACCCGTACCCGTATCCGTACCCGTACGTGTCGCCCGACCGGCGCGGCGTGCGGTTCAGGACAGTGCCGATCAAGCGGCCGCCGACGCCCTGCAGGCGGGTGATCGCCAGCCGGAGCTGCTCGCGTGAGGTGCTGCCGTAGCGCGTGAGCAGCAGCGCTCCGTCGACCTCGGTGACGAGGATCGACGCGTCCGCGACGGGGAGCATGGGCGGGGCGTCGATGATGACGAGGTCGAACATCGCCGTGGCGTCACGGATCAGCTGACGCATCGCGTGCGTGCCGAGGAGCTCGGCGGGGTTCGGAGGTCGCGGACCCGTGCCGAGGAAGCTGATGCCATTGGCGTGCGGTTGGATGGCGCCCGCGAGCGACGTGCGACCGAGCAGGACCGACACGACACCGACCGAGTTCTCCAAGCCGAGCCGCGTGGCGACATTGGGATTGCGCATGTCGGCGTCGATCAGCAGAACCGACTTGCCGACCTGCACCATGGACAGCGCGAGGTTCGTGGCGACCAGCGTCTTGCCCTCGTTCGGGACGGCGCTCGAGACCAGGATCGATCGGACGGACTCGTCGAGGCTGGCGAACTGCAGGTTGGTCCGCAGCACGCGGAACGCCTCCGCGAGCGACACGTCGGAGTCGCTCGCCATGGGGTTCTTCTTGACGTTCGGCTCGAACGGCAGCGTGGCGAGCGCCGGGGTGCCGGTGATCCGCTCGATGTCGTCGCGCGACTTCACGGTGCGGTCCAGCAGGTGGCGCAGCAGGGCCCCCGCGATCGCGAGGAACAGGCTGACGAGCACGCCGAGCGCGATGCTCAGGGTGACGTTGGGGGCGACCGGCTCGTCGCTGAAGCTCGGATCGGTCGCGACCCGCGCCGTGATGGCGGCCGCCTCGATTCCCGAGGCGGGCTGCTCGAGGCGCTCGACGAGGTCGACGAGCTGCGCCGCCTCCTCCTCGGCGATCTG
Source organism: Aeromicrobium sp. Sec7.5 (assembly GCF_036867135.1). Taxonomy (NCBI): domain Bacteria; kingdom Bacillati; phylum Actinomycetota; class Actinomycetes; order Propionibacteriales; family Nocardioidaceae; genus Aeromicrobium; species Aeromicrobium sp. Sec7.5. Next base: position 571,704 of record NZ_JBAJIJ010000001.1, on the reverse strand, counting down.
CTGGGCGAGCTCGGGGGTGTCGGCCCGGACGCTGATGTCGATCGTCTGGGTCGACGTCACGACCTCGGCGGAGATCATGCCGCTGAGCTCCTCGAAGGTCATGTCGAGGTCCAGCTCGTCGATGACGTCCTGCAGGATCGTGGGGTCCTTGGCGAGGTCGGCGTACGAGGCGACCCGCTGGGTCACGAGGAACGAGGCGGCGTACTCGGCCTGGCCGCCCGTGGGGGTCGAGACGAAGAGCTTGACGTTGGACCCGTACTGCGGCGTCATCGTCAGGACGATCGCGAACGTGGCGATCGTGCCGGCGACGAAGGTCACCAGGCTGAAGCGCCACCGCGTCCGCAGTGCGGTGAGAAACTGCCGCAGATCCACCAGAACACCCTTCGTCGTGCCGCCGAGTCGGTCGGGCACGGACGAGTCTATGCGAACGGCGTGTCAGCACCGGACCAACGACTCGGTCGAACCACTCCACGATCGGCGACACCCCGACTACACTCGCGCTGTTCCCCGCAGCCCACCGGAAGGCCTTTTCACCCATGACCATCGTCGTCACCGGAGCCGGTGGATTCATCGGCGGCCACCTCGTCGCCGACCTGCTCGCCCAGGGAAAGAGCGTCCGCGCCGTCGACGTCAAGCCCCAGGACGAGTGGTACCAGGTCCACGAGGCCGCCGAGAGCATCGTGGGCGACTGCTCCGACGCCCGTCAGGCCCACACGTTCGCCGAAGGGAGCGAGGAGATCTACAACCTCGCTGCCGACATGGGCGGCATGGGCTTCATCGAGAACAACAAGGCCGAGTGCATGCTCTCGGTCCTCACGAGCACCAACATGCTGGTGGCCGCCCGCGCCGCCGGCACCAAGCGCTTCTTCTACAGCAGCTCCGCCTGCGTCTACGCCGGGGACAAGCAGACCGACCCCAACGTCACCGCCCTGAAGGAGGAGGACGCCTACCCGGGCGATCCCGAGGACGGCTACGGCTGGGAGAAGCTGTTCAGCGAGCGCATGGCTCGTCACTTCCGCGAGGACTTCGGGCTCGAGACGCGTGTCGCGCGCTACCACAACGTCTACGGCCCCGAGGGCACGTTCGAGGGTGGTCGTGAGAAGGCGCCGGCCGCCCTGTCGCGCAAGATGGCGTGGGCCAAGCTCACCGGCGAGCACTCGATCGACATCTGGGGCGACGGCGAGCAGAGCCGCAGCTTCATGTACATCGACGACTGCGTCCGTGGCTCGCAGGAGATCCTCGCCGGCGAGAACGTCGAGCCGGTCAACCTGGGGTCGTCCGAGCTCGTGACGATCAACCAGATGGTCGACATCCTCGAGGACATCGCGGGCATCAAGCTCGAGCGCACCTACAAGCTCGACGCGCCCCAGGGCGTGCGGGGCCGCAACAGCGACAACACGATGTTCCACAGCATCTACGGCTGGGAGCCCTCGATCACGCTGCGCGACGGCCTCGAGAAGACCTACGGCTGGATCCACGACATCCTCGCCGAACGCGTCTGACGCACCCGCACCATCCACGGCGCCCGTCCGGACCTCCGGGCGGGCGCCGGGCCGTCTCCACGGTCCTCACCTCGACCCGGACCGGCCGCCCGACCGTGGTGAACGACACGCGACCACTCGCCGCAGCGCCGGTCCCGAGGTCGACCGAGCGCCCTCAGCGCCGCCCGCGGGCCACCGGCGAGGCCTCGACGGCCCGGGTGAACGACTGGGCCGCGTACTGCAGCCACTGCTGGGTGCCCGCCGCGGTCGCGGAGCCGTAGGCCTCGAGCGCGCTGCGGTAGCCGTCGGGCTCGGCGGCGTGGCCGGCCTCGGGCACGGTGACCGACGCCGGGTCGACGCCGGTGACGACCATCACGAGTCGCTCAGCCGCCCGGGCGACGACGCCGTTGTGCGTGCCGAACGCCCCGGCCGTGACGATCTCGGCGTGCACCAGGGCCGCGATCACCAGGCCGGGAGCCGTCGTGGGGCGTCCCAGGACCTGCGCGAGGTTGCCGAGCCGGGCGACGCCCGCGGGGTTGACCGGTCGACCGGCGTCGCCGGCGCCCAGCGTGGCCAGCGAGTGCATCCGCGCCACGGCCTGCACGGGCGACCGGGACCAGGTGGGGACCAGCGAGAGCAGCTCACCCGACAGCCGCAGCGCACCGCGGGCCGTGGCGTCGCCCTCGCCCTCCGCCAGGGCGTCGGCCGTGACCGGCGCACCCTCGAGGGTCGAGCTGGCCGCGGCGCCGAGCAGGAGCGAGCCGGCGGTGTCCTCCGGCGTGGTGCGTCGCAGGCCGCGGTCCCGCAGGACCGTGTCGATCCCGTCACGGGTGCTGGCGTACAGCGAGGGCAGTCCCTCGAGGGCGGCGGCGGACCCGAACGGGTCGGCGCTCGAAGACTCAGGTCCTGACACGCCCCGCAGCGTACCTCTGCACGTCGGCTCGGCCTGTACCGTCCGGAGGGTGGGTGAGGCACCGGTCAACCGTCACAGCGCCGTCGGCCACGACGACGCGTCGGCCCGCATGGCCAAGTGGCTGGCGGGCGACCGTCTGGCGTGCGTCCTGCACCTGGGCGACAGCACCATCGCGTACCACCTGGCCGACCAGGGCCACGAGGTCGTCGTCGCCGGTGACGACGTCCGGGGCAGTCGCCACCGCGAGGTCCAGTACGTCCGCGCCTCGGGCGACCGGCTCCCCTTCGCGGCCAGCTCCTTCGACGCCGTCGTGGCCCCGCACCTGCACGAGTCGCCCACGGCGCTGGCCGACATCGCCCGCGTCCTGCGACCCGGCGGCGTCGTCTCGACTGTCGAGCGCACGCACGACGAGTCCCTGCCGTGGGTCCGACGCCTGCGCGACATCGTGGGCCAGCGCAGCCGGTCGGACCGGCCCGTCGTCGACGCCCTCGGCGCGACGGGACTGTTCGAGGATCTCGAGTCCACCGACCTGGCGCAGTGGCAGACGCTCGACCTGGCCGGTCTGCTGAGGTTCGCCTCCGAGATCGGCACGCAGCCGGTCGGCGAGAACGCGCTGGCCCGCGTGCGCGAGGCCTTCAGCGAGGTCACGGCGCACACCGGTCACCTGCGACTGCGGCACATGACCCGGTGCCTGCGCGCCACGGTCGTCAAGGTCGACGAGCCCACCGACACGACGCCGCCGGCCGAGACCCTGCTGTTCGACCTGCGCTGAGCGACGACTCGCTGCTGGACCGGCGGTGGGCCAGCAACTCTCTGACCCGACCATGAGGTTGCCCGCTCACCGCTCCTTCATGGCGCAGGTGACTGAGCACCCCTACGCCTCCGGGAATGGTTGCTGACTCACCGCCCCGGCACCGGGTCAGGCGCCGTGGCGCTCGGCGATCAGCCGGTCGACCGTCGCGGCGACGCGGGCCGGGTCGATCTCGATGTCGGCGAGGATCGCGTTCATCGGTGAACCCGGTCCGTACCGGGTGACGTCGCCGTCGACGAGGTACTCGTAGTGCGCGTCCGGGATCGACCGACTGATCGACCAGTAGCACTGGTTGACGTAGGCGGCCGTGAAGAGCTCCAGGACCGTGACGCCCGCGGGGGCGAACAGCAGGTTCGTGAGCGCGGCGCCGTGCGGGCCGACGACCATCTCGGCGGCCGAGAAGACGTCGATCTGCTCCTGCGGTGACAGCCCGCCCGGCTCGACCTTCTCGAAGCCGCGCTCCTCGAGCAGCGCCCAGAGCTCGTCCTCGCGCACCACGCGCCGACTGTTCGGCTGCGTCCCCCGGGTGACGTAGAGCCGACGGGGGCGCGGATCGGATCCGGCCTGCGGCCGCAGGTGCTCGCGGACCCAGGCGACCGTGGACGCGGGAGCGATCTCGAGCACATTGGGGATCGAGGGCACGAACAGACGGTCGGCCCGGACGGCGAGGTCGGGCGCGTCCTCGACGACGGGCAGGTGGCCGTAACCCGCGATCTCCAGGAGGGTGCGCTGCCAGCCGCGCGCCTGCGGCACCAGGACCGTCGGGTCCGGGGCCGGGTCGGGCACGGCGTCGGCGTACACGCCCAGGCGGGGCAGCACGTCGGTCAGGAAGTGGTAGTAGTTCGCACTGCCCCGGGTGGCGAGCACGAGGAGGTCGCCCTCGACGTGCTGCACTGCGGGCAGGCGGCCCTTCAGGAAGAGCGGGTGCTCGCGCCACGTAGGGGTGCCGAAGTACGGACTCGACTCCGCGTCGAGCAGGCCCGTGCGGCTGATGACCGCACCGGTGCCGCCCACGACCGTGCCGCCCGGCACCTCGAGGCAGAACGACGGCGGCACGACGGCGCGGTCGGACCGTGCGAACACCCAGTGTCCGGCCGGCTCACCGGCGGGCGCCTCACGGACCAGCGGCGTCTCGGGACGGAAGCCGTGCACCACGACGCCGGCGCCGGGGTGCGACACCCACCCCTCGACCGAGGTCACGGCGCCGCGCGGCGCCGCACGCTCACCCAGGAACGGACCGAGCCGGCGCGCGACGAGACCGACGGCGAACGTCAACAGACGATGAACTCGCTTGGCGTACGGCCAGAGCGGCTGCAGCCGCGACGGCAGCTTGCTCACGGCGACCTACGACCGGGGCGCCGGGCCGGACTCGTCGTCGCGAGACAGCCAGGCCAGGCCGAGACCGTCGGAGTACGGACGGCGGTCGACGACCTTCAGGCCCGCGCGCGTGAAGAATTCCTCGAGCTCATCCCACGAGTGGCCGGGCAGGTTGTGGTACTCCATGACGACGCGGCTGACGCCGGCCCAGTCGGCCGGGTCGGAGCCGAGCACCATGTCGTACTCGCCCCCCTCGGTATCGATCTTCACGATGTCGGCTGACCGGCCGCTGACCATCAGCGCCTCGCGCATCGACACCGCCGGCACGGTGACGCGCGGGACGTCGACCTCGTCGAGGTGGAGCACGCCGTTGTGGCCGCTGGCCGCGCCGTAGTCGGCGATCTCGAGCGTGCCGGCCTCGGCGCGCACCGCGAGGTTGTTGCCGTGCACGCGACCGTCTTGGCCGTTGAGCTGGATGTTGCGCGTCAGGTACCCCGAGGTCGTGGGGGAAGCCTCGTACGAGTCGACCCGCGCTCGGGGCAGACGGGCGGCCGCGGCGACGGAGAAGCATCCCACGTGGGCGCCGATGTCCAGGACGTTGGCGTCAGCACGGATGCCGGCCGTCAGCCAGTCCAAGCGGTACTCGTCCTCGACGAGGATCTCGTAGACCGGCACGCGGGCACCGGCCTCGTTCGGGATGACGAGCTTGACGCCGTCCCTGGTGTGGTACTCGATCTCGGCCGGGCTGCCGGTTACGGCATGGCGGGCGATCGCGCCGAGGACCCCGACGCCGTTGGAGAAGCCCCCCACGGTCTGCCGCACTCGTCGTGCGACCAGCTGCGTGCTTCTCGCCATCTCGACACCTCACAGGTAGGGCGGCGCAAGGCCGCACGGTCGGCGTCCACCGGGCCCGGTCGCCGTCGAGGAGTATATCGATCCGGACGCCCAGCGGACGCAACTCGCGGAACGCGTGGCCATCGTCACGGGTGGGCTCCGAGGTAGTCGGCCGCCTCCTCCACACCCGTCGCTAGACGGCGAAGATCAGTCTCCACCATGCCTTCGACCAGCGTCTCGAAGTCAACGAGCGGCTGCCACCCGAGGCGCTCGCGGGCCCGCGAGGAGTCGCCGAGCAGGCTCGAGGCCTGGATCGTGCTCCACATCGCGGGCTGGAGGTCGACGTGGTCGAGGGCGTCGTCGCGGCCGACGGCCGCGAAGGCGACCCGCAGCATGTCGCGCAGGGTGTGGCTCTCCCCCGTCGCCACGACGTAGTCGGCCGGGGAGTCGTGGTCGACCGCGGCGACGAGGGCCGCGGCGACGTCACTGGCCGAGCCCCAGTCGCGCTCGACGTCCAGGGCCCCGAGGGTCAGACGTGTGGGCCGCCCCAGCGAGACCTCGGCCGCAAGCCGCGCGATCCGCCCGGCGATGAACTGCCGGCCGCGGAACGGGCTCTCGTGGTTGAACAGGATGAAGCCGCACCCGAAGACCTCGTGGCGGTCGCGGTACGCGTTGACGGCGTAGTGGGCCGCGCTCTTGGAGACCGCATACGGCGTGCGCGGGTCGTGGGCGACGACCTCGGTCAGCATCCCGGATGTCTCCGGCCCGAACATCTCGGCACTGGACGCCTGGATGAAGCGGGGCGCGAACCCCGCATCGTCGCGGAAGCGCACGACCGCCTCAAGCATCTCGACGACGGCGACGCTGTTGGTCAGCATGACCTCGGTGGCGGCCTTCCAGCTGGCCTGGACCGCGCTGAAGCCGGCGAGGTTGTAGATCGCCTCGGGCCGGTACCGGCGCAGGAGCGCGGCGAAACCCTCGACGTCGCGCTGATCGTGCTCCACGACCTCGACACCGCCCAGGTACGGCCGCATCCGGTCGACGCTCCTCGACCCTGGTCGGGTCGTGCCGACGACGTGCCACCCGCGGTCGATCAGCAGGCGCGACACGTACATGCCGTCCTGGCCGGCGACCCCGGTGACGAGGGCGACCCGGGCCACCGGCTCGGAGGCTGTCATGGCTCGGAAGTCAGTCGACCCGGCGCAGCCAGAGCGATGACGGCGGGTTCGCGTCCTCGCTCAGCGGCGTGTAGTCGTCGAACAGGCCGGTCAGGACCGACTCGTCGGTGTGCCGGATCATCGGCGCCGAGAGCAGGACCTCGTAGGCCGAGTTGAACGTCAGGAAGGTCTGCACGACCATCGCCTCGTTCCAGTACACGGGCCAGCGCTCGCCGAACAGCCAGGTGTCGGCCGGGTAGGGGCCGTTGAACGGGAAGTGCACGTCGTGGATGTGCACCAGCACGCCGGGCTTGAGCCGCGGCAGCACCTCGAGGAACAGGTACGCGACATCGCTGTCGATCTTGAGGGCGTGCGAGGAGTCGATGAACAGCACGTCGCCGGCCTCGAGCTCCTCGAAGGTCGCGAAAGGCACGTCCTGCACGAATCCCTCGACCAGGGAGAAGTCCGGCAGCGTGCGCAGCGCGTCGAAGGGGTACGGCTCGATGCACGTGATGGCCAGCGGCGACCCCTCCTCGGCGTTGCGCGCCGCCGCGAGGGAGGCGTAGTACGTCGACAGTCCGGAGCCGACCTCGAGGTAGCGGCGCGGCTTGTGCTCACGGAGCATGAAGTAGAGCGTGCGCGAGTCGAGGTGCGGGTACCCGGGCCCGAACCCGAGGCGCGTGTTCGTGAGGAAGTCACCCGTGGTCTCGCGGTACTCGGCGTCCCAGGCGTCGGCGAGCTGCGTGAGCCGCGCGACCAGCGCGGGCACGTCGATGTCGATGCCGACGAGCTCGCTCGGCTTGTCCCAGCGCTCGCGCGTCTGCTCAATCTCCTCCAGCACCGGGAGCGTGGAGTAGTAGTCGGCTCGCTTGACGATGTTGAAGCCCAGGGCCCCGAAAGCCTTCCGGGTCAGGCGGACGCGGCCCTTGCGGACCCCGAACACGACACGGTCCAGACGCTCGACGACCGGGGAGGGAAGAACACGGGCGGCACGCTGCTTCGCCGACGGACGGGCGGGCGTGGCGACGGGGACGGGGCTCGACATGGCTGCATCGTACGGAAGTCCGGCGCCGCTCACGGACGTTCCCGCGAGGTGTCTTCGGACACGAGGTGGGACTGGGTCGCGGCCCACGCCGAGATGTGACCGGCGAGGCGCTCGCCGACGAGACGGTGCAGCTGCGGGGAGTAGTGGAATCCGTCGGGCGTGGCGCGGTCGAGGTCACCGTCGAAGTGCTCGTCGACCAGGTCCTGGACCGCGACGTGCCGCACGTGCGGGAGGTCGAGCCGGTCGACGAGGCCCGCCACGGCCTCGTTCATGACCTCGATGCGACGGGGCATCCCCGGGAACCAGGAGCGCACCCGGGGACTCGGCGGCAGGAGCTCGACCAGCAGCACCATGGGGCTCGCGACCTTCTGCACGTGGCCGATGTACGTCTCCAGGTCGGCGACGACCCTGCGGGGGCGCCTCGGACGCAGCCGCGTGGGCTCGAGGCGGGCGTCGATGGCCGCCTGGAGCCGGGCGAGGAACTTCCAGGCCGGGCGCAGCACCGCGCGCCGGTAGAGCAGCGCCGCCCGGCGCGGCTTCCCGCGCAGGCTGTTGGCGTGGATCTCGAGCCACCGCGGCAGGATCAGGTGGATCGTCTCGTAGTGGCCGTAGACCAGCACGATCGCGTCGGGCGAGAAGCCGACGACCTCCTGCTGCCAGGTGGCCAGGATCGTGTCGGTCTTCTCCGAGGCCATCGTGGACGTGCGGAGGTCGACCGGTCGCCCCCCGGCCAGCAGCTCGGACTCGATGACGCGCGGCACGATGAAGTCCTGGCGCGGACCGTTCATCCAGGACGTCCAGCCCACGGTCGACGCGCCCTTGACGAGGACCCGGATCGGCAGGGGAAGGGACTGCGGCATCGGGTCTCTCCGTATCGACGAGCGGCAACGACGATCACCGGTCACGACCGGCAGGCGCCAGTATGCTCTACGCGTGACGGAGGCGACGAACGACACGACCTCCCCCGTCCGGCCCCTCCGTGACGCCCTCACCTTCCTGCTGATCGTGAGTGCCACGTTCGGCCTGCAGCTCCTCACGCTCGTGACCGGCATCATCATGGCGCGGCTCCTGGGCGTCGAGGGCCGAGGCGTCATCGCCCTGGTCCTGGCCGTCAGCGTCTTCGCCGCGCAGCTCAGCTTCGGCGGCTGCCTCCCCCCGGCCATCACCAAGCTGCTCGCCGAACGCGGGGCCAACGCCCGCGACGGTCTCGGCCACGTCTTCCGCCGGCGTGGCTGGCTGCTGCTCCTCCCGTGCCTGGTCGCCGGCGGCCTGATGCTGGTGCTGCTCGACGACGGAGCAGCAGGTCAACGGTTCGAGATTGCCGTCATCGCGGTCGTCGTGACCCTGCAGACACTGTTCTTCTCGATCATCGGCGGGGCGATGCAGGGCGAGGGACGCCTCGTGCGCATGGCCTGGGTCGCACTGACCCCGCAGGGGCTGTTCACGATCGCGCTGGCGGTCGTCGCGGCGCTCGACTGGGGCTGGAGCGCGACGGACGTCCTCCTGGCCTACATCGCGACCGGTGTGCTCAGCGTGCTCGTGGCCATGGCCTCGCTGCTCCCTGCCGAACGTGGTGACGACGTCGGAGCCGAACGACGGGTCCCCGAGGCATCGCTCTGGTCCGAGGCCCGAGGCAACTACGTCAGCGGCGTGCGCCCCCTCGACGGTCTGGGCCTGGAGCGGATCCTTGTCGGTGGACTGCTCGGGACCACGGCGCTCGGTCTGTTCGCCACCGGCCTGGCCGTCTCGAACCTCTGCCGCCTCGTCAGCAACGCGGTGAGCGTCGTCGTCCTGCCGCGGGTTGCCGCTCACCAGGGCGACCCCGCCCAGCAGCGCGCCGTGGTCCGCCGCTGGTTCACGATCTCGCTGGTGCTGGTGGGCGGGATCGTCGCCGTGCTCGAGCTCCTCGTGGAGCCGGTCATCCGGCTGGCGTTCGGCGAGGAGTTCGTCGGTGCCGTCAGCGTCGCGCGTTGGCTGATCGTGGCCGACGGCCTCCTGGCTCTGCGGCGCGTGCTGATCGCCGCACTCCAGGGCCAGGGACGCGGTGGCGTCGCCTCCTGGGTCGAGCTGGCCCTGCTACCGGTGCTGGTCGTCGGCATCGCACTCTCGGCTCTGCGTGAAAGTCTCGACGGGGTCGGCATGAGCCTCGCGGCCGTGGGGCTGCTGAGCTGCCTGGCCCTCGGCCGAGCAGTCTTCCGTGCGCCATCCGCAAGGCACCGCGGGCGAGCGACTAGCTGTACTCAGCAGAGACGTTGGTGACGGTGGGGTCTTGTGAAAGGTGAGGACCTCCGGGCTTAGTGGAGATGTCGAAGTCGCCCACAGGCCCAGGAGGTCCTCGTGTCCCACGCTAATGCCCGTTTGAACATTCATGGTCGTCGTCTGCTCGCCAGGCGGGTGATCGATGACGGCCGGCCGGTCGCCCATGTCGCGAAAGAGCTGGGGGTCTCACGGCAGTGCGCGAGCCGGTGGGTCAATCGGTTCCGCACCGAGGGCGAGGCCGGGCTTCGCGATCGGTCGTCGCGTCCGCGTCGCCAGCCGCGGCGAACACCAGCGGTGATCGAGGCCGCGGTGTTGACCCGTCGCCGGACTCATCGTGAGGGCCCCGACGTTCTCGGTCCCGAGCTGGGTGTCCCCGCCCGGACGGTCGGGGCGATCCTGGCCCGTCACCGGGTCCCGCTGCTGCGCGAGTGCGACCCACTGACCGGAGACGTCATCCGCGCCTCGAAGACCACGTCCCGGCGTTATGAGCGCGAGTTCCCGGGCGATCTGATCCACATCGACGTCAAGAAGATCGGCCGGATCCCCGACGGCGGCGGCTGGAGAGCGCACGGTCGCCAGATGGGATCGACCTCCGCGGCCAAGAAGGCCCGCATCGGATTCGACTACGTCCACGCCGCCGTCGACGACCACTCCCGGTTGGCCTATGCCGAGATCCTGCCCAACGAACAAGGACCCACCTGCGCAGACTTCCTGCGCAGAGCCGGCGAGTTCTTCGCCGCGCACGGCATCACGATTCGTCAGGTCATGAGCGACAACGCCCTGAACTACACCCGCTCGAACGACTTCGCCGCCGCCATCGAGGAGCTCGGCGCCAAGCACATCACCATCCGACCGCACTGCCCCTGGCAGAACGGGAAAGTGGAGCGCTTCAACCGCACCCTGCAGGTCGAGTGGGCCTACCGGCAGGTCTTCACCAGCAACACCGCCCGCACCGAAGCCCTTGCACCCTGGCTCGAGCACTACAACAATCAACGACGCCACTCAGCCCTCGGAGGACGACCCCCGATCAGCCGACTGTCATGAACGTGTCAGCCGAGTACAACTAGCTCGTCAGGCCGCCGTCGACGACGATGACCTGGCCGGTCAGGTAGCTGCCGGCGGGGTCGGTCAGGAACTGGCACACCCGCGCGACGTCGACCGGCTCGCCGAGACGACCGGCCGGTGTGCGGCGCTCGATCTGGCCCATCTGGCCCTCGTCGAGGCCGTGGCTCATCTCGGTGCGCAGGTAGCCCGGGGCGATGCCGTTGACCGTGATGCCGCGGGAGCCCAGCTCACGCGCCATCGAGCGGGTCAGGCCGTCGAGCGCGGCCTTGGTGGCGCTGTAGACGCCGAGCCCGCGGTAGCCGGACCGGCCGACGATCGAGGAGATGTTGACGATCGAGCCGGACCGGCGGGCCAGCATGCGACGGCTCACGAGGCGCGACATGTAGAGCGTGCCCTTGATGTTGAGGTCGACGACGATGTCGATGTCCTCGTCCGAGGCCAGGCCGAGGATGCCGTCACGCGCGACGCCGGCGTTGTTGATCAGGACGTCGACGTGGTCCCACGTCTCGATCACGGCGTCGACGAACGACTTCGCGTCCTCGGAGCGCGACAGGTCGGCCGTCGCGAAGAAGAAGTGGTCGGGGTGCTCGGTGCGCCACCGCTCGACCTCGGGCGTGACCGAGCGTGCGCACGCAGCGACGCGGTCGCCGGAGGCGAGATAGGACTCGACGATGCCGGCACCGAGCCCGCGGCTGCCGCCGGTCACGATGACGACCCGCGGCTCGCGGGCCTGGGTCTGGACGTTCTCGGTGTGCGTGGTCACGGTTCTCTCCTGAGGATCTTGCTGCCCTTGGTGGCGATGTCGTCGACGAAGGTGATGCTGCGCGGTCGCGCCGCAGGTGCGAGGTCGGCGCAGGCGGCCTTGAGGGCCGCCTTGAGCTCGGCCTGGTCGGTGCCGGGGGCCGCGACGACCTCGAGCGCGACGATCGCGCCCGTCATGGCGTTGGGACGTCCGTAGACCCGTGCCATGACGACGCCGTCGACCGCGGCGACCCGGTCCTCGATCGGCAGCGGGTGCACCTTGACGCCCCCGACGTTGATGATCTCGGACGTGCGTCCGCGGAAGTGGACGCGGTCGCCCACGATCTCGACGCGGTCGCCGGTGGCGCGCCACCCGTCGGCCTCGACGGCGGGCTCGCCGTGGTAGCCGAGCATGCCGGTGCGGGATCGGATCCAGAGCTCGCCTTCGACGATGCGCATGTCGACGTCGGCGTCGTCGCCCCGGTCGAGCACGTCGACCGACAGGCCCGCCCGGCCGTCGCGCATGGATCCGGTCGAGCCGAACTCCGAGGCCGCATAGACCTGCGACACGGAGGCGTCGGGAAACGCCGCCCGCAGCTCGCCGAGCAGCGGGCCAGGGATCGCCTCGCCGCCGAGCGTGACCTGGCGCAGGCCGGGCACCGGTCCGCCGTCGGAGCGCAGCTGCGCGACGAGGAAGCGCCAGTAGGTGGGGGTCGCGCTCGCGTGGGTGACGTCAAGCGCCCGCATGGCCTCGAGACCCTCGATCGGTCGGCGCGGCGCGGGGGCGACGAGCACCGAGCCCGCGGCGGCGACGTGGAGCAGCACCTGCAGGCCGGCGAACTGGTGCAGGCCGAACGCGAGCAGCCAGCGCTCGTCGGGCGCCGGGCGCACGCGGGCCGTGCCCCGCACGAGGCGGTTCCAGTCGTGGCGGACGCCGCGCGGGGCCCCCGTGGTGCCGGTCGTGAGGACCAGGTGGGGGCGCACGCCGCCGGGCGGCGTGGCGTCGACCTGCACGTCCGCCCCGGGCGTCGCGCCGTCGAGGAGTGCCCGGGTGGGAAGCACCTGCGCCGCGAGGCCCTGCAGGTCGTCGCGATCGGTCACGAGCACCTCGTGCTCGAAGCGCTCGACGAGGGACCGCAGGTCGTCGGGCGAGTCGGGCGGGTACTGGCAGGCCTCGGCCCCCACGAGCGACGCGCCGGCCAGCAGCGGCAGCACGGCGGCGGCCTCGACCTCCGCGATCGCGAACCGACGGATGCCGCGCTCGGTCAGCGCCGCGGCGACACGAAGGGCATCGTCGGCCACCTGCGCGTAGGTGCGCCGGTCGTCGTGGGTGACCACGGCGACCCGGTCGGGGTCGACCGCGGCGACCCGGCGGAGCAGCTCGTCCAAGGGTCGATCAGGCGCCGGCGTAGAAGGCGAGGATCTCGCCGAGCGTCTGCGGCATCTCACCGATCGAGTACGGGTCGCTGCCGTGGACGTCCTCGAGCGTGGCCGAGAGCTCCGCGGTCTCGAGCGAGTCGAGCTCCGCGCCGTCGGCGTACAACGGCGTGTCGGCGCCGAATCCCTCCGGCAGCTTGTCGATCGACGTCAGGAACTCGGTGACGGTCTTCTGGACGTCAGCGGGCGCAGTGCTCATGGTCCGGGGGTTCTCCTAGCGATGTCGTGGTCCGCGGCGGACCCACGGGGGCGACGAGTCGGTTCATCCTGCCATGCCGGACGGGACCGGCAGGAGGGTTTGGCCCGCGCGGGGGCGGACGTGGGTCACACGGGGCGGTGCTTCCTCGGATCAGTGGGGGCGGGTCGCCGAGACCAGGCCGTAGCCGAACGTGCCGTCGCGCCAGAACGCCTCGAGGATGTCGCACGAGCGGACGAACGCCGAATGCCCGTCGACGCCGATCAGGTCGACCACGGCGTCGTGGTTCCGGTCGGCGTTGGCCCGCCACCGGTCGAAGGTCGGCAGCGTCGCGGCCGTGAGGTCCTCGCGCCGGTCGACCACCAACCCGTTCGACGCAGCGAGCTGCTCGTAGTCGTCGAGCGTCGCGAAGTGCGCGTCTCCAAAGGCAGCACGCAGCACCGCGAAGTCGTCGCGGCGCTCGCGTACCTCGGCGAAGGGGATCTCGCGCCATCGGACGAGGTCGCACAGCACGAACCGCCCGCCCGGACGCAGGACCCGGGCGCACTCGGCGACCAGCGCCGCCTTGTCGCGCATGAGGTGGGCCGACTCCAACGCCCACGAGCGGTCGAACTCGCCGTCGGCGAAGCCGTTGGCAGTGCCGTCGCGCTGCTCGAAGGTCACTCCGGCGACGCCCGCCTCGGCGGTGCGCGCGCGAGCCGTCTCGACGCCGACGCCGCTCGTGGTGATGCCCACGACCTCCACGCCGAACTCCGTGGCGATCGCCCGAGCCGGCGTGCCCGAGCCGCAGCCGACGTCGAGGACGCGCAGCGGATGCCCGTCGACCCCGGGAGCCGTCAGGTCGGCGCCGTCGATCATGCGCCGGGTCAGGGCCGCCGTGGCGACCGCGAGCGGCTCGTCGCCGGTCTCGAAGACGCCGTAGTGCAGCTCGTCACCGAGCAGGAGCTGCCAGGCGGCGGTGACTCGGTCGTAGTGCGACTGCGGGTCGTAGGCGTCGGTCGTCATGCGTCCTCCCGGGTTCCCACGCGGCGCGCCGGCGAGCCCATCACGACCGCGCCCTCGGGAACGTCGGAGAGCACGACGGAGTTCGCACCGATCATGGCGTTGCGGCCGATGGTGATCCCGCCCACGAGCACGGCGTTCGCGCCGATCAGCACACCGTCGCCGATCGTCGCGAACTCCTGGACGCGGCCGGGCTTGTCGTCGTAGTAGCGCGCGGCGCAGGTGACGCCGCCCGCGAAGGTGACGTCGTCGCCGATCACCAGGCCGAAGCCGATCGTGACGCCGACGGGGTGGGCCAGCATGAACCCGGTGCCGACCTTCATGCCCGCGCCGAAGTCAGCACCCACGACGACGTTGCCGAGAGTGCGGAGCTGGTCGGCGAGGCGACCGTGCCCCTTCTCGAAGAGTCGCTGCTGGGCCCGCAGGATCAGGGAGGCCAGGAGGCCGGGGACGCTCGGGACCCGCAGCACGACCTTCAGCCAGCTCGGCGAGGAACCGGGTCGGTACCGCACGAAGTCGGAGAAGACGAGCTCTCGGAATCCCGGCTGGTCGGGGGCGATCGTCACGCGGCGAACGCTACTACAGGCCGGCCGCCCGGAGGCCGGATCCGCGACACCTGCTCAGGCCTCGGTATCGGTCCGGACGAAGACCCCGTCGATCTGCAGGATCTCACCCGTCGGAGCTGCGTAGCCTTGCTCGATCCCGACCAGCCGGAAGCCGTGGTCGTAGGCCCACGACACCGCCTCGTCAATCAGCATGCCTCCGTCGTACAACGGCACGAGCGACAGCTCCAGCTGCAGGCCGAGCACGGCCTCGACCGTGGCAGCGCCACCGGCCAGCACCTCGCGCTCGAAGCCCTGGGTGTCGATCTTGAGGAACGGCCGCCTGTCCGTGAGTAGAGCAGCGGTCTCGATGTCGAGCGTCGAGACCGTGATGGTCTCCTCGCCGACGTACCGGACCTGCGGGGCAGCGTCGATGTGCGCATCGAGCATCGGCAGGAGCGAGCTGCTGAAGCCGTTGGAGGCGATGTTGATCGTGGCGGAGCCGGCCTCCGCGCCCAGCCCGAGGTTCCGGGCCGACCATCGCGGGTCGCTCGCGGTGACCTCGCCGAGCTGCGCGAACGTGGCCGCGATCGGCTCGAACGACACGATCTCGCCCGTGTAACCGAACGCTCGAAGACCCGTGCCGTACCCGCCGTCGGCGGCACCGACGTCGAGCACCAGGTCGATCCGGTGCCGGTCGAGCATCGACTGGCGGCGGGTGGCCGGGTGCCGGTGCACCTCGAAGCCGCGGTTCGCGACGGCACCGAGCACGGTGTGGACCGCCCGGTTGCGCCAGCTCATCGGCCCGCTCCCGCGGTCATGGCGCGGCGACGGTCGAACGGCCGCCCGTCGGCGTCGATCCCGAGCAACGTCATGGCGAACTCCTCAGCGGTGACCTCGGACAGGTGGGCATCGGTGCGGACCAGCTCACCGGAGGTGGCCCGCCGCATCGCGTCACCGATCGACACGGCGCTGAAGTCGCAGGCGATGCCGGTACCGGTGGCCTCGACCTCGCGGGCGCGGACCATCGAGCCGGCGGTGACGACGGGGACCCCGGCGGCCTGGGCCTTGCCCATGATGCCGCTGGGGCCGTTGTTCGTCAGGGCCAGCGGGACGACGTCGACCGAGGCGACGAAGCTATCGAGCACGTCGTTGTCGAGGAACTCGTCACGCAGGAAGACGCGCGCCCGGTCGGTCTCGTCGAGGCCGTCGGCCCACGCGCGCACCTCGTCGTCGAAGCCGCCCGCGACGACGAGCATCGCGTCGAGCCCGGCGACGTCGATCGCCTCAAGGATCAGCGGCGGGTTCTTGCGGGCGTCGACCGCGCCGAAGATGCCGACCAGCACCCGGTCAGCGGGGAGCCCGAGCTCCGCGCGGTGCGCGGCCCGGTCCCTCGAGTGCGCCGAGCTGTAGTGCGGATCACGCACGCGCTTGACGACCCAACCGGTCGAGGTGTCCTCACGGCCGCTGAAGCCGACGGCGCGGTGCAGGGTGCGGGTGGCCATCGCCATGAGGGCCAGGATCGCCTTCGGACCTCGCAGGCGCCAGCCCGTCAGGTCGGTCAGCGCGAGGCGGGCGGGGTAGCGGGTCAGCATGAAGATGACCCGCGGTCGGGTCGCGAGGCCGCGCAGCTGCTTCGGAGCGACGGCCCACCAGCGCTTGAGGGCCTGGTCGCCGTCCATCAGCACGACCCGCGAGACCGCCGCTCCGTCGACGCCGTCGCGGCACCACCGCGCGGCCTCCGCCGCCATGTCGCGGGTCGCCGGAACCTTGAGCTCGAAGGCCTCCACGACCTTCAGGTCACCCCGTTCGAGGTGCCCGCCCAGATAGACGCCGAGCGCGGGACTCTCGGCGCCGGCACGGCTCGTGAGCATCACGACGGGCCCGAAGCGCTGGGCCAGGTCGGTCACGGTGCCCACGGCCTGGAAGTGGTGACCTCCGGGGTCGGGCTCGACGATCACGGTCGCCGTCCGGTCGTTCGACATCAGTCTCCTCGGAAGGTCGCCGTGGCGGCTCGCCCACGGTCGGCACACCCTACCAACGGCAGCCCGCCTGCCAGGGTGGTTCGGCGCGCCCGGCCACGCCCAGACGTGGGTCGGGTCACGGGTGAAGATGCTCACGCGGGCCCCGCACAGATGTCATGGCGATTGCTCCCTGCCGGACATGGTCACGGACTAGTCTTCCTCCCGTGCATCCCGCCATCCGCGCCGTCGTGCGCCCGCCCGTCCTCGCCGTCAACACGCCGATCGCCCGTCGTCGCGCCAAGACGGCCTTCGCGAGCGCCCCGCGTCCGTTCAAGCTGGAGATCGGTGGCCTGGTGCCCCGCGAGGGCTGGGTCGTCACCAACGTCAGCGCGGTGACGCGCCACTTCCTCGACGCCACTGCGCCGTGGCCCCTCGAGGACGCCTCGCTGTCGCACGTCTACTCCGACAACGTCGTCGAGCACATCACGCTCCAGGGTGCGCAGGTCCTGTTTGCCGAGGCGTTCCGCTGCCTGCAGCCCGGCGGCGCGATCCGCATGGTCACGCCCGATCTGCGGGCCCACGTCGACAAGTACCTGGCCGGCGTGGCGCCCAAGGGTGACCCGAGCGCCAAGGTCTACGAGCAGATCGGTCTCACGGTCGAGCACCCCATCGACTGGGTCCGCATCCCGATCGCCGAGTTCGGCCACCACCACGGCTACCTGTGGGACTTCGAGACGATGGCCGCCGAGCTCACGCGGGCCGGCTTCAGCGACATCAAGCGCTACGAGCACGGCGAGAGCGACCGCCCCGAGCTGGCAGGCATCGACATGCGCGCGGACGAGGGCGGGGTGCAGCTGGTCGTCGAGGCGACCCGCTGACCCGCAGGCCGAGGCCCCGATGACACCTGCACCGGCCCGATCCCTGCGTGTCGCCGTCCTGGCGTCCGGCTGGGCCGGGTTCAACGACGCCGCGTGCCGCGAGCTCGCCGCACGCGGCGTCGAGCTGCTGGTCGTGACCCCGACCACCGCACCTGACACCAACTACGCCGACCTCGGCTTCGGCGAGTACGCCCAGGTGCACCTGTGGCACGGCGCGCCCGCCGACGGCGAGATCACGGAGGTCGTCCGCGCGTTCGCCCCCGATGCGGTCCTGATGCACTCGTGGCACTTCCGTCCCTACCGCGCGGCCGTCAAGGCGCTCCCGGCCGGAACGCTGCGGGTCTGCTGGATGGACAACGTCTGGCGCAACGTCGCCAAGCAGTGGGCCGGCCGCGTCGTCGCCCCGTGGTGGGTGCAGTCGATCTTCGACTGCGTCATGGTGCCGAGTGACCGCACGGAGTTCTTCGCGCGTCGTCTCGGCTTCGGCGAGGACCAGGTCATCCGCGGCTCCCTGACGGCCGACACCAGCATGTTCGGGTCGGGTCCGCGCACGGGCGAGGAGATCGCGGGGCACCGCACGTTCCTCGCGTGCCAACGCCTCGTCCACCACAAGGGTGCCGACGTGCTCGCCGAGGCCTACCGCCGGTACCGCGCCGCCAGTGCCGACCCGTGGGACCTCGCAGTCGCGGGCCTCGGCCCCCTGGCCTCCGACTTCGCGGGCCTCGAGGGCGTGCACATGCTGGGCTTCCAGCAGCCGGCCGAGCTGGCCGAGCTGATGCGGTCGGTCTCGGCCTTCGTGCTCCCCTCCCGCATCGACCCCTACGGCGTGGCGCTGCACGAGGCCGCCGTCAGCGGTCTGCCGCTGATCACCACCTACCAGGTCGGCGCGGCCCCGTTCTTCGTCCAGGACGGCCAGAACGGGTGGACCGTCGCCAGCGGTGACGCGGGCGCGCTCGCGGCGTCGATGACGCACATGGCAGCCCTGGCCGACACCACCGAGGGCGTCGCCCGACTCGGGGAGATGTCGGACCTGAGCCGCGCCCTCGGCAGCCGCACGAGCTCGGCCGGATGGGCCCGAAACCTCCATGAGCAGATCGGCTGGCGGCTCGAGGAGCTCCGGGCTCAGCCCACGAGGTAGTCGACCAGCTCGCGTAGCGCGACCCGCGCCTGGTCGCGACGCGCCGTGTAGCGCCGTGTCGCATCCGAGTGACCACGGCGGACGTGGCCGATCCGCGCCACGAGTGCGGGGAGGTCGCCTTCGAGCGGCACGAGGTGGTCGGACGTGACCAGCTCGCGCAAGCATCCCGTGTCGAAAGCGACGCTCTCGACTCCGTGCCGCATCGCGTCGAGCACGACGAGCGGCTCGGCCTCGTTGCGGTAGCGACTGGGGAAGACGAACAGGTCGAGACGGCTGTAGACCTCATCGACGCGCTCGGGGGCGACCCGGCCCAGGACCTCCAGCGCTGGGCCGAGGTCGCGTCGCCCCGCCTGGACGACCGCCTCGGCCTCGGCGTCCGCGCACGGACCGGCCAGCACGAGAGTCACCTCGACCCCGGCGTCGAGCAGCTGCCGTGCCGACTCGATCACGAGGTCGACGCCCTTCTCCCGGGACAGGTTGCTCAGGTGGCCGAGCACCAGGGGGCCCGGTTCCCCGGGCTCGGCCGGCGTGACATCGCCGAGCAGTCCAGCGTTCGAGCAGACCCGGACGTCGGTCGCCCTCGGGTACACGTCGCGCAGCGCGCTCTCCATCGACGGTCCGAGAACGACGTGCCGCACCCGGCTGCCCCCGGCGCGACACAGCGCCGCCATCGCGCGGTCCCGGTCGTGGAGGTAGCTGAAGTTGTGGTGGTGGAAGGCGACCGGCTGGCGCCGCAGCCGGGCCAGCAGCACCACGACGGCTTGGTACCAGAGCAGCTCGCCCCCCGCGCCGCCGACGTAGACCGATCCACGACGCCCCAGGGCGAGGCTCGCCAGACCCCTCAGCAGGCGCGCGAGGCGGGTCGCCACACCGACCCCGTCGTTGGAGTCGTACGCGCGGACCAGCACGCCGGGCTCCGCAGCGACGAGATCGGCGACCATGCGTGTGACGCGCGAGGCGCCGTGCACCGGCGGGGGCAGCGGGCCGAAGACGCGCACGAGGCGGCGGGTGGGCACGCGCCGATCCTAAGCGGTCAGTCGCGCACGTAGATGTAGTTGAGTCCCTCGATCTGCAGCAGCCGGTAGCCGGCCTTCTGCAGCATCCGCGTCGACGCCAGCACGCGACGCACGCGGTGGTCGTCGAACTCGATGCAGAGCACCACGGGGCGGACACCGTCGGCGATCATCTGCTCCAGCACGGCGTGCTCGGCACCCTCGATGTCGAGCTTCAGCAAGCCGGCCTCGCTCTCGCCGGCGAGCGCGATGAGAGACTTGACCGTCACGACCGGGAACGACTGCATCGAGACCGTGCCGGTGCTGACGGACACGTTCGAGCCGATCGCCCACGACTCGGTCCAGGTCTCGTCCTGGGCGAACTCGAGCTCACCGTCGTCGGACCAGACCCCGACGGGGAAGAAGCTGAGACCGGGGTGCTCGCGCGTGACGTACTCGACCGCTGCCGGGGTGGGGTCGGCGGTGTGCACGGTGTAGCCGAGCCGCTTCAGCTCGAGGTCGAACGTCACGTCGGTGCCGGCACCCACGCAGAAGGCCGGGCCCCGCGACGGGTCGATCTCGGGGATCCACCAGCCCCCGTAGAACGTGCCGAACCGGAGCATGCCGGCCGGCCGCTCGGGCCGCAGATAGGACTCCAACGCGAAGATCGTGAGCTTGAGCCGTGCCTTGAGCACGAAGGTTCTCAGGGCCATCGGGTCCCCCGTCGGTGCAGTCGGGCAGATCTGGTCACCCAAACTCTAGTGGGACCTGCCCGGATCGCCCAGATCGCGGCACCATCCATCGGCCGCGACCGCACGTCGGTGCCGCGACCTAGACTTCAGCCGTGGAGTTCCTCAACGGCCTGCAGCCCTCGCACGACCTGACGTACAACGACGTCTTCATGGTGCCGCGGCGCTCCGACGTCACGAGCCGGTTCGACGTCGACCTCGCCACCGCCGACGGCACGGGCACCACGCTGCCGCTCGTCGTCGCGAACATGACGGCGATCTCCGGCCGCCGGATGGCCGAGACGATCGCCCGCCGCGGGGGCATCGCGATCATCCCGCAGGACATCCCGATCGACGTCGTGGGCTCGACCGTGCGCCGGGTCAAGGCCGCCCACCCGGTCTACGAGACGCCCGTCACGGTCGCCTCGTCGATGACGGTCGGTGAGGCGCTGAGCCTCATCCCGAAGCGGGCGCACGGCGCCGCGGTGGTGGTCGACGACGGCAAGCCGCTCGGCATCGTCACCGAGCGCGACGGCGCCGAGGTCGACCGGTTCGCCCAGGTGCACGAGGTCATGGACCCCGACCTCTTCACGGTCGACGCCGGCCTCGAGCCGCGCGCCTACTTCGACGCCCTCACGAGCCAGCACCGCCCGGTCGCCCCGGTCCTCGACGGCGACACGCTCGTGGGGGTCGTCACCCGCAAGGGCGCGCTCCGCTCCAGCATCTACACACCGGCCACGGACCCCGAGGGTCGTCTCGTGATCGGCGCCGCCGTCGGCATCAACGGCGACGTCCGCGCGAAGGCCCGCGAGCTGCTCGAGACCGGCATCGACGTCATCGTGGTCGACACCGCCCACGGACACCAGATCAAGATGGCCGACGCGCTACCGATCGTCCGGGAGGAGCGCGACGCGTTCGAGTCCCGCACCGGTCGTCGCGTCCCGATCGCGGCGGGCAACGTGGTCTCGGCCGACGGCACCCGTGAGCTGGTTGCCTCGGGCGCCGACATCGTCAAGGTCGGCGTCGGTCCGGGCGCGATGTGCACGACCCGCATGATGACCGGCGTCGGGCGCCCCCAGTTCTCGGCGGTGCTGGAGTGCGCGGCCGCGGCCCGGGAGCTCGGCGCGCACGTGTGGGCCGACGGCGGCGTCCGCTACCCCCGCGATGTCGCGCTGGCGCTGGCCGGCGGCGCGGCGAGCGTCATGATCGGCTCGTGGTTCGCCGGCACGCACGAGAGCCCCGGCGACCTCAAGTTCGGCCCGGACGGGCGCCCCTACAAGGAGTCGTTCGGCATGGCCTCCTCGCGGGCCGTCGCCAACCGCACCCGGGACGCCGCCGGCTTCGAGAAGGCGCGCATGGCGCTGTTCGAGGAGGGCATCTCGACCTCGCGCATGTTCCTCGACCCCGAGAACCCGGGCGTCGAGGACCTCGTCGACCAGATCACGGCGGGCGTGCGCTCGAGCTTCACCTACGCCGGGGCCCGCACGATCGCCGAGTTCGCGGAGCGCGCCGTCGTCGGCCTGCAGAGCTCCGCCGGCTACGACGAAGGCCGTCCGCTCCACGCCTCTTGGTGAAGGGCGCGCGACCTGCGTCGAGGGTTTGGTCGCTCGGCCCACGGAACCTCTGGACCTGCGTATCGTTGATCGACGTGGCCCGCCTCATGACGAGACCGTCGCCCCGACCGGAGGAGCAGCTGTGACCCACGAACCGCAGAATGTCGTCGCCACGCAGAACTCCGCTCACGGTGAGGGCCACGACTACGTCAAGGGCTCCCCGCACCTGCGGCACCCCGAGCTGCGCCGCATGATCGCCGACCACCTGTCCGACCTCGTGCGCGAGACGATCGCCCGCAAGGGCTCGTGCCACGTCGCCGAGATCGGTGCGGGCCACGGCACGTTCTCCGACTTCCTGCTGGCCGCCGGCGCCCGCGTCACGGTCACGGAGGCGAGCCGGGCCAGCGCGGCGATGCTCACCGAGAAGTTCGCCGGACGCGACGACGTCGAGGTCTTCTTCGACAGCACCGGCGGCGACATCTTCGAGCACGACGAGCAGTTCGACGGGATCGTGTGCGCCGCCCTCCTGCACCACATCCCCGACTACGTGACGTTCGTCGGTGACCTGGTCCCGCTGGTCGAGCCCGGCGGATTCTTCTACTCGGCCCAGGACCCGACCTACTACCCGCGGCGCAAGCGGCGTACACACGTCGCCCAGCGCGGCACCTACTTCCTCTGGCGCCTGGCCCAGGGCAACTACCGGCGGGGACTCGCCACACGGATCCGACGCCTCAAGGGCGAGTGGACCGAGACCGAGACCTCCGACCTGGTCGAGTACCACGTCGTCCGCGACGGGGTCGACGAGCAGTCGCTCGAGACCGAGCTGCGGCAGCACTTCGAGGACGTGGAGCTGTTCACGTACTGGTCGACGCAGAGCCCCTTCTTCCAGAAGGCCCTCGGCCGGATGGACCTCCCGAGCGAGTTCGGCCTGATCGGCCGCCGTCGCACGGCCTGACGTCAGTCCCGGCTTCCCAGGATGATCGCGAGGCCGCGCTCGAACGAGTCGTCGAGGTCCGGGTCGAGAGCGATGGCGCCGACCTCGGCGGCCTGCCGGTGCAGCTGGGTCGACTGGGTGTGGCCGACGACATAGATCAACAAGGTGCGGGCGACGTCGAGACCGACCTGCTGGGCCAAGGCCTCCTCGGTCGCCGACACCTCGAGGCGGAAGGCCGCCGCCGTCGCCACGACCTCCGCGCCGTCGCGGATCGCGAGCATCGCGGCGCGGAGCCGGGTCATCGAGCCGGCGACGTCGCCCGTGACCTCGACGTCGGCGACGATCCTCGCCGCCATGAGCGACAGGAGGGTCTGCTTGTTCGCGACATGGTGGTAGAGCGCGCTCGGCTGCACGCCGAGGGCCCCCGCCACGCGACGCATCGAGCAGAACTCCAGACCGAACTCGTCGAGCACGCTCAGCGCCCGGTCGACGACGTCGTCGAGCGTGTTCGCCATGGGTCCCCTCCCGACACCGTGCCCAGGTTGGCGCCGGAGCGCGCCGCTGTGCCACACTACCGAACACCGTTCAGGTGAACACCGTTCAGGAGCATGACATGACTGCCACGACCCCCGCCACGACCAGCACCGCCGCACCCCTCGCGCGCCGCAGCTCCCCCGCGACCGATCTCGCCCTGGTCACGACCTTCGCCGCCGTGATCGGCGTGTGCGCCGTGCTGCCGGCGATCAACGGCGTCGCCAACGTCCCGTTCACGCTGCAGATGTTCGGCGTGTTCCTCGCCGGTGCCGTGCTCGGCGCCAAGCGGGGGTTCATCGCCGTCGCGCTCTACCTCGCGGTGGCCACGGCCGGCGTGCCGATCTTCACGCAGGGCCAGGCCGGCCCGGGCGTCTGGGGCGGGGCGACGGGGGGCTACCTGCTCGCCTTCCCGATCGCCGCGTTCCTGGTGGGCCTGGTCGCCACCTACGCCGTCCGTCGGGGTGCGACGGTGTTCACGGTCGCCGTGGCGGTCGCCGCCGCGATCGTGACGGTCGCGGTCGTCGGCACGCTCGGCACCCTGGGCATGGCCCGCGCGCTCGACGTCTCGCTCGCCGTCGCGTGGGGCTACGCCACCCCCTTCTTCCTCGCCGACGTCGCCAAGGGCGTGATCGCCGCGATCGTGGCGGCGGCGGTGCATCGCGCCTTCCCGCGCCTCACGCGCGGGTAGGTTCTCCCCTGACGGAGACGCTCCGAGACCGAGGAGCCCCTGACCGAGACCGAGGAGCACCGTGATCGAGCTGCGGGACGCGACGGTCGTCGTCGACGCCCCCGAGGGGCCGGTCACCCTGCTGCACCCGACGACCCTGTCGCTCGGCGAGCGCCGGATCGGGATCATCGGCGCCAACGGCTCCGGGAAGTCGACCCTCGCCCGGCTCTTCAACGGCCTGGCGCTCCCGGCCGCCGGGCACGTGCTCGTCGACGGCCTGGACGTCGCTCGGGACGGGCGCGAGGTACGTCGCCGGGTCGGCTTCGTGTTCACCCATCCGGACGCGCAGCTCGTCATGCCGACCCCGCTCGAGGACGTCACCCTGTCGCTCCGGCGCAGCGTGCCCGACAAGGCCGCGCGCCGCAGGCGGGCGCGCGAGGTGCTCGACGAGATCGGCCTCGGGGACCGTGCCGACGTGCCGGTTCACTCGCTGTCCGGCGGACAGAAGCAGCTGCTGGCCCTGGCCGGAGTGCTCGCCACCGATCCTGAGGTCGTCGTGGCCGACGAGCCGACGACGCTGCTCGACCTGCGCAACACCCGGGCCGTCGCCGACCGTCTCTTCGCCCTGCGCCAGCAGCTCGTGCTCGTGACCCACGACCTCGACCTCGCCCGCCGGTGCGACCGGGTCCTCGTCGTGGACGCCGCCCGGGTCGTGTTCGACGGACCGGCGACCGACGCCGTCGACCACTACGTGGCGCTGACCGATGCCTGAGCCGAGCGATGTCTGAGCTGCTGGGCGTCTACCGCCCCGGCACCACGGCGCTGCACCGAATGCCGGTGGGGCCGAAGCTCGCCGTGGTCGCTGCGTGGTCGATCCTCGTCGTCGCCACCCGCGGACCGGTCACCTCCCCCACGTACGCCGTCGTCGCGATCGCGGTGGCGGTCTGGTCGGGCCTGGCCCTGCGCCGCACCCTCCGCACGATGCGCGGGTTCCTGGTGCTGATGGCGCTGGTGGCGGCGTTCCAGACGTGGCAACGCGGACCTGAGGTCGCGGCCGCGGTCGTCGGCAGCCTGCTCGCACTGTTCCTCGTCGGCCTGGCCTTCACGGCCACGACCGCGGTCGACGACCTGCTCGGCACGATCGAGCGGATCGCGTCGCCCGTACGGCTCGTCGGCGCACGCCCGGAACGGATCGCCCTGGCGTTCGCCCTGGTGCTGCGTGCGCTCCCGGCTGTGCTGGAGGTCGCGAACGAGACCCGCGCAGCGGCCAAGGCCCGCGGACTCGAGAGGAGTCCGCGGGCCTTGCTGGTGCCGTTCGCGATCCGGGTCGTGGCGCACGCCTACGCGACGGGCGACGCCCTGGCCGCCCGCGGCCTCGACGACTGAGCCCCGCCAACGAGAAATGCGCCCAGTTGCGCAGAACCCCCGGAGGGAAACCGCACAACTGAGCGCAATTCTTGGCGAGGTCAGCCCAACGTGGCGAGGGCCTCGTTCAGCGTGGCGGACGGACGCATGACCTGCGCGGCCAGCTCGGCGTCGGGGCGGAAGTAGCCGCCGATCTCGGCCGGCGAGCCCTGAACCGCGAGGAGCTCGTCGACGATCGTCTGCTCCTGCTCGGCCAACGAGCCGGCGAGCGCGCCGAAGGCCTCGGCCAGCTCGGTGTCCTCGGTCTGCTTCGCGAGCTCCTGCGCCCAGTACAGGCCCAGGTAGAAGTGGCTGCCGCGGTTGTCGATCGTGCCGAGCTTGCGGCCGGGCGAGCGGTCCTCGTCGAGGAACGTGCCGGTCGCGCGGTCGAGCGTGTCGGCCAGCACCTGGGCGCGCGGGTTGTCGGTGGTCTGGGCGAGGTGCTCCAGGCTCACCGCCAGCGCGAGGAACTCACCGAGCGAGTCCCAGCGGAGGTAGTTCTCCTCCACGAGCTGCTGCACGTGCTTGGGAGCGGAACCACCGGCGCCGGTCTCGAACAGGCCGCCACCGTTGATGAGCGGCACGACCGACAGCATCTTGGCGCTGGTGCCGAGCTCGAGGATCGGGAACAGGTCGGTGTTGTAGTCGCGCAGCACGTTGCCCGTGACCGAGATGGTGTTCTCGCCCTTGCGGATCCGGTCGACCGACAGCTTCGTGGCGTCCTCCGGCGAGAGGATCCGGATGTCGAGGCCCTCGGTGTCGTGCTCCGGCAGGTACGCGTTGACCTTGGCGATCAGGTTGGCGTCATGGGCGCGCGTCTCGTCGAGCCAGAACACGGCCGGGTCGCCGGAGGCGCGGGCACGCGTGACGGCGAGCTTGACCCAGTCGCGGATCGGCACGTCCTTGGTCTGGCAGGCGCGCCAGATGTCACCCTGGGCGACGACGTGCTCGAGGATCGCGTCACCGGCCGAGTTCACGACACGGACGGTGCCGGTGGTCGGGATCTCGAACGTCTTGTCGTGGCTGCCGTACTCCTCGGCCTTCTGCGCCATGAGCCCGACGTTCGGGACGGTGCCCATCGTCGACGGGTCGTAGGCGCCGTTGGCCTTGCAGTCCTCGACGACGACCTGGTAGATGCCGGCGTAGCTCGAGTCGGGGATGACCGCGAGGGTGTCGGCCTCGTCGCCGTCCGGGCCCCACATGTGGCCGGACGTGCGGATCATGGCCGGCATCGACGCGTCGACGATGACGTCGCTCGGCACGTGCAGGTTCGTGATGCCCTTGTCGGAGTTGACCATCGCGAGCTCGGGGCCCTCGGCCAGCTCGGCCTCGAAGGAGGCCTTGATCTCCGCGCCGTTCGGCAGCTTGTCGAGACCCGCGAGGATGCCGCCGAGGCCGTCGTTGGGGCTGAGGCCCGCCGACGCGAGGTCACCCGCGAACGCGGCGAACGTCTTCGGGAAGAACGCGCGCACGACGTGGCCGAAGATGATCGGGTCGGAGACCTTCATCATGGTGGCCTTGAGGTGCACCGAGAACAGCACGCCGTCGGCCTTGGCCTGGGCGATCTGCGCGGTCAGGAACTCGCGCAGCGCGGCGACGTCGAGGTACGTGGCGTCGATGACCTCACCGGCGATGACGGGCAGCGAGTCCTTGAGCACCGTGACCGAGCCGTCGTCGCCGACGAGCTCGATCTTCAGGGTGTCGTCGGCGTCGATGACGACCGACTTCTCGTTGTCGCGGAAGTCGCGGACGCCCATTGTGGCGACCGTGGTCTTGGAGTCGGCCGACCAGGCGCCCATGCGGTGCGGGTGCTTCTGGGCGTAGCTCTTGACCGAGGCGGGCGCGCGGCGGTCGGAGTTGCCCTCGCGCAGGACCGGGTTGACCGCGGAGCCCATGACCTTGCCGTAGCGGGCGCGGATCTCCTTGTCCTCGTCGGTCTGCGGGTCCTCGGGGTACGCGGGCAGCGCGTAGCCCTGGCTCTGCAGCTCGGCGATGGCCGCCTTGAGCTGCGGCACGGAGGCCGAGATGTTCGGGAGCTTGATGATGTTGGCCTCGGGGCGCAGGGCCAGCTCACCGAGCTCGGCGAGGGCGTCGTCGATGCGCTGCCCCTCCTCGAGGTGGTCGGGGAACTGGCTGATGATACGCCCGGCGAGCGAGATGTCGCGGGTCTCGACCTGCACGCCCGCGGTGGACGCGTACGCCTCGATGAAGGGAAGGAACGAGTGCGTCGCCAGGGCGGGCGCCTCGTCGGTGTGGGTGTAGATGATCGTCGGCTCGGCCACGGGGTCTCCGTTTCGCACGCAAGAATAGTTTGACGTCAAGATATCTCATCGAGACTCCTGCCCACCGTGGCACCCGGCGTCGGCGGTGTCGAGCCCGCCCCGGACCTCGAGCGGGCGAGGGGAACGGTCCGACACCCGCGCGGCTCCTGTCGCATCGCCCGGGGCCCGGCGGTGGTGGGGACGAATCGCGCTGTCCACAGCCTCGGAACGGGTCGTTGACGACGGTCCGCGCCGTCGGAGATGCTACGGATCAGTATCGGGGAACGCGGTCACATCGGGTGGTCGGCCCCGTGCTCCTTCGGGGAAGGAACCCATGAGATGTCCGTGATCGATCTGCCGAACACCGCGTCGGCCCACGCCCACGCATGGACGACCAACACCGTCCACCGCGCCCAGCTCAGACTCGAGCGGGGGCTCGTCCGCTACGACGGCTGGTTCCTCGTGTTCACCGCCGTCATCCTCGGGATGGGTGCCACGCTCCTGGCCGGCATGGCCGTGTGGTGCGTCGTCAAGAAGGGCAAGCGCTTCACCGGGGAGTGGTCCTTCAAGAACTTCGGCCTCAAGGTGAACATCCAGTGCGTCTAGGTGACCCAGGACCGGCGGGGCCGACCCGAACCCCCCGGGCACGACCCGGGTCGGCCCCGCCACCGCACCTGGACGGCGGGGCGGTGCGGCCATGACCGCCCTCGACGTCCGGTCGTTGGGCTTCGCGTACGACGCCGGGGTGCGCGTGCTCCACGACGTGAGCCTGCGCGTCGACGCCGGTCAGGTCGTGGGACTCGTCGGGCCCAACGGGTCCGGCAAGTCCACGCTGATCCGCGCGGTCTTCGACCTCCTCGCCGCCCAGGACGGTCAGATCACGATCGACGGCGTCGCCCACACGACGGCGACGGCGAAGGAGCGGTCGCTGTACCTGCCGAGCGACGACCACCTCCCCCAGTTCCTCACCGGGCGCGAGTACCTCGACATGATCGGCGCGCTCTACCGGCGGGGAACGGGCGACGCCGAGGGCCTCTTCGCCCGGTTCGGGATGCGGGGTCGCCTCGACGACCTGATCGAGGACTACTCGCACGGAATGCGCAAGAAGACCCAGTTCGTCAGTGCGCTCACGATGCGCCGGCCGCTCACCGTCGTCGACGAGACCCTCAACGGGATCGACGTCGAGTCGTTGCGCCTCTGCGAGAAGGAGCTGTCCCGCCTGCGCGCCGACGGCGGGGCGGTGCTGCTGTGCACGCACGACTTCGCCCTGCTGGAACGACTCGCCGACCGCGTGGTGTTCCTCGACCTCGGCCGCGTCGTGGCCGACGACACCACGTCGGCCCTGCTCGAGCGCCACGGGTCGCTCGCCTCGATGGTCTTCGCCCATCTCGACGCCGAGGACCGGTGACCGTGCGCCCCTCCCGCTCCCTCGTGCTCGCGCACCTGCTGCTGCGCTACGCCGGTCGCCGTGTGCTGCGGGCCGGGGTGCTCGCCTCGCGGCCGATCCGTCTGGCGGTGGGGGTGGCGCTGCTCGCCCTCCTCGCCGCGGCGGTGGCGGGCGCCGTCACGTTCCTCGCACCGCTCCGGGAGGAGCCCGAGGCGTGGGAGCTCCTGCTCGACGTCACGACCGTCTCGACCGTCATGTGGTGCCTCGCCGCCGCGGTGCTGGTCAAGACCCTGTTCCTCAACGCCGAGGGCATGCTCGCGCTGACCTTCGCCCTTCCGGTCACCAATCGCGAACGCGCCGCCGCGTTCGTGCTGTACGAGGGAGCGATGTCGGCCGCCGTCGTCACGGCCGGCGTGTGCTCGCTCTCGATCGCGTCCCTCGTGGTGCGCGGTCCCGGTGGACTCGTGCCGCTCGTCGAGGCGGTCGCGCTGCCGGCCCTGCTCACGTACCTCACGGTGAGCCTCGCGCACCAGGTCCTGTCACGGTTGCTCACCGCGGTCGGACTGCGGCGCGCCCAACCGGTCGTCCTCGTCGTGCTCCTGTTCGTCCTGCTCGTGGCCCACGTGTCCACGGTGCCGCGCCTGGCAGCCGAAGCGAGCTCGGCCTACCTGAGCGGCTCGGGCGAGCGACCCTGGACGTCTGCCGTCGGCGTCCTGGCCGACCGGATCGGCCACCCCGCCGCCCTCGCGGGCGGCCTGGCGCTCGTCGTCGCCCTCGCGGTCGCCACGGTCCTGCTCACCCCCGACCGGCACCTCCGACAGGCGCGCTTCCTGCCGTGGCGGGCCGGGCCCGTGACCGGGCGCCTGTTCGGCCCCTACGATTGGTGCGCCTTCCGGAGCTTCCAGACCTGGCTGCCCGCCGTACTCGCAGTGGCGCTGCTCGTGGCACTCTGCGTCCGGCCGGTCGCGCATCCCCTCTGGGCACTCTCGGTCCTCTCGATGGGCGCGCTCTACCAGTTCGCCGCCACCGACCCGCTGCGCCGACTGCGCGGCGGCACGCCCTCGGCCTGGGCCGTCTACGGGTACCTCGTGCGCGCTCAGGCACTGCTCTGGCTCACGGCCGCGGCACCCGCCACCGTGGCGGTGATCGCGGTGCGCCCCGAGACGGCCGGCGGCCTGGCCGTGCCTCTCGTGGCGAGCCTCGCCGGCGTCCTCGTGGCACTGGGCGTCGGCATCATCTTCCCCGCCGAGGACGACAACCCGTTCTCAGTCTTCGTCGGCGTCTCGCTCACCGCCGCGCTCGTCGCGCTGCTCGGACTCGGCGTCGGCATCCTCCAGCTCCCTCCCGCTGCGGCTGCCTCGTTCGCGGTCGCCACGGTCGCCCTGTTCGTCGTCTACAGCGTCATCGGCATCGCCGCGTCCACCTCAAGGAGTCGCCATGAAGAAGGTCCTCGTCCTCGTCAACAGCCTGGCCGGAGCCGCGCTGCTGACCCTCGTGATCGCCACCCTGACCCTGCTGTACCTCATGTTCTCGAGCGATGACGGCGACGTGCGCCGCGAGACGTTCTTCGGCGCGCTGATGTTCGAGTCGCGCGATGCCGCCGACGGCTCGACCTCGGTCACGATGGGCGTCGAGAACCCCCTGCCGCTCGTGCTGCTGTTCGTCGTCCTGGCCATCATGCTCACGGTCATCCAGCTCACCTACCGCGCGCTCAAGCAGTACCGTCAGCAGCTGCTCGAGCAGCAGGGCGGAGCCTGAGCCGTGCCCCCGGCACGTCGTGCCGTGCCGGCCACGGCCGCCCGGGTGGCGGCCACGGTCGTCATCCAGGTGTGGCCACTGCTGGCCCTCCTCGGGGCGCTCACCGCCGCCGCAGGTGGCTGGTGGAGCGCGTCCGGCGACCCCGTGCCCGCGCAGATGTTCGGTCGCCTCACGGCGGTCGTGATCCTCGGTCTCCTGGGCTCGTTCGTGGTGCACGAGCTCGCCCACCTCCTGGCGCTGCGCCGCATCGCCTCGGTCGACCAGGTCTGGCTGGAGCGCACCGGCTGGCGGATCTCGTTGCACCCGTGCGGGCTGATGAGTCCGCGACAGATCGCCGCAGTGGCCGTCGCCGGTCCGGGAGCGTGCGTCCTGGTCGGGCTCGGGCTGGGGGTCCTGCTGCCCGGCTCCACCCTGCGGTGGTGGTACCTCGCGCACGTGCTCGCGCTGGTGCCTCCGCTCGGCGACGGACGTGCCCTCGTCACCGCTGCCCGGTCGTCGCGGCGAGCCGCGCTCGCCCCGCAACCGACCTGCAACACGCCTCGCGGCATGCTGTGGCGTGGGACACGATGAATCACGACCGCACCCTCGACCAGGAGACACCTGTGACCGACGAGACCATCAGCAACCTCGCCCACGAGGACCGCATCTTCGAGCCGCCGGCCGACCTGGCCGCGAACGCCAACTTCACCGCCGCCACCTACGAGGCCGCCGAGAACGACCGGCTCGGCTTCTGGGGCGAGCAGGCCGCACGCCTGACCTGGGACACCCCCTTCACCGAGGTGCTCGACTGGTCGGACCCGCCGTTCGCGAAGTGGTTCGTCGGCGGCAAGCTCAACGTCGCCTACAACTGCGTCGACCGGCACGTCGAGAACGGTCACGGCGAGAAGGTCGCGTTCCACTTCGTCGGCGAGCCCGGCGACACGCGCACCATCACGTACGCCGATCTCAAGGACGAGGTCAGCCAGGCGGCGAACGCGATCGAGGAGCTCGGCATCGAGGCCGGCGACCGCGTCGCGATCTACCTGCCCATGATCCCCGAGGCCGTCATCGCGATGCTGGCCTGCGCCCGCGTCGGCGCCCCGCACACCGTGGTGTTCGGCGGGTTCAGCTCCGACGCCCTCGCGTCCCGGGTCGACGACTGCGGCGCCAAGCTCGTCATCACCTCCGACGGTGGCTACCGCCGGGGCAACCCGTCGGCCCTCAAGCCCGCCGTCGACGAGGCGCTGGCGAAGCTCGGCGACGCGAGCCCGGTCGAGAACGTGCTCGTCGTCAAGCGCACGGGGCAGGAGGTCGACTGGAACGACGACCTCGACGTCTGGTGGGACGACGTCGTCGGCGAGGCCTCCACCGACCACCGGTTCCAGTCCTTCGACGCCGAGCACCCGCTCTACGTCATGTACACCTCCGGCACCACGGGCAAGCCCAAGGGCATCCTGCACACCTCGGGTGGCTACCTGACCCAGGCGGCGACGACGTTCCACGGCACGTTCGACCACAAGCCCGAGACCGACGTCTACTGGTGCACCGCCGACGTCGGCTGGGTCACCGGCCACTCCTACATCGTCTACGGGCCGACGGCTGAGGGCGCCACGCAGGTGCTCTACGAGGGCACGCCCGACACCCCGCACAAGGGCCGGTGGTGGGAGATCATCGCCGAGTACGGCGTCACGCTCTTCTACACGGCCCCCACTGCGGTCCGCACGTTCATGAAGTGGGGCCGCCAGATCCCCGCCGAGCACGACCTCAGCTCGCTGCGCATCCTCGGCTCGGTGGGTGAGTCGATCAACCCCGAGGCCTACGTCTGGTACCGCGACAACGTCGGCGGCGGGCGCACCCCGATCGTCGACACGTGGTGGCAGACCGAGACCGGCGCCCACATGATCACCCCGCTGCCGGGCGTCACGAACGCCAAGCCCGGATCGGCCATGATCGGCTTCCCCGGCATCAGCATCGACGTCGTCGACGACGCCGGCGAGCCCGTCCCGAACGGCGGCGGCGGCTACCTCGTGGTCACCGAGCCGTGGCCCGCGATGCTCCGCACGATCTGGGGCGATGAGGAACGGTACAAGGAGACGTACTGGTCGCGCTTCGCGAAGCAGGGCTACTACTTCGCCGGCGATGGCGCCAAGAAGGACGACGACGGCGCGATCTGGTTGCTGGGCCGCGTCGACGACGTCATGAACGTCTCGGGCCACCGCCTCTCGACGACCGAGATCGAGTCGGCCCTCGTGTCGCACCCCTCGGTCGCCGAGGCCGCCGTCGTCGGCGCCACCGACGACACCACCGGCCAGGCCGTCGTGGCGTTCGTGATCCTGCGCGAGTCGGCCGGCGAGGGCGGCGACACCGACGACGCCATCACCGCGCTACGCAACCACGTGGCCAAGGAGATCGGGCCCATCGCCAAGCCGCGCCAGATCATGGTCGTGCCCGAGCTGCCCAAGACCCGCTCGGGCAAGATCATGCGCCGCCTGCTCCGCGACGTCGCCGAGAACCGCGAGGTCGGCGACTCCAGCACCCTGGCCGACTCCTCGGTCATGGACCTCATCACCCAGGGCCTGAAGACGTCCAGCAGCGACGACTGATCCTCCGGCGTCGGGCGGTGAGTCTTCCACCCGTGCGCGGGCCGGCGGCGAGTGTTCCAGCGCACGAGCGCTGGTGCGGTGGAACACTCACCGCCCCTCGCCTGCAGGTGGAACACTCACCGCCCCTCGCCGGCCCGTGGTGCGGCGGGGCCCGTCGCTTGTAGGCTCACGCCCATGGCCATCAGCGTGAAGTCATCGTCCGACGCCGCGACCGACAAGGTCGAGGAGCCCACGATCGGCCGGCTCGTCGCCGACGCCAGCCGGGACCTGTCGTCCCTGGTGCAGCACGAGGTGGCCCTCGCCAAGGCCGAGCTGCGCTTCAGCGTGAAGGCCGGCGTGCTCGGATCGCTGCTCTTCATCGTCGCCGGATTCTTCGGCGTGCTGATCGTCATCATGCTGTCGTTCGCGTTCGCGTACTTCCTGACGATGACCGGCCTGCACCCCGCGTGGGCGTTCCTGATCGTGGCCGGCACCTACACGCTGCTCGCGGCGCTGCTGGTGGTGTTCGGCATCAACCGGATCAAGAAGATCCGCGCGCCCGAGGCCACGATCGAGACCGCGAAGCAGATCCCGGCGGCGCTCAAGGGCCAGCGGTCCGACCTCGACCCTGCCTGACCGACTCCGCGACGGCCAGCACCACGCCGACCACGAGCACGACGCCGCCACCGATCGCGGCCTTGGCGAGCAGGTCGTCGAACGACGCCCGGGCGACGTCGACGAGGACGAGTCCCACCCGGGTGCCCGCATCCGTGCCCGCTGAAGGATCGGTCGACGCCGCGACACGGGCCCCGAGGTGGAGCAGGCCCGTGACGGCCAGCGCACCGGCGCCGAGCCACACCAGGGCGACGCCTCGACGGCGCGCCAGGACCTGTGCCAGCACGGCACCGGCGAGGGTCACCACACCCGCACCGACGGCCAGCTGCGGACTCGCCGCGGCGGTGGCGACGGCTCGCCGCGCCTGCTGGTCCTGCATCTCGATCGGCACGCTCGTCACGTCGAGCTCGACCCCGGCCTCGGTCGCCACGGCGGCGACGAGCGGGGCGAGGTCGACGACGAATCTGTAGTCCTGGTCCTCGCCGCGGAACATCTCCCGGTGCGCCTGGCGCTGGGAGTCACCCCACCCGTCGACGACCACGTCACTGGCGAGGCCCTCCCCCACGAACCCGGCCAGCTCCTCCAGCGTGCGGTCGATGACGTCGGCGGGGATCCTGAGTTCCTCGAGGCGGTCGCGGGTGCGCCCGTCGAGCTCGTCGACGACTGCCTCGACCAAGGCCGTGCGTGTCGCGGTGTCGTCGAGGATGCCGCGACTGAGCTCGACGTAGCCGTCCTCGTCGGCGATCTCGACGGCCAGCCACGCGAGCGGCAGCGCGACCGCGAACGCGACGACCGCGACGAGGCCGGCGAGAAGCGACCCGAAACCCCTCACGCACAACCGCCGGTGTCGACCGAGGCGGTGGCCGAGCTGCCGGTCTCAGCGGCGTCGGCGACCTGCTCGGCCGTGAGCGCGTAGCCGGTGTTCGAGTCGGTGATCGACGCCGCGAAGATCACGCCGAGCACCTGCCCCTCGGTCGACACGAGCGGACCGCCCGAGTTGCCCGAGCGCACGAGGCTGCGGATCGAGAACGACTCGCGCACGTGCTGTCCCCCGTCGTAGATGTCGGGGCTGTTGAGCCGGATGCGTTCGCGGATGCGTGCCGCCTGCGCGTCGAACGGACCGTTGCCAGGATAGCCGAGCACCGCGGCGTCCTGACCGGCCTCGCCGTCGGTGTCGAACGCCAGCGCGGGCAGGTCGAGGTCGACCGCGAGCACCGCGACGTCGAGCTCGGGATCGAACACGACGACCGTCGCCTCGAACGAGCCCTCGGTCGTGACCACGTCGGGCCGCGAGACCCCGGCGACGACGTGGGCGTTGGTCATGACCCGGTCCTCGGCGAACACGAAACCCGTGCCCTCGATGCCGCGGTCGCAGGAGGCCTCACCCAGGATCTTCACGACCGAGACGGCCGCCTGATCGACACCGGGCAGCTGGAGCGTGGCCGGGTCGGGCGGTCCGACCCGGACGATGTCCTCGCTGTCGAACGGGTCGAGGTAGCGCGGGAACAGATTGGCGTCGATGACGTCGCTGAAGGCCCGCAGGACCCCGCTGGCCTGCGAGGGCATCGCACGGTCGACCGTGCCGAGGATCGCGGACTCCCGGGCGGCGGTCGACAGGTACGGCACCGTCGTGCCGCTGACGGCGTAGCCGAGCGCCCAGGACACGACGAGCACCGAGACGACGCTGAGGACGCCCCCACCGGCCGCGTCGACCCACCGCCCCCGCGGCGAGCGCACGGTGCGTCGCAGGTCGGCACCCACGACGGTGCCGAGGATCTGGCCCCCGGCCGCGGCGGCGACGACGATGCCGAGCGCTGTCAGCGACGCGGCGAGGTTCGGCTCGGCCGGCGAGATGACGAGGGGCACCAGCAGCACCGCCAGGAGCCCGCCGACCAGGAGCCCGACCGTGGCGGCGAGGTTGGCCAGGAACCCCTGCACGACACCGGAGATCGCGAAGGCCAGGGCGATGATCAGGATGCCGAGGTCGAGGGAGTTCATGGCGGGGTCCTCATGGCTGGGCCTTCATGACGGGGTGGGGAGCTCGCGCTCGACGGAGGCGTCCCACGGACGCTCCCACCCGACGACCTCGAACAGGCGCGACACGATCCCGGCCGTGAAGCCCCAGAGCGGCACCGGCGTGCCGACGTCGAACGCCGGACCGCGCCAGCCCATCGGGTGGATCACGGTGAACCGGCGGTCGGGGTCCAGCAGCTCGTCGATGGGCTGGTGGAGCACCGTGCGGACCTCGGCGACCGACACCGGCTGCAGCATCTGCGGCTCCCGCCAGTAGGCCAGCACCGGGGCCACCGCGAAGTTGCTCGGCGGGAGCCACAGCGTCGGCAGGGTCCCGAACACGTCGACCCCCGCCGGGTCGAGCCCGACCTCCTCCTGCGCCTCACGCAGCGCCGCGGCGATGAAGCCCTCGTTGCCGACCCCGTCGCCGGGGTCGACCCGACCACCGGGGAACGAGACCTGACCCGCGTGCTGCCGCAGGGTCGTGGCCCGCTCGGTCAGCAGGATCTCCGGCCCACGCTCGCCGTCGGAGAACAGCAGCAGGACCGCGGCCGGCCGCGCGTCGGCCGGCGGGTGGGGAAATCGGGGCGACAGGCGCTCGGGCTGGACCGACCCGGCGATGTCGGCCAGCGGACGCAGCCACTCCGGCACCGAGGGAGGCACCGGGGGCAGGGGTGCGCGCTGGTTCACTGCTCCACCTCCAGGTGCTCCGCGATGTCGGCGACGAGCACACCGTAGTCGTCGTACGGCGTCAGCTGGGAGCCGACGACCTGCCCGTCGACCAGGAACGTCGTGGTGGGGAGCCCCCGCAGCGACAGGGGCACGCGCAGCGAGCTCGACGGATCGGCGACCTGGGGATAGGTGACCCCGGTGGACCGCGCCAGGTCGATCGCCGACGCCGGGTCCTCGTCGGCGAACACGATGCCGACGAACGTGACGCGGCCGGCGTACTCCTCCGCGGCCCGCACCAGCAGCGGGAGCTCCTCGCGGCACGGCTCGCACCAGTGGGCCCAGACGTTGACGACGACCGGACCGTCGAAGGCCGCGAGATCGACGGGCTTCCCCGTCGAGACGCAGACGAGCTCGACGTCGGAGAACGGCGAGTCGGTCGCGGCGCCCGAGGACCGCCCGGGGCACGGGTCGATGCCGGCGTCCTGCGCGGCCGTGACGACGTCGGCCCCGATGGGCGCGCCGTCCGTGGCTTGGTCCGCGGCCCGGTCGGGCGCGCACGCGGCGAGCACGAGCACGGCGAGCACCGCCCAGGCCGTGAGGCGCCTCATGCGCGCCCCTGCGTCGTGACGAGCGCCTCGGCGAGCGCGGGATCGGTGGGACCGAGTCCGTAGGACGGGCACCAGCGGGCCACCGGGCAGGCACCACAGGCCGGTGTGCGGGCGTGGCAGCGGCGGCGACCGTGCCAGATCAGGCGGTGGCTCAGCATGGTCCAGTCACGGCGCGGGAACAGCGCTCCCACGGCGTGCTCGGTGCGGACCGGGTCGCCGACGGTGTGCGCGTCGGCCCATCCGAGTCGTTCGACGAGTCGCAGCACGTGGGTGTCGACCGGAAGACCCGGCACCTCGAAGGCGTTGCCGAGCACCACGTTGGCGGTCTTGCGGCCCACCCCGGGGAGCGTGACGAGGTCGGCCATGCGGGCCGGGACCTCACCGTCGAACCGCTCCACGATCGCCGCCGAGAGACTCAGCACGTGGCCCGACTTGGCCCGGAAGAACCCCGTGGGCCGGACGATCTGTTCGACCTCGGCCCGATCGGCGCCCGCCATCGCGGTGGCGTCCGGCCAGCGCTCGAAGAGCAGTGGCGTGACCGCGTTGACCCGGCGGTCGGTGGTCTGCGCCGACAGCACCGTGGCGACGAGCAGCTCGAACGGACTGCGGAAGTCGAGCTCGCACCGCGCATCCGGATACGCCTCGGCGAGCACGCGGTGCGTGCGCCGGGCGCGGCGCACCAGGGCCGTGCGGGAGATGTCGCGCGCCGCCGCGGGAGGCCGGACGGGTGCTCCGGAGCCTCGAGTCGTCTCCGGTCGCGCCACCCTGCCAGCGTAGTTGGCCGGTCAATCTCCCGTTCGGGAGCCGAACTGTGCCAGACTTTGAAGGTACGTGTGACACAACAGACATTGAGAGAAGGCCCACGTGTCCGAGGAAGTGCTCCGCCAGGCCCCCCTCTTCGCCGGTCTCGGCGAAGAAGCGGCGGCGACGCTCGAGGCGTCGATGACGGCGGTGAGCCTGCGGCGCGGTGAGGTCCTCTTCAACGAGGGTGACGACGGCGACCAGCTCTACATCGTCACCGACGGCAAGATCAAGCTCGGGCGCACGTCGCCCGACGGTCGCGAGAACCTGCTCGCGATCCTGGGTCCCGGTCAGATGTTCGGCGAGCTGTCGTTCTTCGATCCCGGGCCCCGCTCCGCCACGGCCACGGCCGTGACCGACGTCGACATGCGCAGCCTCGGCCACGAGGCCCTGAGCCCCGTGCTCGAGTCGCACCCGGGTGTCGCCAACGCGCTGCTGCACCAGCTGGCCGGCCGCCTGCGCCGCACCAACGAGGTCGTCGGTGACCTGGTGTTCTCCGACGTGCCGGGCCGTGTCGCCAAGGCGCTGCTCGACCTCGCGAGCCGCTTCGGTCGCGGCGCCGACGACGGCGTCCACGTCAACCACGACCTCACCCAGGAGGAGCTTGCGCAGCTCGTGGGCGCCTCCCGCGAGACGGTCAACAAGGCGCTGGCCGACTTCGCCTCGCGCGGGTGGCTGCGGCTCGAGCCGCGCTCGGTCATCATCCTCGACCTCGACCGCCTGCAGCGCCGCGCGCGCTGATCCAGTCGCCTGAGACGGCCTCCACCCCTCGGGGCGGAGGCCGCTCGTGCGTGCGGGGGCGGTGGATCCGTGCCGAACGTCTTCACCCCCGCCTCGGCGGGCGCGGCGTCCTCGTCGACGGCGTGGTGCGGCTAGGCCTCGCCGCGCAGGTACTCGAGCTGGGCCTCGACGGAACGCTCGGCGGCGGGCCAGAGGGACTCGTCGACCTCGGCGTAGACGCGCTCCACGACCTCCCGGGCCGTGACGGCGCCGTCGGCGACCGCGGCCCGCACCTGGTCGAGGCGCTCGAGCCGGTGGGTGCGGTAGAAGTCGACGACGCCGTTCGCGTCCGGCAGGACCGGTCCGTGGGCGGGGTAGAACTGCGTGGCCCGACCGGACGAGACCACCTCGCCGATGCGGTCGAGCGAGGTCAGGTACGGCCCGAGCGCGCCGTCCGGATGGGCGATGATCGTGGTGCCACGCCCCAGGATCGTGTCGCCGGTGAGCAGCGCGCCATCGGCCTCCACGAGCAGGCAGATCGAGTCGCCGGTGTGACCCGGCGTGTGCACGACCTCGACGCGCAGGCCGTCGACCTCGACGACCTCACCGTCGGCCAGCGTCCCGGCATCGCGGCACCACGCCGCGTCGCGGGCGCGGGCCGGTGCGCCGGTGCGGGCGAGCATCGTGTCGATCGCGTCGGTGTGGTCGCCGTGCCAGTGCGTGTAGAGCACGACCGCGACCTCGCCGGCAGCCTCCAGCACGGCGTCGAGGTGGGCGGCGTCGTCCGGACCCGGGTCCACGACGACGCTGCGCGAAGCGCCCGGTGCACGCAGGACCCACGTGTTGGTGCCGTCGAGCGTCATCATGCCGGCGTTGTCGGCGCGCACCACGGTCGCGACGTCGCTGACCGCCACGGCGACCTCGACCGGACCCTGCGTGATGTCCTGCGTCATGCCGGCACCGCCTCAGGACAAGCGAAGATCGGCGGCACCGGCACGTCCTGTCGCTGAATGGTCACTTGCTCGCGCTCGCTCATGCCGGGTCTTCGACCGAGTTCTCGATGAACCAGGCGTCGTCGATCCGCACGAGGCGCGGCTCGATCGTCTCGATGACCCGCTCCGCCGAGGCGGCGACGACGTCGGTGGCCCGCAGGCCCACGAGGTCGCGGCACACCGCGATGGTGGGTGGCATCATCGCGACACCACCGCTCGCCGCGGCCGCGTCCAGCGCAGCCTGCGGCGTGAGCCACGCGGCCCGGTCGGCCTCGCCGGGGAGCGACCCGACCCGCTGCCCCTCCGGCACGGCCGCGACGAAGAATCGCGTGTCGAACCGGCGCGGCTCGAAGGACGGGGTGATCCAGTGCGCCCAGGCACCCAGCAGGTCGCTGCGCAGGACCCACCCGTGCTCGCCCAGCACGTCGGCCAGGCTGCGCCGGGCCGCGTCGAGGTCGAGACGCACCTGGGTGATCTCGTCACCGTCGAGATCGGTCGCGGTCGAGTGCTCGTCGGGGCCGGCGAGCAGGATGCCCGACTCCTCGAACGTCTCGCGCACGGCCGCGACGACCAGTCCGCGGGCGATCTCGGGCGTGCAGCGGAGGCGGTCCGCCCAGGCGTCGGGGGACGGGCCGGTCCAGCCGATGGGCTCGTCGTCGCCGGCCTGCAGCGAGCCGCCCGGGAATACCGACATGCCCGCGGCGAAGGCCATCGTGGGCTGGCGCCGCAGGAGGTAGGTCTCGGTGCCGTGCCCGGTGTCGCGCAGCAGCGCGACGGTGGAGGCGTCGCGCGGAACCGTGGCGGGCCGGCTCTCGTCCGGCTCCCAGCCGGCGGGCAGTGCCGTCCTCATCGGGCCGTCCTCATCGGAGCGTCCTCATGGCCGCACGGCGACCTGGAGCTCGACCTCGACCGGCGAGCCGAGGGGCAGCTCGGCGACACCGACCGCACTGCGGGCGTGCCGTCCGGCGGAGCCGAACGCGGCAGCGAAGAGATCGCTCGCCCCGTTCGCCACGGCGGGCTGCGCGGTGAAGCCCGGCGCGCTCGCGACGAAGACCCCGACCTTCACGACCTGCACGACGTCGTCGAGGTCGACGACGCTCGCGACGGCGGCGATCGCGTTCAGCGCGGCGGTGCGAGCGAGCTCGTGGGCCTGCCCCGGCTCGATCTCGGCGCCGACCTTGCCGGTCGCGACGAGCGCGCCGTCGACGAACGGCAGCTGACCGGACGTGAAGACGAATCCTCCGTGGGCCAGGGCCGGCACGTAGGAGGCGACAGGCTTGGCCACCGGCGGAACGCTCAGTCCCAGCGCGGCGAGACGATCGGCGACCGCCGACACGTCAGGCCGCCGGCCGCTTGAAGTACGCGACGAGGTTCTCGGGGTTGAGGCCCGGCACGATCTGCACGAGCTCCCAGCCGTCGCGGCCGAAGTTGTCGAGGATCGCCTTGGTGTTGTGCACGAGCACGGGGGCGGTGAGGTACTCCCACTGAGTCATGGCCCGACTGTAACGGGGCGTGCCGCTCGTTCCTCAGGGCATCACCGGTTCGTCCCTCACCGGCGCCGGGCTCCGCCCAGACGCCTGCCTCGCCCGGGGGCGGTGGGTCCACCACCGAGTACCGGGGGCCACGGGGTGGACGGTGGATCTACCACCGTATGAGCGCTCGTACGGTGGTAGATCCACCGCCCCGTCCGGTGCAGAGGCGCTTTCGGTGGTGCATCCACCGCCCACCCACCACGACCAGCGGTCAGCTGGCTTCGGGCCGCAGCCTGCCGCTTCTGGCCCGTGGCGCTCTTGTTATTCGGCTCAGCCGGCGTCGACCACGGCCTGAAGCAGCGCCTCGGCGAGCGCGAGCTCACCCGCGGCGTCGAGGTCCTCGCCCGGGGACAGGTTCACGGTGTAGAGCACGCCGTCGGACAGGGCGGCACCCGCGGTCTGGCTGAACCCCGAGACCTCGCCGGTCACGATGCGAGCCTGCTCGCCCACGTCCGGTGAGGACTCGTCCTCGAGCGTGATGGCGGCGGCCAGACCGTCGAAGTACACCTCGGCACCGCCGCCGAGCTCGGACTCGAGCTGGGCGCCCAGGGTGAACGACGTGGCCCGCGGGTCCTCCTGGCCGTACTCACAGAGGTCGAACGGCCCCTCCTCCGCCGTGACGGCGAACCCGGCGACGTCGCTCGCGGCGTCGGCCGGCAGCAGCTCACAGATGTTCGGCGCCTCTTCAGGCGCGTCCGCGCCGTCGTCACCGGAGTCGGAGGAGGTGCTCGTGTCGGACCCTCCCGTCTCGCCGGAGTCGTCGTCACCGCACGCGGCGAGCAGGGCGAAGGGGACGAGCAGGGCGGAGACGACACGAAGACGACGCACGGGAGCTCCCGGGGTGAGGACGAGTGGTTCGGCCAACCTAGGCAAGCCGGACGCGTCGCACGACGGGGGTTTTCCCTCAGAACGAGAGCGGGAGCACGTCGATTCGCCGCGCGGATCTGCCGGCGCTCGCTAGGCTTCGACCGTGTCGTCCACCGCGCTCCACGTCGTCACCGGCAAGGGCGGCACGGGCAAGACCACCGTCGCCGTGGCCCTCGCGCTCGCGCTCGCCGGCCGCGGCCAGCGCGTGCTGGTGTGCGAGGTCGAGGGCCGTCAGGGCATCGCCCAGCTGCTCGACGTGGCGCCGCTGCCGTACGAGGAGCGCAGGGTCGCCTCCGGCCTCGGTGGCGGCGAGGTCTTCGCCCTCGCGATCGACGCCGAGTCCGCCCTGCTGGAGTACCTCGAGATGTTCTACCGGCTGGGTCGGGCCGGCAAGGCGCTCGACAAGTTCGGCGTCATCGACTTCGCCACGACGATCGCTCCGGGCGTCCGCGACGTCCTGCTCACCGGCAAGGTCTACGAGATCGCCCGTCGCCGCGGTGAGAAGCGCGACACCGGACCGCAGTACGACGCGATCGTGATCGACGCGCCGCCGACGGGTCGCATCCGCCAGTTCCTCAACGTCAGCACCGAGGTCGCCGGGCTCGCCAAGGTCGGGCCCATCCGACGTCAGGCCGACTCGATCACGGCGATGATGCGGTCCGATGCGACCCGGGTGCACCTGGTCACCGTGCTCGAGGAGATGCCCGTGCAGGAGACGCTCGACGGCATCGCCGACCTCGCCGCGGCCGACCTGCCCGTGGGCCACGTGGTCGTCAATCTCGTGCGGGGCGCCCTGCTCTCCGACACCACCTCGGCCGCCGTCACCGGCGACACCCTCCGCACCAAGGCCGTGGCCAAGGTCCTCACCGGCGCCGGTCTCGACGGGTCCGCGGCCACCGCGCTCCTCGACGAGGGTCGCGGCCACCTCGAGCGCCAGGCGCTGCAGCAGAGCCAGCGCGCCCTGCTGGAGGACTCGCCCGCCACCACCACCGAGCTCCCGCTCCTCGACGACGTCGGCATCGGTGGCCTGATGGAGCTCGCCGAGCTCCTGCGTGACGGAGGGGTCGCATGAGCGAGCGCGACCGAGCGAACCGACAGGACCGCCTCATGCCGCGACCGGCTGTGTTCACGCTCGTCCAGGCGGTTGCGGCATGAGCCCCCGCACCTCGAGGACCGCGCCCGACGCCCGACGGCCGCGGTCGCAGCCCCGGGTCGTGGCCTCCCGTGACGCGGCCGGTCAGCTCGACGTCGACGCCCTCATCGCCGACCGGTCGATCCACATCATCGTCTGCTGCGGCTCGGGCGGCGTCGGCAAGACCACGACCTCGGCGGCGCTCGCGATGCGCGCTGCCGACGCCGGCCGCAAGGTCTGCGTGCTGACGATCGACCCGGCGCGCCGCCTCGCCCAGTCCATGGGGCTCAGCGAGCTCGACAACACCCCCCGCACGGTCGACGGTGCCGGCGCGAACGGCGGCTCGCTCGACGCCATGATGCTCGACATGAAGCGCACCTTCGACGAGGTCGTGGAGGCGCACGCGAGCCCCGAGAAGGCCGACCAGATCCTGACGAACCCCTTCTACCAGGCGCTCTCCAGCTCCTTCGCCGGCACGCAGGA
Organism: Aeromicrobium sp. Sec7.5; assembly: GCF_036867135.1. Taxonomy (NCBI): domain Bacteria; kingdom Bacillati; phylum Actinomycetota; class Actinomycetes; order Propionibacteriales; family Nocardioidaceae; genus Aeromicrobium; species Aeromicrobium sp. Sec7.5. Next base: position 527,710 of record NZ_JBAJIJ010000001.1, on the reverse strand, counting down.
GTACATGGCGATGGAGAAGCTCGGTCAGCTCCACGCCCAGGGTGACTGGGACCTGATCATCGTCGACACCCCGCCGTCCCGGTCGGCCCTGGACTTCCTCGACGCCCCGGAGCGCCTGTCGTCGATGCTCGACGGCCGCTTCATCAAGCTCCTGCTGGCCCCCGCGAAGGGCCCCGCACGCCTACTGAGCGCCGGCTTCGGGCTCGTGACCGGGGCGATCAACAAGGTGCTGGGCGCCCAGGTCCTGAGCGACGTGCAGACCTTCGTGGCCGCCTTCGACACCCTGTTCGGTGGCTTCCGGCAGCGGGCCGAATCGACCTACGCCCTGCTCCAGGCGCCCGGCACCGCGTTCCTGGTGGTGGCCGCGCCGGAGCCCGCGGCGATGCGCGAGGCCTCGTACTTCGTCGAACGGCTCGCCGGCGACGCCATGCCACTGGCCGGCCTGGTGGTCAACCGGGTCCACGACGACGTCTCGACCGCGATCGGCCTCGACGATGCCCGAGCGCTGGCACGCCGCCTCCGGGGAGGCAGCGGTGTCGACGCCCAGACCGCCGAGCTGCTCGACGTCCACGCCGAACGCCTTGCCACGGCGGCACGCGAGCAGCGTGAGCGTGACGGCTTCGCGCGCTCACACCCGGGCGTGCCCCAGATCCCGGTCACGGCCCTCTCCACCGACGTGCACGACCTCGAAGGCCTGCGACGGATCGGCGAGCTGCTCGGCCGGTGACCCGTGTGCGTGGCTCAGCCCGTGGGCTGGAGCACGCGACGCCACTGCGTCACGTTGGGGCGCCGACGCAGCAGTGCCCGACGCTCGCGCTCGGTCATGCCGCCCCACACACCCCACTCGATGCGGTTGTCGAGGGCCTCGGCGAGGCACTCGGCAGTGACGGGGCATCCGCCGCACATCGTCTTGGCGCGATTCTGCTCGGCGCCCTTGACGAAGAGCTCGTCCGTGCGCCCGCGGCAGGCCGCCTGGCCGGCCCAGCTGTTCTCAAACATCATGTCGAACCTCCCGAGATGGTCCCGACCCGAACGGGACCAAGGTGTCTGAGACGACCGTATGAAAAACCTGAGGACCTCCGGCAGGGCCGGATGAGGCGTTTCCCGTAGTCCTTTCGAACCAGATCTGGTCAAAACCCCCACATCGAGCCCCGGAAAGGGTCATCCGAGGCGGCCGCGGCCGCTCGGTCGACCGGTTCCGTGGGGCGAGGTCCCGTATCCTCGGAACATGGACCTCGGCACTGCCGCGACCCGTCTGCGCCGCCGCGTGCGCGACGAGCCGCGCCCCCCCTCGCCCCGCGCGGCTGTGCTCGCCGTGCTCCGCCTGGCGGCGATCGGTGGTCTGCTCGTGGCCGCCATCGTGGCCCCCGCTGCCGCACTCGGCACCTACACGCTCACGCGGGCCGCCGACGACATCATGGACCTGCCGCTCACGCTGCCGGAGTCCACCAACCCGCAGACGAGCCGTCTCCTGGCCTCCGACGGCCAGCTGATCGCGTACTTCTTCGACGAGAACCGCCAGGACGTCCCGCTCGACCAGATCGCGCCCGTCATGCGCGACGCGATCCTGGCGATCGAGGACAAGCGCTTCTACGAGCACGGCGCCCTCGACGTCGAGGGCACGCTCCGCGCCTTCGTCACCAACTCCGCCACCGGCACGACCCAGGGCGGTTCCACGATCACCCAGCAGCTCGTCAAGATGACGCTCCTGCAGCAGGCGCGCACCGATGAGCAGAAGAAGGCCGCGACCGAGCAGACCGTCTCCCGCAAGGTCCGCGAGCTCCGGCTCGCGGTCGACATGGAGCAGGAGTACTCCAAGGACGAGATCCTCGAGCAGTACCTGAACATCGCGTACTTCGGCGACGGCGCCTACGGCATCTACGCCGCCTCCACGCACTTCTTCTCTGTCACGCCCGACCAGCTCACGGCCCAGCAGGCCTCCATGCTCGCCGGGCTGGTCAAGAACCCGGTCGACTTCGACCCGAACATCTACCCCGAGAAGGCGCTCCAGCGTCGCAACACGGTGCTGGCCGTCATGGGCGAGCAGGGCAAGCTCGCCTCGGGCGAGGCGGAAGAGCTGCAGGCCACCGACCTCGGGCTGAACGTCACCGAGTTCCCCAACGGCTGCGTGTCGTCGGCGGCCTCGTTCTCGTGCGCCTACATCCAGAACTACCTCCTCGACGAGCCGTTGCTCGGCGACACCGAGGAGGAGCGCCGTGAGCGGTTGGAGCGCGGCGGCCTGACGATCAAGTCCAACATCGACCTCAACATGCAGGCCGCGGCCAACGCGGCGGTCGCCAACCGCATCGATCCCACCGACAGCGAGATCGGCGCCCTCGCCATGGTCGAGCCCGGCAGCGGCAAGGTGCGGAGCATCGCGCAGTCACGACCGATGGGGCGCGACAAGGCCGCCGGCCAGTCCTACGTCAACTACGCGGTGCCCAAGGAGTACGGCAACTCCAACGGCTTCCAGGGCGGCTCGACGTTCAAGTTCTTCACGGTGGCGGCCGCGCTGAACGAGGGCCTCCCGGTCAGCACGGGCTTCAACTCGCCCGCCCAGATCACGATCCCGCGTGGCACCTACTTCGACTGCCAGGGCCGTGGCACCGACCCGTACCCGGTCAAGAACTCCACCTCCTCGGGCTTCATGAACATGTACACCGGCCTGCGGCTCTCGGTGAACACCTACTTCGCCCAGCTGGAGGCCAAGGTGGGGCTCTGCGAGACCGTCACGATGGCCCGGTCGATGGGCATCCAGGTCCCTGAGAACCAGGAGGTGCCGTCCTTCACGCTCGGCGTCACCGACACCAACGTCCTGCAGATGGCCTCCGCCTACGCGACCGCCGCCTCCGGCGGCCTCTACTGCACCCCGCAGCCGGTCTCGGAGATCGTGGGTCTGGACGGCGAGGTCATCAAGGCCTACGAGCCCGAGTGCACGCGGATCCTCTCCGAGGAGGTCTCGGCGCAGATCAACGACATCACCCGCGGCCTGCAGGAGCCCGGTGGGTTCGGCTTCTCCAAGGGCACCGGCCTCCGGATCCCGTCGGCCGCCAAGACCGGCACCACGCAGGACGCCAAGGCCGTCTGGTACGTCGGCTACACCCCGGAGCTGGCCACGGCCGCGATGGTCGCCGGCGCCGACGCCGACGGCATCCCGATCCCGCTGCGCGGCGGCAACGCGGCCGGCAGCTCGGTGGCGGGCCCGATGTGGGCCGACGCGATGAAGGTCATCCAGGACTACCTGACCCCGGTCGAGTTCGCCCCGCCGCCGCAGCGGCGTCCGTCGACGCCCCCGCGCCCGTCGAGGTCGTCGACCCCAGCGCCCGCCGCTGACGAACCGGCTGCCGCGGACCCCGCCGCGCCGCCGGCTCCCTGACCGACCTGGTCGAGGTCAGGCGCCGAGCTGGCGCTTGACCTCGGCGGCGACGACGCCTCCGTCGGCGCGTCCCTTGACCTGCGGCTGCACCAAGCCCATGACCCGGCCCATGGCCTTGAGGCCCTGGCCCGCGGCTCCGGTCTGCTCGATCGCGGCCGTGACGATCGCCGTGATCTCCTCCTGGCCCAGCGCCTCCGGCAGGTAGACGGCGAGGATCGCCGCCTCCTCGCGCTCCTTCTGGGCCATCTCGGGCCGCCCGCCCTCCTCGAAGGCCGCGGCAGACTCGCGCCGCTTCTTGGCCTCCTTGGTGAGGATCTCGAGGACCTCCTCGTCGCTCAGCTCGCGGGCCTCGGTGCCGGCGACCTCGGCGGTGCTGATCGCCCCGAGGGCGAGGCGGATGGTCGAGACGGTGAGGGCCTCACGAGCCTTGAGGGCGGTCGTGAGATCGGCACGCAGACGTTCCTTGAGAGCGGACATGCCGCCATTGTCGCGCACCCTCGGCACGCCGGTCGGTCCGCGCCGCGTGTGCGAGGCTGGAGGCATGCGAGCCCGTGACGCCCTGCTGGCCTCGACCGCTCTCGGCCTCGGGGCCGTCGCCTGGGGCGCCGTCGTCGAGGTCCATGCCTTCGCGCTGCGCCAGTTCACCGTCCCGGTGCTCGCGCCGGGATCCCGGCCGCTGCGCGTGCTTCACCTCTCCGACGCGCACATGCTGCCGTCCCACGGTCGCAAGCAGGCGTGGCTGAGGAGCCTCACGGCCCTCGAGCCGGACCTCGTCGTCAACACCGGTGACAACCTCTCGCACGCCGACGCCCTGCCTGCGGTGCTGAACGCGTACGAGCCCCTGCTCGACGTGCCCGGGGTGTTCGTGTTCGGCTCGAACGACTACTTCTCCCCGGTCCGGAAGAATCCGCTGCGGTACCTGTACGGGGGGTCCGGGGTCGCCGCCGGCGGCGACTGGAACCGCGAGCGCGACCTGCCGTTCGAACAGATGCGGGCGGCCTTCACGAGCCGTGGCTGGGTCGACCTGTCGAATCGTCACGACGAGGTCACGATCGACGGCCGCCGGTTGTCGTTCGTCGGCGTCGACGACCCGCACCTGGAGTACGACGAGCTCGACGAGGTGCCGGCCGACCGGTCGAGCGACCTCGCGATCGGGGTCGCCCACGCGCCGTACCTGCGGGTGCTCGACCGCTGGAACAGCCTCGGCTATCCGCTGATCCTCGCCGGGCACACGCATGGAGGCCAGCTCTGCGTCCCGTTCTACGGCGCGCTGTCGACGAACTGCGATCTCGACACCAAGCGGGCCAAGGGCCTGCACACCCACCGCGTCACCGGTCACGAGCCCTCGTGGCTGCACGTCTCAGCGGGCCTCGGGACGAACCGGACCGTGCCGGTCCGGTTCGCGTGCCGACCCGAGGCGACACTGCTCACCTTGACTGGGTAGACTCTTCCGGGTCGCTCACGAGCGGCGGCCGGGGTGTGGCGCAGCTTGGTAGCGCGCGTCGTTCGGGACGACGAGGCCGCAGGTTCAAATCCTGTCACCCCGACACTGTGATCTCTCAAGAGATCGGAGACAGCCGGACCTGCATTGGCGGGTTCGGCTGTCGTCATTTCTGGGGCTGGTAGTCGCGTTCTGTGTTGATTTCCAGTTCGCGGAGGAGTTCGCCGGTGGCGGCGTCGACGACTCGGACGTGGAGGTCGTGGATGAGCAGGATGACGTGGGTTCGGGCGTGGGTTCGGCCGATGCCGATGTGGTGAAGACGGCCGGCGATGCGCAGGGTGACGACGCCGCTGGTGTCGATGCGGTCGTGTCGGATCCGGTCGTGGGTCTCGTCGTCGCGGCTGCCTGACGGCAGGGCCTTGGGCAGCGCGTCATAGCGGCTGGCGGGGGTGGCTTGGTGCGGCAGCGAGCGGTGCGGCCGCTGGTGGTTGTAGTGCTCAGCGAACTCGTCCAGCAGCGTTTGCAGCTCCGCCAAGGTGCCCGGCTGAGCCGGCTGGGCTTGGAGCCACTTCTTCATCGCCTGCTGGAACCGTTCGACCTTGCCCTGGGTGGTCGGGTGGTCCGGACGGCCGTTCTTCTGGATGACGTGGAAGCGGCGGAGGTCGTTCTCGAGGGCGTTGCGACCGGGACGACTCGCGAAGCGGGTGGTGGGGGCACCTCCCTGCACGAAGTGCTTGGGGGAAAGACCATGCCGTTGTCAGTGAGCGTCGAGGCCGGGATTCCAGCGGTTCTGACGGCCTCACGAAAAGAGTCTCGGACGATGATCGCGGTGACGGCTCGGTGGGCGGTGACACGGATGGCGTAACGGGTGCAGTCGTCGAGCCAGGTCAGGATTTCGACGTCGACGCCCGTCCTGAGGCGGTAGTGGGTGGGGGCACCTCCCTGCACGAAGTGCTTGGGGGAAAGTCGGACTGCCAGGTCTCGTTCGGCATGGATGCTTCGAAACGGTGCAGCGCCGTTTTCGGCTTCTTCTTCGGTTCGGGTGTGACCAAGCCGTGTCGGGCCAGGAGTCGGTGGATCGTCGCGCGGGGCAGCGGGGTCTGGTGATGGTGTTCCAGGTGCCAGCCGATGGTGTCGGCGCCGGCGTCCAGGCCGGCCGTCGTCAACTCGCGGCGGAGCTGGAGCACCAATGCGACCGTCGCGGCCGGGGTCGCGTTCGGGGACGTCTTGGGCCGTCGGGAGCGTGGTTCGAACGCGGCCTCACCCTCGTCGCGGTAGCGGGCCATCAGGCGCGAGACCCAGGCCTGCGACAGTCCGTAGGTGCGGGCGGCCTCGGCCTGAGTCAGTCCCTGGACGGTGATCGCGGTGATGACGAGCTTGGCTTTCGACACCCCCAGCAGCGTGGCCGGGAGTGTTGCCTATGTCTTGAGACATGCCTTGCCGATGTCCTGAACCAGCACACTGTCACCCCGACACACAGCAAGGGCTCACCGACGAAGTCGGGGGGCCCTTGTGTCGTGTGGCTGGGTCAGTCCCGGAGCCGGTCGACGTTCTCCAGGAACCACGCGTAGGTCGAGCGCATCCCGTCGTGCAGATCGATCTGGGCGGTCCAGCCCGCCTCGGCGAGTCGGGACACGTCGAGACGCTTCTGCGGGGTGCCGTCCGGCTTGTCGGTGTCCCACTCGGTGGTGCCCTCGAAGCCGGTGACGGTGGCGATGGCCGCAGCGATCTCGGCGATCGTCAGGTCACGGCCGGTGCCGACGTTGAGCTGCTGGGGCCCGTCATAGTGCTCCAGCAGGTGCAGCACGGCTGCGGCGAGGTCGTCGACGTGGAGGAACTCGCGGCGGGGCGTGCCGGTGCCCCAGTTGGTCACGCTGTCCGCCCCCGACGCGGCCGCCTCGTGGTACCGGCGCAGCAGCGCGGGCAGGACGTGGGAGCCCTGCGGACTGAAGTTGTCGTGCGGGCCGTAGAGGTTCGTCGGCATCGCACTGATCCAGGGCAGTCCGTACTGACGGCGGACGGCCTGGACGTGGAGGATCCCGGCGATCTTGGCGATCGCGTACGCGTCGTTCGTGGGCTCCAGGTCACCCGTGAGCAAGGAGTCCTCGGTGATCGGCTGCGCAGCGAGCTTGGGGTAGATGCACGACGAGCCCAGGAAGATCAGCCGTTCGACACGGTGCTCGAGGGCGGCGTCCAGCACGTTGACCTGGATCTGCATGTTCTCCGACAGGAAGTCCACCGGGAACGTGCTGTTGGCCAGGATCCCGCCGACCTTCGCCGCCGCGAGTGCCACGTACGTCGGCGTGGTCTCGGCGAAGTAGGCGAAGACCGCGTCGCGGTCCGTGAGGTCGAGCTCGGCCGAGGTCTGCCCGACGACGTCGGTGAAGCCCTCGGCGGCGAGCTTGCGGACGAGCGCCGACCCGACCATGCCTCGGTGCCCGGCGACGTAGAACCGCGCCCCGCGGTCCAGGGGGCCCGGCGTGAACGCCACGCCGTCGGACGCTGCCTGGTTCATCGCACCTCGCCTCCGTGGCCGCCACGACCGGAGCCGAGTCTAGACGGCTCGGGGTGGGCATCCGCTTGGAACCCGGACCGGGCCGTCGCGACTCAGCGGACCGATAGACTCCGACCTCACAGCACCGAACCGGGGAGGCCGCGGGTGGACATCCACGACCTCGACCGCTTCCTCCTCGTCGGATCCGGCGTCCTGATCGTCGCCGTGCTCGCCGTGCGCCTGTCGGTCAGCGCCGGGCTGCCATCGCTGCTGATGTACCTCGGGCTCGGACTCCTGCTCGGCACCAGCGGGCTCGGCATCGAGTTCGACGACGCCGACCTCGCACTGTCACTCGGGTTCGCGGCGCTGATGCTCATCCTCGCCGAGGGCGGCATCACCACGAACTGGGCGCACGTGCGCCCGTCGATCGGTTTCGGGCTGCTGCTCGCGACGCTGGGCTCCGTGGTCAGCGTGACCGTGGTGGCGGTCAGCGTCCACACGTTCCTCGGTCTGGACTGGACCTTGGCCGTCCTGCTCGCGGCGGTGCTCACCCCCACGGACGCCGCCGCGGTCTTCTCCGTCCTGCGCACCGTCCCGCTCAAGCACCGTGTCAGCGGCACGCTGGAGGCCGAGTCCGGGCTCAACGACGCGCCCATCGTGGTGCTCGTCGTCGCGATCAGCACCGGCGAGCTGGCCGAGGGCGGGATCGCGGCCTTCGCGGCACTCATCGTGTACGAGGTCGTGGTGGGCGTCGGGATCGGCGTCGGGATCGGCGCGCTCGGGGGATGGCTGCTGCGCCGCGTGGCCCTGCCGGCCTCGGGCCTCTACCCGCTCGTGGTGCTGGCGTTCGCGATCCTCGCCTACGCCTCTGCCGCCGGCATCCACGCGTCCGGGTTCGCCGCGATCTACGTCGCCGCCGTGGTGCTCGGCAACACCGAGCTGCCGCACCGCACGGCCACCCGCTCGTTCGTCGAGGGGGTGGGGTGGCTCGCCCAGATCGCCCTGTTCGTCATGCTCGGGCTGCTGGCGAACCCCGGCGAGTTCTCGTGGTGGCACGTCTGGATGGGGCTGGCGGTCGGCGCGATCCTCACGTTCGTGGCCCGGCCCCTGTCGATCGCCTCGTGCGCCGTGTGGTTCGGCATCGGCTGGCGGGAGCAGGCGTTCATCGGCTGGGCCGGCCTGCGGGGAGCGGTGCCGATCATCCTGGCCACGATCCCGCTCGCGAACGACGTCCCGGGCTCCCGCGACCTGTTCAACATCGTGTTCGTGGCGGTCGTCGTCTACACGCTGGCCCAGGCCGGACCGCTGGGGGTGCTCGCCCGGTGGTGCGGCGTGCTGGGCGAGGTCCGCGAGCTCGAGGTCGAGTCGGCGCCCCTCGAGCGGGTCTCGGCCGACCTGCTGCAGGTGCGCGTGGGCCCGACCTCACGGCTGTCCGGCATCGAGGTCGGTGAGCTGCGGCTTCCGTCGGGCGCCATGGTCTCGCTGATCGTCCGCACGGAGCGCACCATCGTTCCCACCACGAGCACTCGCATCATGGCCGGCGACGAGATGCTGATCGTCAGCTCACGCCAGGTGCGCGACCAGGTCGACCGCCGTCTCAGCCAGGTCGCACGCCACGGCCGGCTCGCCGGCTGGGGCGAGTGAGGACCGCGACGACGGCCGAGGGCTACAGCGCGGCCAGCGGGACGCACACGTCGAGCGGACGCGTCGCGGCGATCTCGGTGGGCGGTTCCGGGTTCAGGTCGGTGTAGTTCGGGCCCACCACGACCGTGACGCCCTCGGGGTCGATCGGGACGTCGGGCGCCACGACCTGCGGGACGACCTGGAACTGCTGAGCCACCAGCTGCACCATGGGGTCCTCGGGGTCGTCGGTGAAGATCGCCACGTGGTCGACCGGGATCTGGCTCTCGCTGTTCTCGATGCCGCCCTCGAGGAAGCCGTACCGCTGCAGGTTGATGCTGACCCGGTTGGCCAGACCACTCCGCCCGGAGGCGTTGAGCACGTTGACCTGGACGAGGTTGGGCGTGAGCGCCTCCCCCGTCTCGACGCGACGCTCGGTGCAGGTCGGCTCGGCGACGGTGTCGGACTCGGCCGTCAGCAGGTTCCAGCCGAGGAGTCCGCCGCCGGCGAACAGTCCCACGGTCGCGACCGTGGCCAGCAGGTTCGTCGTGCGCTTCATCGACGCGCTCCCATCGTGTAGACCCGGGCATGCAGCATGTGCCGCTGCTGCAGCGCCGCGCGGACTGCGCGATGCAGTCCGTCCTCGAGGTAGAGCCGACCCTGCCAGCTCACGACGTGGGCGAAGAGGTCGCCGTAGTAGGTCGAGTCGTCGTCGAGCAGGTGGGCCAGGTCCAGCTGGCTCTTCGTGGTCGTGAGGTCGTCGAGGCGCACCTGGCTCGGCGAGATCTCGGCCCAGCGGGAGGCGGACAGCTCGTGCTCGGGGTACGGACGCCCCTCAGACACCTCCCGGAAGATCACGGCGACAGTCTAGGAGAACTCACCTCGCGAATCCGATCGGCAGCACCGCAGCGCCACGAGTCCGTGCACCGGGCGACGCACCACACGGTCTCGGGCGACCCTCGACTCCCGGCTCGACCGGAGACACGTGGCCGCCCGTCGACCGGGGTGCGTCTGATGCACAGGGCTTGAACGTAAGGTTGACCCCATGCCCCGGCCGTCGCTCTACCTGACACTCCTCCACCGCAACCTCGGCGAGGGTCTGTCCTGGGTCGAGGCGTCCGACCGGGCCCTGTCCGGCGTGGCCCACGCCTACGACCTCGTCAAGCAGGCCGTCATCGGTCCCCCGGCGCTCCGCGCCGGCGCTGCGGCCTCCATGCCGGCCCCTCCGGACGACTCGGCGGCCGCCGACGCCGGCGAGTCGGACTAGCTCCGCCTCACGCGCGCGTGGCCGAGCTGGTCGGGTCGACCAGGATCTTGGCGTGCAGCTCCGGATCGCCGAGCTGGTCGAACGCCGTCGCGACGCCGTCGAGCCCCACCGTGCCGGTGTGCAGCGGCGAGGGGTCGACCGTGCCGTCGGCCAGCCACACCAGCACCTGACGAAACTCCGCCGGGTCGTAGCAGAACGCGAACCGCAGCTCGTGCTCCTTGTTGATCGCCATGACGGGGCGGAACGTGTCGGGCTCCATGCAGACGCCGACCACGACGATCCGGCTCTGCAGCGGGGCCGCGGTGCTGATCTGCTCGATGATGCCCGGCACACCGACGCACTCGAACACGACCGGTCCGGTCGGCAGGGCGCCGAGCTTCTCAGCGACCTGGAACGCGCGCCACCACGGGACCTTGGGGAGCCGGCGCAGCTTCTCCATCGTCGACATGCCCAGCTCCATGAAGCTCGGGGCATCGGTGAGGTACCGCTTGTCGCCGGCGAAGCGGTCCCACGGCGACTCGGTCGACGGGTCGACCACGACGTCCGCACCGCACTGGCGGGCCAGCTCGCGTCGGCCGGCGGAAAAGTCGCTGGCCACGACGTTCTTCACGCCGGAGGCCTTGAGCATGAGGATCACGGCGAGGCCGATCGGCCCGCAGCCGATCACGACGGCGGTGTCCTTGCGTCCCACGCGGCCCTTCCGGACGGCGTGCCATGCGACGGCCAGCGGCTCGGTCATCGCCGCGTGGTCGACCGGCACGGAGCTGGGGACCTCCATCGTGACGGCCTCGGACACGAGGACGTGCTCGGCGTAGCCGCCGCCGGCCTTCGGGGTCAGGCCGGTCATCTGCAGGCCGTGCTCGGTCCGCACGAGGGGCAGGGAGACGACCCGCGTGCCGACCGGCCAGCGTCCGTGCGTCTTCGGGCCGTAGGCGACGACCTCGCCCACGAACTCGTGCCCCATCACGACCCGGTCCTCGGGCGTCATGAAGTCGTCGTAGCCGACCTCCTTGACGGTGTCATGGGTCAGCCGCGAGTGGTGACGGGCGTGCAGGTCCGACCCGCAGATGCCGGCGCGCAGCACCTTGACCAGCACCTGACCGCGGCCGGGCGTGAGGTCCGGCACCTCCTCGACGGTGAGCTCTTCCTGATGACAGACGACAGCGCGCATGGGCGACCTCCGGTTCGAGCGCGAGCCTAGCCGCCGGTGTGGCCGCGGTCACGCACTTCAGTACAGGAATGTATCTGACCCTGCCCGGGGCAGACTGGAGCCCATGGATCCGGCCCTGGCGCAGCTCGCGCACACCGTGCGCTTCGAGTGGGGAGCAGCAGGCGCGGCCGCCGTGGCGGACGGCGTCGACGTGGCCGTCGTCGTGGACGTGCTGCACGCGACGACCGACGTGACCCACGGGCTGGACGCCGGCGCACCGGTCTGGCCGGTCGACCCGGCGGACCCGGCCGGCCGGTTGGCGCTCGACCTCGCGGCCCGGGTCACCACGGTCGTCGCCGGCTCGCTCCACAACGCGCGGGCGGTCGCCGACTGGCTGGCGCGCGAGCACGACGAGGACGACCAGACCGTTGCGGTCATCGCGGCCGGTGCGGCGTGGCCCGACGGATCGCTGCGCCCGGCCGTCGAGGACCTCTGGGGTGCCGGCGCGATCCTCGCGGCCCTCGAGGACCACGACTGGCGCGGGCTCTCCCCCGAGGCGGCCTGGGCGGCCGACTCCTACCGCCTCGTCATCGGCCGGGAGGAGTCGCACCTCGTGGCCTGCGCCGGCGGACAGCTCTGCCTGGCGACCGGTGAGCGCGACCGGGTACATCGAGCCGCCGACGTCGATGGCTCCCGCACGGTGCCGCTGCTGGGGTCGCAAGGATTCGTCCCGGCCCCGTGAGGCAGGACGCCTGTGGGCGGGGCGATGTGGTGAAGGACCCGGAGGTTCCGGCACATGCCCTGACGGTGCGCCGCCACGGCCGCCGAGGCACGGGGTCGGCCGCGCAGCCGGTTCCCGAGAAAGGTCCGGGGTGGCGTGTCACGGTGGGAGAACCTCCCGCCGAGCCACGAAGGACACTCCATGCCCGTCACCGTGACCGACTACAGCCACGTGCGCCTGACCGTGAGCGACATCGCGGCGTCGCGCGCGTTCTACGACTCGGTCTTCGGGTTCGACGTGGCCTTCGAGCTTCCCGAGAATCCTGACGCCGAGACCCGTGAGCAGCTCGCCTTCCTGTTCGGGGGCGTCATCTACTCGTTCGCCGGCGGCCTGCTCGGGCTGCGACCCGTCGCCCCGGGCCAGGACATGTTCGACGAGGACCGCGCCGGCCTCGACCACATCAGCTTCACCGTGCCGGATCGCGCCGCGCTCGAGCAGGCGGTGGAGGTGCTGGACGGCCTCGGCGTCGCGCACGAGGACATCAAGGACATCGGCGGCATGTCGATCCTGGAGTTCCGGGACCCCGACAACATCGCCCTCGAGCTCACCGCGGGCTGACGCATGGACCATCGCGCTCGCCTGATCCTCGCTGCGACGCTGCCGCCACTCCTCATCGCGGCCGTGGGGCTCACCCATCCCCCCAGGCTCACGTTCGAGTCGGCGCACCACTGGCAGATGATGCACACCGTCCTGCTCCCCGTGTTCCCGCTGCTGGCCCTGGGTCCGTGGCTCGTCGCACGGCGCTCGAACCGCGCAGCGGGTGTCGTCGTCGGGGTCTTGGCCTTCGTCTACGCGTGCTTCTACACGAGCCTCGACGTCATCGCCGGCATCGCCGCGGGCGCCGTCAAGCACGACGGCGGTGTCGGACTCGGCACGCTCTTCCGGGTCGCCGGGGACCTCGGCGACGTCGGGAGCTACGCGTACTTCGGCGCATCAGCGATCGCCGTCGCGGTCGCCGCCCGCGAGATCGGGGTCGTGCGGGCGGCACCGGGTGCGGTGCTCGTGGCGGTCGGTGCGGTCATGTTCTGGCAGGAGCACGTCTACCGGCCGTGGGGCGTCCTCGCGATGGTCCTGCTGGCCGCCGGATGGGGATGGCTCGCGCTCCAGGACCGAACGCGCACGCGCGACGCGGTGCCATCCGCCTGAGTCGGGCCCTGCGTGGGCGAGCCACCCAGCACGGCGGCGACCACGTCCGACGTCACGCCGTCGCGACGAGCTGACGCAGGGCCGTCACGATCGCGCCCGCCTCCAACACGTCCGTGCTCCCCGCGCGCATCCGCTCGGTGACCGCATCCATGAGCCTCTCCACGGCACGCTCCGCCTCGTCGACGGCCTTCGACGACGGCGGGTCGTCCCCGGCGTCGTGGTCGCGCAACATGCCGGCGACCGCCTCCATCGCCGTCGCGGCCGGCCCGCGCAGACGGGGCCCGAGGGCGACCGTCGCGAGATCGGCGTTCTCGCGCCGCACCAGGAGCCCGGCGAGGTCGTCGACGACCAGCGAGAGCCGCTCCAGCGCGCGAGCGTGCTCGGCCTGTCGATCAGCATGGTCCTGCCACCGACGGGCCCGCCAGTTCACGCGACGCACCTGCGCCGACCGTGCCACGAGCAGGCCCATCGCGCGGGCCTGGGGCCGGATGTCGTGGTGCCGCTCGAGCCAGGCGGAGCGATTCGGGAGCTGCTCGTGACGCAGGCCGCCGGCCAGGTCGTCGAGCTGCGCGGCGAGCGCCTCCCGGACCTCCGTCAGCTCCCGGTCGCCCGGCGCGAGGGGCATCGGCGGGAAGACCGTGTTGACCAGCACGCCGACCGCGGCTCCGAGTCCGGTCAGCAGGACGTATCCGGTCACGTACTCCGCGAGCCCGCTGCTGCCGATGATGAGGACGAACAACGCCGAGACCGGCGCCCAGCTGCCCATCTCGCCCAGGCGCCACCATCCCGCGACGAGCGTCCCGAGGAACACGACGACCGCCAGCCCGGGCACCGTCGGGACCACCGCGCCCGCACCCACCGCGAGTGCGGCACCGAGCAGGATCGCTGCGACCCCTTGCACTGACGCGCGCACCGAGTCGGCGACCGTCGCCGAGACGGCGATGACAGCACCCAGGGGCGCGTAGTACGGGTACTCGTCCGCCGCGCCACCCAGAGGTTGCACCGCCAACCACGCCAGGACCGCGGCGACGGCCGCCTTCGCCGCGCGAGGGACGCGTGGGTGTCGCGCCAGGGCGTCCCGGCTCCGGGCCGCCACGTCGAGCACCACGATCAGGCCTCCAGCAGCTCGGGGTCCCGCGCGACCCGGACGCAGGCGGAGACGAGGCGCACGAGGTCCGCCTCCGGGACGAGCCCGGCCAACCGGATCGGATCGTCCGGCAGCCCAGCGGTTCGCGCCCCCTCCAGCGTCAGGTCGTCGAGGTACGGAGCGAGGTCGGCCCACACGGCCTGGACCTCACGCAGGAAGATCGATGCTCCGGCCGGACCGATGCCCGTGACCCCCTGGAGGAGCTCCGCGAGCCGCGCGTCGATCCGCGCCGAGAGCAGCAGCGCCAGCACGAGGAGACGCCAGAGGGGCGACGGCTTGTCCCGCAGCCTGATGCCCGCATCCTCGGCGAGCGTGCGGCCGTGCTCCCGGACGAGGGTGGCGGCGATGTCGCGCTGCGTCGTGCTCATGCCCGCAGCGTTCCCCATTGCGAGCCGCGCACACGTGCTCGCCGGGGTGTCTCTTCAGCCGGGCTCCTGACATCCGTCGAGAAAACTTGTTCAGGGGGCTTGTCGATGTGAACAAGTTCTGCGTACGATCAGCCTCAGTTTCGAGAGCACGGAACTTGGCCGCACCGGCCAGCGCATCGTTTGAGAGCTGGAGCCTCACATGCCGAACTTGAAGCGTCTTCCCATGCCGTTGATCGAGGTCTACGAATGGCAGCACAGCGCTGCCTGCACGGGCCTGGACTCCTCGGTGTTCTTCTCACCGTCCGCCGAGCGCGGTGCGGCCAAGCACCTGCGCGAGCAGGGCGCCAAGGCCGTGTGCGCCCGCTGCCCCGTGGTCCACGAGTGCCGCGAGCACGCGCTCTCCGTGCGCGAGCCGTACGGCGTCTGGGGAGGTCTCACCGTCGAGGAGCGCGAGCAGCTCCAGCGCGTCCCGAAGGCCGGCTGACGTGCCCACCGGCACCATCCGGTGGTTCTCCGCCGAGCGCGCCCATGGGTTCATCGAGCCCGACGGCGGCGGACCGGAGGTCTTCGCCCGGGCCGCCGACCTCAGCCCGGTGGTCCCCGAGGCGTTCAGCCCCGGTGTGCGGGTCGTCTACGACGTCGACGTGTCCACCGAGGCGCCCGAGGCGCGTCGCATCCAGGTCATCTAGCGGCGCGCGGGGACCTCACCGACATGGACGGTCTAGAGATCGCGTGGGCCCTGAGCTTCATCGCCACGGCCTGGTTCCTGCCGACCGGTGCGATCAGGATGATCGCCCACACCTCCGGCCAGGTCGACCACACCCCGGGCATGCGTCGACTGGCGGTCGCGACCCTGGCGACCGGAGTGGCGGCCGCCCTGGTGATGGCGGTGCTCACCGCGGCCATCGTCCTGCGCTAGTCGTCGTCCTGCGGCTGCGGCCGGACGCGGTCCGAGCGCAGCTGGTGGCGCTGCTCGACGACCTGGGTGGCCACGTCGAAGAGGCGCTGGTTGCCGTCCATGGAGAGGCGCCGCAAGTACTGGAAGGCGCCGTCGGCGTCGAGGTCGTACGTGGTCATCAAGATGCCCTGGGCCTGCCCGATCAGGTTGCGTGACTCCAGCGCCGCCTGCAGGCCGACGACGGCCAGGGAGCCCGCGATCGCCACGGTGGCGTGGACGGCGAGGTACTTCATGACCTCGAGGTCCTGGTCGGAGAAGTCGTCCACGTCCCGGGAGTAGGCGTTCAACGACCCGTAGGTCCGATCGACGGTCGCGAGCCGGACGCTGACGACGCTCCGGTACCCCAGGTCAGCCACCCGCGAGCCCCACCTCGGCCAGCGCGGGTCATTCTCCGCGTCGCCGGTGACGTAGCTGGACTCGGTGCCGAAGATGGCTTCCAGGCAGGGACCCTCGCCGCACTCGACCTGCAGCCGGTGGGCTCGGTCGACGTCGTCGGAGGTGCTGGACACCGGTGCGACCTTCGCCCGGGCCCGGACCATCATGATGCCCGAGTCGCGCGCGTCGACGGCCGTCCGCGCGTAGTGGGCGATCCGCTCGAACGTCTCGGCAGGCGTGAGGTGCTGCACCTCGAGCGCCATGTCGGACAGCAGGCGACGGACATCCATGATGCTCCTGGCGCGCGAGCCATGAGGTTCACAGGAGGGGCGTCCCGCACAGTGTCACACAGTCGAGCGGGCCTCCTCGCCTTCTCTCCGGCGGAGGGGACAGGTAGCCGGTCGCGGCTACCCCACCGCCGTGCCGAAGAGCCGGCCGATCGCGTAGGTCACCGCGAGCCCGGCGCCACCGCCCACGACGATCCGCGTCACCGCCAGGCGCGCGCTGCTGTGCCCGAGCCGGGCACTGACGACGCCGGCGATCGCGAGGGCGACCAGCACGACGACCACGGTCCACAGGACCCGCGTCGGCTCGGGCGCGAGCATGATCGCCGCCAGCGGCAGCAGCGCACCGAGGGTGAAGGCGATGGCCGAGGCGACTGCGGCCTGCCAGGGGCTGGTCAGGTCGTCGGGATCGATGCCCAGCTCGATGTCGGCGTGGGCCGCCAGCGGGTCGTGTGCCGTCAGCTCCTCGGCGACTCGGCGCGCCGTCTCGGGCGTCAGGCCCTTGCGCTCGTAGAGACCCGCGAGCTCGGTCAGCTCGGCCTCCGGCGACTCCTCCAGCTCCCGGGCCTCCAGGTCCAGCTGAGAGCGCTCGCTGTCGCGCTGGCTGCTGACGGAGATGTACTCGCCCAACGCCATCGACACCGCACCCGCCACGAGACCGGCGAGTCCCGCGGTGAAGATCGCTCCCCGCGAGGCGTCGGCACCGGCGACGCCCACCACGAGTCCCGCGGTCGAGACGATGCCGTCGTTGGCGCCCAGCACGCCGGCTCGGAGCCAGTTCAGGCGCGCTCCCATCGCCGGGTCGTGCGGTTCTCCGTCGTGGCCTCCAGCGGCGGTCATGGGGTCTCCTCGTGGTGGTTCTGACGGGGCATCGGTGTCAGGATCTCGCGACGTCGCTCCAGGCCGCCTCGGCACCACTGTGCCCGATACGCACGACCTGCACGGTGGTGCCGACCGCGGCGACCACGGCCAGGGCGACGAGCACGATCAGCAGGCCCTTGGGCGACGACGAGCCCGAGCGCTCGCGGCGACCGACGAGCCACAGTCCGACCGCCGCCACCGCCAGGACGGCGATGAACGGCAGGAGCTGGTCGCCGAGCTCGGCGTGCCGCTCGACCAATCGGGTCTCCTCGACACTGCGCTCGAGGTTCTCACCCGAGGACGTCGACAGCGGCACGAGGACCAGACCCACCACGGCGAGCCCAGCAGGAAGGGGCCCCGCCCAGTTCCGGAACCTCGGCCACAGCACGGCCAGGAGCACGGTGATCGCCGCCAGGGGAACGATCACGACCGTGCCGTGGACGATGAGCGGGTGGAGCGGGAGTCCGAAGACGGTTTCAGGCATGGGTGCCTCCTGGCACGGGACGCAGGCACGTCTGCTGCACGGTAGCCCCGTGCGGGACGGTTGGACGGAGGTTTCTCATGGCGACACGCTGACGTCACGAACCTGCACGCCACCTGACTGCGCCCCGTCGCACGACGCCGCCGGCGTCCGATGCCGACGGGCTCGCACGACGGTGGTGGCGGCCGGCACGAGGGAGAGCAGCGCGAGAGCGATCGCGATGAGCTCGATGTGGTGGGCGACGAACGCGAGCCCGCCGAAGAAGAAGCCCGCGACGACGATGCCGATCCCCCAGGCCAGGGCTCCGACGACGTTGTAGATCGTGAAGCGCCGGCGCGGCATCATGGCGACACCGGCGACGACGGGCGTGAAGGTGCGCACCACGGGAACGAACCGTGCCGCGATCACGGCGACCGGACCGTGCCTGAGGAAGAACTCCTCGGCCACCGCGACGTGCTCCTGGCGAAAGAGTCGGGAGTCGGGCCGGGCGAAGATCCGCGGTCCCCATCGGTGGCCGATGAGGTACCCGACCTGGTCGCCGGCCGCGGCGGCGAGGACGACGCCAGCGGCGACGGTCCACAGCGGCAGGTGCACGACGTGGGAGGCGACGAGCGCTCCGATGATGAACAGGAGCGAGTCGCCCGGCAGGAAGAACCCCACGAGCAGCCCGGTCTCGGCGAAGACGATCGCCATCACGAGCAGCAGGGCCAGGGGCCCGAGCGCCACCAGGGCCGGCGTGACGACGGCGATCACGCGGTGACCCCGCGGGTCTGACGGCGGTTCTGCACGGTGAACCAGGCCACGACCGCGATGATCACGGCCAGGAAGAGAGCGCTGGTCGCGTTCGTCCCGAGCCCGAGCCCGCCGTCCGCCGGCGCCGCGGTCAGGAAGTCACCCATCGAGGCGCCGAACGGGCGCGTCAGGATGTAGGCCGCCCAGAACGCGACGACGGCGTTGAGGCCGAGCTTGAGGTGAGCCACCAGGATCAGGGCGATGACGGCGCCGAACACCAGGGCCGACGGCACGTACCCGAAGGCGAGCTTCTCGGCGACGAGGTCGCCGGCCGAGGTGCCGAGGGCGAACGCGAGGAGGATGACGGTCCAGTAGAACGCCTCACGTCGGCGCGTGACGATCGTGTGGATCGAGAGGGTGCGTTCGCTGCGGTACCAGGCGACGAAGGCGACCACGAGGCCTGCGCCGAAGATCGCCGTCGTGGTCCAGAGACTCACGCCGAGGTTGTCGACGAGGTTGTCGGAGAACAACGTCCCGACGACGCTGACCAGCACGACGGTCAGCCAGTACACCCACGGCACGTAGCGTCGCGCCGCGAGCTGCGTGACGAGGGCGGCAGCGAGCAGCACGCTCATGATCGCGGTCGTGGCCGGCAGTCCGAGACCGAGGTTCTCGGAGAGGAAGTCGGCCGCGGTCTCACCGACGGTCGTCGAGAGGATCTTGACGACCCAGAACAGCAGGATGACCTCGGGCACCTTGGTGGCCAGGGTCTCGGTCCAGGCACCGCGGTCAGTGCGGTGGGAGCGGGGTACGTCGGCCCCGTCGCCCGCGGCGACGGCGGTCCGGTCGGGTGTGGTGTGGGTCATGCAGTCAACGTGGCCTCGGCAACCTGCCAGCCACCTGACTGCGATCAGGGGCGCGGCAGGGACAGGGTGAAGACCGTCGGATCGTGATCGCGGGTCAGGACGACGTCGCCGCCGAGGGAGCGCGCGACGCGTCGCGCGAGCGCCAGGCCGAGTCCCGCGCCGGCGCTGTCGCCGCCGCGCGCACCCGGGGCGAACACATCCGCGACGCCAGCTGCGCCCACCCCCGGTCCGTCGTCGGTGACGCTGATCTCGACGCGCCGATCGTGGGTGGTCGCGGTGATCGTGACGGACGTGGATGCGTGGGTCATGGCGTTGTCGACCACGGGTGCCAGAGCGCGGGTCGCCAGCGCCAGAGGTGCGGCCGCGTCCGGGAGGCCGACGGCGATGACGACGTGAGTGTTCACGCCCGGTCGCTCGTGCTGGTCCGCAAGGACGGCCCGGACGATCTCGAGCGGACCACAGGTCGCGCCGCGATCACCCTCGCCGCGGGCCACGTCGAGCAGCGTCGTGATCGTGGTGCTCATCCGCTCGACGAGGGCGACGACCTCCCGAAGACGTCCGGCGACGCGGTCCTCCGGAGCCATCATGAGCGCGATCTCGGCCTCGCCACGAATCGCGGTGAGCGGGGTACGGAGCTCGTGGGCGAGCTCGGCCGTCAGACGTTGCTCGCCGCGCAGGGCGCCGGCGACACGGTCGAGCAGCAGGTTGAGCGTGTCACCCAGCGCGGCGATCTCGTCACCGCCACCGGGGGAGGTGGCGAACCGTGAGTCGAGGTCGTGCTCGCTCCACTCCTCGGCGCTGATCGCCATCGACCCGACCGGGGCGAGCGCGCGGCGCACCGTCCAGGCGGCGATCGCGCTGGTCCCGACCGTGACGATCACGCCGAGAACCCCCAGACCGATCGCGACCAGGTTGCGGGTGCGTTCGTACGGCTCGAGCGACTCCGACACGACGACCACTCCGGCCGGGCCACCGGATCTCGTCGCCGGCAACGGCGCGGCCAGGTAGAGCCGCTCCCGCTGCTCGAGGCTGGTCCGCTCGGCGACGTCCGCCAACGACTCGGCCGCGTCCTGCACGTTCTGGCCGGCGTCGGGGCCCCGCACCTGCTGGCCCGAGTCGTCGAAGATCCAGACGGCCTCGTCGATCGCGTCGTCGGGGGCGGCGAGTCCCGGACCGGTGTCGCCGTCACCGTCACCCGCCCCGGACGTCGCGAGCACGAGCTCGAGTCGGTCCTCGAGCGCCGTGGTGACGCTGTCACGCGTCAGGGCCGCCAGGACCAGAAGAACCGTGCCGATCACCGCCGCCATCGCCACCGCGGTCACGAGGGCCGTGGACCGGACGATGCGGCCGCGCAGGCCGGTGCCGTGACGTCTCACTGGAGCACGAACCCGACGCCGCGCACGGTCTCCAGGTTGACGGGCGACTCGACGGCGGCGAGCTTCACGCGGAGGCGCCGCACGTAGGAGTCGATCGTGTTCTCGCTGACGAGCGTCCCGTCGGGCCAGGCCGCGACGACCGCAGCTCGGCGGCGGACGACGGTGCCCGGCTGAGCGGCCAACGTCGCCAGGAAGCGGTACTCGGTGGGGGTCAACCGCTCCTCGAGGTCGCCGTGACGCACCGAGAACCGTGCCGGGTCGAGTCGGAGACCCGTGGTCGTCTCGGGCGCTGCGCGCGCACGGCGAGTCAGGGCATCGAGTCGCACGAGCACCTCGGCGACGGCGAACGGCTTCGCGACGTAGTCGTCCCCGCCGGCGTTGAACCCTGACACCCGGTCGTGGACGGCGTCGAGCGCGGTCAGGAACAGCACCGGGGCGTGCTGGCCGGACGCACGCAGCGCCTGGCACACGTCGCGACCGTCGGCGTCGGGCAGTCCGATGTCGATCACGAGGACGTCGACGCCCGAGGAGGAACCGAGGTTGGCCACGGCCTCCTGGCCATTGCGGGCGATCACGACCTCGTGGCCGTGCAGCGTGAAGGCGTCCGTGAGCACGCGACGCACTGATGCGTCGTCCTCACAGATGCCGATGCGGGTCACGTCGCCCATCGTGCACCACGGCAGGCCGGCGTGGCCCCGGCTCGGCTCACTGCAGGCGCAGGGCGAGAGCCGGGCAGGCGACCGCCGCCTGTCGGGCGGCCCCGACCAGGTACGGCTCGATCTCCGGGTCGGCGACCAGCGGGAAGCCCCACTCGTCGAGGGTGATCTTCTCGTGGAGGAGGCGTGCACAGACACCGTGCCCGTCGCAGCGGGTCCAGTCGACGTGGACCGTGGTCATGACTCACTCCTCGGGAGCGGGAAGATGGTCGACGGCGGGCGACCACACGTGCCGTGCGCCCGGTGGACCGCGATGTCGTCGGCCAGGGCGACGATCGCCGAGGACATGAACTGCACGGCACCATCCGGATGGGCACACGCGCCGCGTCCTCGCACCTGTCCCGCGCGGCGAACCACCTGGGCCTCGGAACCTCGCCCGGCAGCGAACGCCCGCACGTCGTCGGCCAGCGCTGGAAGCCCGAAGAAGCACGGGCCGCACTGCCCGGCGGACTGGTCGGCCAGCCACTGGCTGACGACCGCGACCTCGGCGAGCACGCACGTGTCGGCATGTGGACGGGCGATGACGCCGGCACCGAGCGGGGACCCGGAGGCGCGCAGTGCGGCGCGGTCGACCGTCAGGCCAGCCGTCGATCGGACCCAGGTGCCGTGGAACCCGCCGACGAGGACCAGAGCGCCGGGACGGCCGGGCAGCAGGGCGTCGAGTCGCGTGCCGTTCGCGACCTCGAGCACGCCTGCCTGGATCACGTCGCCGACGAGCGTGACGAGGCTGGTGCCCGGTTCGTCGCGAGTCCCGGCAGCAGCGTATCCGGCGGCCCCGAGCCGCGCGAGCACCGCGACCTGGGCGAAGGTCTCGACGTTCGAGGCGAAGGTCGGGCGTCCGGCCAGGCCGTGGTCGTGCGGCAGATCGCGACGACCTCCGGGGCGCGCCTGTCCGGTGTTGAGACCGTTGACCACAGCGCGGATCTCCCCCGCGACGAACCCCGACCGGGTGTGCACCACCGTGATGGCGTCCGCGTCCGGCCGCTCGTCCAGCGCGGCGGCGAGCGACGCGTGGGCGCGGCTGTCGTGGACGGCGACCGTCACGGCGGTCGCGCCGAGCGCGCGGGCCACGACGAGGGCCCCGTCGATCACGAGGTGGGGGGCGACCGTCATGAGGGCGCGGTCCTTGTAGCTCGCCGGTTCTCCCTCGCTGCCGTTGACCAGCACGGTCATCGGGCCGCCGAACGGCATGGCCTCGAGCTTGACCGCCACGGGAAAGGCCGCGCCGCCGCGCCCCAGGAGGTTCACGGCTCGCATCGCATCGGTGAGCCAGGCGCGCGGGCGCAGGGCCGGGACCCCGTGGACGGCCCGGTGCTCCGTCCAGGTGAGGGCACGGTCGGGCGAGATGCCCGCCAGCACCCGCGGGGCACCGAAGGGACGGGAGGGCACAGTCGTGGGGGTGTCGATGACGGTCATGACGCACTCCTCGTGAGGCGGCGGGCGGTGGCGAGCGGCTGGTTCGCCGCCCGATCGAGTCCGATCAGGCGGATGACGACGGCGACGGCGACGGCGATGCCACAGGTGGCGTAGACGGCGGTCGACCACATCGCTCCGGTGTCGGTCCCCGCGAGCAGGCCGTGGCCCATCGAGAGGGTCCACCCCAGGTAGGCGGCCACGTGCACCGTGCGCCAGGTGCGAGCAGCGCGGGCCGAGGCAGCGAGGCGTCCGCGGGCGGCCCCGGCGACGGCGGCCAGGACGATCGCGTAGGTCGCGAGGGTGCCGAGGCCCAGTGCGAACGGCGCGAAACCGGCGGTGAACGGCACCACTGCGCCGGTCACGCTGACGTCGACGTAGCTGTCGATCACGAGGATCCCGACATGGGCCAGCAGGGCGAGGAGCCCCGTGATCGCAGCCGACCGGTGCGCCATCTGTGTCAGGAACCGCCGGTCGATCGCGGCCCAGCTCCTCGGACGCGACCGCGACGACGCCAGAGCGCCGAGCACGGTCGAGGCCGTGAAGGCGATCAGGGCGACCAGGCCTGCGGCCCGCGCCAGGTACCAGAGCGTCATCACGCCGCCTCGGCGTTCGCCGGCCACGCACCGACGGTGCGGACGCGACCCGCATGGTCGACCAGTCGGGCCGGCAGCTCCAGCTCGGCCAGGTACGCCTCCGCCTCCACGCCGAGGATGATCGCCGCGGTGCTGGCAGTGTTGGCGTCCACCGCGCTGCGGGCCCAGACCGTGGCGGTGCGCCAGGGCCCGTCGGCAGGCCGGCCGGTACGCGGATCGATGATGTGGTGCGCCGCGCCGGAGGGCGTGCACCAGGCACGAGCTGCCGAGGACGACGTCGCCACACCGCCATGTGTGAGTCCGATCTGCTCCCCGCGGCCGCCGCTGACCTCGCTGACGTGCACCTGCCACGGGACGTCCTTCCGTCCGGCCACCGCGAGGTCACCGCCGATCTCGACCAGGACTCCCGTGCCGTGGACCGCGGCGATCGTGTGGGCGGCGACGTCGGCCGTCCACGGCTTCGCGGTCGCGCCGAGGTCGAGCACCACCCCGCGGGGCACGCCGACGCGGGACAGCTCGTGGTCGACCCGCACCTGCCGCCAGTCGGCGGGCGACGGCAGTCGGTCGGCGTCCGTCTCGATCAACCGTCCGCGGATCAGCTCGATGTCGCGGTCGTACCCGGCGTGCAGGAGCTGCCGCCCGACCGTCGGGTCGACCAGTCCCTCGGTCTCCGCGGCGGCGTCGAGGGCGACGTCGACCAGCGCCAGGGTGCGGCCGCCGACCGGCACGAAGGTGCCCGACCTCGCGTTGACCCGACTGACGTCGGACGTCGCCAGGAACCGGCTCGCTGCCTGTTCGACCTCGCCCATGAGGTCGACGAGGAACCGCCGGGCCGGACCGAGCGCCGCCGGATCGGTCACGGTCAGTCGCACGGTGCAGGTCCAGTCCTGCCAGACCGCCGAGGCGCTCATGACGCGTTGCTCCCCGCATCCGGCGCCGATCCCGGCTGGGGCGACGTCAGCCCGGTGGAACCAGAGGTGTCGGAGGTGGGTCCGTTCGACCCGGTGGTCCCCGACGTCCCGGACCCGTCCGGGACGGTCGTGCTCGGCTCGGCCGAGACGGTCTGGGCCGCCGTGACGGCGGCCAGACCACCGGTCAGCAGCACGCTGGAGGCGGCGATCGCCGCGAAGTGCTTCCTCGCCCGGGCGGCGAGAGCCGCCCGCGGCGCTGTGGGTGAGGTGTTCATGGTGTCCACACTCTCCGCCCGAGGTCGGGCTGATGGATCGCCGAGCGATCGCTGGTCGACCACTCGGACTCATCGTGGGTGCTTCCACCTGTACGCAACCTGACTGTGCGCGCGGTGTGCTCCTGCTGGCCGGCGCCTCAGGACAGACCCGATGCCGGCAGGACGACCGGCGAAGCGCTTGCCGGGACGACGGAGTGCCCGCCCCCACACCGCAGAGCTCAGACGACGCCGGCGGCCAACGACGTCAGCGCGAGCTCGGGATGGGCGCGGGCGATGCGCTGCATGCGCCACCGATCGGTGAAGACCGCCAGCAGGGTGCCGTCGGTCCGTTCCAGCACCTCGGCACCGGCCGACGAGTTGACGGTGTCGGCGCCGGCGCGATCGACCTGGAGCGCCAGCTGGTAGTCGAGGTGGTCGAGGCCGACCTCGGTCGAGAACTCGCGCTTGAGACGGTCGACCACCACCTCGAACTGCATGGGACCGACCGCGGCGAGCACCGGCGCCTGGTCGCCCCGCAGGTTCGAGCGCAGGACCTGCACGACGCCCTCGCGGTCGAGCTGCTCGATCCCGCGACGGAACTGCTTGTACCGGCCGGTGTCGCGCGCCCTGATGACCGCGAAGTGCTCCGGCGCGAAGCTCGGGATCGGCGGGAACTGCACCGGCGACTCGGCGTAGAGGGTGTCGCCGATGGCGAGCTGGGAGGCGTTGACCAGGCCGATCACGTCACCGGGGAAGGCGATCTCGGCGGTCTCGCGATCCCGACCGAACAGGCTCTGGGCGTACTTGGTCGCGAAGGGGCGTCCGCTCTGCGCGTGGGTCAGCACGTCGCCGCGACGGAAGACGCCCGAGCAGATGCGCGCATAGGCCACGTGGTCGCGGTGGGCGGTGTTCATGCCGGCCTGGATCTTGAACACGAACGCGCTGAAGTCGGCATCGACCGGGCGCGGCTCCCCGTCGACACCCGGCCGGGGGCCCGGAGCGGGCGCCACCGTCAGCATCGTCTCGAGGAGCTGGCCGACGCCGAAGTTGAGGGCGGCTGCGGCGAACAGCACCGGGGTCGACTGGCCGGCGAGGAACGTCTCGCGGTCGTACGTGCTGCCCGACGCGTCGAGCAGGTCGGCCTCCTCGCGGGCGGCCTCCCAGACCTCGCCGAAGAGCTCGGCGGCTTCCTCCGGGGAGTGGGTCGCCTGCGGCGCGATCGTGGCGCCCCCGGCCGTGCGGAGGTACTCGATGCAGGTGCCGTCGCGGCGGTCGATCACGCCGTGGAAGTCACCGGCGATGCCGACCGGCCAGGTCAGGGGCGTCGGGTGCAGCGTGATCTCGGTCTGGATCTGGTCCATGAGCTCGAGGGGGTCAAGGCCCGGCCGGTCCCACTTGTTGACGACCGTGATGACCGGGATACCGCTGCGGCGGCACACGTCGAAGAGCTTCAGGGTCTGCGGCTCCAGGCCCTTGCCGCCGTCGAGGAGCATCACGGCGAAGTCCACGGCGGAGAGCACGCGGTAGGTGTCCTCGGAGAAGTCGGCGTGCCCCGGGGTGTCGACCAGGTTGAAGACCGTGCCCTCGTACTCGAACTGCAGCGCGGTCGAGGAGATCGAGATGCCGCGCGCCTGCTCCATCTCCATCCAGTCCGAGACGGTGGCCTTGCGTCCCGCCTTGCCGTGCGTGGCACCCGCCTCGGTGATCGCGTGGGCGTGGAGCGCCAGCGCCTCGGTGAGCGTGGACTTGCCGGCATCCGGGTGGGAGATGACCGCGAACGTGCGCCGGCGGCCGGCCTGCGCCAGGACGGCGGCCGGATGGTTCGAGGTCGGCGCCGCCGAGGGCGTCACGAGCCGGGGGTCTTCGCAGGAGTCACCCCATGACCGTAACGGCAGGGCGGGGACGAGCTCGCGCCGGCGGACGGCCGACCGTGGTCGACCTGGACTTCCGGGGCGTGACAGCGCGAGCCCGCTGACCCGAGGCGGGTCAGCGGGCTCGTGGCCAGGCGTCGCTCAGGCGGCGTGCTTGCAGGTGGCGCAGGTGCAGTCGGCGCAGATGCAGTTGGCGCACTGGTGGTCGTCGCTGCAGTTGTCACA
The DNA here is from genome assembly GCF_036867135.1 of Aeromicrobium sp. Sec7.5. NCBI lineage: Bacteria > Bacillati > Actinomycetota > Actinomycetes > Propionibacteriales > Nocardioidaceae > Aeromicrobium > Aeromicrobium sp. Sec7.5. Next base: position 501,001 of record NZ_JBAJIJ010000001.1, on the reverse strand, counting down.
GGCGCAGACGTTGTGGTTGCACGTCTCGCACGTGCACGAGGTGCAGGTGCACGTCGCGCACGTGTCGGTGCAGTCGGCGCACGAGCAGGTCGTGCACTCGTCGTAGTGACCGTCGTGCTCGTGGTGGGCGTGGCCGTCGTGCAGGTAGTCGACGTGGTCCTCGTGGACGACCGCGTCGTGGCCGCAGCCGGGCCCGTGGGTGTGGGCGTGGCGCTCGGCGGTGGGGTGGTCAGTCACGGTCATGAGAGTGCTCCTGGGTGTGGTGGAAGGCATCGAGGAACACGTGCGTCACGTGCTCGTCGGTCAAGGCATAGACGACCTCGCGCCCCCGACGCTCGGAGGTCACCAGGCGTGCGCCCCGCAGCACCCGAAGGTGCTGGGAGACGAGCGGCTGGGACAGACCCGACCACTCGACCAGCTGCCCGACGGTCTGCTCGCCCTCGGACAACCGGTGGACGACAGCCGAGCGCACCGGCGACGACAGGGCCCCGAAGAGATCGGAGACCCGTCGGTACCTGTGCGCGAGGTCATCGTCCGCCATCCAGAGATCTTGATATGCGCATGTTTGCATGTCAACACGACAACGACTACCGGCCCCGATCACGTTGTCACGTCGTGGAGCCAGACCGCTGCGACGACCAGCGGCGACCATCGCACCTCCGGTAGCCTCGCCCAGGTTGACTGTTCACGGACCAAAGGATGAGCGTGGGATCTGCAGCGCCGAAGCGCCGTCTCGTCACCGAGCGCCGTCGGTCCCTCACGCTCCGTCCCCCGATTGCGGCTGTCGGTGCCGTCGCCATGATCGTGGCCGGTTGGGGCTCGGTCGCTCTTGCCGGTCCTCCGGACCAAGGGGTGCCGTTCAGCGACCAGCGAGCCCTGTCAGGTTCTTACGACACCGGCCCGGACGTCAGCCGGGACTTCGACCGCGTCGTGCTCGAGCAGCAGACCCAGGCGCAGGCCGAGCAGGTCATCCAGGCGCAGAGCGAGGTCCTCGCGGGTTCGCAGGCGAGAGCGGACGAGCTCCAGACCGAGGCGGAGGCGCTCCGCGCGAACCAGTGGGTCCTGCCGGTCACGGGGTACCGCATCTCGGGCCACTTCGGTGACGTCAACTCCTTGTACGGCAAGGGGCACAGCGGTCTGGATCTCGCCGGACCCTCCGGGTCGACCATCGTGTCGGTCGCGGCGGGCACCGTCATCGCCGCCTCGTACTCCGGCAACTGCGGGAACATGACGCAGATCCAGCTCGACGCCGAGGATCTGGTGATCATGTTCTGCCACCAGAGCCGCATCGTCGTCGAGGTGGGCCAGCACGTGGAGGCCGGCGAGACCGTCGGGTACACGGGGTCGACCGGTCGATCGACCGGTCCGCACCTGCACGTCGAGGCCAAGCCCGGCGGCGGCAAGGCGGTCGACATCGAGCCGTACTTCCGCGAGCACAACGTCACCCTGTAGGGACCTCGCCGCGTCGGTCCCGGCCGTGGCGGGTCGGTCCGAGAGACCGCGGCTGACCGCCTTGGCCGGTGCCCATACGCAGGGTCCGTACGATCGTGACGATGTCCAGCACGGTTTACCGACGACTGCGGGCACGACTTCTCCGAGTCGCGCTCGCCGTGGGCGCGCCCTTGGTCGTGCTGGGTCTGGTGGCGATGCACTCGCTGATGACCCTGGACGAGGGCCACGCCGCCTCCCACAGCAGCCAGGTCGCCCAAGTCGGGGATCCGATGACCGGCGACGGCCACGGACACGGCAGCGCCGCTCACGCCACGACCGCAGATGCCGGTGGCGATCACGGAGCACCCGCGGACGACCGGGGATGCGGCCCTCTGATGGCGATGTGCATCGCCATGCTCGTGTCGATCGCGATCGGCGTCGTCCTCGTCCGCGCACGCGGGCTGCGGCGCGTCATCGAGCAGCTCCCTGTGCCGACGATGATCACGCTCGGGTGGGAACGGCCCGCCTGGCAGAGCCTGACACCGCGACAACGCACTTCCGTCCTCCGCTGCTGATCGGTCGTGACACCGGCGCCTCGACGCCGGTCCTCGACGACCCCGAAAGCATCAGCACTCAAGGAGAACACCCATGCGCACACGACTCATCGCGGCCGTCATCGCCGCCACCACCACTCTGGCCCTGACGGCCTGCTCCGGCGACGACAGCTCTGCCTCGCTACCGGACGACGTGACCGAGTTCGACGTCACCTTCGCCCAGGAGATGATCCCCCACCACGAGCAGGCCACCGAGATGGCCGCCTTGGCGCAGGACCGGACCACCAGTCCCGAGATCCTCGACATCGCCAGCCGTATCGAAGCAGCGCAGGACCCCGAGATCGAGACCATGACCACCTGGTTGCAGGAGTGGGGTGTTTCAGAAGAGAGCACCGACGAGCACTCCGAGATGAACCACGGTCAGGGCTCGGAGTCCGCCATGCCCGGCATGATGTCCGACGAGGACATGTCCGATCTGGAGGACGCCACCGGCACTGAGTTCGACCAGATGTTCCTGACCATGATGATCGAGCACCACGAGGGCGCCATCATCATGGCCAAGGCCGAGATCGACAGCGGCACCAACCCGGACGCGATCGCCCTGGCCGAGCAGATCGAAGCAGCTCAGACCACCGAGATCGCCGAGATGGAAGCGCTCCTCGCCCCGTGAGGTCCGCGGTGCGTCCGACCGGCCCCATCAGGTCGGCCGGGCGCACCCCGTTCTGAACGAGCTCCTGCTCGAGTCACACGGCCTCAACGGCGATCCAGAGGCCCACCACCGCTGCGCCCGGAACCCTGTTCCAGGCGCTCGGAGAGGTTCGCGTCAACCCTGGCGAGAAATGCCTGCGTCGAGAGGTGGGGATGGTCGGGCGAGACCAGGAGCGCCAGGTCCCTGTCCAAACGGCACCAGGGCCCGCAGCAAAGAACGCTACGAGCCCTGGCACCGGCGGAGGATAGGGGATTCGAACCCCTGAGAGCTTTCACTCAACCCGCTTTCCAACCGCGCCAGCGCCAATTTCGGCCAGTTCGTCGGAGTCTGTTTCGCTGGAATTGCAGGGTTTTCCATCACTGCCCATCACGCCCAATCAGGGCACATCATGGTCCAACTGAGACCAAAACTGAGACCAAAACCGACGAGCCTCCGCGCACCCGATCGCATCGCCAGGCCATGGTCAGCAACACCAAGACTGTGGCTCAGGCGTCGTAGGCGAGCGAGGCCGACAGCTCCCGGTGGGCGTTGATCTGCTCCTGAATGGTGGCGAGGTTCTGCTCGACTCCGGCCATGACGTCGCTTCCGGCGAGGAAGCGCAGCGGCAGGTCGCCGGAGTCCGACAGGGTCACGAGTGCTACGGCGAGCTTGGCCGGGTCGCCGCCCTGCTGGCCGTTCATGCCCGACCACGCGGTGATGGTCTGCTCGGTGCGCTCGGCATAGTCAGTGATGTCCAGCTCGGGCCAGATGTCGGCTTCGGCGATGGCCAGAGCCATTCCCATGACGGCGCTCAAGCCGGCCAGGGCGAGCCCGAAATTGGTCCACGGGAGGGCTTGGAGCGTGTCGTTCTGCGCCAGGACTAGGAGCATGAGTCCGCAGATGAACATGGTGGCGACGGACCATTCGATCGTGCTCTGACGGGGCGTCTTCATCAGGGCTTCCCCTTCATCGGAGGTATGGGTCTGTCGGAGTTCAGGGCTTCTTGAGCAACTTCCCAGAGTGCACGCCGCGAAGGGTGCGGACGGCAACGACGGCCCAGGCGCTGAGAAGGAGGATGAACAGTGCGCCGGCCGCGACCTGGAGCACGTGGTTGCCGGTCAGCTGGGCCAGCCCCGACGTGCCGGTGACCACGGTGCCGACCGGGAAGGTGAAGGACCACCACGTCAGGCTGAACGGAAGTCCTTCCTTGGCGGTGCGGGCGGTGAGGGTGGCGGCGATCGCCAACCACAGCATCGCGAATCCCCACATGGGAATGCCGTAAACGAGGGCGAAGGCGTGGAACGCAGTGCCGTAGGGGCTGTCCAGCACGTCGGGGGTCACGTTGCCGAGGTGGTGGGCCGCAGTGATCGACTGACCGACGGGACCGAGGACGATCCAGAGCGTGGGCACGGCGCCGGCGGCTCCGATGCCGTGGCGCAGAAGCCGGTTCCAGATGAACGCGATCATGACGATGCTGCACATGAGAGTGAGGCCGAAGAACGTGTAGCAGGCCAGCAGCATCGTCTGCTGGGCCTGGCCGGCCGGTAGGTGCGGGATGAGGGCAGCGCCGGTGGCGGCACTGACCATGGGCGGGACCACGGGCATGAGCCAGCCGCCGAAGGCGGAGTCCTCGTGGACCTCGTGCGAGGTGAAGGCACGGATCGGCACCAGCACGGCCGTGGTCAGACCGAGCAGGGTCCCGACGGTCCACAGCACCCAGTCCAGCGCCAGCGCCGCAGTCATGCCGATCAGGTGATGTCCCACCAGCACTGCGCCGGCACCAACGGTCATGAGTCCCATCGCGGGCGCGCCGTAGAAGTGCGACATCACCGGATCGTCCAGGTGACCGCGGGCCACCTCGCCATGCAACGTCCAGTGGCCGGCAGTCGCCACGACCACCACGACGAGAAGCAGGAGGGCGAGGACCCAGACGGTGGTGGCGAAGACCGTGATCCCCGGGACGGAGAAGGGCAGGGAGGCAGCGGCGACTGCGACGATGCCGGTGCCCATGACCGAGGCAAACCAGTTGGGTCCGATGAAGCCGAGAGCCGGAGCGCCCTCGAGCTCGCGGAGCCAGCCCGATCGGTCGCGGGTGCTGCAGGCGGCGGGCTCGCTGGTCGTCGTCAGGTGTGCGGTGGTCATGACTCCACCGTGGTCTCGATGCGCGGATCGCGGTAGAACCCGTCACCCTGTGGCTCCACAGGGCAGACCTGTGGAGGACACGTAGTCTAGGCAGATGCGCAACATCCCCGACCTGGCTGCTCTTCAGCTGCTGGTCGACGTGGCCACTCATGGCAGCATCGGCGCTGCGGGTCGAGCGAACGGCATCACCCAGCAATCGGCATCCGAACGGCTCAGAGCCGTCGAGGCCCAGACGGGACTGACCCTCCTGCGTCGTGCTGCCGGAGGATCGACGCTCACTGAGTCCGGTGTCCTGATGGTCGGCTGGGCCTCACGTCTGATCGATCTCGCTCAGGAGATCGACGAGTCGATCGCGACCTTGCGCGACGACCGCACGCACCAGCTGAGCATCGCGGCGAGCATGACCGTCGCCGAGCACCTGCTTCCCCTGTGGCTGGTTCGGCTTCGCCAGCAGCACGACACCGTCGTCAGCCTGACCGCCACCAACAGCGAGAACGTGCGGACGGCCGTAGCGGACGGGTCGGCCGACATCGGTTTCGTCGAGGACGGTGCCGACCCCGGCGACCTGGCATCACTGGTCGTCGCTCGCGACGAGCTGGGCCTGTACTCGGCACCGCACGACCCGTGGGCCAAACAGGACTCGCCGCTGGCGCCAGATGAGATCGTCACCCGGCCTCTGACGTGGCGCGAGCAAGGGTCAGGCTCCCGGCGCGTCGTCGACGACGCGCTCGCACGACTCGGCTTGACCGCCACGGCGCCCGCCGTCGAGCTGACCACCACGTCCGGCATCCGATCGGCGGTCAGCGCAGGCAGCCCACCGGCGTTCATGAGCCGGCGCTCGGTGCGCAGCGATGTGGAGGCGGGCCGGCTCGTCGAGGTGCCGATCATCGGGCTGGACCTTTCGCGCGACCTCACCGCGCTGTGGGTCGGCAGCGGCCGCCCGCCGGCCGGTCCGGTCCGCCACCTGCTGGCGATCGCCACGAAAGCCCGCACGAGATGAGCACCGATCGCCGGTCCCGAGTGGACGAGCCGCACGTCTTCGCGCTCAACGCGCTGGTCCGTGCTTGGCGTGCGGCGGTCGACGAGCAGCGGTTCGTCCCGTGGTTCGACCCGGACGGTCCTGGCGTGAACGCGAGGATCCTGGTGCTGATGGAGTCGCCCGGCCCTCGCACGGTTGCCGCAGGTGACCTCGGGTTCAGCACCGAGGACAACGACGACCCGACCGCGGCCGCGCTCCGTGCAGCACGAGCTTCTGCGGGCGTGGCCCGTGACGGGTACGTGAGATGGAACGTGGTGCCGTGGCCCACCTACGACGCTACCGGCCATCGAAGGCCGCCACTGGTGCGAGACCTTGAGGAGGCGCGTCCGGCATTGAAGGAGCTGTGGGCGGCTCTGCCCGACCTCCACGTCGTCGTCGCCGTCGGCATGCCGGCACTTCAAGGTGTGATGCGGCTGATGACGATCGATGAGACAGCCCGGGTTGTTCCCGTGCTGGCTGTCCCGCACCCGTCACCACGCAACGCCCACGCACGCGCAGAAGCCTTCAATCGACTGCGTGTGGCTCTCGAACGATCCCAGAAGATCGCCCGTTTGAGAGCGTGAAGACGGCCTCGATTCGTGTCCGCCACCGACCCTGTCGCACCCGGTCCACGCCCAGCTGTCGTCGCGCCGTGGGGCTACCGTTGCGGCAATGTCCTCTCGTGATGCGGCCACGAGGGTGGGGCCACCCACCTGGGTTCGCGCTGCGTTGATTGCCGTGGTCGTCGGTGGCATCGCGGCCATGCACGGCCTACAGCTCGGTGAGGCAGTCGAGTATCCGCGAGCTCGAAACCGTGCTGACGAAGCGAGTCATCGATCTCGACAAGCGCGAGGAACGACTTCTGGATCTCGCCGAGCAAGGTCTCCCGCAGCACAAGATCCGGCAGCGGATCAACCAGCTACGTGAAGATCGGGAGCGAGTCGAAGCCGAGCGCAACCACGCAGGCAAGGCACTCGCTACCGGTGCTGAGCTACTCGAGGAATGCCTGGCGCTACTCGCAGATGTCGGCGCGATCTACCGACAGGCGAACGACGCAGCGCGTAGCAGCCTCAATGACGCCAACTTCAAACGGCTCTTCCTCGATGAGGACGGCATCCACGACGCCGAGGTTCGCCCGCCGTTCGACGCGGTCCTCGGAGCCGACCAAGCGCATCGGCGCGCGATGTCACGTGCCGCACATGCAAACAGCGCCACGGTGGGCGATCACGATGTGACCGTGTCCCGAGGCGCTGCGCTGACCTTGAGCCGCTTACTCCCGATCCCCGGAGGTGAAACCTCACGTGGTTGGAACAAGCGCCTCATGGCGGAGGTAGAGGACTCCGTCGCTCGTCCCTCCCCGAATCATTGCGCTCAAACGGCACCGGGGCCCGCAGCGACGAACGCTGCGAGCCCCGATTGCGGCGGAGGATAGGGGATTCGAACCCCTGAGAGCTTGCACTCAACCCGCATTCCAACCGCGCCAGCGCCAATTTCGGCCAGTTCGCCAGAGTCTGTTTCGCTGGAATTGCAGCGATTTCCATCACTGCCCATCACGTCCAATCAGGGCACATCATGGTCCAACTGAGACCAAAACTGAGACCAAAACCGACCGTCGCAGATCCGGCGGTTTAGGCACACGTCATGGCCACATCTTCTTGATCTGTCCGTCCTTGTAGACGTGCCAGAAGCCACCGCCACCGTGAGTGACCGCTCGGTCCATCCGAGATCGCGCGGCCTGCAGAGCTGCCACCATGTCGGCCACCAACAGATCGGCACGAGACAGGCAGAAGAGGGAGGCACCGGGCGCGATCGCCGCCAACTCATCGGCTCGATACCGAATCGCCTTGTCCTTGGTGAGCAACGGCCAGCCCTGCCTGCAGCCCTCGGCGATCCACTCCGGATCAGAGATGTTCTCCGCGTCGTCGGGGTAGTGATCGGCGATCAGGTGAAGCCTCCATCCGTCGGCCCGAAGTTGCTCGGCGGTCAGACGCCCGAGGCTCCGGTCGACGAAGTAGTCAGGCCGCAACCCTGCAGATGTCTTCGACGACATCCCTGCTCAGATCGAACTCCTCAGCCACCGTGTTCATGGACTCTCCAGCGATCCAGAGGTCCACCACCGCTGCGACCGGAACCTTGGACTCGGCCATCACTGGTCGACCCCAGGCGAAGCGCGGGTCGATGACCACCTCTGCGCGGTCGGGGTACTGGCCCAGGCGCAGCTGGGCAGGTTTGCCCTCGTCGTCCCACTGGATGAAGCGCAGATGCGCGTCGATGACCTCGCGGATCGGGGCCTGGCGGTGCTGGTTCACCAACGATCGGTCGATGAGCTCCACGAACAGACTCGCTCCGTCCGATGCGATGCGCTGTGTGGCGAGCGCGAACGGATCCTTGAACTCCTCCCGAACGATCTCAGCTACGTTGCGAATCTCGCTCATGCGGAACCCAAGGTCGCGCAGGGAACGCAGGACATGTGCTTCGACCACCCCGGCGAAGGTCACTCGCGGCCAACCACGCCGCTCGGGTCGGACCGAGTGCACCAACGGTTCGCCACCCCGGGGGTTCGCGAGCCACGAGTCGAGCGTGGATTCTGGCATCTGTAGGTGCGTCGCGGCGTCGCGAGCCGTGAGCAAGGGCGTCGAGTAGATGTCCACGGCCCACCTCCTTCGCCCATCAGCTTCGATTCAATTCAATCTATCCGAGCCCACGGACGGACGAGGGACCTTCGATGAGACCGCGCCGGACGGCGTATGCCGACGCTAGGACCCACCCACGGCGGTCATGACCCCACCGATGAGCGCGATCAGTCCGCCAACCAAGCCTGGCACCCCTTGCGTCCAGAGTCGACGCCACTCCGCCTCGACCTCATCAAGCTCGCGCGCGCTCTTCGCCTTTTCCCGCGCCACAGACGCGTAGGTCAACACCCAGTCGTCTGCGCCGCGGGCAGCCTTCAGCGTCGCTTTCGCCTTCAGAAGACGATCCAAATCCGGGTCGGGCCGATACGACGGCTGCTCGGAGTAGTTGTCGATGTCCGCTGCATCATCACCCCACCGCAGCCTCAGGTCGTTCGTGACCCTGACGATCTCGGCCTCTCGGTTATCCGACCGCGCCCCCTCTCGACGCAACGTTTCGCGACGGCGTCCCGTCGACGCGATCACCCATATCGCCTGCAACACGGCCAGTGCTGAACCGATCAAGACCATCAGCGTCCCAAGTTCAACCATGCCCCTACCCTAGGAAGGCAGCCACACACCAACCGTTCTGGTCCTACCGGTGTCGCGACGAAGTCCGGCGAAAGCACGGCGAAGGCGTAGTAGAGGAATCCTCAGCTGGTGATCTCGGTGATCGAGAACCCAGACAGCGCAACGCAGCCCGGTCGCGTCAAGCGCGCCGGGCTGCGTCCAGGTCGTCACCGAGAGGTGAGCCCGACGAGGTCCACAGTTGCCGGGCCTGCCGGCGCGCCGCAGCAACCTCCGCCGTCGGTACCCGCCTCGTCCTCGAACGTCCCGGCTCCTCCGCACACCCCAGTGTCGGGCAGCGTCAGCTCCACGCGAGCTGCGGCTTCATGGTCGCCGGCGATCGCGGCGGCCACGGAGCGGGTCTGCTCGAACCCGGTCAGGGCGAGGAACGACGTGGCGCGACCGTAGGACTTCATGCCCACGGGATAGAAGCCGGGCTCGGGCTGGGCGAGCTCGGCGGCGCCGTGAGGGTAGACCGTGCCACAGGAGTGCTCGTTCGGGTCGATCAGCGGCGCCAAAGTCCGCGGTGACTCCAGCACCGGGTCGAGGTCGAGGCGAAGCTCGGAGAGGAACGAGAGGTCGGGCCGGAAGCCGGTCAGGACGACGACATCGTCGACGTCGGTGACCTGAGCGCCCTTGTCGGAGTTCAGCGTGAGGCGACCGTGCGCGTCGGTGTCGATGCGAGCGGTGCGGAAGCTGTTCACGGTCGTGACAGGACCGTTCTCGACGGCGTCCTTGGCGAGCTGGCCGAGCTCGCCGCGAGCGGGCAGCTCGTCCTGACCGCTGCCGGCGAACGTGGCGTTGACCGACGGGCGACGGACGAGCCACGAGATGCGGGTTTCGGGGTGCTGCTTAGCAAGCGCGACTAGACCGATGAGAACGCCCTTGGCCGAGGCGCCGGAGCCGGCGACGACGACGTGCTTGCCGGCATACCGCGCGGCGACCGCCTCGTCGGCGAGGTCGGGCATGCGGTAGCTGATGCGGCTCGCGTTCTCGGTCTCGCCGATCGCCGGGAACCCGTCGCTCCCGAGCGGGTTCGGGCGGGTCCAGGTGCCGGAGGCGTCGACGACGGCCCGCGCCCTGACGGTCTCGCGACCGTCCGGGGTCTCGACGTGGACCACGAACGCGGAGGTCTCACGACCCGAGGAGACGAGGCGGTCACGACCTGCGCGCGTCACCGCTAGCACCTTCGTGGACAGGCGCACGCTGTCGCCCAGGACGTCGGCCAGTGGCTGCAGGTAAGAACCGACCCAGTCGTTGCCGGTCGGATAACGCTTCGGATGAGGTGCTCCCCATCCGCTGGCGGCCAGAAGCTCCTCGGCGGCGGGGTCGACGAGCTCGGACCACGCCGAGAACAAGCGCACATGGCCCCACTCGCGCACTGCAGCACCCACCGCGGGACCGGCCTCGAGCACCACCACGGGAATGTCCCGCGAGCGCAAGTGAGCGGCAGCCGCCAGGCCGGACGGGCCAGCCCCGATCACAACGGCGGGCAGTTCAGCGGTGGGCACGGTGCTCATCAGGTCTCCTCGGATACAGCCGGCTGGTCCATAGACGTTCTTCGATGCAAGTCGAGTTTACCCACACATCGAAGAACGTCAATGGACCTGTCAGAGAGACTTCAAGAGCTCCTGCACTCGCTTGTCGACGTCATCTCGCAGCTCGCGGATGGATTCAACGTCCCAGCCGTCCGGGTCGGGCAGCGTCCAAGTCTCGTAACGCACGGAGTCGACCTGTGGGAGATCGAGTCCGGGCTTCATCGCGATGACCACGTCCGAGTCCGCCACCCTCTCAGGGGTGACGGCAGACGGGACGTGGGCGGAGTCGTCGATGCCGATCTCGGCCAAGCTCGCGATCGTGACCGGGTTGGCCGCGGCCGCCGGGCGGACGCCCCCGGACTCGACGTGGATCGCGTCGCCGCCTCGGGTGCGAGCCAGTGCCGCCCCGAGGACGGAGCGGCCGGCGTTCTGGGTGCAGATGAACAGGAGTCGGGGTGTCTGGTCGGGCATCAGTGGGCCTCGCCGATCAGTGCGGCGTCACGGGCCGGGGTGCCGGCGTGTTCGAGGTCGGCGAGGTACCGCTCGGCGTCGAGCGAGGCGGCGCAGCCGGTGCCGGCAGCGGTGATGGCCTGGCGGTAGGTGTGGTCGACGAGGTCACCGGCCGCGAAGACGCCCGGGATGTTGGTGGCAGTCGATCCGGGCTTGACCAGCACGTAGCCCTCGTCGTCGAGGTCGACCTGGCCGCGCAGCAGCTCCGAGCGGGGGTCGTGGCCGATCGCGATGAACAGGCCCGTGGCGTCGAGACCGCGGGTCTCGCCCGTGTTGGTGTCGCGCAGCGTGACCGACTCGAGGCTGTGCTCGCCGTGGAGCTCGGCGACCTCGGAGTTCCAGGCGAACTCGATCTTCGGGTTGGCCAGGGCGCGGTCCTGCATGATCTTGGAGGCGCGCAGCTCGTCGCGTCGGTGGACCAGGGTGACCTTGCTGGCGAATCGCGTGAGGAAGGTGGCTTCCTCGAGGGCGGAGTCGCCGCCGCCGACGACCACGATGTTCTGCTCGCGGAAGAAGAAGCCGTCACACGTGGCGCACCAGCTGACGCCGTGGCCGGACAGCTCGTCCTCGCGGTCGATGCCGAGCTTGCGGTAGCCGGAACCGGTGGCGAGCACGACCGCGTGGGCGGAGTAGGTGGCCCCGTCGGCGAGCGTGACGGTCTTGACCTCGCCGGTGAGGTCGACCTCGACCACGTCGTCGGAGACGAGCTCAGCGCCGAAGCGGTCGGCCTGGGCGCGAAGGTTGTCCATGAGCTCCGGCCCCATGATCCCGGTCGGGAAGCCGGGGAAGTTCTCGACGTCAGTCGTGGTCATCAACGCACCGCCGGCGGTGACCGAACCCTCGAACACCAACGGCTCCAGGTTGGCCCGCGCGGCATAGATCGCCGCGGTGTAGCCCGACGGCCCCGAACCAATGATGATGAGATTGCGCACGCTGCTCGTGGACTGAGTACTCATCTCGTCAGGCCTCGCTGCCGGCGGGGACGAGCGACTCGATCAGACCCTCGATGCGCGCCTTGATCTCGTCACGCACCTCGCGGACGACGTCGATGCCCTGGCCGGCGGGATCGGTCAGGACCCAGTCCTCGTAGCGCTTGCCCGGGAAGTAGGGGCACTCGTCGCCGCAGCCCATCGTGATGACGACGTCGGACGCGATCACGGCCTCGTCGGTGAGCTTCTTCGGCTGCTCGCCGGTGATGTCGATCCCGACCTCGGCCATGGCCTCGACGGCGACGGGGTTGATCTGGTTACCGGGCATCGAACCGGCCGAGCGGACGTCGATCCTGTCGCCGGCGAGCTCGGTGAGGAACCCGGCCGCCATCTGCGAGCGGCCCGCGTTGTGGACGCAGACGAACAGGACGCTCGGGCGGGCGGTGCTGGAGGTGCTGGGCTCAGACATGGAGATCTCCTTGATGGGGCTGCGGGATGGGTCGGGCCGGGTAGAGGGCGATGCCGACGATGCCCCCCGCCAGCTGCGCGAGGGTGAACGCGCCGACCGAGGACGGCGCGATCCCGGCGAAGGTGTCGGAGAAGACGCGACCGACGCTGACAGCCGGGTTCGCGAACGACGTGGAGCTGGTGAACCAGTAGGCGGCCCCGATGTAGGCGCCGACCGCCGGAGCGGCGAGCGCGACACGGCCCGTGCGGACCAGCGCGAAAATCACGAGCACCAGGCCGGCGGTCGCGACGACCTCGGCCAGCAGGTGCGACCCGCTCGCGCGCTCGTTGCCGGAGAACCCCTGCGGGGCCTCGAACATCGCGTTGGCGAGCAGGGCACCCCCGATGGCGCCGGCGACCTGCGCCGCGACGTACGGCGCGATGTGTCGAGCACTGAATCCATCCGCATCGCCTCGGCCGAGCCACCAGTCGGCGATCGTCACGACGGGGTTGAAATGCGCTCCCGAGACGGGCCCGAGCACCAGGATCAGGACTGCGAGGCCCAGCACGGTGGCGGTGCTGTTCTGCAGCAACTGCAACCCGACGTCGTCGGGCGACAGCCGCTGGGCGGCGATGCCCGAGCCCACGACGATGGCCACGAGGAGCGCGGAGCCCAGGGCTTCGGCGAGAAGTCGACGAGGGAGGGGGTGCACCGCCGTGGGCGGTGTCTCGGAGTTGGTCACGGGAACATCTTGACGAGAACTATTCACTCAGTCAAACTCGACTCAATGAACATTGAGCGAATGACTCCGGAGGGTCGGGCAGCTTGGCATGCGGCTCTGGCCGATGTGGCGCGGATCGACATCGTCGACCGGCTGAGGTTCACCGACCTGTCGCCGAGTGAGCTGCAGAAGGCGATGGGTCTGCCGTCGAATCTGATGGCCCATCACCTCAAGGTGCTGCAGGACGCCGGCATCGTCGACCGTCGGCGGTCCGACGGCGACCGCCGTAGGACCTACCTGACCCTGACCGATCGCGCTGCTGCCGAGGGCGTCCGGGAGCCGTTCCGTGCGCCGCGGGTGATCTTCGTGTGTTCGGCCAACTCCGCCCGCTCCCAGCTGGCTGCGGCGCAGGCGCGACGGTCGACCCTCATCGAGGTCGCCTCTGCCGGCACCGTCCCGGCCTCCGCGGTGGCTGCGGGCGCCCAGTCGACCGCCCGTCGTCACGGGCTCAGCCTGGAGGACGTTCCCCAGTCGATCGACGCGATCCGGCGCACCGACGACTTCGTGATCGCCGTCTGCGACCAGGCCTACGAGGAGCTCGACGGTGACGTCGCCTTGCATTGGTCGCTACCCGACCCCGTTCCCGAGGGCACGGACGCTGCCTTCGACGAGGCCTTCGCCCGCATCACCGACCGCCTGTCCACCCTGTTGCCTCACCTTGAGGCCACCTCAGAAAGAGGACCGTCATGAGCACATCCATCGCCATCGACCAAGGGGCCGCGCTGGCGGCCTCGACCGACCGCCTCCTGGCGGAGTTCGCCGACCGCCTCGAACCGGACACGATCTCCCGGTTCCTGCAGCACTCCTATGACGAGCTCTCGACCCCCGCGCGGTTCGGCCACCACCTTCCACTGCTCGCCGAACGCTTCGCCCGCCAGCGCCTCACGGCGCTCGCACGGATCGAGGGCGAGCACAGCATGCCGATCGTGCTCTTCCTCTGCGCCCACAACAGCGGTCGCTCGCAGATGGCCATGGGCTTCCTCGCCCGCCACGCGTCGACGCAGGCTGTCGGGTGGTCCGGCGGTTCGCACCCGGCCGAGACCATCAATCCCGCCGTCGTGGCGGCGATGGCCGAACGTGCCGTTGACATCTCGGCCGAGTACCCCAAGCCGTGGACCGACGAGGTGCTCCGCGCTGCCGATGCGGTCGTCACCATGGGCTGTGGTGACGCGTGCCCGATCATCTCGGGCAAGACCTACGAGGAATGGGACCTGACCGATCCCGAGGGGCTCACGGTCGAGGAGATCCGTCCGATCCGCGACGAGATCGAGCGTCGCGTCCTGACACTGCTCGCCCGACTGACCGCACCCTGAGCTCCGAGACCTCTCCAATGCATCGACGCATCTCAATACGTCCGGCATACTGAACGGCATGGCCACCGACCTTCCCGTTCTCGATGCTGCGCCGTGCTGCGCACCGATCGTCGGCGAAGCGATGAGCGCCGAGGACGCCCCCGCCCTCGCGACAAGGTTCAAGGCCATCGGTGACCCCACACGGTTGCGTCTGCTCTCGCTCGTGGCTTCGCACGAGGGGGCCGAGGCCTGCGTCTGCGACCTGACCGAACCGGTCGCCCTGTCGCAACCGACCGTCTCGCACCATCTCAAGATCCTGGTCGAGGCCGGGCTCCTGACCCGCAGCAAGCGCGGCACCTGGTCGTTCTACGCACTCGTCCCCGGAGCGCTCGACGACCTTGCCGACCTGCTCCGCACGCCGGTCGCCGTCTGACCGTGTTGGCTACGCCGGCGGCGATTCGGCACATCGAGGACCACGACTGGGACGACGTGCGCCGCATCTACGCTGACGGCATCGCCACCGCCAACGCGACCTTCGAGACCGAGGTCGCTCTGCGCGAGGATCTCGAGCAGCGGTGGGTGGCCGGACAGGTGTTCGTCGCCGAGACGGACGGACGCGTCGTGGGCTGGTCGTCGGTCTCCCCCGCTTCCGCGCGCCACTGCTACCGCGGCGTCGGCGAGACGTCCGTCTACGTCGACGGCGCGGCCCGAGCACAGGGCATCGGAAAACGTCTCGTCGAGCACCAGATCACCGCAGCCGAAACAGCCGGATTCTGGACCCTGCAGACCTCGATCTACCCCGAGAACCGCGCCAGCCTCCGGATCCACGAGGCGGCCGGCTTCCGGGTCGTTGGCCGTCGCGAACGGATAGCGCAACTCAACGGCTTGTGGCGCGACACCGTGGTACTCGAATGGCGTTCCGTTACGCCTTGAGGTTGGTGGCCGAGATTGTGCAACTGACCTCGTCTGGTCGGAAGTTGCGAGGCAAACGACTCCACGGCCTCGCTGCTCGTGAAGTTTTCAGTCGGAAGGCTCGGACTTCTGACCTCCGGACGGCACATTTCGCACGTCCCGCGAACGCAACGCAGACTCGATCTGAACCGATGTCGGGGCACCCGCGAGCCCGCTTGTCGTCCAGTACACACGGCAGGCGAGCGTGTCCACACGCGTTGCTTCGGGGAACAGGTCCTGACCATCGACGAGGATCGTCGGCGATCCCCCAAAATCGGTTGACGCTGCCACAGTCTGCGTCTTCACGAGCACCAGTTCCACTGGGACATCGGTCTTTCCCAGCGCGTCCAACGCTGCGCGAACTCGACCGCTAGCCACGGCTGTGTTGGGGCACTCGTCGATGTGCAGGACCTGAACCTTCATTTCCCCAGTCTCCTCGATGCTTGCTTCGTTTTACCCACGTACTCATTTGGGCTCAGGCTGGTTGGGTGGCTGGCGGCTTCTCCTGAACATCGACGAGCTCGCCGACCACGATTCGCCGCAGGTCGGTGCTGAACATCTCGGCGCAGGTGATCATGGTCAGTAGTGGCTCGGTGGGGGTTGCGCCGCGCGAGTTCGGGTCGGGGACCGGGAACAGTGGCCAGCCGGTGGTGTATTCGACCTTGATCTCGTCTCCGTTCTGGCGGAGTCGATAGGTGTAGAGGTGGGTGCGTGTTTCGATCTCGACGACGTCGCCGGCGCGCAGGTCGAGGATTCGTTTGAAGACGGCGCCACGCCCGCTGCGGTGTCCGCCGAGGATGAAGTTGCCGACTTCGCCGGGGCCGACGCCCTTCTCGTACCAGCCGACACCGCTCGCGAGGGCTGACCGGCCCTTGGAGTCGAGCAGGTCGCTGCCGGGGATGATGGGGATCTCGTAGTCGCTGCCCCAGCGCTCGACTCGTAGGAGACCGGCCGCGTTGGAATCGATGTTGTTGGACCAGTCTTCGGCGATCTGCTCCTTGATCTCCTCGTGCTTCTGGGCGGCGATGATGTTGGTGCCGTAGAGCTCCCACCCGACGTAGGCGATGAAGCCCAGGCCGGTCAGCACCAGCGCCAGACCCAGGGACGTGAGAACCCGCCGCCGACGAGGTCTGCGCCGCGTGGAAGCTTGTCGTGGACTGGGTCCGGAGGGGTAGTTGGTCATGGTGGGTCCTTGGGCGCTCGTCGGGGGTTAGGGCCAGGGGTTGGGAGTGCAGCCGTCGAGGCCGATGGTCTGCTGGAGCATGACCGGTGCGACCTGCCCGTTACCGGGGCACGGTTCGTGCGGATTGCCGAGCGCGTGTCCGAGCTCGTGGTTGATCACGTAGATGCGGTACTGGTCCAGCGGCTGAAAGTGGGGCACGCCGACCGTCCACCGGTCGGCGTTGATGACGACGTCGTTGCCGTTGCGGCAGGAGTACTTGCCCGCGGTGTTCAACGGCGCGCACAGCTGGTCGGCGGTCGACGGGCTGGCGAGCACGATCCGCAGTGGCGCCGTGTCCGTGCGCTGCAGTCGACGGGCACCAGCCTGGGTCCAACCTCGCGGGTCCGCTGTGACGGCGTCGACGGCTGCGGCGAACTCGACGGGCGAGGTCCCGACCACGTCCTCGACCTCGACGCGGTACTGCACGAGCTCACCGCCCGTTCCCGCCGGGGCACTGGTACCGGGCGCGACGGTGTACGTGCCGGGAACCGGCGCTGACGTGACAGGCGGGACCGTCGCCGGCGTGGGCGACGGCTCAGCGACGAAGTTCTGGGCGATCGCCGTGGACTCGGCGTTGTTGTCGGCCGGCGCCAGCGCTGGCGACTGGCTCGTGGCACCGGCCCAGGCCGTCACACCCAGCGTGATGGTGATCGTGGCGGCGGACAGGATCGTCGGGGTGCGCAGGCGCCGCCGCTTGTGCCGGTGCCGCGGCGGCCTCACCGGACGGGAGACCATGACTTGCCTTCGTCATCACTCACGAACACGCCCTCGGACGTCGCGGCCCACCACCGCTCGGCTTCTGCGGTAAAGGCTGCCGGGACCCCCGGCAGGCGCCCGACTCGGGTCCACGTGCCGCCCTCGTAGATCCTGATGTGGGAGTGATCGTCCAAGCCGGCCCACCCGGCGCTGGTTGCGTCGACGTATGTCATGAACGGGTTCTCGGGTCCGAGCAGATCGGTGCCCGCAGGGTCCCGCAAGCGCACCACGCCATCGGGGGTGGTGGTGAGGATGTTTCCGGCGTCGTCGACGCTGAAGTCGATCAGCGTCGAGTCGTCGAACGTGGAGAAGCTTCGTCCGCCGTCAGTGGAGACCTCGAGCCGCGCGGAGGTGGAGTCGTAGGCGTATGCGGTGGTGCCGAGGGTCTTGATGGCGTGGAAGTCCGAGACGCCTTCTCGGCTGATCGTCTGCCACGTTCGTCCCGCGTCGCGAGACTCGAGGAGCCCCATGGGGTTGGGGGCGTCGAGATCTCCAGGGTGGCCGCTGGCCAGGAAGTGATCGTCACCGACGACGGCGAAACCCATCAGGTCGTGCGAGGCTTCGCCGACCTTGTCGAACTGGCCATCAACCAGGGTGAAGAGCCCGTTGTGGGTGGCTACGTAGAGCTGACCGTCTGCCGGGTTGGTGCCGAGCCCGTGGACATGGCTCGGCGGGGTCGGTGGTGCCGCCTCGTCTTCGGGCGCCGAACAGGCGCCCACGACGATCAGGACGCTCGCAACCAGCATCACAAGAACTCGGGGCCTGACGGGCATGCGTCGCCGGGCACGTCCGGCCGGCGCAAGGCCGGCCGGACGCACGAGGGTGCTCACGGCGCGAGGAGCGCTTCCATCTCGGCGATCTCGGCGGTCTGAGCCGCTTCGATCTGCTCGGCCAGAGCGATCGCGTCGGGGTTGGTGCCGCTGTCGATCTCGGTCTTGGCCATGACGATGGCGCCTTCGTGGTGCTCGATCATCATGGTCAGGAACATCTGGTCGAACTCGACGCCGGTGGCGTCCTCGAGCGCGGTCATGTCGTCCTCGGACATCATGCCGGGCATGGAGGACTCCGAGCCCTGTCCGTGGTTCATCTCGGAGTGCTCGTTGGTGCTGTCCTCGGGAACGCCCCACTCCTGCAGCCAGGTGGTCATGGTCTCGATCTCGGGATCCTGTGCTGCTTCGATGCGGCTGGCGATGTCGAGGATCTCCGGGTTGGTGGTGCGGTCTTGCGCCAGGGCAGCCATCTCGGTGGCCTGCTCATGGTGAGGGATCATCTCTTGAGCGAACGTGACGTCGAACTCGGTCACGTTGTCCGGCAGCGAGGCAGAGCTGTCGTCGTCGGAGCAGGCCGTCAGGGCCAGGGCAGCGGTGGCAGCAATGGCGGCCGCGATGAGTCGTTTACGCATGGTTGTTCTCCTTGAGTGCTGATGCTTTTGGGTTCGTCGAAGACCGGCGTCGAAGCGCCGGTGTCACGACCGATCAGCAGCGGAGAACGGTGGTGCGTTGTAGCGGTGTCAAACTTTGCCAAGCGGGGCGTTCCCATCCCAGCGTGAACATCGTTGGCGCGGGGATCTGCCCGATGATGCGCCGCAACCCGCGGGCACCGATCAAGAAAACGGCGATCGCGACCGCAACCAGCATCGCGATGCACATCGCCATCAGGGGACCGCATCCCAGGTCATGTGCGGGTGCTCCATGATCGCCCCCCGCATCAGCGGCCATGGCGTGGATGGCGCTCCCATGGCCGGCCCCCGCACCTTCGTGATCATCGCCCGTCGCCGGTGCTGCGGCCTGGGCGACCGAGGTGGTGTGGGAGGCGGCGTGGCCTTCGTCCAGGGTCATCAGCGAGTGCATCGCGATCAGACCCAGCACGACCAAGGGCGCGCCGACGACGAGCACGGCCTGAAGAAGTCGTGCTCGCAGTCGGCGGGAAACCTTGCTGGACATCATCACGAGTGTACGGAATCTGACGCAGCGACACTGGTCAAGGTGATCACCACGCCCAACCCGAAGTCATCGCCTGATCGCGGCCACTGAGGCTGACGGGGCCAAGTCGAGGCGGCGCAGCAGCTGGGCGTTAAGTGCCACCACGATCGTCGACAGCGACATTAGAACCGCACCGACCGACATCGGCAGCACAAACCCGACCGGAGCGAGGATCCCCGCCGCCAGCGGAACCGAGATCAGGTTGTAGCCGGCCGCCCACCACAGGTTCTGCTTCATCTTCGCGTACGTGCGACGCGAGAGCTCGATGATCGACAGCACCGACCTCGGGTCGTCGCTGGCCAGGATCACCCCGGCCGAGGCGATCGCGACGTCAGTGCCAGCGCCGATGGCGATACCGACGTCAGCTTGCGCGAGCGCTGGTGCGTCGTTGACACCGTCACCGACCATGGCGACCTTGCGCCGACCGGCCTGGATCTGCTGGACCTTGCTCGCCTTGTCCTCGGGGCGCACTCCCGCGAAGTACCGATCGATCCCCAGTTCCCCGGCGACCGAAGCCGCCACAGCCTCAGCATCACCGGTGATCATGACGACCTCGACACCGATCCGGTGCAGCGCTTCGACAGCTTCGCGCGACTCCGGGCGGATCTCGTCGGACAGCTCGAGCCCACCGACCACGGTTCCGTCGACCAGGACGTGCAGGATGATCGACCCGTTGGTCCGCCAACGGTCGGCAACCTCGAGCTCAGACTGCTCGGCGAGCGTGAGCAGGTGGGGACCTCCGACCTGCACCTGCGTGCCGCCGACCCGAGCCTGGACACCGGTCGCGGGCGACGACGAGAAGTCCGTCGCTGTGGCCAGTGTGAGGTTCCGCTCCTCCGCGGCGCGGACGATGGCCTTGGCCAAGGGGTGCTCACTGTCGAGCTCGGCCGCGGCAGCCAGCGCCAGGACCTCGTCGGGTTCGAAGCCGGCGATGGTCTCGATCGATGCCACGACCGGTTGGCCACGCGTCAGGGTGCCGGTCTTGTCGAACAGCACCGCATCGACGGTGCGCATGCTTTCGAGCGCCAACCGGTCCTTGATCAGCAGTCCGCCACGGGCTGCGCGCTCGGTCGCGATCGAGACGACCAGCGGGATCGCCAGGCCCAGGGCGTGAGGGCAGGCGATGACCAGCACCGTGATGGTGCGCACGACTGCGTCGTCAGGCAGACCGACAAGCGACCACACGACGGCAGTGATGACCGCGGAGATCAGCGCGAACCAGAACAGGTACCCGGCCGCCTGGTCGGCGATGCGCTGAGCCCGAGACGTGGACGCCTGGGCCTGCGCGACGAGCCGTTGAATTCCCGCAAGAGCGGTCTCGTCGCCGGTGGCGGTGACCTCGATCCGGAAGCCGGAGTCGGTCGCCACGGTGCCGGCGGTCACCGCATCGCCCTCGCCGCGGGAGACCGGACGCGTCTCGCCGGTGACCATGGACTCATCAACCTCGGCCCGACCGTCAGTGATGGTGCCATCGGCGGGAATGCTCCCTCCGGGTCGGACCACGACGATGTCTCCGACGCGCAGCTCGCTCGGAGCGACGACCTCGATCCGATCACCGGCCACCCGTTCGGCCTGGTCGGGCAGGAGCGCCGCGAGCGAGTCCAGAGCGGACATCGTCTGGGCCAGTGATCGCATCTCGATCCAGTGCCCCAGCAGCATGATCACGATCAGCAGTGCCAGCTCCCACCAGAAGTCCAGCTCGTGGTGCAGGACGCCAGTGGACGCGCCCCAGGAAGACACGAACGCCACGCTGATCGCCAGCGCGATCAGCAACATCATCCCGGGCGCCCGGCCTCGGACCTCCGCCACACCACCGGCCAGGAACGGCCGGCCACCGATCACGAACATGATCGTGCCGAGGACGGGGGAGACCCAGGTGATCCACTCTCCTCGCGGCAGGTCGTAGCCCACCAGCATCGCGAACATCTCCGAGAGTCCGACGACCGGAACGGCCAACAGGAGCATCCACCAGAACAGTCGACGGAACTGTCCGACGTGGTCACCATGGCCGGCGTGACCATGGCCCCCGTGGGCACCGTGGCCCTCGTGGTCACCGTGCTCCTGTTGGTCGGGGTCGGTGTGATCGTGGTTGGTGTGATCGTGCGGGTGCTCGTGGTGAGCGGGGTGCGTTTCCGTCGCGGAGTGGTGATCACTCATGACGGCCTCCTTTGTGCTGGTAGGCGATCGGCATGAACTGCTCAGGCCGATCGCGGGCGGTCCTCAGACCGCAGTGGCTTGATATCCGGCCTTCTCGAGGGCGGCCAGGACAACGGCGTCGGCGAGCTCGGACGCTGACGTGACGGTCAGGCGTCCGCCCTGGTGGTCGACGTTGGCTTCGGTGACCTCGTCGAGCGAGGTGAGTTCCTTCTTGACTGACGCCGCGCAGCCGCCGCACGTCATGCCGGCCACGTCGTAGGACTTGGTGATCATCGGTACTCCTCTACGCATACCCCGGGTGGGTATCTCAGCACCACCATATACCCCCCTGGGGTATATGTAAACGCCGGGTGCAACCGCCTCGTAACGCCGTAGCGACGGGCATCTCTGACTCGTGCCACCTTGGCTCGACTGCGGTGGGCGAGGCGCGCCCCGGGGTCACGAGATCGCCAGACAAACGCGAGCAGAGCGCAGCCCTCGCTATCGGAGAACTCACGATGCGAGGTCGCGTATGCCGGCTCCCGCGCCCCTCAGGGTGGAGCGGTGAACCTGAGCCGGAAGAGCGTCCTCGTACCGGAAAGGTTTCCGGACGCTTCGGAGAGTGTCTAGACGGTGACGTTGTGCTCGCGGAAGTACGGCTCGACGTCGACGGACTTGCCGCCGCCCGGCTTGGCTTCCACGTGCAGATGGGGACCGGTCGATCGACCGGTCGAGCCCGTGTACCCGACGGTCTCACCGGCCTGGACGTGCTGGCCGACCTCGACGGTGATGCGGCTCTGGTGGCAGTACATGATCACGAGATCTTGAGCGTCGAGCTTGATCTGCGTCATGTTCCCGCAGTTCCCGGAGTACTTGGCGGCGATGACCGTGCCCGCCGCAACCGACACGACCGTCGATCCGGACGGGCCAGCGAGATCCAGACCGCTGTGCCCCTTGCCGTACAAGGAGTTGACGTCGCCGAATCGACCCGAGATGCGGTAGCCGGTGACCGGAAGAACCCACTGGTTCGCCCTGAGTGCGTCCGCCTCAGTCTGCAGCTCGTCCGCTTTCGCCTGCGAATCCGAACGGACTTCGGCCTGAGCTTGAATGAGCTGCTCGGCCTGCGCCTGGGTCTGCTGTTCGAGCAGAACACGGTCGAAGTCCCGGCTGACGTCCGGACCAGTCTCGTAGGAATCAGACAGCGCTCGTTGATCGCTGGCCGGGACGCCTGAATCCGTAGGACCAGCAAGGGCGACCGAGCCCCAGCCTGCGACGATCATGGCGAACGCACCGACCGCCGCGATCGGCGGGCGCATCGTGACAGACCGGCGTCGCTCGGCTACGAGACGGCGCTTCGGCGCTGCAGATCCCACGCTCATCCTTTGGTCCGTGAACAATCAACCTCGGCGAGGGTACCGGAGAAACGATGAGCGCCGCTGGCGGTCTGACTGGTCCCGCTCCCGCAGCCGTAACAGATCGCCGCGTAGCGCGTGCCGCGGATGCCACCCACGAGCGTTACAACCTGCCGCGATTCATCACGACCCAGCGCCGAAAATCTCGGCGGCGAAACCCGAACCGATTCCAGCTCTAGGTTCTGGCGTCTGCGGCGAACGAGCACCGAGAAGGACCGAATTCGGCACACCGCAGCACCTTTCACTTCGGTCAGTCTCCAATGTATAGTCATCGCATGCTGACCATTCCGAGTCGTCTTGACGTGATGAACCGTCTCGGCCGCGCGATGGCGGACCCGACCAGGTCCCGCATCCTCCTCGCCCTCCTCGACGGACCGAACTACCCCGCGGTGCTGTCGCGCAAGCTCGAGCTGAGCCGCTCGAACGTCTCCAACCATTTGGCCTGCCTTCGTGACTGCGGCATTGTCGTCGCAGAGCCCGAGGGCCGGCAGACGCGGTACGAGATCGCTGACCTTCGCCTCGGTCGAGCGTTGGTCGCACTCCTCGACGTGACGCTCGCAGTTGATGAGGGCGCAGAGTGCGTCGACGAGACGTGTTCGATCCCGGCGCCGGAGGTGTCGCGATGAGCAACACTGTCACCGCCGAACGTCGTTCGGTGCTGCACCGTCGGGTGCGCCTCATCGTGGGCTTCACGATCACCTACAACGTCATCGAGGCCGTCGTCGCCATCTGGGCCGGCACCCTGGCTTCATCAACCGCTCTGATCGGGTTCGGCTTGGACTCGATCGTGGAAGTTCTTTCCGCGCTGGCCGTGGCCTGGCAGTTCACCCGATCCGATCCGGAGCGGTGGGAGAAGGCGACCGTCCGGGCGATCGGTATCGCGTTCTTCGCGCTGGCCGCCTACGTCATCATCGACTCTGCGCTCTCGCTGACCGGCGCGCAGGAAGTTGACCACAGCCCGCTGGGTATCGGGATCGCCACTGTCAGCCTGCTCGTCATGCCGCTGCTGGCCTGGGTCGAAATCCGCACCGGTCGCGAGCTCGGCTCCAAGAGCGTCATCGCCGACGCCAAGCAGCTGCTCCTGTGCATCTACCTCTCCGGCACCGTCCTCATCGGCCTGTTGCTCAACAGCCTCTTCGGCTGGGCCTGGGCCGACTCGGTCGCCGCCCTGGTCGTCGCCGGCCTGGCCATCCGAGAAGGCATCGAAGCCTGGAGCGGGGACGTCGAGTCGCCGTTCGAGGTGCTCCAGGAGATGGTCGAAGACGCCGAGCAGGACGGCTGATCCAAACCGAGCGTGCGATCCTGGAGCTCGCAAGGTTGGACGATCGCCTCACTGGGGTGGCCGGGCGCGACTGTCGCCCGGGCGACGTCGGCGCCCAGGGACGGCTGGCTCCGCCCAAGTCACTGTCACCGTCGCGACAATCACCTAGAATTTGTCCATGGCCACGCCGCTCCGGGAGTCCTACAGAGCTCACCTGCGGAGGCGTGTGTTGGAGGCGGCTTACGCCGAGACGGTCGAGAAGGGCTGGGACAAGGTCCGGGTGGGTCACATCGCGATCCTGATCGGCGCCCCGCGCGCCATGCTCTACAAGGAGTTCGGTGACAAGCAGGCCCTTGGCGAAGCCCTGGTCCTCCACGAGGCCGACCGCTTCTTAGCCGGCATCAAGGACGTACTGGCCCATTACTCAACCGACGCCGCGGGCGGGATTCAGGCGGCGGTGCATTACACCTTGGCCGAGGCGGAGAGAAGTCCCTTGTTGCGTGCAGTCCTCGTCTCGCACCGCGATCCGGCGCTGAAGACCGACGTCCTCGACGCCCGCAAGGGCATGCTTCCTCTCATCACGACCTCCGGACGTCTGCTCGACGTCGCGAGCGAGGCCCTGGCGGCGTGGATGCACCAGCAGTTCCCCCAACTGGACGTCACCGACGTCCAGAACGCGACGGACGCCCTTGTCCGACTCGCCGTCAGCCACCTGGCCCTTCCGGGGGCAGATGCCGAGGCCACCGGCCAGCAGATCTCCGAGGTGGCACTTCGGTACCTCGGACTGCGTCGATCCGAGACCGCCGACGGGGCCCGGGGAGTCGACCCCGCCGTCACCGTCCGCTGATTCGGCGCACCTGGGAGAGCGCTCGCGTCACCGCACTCCCCGCTCGCGTTGGAACTGGCTCGGAGACTGTCCGGTCCATCGCTTGAACGCGTGCGAGAAGTTCGTGAGATCGCCGTATCCAAGGTCGCTGGCAATCTCGCTCACCGTCGCCGTTCGTTCGAGCAGACGCAGCACCGCGCGCTCTCGCAACGAAGTCTCGCGCAGCTCACGGAATGTGGTGCCCTCATCAGCGAGTCGTCGCTTGAGGGTGCTGGCCGACATCGACAGCTCATCGGCGACCGATTGGCTGCTTCTCAGGACGTCACCTTCATCCACCAGAAGCCTCACGGTTCGCGAGAACGACAGCGGCCCATTGCGGCGCTCGAGAGCCTTCTCCAGCTCGGCGATCGCGTGCCGATAGGCGATCGGATCCGAGAACCGACACACCTCGCTGAGGGTCTCAGCAGGTACCCGGAGGAATGAGATCGGGGCATCGAAGGCCAGCTGACCGCTCACCACATCCGAATCATCGGCCAGGCCGGGGGGCGCCGACCATGCCAGATGCAGGGTGACGGTCGACATGTCACCTACGAGCAGCTTCAGCAGACGCACGAGTGCCGATCCGCAGTAGGTGATCACCAACCGATCCAGGTCCGGATCACCCGTGTGGCCGGTGAAACCGACCGTCAGACCCTGATCGGAGTGATGCAGCTGAGGACTGAGCGCGGTCGAGATCAACGGCAAGTAAGTCAGCAGCTCCACGATCTCCGCGACCGAGCCGGCACTGACCAGCGGCAGGCTCAGTGGCCCGAAGGTGGTCAGCTGCGCCTGCGCTGCGCACGCCCGCCCGAGATGAGTCGCCTGAGCGGAGTCCAACGCCGGATACACCTCCCTGAACCAGCGCAGAGGTGCCTGGACGTCACGCTCGACCATGGTCGACTCGCTGACTCCCTCGCGAATCATGACACGACGGAACCGCGCGACGGCGTCCGGCTCGAGCGCCTGGCTCGCGAGCAGCTGCACAAAGGCGAGCGGCGGAACGCAAGGCTCGACCATGATCACCAAACCGCCTCTCCGTGAGCCGAAATCACAAGTAATTGACTCCGGCGACCATAGCCACCGCTACCCAACCCGGCAACACTCGTATGAAGTTCATCACGCGCGGGACAGTTCTTCAGGAGACCCACATGGCAGTTGTCACCTTCGTGTCGCACGACGGCGAGAAGTACGAAGCCCCCCTTGAGGAGGGACGGTCGTTGATGCAGGTCGCGGTCAACGAGGCGATCCCCGGTATCGACGGAGACTGCGGTGGCGAGGCTGCCTGCGGGACTTGCCACGTGGTCGTCGACCCGCAGTGGTCCGAGCAGGTCGGCCTGTCCGGAGCGGAAGAGGAAGAGATGCTCGCGATGAACCCCGAGCGGCAGCCGACCTCGCGGCTCGCGTGCCAGATGGCGGTCTGCGCCTCGTGGGACGGCTTGACCGTCGAACTTCCCGAATTCCAGCTGTGACGACGAGAGAGACGGAAGCCACGCCATGAAGATCTCAGAAGCCATCACCACCAAGGTCCAGTCGACCATCCCGGTCGACCGGCAGATCCAGGGTGCGCACCTCTACGACAAGACCCGCCGCTGGGTAACGGGAACCAACGGTCAGAAGATGTTCGTCGAGGAGCCGATCCCCCCCGTAGAGGACGTGGAGCTGACCGACATCGACGTCAGCAACCCGTTCATGTACCGCCAGGGTCGCTGGCTCTCCTACTTCGAGCGTCTGCGGAGGGAAGCCCCGGTCCACTACCAGGCGAACAGCCCATTCGGACCGTTCTGGTCCGTCACGCGCCACGCCGACATCGTGGCCGTCGACAAGAACCACGAGGCCTTCTCCGCCGAGCCGTTCATCATCATCGGCACTCCGCCGCGATTCCTCGACGTCGAGATGTTCATCGCGATGGACCCGCCGCGACACGACCTCCAGCGAGCCGCTGTCCAAGGCGTCGTCGCTCCCAAGAATCTGCGTGAGATGGAAGGACTCATCCGTTCACGCGTCCAAGAGGTCCTCGACGACCTACCCGTGGACAAGCCGTTCGACTGGGTCAGCAACGTCTCGGTGGAGCTCACCGCGCGGATGCTCGCCACGCTGCTGGACTTTCCGTACGAGCAACGCCACAAGCTGGTCGAGTGGTCGGACCTGGCGTCCTCGATGGAGCAGGCCAACGGTGGCCCCTCCGACAATGACAAGGTGTTCCGCGGCATGCGCGATGCGGCGCTCGGTCTGAGCGCCCTCTGGCGCGACAAAGCCGCAAGGACTGCCGCCGGCGAGGCGCCCGGCTTCGACCTGATCACCATGCTGCAGAGCAACGAGGACACCAAGGACCTGATCGATCGGCCCATGGAGTTCATCGGCAATTTGACGCTGCTGATCGTCGGCGGAAACGACACGACCCGGAATTCGATGAGCGGCGGCGTGCTGGCCCTGAACCGCTTCCCCGACCAGTTCGAGAAGCTGAAGGCCAATCCCGACCTGATTCCCAACATGGTCTCGGAGATCATTCGCTGGCAGACCCCGCTCGCCTACATGCGCCGTGTCGCCAAGAAGGATGTCGTGCTCAACGGCCAGTTCATCCGCAAGGGCGACAAGGTCGTCATGTGGTACGCCTCCGGCAACCGCGACGAGGCGCTGTTCGACCGCGCCGATGACCTGATCATCGACCGGGCAAATGCGCGCAACCACATCTCGTTCGGTTTCGGCGTCCACCGGTGCATGGGTAACCGGCTGGCCGAGCTGCAGCTGAAGATCCTCTGGGAGGAGCTGCTGCCGCGATTCGAGAACATCGAGGTCGTCGGCGAACCGGAGTACGTCCAGTCGAACTTCGTGCGGGGCATCAGCAAGCTGATGGTGCAGCTCACGCCGAAGACCAACGCATGACCAAGTCGCGAGCTGTGATCGTCGGAGCGAGCCACGCTGGAGCACAGCTCGCGGCCAGCCTGCGTCAGGAGAAGTGGGACGGGGAGATCATCCTCATCGGCAACGAGTCAGCGCTGCCCTACCAGCGGCCTCCTCTTTCGAAGGCCTACCTCGCGGGCAAGAACACACTCGAGGACTTGGCAATCCGCAGCGCCGAGTTCTACGCCAAGCAGGACATCCAGCTCCAGGACGCCACGGTCGACGCGATCGACCGCCCGGCGGGGCAGCTCGCGTTGAGCAACGGAGAGTGCCTGCGCTACGACAAGCTCGCGCTGTGCCTGGGCGCTCGCGCCCGTCGACTTCCGGCACCAGGAGCCGACCTGGCCGGAGTGTTCTACCTGCGCACGGCGGCCGACGTCGAACTCATCCGCGAAGCCGCCGCCACCGCGCGTCGCGCCGTGATCGTCGGTGGCGGCTACATCGGACTCGAGACGGCCGCCTCGCTTCGGGCGCTAGGCCTGGACGTGACCGTCCTGGAGGCGACCGAACGGGTCCTTGAACGCGTCACTGCACCTGAGGTCTCGGCGTTCTTCGATCGGATCCACCGGGAGGAGGGGGTCGTCGTCCGGACCGGTGCCCTCGTCCAAGCGCTCACCGGCGACGCCCAGGTTCGCGAGGTGGTCCTCGCATCCGGGGAGAACATCTCCGCCGACATCGTGATCGTCGGCATCGGCGTCGAACCGAACGTCGAGCTGGCTGCAGCAGCGGGCCTCGTCGTGGACAACGGCATCCTGATCGACTCGCACGCACGCACCAGCGACCCCAATATCGTGGCTGCCGGCGACTGCGCCAGCCACGACATCGCCCGCTACGGCCGACGAATTCGGCTCGAGTCGGTGTCGAGCGCCGGCGAGCAGGCCAAGGTCGCCGCAGCAGCGATGTGCGACAAACCCAAGGAGATCGCCGCACTGCCATGGTTCTGGTCGGACCAGTACGACCTCAAGCTCCAGATCGCCGGCCTCAACACCGGGTACGACGAGGTCATCCTGAGCGGCGACCCAGCTCGCGACCGAGATTTCACCTGCTTCTATCTGCGCGACGGCGAACTCATTGCTGCCGACTGCGTCAACCGGCCGCGCGACTTCATGTTCAGCAAGCGAGTCATCACCCAGCGGACACCCGTACTGCGGGAGGAACTCGTCGGCCAGTCCGTCGGCTGAAGTGGTGGGCGGACGACTCGGCGTCCTGACGTCAGTCGAACGGCCTCACACGAGGCTCCGGTCTCCTGCCAGATCCTCGATCATGGTGGCCAGGATGTCTGCCAAGCGACGCGTCCCGACTTGGACGGCATCCGGATCCGCTCCGCGCCCGCGGAGGTCGTCCAGCCCTAGAGGTCGACCGACGTCGATCGTGACCACGGGACGCTTGAGAAGCCGCGGACGACGGCTGTACGCCGGGAGGATTTCCTGGGCTCCGATCTGCGCCACCGGGATGAGTGGAAAACCTGACTCCAGCGCAAGTCGCACGGCTCCCGACTTCAGCTCCATCAGACGGCCGTCACTGTTCTTGGTGATGGATCCTTCCGGGTACACGACGACAAGAGCTCCGCTGCGGAGTGCTTGCAGGGCCGCATCGAATCCCCCACGACCACGGTCGCGGTCCACCTCGACGTGGCCGGCAGCCCGGAACCACCAGCCCACAATTCCGCTGCCGAACAAGCTGCTCTTGGCCAGGAAGGCCGGCGTCCGACCCGTGGCAAGCACGGCTTCGGCGACGAGCAGCGGATCAACTTCCGAGACGTGATTGACGGCGAGCAGCGCGCCTCCACGCCGCGGGATGCCGTCGAGACCTCGCCAGTCGCGGCGACGCACGGCGATCAGAGCCGGCTTGCACACCACGAACGCCAGCCACCATGCGACGCCCCACCGCGAGCGCCCGTCTGGAGCAGCTTCATCGTCACGCGACCCCTGCAACGTTTTCATTGCCGCTTCTCCATGTCTACCCAGCTCACGGGTCGCTACCGGGACGCGGGTACATGCTCAAGGCGGAAGTGCCGCGGATCGACCACGACGAACGTCGCATCGGCTGAGCCCGCACGCCGACCATAGGCATCCCACGCCTCAGCACGAAGCAGCAGGCGCCGGCCCTCACGCTGAGCGACCTGCGCACGAAAGGTATAAGGCTGGTTCAGCCGGAACGGCGCCTCGTACTCGACCGTGATGCTTCGCGTCACGGCAAGCGATCCGACCGCATAGAGGGTGAAGCCGA
The DNA here is from genome assembly GCF_036867135.1 of Aeromicrobium sp. Sec7.5. Lineage (NCBI taxonomy): Bacteria > Bacillati > Actinomycetota > Actinomycetes > Propionibacteriales > Nocardioidaceae > Aeromicrobium > Aeromicrobium sp. Sec7.5. The sequence goes on along the minus strand of NZ_JBAJIJ010000001.1, from coordinate 470,719 downwards.
ACAGGTCGTCGAACGCCAACGCAACGGCGCCGCCGTGGACGATGCCCGGAGCACCTTCCTGCGCATGGGAGAACTGATGGACCGACTCGACCCCAGTGGCCGTGCGCGTCACGCGAAGGCCCAAGCCAGCTGGGTTCTCCGGGCCGCAACCTGCGCAGTTTGAAGAGTGAGGCGGCAACAGGTCGCCGATACTCACCTCATCCTGGCCAGCGAGGTGCGCCGACCATCGAGATATCACTCCGCCATCGCCGCTCGCCTCGTCCGTGCCGACGTGAGCTTTGCCGTCATCGTCGTCACAGGCTCCCGACATCCTCGTCATTCCCATTTCCTTCCTGCCTGAAGTTGGCAGACCTGACGATCAGCTCAGATTTCAACGACCGTCAGCTCGCCGTCCGAATGCGAGGATCGCAAACGCTTCTTGTCAAACTTACCGACTGATGTCTTCGGCACCTCGGAGACGAACGACCAGCGCTCGGGCAGCCACCACTTGGCGACCTTGCCGTCGAGGAAGTCACGCAGGTCAGCAGGCGACGGGTCGCGTCCCTCTCGGACCACGACCACTGCGAGAGGGCGTTCCTGCCACTTCTCGTCTGGCACCCCGATCACCGTCACCTCGAGCACGTCCGGGTGGCCCGCGAGCAACAGCTCGAGCTCGACAGATGAGATCCACTCGCCACCGGACTTGATGACATCCTTTGTGCGGTCCGTCAGGGTTACGAAGCTCCGTTCGTCCACCCTGCCCACGTCGCCGGTGCGCAGCCACCCGTCCTCGAACTTGTCCGTGTCCTCATCCTCACCGAAGTAGGATCCGGTGATCCATGGGCCTCGCACCTGCAGCTCGCCGACGCTTGCCCCGTCGTGCGGCAGCACATTGCCACCATCGTCGACGATCCTGAGTTCCACCCCGGCGACCGGTCGACCTTGCGTGGCTCGAAGGCGCCATTGCTCGTCAACGTCGAGCGATGCCGAAGGGCGAGCGATGGAGGCCAGCGGCGAGGTCTCGGTCATACCCCACGCCTGGACGACGTGGATGCCGTACTTCTCTTGGAAAGCCTTCATCAGATGGAGCGGAACCGCGGACCCGCCGCAGGCAACCAGGTTCAGTGAGGTGACGTCGTAGCTCGCGTGTGTTTCCAAGAAGTGGAGGACGTCGTTCCAGATGGTCGGGACTGCCCCGGCGATGGTGGGCTTCTCGCCGTCGATAAGCCGGACCAACGGTTCGGCTTGGAGGAATCGCTCAGGCATCAGCAGGTCTGCGCCCGCCAGGAAGGCGGCATAGACCAGACCCCAGGCATTGGCGTGGAACATCGGAACGATCGCCAGGACCCGATCGTCGCTGCTGACCCGAAGCCCGTCGGCTGCGCAGGCGGCCATGGAGTGCAAGTAGGTCGAACGGTGACTGTAGGCGACACCCTTGGGGTTACCCGTTGTCCCAGACGTGTAGCACATTGCGGCCGCAGACTGCTCATCGAGGTCCGGCCAGTCGAATGTCTCCGGTTGATCTGCGATGAATTCCTCGTAGCCGACGACAGCGAGACCGTCGCGACGTAGCGGCGCAAGATCGACATCGCCGGTCACAATCACGGTGTGAACGCTGCTCAACTGCGGCAGCACCGGTGCCAGCAACGGGACGACACTCCCGTCAACGATCACGACCCGGTCCTCCGCGTGGTTGCCGATGTAGACGATCTGCTCCGGCGTGAGCCGGAGATTCAAGGTGTGCAGGACTGCACCCATGGAGGGCACCGCGCAGTAGGCCTCCACATGCTCCTGGTTATTCCACATGAAAGTCGCGACACGCTCGTCACCCGTGACGCCCGAACCCCTCAGGGCGTTGGCCAACTGCGCTGCCCGGCGTCCGATCTCTGCGAAGGTGCCGGTCTTCACGCTTCCATCGGGCTGCAAGGTCCGCACAGTCGCCGAGCCGTGCACCGTCGAGCCGTGTCTCATGATCGCCGCGGTGGTCAACGGGACATTCATCATCGTGCTTTTCATCAGATCTCCTCGGTGTACTTCAAGGTCAGTGGACGGCAATGCTGGGATTAACATGCCCCGCGCTACGTGGGGAGGTCAGCGACCCTCGACCGTCAGGGAGGTCGCGGCGGACTCAAGGGCGTCGACCACGTCCGACTCCAGCTGAGGCAGGACGCTGGCCGCCAGGGCGACCGCCTCCGCCCGCGCCTGTACGTCGACATCGCGCTGGACACCGGCGCGAGCGGTCTGCGTCCACGCCTGCGCGCACCGGAGGGCGACCTCGGCCAGATCGGCGGTTGCCGCGTCTCCGGTCAAGCGAGCGACGTCCTCGCAACCGTCGGCGAGTAGCCGACGGAACAACCCACCGCCGGTGCCCGCCTTTTCGATGAAGGCGCTCAGGCTGAAGAGGAGAACCTCAGACTCGTGCGCAGCAAGGTCGGACCACGTCTCAGTGTCCGAGGCAAGCAGCCTCACGCCCTCCAGACCTTCAGCCCCGCTGGTCGCCGACGTGAGATCGACGATCCCCGGTCCTGTTGGATTGCGCATCCTGGTCGCGGACTGTTTGAAGGCTTCTGCCGCGACGCCCGAGATGTTCGGCAACGATTCGGGCCAGGAGATCCGATAGGTGCAATGGCGTGTCGGCTCCGGGAAAGATGTCGACGACCGGGCTCGCGCCAGGGCGTCGAGCGGGACCTCTTGGACATCGGCTCGATCGTTGTCCACGACGTAGGCCACACCCTCGCTCTCGTCGTATCCGACCACCACAATGTCGTGGCGGCTCATCTGCAACTTGACCCGCAGGTACGGCAGTTCGGCGATGTCCCCCCACACCAAACTGGGACGTCCCGCGTCCACCTCGTCTCGGACCCATGACCACCCTTCGGCAGGATCGTCAGTGGTGAGTACCTGCACATCTCCCCCCAAACGCACCGGGAGATCGACTTCGAAGTCCGAGCCTCGACCGACGAGGTAGATCGGGGGCGCCAAGCCATCCGATTGGACGTACGAGAGGCCTAGTGCACCACCGAGGGCGAAGACAAGGCCCTCACGAGGCGGGCCATCCCATCCAAGACCACTCCAGTGCAGCAGGTCGCGCAAGGCGCCGGAGCCGCAATGCCCGCCCATCTGATGGGGATACTCCCGGATGAGGCTCGCGTTCGGCATGTGAAGTCCTTTACAGGTAGCTGGGTCGGAATACTTAGGAGTAGCTGGTCAGTTGTCGCGGATGCGATTCAGATAGGCCTGCCGAGCTGCCGTGTCGACATCTTCGAGGAACACCGAGTCCGCGCCTAGAGCGGAGCCAAGACCGGTAGAGAGCCGCGTCGGAACGAACTTCATAGCCGCGATGACGCCGCCGGCCAAACGGGTGACCCTCACAAAGGGACGGGGATTCTCGATCAAGTCGGCTGTGGCCCGAGCGATCTCTTCCGGCTCGGCGTTTCGCAGCCCTTTTGCCCCAGTAGTTCCGGCGACGAGCTCCGTGTTGGTGAACGTCGGCCGGACGGTGGACAGCTGGATGCCGGACTTGCGGTACTCCTGTCGGGCTGCCTCGGTGAAACCGATGACCGCGAACTTTGTGGCGCAGTACGTCGCCAGACCGGGAACGGCAAGCTCGCCAGCCAGCGATGCCGTGTTGATGATGTGCCCGGCACGCCTCGGCAGCATCCGTTGAAGGGCAAGCTTGCTCCCGAAGATGACCCCGAGGATGTTGATCTCCACCTGGCGTCGGGTCACCGCGTCCTCTTCCTGGTGCGCGGCGCCGGTGGGCATAATTCCGGCATTGTTGATCAACACGTCGAGGGGACCGAGCTCGGCTTCAACCAGATCGAGGAACGCAAGGAACGACTCGGGGTCCGTCACATCGAGCCGCGTCACGACGTCCACACCGAGCTCAGCGGCGGTGTCCTTGGCGCGGACTTCATCGATGTCGCCGATGGCGACCCGGTGGCCCCGCCGGATCAGTTCCTTGGCGGTTTCATAACCGATGCCCCGGGCACCGCCGGTGATAGCCACGGTCTTCGCCGAGGCACCTGCACTCTTCGTCGTCACTTGCACTTCTCCTTGCTGAGGCCGAGACGTTGCCGCAGTCCGCGACCGGCGACCGCGCGCAACACTGTTCCGGCGATGGCCGTACGTCGGGAGGTGTACGGGTACCACGTGAGCTCTCGTGCCAGAACCGGGATCCTTGGCTGGGTCAGCGCTTGGACCCGGCAGTACTTTCGCATCCCGTAGGCACCGCCGAGACGCGCTCCTATGCCTGAGACCTTCCAGCCACTATGCGGCAGCGCGCTGGCGAACAGGTTGCTGAAGACATCGTTGATGTTGACGGCACCCGCCTCAAGCCGGCGCGCGATGCGCTGCGCACGAGCATGGTCACGGGTCCAGACGGTTGCGGACAGACCGTAGACCGAGTCATTGGCCAAGCGCACGGCCTCGTCCTCGTCGGCCACACGCATGACAGGGATGGTTGGGCCGAACGTCTCTTCGGTCATGCAGGCCATCTCATGGGTGACATCGACCAGCACGGTCGGCGCGTAGTAGTTCCCTGAGGCACCCCGAGTACCTCCGGCGGCAACCCGAGCGCCAGCGGCCACGGCCTCCGTCACGTGGCGATCAGCGATGTCAACCTGCCTCGTCGTGACCATCGCCCCGACATCGTCACCGGCTGCAGCGCCCTGAGTCAGAGACTGCACTCGCTTGATCAGCCGTTCGACGAACTCGTCGTAGATGTCCGCGACTACGTAGACGCGCTCGACAGAGATGCAGACCTGGCCAGCATTGAACAGTCCTCCCCAAGCGATGCCTTCCACGGCGCGCGCAAGATCAGCGTCCTCCAGCACGATCGCCGGGTCCTTGCCGCCCAGCTCGAGGCTCACCGGCTTCAGGAGCTCAGCACAGCGGACGGCGACCGCCCGACCTGTGGCTGTCGAACCGGTAAACTGCACGTAATCAACGGCGTCCACCACCGCAGCTCCGGTGGCGCCACTCCCAACTACGTGAGCCAGGACCGGAGGAGCGCCGATTTCGGTCCACCCCTCGACGACACGCGCACACGTCAACGGGGTTTCCTCCGAGGACTTCGCGAGGACGGCACACCCGGCAGCCAGAGCTGGTGCTGCATCCATGAGGAAAAGAGTGATCGGAAAGTTCCACGGCGTGATGAGTCCGACAACGGGGTAGGGGTGATAGGACGTGGACAAGCGCTTCGGCAGGCTCAGCAGCCCTGCCGACTTGATCTTCTCGTCTGCGAGAAACTCTTCCGCGTGGTCGGCGTAGTAGGTGATGAACTCGCAAGACACCGTGGTTTCGACAAGTGCATCGGGGCGCACCTTGCCCGTCTCCGCCTGTAGCAGGTCCGTGAGCTCTTCGGTGTGCGCCAGAATCCAGTCCCGCCAAAGGCGCATCCACCTCGCCCGGTCTCGCGGGTCGGTGTCGCACCAAGCAACCTGAGCATCGCGAAGACCCGCCGCAACCTTGTCCACGGACTCGCGATCATCCCCGGGGAGCGATGCAATCAACTGACCGTCGATGGGGTTGAGAACCTGCAGTGCGTGGGCGGTGGTCGTGCTCATGGGGCCTCCAAGGCCTTGTCGGACCAGCGGGAACCTGTAAGGGCTGGGGGCAGGTTCGGGGTGCGGTCGTGGTCATCGGCGATCCGCCGGCGAGTCGAGCGGACGAGAGCTGCCACCGGAGGATGCGTTGGTGGCAGGAGCTTCAGTGAACTCATCCGCGACTGGCGCCGCGGAGGTGACCAATAGCGACCCATAGGAACGCCGAAGCTCCGTCAGGATCTCGGTCAGCGGCAAGTCGTCGAAGACACCACGGTCCCGGACGTACTCCATATGCTGAGTTCCGTCGGCGGTGAAGGCATGCATCAGCGCGTCGCGCTCGCCATCGAACTCGACCGGGGGAACGCCGAATCGAGCGCACAGCTCGGAGTTGAACGCGGGCGTCGCCTTCACCCATTTACCGTCGATGAAGAGCGAGCTGTAGCCGTGGTAAACGAACAAGTCCGACCCGCTCATGAGGCTGCGCAGTGACTCAGTCTGCAGATGATTACGGACGTCGGCGAAGCCGAGCCGAGCCGGGATCCCGGCGGCCCGGCACACCGCAGTCAGCAGCACCGCCTTGGGAACGCAGTAGGCACGCCCCGCTTCTAGGACGAAGCTCGCTCGGTAGTGAGCAGGGTCTTCCGACGCCGAGTAGGGGTCGTACCAAATCTGATCGCGGACCGCCGTGAACAAACGAGCCGACCTCTCTCGATCGGTGCTCGCACTACCAACTGCCACTGCCGTGAACTCGCGGACAGCCTCGTGCTCGATGTCGAGAAACTCCGTGGCTCCAAGGAAAGCTTCCGGCGACTGAATCATCCGAGTTCCACTTTGCTCTGCGACACGGCAGCACGGACCATCGAGCGCCCAACCCGATCCAGGTCGTCGCCACCTACGTCGTGTCGACGAACAGGCACGACGCCGACCTTCAACTCCGACGAGAGGCTCGTCACCGGATGTCCTTTCGCCGCAATCCCAATCGACGTCGTTTGCTCCCCGAAGGTCGTACCTTCGAGAGGACGAGCAGCGCCGACATGACTTGAGTTCTGACGGTGACGACACCCAACCGACCGGGCAGCACCACGCCCTCGCCATGCTGTGACATTTCTTCATTTTTGTCAACGCAGCAACAGAGCCTCGCTTCTGTCCCCTGTGGCGTTCGCCCGCGCCAGCAGTTCCCACCTCGACCGCGAATTAGACACCGACGGCTCACGCCCCCTCGCCGCACCCCGTCAGCACGTTAGAGCCACACCACTCTCCCGAGTCCAGCCCGGCCATCCCTAAACCTCCATAGGGACTGCTGCACCACAGGTGACATCTTGGCCTGCCCTACGGTCTACCGAAGCACCGAAGCACCGAAGCACCGAAGCACCGAAACGCGACGCCGCTCCACAGCTCCGGAACTTTGGCGTGCTGGAGCAGCTTGAGATTCCGCAGGGCGCCCCCTCTCAGCGTTCGATGAGCGGCAGGAGAACGTCGCAGGACCTCGTTGCCCTGCTCGCGCGGCATGCAGGGGACGCCGGGACCCCGGCGCCACTCGGCGGCGGACACCTATTTTGAGAGTCCTGCACAAATCGAGGGCGAAGTTCTGTTCAGACTTCCCGGGAGAATCAGCCGCCGATTCCCGTTCACTGACTTAAGACGTGTGGCGCACCACACAGTGCGTCCCAGGCGCACGACCTTGGACGCCACCAGTCACGCGAGACCCACTCACGAAGGGACGATCCCATGGCCATGACGGTCAGGCAGCGCGGCACAAATGCACCGCAGATGTCGTGGGACCAGTCGGCCCGCATCGATCCCTTCGTGAGCGGCCGCCTCTCCAGCTGGGGCCACCGATGAATCCGCTCACCCACGAGGAAATCACCATGCGACCTGTCACCTTCATCGAGCACGACGGCACCGCCCACGAAGTGGCGATCCTGGAAGGAGAGTCGCTCATGGAGATGGCTCTGGGGAGCGCCGTTCCGGGTATCGACGGCGACTGCGGCGGCGAGGCCGCGTGCGGCACCTGCCACATCATCGTCGACAGCAAGTGGATCTCGACCGTCGGCACTCGCAGCGAACAGGAGGGCCAGATGCTCGAGATGTCCCCCGAATGCGAGTCGAGCTCGCGGTTGGCGTGTCAGGTCACGGCATGCGAGGCCTTGGCCGGACTGACGGTGCGCCTTCCCGAGTTCCAGATGTAGTCCACCACTTCTTCCTCCAACTCCTACGACAGGCGGTCGATCAAACTCATGAACACCCTCAACACCACCGACAGCGTCATCGCGAAGACCAAGGTCAGGGTCAAGAACACCTTCCAGGCGACCGTTCCCGTGGACCGTCAGGTCAAGGCTGCCCACTTGGTCGAGAAGGCCAAGCGGTTCGTCGGGATGGGTCGGCCGCTGGTCTTCGTCGAGCGCCCGATTCCTGATGTCGCGGACGTCCCGTTGACCGAGATCGACGTCAGCAACCCCTTCCTGTTCCGCCAGGGCAAGTGGCACTCCTACTTCAAGCGGCTCCGCGACGAGGCACCCGTCCACTTCCTCGCCGACAGCCCGTTCGGCCCGTTCTGGTCGATCACCCGCTATGCGGACATCCAGGCCGTCGACACCAACCCCGACGAGTTCTCGGCAGAGCCCGACATCATCATCGGCAACGTGCCGCTCGACATCGACATGTTCATCGCGATGGATCCGCCCAAGCACGACCAGCAGCGCAAGGCCGTCCAAGCGGTGGTCGCTCCCAAGAACTTGAAGGAGATGGAGTCCCTCATCCGGGAGCGGGTCCAGGAGGTGCTCGACAACCTGCCGACCGACCAGCCGTTCGACTGGGTCGATCGCGTCTCGATAGAGATCACGGGCCGCATGCTGGCGACGCTGCTCGACTTCCCCTACGAGGAGCGGCGCAAGCTGACCTACTGGTCCGACACGATCAGTGGCATCGCCGAAGCCACCGGCGGCTCGACGCATCAGGACGACTTCTACGAGGCAATCGGAGATCTGGCCCGCGGCTTCATGGCTCTGTGGCACGACAAGGCGGCGAGGCGAGAGCAGGGTGAAGAGCCCGGCTTCGATCTCGTCACGTTGATGCAGACGTCGGAGGACACCAAGGACCTGATCAAGAAGCCGCTGGAGTTCCTGGGCAACCTGACCCTGCTGATCGTCGGCGGCAACGACACGACGCGCAACTCGATGTCGGGCGGTGTGCTGGCCCTGAATCAGTTCCCGGACCAGTTCGAGAAGCTCAAGGCCAACCCGTCCCTGATCCCCAACTTGGTCTCAGAGATCATCCGGTGGCAGACCCCGCTGGCCTACATGCGGCGCATCGCCACGAAGGACGTCCACTTCGGTGGTCAGTTCATCCGCAAGGGCGACAAGGTCGTGATGTGGTACGCGTCCGGCAACCGGGACGAGCGCCAGTTCGACAGCCCGGACGAGTTCATCATCGACCGCTCGAACGCGCGCAACCACATGTCCTTCGGCTTCGGTGTGCACCGCTGTATGGGCAACCGTCTCGCCGAAATGCAGCTGCGCATCCTGTGGGAGGAGCTGTTGGCCCGATTCGACGACATCGAGGTCATCGGCGAGCCAGAGTACGTCCAGTCCAACTTCGTGAAGGGCTACGAGAAGATGATCGTCAAGCTCACCCCGCGACTGACTGAGCCGCAATGATCGTGGCGAGCGGAGTGCCAGACCATGGATGACGGCCGAGTACTTATCGTCGGAGCGAGCCACGCGAGCGCCCAGTTGTGTGCGAGCCTGCGCCAGGAGGGCTGGTCCGGGGAGATCCTCCTGGTCGGTGACGAGCCCTCGTTGCCCTATCAGCGCCCGCCGCTGTCGAAGACTTTTCTAGCCGGCACGTCGACCCTGGACGAGCTGCTGATCCGGAAGCCGGAGTTCTACGGCAAGCAGGAGGTCACCTTCCGCCAGGCTCGAGTCACGGCCATCACCCGCTCCGCGCGAACGGTGGAGCTGGCAGACGGTGGGGCCCTCACCTACGACCACCTCGTGCTGTGCCTGGGTGCACGGCCACGCCGTCTGAGCCTGCCGGGGTCAGACCTGGCCGGAGTGCATTATCTGCGTGATGCCGCCGACATTGGCGGCATTCGCGATGGGCTCACCCCCTCGAGCCACGTGGTGATCATCGGGGCTGGATACATCGGCCTGGAGACGGCGGCGTGCCTTCGAGACCTGGGGGCCACGGTGTCGGTGCTTGAGGCGGCCGACCGAGTCCTGCAGCGGGTCACGGCTCCCGAAGTCTCCGCGTTCTACGATCGCGTGCACCGTGAAGCGGGCGTCGACCTGCGGCTGGGCGTCGGGGTAGCCGCGATCGAGGGCGACGATCACGTGGAGGGTGTCCGACTCGCCGACGGTGACCTCATCGCTGCCGACATGGTGATTGTCGGCATCGGCGTCGTGCCCAACGTCGAGCTCGCCGACGAAGCTGGTGTGGCCGTGGACGACGGCATCGTCATCGACGGGCACGGGCGGACCAATGATCCGCACATCTTCGCGGCCGGCGACTGCGCCACCTTCCTCGATCGTCGCTACGGACGTCAGATACGTCTGGAGTCGGTCCCCAATGCGGTCGAGCACGCCAAGACCGTCGCCGCGACGATCTGCGGGAAGGACAAGGAGATCGCGGCACTGCCGTGGTTCTGGTCGGATCAGTTCGACCTGAAGCTGCAGATCGCGGGCCTCAACACTGGCTTCGACGAGATCGTGCTGCGGGGCGACCCGGCGGCCGGGCGTGGCTTCGCGTGCTTCTACTTCAACGGCGGGCAACTGATTGCCGCCGACTGTGTCAACCGGCCGCAGGAGTTCGCCTTCGCCAAGCGCGCCCTCACCCAAGGGCTGTCGCCGAACCGAGATCTCTTGGCCGATCCTGACACCGTGCTGCTCTCCCTGCTGACAGCGGCACCCGTCACCGCAGGCTGACCCCGCCCCGCCACGAGGATTCGTGGTGGGCCGGCACCGTCAAGCCCAGAAGACCTGGGCAGTCACGACCCGATAGCTCAAATCCCGGGGATCAGCCCTGACGACCCCCTCACCCGGGCTCGTCAGGTCGACCCTCAGACGAGAGACTCGTGCGCGCCGAACGAGCCGGGGGGCGGGGTGATGCCGTTGTCGCGGCACCACTTGCCGGGCTCACGCTGGCCGCGGCGGGGACGGCCGTCGGAGGGCTCGAGCTGGACCGGGATCGGGGGCAGGGGCGGCATGTCGATGCCGGACTCCGCGGCGAGCTCGTCGGCGTCCTTCTCCTCCGACATCCCGATCGGACCGACCCGTTGGGCGTTAAGGAACTGCGCCACGACCGGCTCGGTGCTGGACAGCAGCATCTCGCGGGGACCGAACATCGCCAGGTGCTTGTGGTAGAGCAGACCGATGTTGTCCGGGACGGTGCGGGCGGTGTTGATGTCGTGGGTCACGATCAGGAACGTCGCATCGATCTGCGCGTTCAGGTCGATGAACAGCTGATTGATGTAGGCCGTGCGGACCGGGTCCAACCCCGAGTCCGGCTCGTCGATCAACAGGATCTCCGGATCAAGCACCAACGCACGCGCCAAGCCCGCACGCTTGCGCATGCCGCCGGAGATCTCACCGGGGAGCTTGTTCTCGGCCCCCGTCAGACCCACCAGCTCCATCTTGTCCATCACGACCTGACGGATCTCCGACTCCGACTTCTTGGTGTGCTCACGCAGCGGGAACGCCACGTTGTCGTAGAGGTCCATCGAGCCGAACATCGCCCCGTCCTGGAACAGCACCCCGAACAGCTTGCGGATCTCGTAGAGGTCCTTCTCCGAACAGTTCGCAATGTCAGTGCCCTCGATCCACACATGACCCTTGTCAGGCTTCAGCAGACCGATCACGGTCTTGAGGAACACCGACTTGCCGGTACCCGAGGGGCCCAGCATGACCGAGATCTCACCCGCGGGAAGCGTCAACGACACGTCGTTCCAGATCACCTGCGACCCGAACTTCTTCGTCAGACCCTCGACCCTGACCTCAACACCCACGGAAAACTCCTTCAGCTAGCTGCTGGACGATACTCAAGCGCGGACACCACGGGAGCGGCGGCCGCTCGGCCGATCAGATGGGCTCGAGGCCAGACACCAACCAGCCGTCGTCGGTGTTCTTCATCGTGGCCAGCACCCGCACGCCGCCAGTGACGGGCGCCTCGGCACCGGCCTGGGTCACCTGAGTCATCAGCATCAGCACCGTCACCGAGTCATCGCTCGATTTCACGACTCCTGCGGAGGCAACCTGTACCTGATTGACGACTCGGCGCGCCTCGACGTCCGGCTTGATCTGCTGGGTGAGCGTTGCCCGCATCTCGTCTGCGAATTCGCCCGTGGTGTTGCCGACAGCGAGGTCGACGTGGGCGTCGAAGGTCCGGAAGTCGTACGACAGCATGACGGGGATCCGGGTCGAGGCCGACTCCAGAGCCGCCGTCCCCGATCCCTGGCCGTCCCTCGCGTCATCGATGGCGACTCGCAGCGCCACATTTCCCGCGAGCACGGCGACGAGCAGGCCCACGACGACGGCTTGACCGGACTTGCGTCCGAGTGATGCCGCTGCCAGGGCAATGAGTCGTCGCCCAGCTTCGGTGGCCGCGCTGACGCCCCTCATACGAACGCCATCCCGGACACGAGCCATCTGCCGTCCGTCTGCACCAGATCGACCGTCATGCGGTAGTAGCGCGGCGTCGAGGTGCCAGGTTGGCCCTGGCTGACGGTGCCCGTCGCGGCCACGGCCACCGTTGCGTTGCCGTCGTCTCGAGAGACGAGACCTGCAGCGACAACCTCACCCGATGCCTCCACGCTCGAGGTGGTCAACGCGTTTCGGAACGTCTCCGCCTGGGACTCGAACTGTTCCCTGAAGTCCTCAGTGCTCAGATCCAGGACGTCGGCCAGGGCCTCGTCGGCGCTGGCCGCGTCGACGTCGATCAGAGCGGTCACGGTCCTCGAGGCCGCGTCCACTGCAGCGGCATCGGCGTCCTCGACACCGCGGATCTCCGAGAGATCGCGCCACTGCGTCCAGCCCCAGGCAGCAGCCGCCAGGATGGCCAGGACGACGACGGCGACCCACCATTTCTGGAGTCCTTCCCGAAGCGCCGCGATCACCGGGCCACCGGCCCGGTCAACAGGGTCGTCCACGACGCCGATCCGCCACCGGTCGACGCGGCACCGAGCAGCTCCAGCATCCCCGGTGTCGCGTCACCCGTGGGAAGCGGCACCGAAGCCGCAGTGGCCGGCAGCGACCCGTCGAACACCAAGCCACATCCGATCGGCGTGGCCGATCGACGAGTCGGGTCGTTGGGACAGGGCGTGTTCCGGGCGCCGCGGACTGCGGACTCGCTGGTGGCGGGAGCCTGGCAGTGCAGCGGGGCGGCTTCCACGTCGGACAGGTCCGCCGGGTCGCGGCGCTGCGACACCGGGAGGTAGCCCTCGAGACACGGGGGTGGGTCGCCCAGATTCGTCCTGAGGTCGAGCTTGGCCTCCCCGGCATTGGCGTGAGGAAGCAGAACGCTCTGCAGCCGGGACTGCAACGCCGGATAGGTGATGATCGTCTGGCGCAGGTAGTCCTCGTACACGTTGACCACCTCGGCGACGGACTCGGCACTTTGGAGCGTCGCCGGGACCGAGGACTCCAGATCCTTCACCAGGGCTCCTGTCTCGTCGAGGGCCAACGGTGCGTTGTCGAGGAGCGACTCGAGGTCCTGGTCACTGAGGCTCAGCTGGGTGGTGAGGCCCGCCAACGACCTCAGCGCTGCCGCGGTCGACTCCGCCAACGCGAGCTGCGAGTCGATGACCGGGTCCAGGTTCTCAATGAGTCCGGTCGTGGCCAGCACGCGTTGCTGTGCCGCGTCGAGGATCTCGTTCGAGTCGTCCACGATCTGCGAGAAGTCCTGACCGGACCCGCCGATCGCGACCTCGAGCTGGTCGAGAAGGTTCGCGGTCTGCTCGAGCGGGACCGACTCCACCAATGCGTCGGCGCTCTCCAGGACCGGGGTGATCTGCAGCAGACCGGAGGTCTGTGAAGCCGGGATGGTGTCTCCTCCGGCGAGGTAAGGCCCCTCGGCGCTCTGCGGGAGAAGATCGATGAACTGTTCACCGATCGCCGAGGTGCTCTTGATCTGCGCCTGCACGTCCGTGGGCACGTCGGCGCCCTTCTCGAGGTAGACCTTCACCGAGACGCCGTCGTCACGGAAGTCGAGCGAATCCACCTGACCGACCTTGACACCGCGGTAGGAGACGAGGGCGCGGGGATAGAGACCGCTCACGTCGTCGAACTCGATGGTGACCGACGTGTGGGTGACGCCTGTCGATCGCGGAGCGTCCCCATAGACCAAGGTCGCGAAGACCAGTGCAGAGCCGCCCAGGATGGCGAAGATGATCAGCTGCGCACGCGCGCGCCGGGTCAGCATCAGCACATCCCCAGGAGTTGCGAGAGCAAGTTGCACGGTGCGGGTGTCGGCGGGGTCGCCTCTCCGGTGTTCGGAGCCGGCGTAGTCGCCGTGGGCCCCGGTGCCGCGGCCCCGGGCGTCGTGAGTTGTTGAAGCATTTCGTCCAAGGTCTGTGAGAGTCCGGAGTCGGGCGCCGCCGCACTCGGATCGATGTTCGACGGCGGGTTCAGCGTCGGTCCGAGGAATGCCGAGGCGAGCGACGGCACGGACGCATCCAGGGTGATGAAGAGATTCGCGTAGTCCCCCTTCAGCGCGTTCTGAGTGGTCGAGACCGGGAACGGCACCGTGAGCAGCAGGTCGAGGGAGCGCGGGAGCGCGTCTCCGGAGGCCTCGAGGTCGGCGAGCAGCGGCTCCAGTGCACCGAGGTTGGCGAGCAGTGCTTCCTGGCTCGTGTTGATCAGCTGGTTGGTCACCGCGCTGAACTGCCCGAGGGCCGTGGTCGTCGAGACGAGGTCGGCCCGCTGGTTCTCGAGGGCCTCGAGTCCCGGTGAGATCGAGCTGATGGCGGTCGTGACCGTCTCCTTCTGCGCGGCCACCTGGCCGGCGAGGGAGTTGAGGGACTCCAAGGTCGCGACGATCTCACCGCGCCGATTGTCGAGGGTGGTCGTGAGGTCGTTGAGCTGGGTGATCGCGTCACGTGTCTGGGGGACCCGGTCGGCAAGCGTGGTGTTCAGCTCCGTGGTGATGGTGGAGAGCTGCGAGAGTCCGCCGTTGTTGAGCAGCAATGACACGGCGGCGAGGATGTCCTCGGTCGCGGGGTAGACGCCGGTCACGGTCTGGTCGACGCTCGCCCCCTCGGCGAGGGTGCCTGAAGGCTCTGCGGGGTCGACGACGTCCACGAACTGGGCGCCCAGGAGGGTCTTCTGACCGACGGTGAAGCTGGCGTTCCCGGGGAGCTTGACATCGTCGAGCAGTCGCATCGTGACGACGGCCTTCCAGTCCTCGACCTCGACGCCAGTGACGGTCCCGATGACGACGTCATCCCGCTGGACGGCGGAGTTCGGCACGAGGTTGTCGACCGAGTCGAAGGTCGCCTTGACCGTGTAGCCGTCGTCGCCGAGGGCCGCCTGCCCCGGCAGGGCCACCTCGTTGGGGTGAGCCATGCATCCGCTCGCGAAGAGAGCGGCGACGATCGCCAGGGACGTGCGGCGGGTCATCACGGTGCTCCTCCTGTCGTCAGCAGACCGAACGGTGCGAGCAGCTGGACGAGTGGATTGGTCGGCGCCGGGCTCGTCGCGGCCGGGGCCTGCGGCGTCGACTCAGTCTCGGGCTGTGACAGTTCCGCAGTCCCCGGTGAGAGCGGCAAGGGTTCGAGGCCGAGGAGGTCGAAGAGGGGGGAGAGAGCCTGTCGACACGCTTCGGCGTTGGGACCGATCGAAAGCACCAGTCCGCAGAGGAGCTCTCCTGTGCTGTTCAGGTTGGCCAGGGCCAGCCGACCGGTGATGGCGGAGTTCTCGACCGTGCCGTAGAAGTTCTCGACAGCGGCAGGTGCGAGGTGGAGGAGCTGTGCCAGGTCATTGGACTGGTTGGCCACCGTCTCGGCCACCGGAACCAGCTGGTCGAAGGTGGTCGCGACGGTCGCTCGATTCTGTTGGACGAAGGCGCCGACGTCGGCCAGAGCCACCTGGAGCGTGCTGATCGCGGCGCCGATCTGTTCCGAGCTTCCGTCCAAGGTGCCGGCGAAGGTCTCCAGATCCTGCGTCGCGCTCCGCAGAGCGACGTCATTGACCACGAGGTTCTCGGTGAAGGTGTTCAGCTGGTCGATCGTGGTGAAGATGTCACCACTGTCGGAGGAGAGGTCGGTGGCTGCTTCGCGCAGTGAGGCGAGCGAGGTCGCCAGGCTCTGGGCCGTGCCGCCGGCCAGGTTTCCGTCGAGCGCCGTGATGACGTCCGAGAGCGGAGCCTGTCCGGCTTCGTTGGCTGTCAGTGCCGTGGATAGGTCGGTCAGCTCTTGCTTGACCTCGTCGAACGAGATCGGCACGGCAGTGCGCTCCACCGGTATCTCGTCACCGTCCGTGAGCTTCTTGCCGCCGTCGTAGATCGGCGCGAGCTGGACGAATCGACCGTTCACGAGATTCGGCGCGATGATGGCCGCCTGCGCATCGGCGGGGATCGGCTGGTCGTCGTCGATCTTGAGGGTCACCTTCACGACCTCGCCTTGGGGCTCGACCTTCGTGACCGTGCCGACCTTGACGCCCAGGACACGCACCTCGTCCTTCGGGTAGAGGCCTACCGCGGACGAGAAGTAGGCGGTGACCTCCTTGTCGCTGCCACGCACGCCGACGAGCATGGCGATCGCCACGGTCGCGACGACGCCGAAGGCGATCCACTGACGAATGCTCACTGCGGAAGTCCTTCCAGGACGTCGGAGAGAACCGGGACCAGCGTCCCCGGTTCGGTCAGGTTGGCGACGTAGGCGTCGAAGAACGGCCCCGAGGCGAGCGCCTCGCCGAAGACCATCGCGTAGCTCGCGACACCCGACAGGACGCCCTCCAGGTTTTCGCGGTTCTCGTTCAGGAGGTCCAGAACCCCGTTCACCTGCTCGAGGGTCGGTTGCAGCACGGCGGAGTTGTCAGCCACGAGGCCGGACAGCTGGGCGGCGAGTGCTTCCACGTTCTCGACCAGCTGGACCACGAGGTCACGTCGCGCGCTGAGCTGACCCAGGAGCTGGTCGCCCGACTGCAACAGTGTGGAGATCTCGGCGTCCCGGTCTGCGAGGACACCGGAGACCTCCTCTGCGCGGCCGACGAGACTGGTGAGCTCGGTGTCATTCGCAGCGAGGACGTCGGCCAGCTGGGTCACACCGTCGACGGTGGCCCGCAATTCCTCGGGTGAGTCCTGGAACACTTCAGCCGCCGTGCTCACGGCGTCGCTGAGCTGGCCGACGTCGATGTCGTCGATCTCCGTCGTGAGTTGGGACAGAGCCTGGGTGATGTCGTAGGGCGAGCTCGTGCGTTCGATCGCGATGGCGTCACCTCGCATGAGGTTGCCGCCGCCAGCGGGACGGATCTCCAGGGCAGCCTGCCCGAGGAGCGTCGTCGTGACGACGCGGGCCTCGCTCGCCGATCCGATCGTCACATCCAGCTCGTCGACGCGGAACGTGACCTTGACGTGCTGGTCGACCAGCTCGACCTCCCGGACCTCCCCGACGGTCGCTCCGGAGACGAGCACGTCATCACCTGGTCGCAGGGTGCCGATCTCGGCGAAGTCGGCGCTCAGCACCCGGTCGCTCGCGACGAACGGGAGCTGATCGAACCGGTAGGCGACCACCATCAGGACGGCGAGGGTCACCGTGCCGATGAGACCTACGGTCGCCGAGGACAGCCGGCGCTCCTTCCTGCTCGAGCTCATGACTGGCACCTCTCGACTCCGGAGTTGATGAACGGAGTCACGATTGCGGCGTTGGGGTCGTTCTCCGGCGTCAACCGGACGCGGATCCCGCAGAGGAAGAAGTTGAAGAAGTCGCCGTACGCCCCCGTTCGGTTGACCTGCTGGTAGTGACTGGGAAGCGTCTCGAGGGTCGTGTCGAGAAACTCTCGATTCTCGTTCAGCGTGGTCGCCACGCCCTGGAGGTGCGCGAGGACGCCGGTGAAGTCCGGGCGTGCGTCGGCCAGCAGCGCGGCAGCGTCGGTCGACAGCGTGTTGATCTGGGCAGCGGCATCGAGCACGGCCGTGGCGTCCTCGTCGAGCCCGTCGGTGAACTGGCTCAGCTGGACGATGACGCCCTCGAGAGCGTCGTCGCCTCCGTTGACCGAGGCGAGAGCGGTGTCGAGGTTCTGGATGACCTGTCCCACGAGCTCGTCACGTTCGCCCAGCGTGGAGGTGAGGGACCCCACGGTCGCCAGCAGGCTCGTGATCTCGGAGGCCTGTCCCTGCAGCACGAGGATCAGGTCCTCGGAGAGTTGGTTGACCTGTTGGGGGTTCAACCCCACGAAGAGCGGCTTGAAGCCGTTGAGGAGGGTATCGAGATCGAGAGCGGCTGACGTCCGCTCCACAGCGATGACCTCCCCTTGCTTCAGGGCCGTGCCGCCCGGTTCGCCTTGCCCGAGCTGTAGGAACCGGTCACCGATGAGGTTCTTGTATCGGACGGTGGCCGTGCTCCGGTCCGTCAGCTCGACCTTGCGATTGAGGTCGAACGAAACCGTGACGATCCCGTCGCTGGCGACATCGATGTCCGACACCTTGCCGACCACGACGCTGGCGACTCGCACGTCGCTGCCTACCTCGAGGCCCGAGATGTTCTCGAAGCGGGCCGCGAAGGGGCGAGCGTCGCCCGAGCGGTCGTTGGCCGTGACCACGTACAGGTAGGCCGTCAGGAAGCTCGCGACCACGAGGAAGATCGTGAGCTTGACGAGGTCGCCGCGGGTGCTGCGCTTGATCCGCAGAATGTCCAAGAGCTTCTTCATCGCAGGCCCAGCAGTCCGGAGAAGGTCCCGAAGAACGTCGTCGCGAGCTCGCCGCCCGGACCCTTGACGTCACCCGCGTCGTGCGGGTCACCTGTACCAAAGTCGTAACCGGCCGCTTCGGAGTCGGTCTGGGAGATGGACGGCAGCCCGAAGCAGTTCGGGCCCAGGTCCGGACCGATGCGGTAGAGGTTGTCCTCGACGGAGAATCCGCGGTCGGTCGGCTGCAGACGCGTGTAGACGCTGATGCCGGGCTTGGCCCCGCCCACGGCCTGGGTCGCGAGCTCGGCGTTGCTGGCCGTTCCCTCGAAGATGCACTGGAGGTTGGACGAGTAGCTGCGGAGCATGTCGGTGGGGGACCTCAGGAGATCGAGCACGCTGGCGACGCGCGGACTGTTGTCGGCCACGAACGGTTGGGCTGTTGCCGTGAACGTCGAGACGTCGGTCAGCACTTGATCGATCTGCCCCTCGCGATCGGACAACGTGTCCGCCGTCGTGGTGAGCTGGGTCAGGGTCGTCAGCAGGTCCGGAGCCGCCTGGTCGTAGATGTCGACGACCGACTGGGCTCGCTCGAGGTCGCTGTCCAGATCACCGAGAGTCGTGTTGAGCTCACCGAGGTAGGTGTCGACATCGCCGACCAGGGTGTTCAACGTGTCGCCCTGGCCTTCGAGCAGGTCGGCCGTGGCGGTGACGGCTTGGTTGACTCGATCCGCACCCGCTGCCGACAGGACGCCCGCCAGGTCGGTGAAGACGTCGTTGACCTCGACGGTGACCGCGTCGGCCTGGAGCTGGTCGCCCTCGGCGAGCTGCTCACCGGGGTTGCCAACGTCTCCGCTGAGCTGGACGTACTTGGCACCGAACGCCGTCGGCGGAACGATCTGGACGGTCAGGTCGGACGTCATCATGTCGACCTTGTCGCTGTAGACGTCGACCGTGATGATGGCGCCGTCACCCGACGGCTCGACCGAGGAGACTTCCCCGACCTGCACGCCGCGCAGCTTCACGGTCGCCCCGGCCGTCAAAGTCAGGCCCGCACGGTCGCTGGTGACGGTGAAGGACTGCGCCGAGGTGAACTTGCCTTGGTAGGACATCACGGTGGCAACCGCGATCAACACGATCATGGCGATGAAGGCCACGCCCGACAGGAGTCTCTTGGTCTCGTTCATGTGCCCTCAGCCCGCGATGTAGACCGTCGGCGCGCCCCAGAAGGCGATACCGAAGACCAGGTCGATGGCCATCACCGTGATCAGTGACGTCCGGACGGCACGGCCAACGGATCGGCCCACACCAGCCGGTCCCCCGCTGGCGGTGTAGCCGTAGTAGCAGCAGACGCACATGATGATGACGGCCGTCAGCAGCACCTTGAGGCCGGCCAGAGCGACGTCTCCCGGCACGAGGAACGTGTCGAAGTAGTGCTGGTACGTTCCCGTGGCCTGTCCGAACGCCACCGTGACCATGACCTGCGTCGCGAGGAACATCGTGATCAGGCCGATCGCGAACAGCGGGACGACCGCGATCATGCCGGCGACGATCCGGGTCGTCACGAGGTACGGCACCGAAGGGACCGCCATGACGTCGAGTGCATCGATCTCCTCGCTGACGCGCATGGCGCCGAGCTGCGCCGTGAAGCCCGCTCCGACCGTGGCCGTCAACGCGATGCACGCCATGATCGGCGCGGCTTCGCGGGTGTTGAAGTAGGCGGAGAAAAAGCCGGAGAGCGCTCCCACACCGATGTTGCCGAAGGTGGTGAAGGCCTCGAGACCGACCTGGATGCCGATGGCGAGCGACAGGAAGAACACGACGAACACCGTGCCTCCGACCGCCGCCATGGCGCCCGACCCCATGCTGACCTCAGCGAGGAGCCGGCGGATCTCCTTGGGGTACTTGCGCACCACCATCGGAATCCAGGCGATCGCCCGTGCATAGAACATCAGTTGACCACCGAGGTCCGAGATCGACCTCACGGGCGCTGTGGCGACCGAACCGACTCGGCGACGAAGCGCGGCGCCACTCTCTGACGACATGTCAGGCCCCCTTCAGCTGCAGGAAGATCGACGTGATGATGGTGTTCGCAGCGAACAGCATCAGGAAGGCAAGGACGACGGTCTGGTTGACGGCCTCACCGACTCCCTTCGGCCCACCCTTGGCGTTCAGGCCGAGGTAGCAGCCTGCAAGTCCGGCCAGGAGGCCGAAGACCGCAGCCTTCAGGCTCGAGGCCCAGAAGTCGGGTGTGCCCACCAGCAGCGTGAGACCGTCAATGAACAGCCCCGGAGTGGCCCCCTGGAGCACCACGGAGAAGTAGTAGGCGCCGGCCAGGCCGACGATCGACACCATGCCGTTCAGTGCGACCGCGATGACCGTGGAAGCGATGACTCGCGGCACCACCAGACGGTGGATCGGATCGATGCCGAGCGTCTCCATGGCGTCGATCTCTTCACGGATCTTGCGTGCGCCGAGGTCGGCGCACACCGCTGTGGCACCGGCGCCGGCGACCACCAGGACGCTGACGATCGGACCGATCTCTCGGATCACCGCAACGGCGGCACCGGCGCCGGCGAGGTCGACGGCCCCGATCTGGATCAGCAGCTGGTTGACCTGGAAGACGATGATCATGCACAGCGGGATCGAGACCATGATGGCGGGCATGATCGAGACCGACGAGATGAACCAGGCCTGCTGCACGATCTCGTCGACGACGGGCCGCCGCGTGAACATGGTCCGGAAGGTTCGTCCGCAGAACCTGTAGAAATCGCCCACCAGGCCGAATCCGTTGAGGACCTTGGCGAAAGGGTTGAAGGTCAAAGCCTCGCGCTCGATCTCGGCCCTGGTGGGAGGTGCTGGGTCCTTCGGGGTCTCGCCCTCAGGTCGGGGCGAGTCCTGAACGGCCGTCACCCGCCGAATCCGGTGGCCTGAGGCGCAGCTGCGGGCTCGGTCTTCGGGGTCTGCACGACGAACAAGGGAAGCCGCAGGGCAGCAGGAGCCGACGGGGGCACGACCTCGTGCTCAGGTCGCACGGCGGCGAGACGCTCGTACGACGTCCCGAGCGCCGGCCGTTCATCGTCCTGGCCCTTGTTGGGCCAGAGCGACATGGCCCGCTCGGCCTGCGCCGTGATCGTCAGGCTGGGGTTGACGCCGAGGTTCGCCGAGATGGCAGCTCCATCGACGACATGGATCCCGGGGTGGCCGTAGAGACGGTGATACGGGTCGATCACACCGCTCTGCGGTGAGTCGCCGATCGGGCATCCGCCCAGGAAGTGGGCCGTCATCGGAATGTTGAAGACCTCGCCGATGGTGCTGTACGAGCCACCGTCGATCTTGTCGGCCATGGAGCGCACGATGTCGTTGCCCGCAGGGATCCATGTCGGGTTGGGCAGCCCGTGACCCTGCTTCGAGGTCAGACGGACCTTCCGGCCGCGCTTCTTCGGGAACACGGTGATCGAGTTGTCGTGAGTCTGCATCACCAACGCGATGATGGTGCGCTGGGGCCAGCTGCCGAGCCCAAAGATCGACGAGGCGAATCGACCGGGATGACGAATGACCTGGCCGATCCACCGGAGCCATCGGGGTGTTCGGCCTCCACCATCGGTCATCAACGTCAGAAGGGTGCCCATCATCCCGGAGCCGATGCCGTACCTGACCGGTTCGACGTGGGTGTTCTCATCTGGGTGGATGGATGAGGTGATGGCGACGCCGTGGTGGAAGTCGTACTTCTTGCGGTTGCTGACCTTGGTGCTCGCGGCGCACAGAGCCTCGGAGTTGGTGCGAGTCAGGAAGCCCAGGCGGTCTGAGATCCGCGGAAGGTCGCCCGAGCGGCGCATGCCGTGAAGGAGCTCCTGGGTTCCCCACGTGCCTGCAGCCAGCACGACGTGCTCGGCCGTCAGCGTCGTCGACCTGCGCGTCGACCGTCCCGAGCGGTGGGTCACGACCTCGTACCCGCCTCCTGCCCGCGGACGCAGAGCCGACACCGTCGTCCGCTCGAGGACCTGGGTGCCGGCGCGCTCGGCGAGGTGCAGATAGTTCTTGACCAAGGTGTTCTTCGCGTTGTGCCGACATCCGGTCATGCACTCGCCGCACTCGATGCAGCCACGACGCTCGGGGCCCGCACCACCGAAGTAGGGGTCGGGGATGGCCTCGCCGGGCTGCCGCTTGCCGTCGGCTCCGAAGCAGACTCCGATCGGGGTCTGCTGGTAGGTCTCGCCGACGCCCATCTCGTCGGCCACCTGCTTGAGCACCACGTCCGACGGCGTCACCGTGGGGTTGTCGACGACTCCGAGCATGCGCTTCGCCTGGTCGTAGAAAGGCGTGAGCTCATCCTTCCAATCGGTGATGTGAGCCCACTGGGGATCTCGGAAGAAGGCACTGGACTTCGGCTCGTAGAGCGTGTTGGCGTAGACCAGAGAACCTCCGCCGACCCCAGCGCCGGCAAGAACCACGACGTCCTTCAGAAGCCGGATGCGCTGAATGCCGAAGCACCCGAGCCGGGGAGCGTAGAGAAACCTGCGGGCGTCCCACGAAGTCTTCGCGAACTCGTCGTCCTCGAAGCGACGACCGGCCTCGATCACGCCGACCCGGTAGCCCTTCTCGGTCAGGCGGAGGGCGGCGACCGAGCCGCCGAATCCCGAGCCGACGACGATCACGTCGAAGTCCAGCGCGGTTCCTGGCTCTGTCGCGACGGTCAACGGAACTCCTCGAGCTTCTGGACGTCCAAGCCATGTGTCGGACGTCACGTGCATGAGAGATCAGTTGAACCCGCAGGGGCCGAGTGCGTCTTGGGTGATTCGGACAAGTTCCACGACCGTGGTTGTCGCTCCAGACAAGCGGGCTGCCCCGGAGTGCGCAGAAGTACCGGCACAGGCTCGCAGTTAGTCATTTTCTACTAAGACTCGGCGCGAATCTGGTCAACCACCACGAGAATGATCAACGTGGAGCCGTCAAAGTGATGCCAGTCACACGTATTGGCGTGCTCCTCCGCCCGCCTCCCCCGCGTGACGATCTTGGATATTCAGACAACATCGAAGGGTGACCCATGACGAACCTCGCTGGTCTGCTCGAGGACAGCGCCTGGTCCTTCCCCGATCGCGAAGCGATCATCCTGGGGGACACACGACTGACCTACGGCCAGGTGAACGCGGCATCGAACCAGGTCGCTCATCTGCTGACCTCTCGAGGCGTCCAGCCCGGCGACAAGGTCGCCCTGAGCTGTCCGAACCTCCCGTACTTCTCCATCGTCTACTTCGGAATCCTCAAAGCAGGTGCGGTCGTCGTGCCCTTAAACGTGCTGCTCAAGGGCCGCGAGGTCGCCTATCACCTCGCCGACTCCGAGGCGAAGGCCTTCTTCGCCTTCGAGGGAACGGCCGACCTCCCCATCGGCATCGAGGCCTTCGCGGGGTTTGAGGCGACGCCCGGCTGCACCGACTTCTTCGTCATCACCGCCGATCCGGGCGCGGAACCGCCGATCGCGGGTACCCAGACCTTGGGCCAGGGCGTCAACGGGCAGCCGCCCACCTTCGATTCCATCGCGGTGGACGACGACGACACTGCCGTCATCCTCTACACGTCCGGCACCACGGGCCAGCCCAAGGGGGCCGAGCTGCGGCACCGCAACATGCGCGACAACGCCCTGGCCGGCGCGGACCTGTTCGGTGCCGACGCCGAGAACCCCGACACGTACCTATGCGTCTTGCCGCTGTTCCACTCCTTCGGCCAGACGGTCATGCAGAACGGCGCCTTCGCCTTCGGCGGCACCGTCGTGATGCTGCCGCGCTTCGAGCCAGCGGCTGCGCTCGGTCTGATGCTTCGCGAGTCCGTCACCTTCTTCGGCGGAGTGCCCACGATGTACTGGAGCCTGCTCAGCGTCCTGGACGAGTCGATCGACATCGCTCGACTCGCCGAGAACCTCCGCGTCGCGGTGGCCGGCGGGGCCGCGCTCCCGGTCGAGGTCCATCGCCAGTTCCAGGAGCGCTTCGGGGTCACGGTGCTCGAGGGCTACGGCTTGTCCGAGACGTCGCCGGTCGCGAGCTTCTCGCGTCTCGGATCTCAGGTACGGGTCGGGTCGATCGGTACACCGATCACCGGCGTGGAGATGACACTCATCGACCCGGGCAGCTGGGAGGAGCTGAAGCCAGGTGAGGACGTCATCGGGGAGATCGCGATCCGCGGCCACAACGTCATGAAGGGGTACTACAACCGACCCGAGGCAACCCGTGAGTCCATCAGTCCCGATGGTTGGTTCCGAACGGGAGATCTTGCGCACAGGGACGCCGACGGGTGGTACTTCATCGTCGACCGTTCCAAGGACATGATCATCCGCGGCGGATTCAACGTGTACCCCCGGGAGATCGAGGAGCTGCTGATCACCCACCCCTCCGTGTCACTCGCGGCTGTCATCGGAGTGCCGCACGAGTCGCACGGTGAGGAGATCAAGGCGTACGTGATCCCTGAGCCCGGAGGGACCGTCACGCCTGACGAGCTCGTCGAGTGGAGCAAGGCGCAGCTCGCCGCCTACAAGTACCCGCGGGTGGTCGAGGTCGTCGAGACTCTCCCGATGACCGCCACTGGCAAGATCCTCAAGCGGGAGCTGCGATGACGGAGCGCGACGAAACTCGGCGGGACGCTTGAGGGAGAGGGGAGCGGTTCGATGACGGATCAGAAAGCCGACGGCCTGGCGCGATGGTTGAGCGTGTTCATCGCCCGAGAGTCGGAGCCGGACGCACGCAGCCGCTGGGTCGACGACACGACGAACTCCATCCTCGAAGAGGTGCCGGAGATCGCGAACGCCGACGGTATCGGGATCGGCATCCGCGACACGGTGGCCGAGCACTGGGCGTCGTTCCTCCGACAGCTCTCGGAGCCGAGCTTCACGTTCCACCTCGTCGACCGTGCCAAGCTGCTTGCCGTCGAGGTCGCGAACTCGAGGTTGACCGTCGAGACACTCATCCGCTTCTACCGGGTGGCTCAACAGACGACCTGGGCCTACATCTCGCGCGAGGTCGAGAAGCTCCCCGACGACGAGTTCGATCACGGCGACGTCCTGATCTATTTCTGGGATCGAGCGAGCCAGTGGATCGATCAGTCGATCACGGCCTCGATCGCGACGTTCCACGAGGAGCGCGGCCGGGTACAGGCCGGTGCGGCCGCGCAACGGTACGAGACCGTGCTCGACGTGCTCAACGGCCAGCATGATGACC
This sequence comes from Aeromicrobium sp. Sec7.5, assembly GCF_036867135.1. NCBI lineage: Bacteria > Bacillati > Actinomycetota > Actinomycetes > Propionibacteriales > Nocardioidaceae > Aeromicrobium > Aeromicrobium sp. Sec7.5. The sequence goes on along the minus strand of NZ_JBAJIJ010000001.1, from coordinate 445,153 downwards.
CGCGTCGCATCTCCACGGCACTGGGCGGCTATCCGATGTCGGTCGTGCACAGCGCACTGGTTCTGACGTGCGACGAGCATGACGGAGTCAGCAGGCTCGAACAGCTCGCCCACGATCTCGCACGCAGCATCGGCGTGACGCAGCCGTTGCTGGTCCGACCGGGTGGTCGACGCCTGTGGGTATGGATCGGGACGCGCACCGAGCCTGGGCTCGACACGCTGGTCGCCGAGTTTGACCGCAAGGCCGGCTCCGGCACGCGGGCGGGAATCGGCTCCGGGTGGCCTGGCACCGCAGGGTTCATCGCCAGCTTCAAGGAGGCCGAGGGTGCCCTGCGGCTTGCCGGGTCCGGATCGGTGCCGGCGATCTGCCAGTACGGCGAGGTCGAGCTCCTCGTGCTCCTTGGTTGCACCCCCCAGGTCGATCGATTCGTCAGCCGTACCCTCGGCGGGCTCGCTGCCAACGACGAGGCGACCGCTCGCCGGCGGGAGACGATCTCGGCCTACCTGGAGGCCGGCGGAAACGTCGACGATGCCGCGGTCGTCCTCCAGGTGCACCGCAACACGGTTCGATACCGCATCGCGCAGGCGGAGAAGGCGCTCGATCTGAACATCAGCCGCCTGAGTCCATCCATGACGGTGGCGCTCCAGCACCTGGACGCCTTCCATGCGGGCGGGTCACCGGAGCTCGTCACGCATCCCGGGCCTTGAAGCCGGGCCGGTCATGCCGGCAGCGTCTGCTTGGTTCCCGAGCCGTCTTCGACGCGCGCCGTCGCGAACTCCACGGCCTCGTCCCACGACCCACGGGCGACGATCCGGCGACGAAGCTTCATGATGTCCCCGCCACGGTCGATCGTCAGAGCTCCGACGATGCGGTCGCCACGGCGGTAGAGGACCACGCTGCCTGGCCCCCCGGGGCCGATCACCACTTCCTCGGTCCGCAGCGACGTGCCGACGAACTGCAGGCGATGCCCGTACCAGTTCGACCAGAAGTAGGGAATGCCACTGATCTTCTCGGGATCGCCCTCGCCTCGGATGGCGTTGCGCCCGGCGATCGCGCCCTGCTCGGCCGCGTTCGTCCAGTGCTCGACTCGCAGAAGATCGCCCCCGAACACCTCGTAGGGGACATGCGCAACGTCGCCGGCGGCCCAGATTCCCGGCACGCTCGTCGCGAGATCGTCCCCGCAGACGATCCCTCCGTCTGCCTCCAGGGCCACATCCGAGTTCGTGAGCCAGTGCGTCGCCGGAGTTGCTCCGATACCGACGACCGCCAGGTCCGCAGGCAGCTCGGACCCGTCGGTCAGGACCACGCCCGTGAGCCGGCCACCACGTGAAGCGAAGCTCGCGACGCCGACCTCCGTGCGGAGCTCGACACCCGCCGCGCGGTGAAGGTCGACACACATCTCGCCAACCTGCCTCCCGACAGAACGGGTCAGTGGGACGGGCTCACTGTCGATGATGGTGACGTGAAGGCCTCGCTGGAGCGCGGCGGATGCCACCTCCGAACCGACGAAGCCGGCGCCGACGATCACGACTCGTGCTCCTTGGTCGAGGTGGCGTCGCACCTCTGCGGCATCTCGATCTGTCCGCAGACCCACGACGCCGGACACGGAGTCCTGCCCGTCCAGCTTGCGGGCGTTGGAGCCTGTGGCCACCAGCAGGCTGTCGTAGGCCAGTCGCCGGCCGTCACTCAGCTGGAGGGAGCGACGGTCCGTGTCGACGCCCTCGACGCGCGTCCCGAGAATCACGTCCGTGCCGAGCTCCTCGCGCAGCTGGACCGTCGAACGGAACGGGGTGACCTGGTCGAGCGGCCCCTCGGCTAGGAACGACTTCGAGAGTGGCGGTCGGTCGTACGGTGGGTGGTCCTCGGCACCGACAAGCGTGAGCGATCCTCGCCATCCAGTACCGCGGACGGCCTCGATGGCCCGGAGGCCTGCCAGTCCGCCGCCGACCACCACGAGGTTCCGTTCGTCATCGAACTCGGTCACAGTCAGTCCTCGAGCCGCAGAGCGAGAACGGGGCACGCCTGCGTGGCGGACTGGACGTGGGCGCGATCCGACTCCGGCACGACGTCGTTGAGCACTTCGAGAATGTCGTCGTCGCCGACCTCGAAGTAGTCGTTCGCCATCGCTTCGCACATGCCGAGGCCTTCGCACTTGTCGCGATCGACGTGGATGGTCGGCATCAGCCCCCGACCGCCTGACGCGGATCGATCGGGACGAAGTCGACCTTCTCGCGGACCCCGCAGTCCGGGCAGCACCAGTCGTCGGGGATGTCGGACCACGCTGTGCCTGCAGCGAAGCCCTCGAGCTCGTTGCCCTCGACGACGCGGTACGTGTGACCGCAGCCCGGGCACTTCGCGGCCAGAACTTCATCGGCGAAGTCCTGCGCCGTGGCATCCTCGAGGATCGCGGCGTCGCGTGCGAGGAGATCCTCCGGGATCGGGAACTTGCGACGCAGCTTCTTTTCCTTGCCCGGCTGCACGTTCGCGAGGCGAATGTCGCCGTCGTAGTGGTCGATCACGCGCTTGTCCATGAGCCTGCGGAACAGGGGCGGGAAGAGCGCCACGACGATCATGCCCGTGTACCCCGTGGGGAGGACGGGAGCGTCCTTGAAGTCACGCAGGGCCTGGTACCGCCGCGTGGGATTCGCATGGTGGTCGCTGTGACGCTGCAGGTGGTAGAGCAGGACGTTCGTGGCGATGTTGTTGGAGTTCCACGAGTGCGCCGGGGTGACGCGCTCGAAGCGGTGCTTGTCTCCCTTGCCGACCTTCTGCCGCAGCATCCCGTAGTGCTCCATGTAGTTCACGATCTCCAGCAGGGAGAACCCGACGACGGCCTGGATCAGCAGGTACGGCAGAACCGACAGCGGCGACACGTCGGCTGCGACGTACAGCACCGCCAGCAGGCCACCCCACAGCACCACCGACATCAACCACGCGTTGAGGACGTCGTTGCGCAGGTGGAAGGGGTGCGTGTCCTTGCGGCGGTAGCGCTTGGACTCGACCCCCCAAGCGCTCTTGAGCGAACCGAAGACCGTGCGGGGCCAGAAGCGGTACAGGCTCTCGCCGAGACGTGCGCTGGCGGGATCCTCGGGGGTGGCCACACGCACGTGGTGTCCCCGGTTGTGCTCGATGTAGAAGTGTCCGTAGAAGGTCTGGGCCAAGGCGATCTTGGAGAGCCAACGCTCATTGGCCTCCCGCTTGTGGCCGAGCTCGTGCGCGGTGTTGATGGCGACTCCGCCCACCACGCCGATGGACACGGCGAGACCGATCTTGCCGCCGACCGACAGGTCAGCGGTGGCGAGATACCACATGGACAGGATGAATCCGACGTACTGGACCGGGAGGTACACGTAGGTGACCCACCGGTAGTACCGATCGTTCTCCAGCGCCTCGATGATGTCATCAGGCGGATTGGTGTCGTCGTAACCCGCCGCGAGATCGATCAACGGGATCAGCCCGAGGAAGACGACGGGCGTCATCCAGAGCCAGAGCTCGAGTCCCGTCGCGTTCTCCAACGCCAGTCCGGTGAGCGGCAACATGGGCACCACGAGCCCGAGGACCCAGAGGTACCGCTTCTTGTCACGCCACAAAGGGGCGGGGCTCTCTGAGCTCGTTCGGGGATCACTGAACGTGGTCATTCGCGCCTCCTGAAGTTTCGTGCGACCTCGACGTCGCGCCTCGAACTTCACAGTGACAGCCGTCACAGCCCGCGATCTCGGTGCACGGCACAACTTTCGGGTGCTCAGTTGGCTCCTCTGACAACTGAGCGCCGCAGCTCGATTCGACTGGCACCGATGACCACCGTGCGCTTGGCGCGCTGGCCAACACGACGCTTGCGTCGCCCGCTGCGACCTCCGGATGATGCCAGGCTGGCCGAACGTCCACGGATCGCGGGCCAGCGTGCCGCGCGGCGGCAACACGCCAGCTCGACCATGCTGGGGCAGACCTTGAGTAGCTGGGCGTCCGAACTACGCCGGACGCCTGAATGTCGAGACACGTGAGCGAGGTGGATACCGTGGCTGAGCAAGAGGTGCGCTCCCGCATCCGCGCACACGTCCTCGAGCATCTCGACCAAGTGACTGAGCGGGTCGTCGCCGCGATCCAGACGGAGATCCCGGCATATGCGACGCTGTCGCGCGACCAGGTCGCGGAGGTCACCGACATCGCCTCCTGGGGGACGCTGCGCATCCTCGACCTGTGGGTCGAGGACGTCGGGCTCACCGCCGACGACCTGCGCCGGTTCAGGGGCATCGGCGCGGCCCGTGCGCTCGACGGCCGCCCGCTTCCCGCGGTGCTGCGCGCCTACCGCCTGGCCGGGGCCGAGCTCACGGCGACGGTCGAGCGGGTCGACCCCGACCTGCTGACCGTGGCCGACACGATGGCGCTGGCCCGCCTCTGGATGGCGTCGATGGACGCGCTGTCCGAGGCGATCTACGAGGGCTACCGGGCGGCGGCGGACCGCGTCAGCGTCGACCGCGACCGTGCGGTCGGCGACCTCGCCGCCGACCTGCTCGTCGGCCGCCAGGTGACCCGCACCAACCTCGCCGACCGCGCCCGCGAGCTCGCCTCCGATCTGGACCGGACCGATGCGCCGGCGCCAGCGCAGCCGCACGATCTGCCGCTTGACCTGCTCGGGCGTGCGGTCGGGGCAGGTCTTCGGCCGACTCGAACGATCGACCATCCCCGCATTCCCTTCGGCTCGGAACCTGGCGGCCCATTTGCGGGCCGTCGGGACCGAGACCATGAACATCTTCGCCGCCACAGTCGGCGACCACTGGTCTTCGACGATGAGCTTGGCGAGCCTCAACCGGGCGCGTGGGGTCAGAGCAGCGTTAGCGTGGGACATGAAGGCCTCCTGCAGGTGTGAGCGGTTCCTAGACAGCTCCACTCTCACCACAGGAGGCCTTCACCGTCACCTCAACCGGCAACAACGTCCCTGGACATCACATCTAGCCCTCAGTGCCGTCGAGGCCCATCGCGGCGGCTTCGACACGGCCGCAATGGCTCTAGCGGTCAACGTGGTCGAGTCGGCGATCAACCAAGTCATGCCGTCCAGATCCCACGACGCCTGGAAACTCGTCGACTTCCCCTTGGAGCATGCTCCGTTTCTGTACCTGCGGGGATTCGTCGCTCTGCTGCCGATGACGACGCTCTACGAGAGCTGGAAACCCGGATTCGGAACGAGGCCGCAGAACCTGTCGCGCCATGTGGTTGCCCACGGCCTGACTGGCCTCGATGAACGGCCCGAAGAGCCGATCATCGCCCTGATGTATGCGGCATCGATTCTCCGAGGACTTCAGGACTGGATAGAACTAGACCTCGACGGAGTCGCTGCACAGGCACGACGCGACGCGAAGGCTGCATCCAGGAACGCGAAGTAGTCGAGAACTCCTCAGCCCGTGCCATTGTTTCGCAGTCTCCCTCCCCACCGTCACCGACCGCCATAGACATCCACACACCTCTTTCACTCAGCGTTCGGGTGATCACCGAGACCCACTTTCGGGCCTTGGGGGGTGTGACGGTTTCTCTGCACAAGCTCTCGGCCGGGTCGGGGTACGACTACCTGACCCGGCAGGTTGCTGTGCAGGACTCGACCGAGCTGGGGCGCTCGCAGCTCGCGGACTACTACACGGCAAAGGGCGAAGCGCCCGGTCGATGGATCGGCTCGGGGATGGTCGGGATCGACGGGATCGAGGCGGGGGACGTCGTCACCTCCGAGCAGATGCTGCGGCTTTTCGGGCACGGTTGCGACCCGATCACCGAGGCGCCATTGGGCCGTCGCTTCGCCGTCCTGACAGACGAGACCGGGGCCGAGTTCGACCGCCGGGTCAAGGAGAAGCTGCAGCACCTACGCGCTGATCCGAGGCTCGACGGTGCCGATCGGAGGGCGCTTCGGTCGCGGGCGATGACCGAGGTCGCGCGGGACTTGTTCGTCGCGCAGCACGGTCGGAAGCCGGCGAATCAGCGCGAGCTCGATGCTGCGCTGAAGCGGTTCAGTCGTCCGTCACGGGCGGCAGTGTCGGGGTTCGATCTGACGTTCTCGCCGGTGAAGTCGGTCTCGACCTTGTGGGCGATCGCGCCTCGCGAGGTCGCTGAGGTGATCGAGCAGGCCCACGACAAGGCTGTCGCCGATGCGCTCAGGTTGTTGGAGCGGGAGGCGTTGTTCACTCGCGAGGGCAAGCAAGGTGCCCGCCAGGTCGAGACGCGCGGGCTCATCGCGACGGCATTCACCCACCGTGATTCGCGCGCTGGCGATCCTGATCTGCACACGCACGTGGCGGTCGCGAACAAGGTCCAGACCAAGGACGGCAAGTGGTTGTCGATCTACGGTCGGGTGCTCTACGAGTCGGTCGTCGCGGTCTCGGAGACCTACAACACCGCGCTCGAACGCCATTTGGTCGCAGACCTCGGACTGCGGTTCGAAGAGCGTCCCGACACCAGCCGTGGTCGTCCGATTCGTGAGGTCGCGGGCGTTGATCCGACGTTGAACGCGGCATGGTCGAAGCGCAGACGCGACATCGTGTCGCGCCAGGGCGAGTTGTCGGCGACCTTCCAGCGCGGCCACGGCCGACCGCCGACGCAGACTGAGGCGATCGCGCTGGCGCAGCAGGCGAACCTCGAGACCCGCACCGCCAAGCACGAACCTCGCTCGTTCGCCGAGCAGCGAGCCACCTGGAGAGGCGACGCGATCACGGTTCTGGGATCCGAACTCGCCATCGACACCATGGTCGACGCGGCGTTGACGTCGCCGGTCTCACCCGGCGAGCGGGTCACGCAGGCCTGGTTCACCGACGCCGCGCACCGCACGATCGCCGAGCTGCAATCACGTCGAGCGACATGGAAGCCGACCCACGTCAGGGCCGAAGCCCAGCGGCAGGTTCGGGCCGCTGACTGCCCAGTCCAGCACATCGAGCGCGTCGTCGACGACCTCGTCAAGGCCGTGGTCGCGCACATGTCGGTCGCGCTGACGCCGGACCTTGACCCGATCGATGACCCCGAAATCCTGCGACGTTCGGACGGCACTCGCGTCTACCGGCACACGGGGCACGACCTCTACACCAGCCCGGGGATCCTGGCCGCCGAAGCCCGCATCGGCGACGCGGCCGCCATGAGCGGCGGCCGCACAGTGTCACCCGAGACGGTGCGGATGGCGGTGGTCGAGGCGGCCGCGAACGGCACCACACTCAACCCCGGCCAGGTCGAGCTGGTCTCGCAGATGGCCACCAGCGGCGCACGCCTCCAGGTCGGGATCGCCGCCGCCGGCACCGGCAAGACAACCGCGATGCGCGTCCTCGCACACACCTGGGCTGCCGATGGTGGTGACGTCATCGGGTTCGCCCCGTCGGCATCGGCGGCCGCGAACCTGCAGGCCGAGACCGGCATGCGGTCCGACACCCTCGCCAAGCTCACCCATGCATCCGGCGAGGAACTCAGGGCTTCGATCGGACCCGGGACGTTGGTGGTGATCGACGAAGCCGGCATGGCCGACACTCTGAGTCTCGATGCCGCGATCACCCACGCCCTCCACCGCGGTGCATCGGTCCGGCTGATCGGCGACGACCGACAACTCTCCGCCGTCGGCGCTGGCGGAGTCCTGCGCGACATCGCCGCCACCCACGGGGCCGTGCGCCTGGACGAGGTGATGCGGTTCTCCGACCCCGCCGAAGCAGCCGCCACCATCCAGCTCCGCGAAGGCAACCCCGCCGCGCTCGGGTTCTACCTCGACACCAACCGCATCCACCTCGGCGACGCCACGACCTGCGCCGACGACGCACTCCACGCATGGTCGACAGACCGGGCCGCGGGCCTGGATTCGATCATGATCGCCCCCACCCGCGACCTCGTCACCACCCTCAACGAACGCGCGCGATCCGCTCGACTCGGCGACCACCAGCCCCCTGTCGAAGTCGCGCTGGCGGACGGGACATCTGCCTCGCTAGGCGACACGATCCTGACCCGCCGCAACGACCGACGGCTCGCGACGAGCGAGTCGGACTGGGTCAAGAACGGCGACCGCTGGACCATCACCGGCATCAGCGATGCCGGCATCCGAGCGCGCCACACCGACACCGGACTGCACGTCGACCTACCGAAGTCGTACGTCGTTGAGCATGTTGACCTCGGGTACGCGACCACCGTCCACACCGCCCAGGGGGTCACCGCCGACACCATGCACGGCATCGCGACCGGCGATGAATCGCGTCAGCTCCTCTACACAATGCTGAGTCGAGGCCGGCACGCCAACCACCTCCATCTGGCCATCGCCCCCGACGGCGACCCGCACCAGGTGATGCGCGCCGACACCCTCGACACGACCACAGCGACCGAGGTCCTCGAGGCCATGATCCGCCGCGACGACTCCGTCCTCACCGCGAGCGAGACCGCGCGGCTCGCGTCCAGCGACGAGGCCCGTCTGCACACCGCGGTCGTCCGCTACGCCGACGCAGTCCACGCCGGATCAGTGCAAGCTGCCCCACCCGGACGCGCTCTGGAGCTGGCTCAGCACGCCGAGAACTGCGTCCCGGGCATCACCGAAGAGAAGCCGTGGGCGTCACTGCTCGCCGAGATCCAACTTCGCGAAGCCGATGGCAGCAACGGCAAAGACCTGCTCGAGATGCTCGCCCGGCCCTCGATCGTCTCCGGAGCGGACAGCCCAGCCGACGCCATGGGACGAGTGCTCCACGAGATTGAGCCCATCCGCGGTGGGCCTCTTCGCTGGCTCCCGCGCATCCCCTCACAGCTCGCCCAAGACCCGACCTGGGGGCCGTACCTCCGCGAACGCAGGGAACAAGTCGCGGACCTGCGACACGTCATCCGGCAGACCTCGATCGACGAGACCGAACCCGCAGCGTGGGCTCCCACCGGAGCACCACTGGACCGTCACACCGTCGCCGATGTCAACGTCTGGCGTGCCGCCTACGGCATCACTGATCCCGCTCAAATCACCGGCCCACCACGAGTGGACTTCGTCGAACGAACCCAGCAGAGCACCCTCGACCGGCTTGTCGTGAACGAGGCCGGCCGCGATGCCAAGGCCTGGATCGGTCCGATCGTCGACATCGTCGGGCGATACGACGGGCATACCGTCGCTCTCGCCAACGAGCTCGCGGTGCTCGCGGTGCTCGCGGACTCCGGTCGCAACAGCCGTGGTCTTCTCACGACTGCGGCCGCCGAGGGTGATCTCCCCGACGATCACGCCACCGCCGCACTCCACTCACGGATCACGCGGCTCGCCGCACCGCCCCAGACAGGCCGTACCTCCACGCCGTTGCCTCGCCCCATGGACAGACCTGAATATCGCCCGGACCGCACGCACCCTCCGGGTCCATCGCGCTGACGGACCCACGGCGCTGGCAGGCCGTCATCCACAGACTGCGCGGCTCCGAAGTTATCCACCGATCGACACTCACCTGCCGCGATGCGAACCAATGTGAACCAACGTGATCACCGACGGCCCCATTTGGGCCTTGTAGTACGAACCCGAGGTCAGTCACGAAGCGAGGCGAACGATGAACGAACCACCCGTCGGCAAGCCATTGGTCCCGCTGCTCCTGAGCGTCGAGCAAGCCGCAGAGATGCTGGGCATCGCACGCACATCGATGTTTAAACTCATCGGCACAGGAGAGGTCGAGTCAGTCCAGGTCGGGCGGCTTCGACGCATACCCATGGCCTGCTTGGAGGAGTTCGTCGAGCGCCTCCGCGGGTCCGGTCAGCGGGAGACCTGACGTGACGGGGCGCAATCCGAACGCAGCGTCGACGGTCTACCTCGGCAACGACGGCCGCTGGCACGGACGAGTCAGCGTGGGCGTGAAAGGCGACGGATCACCGGACCGACGGCACGTCACGGGTAAGTCCAAGTCCGCCGTGGTAACGAAGGTCCGCAAGCTAGAGAAGCTCCGCGACGCGGCACGCACGCCCGCCGTCGGATCGAAATGGACCGTAGAGACCTGGTTGCTCTACTGGCTCGAGTCCATCGTCCGGCCGAGCCTTCGCCACTCCAGCTACCAGGCGTATCGCACCGCGGTGGTGAAGCACCTGATCCCCGTCATCGGCGCCCAACGACTCGATCGCCTGACACCGGAACACCTCGAGTCGGCGTACAGTCGGATGATCCAACGCGGCGCCCGACCGGCCACCGCACACCAAGCACATCGCACGGTCCGCACTGCACTGGGCGAAGCAGAACGGCGCAACCACGTCGTTCGAAACGTCGCGACTCTCGCCCGCGCGCCGAGGGTCCACGTCGAGCAGGTCGAGCCGCTGACGCTCGAGGAAGTACAACTGATCCTCGCCGCGGCGAAAGAGGTACGCAACGGCACACGGTGGGCGGTCGCACTCGCTCTCGGACTCCGACAGGGCGAAGCGCTCGCGCTCAGGTGGTCCGACATCGACCTCGAGACGCGCTCGCTCCGCGTCCGCGCGACGAGACTTCGCCCCGTCTACGAACACGGCTGCGGCGGCACGTGCGGCAAAACCCCCGGCCGCTGCCCACAGGCACGACGCAGCAACGGGGTGCTCGGCCCAACGAAATCCTCGGCCGGCCAACGTGTCATCGGACTACCCACAGCGCTCGTCGACCTCCTCGAGCAACACCGCGAAACACAGGCCGCCGAGCGGCGACATGCCGCATCGCTCTGGACCGAGGAGAACTGGGTCTTCGCCACCCACACCGGCGGGCCGATCAACCTCAACTCCGACTACGTCGCCTGGCGCGACCTGCTGAAGTCAGCAGGCGTCCGCCACGTCCGACTACACGACGCCCGCCACACCGCCGCCACCGTTCTGCTCGTCCTCGGCGTTCCGGAACGGACCGTCATGTCGATCATGGGCTGGTCCAGCACCTCAATGGCCGCGCGCTACCAGCACGTCACCGACCCGATCAGGCGCGAGGTGGCAGACCGAGTGGGCGGGCTGCTGTTTCCGTCGCGCCCAGGACAGCGGCACCAGGGCGTCTTAGACCAAGCACCTACCGACCGTGACTAATCCTCGACGTCCAATGTGACGTCGTCAGGCAACTCGGTGATAGGTCGGATGTGAGGAAGTGTGAACGCCGGGTAGAGGCTCTTCCCCACGGCCGACTGAATATGTTCTCGGGCGTACGGGTGGATCGTGGGCGGCGCCATCACAAGAGTGAACGCAGCAAGCTTCGGCAGGTCAGCTTCTGTGAAGATCCGATCGTCGCGCACGCTGTACTGGGCTGCCCAGTCGCAAGCAATCCGCCACGCAAGTCGTTCCCCCATGACCTCTGGATCAATCTCTGATGGCTCGCTAGGCAGCCCCTGGGCATCGCCGATGAGAGCCCAGACCTCGTACCGAACCCAACAGAGAAGATTGCCTTCTTCAACTTCAGCTCTCGTCTCAAGCGACGACTTGGTCACCAACTCGAACTCGCCGGTCCGATACCGAGACTCGAACTCCTCGTCCATGAGGAAAACGCCTGTCAGATCTACGTCCCTCAACACGTCGGCGGCATCGTCACGCAGTTCGCGCACGGAACGCGAGCTCATCCTGCGTCGATCTGCTGGACCGGGCCCGTCGTAAAGACCCGGCTGTACCTAGACGTTTTCGAAGTAGCAGGGGTTCCCTCGATACCGACGGCCCGGATGAACCCGTAGGTCTCCTGCCGAGGCTCCGAATATTCGCAGTCTCCTACGATCCAAAGTTCAGAGGCGGCCGCAACACCGGCGCGGATCCACTGGCCGGCGCTCGAATCACCGAATTCGGACCAGGACAGCGCGGGGGACAGCACCAGACGGTGCAGGTGGGCGTCGATCTCCGCGATCTCAGGAGGCGTCAGATGCACCAGGCCATCGTCCAAACCGATCTGGGCCAACCAAGAATTCACCGCCGCCCAATTCCAGACCTTCATCGGGCCCTTCGATCCGCCGATGCCGTGCTCGTGATGCGGCGGGGGGAACCCACCTGGACCTCGGGACCCGAGAACCCAGTTCCTGACCAGTTCTCGACTCACATCAACCCGCTGGGCGATTTCCGTCGTGTTCACGAAGTCGTCAAACACGGCCGTAACGGCACCCAGCCCCGAGTGCTCCAAAATTCGGGAGAACGTGCAGGCCGCCTCCACGGGAGACGAATCAACGTGCAGGATCGCAAGTGTCGCGCCCGCTCGAGATTCCCACTGCACATCGGGGAACTTCGGAAGCACCTGCTCATCGAATTCGTCGCTTAGAAGGTTGACGCCCTCAATCACGAGGGCAATTTCGATCGCCATGACCCTCCCTACGGCCGGTCGAACAACTTTACTCTGAAGTGTAGGCATATGCCAACATGATCACGAGCGCAATCTCAGTTTCAGGGCAGCACACCGATCTTGCGCTCGCTCGATCCGCTGAGCCAAGCCCTCGGCTGCAACTACTTGATCCGCCCGGCTCAGGGTTTCCTCCGCCGCGATAACGAGCTGCGATGGAGTCGACTCCTCTAGCCCTGTGCCCGCGAGCGCGGCGCTGGCGCGATCTGCCATCCGGTTCGCCTCCAGCTCCAGCACTTCCGCCTCCGCGAGAAGGGTGTCGGCATCGTCGGCACAACGGCTCGCCTGCTCGAGGAGTTCATCCGACCCCAAGCTCGCCGTCGCTCGCGATAGCAGCGACGTCGCCCCTTCGAGAAGCCGCTCCGCGTCCTTCAACAGTCGAGCTGCCTCGTGATCGTCCGGCTCAGGACCCTGCTCGCTGCTGTGCGGACAGGTTCGGATGAGTGTGAGCGCCCGCTTTGCATACGTCTCCGAACCGGTCGCGGACGAGTAGATCTTCGTCGCACATGCCGAGTCGAGCGAGTCTGGCTTCTCAGCGCAGGAGATCTTGCCGAATGCGTGATCGGAGAATGGCCGAAAGAACCATCCGCGGGCGTGAGCTTCCCTCATGACATCTCGCCATTGCGTCTCCGGATGAGTCGGCCACGCGTGGGCAGAAGACAGCCACGTGGCCATGCGGTCACCTCCCTGCGAGTGCGGTCTCTGACCTTATCGGCCGCCCCCCACCAGACCGAGGAACGCAAGACGAGCAAGTCTCGAGGTTATCCACAGGCCGTTCTCCCAAGCGGTTGGCTCACCGGCGAGTCGTCGAACTGGTCCTACTCTCGCAATGAACAGGCGTCGAGCCAGAGCGACAGACGATTACAAACTCAGATCGACGCTCTCCAACTGAGACCAACTGAGACCAAAACTGAGACCAAACGCGAAATCGGGCCCCGCACCGAGTAGGTACGAGGCCCGATTTTTCCTGCAATTGCAGCGGAGGATAGGGGATTCGAACCCCTGAGAGCTTGCACTCAACCCGCTTTCCAAGCGAGCGCACTAGGCCACTATGCGAATCCTCCGCGGACGAGGCTACCGGTGCGAACGCAGCTGCGGCGAACTGGGCTGCCGCATTGCCCCGGGACGGCGGGTGAGTGAAACTCGAGAAGCAGTATCCGATCCACCGCACGAGGGAGCTGGCCATGGACCCGATCGAACCGGTGCACAGCGCCGGAGTCCTGCTGATCATCGCGCTCGTCGCGGTCGCTGCGCTGCTCCTGCTGATCATCAAGGTCCGTCTGCACGCGTTCATCGCGCTCGTCCTGGTCAGCGCCGTGACCGCCGTGGCCGCCGGGATCCCGCTGGCTGACGTGTCCACGGCCATGACGTCGGGATTCGCCTCGACGCTGGCCTCGGTCGCCCTCCTGGTCGGATTCGGAGTCATGCTCGGTCGCCTGCTCGAGGTGACCGGGGGCGCGCAGGTGCTGGCCGACACCCTCGTCAATCGCTTCGGGGAGAAGCGGGCGCCGTTGGCGCTCGGCGTCGCGGCACTCATCTTCGGCCTGCCGATCTTCTTCGACGCGGGCCTGGTCGTCTTCCTGCCGATCATCCTCACCGTGGCTCGCCGGTTCGGCGGCTCGCTGCTCTACTACGCACTGCCGGCCGCCGGAGCCTTCGCGGCGATGCACGCCCTGGTTCCCCCTCACCCCGGTCCGGTCGCGGCCGGCACGGCCTTCGGCGGCGACATCGGCGTGATCCTGCTCGTGAACCTGCCGATCGTGCTGGTCGCCTGGTACGTCGGCTCGTACCTGGTCTCGCGCTACCTCGGCGCGCGGATCGACGTGCCCGTGAGCGAGGCGCTGTTCGGTCCCGTGAACGACGGCGCCGAGTCGGCCGACTCCCCCGCACCGGGACCCGGCTCCTCCGGCACGACCACCACGATCGCGCCGCCGACCTTCGGCCTGGTGCTGGGCCTGCTGGCGATCCCGCTCGTGCTCATCGCCTTCAACACCGTCCTGACGACGCTGATCGAAGGCGGCACCATCGCCGAGGGCAACGAGCTCGTGGACTTTCTGATCCTGCTGGGCAACACGCCGATCGCCCTGCTCATCACGCTGCTGGTCGCGATCGCCACGCTCGGCCGGCGCGGGCGCACCCTGGACGAGACCAGGGGCCTGCTCGACCAGTCGCTCGGGCCGATCTGCTCGATCATCCTCGTCACCGGCGCCGGCGGCATGTTCGGCGGAGTGCTGCGCATCAGCGGTATCGGGGAGGCACTCACCTCGTCGCTGAGCGACATCGGCATCCCCCTGCTGCTGCAGGCGTTCGTCATCGCCACGGCCCTGCGCGTCGCCCAGGGATCGGCCACGGTCGCCATCACGACGACCGCCGGACTCATCGCGAGTCAGGCTGACGCGTTGAGCAACATCCAGATCGCCCTCCTGGTCACGGCCATCGCAGCCGGATCGACGGTGCTGTCGCACGTCAACGACTCCGGATTCTGGCTCGTGAGCCGCTTCTTCGGCATGGACGAGAAGACGACCCTGAAGACCTGGACCGTCATGGAGACCACGCTCGGCCTCTCGGCCTTCGCCGTGGCTGCAGCGCTGTATCCACTGATCGGCTGACGGACGCGCCGGGGGCTTGATCGTCACGTGGCCGCGGCCGGTAGGGTGTTCCCAGCCCCTCGCGTGGCGACATCTCACCCAACTCCCCCAGGGCCGGAAGGCAGCAAGGGTCAGTGTGCTCTGTCGGGTACGCGAGGGGTCCTTGCATTCCCGGACACCCCGCCGAGCGGTGGGTGAGCCGTCAGACGCAGCTGTGGGCGGTGAGTGTGCCGTCACGCGCGCGTGTGCGGTGACGGCAGACTCACCGCCCACAGGGGTGCGGTGCCGCAAGGTCAGGCGAGGGGCTCCAGCACGCCGTGGTCGCGGACCGATGCGGCCAGGACGGCCCGGTGCTCGGCACCGTCGCCGAGCCAGTGGTCGAGCGCCGTGAGACGGCTCATGTAGTGACCCACCGAGTACTCCGCCGTCATGCCGATGCCGCCGTGGAGCTGGATCGCCTCCTGGCCGATGTGCCGGCTCGTGCGGCTCACGATCGCCTTGGCACGCGAGGCGGCCTCCGCGGCACGCTCGGGCGCGTCGGCGAGCACGAGCGTGGCCCACATGACGGTGCTGCGGGCCAGCTCCATCGACACGTACAGGTCGGCCGCGCGGAACGTGAGCGCCTGGAACGTGTTGAGCGGGACGCCGAACTGCTTGCGCGTCTTCAGGTACTCGACCGTCTGGCTGAGCGCGACCTCCATGGCCCCGAGCGCCTCGTGCGAGTACGCGATGCGCGCCGCGGCGAGCACCTCGTCGATCGCGGCCGAGCGGTCACCCTGCTCGCCGAGCCGCACCGCGGGGGTGCCGTCGAGCTCGATGCGCGCCGCACGGCCGCCGTCGAACGTGCGGTAGCCGGTGCGGGTGAGGCCCTCGGCGTCACCGGCGACGAGGAAGAGCTCCACGCCGCGGTCGGTGACGGCGCTGACCACGAGCTGGTCGGCACGGGCGCCGTGCAGCACGGGCTCCTTGGCGCCGGTCAGCGTGACCGACTCGCCCTCGCCGGACGCCGACACGGGCTGACCCGAGTCGAGCAGCGCGGGAAGGAGCACGTTCTCGCCGGCCGAGAGGCGGCCGAGCACGTCGGCCCGCTGCTCCGCCGTGCCCGCGGCAGCCACGAGGCCGCCGGCCAGCACGACCGACTCGACGAACGGCTCGGGAGCGAGCACGCGCCCGATCTCCTCGGCCACGATCGAGACCTCGACCGGACCGGCGCCGGCGCCGCCGTCGTCCTCCGAGAACGGCAGCCCGAGGGCGCCGAGCTCGGCGAGCCGGCCCCAGACCTTCTCGTCGAAGCCCGGCTCGGTGTTGGTCGCGCCGCGACGGTCCTCCGAGGACGGGTAGGCCTTGCCGAGCAGTCCGCGGACCGCGTCGCGCAGGGCGACGGTCTCGCTGTCATAGGTGAAGTCCATGTTCCGTCCTCACAGTCCCAGGATCGTGCCGGAGATGATCTGTCGCTGAACCTCGTTCGAGCCGCCGTAGATCGACGCCTTCCGGTAGTTCAGGTACTGCGTCGTCGAGACGCGCGCCCAGTCGGGGGCCGAGGAGCCGTCGCCGGCGCCCGAGGCGAGGGCCCAGGGACCCGCGAGGTCGACGTAGAGCTCGGTCACGGCCTGCTGCAGCTCGGTGCCGCGCAGCTTGAGCACCGAGGAGGCCGGGTGCGGCTTGCCCTCGGCCGAGTGCGCCACGACGCGCAGCGCCGTGAGCTCGAGCGCCATCAGCTCGTTCTCGAGGTCGGCCACACGGCTCGCGAGGACCGGGTCGGAGGAGAGGCGGTCGCCCGCGGCCTCCTTGGCGTCGGCGAGCCAGCGCTTCGTGGTGCCGACCGGCGCGACGCCGACCCGCTCGTTGCCGAGCAGGAACTTGGCGTAGTTCCAGCCCTTGTTCTCCTCGCCGACGAGGTTCTCGGCCGGGACGCGCACGTCCTCGAAGAAGACCTCGTTGACCTCGTGGCCCCCGTCGATCAGCTCGATCGGGCGGACGGTGAGCCCCGGCGTCGTCATGTCGATCAGGAGCATCGAGATGCCGGCCTGCTTCTTGACGTCAGGATCGGTGCGCACGAGCGTGAAGATCCAGTCGCCGTACTGTCCGAGCGTGGTCCACGTCTTCTGGCCGTTGACGACGTACTCGTCGCCGTCCCGCACCGCCGTGGTGCGCAGCGACGCGAGGTCGGATCCGGCGTCGGGCTCGGAGAAGCCCTGCGACCACCAGATGTCGAGGTTGGCCGTCTTGGGCAGGAACCGCTCCTTCATCTCCTCGGAGCCGAAGGCCGCGATGACCGGGCCGATCATGCTGGCGTTGAACGCGAGCGGGATCGGCACGCCGGCGAGCTGCATCTCCTCGTGCCACAGGTGGCGCTGGAGCTGCGACCAGTCGCGGCCGCCCCACTCGACGGGCCAGTTGGGCACCGCGAGCCCTTCGGCGTTCAACGCCTGCTGGGACTCCACGATGTCGTCCTTGCTGAGCTCCTGGCGAGCCAGGACCTTGGCACGAATGTGTTCGGGGAACCGGGTGGTGAAGTACTCCCGCATCTCGTCGCGGAAGCGGGCGTCCTCGTCGGACAGGCGAAGCTTCATGTGACCTCCAGGCCGGGGCTAAGCGCTTGCTTACTCGACAGTAGCCTCCGCGTGGTTCCGTGACCAGACCCGGCGCGGAGATGCCGTCGGGGCGGGGCCGCGGACCGCGGCGGCGACGCCCGGCGGGCGCCTCACCGAGGCAGCGTCATGATGGTGACATGAGCGACGAGACCCGGCAGTGCGACGTCATCGTGATCGGTACCGGCCCGGGGGGCGAGTCGCTCGCGACGCGCCTGGCGAAGGCCGGTCTCGAGGTCGTCGCGGTCGAGTCGCGCCTCGTCGGCGGCGAGTGCCCGTACTGGGGCTGCATCCCGTCGAAGATGTTCATCCGCGCGGCGAACGCCGTCGCCGAGACGCGACGCGTCCCCGGCCTCGCCGGCACCTCCACCGTCGAGCCGGACTTCTCCCTCGTCGCGAAGCGCATCCGTGACGAGGCCACCGACGACTGGGACGACACCGTCGCCGCCGACCGGCTCGCCGACGCCGGCGTCACCCTCGTGCGCGGCCACGGCCGGCTCACGGCCGCTCGCACCGTCGAGGTCGAGGCCGCAGACGGCACCCGGCCCACGTTCACCGCACGTCGCGGCGTCGTCCTGAACCCCGGCACCCGCCCGTCGGCGCCCCCGATCGACGGCCTCGCCGACACCCCGTTCTGGACCAACCGCGAGGCGCTCGAGACCGAGACCCTGCCCGCCTCGCTCGCCGTCGTCGGCGGCGGGCCCATCGGACTGGAGCTGGCGCAGGCGTTCGCCCGGTTCGGCAGCGCGGTCACGATCCTGCAGTCGGGCCCGCGCATCCTCGCCCCCGAGGAGCCGGAGGCCTCCGAGGTCGTCACGGGCGTCCTGCGCGACGAGGGCGTCACGGTGCTGACCGACGCCACGGTGGAGCGGGTCGAGCACGACGGCACGACGTTCCGCGTGACCCACGACGGCACGACCCTCGAGGTCGCCCAGGTGCTGGTCGCCGCCGGACGCAAGCCGAACATCGACGACCTCGGGCTCGACACGATCGGCCTGGAGCCGGGTCGTTCCCTCGACGTCGACGACGCGATGCGGGTCGTCGGCCACGACGGCCTCTGGGCCATCGGCGACGTGGTGGGACGCGGCGCCTTCACGCACGTCTCGATGTACCAGGCGCAGCGCGCCGGTTCGGACGTCCTGGGCGAGGACCTCCCGGCCTACGACGAGACGTTCCCCCGCTCCACCTTCACCGATCCCGAGGTCGGCGGGGTCGGCCTCACCGAGCAGCAGGCCCGCGAGAAGGGCATCGACGTCCGGGTCGGTGTCGCTCCGCTGAACGAGAGCAGCCGGGGCTTCGTGCACGGTCCGGGCAACGAGGGCGTCGTCAAGGTCGTGGTCGATGCGGCCCGCGGCCTGCTGATCGGGGCCACCTTCGTCGGTCCGGCCGGCGGCGAGTCCGTCTCCGGCCTCGGCGTCGCCGTGCGCGCCGAGGTGCCGGTCGAGGTGCTGCGCAACAGCATCTACGCCTACCCGACCTTCTGGCGCGCCGTCGAGACGGCGCTGGGCGACGCGGCGAGCTGAGTCGCGGGCTTCCCGCGGTCGCCGCTCGGCGAATGGTGCGGGACAAGCGGCAAGGACCGCGCGAGGTATCCCGGGAGCCCTGCAGCCGGGCGCCTGCAAGATGTGGACCACCGAGATGTGTGGAGTTTGGGCCCGTTTTGGGGCTCAGAACGGGCCCAAAGTCAGCAAATCGGGGCGGGACCTTTCGCTTCTGGTCCATGCTGCTTGTCGGTCACCACCAGCGGCGTTCGGGTGCCGGCGGTGGCGCCTACTTCTTCTTCGCCCGCGCGCGGAGGGGGCCGACGAGGCGGGGGCCCGCGAGGCGCTGCTCGAGCTTGCGCGACTCGCGGCGCAGCGGCTGCGCGACGTACTCGCCGAGGATCGCGCCGGCCGACAGTGCCAGGGCGACGGCAGCCGCGGTGATGAGCGCGATGACCCCGGTGACGTCGTCGTCGGCCAGCAATGACAGCGCACGGTAGATCGACAGGCCGGGCAGGAGCGGGATGATGCACGCGGTGATGACCACGAGCGGCGGAACCTTGAACCACCCGGCCACCCAGTAGCTGACCAGGCCGATGATCACGGCTGCGACGCCAGCGGCTGCGGCCCGGTCGACGCTGTGCTGGGTCAGGGCGAAGTACGCCCCCGCCGCGAGGGCCGCGAGCAGGGCGATCGGCGCCACGACGCGCTTCGGCGAGTACGCCGTGAAGGCGAAGCTGCCCGCCGTGACGGCCGCTCCGATCGTGACCGTCGGCAGGTCGGACAGGCCTGACGCACCCGGCACGAGCCGCACGTCGACGCCGAGCCCGCCGCCGATGCTGAGGCCCGCCGCGACGCCCACGATGATGCCGGCCGTCGCGATCATGACCTCGAGGAGGCGCGCGTTCGCCGTGATGTAGAAACCCGTCAGCGCGTCCTGGATGGCGCCGATGAAGCCCTGGCCGGCGAGCAGCATGATGATGCTCGCCGTCACCACGATCGACGGGTCGACCGGCACCTCGAGCGCCCGCAGGACGACGGCGAACGTCGTCGCGAGCATCCCGCCGGCGACCTGCGCGTAGAAGAACGGCAGCCGCATGCGCGCCATGTGGCGCTGCAGGATCTCGATGCACGAGCCGGCCACGGCCGCGATGATCAGCACGGCCCAGTCACCGCCCAGCAGCAGCGCGACCCCGGCGCCCGTGAGTCCGGACCCCGCCGTGATCGCCCACCGCTTGCGCGGGTGGCCCGACGACGCGATCCGCGCCACCTCGCTCGCGGCCTCGTCCCGGGTGATCTCGTCGGCCAGGAGCCTGGCCACGACGTAGTCGACTGCCGTCAGGTCGGCGAAGTCGGTCTCCCGGTGGGTCACGTGGCGCGTCAGCGACACGACGGGCTCGTCGACCCCCGACTGGTGGCTGAGGGTCAGCGTCGTGAACGTGACGTCGACCAGGGTCTGGCGCAGCCCGAGGTGGTGCGCGACCGACGACATCGTGGCCGTCACGTCGGCCGCGCCGGCGCCGTTGGACAGCAGCAGCTCCCCGATCCTCAGCGAGAGGTCGAGGGTGCGTTGGCGATCGTGGACTTCAGTCATGTCGTCCCCATTGTGCGTGGCTATGCTCGCCCCATGTCAGCGTGGGTCGAGGACGTGCTGGGTGCCGGCTACGAACAGCGGACGATCGATCTCGGGACCGATCCCGATGGCGAGGGCGAGGTCGTCGCGACCCTCGTCCGGGCCCGACCGGCCACGGGCCCCCTGGGGCGGGAACCCCGTCGGGCGTTCCTGTGGGTGCACGGGTTCAGCGACTACTTCTTCCAGACCGAGCTGGCCGAGTTCTTCGCCGAGCGCGGCTACGCCTTCTACGCGCTCGACCTGCGCAAGTGCGGCCGCTCGCGCCGACCGGGCCACACGCCGCACTACGTCTCCGACCTGACGCTCTACGACGCCGAGCTCGACGCCGCGATCGCGATCATCCGCGAGGAGACCGGTGGCTTCGAGGTCGTGCTCGGCGCCCACTCCACGGGCGGACTGATCCTCCCGCTGTGGCTGGCCCGCCGCGGCGCCCGCGAGATCGGGGTGACCGCGCTGGTGCTCGACAGTCCCTGGTTCGACCTGCAGGGCTCGCCCTGGATACGATCGGTCGGCACGCAGGTCATCCGCACCGTGTCGCGGCTACGACCATTCGAGCGGCTCCCCCTCCCCGATGGCGACGCGTACGGCGCGAGCCTGCACACGAGCGGCGCCGGCGAGTGGGACTACGACACCGAGTGGAAGCCCCTGACCGGCTTCCCCGTGACCTTCGGCTGGCTCAACGCGGTGCGCCGCGGCCACGCCACCCTGCACCGGGGCCTCGACCTGGGCATCCCCTCCCTCGTGCTGCGGTCCGACAGGACGTGGTTCGCCCGCAGGCACGGACCCCGCACCGACGCCAGCGACGCGGTGCTGGACGTCAAGCAGATCGCGCGGTGGGCCGGCTGCCTCGGCGGCTCGGTCACCTCGCTGCCGATCCCCGGCGCCCGCCACGACGTCTTCCTGTCGCAGGCGGCGGCACGAGCGGCCGCCTACGCCGCGATCGACCGCTGGTCGGCCTTCCACGACCTGGACTGAGCCGAGCCGAGTCGTGCTGCACTCCTTCCACCTCGCCGAGGTCCCCGCCGGCGCGACGGCCCGCGCCATGGCGCGCCGCCCCGGGGCTCGTCGGCCGGTCCCGGGGCTGCGGCTCGCCGAGCCGATGGGAAGCATGCGTCTCGGGGCGCCGGTCGTCTCGACCGACCGGATGCAGCTGCGCCGGCTCGCGATGTTCTGCGCGTGGGACGACGAGTCGGCGCTCGACGCGTTCCTCGCGAGCGACCCGCTCGGTCGACGTCTCGCCGACGGCTGGCACGTGCGCCTGGAGTTCCTGCGGCGCTGGGGCCGTGTCGCCGAGCTGGCCGACCTGCCGGAGGTGGCCGGGCGCAGCGATCCCGAGGAACCCGCGGTCGCCTTCACGCTCGCACGCATGAAGATCCCCGAGGTGCCCCGCTTCCTGCACTGGGGTCGTCCCGTCGAGCGTTTCGTGCGCGACCACCCCGGCGTGACCCTGGCGCTCGCCGCGGCACGCCCCCCGCGCACCGTCGCGACGTTCACGATCTGGCGCACGACCCGGGCGATGACCGACATGGTGTTCGGCCGCAGCGCCGGCGACGCCCCGCGCCGCCACGCCGACGCCATGGTCGAGCGGGAGCGTCGCGACTTCCACCACGAGTTCACGACCCTGCGGTTCCGGCCCGTCGCCGAGCACGGCAGCTGGCAGGGCCGCACCGGGATCGTCCCGCGCTAGGCCCGCCGTCCCTGGTCGCCGCCGGCCCTCAGCCGGCGGGGGACGTCGGCGGTGCCGACTCGAGACCCGCGAGCAGGGCAGCGATGTTCGTCAGCAAGGCCGGCGAAGCTGCGGCCGGAGCCGCCGGCGCCTCGGCGTCCTCGAGCACCTGCGGCGGCACCGAGCCCCCGGCGGCCACGTAGCCCAGGAGCCCGTCGACGTCGACCAGGGCCGGCAGACGCTTCACGAGCTGCAGCAGCGGCAGGGCGAACGGATTCGGCACGTCGTCGGTGAGCTGCCGGAACACGGCGTCGGCGATGCCCTTCATGCCCGAGCGGAACGGGTGGTAGCTGAACGCGTCGGCCCGGATCTGCTCGCCGTTGACCCACGGCTCGGCGGCGCAGGCGTCGCGTCCGACCGAGGCCGCGTACATGTCGACGTAGCTGGCGCCGTAGGCCTCGGCGGCACGGCTGAGCGAGGCGTTCAGCGCCTGGTGGACCTGCGTTCCCCAGGCGTAGTCACCGGGAGCGAACGGCACGGCGGCGCAGGTGCCCTCCTCGGGGAGGATGTGCAGGTAGCCCACCACGACGACCGTGGCGTCGGGCGCCCGTTCCACGATCGCGGCGAGCGCCTGCTCGACATGGCCCTGGATCGCGGCGGCGTCGCGCAGCTTGGTGTCGACGCCGTCGGTCGTGAAGCTGTCGCGGCACGGCGCGTCGGCCTCCGGGTGCTCGGCCGCGAGATCGGCGCACGAGTCGATCAGCTCCCCGAACAGGCCGAAGTCGTTGCCCCCGATGCCGAGCGTCACGAGGTCGGTCTCCGCGGTCACGGCCAGCAGCTGCGGGGCGTTCTGGTTCTCGGGCAGACCCTGCGGCAGGATCCCGGGCTGCGAGGCGAACAGGTGCTCGGTGCGGGCGGCCGAGCAGCTGACGTCGGCGAAGGTCCGCACCTGCAGGTAGGCGGCCAGGAAGGCGGGGTAGTTCGAGCTGGACCGGACACATCCGAGCGGTCCCGGCGTCGGGACCGGCACGAGCGGACCGGCGGTGTAGGAGTCGCCGAGCGCGACGTAGTCGATCGCGGCGCCGACCTCGATCGGCACGGGTGCCGTCGCCTCGCGAGGACCCGCAGCGGCCGCGCCGGACGCGGCTCCCGCGAGCAGGGCGAGCGCGGCCAGGACGGTGACGACGCGGACGCGCATCGGTTCCCCTCTCATCGTCCCGCCCAGCAGCAGGACCCACCCGGACCAACGCTCGACCGTGACCCAGGTCACGTGTCGAGGCTACGGGAGGGGCCCACGCCGCGATGGTGACGCTGTCCCAGGCCGGGGCTAGGCTCGCGGGGTGGACGCGCCCCTCGCCCTGTACCGCCGCTACCGGCCCGAGACCTTCGCCGAGGTCATCGGCCAGGAGCACGTCACCGATCCCCTGCGGCACGCGCTGGCGGGCAACCGCGTCAACCACGCCTACCTGTTCAGCGGCCCGCGCGGCTGCGGCAAGACCACCAGCGCACGCATCCTGGCCCGGGCCCTGAACTGCGAGCAGGCCCCGATCTCCGATCCGTGCGGCGAGTGCCAGAGCTGCCGCGACCTCGCCCGCGGCGGGCCGGGCAGCGTCGACGTCATCGAGATCGACGCGGCCAGCCACGGCGGCGTCGACGACGCCCGCGACCTGCGCGAGCGGGCCTTCTTCGCGCCCGTCAGCAGCCGGTACAAGGTCTACATCATCGACGAGGCGCACATGGTGAGCCCGCAGGGCTTCAACGCGCTGCTCAAGCTCGTCGAGGAGCCGCCGCCGCACCTGAAGTTCATCTTCGCCACGACCGAGCCCGAGAAGGTCATCGGCACGATCCGGTCGCGCACGCACCACTACCCCTTCCGGCTCGTGCCGCCCAAGACTCTGGGCGACTACCTCAACCAGCTCTGCGCCAGCGAGGGCGTCACGCTCGACGCCGCGGCCCTGCCGCTCGTCGTGCGGGCCGGCGGCGGATCGGTGCGCGACACCCTCAGCGTGCTCGACCAGCTCATCGCCGGGGCCGGCGACGAGGGCGTCACCTACCGCCTCGCGGTGCAGCTGCTCGGCTACACCCCCGACTCCCTGCTCGACGAGGCCGTCGACGCGTTCGCAGCGCGCGACGGCGCCACCGCGTTCGGGGTCGTCGACAAGGTCATCGAGTCCGGCCAGGACCCCCGCCGGTTCGCCGAGGACCTCCTGCAGCGCCTGCGCGACCTGGTGGTCCTGCGGGCCGTGCCCAACGCGATCGAGGTCGCACTCCTGGAGGCGCCGGCCGACCGCGCCGACCAGCTCACGCAGCAGTCGCAGGCCTTCGGCCCGGCCGAGCTCGTGCGCATCGCCGACCTCACCGACGCCGCGCTCACCGACTTCCGCGGCGCCACCGCCCCGCGCCTGCTGCTCGAGCTGCTGTGCGCGCGCATCCTCGTGCCCGGCGCCGACCACGCCACCGAGGGCTACGCCGCGCGCCTGGACCGCATCGAGCGGCGCCTGGAGTCGGGCGGGCCCGCGATCGCCACCCCGGCCGTCGCCACCCCGGCCCGCCCCGCGGTCGAGGCCTCCGCGCCCACGCCGGCCGTGACCGCCACGCCCACACCCGCACCTGATCCCGCGCCGACACCCGCACCCGCGGCCACCCCGGAGCCCGAGCCGGCGCCCACGCCGGAGCCGGCCCCCGACCCGGAGCCCGAGCCGACCCCCGAGCCCGCGCCTGCTCCCGCACCGGAGCCCGAGCCCGTGGCGGCCACGCCCACCCCCGGTCAGCTCGGGGTCGCCGACGTCCGTCGCCTGTGGCCCGAGGTCCTCGAGGCCGTGCAGGGCCTGCGCCGGTTCGCCTGGATCCTGCTCGGCCAGAACGCGCACGTCGCGGGCCTCGAGGGGGAGATCCTCACGGTCGCGTTCATCAACCAGGGCGCTCGCGACTCGTTCCACTCCAGCAAGTCCGACGAGGTCCTGCAGCAGGCCGTGCACCAGGTCATCGGTGTGACGTGGCGCATCGAGTCGATCATCGATGCCGGGGTGGCCCAGCGAGATCACGCCCCGAAGGAGCAGCCCCGCGAGCCGTCGGCGGCCGCTCCCGCTGCCACCGGGTCACCTCGCCCGGAGTCAGGCCGGCCCGCCGCGGCACCGGTGCCCGAGTCCGTGCGCGCGGCGCTCGCCAATCCCGTCGCCGCCACCGAGCGGCCCAATCCCGACGCCCACGCCGACCTCGGCGACCCCGTGGTCGAGGAGTCGGTCGAGGACGTCGAGCAGATGCTGAGCCGCGAGCTCGGCGCGGAGATCATCGATGACGGAGCCCCGGGACCCCGCTGAGCCGGGCCCGGCCAGCCGCCTGCGGCTCGACCTGACCGCCTCCCCCACCGAGGTCCTGCGCCGGCTGCGGCACCACGACCGCCCCGTCGCCCTCATCGGGGCGTGGCACCACGGTGACGCGCTGATCGCGGTCGACCCCGACCGCGTCCTGGGCCCCGACGACGATCCGTTCGACCTCGGTGGCCCGCCGGCGCCGGCCGACGGCACGTTCGGTGGCGGCTGGATCGGCGTGTGGGGCTTCCGCCTCGGTCGGCGCCTGGAGGAGACCGGCGGAGGGACCGGCGGAGGTGCCGGGCCGTGGGCGGCGAGCGAGCACCGCCCGATCCCGCAGCCTGATCACGTCCTGGGCCACTACCGGCACGTGCTTCGTCACACGCGCGGGGTGTGGTGGGCCGAGTCGCTCGACGGACCCGACGTCCTCGCCGCGTGGCTCGACGGGCTCTCCGCCGACCTCCGCGGCGCTGCAGCGCCGCAGCGCCACGCCTTCACGGCGTTCGCGCCGGTGCCGGGCGCCGACGCGCACCTCGCCGCCGTCGCGCGGGTCCTCGACCACGTCGCCGCCGGCGACATCTTCCAGGCCAATCTCTGCCAGCGCCTCGAGGCCGAGCTCAACGGCGACCCGGTCGACGTGTTCTGCGCCGGGGTCGAGGCACTCGCGCCGGCGTACGCCGCGTACGTCGGCTGGCCCGGTGGCGCCGTCGCGAGCCTGTCGCCCGAGCTGTTCCTGCGGCGCACGGGGCGCGAGGTGCTCACGTCCCCCATCAAGGGCACGGCACCGCTCGACGCCGACCCGGCGGAGCTGGTCGCCTCGACCAAGGACCGCGCCGAGAACGTCATGATCGTCGACCTCATGCGCAACGACCTCGGTCGTGTCTGCGAACCGGGGTCGGTGCGCGTGCCCGCGATCGCGCGCGCCGAGCGGCACAGCGTCTGGCACCTCGTGTCCGACGTCGTGGGCCACCTGCGCACCGGGCTCACCGATGCCGACCTCCTGCGCGCCACCTTCCCGCCCGGGTCGGTCACGGGCGCGCCCAAGGTCCGGGCGCTGCAGATCATCGAGGAGCTCGAGGCCACGGCGCGCGAGGCCTACACCGGCGCCATCGGCCACGTCAGCGCGCACGCCGGTCTCGAGATGAACGTCGCGATCCGCACGTTCGAGTTCGCGGCCGCCTCCCCCGGGCGATGGGCGACCTGGTTGGGGGTCGGCGGCGGGGTGGTGGCCGACTCCACCCCCGAGGCCGAGCTGCGGGAGTGCTTCACCAAGGCCGCCCCGCTGCTCCGCGCCGTCGACGCGACCCTCGTCCCCCTCGCGCGAGCGTCCGGCACCCCGCGCGACCGGGAGGTGCGTCCCCCGCGAGAGACGTCCGTCCCCCGCGGCGCCGCCGTGTTCGACACCGTCCTGGTCGTCGACGGCGACCCGGTTGACCTCGATGCCCACCTGGCCCGGCTCGACGCCAGCGTGCGCGCCCTCCACGGCCGCACGATCCGCGCCGGGCTCGAGGGCGCCGTGCGGCGCAAGACCCACGGCCTCGTGGGTCGCCACCGGCTCCGGATCGACGCGGTCCCGGCGACCCACGGCGACGTCCGCGTGGGCCTGGCGGTCTCCGCCCTCCACGAGGAGCCGGCGCCGTGGACCCTCGACGTCCAGGTCGTCCCCGGCGGCTGGGGCGGGCACAAGTGGGCCGACCGCGACGCCCTCGGTCCGCACGTCCCCGGCCGAGACCGACTTCTCGTCGACGCCGACGGCTCGGTGCTCGAGACCGGCCGCGCCTCGCTCTTCCTCGTGCACGACGACGGCGTGCACACGCCCCCGCTCGACGGCCGGATCCTGCCCGGCACCGAGCGCGCGCGGGTCGTCGAGCGGCTCCGGTCGGCCGGCATCCCCGTGCACCAGCACCGGCTCACGACGTCGGACGTCGCCGCGGCGTCGGAGGTCTTCGTCACCAACGCCCTGCGCGGCACCGTCCCCGTCGTCGAGGTGCCGGGGGTCGGTCGCTGGGCCGCCGGACCCGTCGCGGCCCTCCTGGCGTCCGGCGCCGACGCGGTCGAACCGCCCCGGCCACGGCGTGCCGACGCGGCCCGCGTGCTGTTCGTCGACAACTACGACTCGTTCGTCTACAACCTCGTGCAGTACGTCGGGGAGCTCGGCGCCGAGGCCGAGGTCGTGCGCAACGACGCGGTCCGGGACGGGGCCGACGTCGCGGACCTCGTGGCTCGCCGCCTCGCCGGCGAGTTCACGCACCTGGTCGTGTCGCCCGGTCCCGGCAGCCCGGCGGAGGCCGGCATCAGTGCCGAGCTCGTCCGCCGGCTCGGACCGAGCACCCCCACGCTCGGCGTGTGCCTCGGCCACCAGGTGATCGGCGAGGTGTACGGCGCGCGCGTCGTGCGCGCCCCGGAGGTCGTGCACGGCAAGCCCTCGCTCGTCCACCACGACGGCACGGGCGTCTTCGCCGACCTGCCCAGCCCCCTCACCTGCGCGCGCTACCACTCGCTCGTGATCGACCCCGGCTCGCTGCCCGACGCCCTCGAGGTCACCGCCCGCACGGCGTCGGGGGTCATCATGGGGGTGCGGCACCGCGTGCATCCCGTCGAGGGCGTGCAGATGCACCCCGAGTCGATCCTGACCCACCGCGGCCACGACATGCTGGCGACCTTCCTCGCCGGCGACCCTGCTCTCCGGAGGACCCGATGGACCTGACCCTGACCGACGAGCAGCGCGACTTCCAGCGCACCGCCCGCGCCTTCCTCGACCGCGAGGTCGTGCCGTATCGCGCGGAGTGGGACCGGCGCGAGTCGGTCGACCTCGCGATCGTGCCCAAGCTGGGCGACCTCGGCTTCTTCGGCCTGACGATCCCCGAGGAGTACGAGGGGGTCGGCGGCGACTACACGACCTACGTCCTGGCGGCGGAGGAGCTCGGACGCGCCGACTCCTCGATCCGCGGCATCGTCTCGGTCTCGGCCGGCCTGTTCGGCTCGTCGGTGCTGCGGCACGGCACCGAGGAGCAGAAGCAGCGCTGGCTGCCCGGCATCGCGACGGGTCGCCTGCTCGGGTGCTTCGGCCTGACCGAGCCGGGCCACGGCTCCGATGCCGGCAACCTCACGACCAAGGCCGTGCTCGACGGCGACGCGTGGGTCATCGACGGCGAGAAGATCTTCATCACCAACGGCACGTGGGCCGACGTCGCGCTCGTGTTCGCCCGCACCGACGGCCCCGGCGCGCGCGGCATCTCGGCGTTCCTGGTGCCCACCGACACGCCGGGCTTCGGTCGCACCGAGGTGAAGGGCAAGCTCGGCCTGCGCGGCCAGGCCACGGCCGCGCTCTCGTTCGAGGGCGTGCGCGTCCCCGCCGACGCGCTGCTCGGCGAGCGGGGCGAGGGCTTCAAGATCGCGATGAAGACCCTCGACAAGGGCCGGGTCACGATCGCCGCCAGCTGTGTCGGCATCGTGCAGGGCTGCCTCGAGGAGGTCGTGGCCTACACGACGCAGCGCGAGCAGTTCGGCAAGCCCATCGCGTCCTACCAGCTCGTGCAGGACATGATCGCCGACATCTCGGTCGACGCCGACGCGGCACGACTGCTCACCTGGCGCGCCGCTGACCTCATGAACCGTGGCGAGCCGTTCGGCACCGCGGCCTCGAAGGCGAAGCTCTTCGCGTCCGAGGCCGCCGTGCGTGCGGCCAACCTCGCGGTGCAGGCCTTCGGCGGGTACGGGTTCATCGACGAGTACCCCGTGCAGAAGTACCTGCGCGACGCCCGCGTCATGACGCTGTACGAGGGCACCAGCCAGGTGCAGAAGCTCCTGATCGGCCGCGCCGAGACGGGCATCAACGCGTTCGGCTGAATCCCGCGGCTCCCGACGCGCGGCGCGGCGATTCCGGTGGGCCCCGCCCCGTAGGCTGGCGGGGTGTACGACGGCGTGATCCAGGACCTCATCGACGAGCTCGGCAGGCTGCCGGGCATCGGTCCGAAGAGCGCCCAGCGCATCGCGTTCCACATCCTCGACGCCGACACCGACGACGTCCGCCGGCTCGCCGCGGTCCTGGTCGACGTCAAGGCCAAGGTCCATTTCTGCACGATCTGCTGCGTCGTCACGACCGATCCCGAGTGCCGCATCTGCAGCGACACCCGCCGCGACGGCACGGTGCTGTGCGTCGTCGAGGAGAGCAAGGACGTCGTCGCGATCGAGCGCACCCGCGAGTTCCGTGGGCGCTACCACGTGCTCGGCGGAGCGATCAGCCCCATCGAGGGCATCGGGCCGGAGAACCTCCACATCAAGGAGCTCTACGCCCGGCTCAACGACCCCTCCATCACCGAGGTCATCATCGCCACCGACCCGAACCTCGAGGGCGAGGCCACGGCCACGTACCTGATCCGGTCGCTCACGACGTTCGGCATCAAGGTCAGCAAGCTCGCCAGCGGCCTCCCGATGGGCGGCGACCTCGAGTACGCCGACGAGCTCACGCTCGGCCGGGCCTTCGAGGGCCGCACCTCCGTCCTCCAGGCCACGACCACCCCCTGAGTCGCCGATCACACCGCGCTCGTCGGCGGTCCGGGGCGGGATTTCCTAGACTCGGCGGATGGATCTGGAGCTGCGGCACCTGAGGATCGTGTGCACGATCGCGGCGTCCGGCAGCATCACCAAGGCGGCCGGGGAGCTCGGTATCGCGCAGCCGGCGCTCACCGCGCAGCTGCGGCGGATCGAGCGGATCCTCGGGGGCCCGCTCTTCGACCGCGACCACCGCGGCGTGCGGACCACACCGCTCGGCGACCTCGTCGTCACCCGGGCGCAGCTGATCATGCCGGCCGTCGCGGGCCTGCTCGACGACGCGGCTCGCCTTCGTGGCGCGGGCCGGACCGCCGTGCCCGACCAGGTCAGCATCGGGTCCTCGACGTCGTCGATCCTCGCGCCCCTGATCCGCCGGCTCACCGAGTCGCTGCCCGAGCTCACGGTCGGCACCACCGCGTCGTGGTCGGCCGACGAGCTCGCCCTGGAGCTCGGCGCCGGACGTCTCGACTTCTGCGTCATCGGGGTCTGCGGCGGCTCCGGGCCACCCGGCGACCCCGGCCTGGAGTGGCGCACGTTCTCGGTCGACCCCGTGTTCGTGCTCCTGCCCGCCGACCACGCGCTGGCCGGGCAGACCGAGGTCACGCTGGCCGACCTGGCCGATGCCCAGTGGGCCGCCACCCCGGGCGACGGCTGCTTCGAGACCTGCTTCACCCAGGCCTGCGTGCGGGCCGGCTTCACGCCGCGCAGCCTCTACGTCGCCGACGCGGCGAGCTGCATCGAGATGGTCGCCTCGGGCACGGCCGTCGCACTGTGCCAGGCCACCCGGGTGCTCCCGGGGCTCGTCACGGTGCCCTTGAAGGACGTGCCCCTGCGATGGATCCACATGATCGGCTGGCGACCCGAGTCGTCGGTCGCCGCGCTCGCCGACACGTTCCACCGCAGCGTGGACCGGGCCCACGCCGACCTCGTGGGTCGCAGCGAGGTCTACTCCTCGTGGCTCGCCGAGCACCCCGCCTTCGGCCCGGCCCAGGACCCAGCCGGGCCGATCGGGGCAGCCGCCCTGCACCCCATCACACCGACGGTATGACCTGACCGGTATCTCCCCAGCGACGCCCCGCGTGACTAGCGTCGACGCAAGCCCTCGGGGGGCTTCGGGGAAGTCGGCACCAACGCCGTCTTCGTCGCTCGGAACACGTGGCACCTGCCGCGTGAGGAGGTGGCCCGACCGGCGATCCCGGTCGTGCCGCCACGACGAAGGAGACACCAGTGGCATCACGTCCAGCCCGCATCGCCGCCGTCCTCGGCTCGCTCGCGGTCGCAACCGTCCTGACCACCACCGCACCCGCGAGCGCCCAGGACCCGGGCCCCGCTCCGGGCGGCACCGCCACGGACACCACCTCCCGCACGCAGGCCCTGCAGCGCGACCTCGGACTCACGCCGGCCCAGGCCCAGGCCCGCGAGGCCTCGGAGGCGGCCGCCGCCCAGGCCGAGCAGGCCGCGGTCGCCCAGCTGGGCGACGCCTACGCCGGGTCCTGGTACGACGCCGGGCGCGGCGTGCTCGTGGTCGCGGTCGCCGGACCCACGACCAAGGCGGCCATCGCGGACGCCGAGACCGTCGCCGTGCCGAACAGCGCCAGCGAGCTCGACGGCGCGAAGGAGTCGCTCGACGCCGCGGGAGCCTCGGCCCCCGACACGGTCGCCGGGTGGCACGTCGATCCCGCCGCCAACCAGGTCGTCGTCACGACCCGTGACGTCGCGGCCGCCGAGACGTTCGTCGCCGGGTCCGGCGCGGCTCCGGAGCTCGTCACGGTGCAGTACGCCCCCGAGAACCCGCAGCCGCTGGCCGACGTGGTCGGCGGCGAGGCGTACCTCATCAACAACAGGTCCCGCTGCTCCGTCGGCTTCGCCGTCCGCGGCGGCTTCGTGACCGCCGGCCACTGCGGCACCCGCGGCGCCTCGACGACCGGCCCGACCGGCACGTTCCAGGGCTCGAGCTTCCCCGGCAACGACTACGCGTGGGTCAGCACCCCGAACGACACACCGGTCGGCGTGGTCGACGACTACGCCGGCGGTCGGGTCGCCGTGAAGGGTTCCACGCAGGCGCCGATCGGCTCCACGATCTGCCGCTCGGGCTCCACCACCGGCTGGTACTGCGGCACGATCCAGGCCCGCAACTCCACCGTGAACTACGCCGAGGGCTCGGTCACCGGACTCATCCGCACCACGGTGTGCGCCGAGCCCGGAGACTCCGGCGGATCGGCCATCTCCGGCAACCAGGCCCAGGGCGTCACGTCGGGCGGATCGGGCAACTGCTCGTCCGGTGGCACGACGTACTTCCAGCCGGTCAACGAGATCCTCTCGGTCTACGGGCTGACGCTCCTGACGTCCTGATCTCGAGGACGGAGCGGCCCGCGCGCTCGGGCGCGGGCCGCTCCGTCACGGGGGGACCCCTCCCCGTCGCGCCAGATGGTGGGGCGGGAGGGGCGCCGCTACTGTCGTGCCCGAGACGGCCGGCCGAGAGACGACCGGTCCATCGACCCAGGGGGAACACCATGAAGCTGCGCAACCGACTGACCGGCGCCGCGCTGGTCGGCACGCTCGCGATCTTCGGCCTGGCCGCGTGCAGCTCCGACGACTCCGGCGACAGCGACTCCACCAACGACTCCAGCTCGGACACCGGCGAGAGCGACGCGGGCTCCGACGACTCGGCCGACGCGGGCGGCGACAAGCCCAGCAAGGAGGAGGTCGTCGCCGGCTTCAGCGAGGCCTTCACGACGCAGTCGGGCGGACAGATCCCGGCGGACCTCGTCAGCACCATCGTCACCTGCCTGGTCGACGAGATCTACGACGACATCTCCGACGAGTCGGCGCAGGAGCTGGCCGACGGCAAGGTCGTCACCGATCCCGAGGACCAGCCGCTCGTGGCGACCGCCAGCGGCACCTGCACCACCCAGGCCTTCGGCGGCTGACCCGCACCAGGACCTGGCACGACGACCCCGGACGACTCGTCCGGGGTCGTCGTCGTCCGGGAGAGGATGGGCCCATGACGACGCTGGCCTCCCTCCTCGACCTCGCCACCCGCTGGTGGTGGCGGGCGGTCGGCCGCGAGGTCGACCTGGCAGGCGAGCACGCTTGGCTCGACGCCCCCATGAGCGACACCCCCTCGATCGCCGACGACTGGCTCGAGGACTACGCCCGGTCGGTCGGCGCGACGACCCACGAGGGCGCGGGCCTGCTCGGGTCGATCTCCGACCTGGCCGCCCCGAGGTTCCTGCCCGGTGACCTGGTGCCCGCGATCGCCGACTTCTACGAGCACACGAGCGACTGGCGGATCGAGGTCTGGAGCGGCTGGGCGTGGTGGGCCCGCCTGCCCGGCGGACTGGTCGAGCGGTGGTTCGGCCGCCGGATCGGGCAGCTCGCCATCCCGACCGACCCGCTGGCCGTGGCGCGCGGCATGGACAGTCGGGTCACGGTCGTCACCGACGCGTCCGGCACCCGCCGCGGCGCCGGCTGGCACCGCACGCTCCGCACGACCGGCGACGTCGTCTTCAGCGGCTTCTACGGGGTCCGGCGCCGACCCGGCGCCGATCACCCGAGCGTCCACGTCTCGTTCCCGCTGGAGCACGGCAACGTCCAGGTGTTCCTGCGACCCGAGGTCACCGCGGACGGCGGGCTCGTGCTGCGATCGAGGTCCGGTGGGTTCGGTGACGACGGCGCCTACGTCGTGGTGCGCCACGGTCGCCGCACGTGGGCCGCACGCGTACCCCTGCACGAGGTGTTCCACGTCCACGTCGACACCGAGGGCGTGCTGCGCACCGACCACGAGATGCGCCTCGGACCGGCCCGCGCGGTGGCCCTCCACTACCGCCTGGAGCGCCGCGCCTGAGCCTCGCGGCACCGATGGCAGCAACTCGACGCCCTCTGACCAGATCGGGGCCGAAGGCCACCCTTCCCGGCCGGTAGGATGGCGGCGGCGCCGACCTCCCGGCGCCCCGGAGCCGAACGGGTTCCGCTCGGTCCGACCAGGGAAGGCTCCATGGGCATCGTCGTGCAGAAGTACGGCGGCTCGTCGGTGGCGGACGCCGCCAGCATCAAGCGAGTCGCACAGCGCATCGTCGCGACCAAGAAGGCGGGGCACGACGTCGTCGTGGTCGTCTCCGCGATGGGCGACACGACCGACGAGCTCATCGACCTCGCCAACGAGGTCTCGCCGCTTCCCCCCGCCCGCGAGCTCGACATGCTGCTGACCGCCGGCGAGCGGATCAGCATGGCCGTGCTCGCGATGGCGATCGGCAACCTCGGCCAGGAGGCCCGCTCCTTCACCGGGTCGCAGGCCGGCGTCATCACCGACGCCGACCACGGTCGCGCCAAGATCATCGACGTCACGCCCGGCCGCATCGAGCAGGCCCTCGCCGAGGGCGCGGTCGCGATCGTGGCCGGGTTCCAGGGCGTCTCGCAGACCACGAAGGACATCACGACCCTGGGCCGCGGTGGCTCCGACACCACGGCGGCTGCCCTCGCCGCCGCGCTGCACGCCGACGTCTGCGAGATCTACTCCGACGTCGACGGCGTGTTCACCGCCGACCCGCGCATCGTGCCGAGCGCCCGCCGCATCCCGCAGATCTCCTACGAGGACTGCCTCGAGATGGCGGCCAACGGCGCCAAGATCCTGCACCTGCGCTGCGTCGAGTACGCCCGCCGCACCAATCTTCCCATCCACGTGCGCTCCTCCTTCTCCCAGAAAGAGGGCACCTGGGTGCTCCCCGCCGAATCCGTCGAGAAGGACGCCGCCATGGAAGCCGCCATCATCACCGGCATCGCGCACGACCGCAGCGAGGCCAAGATCACCGTCGTCGGCGTGGCCGACAAGGTGGGCTACGCCGCGTCGCTCTTCGGCACGCTCGCCGAGGCCTCGATCAACATCGACATGATCGTGCAGAACATCTCGGCGGCCGCCACGGGCCTGACCGACATCTCGTTCACCCTGCCCCGCTCCGACGGCGCCAAGGCCGTCGAGGCGCTGACCAAGGCCAAGGACGCGATCGGCTTCGAGCGCCTGCAGTACGACGACAGCGTCGGCAAGGTCTCGGTCATCGGTGCCGGCATGCGCAACGCCCCGGGCATCAGCGCCACGTTCTTCACCGCGCTCGCCGACGCGGGCGTCAACATCGAGATGATCTCGACCTCGGAGATCCGCATCTCGGTCATCACGGCCGAGAGCCAGGTCGACGAGGCCGTTCGCGCCGCCCACGCCGCCTTCGGGCTGGGCTCGGGCGAGGTCGAGGCCGTGGTCTACGGAGGTACCGGACGATGACCAGCATCGGCATCGTCGGCGCGACCGGTCAGGTCGGCGTCGCCATGCGACAGATCCTCGAGGAGCGGAACTTCCCCGCCGACGAGATCCGCTTCTTCGCGTCCAGCCGATCCGCCGGCACGGTCCTGCCCTACGCGGGCCGCGACATCACGGTCGAGGACGCCACGACCGCCGATCCGGCGGGTCTGGACATCGCCCTGTTCTCGGCCGGCGCCACCACCTCGCGCGCCTTGGCCCAGAAGTTCGCCGACGCCGGCGTCACGGTCGTCGACAACTCCTCGGCGTTCCGCAAGGACCCGTCGATCCCGCTCGTCGTGAGCGAGGTCAACCCGCACGACATCCCCGCGAGCGACGTGCCCGGTGGGCGCGGCATCATCGCCAACCCGAACTGCACCACGATGGCCGCGATGCCGGTGCTCAAGCCCCTGCACGACGCGGCCGGCCTGAAGCGACTCGTCGTCAGCTCGTACCAGGCGGTCTCGGGATCGGGCGTCGCCGGCGTGCAGGAGCTGCACGGCCAGGCGCTCGCGGTGGTCGAGAAGGCCGACGCGCTGGCCTACGACGGCAGCGCCCTGACCTTCCCGGCCCCGGTCAAGTACGTCGCGCCGATCGCGTTCAACGTCATCCCGATGGCCGGCTCCGTCGTCGACGACGGCACGCTCGAGACCGACGAGGAGCAGAAGCTCCGGCACGAGAGCCGCAAGATCCTGGGCCTGCCGGACCTGCTCGTGGCCGGCACGTGCGTCCGAGTGCCGGTGTTCACGGGCCACTCGTTGTCGATCCACGCCGAGTTCGACCGGGCCATCACGCCCGCCGAGGCCACCGAGATCCTCGGCGGCGCCCCGGGCGTGAGGCTCGTCGACGTGCCCACGCCCCTGCAGGCGGCCGGCGCCGACCCGAGTCTCGTCGGCCGCATCCGCCAGGACCAGAGCGTGGCCGACAACCGCGGCCTGGTGCTGTTCGTGAGCGGCGACAACCTCCGCAAGGGTGCGGCGCTCAACACGGTGCAGATCGCCGAGCTCCTGATCGGCTCCTGACGACGCCGGTCCGGCCGCGACCGCTCAGTCGCGTTCGACGAGCTCGATCGACGCGTCGCCGAGGCCGAAGACCGAGCCCGGCGGCAGCATGAGCTCCGGCTCGTCCGGCGTCGCGAAGCACGTGACCGCGTTGACGAGTCCACCGGTGCCCCAGCCCTCCGGGCCGCGCAGCGCACCGCCGACGACGGCCTCGTCGTGGCCCTCACCGATCACGAGGTCGAGCGCCTCGTCACACGCCTGGTCGAGCAGCTCCTGCACGTCGTCCGGGAAGGATCCGGCAGGATCCGCCGACGCAGCCGCGAGCTGGTCGACGTCGAGCATCCGCGTGGCGTCGAAGGAGACGGTGTACTCGGCGTCGTGCTTCGCCTCGCACGAGGCGTCCGCCGGCAGGCCGGCCGCGTCGAACGAGAAGCACAGTCGCTGGGCCAGCGGTCGCTCGTTCGAGAGCAGGCCCGCCGTGACGGCTCCCGTGACCGGCACCACGGGTGCCTCGGACGGGGTCGGCGAGTCCGCGACGAACCGGTTGACGCACAGCAGGGTGGGCTGCTCGGTCCAGCCCTCGGTCGGCAGCACGGCGTAGGTCGCCGAGGTGCGGGAGACCGGGATGACCTGCAGGGAGGCGATGTCGGTGCCGGCGAGCTCGGCGCTGCCGTCGAGCCCGAGCTGGCGCTGCAGCGAGATGTCGCAGTACGCGTGCGCGAAGGAGGCGAAGGTGACCTGGATCGTGTCCGCACGGGACCCCTCGAGCGCGGCCTGCAGGCGCGTGAGGTCCTCCTCGGTCGCCTCGGTGCCACTGATGTAGCGCGAGGGGATGTCCTGCGCCGCCAGCACCTCGTACACGTGCTCCTCGTCGCAGTCGACGATCGCGTCCTCCGACACGGTCGTGTCGCCCAGCACCGTGGCCAGGCCCGATGCCGAGACGCAGGCGCCGGGCACGAGTCCGCTCGCGACGCCGGTGGGCGTCGGCCGCGGCTCGGGCACCTCGCTCTCGCCCTGACAGGCCGTCAGCACGAGAGCCAGGAAGGCGGTCACGGTCACGGTGAGCAGTCGTCGCACAGGCGTCCTCGTCGCTGATCGGGGCGCCGATCGCCGACGAGCCCCGGGTGGTATCTCCGCACACAGGGTACGGGGACCGCTCGGGCTCAGCGCACGGTGACGCCGTCGCGGGCCTCGGCCTCGGCGCTCGGGTCGCGTCCGTCCTCGGCCTCGGCGAGCAGGACCCCGCCGTGGGCCGCGAGGTGCGACGCGACGGACACGGCCGGCACGATCAGCAGCGACCAGAGGCTCTGGGCGTTGGTCGGCAGCAGGATCAGCAGCAGAACGATGCCGAAGAGCTGGGCGAGGGCCGCGGTGACGACCGCGCTCGGGTGACCGAACCAGCCCAGCACCACGCGGCTCGTGACGAAGGCGGCGACGGCGATGAGGGCGAAGGCCAGCACGCCCCAGGCGCCCCCGGACTTCACCCCGAAGACGCGGTCGAACAGCTCGAGCGTCGCGGATCCGAGGCCCACGACCACGAGCCCCGTGACGATGGCCGTGGCCAGGACGCCCCGGACGTCGGGCCAGTGCGGCAGACGCACGCCCACGACACGTCGACCGACGGAGCGGACTCCGCTGCCGACCGCGCCGGTGCCGCTGCGGACCGCGCGTCCCGCGCCGGCCGACCGGTCGGACACCGACAGACGCCAGTCGTCGAGGACGTCGCGCGGGCTCCGGCGCGGCACCTTCGGCTTCGCCGGGGCCGGGGCCGGCGCGCTGCGTCCCGAGGCCTTGGCGACGGGTGAGGTCTTCTTGGTGGGCGTCGCCGTGCTCGCCGCGGCGCCCTCGCGGGCAGCGGGGCGCCCGCCCAGGGTGACGGTGCGACCCGTGCTCGGGTTGGTGACGGTGCGAGTTCGGGGCGCGGCGGCCCGACCGGGCGCGGCGACCGTGGGGCGCTCGTCGCGACCCACGTCACTCACGGGCCGCACGACGGTGCGCTTCACGACGCGGCGCACGACCTTCTTCGGCTGCTCGTCGTTCACGTGTTCCAGTGTGTCACAGCGCATAGGCCGCGCCGGAGAATCAGCTGGCGACCCTGGAGCCCGCTGGCCCCACCGGATGGCGACCCCGCAGCATCACCACGAGACGCAGGGCGGCCAGCACGCCGGCGAGGACCAGCCCGGCGGTCGATGCCGCCACTGGGACGCATGAGCCGTCCCTGAACGGCTACCCCCGACGCACGCGGCGACCCGAGACGGACCGCGGAGTCACCGCGATCACGACGTCACGCTCGCCCGGGGCCCAAGGGGTCGGCGTCCGGGCCGCCTCGCCGTGTGGCGCGTCCGGCACCGCGTCGACCCCTCGGGACGACCCGTTCGCCGTCACGCTCCAGCCGCGACCCAGCAGGTCGTCGTGGAAGTCGACGCCGAACGCGACATCGTCATGGCCGTTCGCCAGACTGGCCATCACCGAGTCCGGCGCCGTGCGCAGGTAGACGACGCGGTCGACGACCACGAAGTTGACCGGCAACAGCTGCTGGCCTCCGTCGGCCACGAACGCCACCCGCCCGACGGTCGTGGTGCCGCCGAGCAGCTGGTAGCACTCGGCCTCGCTCAGCTCACGCATCGAGCTCGTCCCGTCGGTGCTGGTCATGCATCGAACGTACTCCTGCCGAGGGCCGCGCCCCACCGGGTGCGACGACCGTCGCACCCGCCTCACTCCAGCTTCGAGGCCAGGAGCTCCGCGAGGTGCATCGACGGACGGTCGCGCAGGTCGGTGACCTGGGTGCGGCAGCTGAAGCCGTCGGCCAGGACGATCGCGTCGGGGGCCGCGTCGAGCGCCGGGAGCAGGTTCTGCTCCGCGACCGCGACCGAGACCTCGTAGTGACCGATCTCGACACCGAAGTTGCCGGCCAGACCGCAGCAACCGCCCAGCGTCGTGACCTGGGCGCCGGTGCGGCCGAGCAGCTTCTCGTCGGCGGCCCACCCGAGCACGGCGTGCTGGTGGCAGTGGGGCTGCGCCACGACCGTCGTGCCGGCGAGGTCGGGCGCCTCCCATCCGTCGGTCTCGCCCAGCAGCTCCGAGAGCGTGCGGGTGGACGCTGCGACGAGGCGGGCGTCGTCACCAAGCTCCGGGTCGTTGCCGAGGAGCTCGACCGCGTCGCTGCGGAGCACCGCGGTGCAGGACGGCTCGACCCCGACGATCGGGATGCCGGCTCGGGCGGCCTTGGCGAGCTCGGCCACGGTGCTGCCGAGGATGCGCTTCGCGGCGTCGAGCTGCCCCGTCGTGATCCACGTCAGGCCGCAGCACGTGCCGGCCGACGGCAGCTGCGGCTCGTAGCCGGCGTCCTGCAGCACCCGCACCATGGCCTCGGCGACCGACGGGGAGAAGCTGTTGCTGAAGGAGTCGACGAAGAGCATGACCGGCTGGCCGGTCGGCGTCGCGCCGCCTCGGCCCTCCTTCACGTGGCGCTTCCACCAGCGGCGGAACGGCGTGGTGGCGAAGGCCGGGATGCTGCGGCGCTGGTCGACGCCCGCGCCCCACAACGCGAGTCGTCCGACGAGGGGCAACCGCATGCCCCAGTTCGCCAGGCGCGGGATCCGGCCGGCGAGGCGGCTCCAGCGCGGGAGCCAGCCCAGCGTGTAGTGCGAGCGCGGCCGCAAGCGCTTGCGGTAGCTCTGGTGCAGCACCTCGGACTTGTAGGTGGCCATGTCGATGCCGGTCGGGCAGTCGGAGGCACAGCCCTTGCACGCCAGGCAGAGGTCGAGGGAGTCGTGCACCTCGGGTGAGCGCCAGTCGAGGCGGTCACCCCGCACGAGCTCCTGCAGCACGCGGGCGCGACCGCGGGTGGAGTCCTTCTCCTCGCGCGTCGCGAGGTAGGAGGGACACATCACGCCACCCGACGCCGTGTTGTCGGCCCGGCACTTGCCCACGCCGGTGCAGCGGTGCACCGCTCCGGCGAGGCTGCCGTGGTCCTCTTCGTAGGAGAACGCGAGCGGCCCACGGTTCGGGAACGTGCCGGCAACGCGCACCTCCTCGTCGGCGGCGTCGGGCGCCACGAGGACGCCCGGGTTGAGCAGGTCGGTCGGATCGAAGACGGCCTTGACCTGACCGAACAGCGTGAGGGCCTCCGGCGAGTACATCGTGGGCAGCAGGTCGCTGCGGGCACGGCCGTCGCCGTGCTCACCGGAGAGCGTGCCGCCGAACGACGCGACGAGCTCGGCCGCCGACTGCAGGAACGTGCGGAACACCGCGAGCCCGTCGGGACGGTCGAACGGGAAGTCGAGGCGCACGTGCATGCAGCCGTCGCCGAAGTGGCCGAACGGCGCCGAGGTGAGTCCGTGCTCGGCCACGAGGGCGTCGAACTGGGCGAGGTACTCCCCCAGACGATCCGGCGGGACGGCGGCGTCCTCCCATCCCGGCCAGGCGGGCTTGCCGGACGGGGCGCGACCCGCGAGACCCGCACCGTCCTCGCGGATGCGCCACAGGCGGGCCTGCACCTTCGGGTCGGGCACCACGAGGCTCTCCAGACCCAGCCCCTCGGCCGCGAGACGCTGCGCGCGCTCCATGACCTCGGCCGCGTCCTCCCCCGCGAGCTCGACGAACAGCCACGCCTGACCCTTCGGGAGGTCGGGCACGGCGCCCGCGCCCCGACGGCTGACCAGCACGTCGATCAGTCGCGAGTCGAGTCCCTCGCACGCCGTGGGCCCGTGCTGCACGACGGCGGGCGAGGCCTCGCCGGCCTTGACGATGTCCTCGAACCCGATCGCGACGACGACGCGGTGGGCCGGGTCGGTGACGAGCTTGACCGTGGCCTCGGTGATGACGCCGAGCGTGCCCTCCGAACCGACGAGCGCCTGCGTCAGGTCGAAGCGCTCGGGGAGCAGGTGGTGCACGGCGTAGCCGGAGACCTGCCGGCCGAACCGGTCGAACTCCGTGCGGGCGACGCCCAGGTGCCGGCCCATCACGTCGCGCAGGTCGGCCAGGATCGTCTCCGCGCCGTCGACGAACGGTCGGCCGTCACTGCCGTAGCCGGTGCGGAACAGCTCGCCCGAGGCCGTCATGACCTCCAGCGCGGCCACATTGTCGTTCGTGCGGCCGTAGCCCAGCGTGCGTGAGCCGCACGCGTTGTTGCCGATCATGCCGCCGATCGTGCAGCGGGGGTGCGTCGACGGATCGGGGCCGAACCTGCGACCCTGCGCCATCGCCTGCTTCTGCAGCACCGCGTGCACCGTGCCCGGTTCGACGACCGCCAGACCGGCCTCGCCGTCGACCGAGATCACCCGGTTCATGTGACGGCTGAAGTCGAGCACCACACCGCGTCCGATCGCGTTGCCGGCGACCGACGTACCGGCACCCCGCGACGTGACGGGCACCTCGAGCGACCGGCACACGTCCAGGACCTCGGCGACCTCGTCGCGCGACCGCGGCCGCACCACCGCCGTGGGGGGGATGCGGTACAGCGAGGCATCGGTGGAGTACATCGCCCGCGTGCCCTCGTCGGACTTCACGTCCAGCCCTCGTGAGGTCAGCGCGGACACGACGTCCAGCCGGACGCCGGGCGCGGCGAGGTCGAGGGTCGTCATCCGTGCTGCTCCATGAGTAACATGTTACATGTGAGTCAACCCCTGCTGGAGCGCCGGACCCTCGCCGAGGGTGTGGTGGAGGCCATGCGCGACGGCATCCGCGACCGCACCTTCGTGCCCGACCAGACGTACTCGGTGCAGCAGGTGGCCGACCTGCTCGGCATCTCGCGCAGCCCCGTGCGGGAGGGGCTGCTGAAGCTCGAGGAGGCCGGCCTGGTGCGGTTCTCGCGCAACCGCGGCTTCCATGTCGTGCTGCCCCGATCGCGCGACATCGCCGAGATCTTCGGCGTCAGGCTCGCACTGGAGCCGCACGCAGCCGC
This sequence comes from Aeromicrobium sp. Sec7.5, assembly GCF_036867135.1. Taxonomy (NCBI): domain Bacteria; kingdom Bacillati; phylum Actinomycetota; class Actinomycetes; order Propionibacteriales; family Nocardioidaceae; genus Aeromicrobium; species Aeromicrobium sp. Sec7.5. The sequence continues at coordinate 402,868 of NZ_JBAJIJ010000001.1, read as the reverse complement.
GCGGGTGGCGACCCGCGGGGACGACGCCACGATCGCTGCGATCGAGTCAGCGATGGTGGCGCTCCGCTCTGCGGCGTCCGCGGGCGTGGAGCGGGAGTTCTGGCGGCACGACCGCGAGCTGCACCGACTCCTGCTGGTGGGCGGCGGGAACCCTCGCGCGGCGGAGATCGTCGCCTCCCTGCGGTCGACGACGGCGCTGCTCGGACCACCCACGTCGGCCGGGCCACGCGACCTCGTGCAGATTGCCGAGGAGCACGCCCCCATCGTCGAGGCCGTGGTGAGGCGGCACGCCGACGCTGCGGAGGCGGCCATGCGCGAGCACCTCACGACGACAGGTCTGCTGCTCGTCGCCCAGGCCGAGGGCCTGGACGCCGATCACCCGACCGTGCGAGCCATCTGGGACGACGTCGCGGGATAGTCGGCGCAGGGCTCAGGCTCGGAGTGGGTAGTCGGCTGGTTGGGCTTCGTGTGTTTGTCGTGCGGCGTGGCGGATGCGGCGCAGCTGGTCGCGGGTGGTGCGGCGTTGGGTGAGGTCGACCGGTCGGCCGTCGCGGGTGGCGAGGTCGAACTTGCCTTGTCCGAGGGCTTCGATGACGAGGAGCCCGCGGTGGACCAGCGTGTGACAGCTGGTGCAGATGCCGATGAGTCCGTCGAGGTCGGTCTTGCCGCCGTTGGACCACCAGGTGGTGTGGTGGATCTCGAGGTGGGTGTGGGTGCAGCCGGGTGCGGCGCAGACACCGTGCTGGCGGGCGATGACGGCTTTGCGCTGGGCGGGGGTGGCGAGGCGGATGGTGTCGCCGACGTTGAGGATCTGCGCCTGCTCGACATCGTCGTCGGACGTGAGGATGGGGGTGGTGTCGCCGGTGCAGGCGAGGTAGGACAGCAGCTGGGGGCCGATGGGTCCGAAGCCGGCCAGCTCGGCCGGCTCACCGACCGGCTTCGCCTGACCGGGTTCGGCGGTCATGGCCTCGTGGAGGGTCTCGACTCCGACGATGACCGACAGCTGCGGGCGGATGCCCTTGCTGGACGGCAAGCCTGATTCGAGCACCGACGACAACAGCCGGTCGAACCCGGCGACCCGGCGCTCAGCGCTGGTGCGGTCGTCGTTGGCCTGCGTGGGGATCGACAACGACTCGAGGACGGCCTTGAGCTTGGCTCCGGTCTCGGTCTTCAGGAAACCGCTGAGGTGCCAACCCTCGGGAACTGGTGAGAGCTGGATGTCTTCCTTCGCCATGCCCTTGATCCACGCCTTGTCGAGCTCTTCGGGGTAGACGGCGTCGCGCAGGGCCCGGATCACGCGGCGCAGCTGCACGGGCTCGTGAGTGGTGGCGACGGCCAGCAGCCACGGTTCGGCATCAGAAACGACCTTCTGGCCGATGTGCTTGAGGCCGAACGTGAAGAGCCTGACGTGATCGAGCCGCACCGCACCCTCAGCAGCGGCGTCACCCACAGCGGGGAGCTCACGCATGGTGTGGTCGGCGTCGATCAGGCTGCGGGTCTGGCGGGCGTCGAGGCGCAGGTGCTGGCGCGCCCAGGTAGTGACGGTGGAAGCGCCGTCGAGCTCGAACTCCGCGGACTTCTCGAGCTCGGCCAGGTGGTGGGCCTTCGCGGCGTCGAGCGCGTCCTGCGCGGTCTGGATCGCGACCAGAGCAGCACGGTGGTCGGCCGAGGTGACGGCATGCGCAGCTGACCGCAGCGCCTGCACCGTGGGACCCGAGACCATGTCTCGAGTGTACTCGAACAGATGTTCGAGAGCAAGACCCCCGGGCCAGAAATCTGCTGGAACCGCAGGCTTTTCTGACTGAACCGCCTGTCACATCGAGGCCGGCTCCGGCCCGCTGCTTTTGGTCCGTGGCCGCTTGTCCGTCACAACGGCATGCCGACACCTGACCGGCCTTTCGAGGCTCCTCGCCAGGGCTCGTCACACCTCAAGGAGCGGCGTGGGTGGCGACAGTCAGGGCACCTGACCGACCTTTCGAGGGGTGACGTCCCGGCTGGTGGTGTAGTTCCCGGTGTTGGCCTCGATGAGGTGAGCCATCGTGCGATGGTCAGTGAGTACCGACCAAGGAACTCACAGAAAGACACAACGCACGATGGCTCTTGACCAGTCTGCCCTCCTCGAGCTGCTCGGGGAACTCAAGGACACCGATGTCACCGATCGGATCCGGATCGCGACGCAGAAGCTCTACCAGGAATTGATTGATGCCGAGGCCGCGGCGGCGATCGGCGCGGCCCCGTTTGAGCGGACTCCCGAGCGGGTGACGCAACGTAATGGCAGCCGGCCGAAGACGGTCACGACGACGGCCGGTCAGTTGGATCTGCGGATCCCGAAGCTGCGTGCCGGTTCGTTCTTTCCCTCGCTGCTCGAACGACGCCGTCGGGTCGACCAAGCGCTCTTCGCGGTGGTGATGGAGGCCTACGTTCACGGCGTCAGCACCCGCAAGGTCGACGACCTCGTCCGGGCGCTCGGTGCTGACACGGGTATCTCGAAGTCCGAGGTCTCACGGATCTGCGTCAATCTCGACGAGGACGTCGCCGCGTTCCGAGAGCGCCCGCTCGATCAGATGGCCTATCCGTATGTGTTCGTCGATGCGACCTACTGCAAAGCCAGAGTCGGCCGGCGGGTCGTGTCCCAGGCGATCGTGGTCGCGGTCGGCGTCGCCGCTGACGGCCGCCGTGAGGTCCTGGGATTCGACGTCGGAGACACCGAGTCCGAACCGTTCTGGACCGACTTCTTCCGCTCCCTGAAGGCCCGCGGCCTGTCCGGGGTCCAGCTGGTCGTCTCCGACGCCCACACCGGCCTGATGGCCGCGATCAGCACCTGCTTCGCCGGCGCTGCCTGGCAACGTTGCCGGGTCCACTTCATGCGCAACGTCCTCGCGCGAGTGCCCAAGGTCGCCGGCCCGATGGTCGCCGCGATCATCCGCACGATCTTCGTCCCACGCGGCAAGCGAGAGCTGGTCCGGGCCCAGTTCGACGAGGTCGTCACCATGCTCACCCGCTCCCATCCGGCGGTCGCGGACATGCTCGACGACGCCCGCGAAGACCTCCTCGCGTTCGCGGAGTTCCCACCAGGGCACTGGCAGCAGATCTGGTCGACCAACCCGCTGGAACGGTTGAACAAGGAGATCAAGCGCCGCACGAACGTCGTCGGCGTCTTCCCCAACCCCGCGGCCCTGCTGCGGCTCGCTGGACACGTCCTGATCGAGCAACACGACGAATGGGACAGCGCCGACCGCCGCTACTTCAGCGAGAACTCCATGAAGCTCCTGACCGCCGCATCCATCGAGCTCGAGGAGGTGGGCATCGCCGCGATCGACGCGGCCTAGACTCGCAACCACTGACCCGCACGGTGTCGAGAAACTCCACCACACAGCGGGACGTCACCTTTCGAGGCTCCTCGCCAGGGCTCGTCGCACCTCAAGGAGCGGCGTGGGCGGTGACCGTCAGGGGGCACCTGACCGACCTTTCGAGGCTCACGCCCCAGAGGGCATTCACACCTCAAGGAGCGGCGTGGGCGGTGACCGTCAAGGGGCACCTGACCGGACCCTTCGAGGCTCACGCCCCAGAGGGCGTTCACACCTCAAGGAGCGGCGTGGGTGGGAGCCGCTCGCCGTCACCTGACCGACCTTTCGAGGCTCCTCGCCAGGGCTCGTCGCACCTCAAGGGGCGGCGTGGGTGGTGACCGCCGAAGGACACCTGACCGGCCCTTCGAGGCTCCTCGCCAGGGCTCGTCGCACCTCAGGGAGCGGGGAGGGGAGTCAGGGGGTGTCGGGACGGAGGTCGTCCGTGTCGGGCTCGATCGCGTCGAGCTGGTCCTCGCTCCAGGTGTGCACCGCAGCCTCCTCGGCACTTGCGCCGGCACCGTCGATGCCGACGTCGCTCGCGAGCTGCTGCTGGTCCTCGTCGAGGCCGGAGCCCTCGTCGGGCGCCACCAGCCGGCCCGACCGCTCGTCACCCGCGTAGGCCTCCGTCGGGTCGTTCAGCTCACGGTCGTCGAGATCGCGGTCGTCGCTGGCGTCCGAAGGCGTGATCCCGGTGTCGTCGGGCTCCTCCTGGGCCAGGCGGTCCTCCAGCGACTCACCTTCGAGCTGCTCGTCGGCCGTGACGCCCTTCGCGAAGACGCCGCGCGGCTTCTCCGGCGGCGAGAATCCTTCGTCGAGCACGTCGTCGACACCTCGGTCCACCAGCGAGTCCTCGGGCTGCATCTGCGCGTCGTTGCTCATCGTGCCTCCTGCTGGGTCGAAACGTGGTCGTCCTCGAGCCTGTCACGGCAACGCCGTCGCGCAAGGCGAGCGGATGCCCACGACAGGGGCCCGCCCCGGAGCCGTCGGGGGACGGCTCCAGGGCGGGCGGTCGATCACCGCATCACCGTGCGGACGTCACTGCCAGACCCTGACGTAGTCGACCTGGAGGGTCGCCTGGTCGACGCCCTCGCCCTCCGGGAACGCGTTGTCGCCCGAGCCGAGCAGCTGCGTCAGGTTCAGGTGGAACGGCGCGTCGAACGGCGCCGATCCCACGAGCGGGGCCAACGGGCTGATCGTGTGGTCGACGCACGTCGTTCCGTCGATCGAGACCGTGAGCTTCTGCGTCGTCCACTCCAGCACGTAGGTGTGGAAGTCGGTCGGCCGGTAGACCAGGCAGTCGTTGTTCGTCCGCGTGCCCCACGGCAGCAGCGAGTTGTAGTGCAGCGCCGGGACCAGGCGGTCGGGGAACTGCGAGTAGAACTCGGCGATGTCGATCTCGCCCGACCCGGGCCACGTGCCGTACTGCGGGTCGTCGGGCAGCATCCACAGCGCGGACTGGATGCCCGGACCGTTGGTCTGCGGCATCGCGGCCCGGATCTCGTAGCGTCCGTAGGACTGCGAGAACTTGTTGAGGCTCGACACCCCGGCGGACGTGTAGTCCGCCGTGATCGGGCCGTCCGGGTGCTCGCAGGTGACGGGCTCGTCCTCGCGCACCGTGGACAGCTGCAGCACGCCCCCGCTGACCGCGATGTTGCGATCCCCGAGGAAGCAGTCGCCGTAGGAGAAGGCCGACTCGAAGGTGTCGAGCGGGCTCCACTTGGACTCGTCGAGGGCGTCGCCACGGAACTCGTCGGCGAACGTGCAGTCCCACGGGGTGCCGTCGCTCTTGAGGATCGTGGTCCCGCAGACCGGACCGGTCGGCGTCGTACCGCCGTCGCCCGGACCCTCGGGATCGACCGGCACCTGCGCCGCGTCGTACTGCGCCTGAGCATCAGCCTGCGCCGCCGCGAGTGCGATGGCCCGGGCCTCGGCGTCGGCCTGAGCCTTGGCCTGCTCGATCGCATCGAGCTGCGCCGTGACGACGGCCCAGTAGTAGGCCTCCCAGTGCGAGGTCGACACGACGGTCTTGGTCGAGGTGACCGTCTTGGTCGCGGTGGCGGTGCCTTGACCCACGAAGTCGCCGACGACGGCGGTCTCGTTGGCCGTGACGGTCTCCGTCGCGGTCCAGGACTCGGTGGCCTCGATGCCCGCGGCGACCTTCGCCTCGGCATCGGCCTGCGCCGCGGCCTTGGCGACCGGACGCGCCAGCGCGTCCGCGTCGGCGCGTGCCTGCGTGGCCGCAGCCACGTACGCGTTCCACAACGCCCACCAGTCGGCCTCACCCTGGGTCGCGGCGTGCGCCGTGCCGGAGGCGGTGGCGGTGGCGGTCTCCGTCGCGGAGCCGTAGCCGACGACGTCGCCGATCCAGTGCGACTCGTCGACCGTGACGGTCTCGGTCGTGGTCCACGACGCGGTGGCGTCGTACCCGAGGGCGTGGCGGTCGGCCTGCGCCTGAGCATCAGCCTGCGCCGCGACCAGGGCGATCGGACGCGCCTGCGCGTCGGCATCCGCCCGCGCCGCGGTGGCGGCGGCCACGTACGCGTTCCAGCTGGCCCACCAGTCGGCCTCGCCCTGGGTCGCGGCGTGCGCCGTGCCCGAGGCGGTCGCGGTGGCGGTGGCGCTCGCGGCGCCGTACCCCACGAACTGGCCCACGGTCGCCCACTCCTCGGCCATGACGGTCTCCGTCGTGGTCCACGACGCCGTGGCGTCGTAGCCGAGGGCGGCCTGGTCGGCCTGCGCCTGGGCATCAGCCTGCGCGGCGGCCTGGGCGATCGGACGCGCCTCGGCATCGGCCAGGGCGGTCGCCTCCTCGGAGGCGGCGATCCAGGCGTTCCAGGTGGCCCAGTAGCTCGCCTCCCACGCGGCACCGGCCGTGTGGGTGCGGGTCGCCGTCGCGGTGGCCGTGGCCGTCGCGGTGCCGTACCCGACGAACTGACCGATCGTCGCCCATTCCTGGACGGTCACGGTCTGGGACTGCGTGTAGGACTCCGTCGCCGTGAAGGTCTGCGGCACGTCGGCCGCGACAGCGGTGGACGCGCCCGAGATGGTCAGACTGGTGAAGGTAGCTGCGGCGATGGCCACGACGACGGCACGAAGTGCGGTCGCCGAACCACGCCACCGAGTGGTGGCGAACATTGGATCTCCCTCTCCATGGAGAGCCACCGATGCGGCTGTTCGCCGCACCGACCCGGTCGCCCTCCCAAGCTCGCGAGTCAGGACTCTCCTCCTGCGATCGAAAGTACCAAAGTCCCGGACTTCTGGCGAGGGGTCGGATGACTTAGGTGAAACGACCCGTCATCCGGGCGGCCGAGACCTGGCTCCCGACGTCACTGAGGGCGCAGCGCTGCGAGGGCGCCGCCGGCGAGGCTGCGCACCTCGATCGCGGCGAGACCGCACTCTCGCAGGGTGTCGTCGAGCTGCGCGAACTGCTCAGGCGACCCGACCTGGAGGAGCACGACGCCGTCCGGCGCGAGGTGACGGGCGGCCACCCGGACGCACTCCCGCGCGACGTCGAGGCCGTCGTCGCCACCATCGATCGCCCACACCGGATCGTCGGGGAACACCTCGACCCCGGCCGACGGGACCCAGGGCGGGTCGGCGATCACGAGGGCGAAACGGTCGTCGTCGCGAAGGACCTCGGACAGGGACCCGCACCGGATCTCGGCAGCCACGCCGGCCGCGGCCGCGTTCTCGCGGGCCAGATCGCACGCGTGCGGGTCACGGTCGACCTGGACCAGGCGCCGGTCCGTGGCGTGCACGGACGCCAGACCGATGTGCCCGGCGCCGCTGCACAGCTCGAGCACGCCACCTGCCGGGGCGGATTCGAGCAGCTCACGGGCCCACGTGGACTGCGCGATCGTCCACGGCCGCGGCACGAGGACGCTGTCGTCGAAGACGATGTCCAGGGGCCCGAAGGCCAGGCGATCGCGCGCGGGGACTGCGGCGTCCTTCTCGAGCTCGGTCATCCGGGGCCTCCTCAGGTCGGGGCAGGAGTTCCCCGTCCCGTCAGGTCCATGCGCCCGTCAGGTCCATGCGCCCGACGGCACATGCTCACGGCGGTCCCGGGTACAACAGATCCATGGACCTCCTCGCGCACTACGTCCGGATCCACCTGACCGGAGCGGCTGCCGGCATCGAGCTGTTCGGCCGCGGCACCGATCTCCACGACCCGCAAGCGCGCGCCACGACGGCGCGGATCCGCGAGGAGCTGTTCGAGGAGCGGGCGTGGCTGCGCGGCCTGGTCGAGCGCCTCGGCTCGACGGAGCCGACGCTGACGCAGGTCGTCGCGAAGGTCGGCGAGCGCGTCGGCCGGCTCAAGCCCAACGGCAACCTCCTGCGACGCACCGCGCTGACCGACGTCATCGACCTGGAGTCGATGCACGACGCCGTGTCCGGCAAGGTCGCCGGATGGGAGGCGTTGCTCGAGCTCGAGGATCCCCGTGTCGACCGCGGTGACCTGGAGCGGCTCCGCGACCAGGGACGGCGACAGATCCAGGACCTCCAGGAGCACCACCGGGCAGCCGCGCGTCGCGCCTGGGCCGCCAACTAGTCGGTCCCGTCCACCTCCACCTGGAACTCCGCGTCGCACCGCACGCACGCGTAGAGGGAGTACCCCGGCACGTCGCCGAGGTGGACGGCGGTGTCCTCGAGACACTCGGGACAGATTCTGATCAGCTCGCTCACGCGGCGGGTCATCCTTCGACGGAAGATCCTCGCCGCCGGCTGCGTCAGCGGTTCGACGACATCCTAGGACGACGCCACCGGAAGAAGTGGCGCGGCCCTGCTGTGTGCTCAACAGGACCGCTTGGTCCGGCAGTACCCGGGTGCCGCACGCACCATGCGCTCATCGGCTGGACAATGACCAACGCCGACTCACAGCGACGGCAGCGTCCGGTCCTCGACGATCCCGCGCGCGACGTCGCGCAGTTTGACGTTGCGGTCCTGCGAGTACCGTCGCAGGACCTCGAACGCCTGGTCGGGCTCGACACCGTAGCGCTCCATGACCAGGCCCATCGCCATGCCGATCAGCTTGCGGGAGTCCACCGCGCGCCGCAGGCCCTCGACGTCCCGGCTCGAGGTGAGGGCCACGGAAGCGTGCCGCGCCAGGATCGTGGTGACGGCGACGTCGTCGTCGTCGAAGGCGTCGGGTCGCGCCGCGTAGACGTTGAGCGACCCGTAGCACCGCTCCTTCGTGGCGATCGGGACGCTGACGACGCTGCGGTAGCCCAGCTCGACCACGGCGCGGCTCCACTGCGGCCAGCGCAGCTCGCGGGCGGCGTCGGCCACGCGGTAGATCGTGTCGCGGTGCTCGAGCGCCTCGAGGCAGGGGCCCTCGTCGAGCTCGACCTGCAGCTGGTGCGCCTGCCCGACGGCGAGGCTGGTGGCGGCAGCGGTCTCGACGCGGTGGCGCGCGTGCGTCAGCAGCACCCCGGCGTCGTCGCACTGGATGGCCGACCTCGCGAACTCGGCGACCCGCTGCACGGTCTGCTCGCTGTCGGTCGACTCGTGGAGGGCGAGGAGGATCTCGGCCAGACCGGGCCCGTGGGATGGGGACGACGTGCCGGGGCTGATGGTGTCGGGGCTGACGGTGTCGGGGCTCATGGGCGCCTCTCTGCTGTGCTGCGGTTCAACGGGTGCTGATCGGGACGCCGGCTGCCGTGGTCTCCGGTTGCGGGTGTCCTGACCCGGTGGCAACGTGGCGAATGGTTGAGCAGCAGCCGTCGATGCACCAGCTACCCAGGGGGACCGACCCATGGCTGCCACCACGCACGATCAACACCTGCTCATTTTGGACCATCTCCCGCTCGCCGCACGACTTGCGCGCGGCTACCGCGGTCGGGGCGTCGACGCGGACGACCTCGAGCAGGTCGCCCGCCTCGCGCTCGTGAAGGCGGCGGCGGGGTTCGACGAGGAACGCGGCGCCTTCGCCGCATTCGCGACCGCCACGATTCGCGGCGAGCTCAAGCGCCACTTCCGCGACCGGGCCTGGGGCGTGCGTCCGCCGAGGCGGGTGCAGGAGCTCCAGGCACGTCTCGGCGCCGAGCACGACGGCACCGACATCACGACGGCCCAGATCACCGACCTGTCGCAGCGCCTCGGCGTCTCGGCCGGCGACCTGACCGAGGCCGCCGCGGCTCGCGGCTGCTACTCGCCCGACTCGATCGACGCGGCACTCGACGCCGGACACGAGATGGGTGGCATCGACACCCGCCTCGAGCTCGTCGACGACTGGGTGACGTTCGCGCGGATCTGCCGCGACCTCTCGCGCCCAGACCGCCAGCTGTTGCAGTGGCGGTTCGTCGACGACCTGACCCAGCAGGAGATCGCCGACCAGCTCGGCATCAGCCAGATGCAGGTGTCGCGACGTATCGCGGCGCTCCTGGCTCGACTGCGGTCCGCGGCGGAGGGCACCGCGGCGCCGACCGCCGCCTGAACCCCGGCCGCCTTCAGGGGTGGCGCGGCTCCGTGGGTCGCGCCACCGCGCGGACCCGGTCCCGTAGGATGCGCCGGGTCTGCGCCCCCTCGGGGACGAAGCGGGTCATCCACACGTGGAACATCGCGGTGCGTTCGTGCACGGTCAGCACGACGTCGTCGGCCCGATCGGCACGCTGCGCGAGCAGCTCGACCGCGGGCCGAAGGATGTCGTGGGCGCCCACGTGCACGTCGACCGGCGGCAGTCCGTCCAGGTTCCCGAACACGGGGCTGACGTCCGGATCCGTGGTGGTCCGACCTCCCGACCACCAGCGTCCGGCGGCCCGCAGGCCGGTCTCCTCCAGCATGGGATCCGTGGCCTCGAGGTCAGAGACCTGGTCCTCGTCCAGGGTCGCGTCGAGCCATGGGCTGAGGAGCACGACGGCGTCCGGGCGCCGGGCCGCCCCGCGCAGGTGTCCGGCCAGGACGAGGGACAGGGCGCCGCCAGCCGAGTCGCCCATGACGACGAGCGGCAGGTCGTCGAGCGAGCGGGCGAGGGCCACGAGCCGCGGCACGACATCGTCCACGTGCGCCACCGGGGCGAGCGGGTAGGCCGGGACGACGACCTCGGCCGGGGCAGCCGTCAGGGCTCGCACGAGCCGCCAGTAGTCCGGGGTCAGCGGGTGCACGTACCCGCCCCCGTGGAGGTACAGCACCCGTGCGGCCGGACGTCTCCGCCGTGGGCGAACGATCCAGACGGTCTGCTCCTGACCCGTGAACGCACGCTTGTCGCGCAGTACCCACATGACGGCGACGTACAGTCGGGTCCACAGGCGTGGCGGGCGCTCGTCGACGCGCCACTCGACCAGGGACGGCACGCTCAGTGGTCGCGGAGGGCCTCGACGAGCTCGTCCTTGCGCAGGTCGGAGTAGCCGCTCAGTCCGAGCTCCTTGGCCCGGTCCCGCAGCTCGTCGACGGTCCAGTCCTCGTACGAGCCGGACCGGCCACCCTTGGCGCCGACGCTCGACTCGGACCGGCCCTTCTGCGCGGCGGCGTTCGAGATGCGCGCCGCCTTCTCCTTCGAGGCCCCGTCGTCGCGCAGCGACTCGTACATCTCGGGGTTCTTCAGGCTGTTCGGTGTGTCCTTCTCCGGCATGGCATTGCCTCCTTCTCTCGAGGGACGTACCCGGTCGCGGACGCACCACACCCCGGCGCCGAGTAAATCGGTGCCGGGGTGTGGTGCTCCCTCCCTCAGCTGTCAGCGCGCGGCTGTCAACTGAAGAGGCTGACGCCGCCCGGTCCGACGAGCAGACCCACGACGATCAGGACGATGCCCCAGACCATCTCCTTGCGCAGCAGCGCGAAGACGCCCGAGACGACGAGGACAACAGCGATGATCCACAGGATGAGATCCATGTGATGACTCCTTTGATTGCGGACTTTCGACGTTATCGGTGCTCAGGAGAAGCGCATCCCGAGCGCGGTTACGGATCGGTGTCAGCGTGCGAGACCGACGACGACGGCGAGGACCACGGCCAGGAAGGCGATCACGCCGACGACGACCCCGATCAGTCCGAACTTCCCCCGCCCGTCGGTCGGTTTGTCGGTGCGGGGCGGTCGGTCCGGCGATGCCTGGTTCATGGCTCCAGTGAACGACCGCGAGGTCGACCCCGCACCTCGAGACCCCCCCCCCCCCCCCCCCCGAGGCGTGGTTTGACCGGCCGGGAGGCGGGTACCCCACCCGCACTGATCACCGTCGCCCGATCACGGAGGACCCCGATGAAGGCACTCACCTGGCAGGGACGCCGCGACGTCCGCGTGGAGGACGTCCCCGACCCCGCGATCGAGCAGGACAACGACGTCATCATCGAGGTCACGACCACGGGCCTCTGCGGATCCGATCTGCACCTCTACGAGACGCTCGGCCCCTTCCTGCACCCCGGGGACGTCCTCGGGCACGAGGCCATGGGGGTCGTCGTCGAGAAGGGGCCGGCGGTGCCCGATCTCGCGGTCGGTGACCGCGTCGTCGTGCCGTTCCAGATCAGCTGCGGGTCGTGCTTCATGTGCGACCGGGGCCTGCACACGCAGTGCGAGACGACGCAGGTGACCGAGCACGGCATGGGCGCCCAGCTCTTCGGCTACACCGACCTGTACGGCTCCGTCCCGGGCGGTCAGGCCCAGTTCCTGCGCGTGCCGCACGCGGACTTCGGCCCGCTCAAGATCGAGTCCGACCTCCCCGACGAGCGGTTCGTGTACCTGTCGGACGTCGTCCCGACGGCGTGGCAGTCGGTCGAGTACACCGGGGTCCAGCTGGGCGAGACCCTGCTCGTCGTCGGGCTGGGGCCGATCGGCGAGATGGCCGCCCGCATCGCCCTGCACCGCGGCATCCGCGTGCTCGGCATCGACCTCGTCGGCGCACGGTTGCGCCGCTCGGCGCTGCTCGGCGTCGAGACGATCGAGCTGGGCCCCCACTCCTCCGACCAGGTGCGCGACCTCACCGCCGGTCGCGGGGCCGATGCCGTGATCGACGCGGTCGGGATGGAGGCGCACGGGTCACCGTTCGCCGAGGCTGCGCAGCGCGTGGCCGGCATGCTGCCGGACGCGCTCGCCCAACCGCTCATGAAGAACGCCAGTGTCGACCGACTGTCGGCACTGCGCCTGGCCATCGACGCCGCTCGCCGTGGCGCCACGATCTCGCTGGCGGGCGTGTACGCGGGCGCGGCCGACACCCTGCCGATGCAGACGATCTTCGACAAGCAGCTCACGATCCGCACCGGGCAGGCCAACGTGCGCCGCTGGCTCGACGACGCGCTGCCGCTGGCGTTGGCGGACGGCGACCCGCTGGGCCTGGAGACGTTCGCGACGCACCGCCTGCCGCTGGCCCAGGCGCCCGAGGCCTACGCCACCTTCCAGGCCAAGGACGACGACGCCATCAAGGTCGTCTTCACCCCCTGAGCTCGCCCCTTGAGGTGCGAGTGAGGAACGAGCGAGCCTCGATAGGGGTACCGCAACCCAGCACCTGACCGAGGTTTCGAGGCTCGCGCCGCAGGCGGCACTCACACCTCAACCGCCGGCAGCTCTGTCCGCCCCTTGAGGTGCGAGTGAGGAACGAGCGAGCCTCGATAGGGGTACCGCAACCCACATCGTGACCGAGGTTTCGAGGCTCGCGCCGCAGGCGGCACTCACACCTCAACCGCCGGTGGTGACCCGTGTGGAGCGAAGCGAGCCTATGGGCGGAGCCTGGCCGGGAGGGCCTTGTGGGTGCCGTCGCACCAGGGCGCGGAGGCCGACTTCCCGCACCGGCACACGGCGCTGACGGGACGGTGCGTCCGGTGCCGCTCGCCCTCGGCGTCCTCGACCACCAGGTCGCCGAACACCAGCATCGGCCCGCCGGCGCAGAGGACGACGTCCGGCCGCGCCTGCGGGCCCTCGTCGGGCTGGTCGTCGCTCATGCGGCCCACCGGTCCAGGGCCCACTCGGCGAACCGGTTCTCGAGGTCCAGACACGTGAAGGCGCCGAGGACCACGTCGGGCCGCGTCTGCGGCTCGTCCTCGACGAGCGTCCCGCAGATCATCCGGACGGCGAGCTGCTCGTGGACGGCATCGGCCTCGACGTGCTCGTCGTAGTAGTCGGCCACGGTCTCGGGCAGGCCCACCCGTCGGATCCCGGCGGCCATCTTGCGTGACGGGAGCGAGCTGGTGGCCTCGAACGCGGCGAGGTGACCGAGGGAGGCGCCGCGGAGGCGCCGGTGGAGGCCGAACATCGACAGGGCGTTGTTCTGCTCGAGCACGATGGCTGGCGCATCGTCGACGTAGGCGCCCTCGTCAGGACGCAGACCCGCGTCGGACATGCCACGGGCGAACAGGTGTCGGTGGAGCCGCGCCGGATCACCGCCGCCGTACTCGTCGTACTGAAGCGCGGCCAGGGCCGCCTGAGCCCGCACCGGCAGGCGAGGCAGGGTGAAGGAGGTCGGGTCGGCCTCCTTCAGGTGGTAGACGCTGCGCCAGCGCAGCAGCTCGAGCACCTGCTCGCGGGTCGCTCCCCGCTGCACGACGGCTGCCAGCGAGGCCCCGTCGTCGGCCTCGATCAGCCGCATCAGGCCGTCGGCGAACGGCTCGCCGACCTCGACGTCGGCGGCGCGCTCGCGCCACCGCGCCTCCAGGGGGCGCTCCAGGCGCCCCCGCAGGTCGAGCAGGTGCGGGTCCCACTCCAGGGCGGCATCGACGTCGTCGAAGCCGCGGAAGCTCAGCTCGTAGAGGGTCCAGAGACTCAGCTGGACATCGTCCTCGTCGCCGGGCAGGAGCTCGTCCCACGACGGACGCGCGGTCCCGTGGAGCGCGTCGAGCAGCGCCGCGGACAGCGGCCCCCGGGCCTTCGGCGTCAGCACGCCGAGCCTTGCGTCACGTTCTGCATGTCCGGGGAGTACCCCGTGCACGCCGTCGCACACCGTGCGACCGCGCCGCAGCCCGGCTCAGAGCTTGGTCTCGTCCAGGTCGTCGCCCACCTTGCCGCGCCAGACCGTCGCCCCGAGGGCGAGGACCGCGCCGATCAGGCCGATGCCGGTGAAGATCACCGTGCGGCCGGCCTCCTCGTCGCCGCCGATGGCCAGACCCGTGACCGCCGTGACGACCATGAGGGCGCCCACGGCGAGCGCGACGAGGTAGCGCCGGGTGACGCGACGCACCAGCCGTCGACGCCTGGCCGGCGGGACGGGCGGGGGGTCCTCCCGCGTGCCATCGGGACGGATCCCCTCCGGGGGGTGGCGCTTGATCTCCTCGACCTCGCTCGGGTCGTGCGCTCCAGGATTCGTGCTCGCCACGGTCCTCTCCTCCTTCGTCGATCCTCGAGCGCTCAGCCTCGCAGGCCGCTCAGCGCGCCCGCTACCTCTGACAGGTGTCGGGCCATCGTGCGTCCGGTGTCCTCGGACCACTCGTGGCCCTCCGACGTGTCGGAGAACTCCGGGCCCGGGCCGGGCCCCCGGTTCCAGTAGGTCCACGCCTGGCCCGGGATCGTGAACCCGATGTCCACGAGGCCTCCGCTGATCTCGCTGATGACGTGGTGGGCGCCGTCCTCGTTGCCCGTCACGACCACGCCGGCCACCTTGCCGTAGGCCAGCGGCTGGCCGTCGGACCGCGTCTCGGAGATCATCGCGTCGAGGCGCTCGAGCATCTGCTGGGCGTACGACGAGGGCCGGCCCACCCACGTCGGCGTGGCCACCACCAGGATCTCGGCGTCGGCGATCGCGTCGTGCACGCGGGGCCACTCGTCGCCGTCGCCTCCCTGCGTGACGACCCCGTGGTCGATCGTGAGGTCGGCGAGCCGGAACTCCTGGACCGAGATGCCACGGTCGCGGAGCTCGTCGAGCACGACTCCGGCCAGGTCACCCGTGTTCGACGGCTCGGGCGACGCCTTGAGCGTGCAGTTGACCAGGACAGCCTTCATGTCTCCTCCTCGGAGGTCGGAACGGTCAGAAGACGGGCTTGCCGCCCGTGACACCGAGCACCGTGCCGGAGACGTAGCTCGCGGTCTGCTCGGAGGCCAGGAACACGAAGGCCGGGGCGACCTCGGCCGGCTGCCCGGCCCGGCCCATGGGGGTCTCGGAGCCGAACTGCTCGAGCTTCTCGGGCGGCTGGGTCGCGGGCTGCAACGGCGTCCAGATCGGACCCGGGGCCACCGCGTTGACGCGGATGCCCTGCGGACCGAGCTCGGCGGCGAGGTTGACCGTCATGTTGTTGATCGCGGCCTTCGTGGCGGCGTAGTCGATGAGCGACGTCGAGGGCTCGTAGGCCTGGATCGACGTGTTGTTGATGATCGTGCCGCCCCGCTCCCGCAGCGACGGCACCGCCGCACGGGTGAGCCAGATCGCGGCGTACAGGTTGGTCTTGAAGGTCGAGTCGAGCGACTCGTCGGTGATCTCCTCGATCCCTTCCTCGCGTGCCATCTGGAAGCCGGCGTTGTTGACGAGGACGTCGAGCCCGCCGAGACCGTCCACGGCCTCGCGCACGACGGTGTCGCACTGGTCGCGGTGGCGCAGGTCCGTCTCGAGCGCGATGACCGTGCGCCCGGCGGCAGCGGCGACCTCGACCGTCGCGTCGGCGTCCTCGCGCTCGCCGTCCTGGTAGGTGAAGGCCACGTCAGCGCCCTCCCGGGCGAACGCCAGCACGACCGCGCGACCGATGCCGGAGTCGCCGCCGGTGACCAGCGCCTTGCGGCCCTCGAGGCGACCGGCGCCGACGTAGGACTCCTCGCCGTGGTCGGGCTGCGGACGCATGGGTCCGGTCAGGCCGGGCGGGTCCTGCTGCTGGGCCGGGAACCCGTCACTCATGGGGCGCCTCCGGATCGGTGGTCTGCGGACCGGCGGGCACGCCCGGCGTGGGGACCTCGGGCACGTCGTCGGGATCGGTGGGGGCGGGGTTGCCGACAGGATCGGGCGTGGTCGTCACGGTGACTCCTCGAGGATCGACGGTGGGCTTCACCCCAGGCGTACCCCACCGAATCGGGTCCATGCGTGGTGCGGCGGCCGGCCGGACCCTGGTGACGAGCATCTCGGTGCTGAGCCTTCCAATCCTGAGTACACTCAGCATGTGTCCTCCGAGTCGCTGTCCGCCCCCGAGTACGCGCGCGAGCTGGCGGCCCTCAACCGGGTCCGTCGTCGCGTGGCCGCGCTGGGGTTCCTGACCGTGGTCGGTCACGGCGTCGTGGCCCTCCCGCTCGTCGCGCACCACGTCGAGGGCCAGGGCCGCACCAGCGACGCCGTGATCCTGCTGATCGTGACGGTGTTCGTCACCACGGTCGCCATCGCCGTGACCCGGCTCATCCTGGGCCGCCGGCCCATGACGCCGCTCTGGGCGCTCGTCCCGGTGGCGGTGCCGCTCATCGCCGCCTGGTGGATCTGGGGCTAGGCCCCAGCCGGTCGCCGGAGCACCGCGTGCTGCGTGCTGCTCAGCTCTCGGCGGCGGCCTCGGCAGCCACGATGATCGCGCTCAGCAGGTCGTTGGCCCGAGTGAGCTCGTCGACCGACATCCCGAGCCGGGCGAGCATCTGCTCGGGCACCGCCAGCGCCTCGTGCCGCAGCGCCACGCCGCGCGGCGTCAGCGACACCTCCAGCGCCCGCTGGTCGTGGGCGGAGCGCGCGCGCTCGACGAGACCGGCCTGCTCGAGGCGGCGCACCAAGGGCGAGACGGTGCCGGGCTCGAGGTGCAGGAGACGGGCCAGCTCGGTGACGCTCGCCCGCTCGTGCTGCCACAGCGCGAGCATCACGAGGTACTGCGGATGGGTCAGACCGAGGGGCGCGAGGACGGCGCCGTACGCGGCCACGACGCTGCGGGAGGCGACGGCGAGCCCGAAGCACACCTGTTCCTCCAGCGCGAGCGGGTCAGGCCGAGCGTCGTCCACCCGCCGATCGTAGCCACGGTCCAGCCGTGCGGTCCGCCCCGACGTCCACGACGCACCCTTGCCCTCTGCTGTGATGTGGCTCACACTCGAGGGACACGACCCAGGAGGCCGATGTCTGATGCGCGTCAAGGACGTCCTGACCAGCAAGGGATCTCGGGCGGTCCACACCATCGAGCCCGGTGCCACGGTCGCCGTGCTCCTCGACCGGCTCGCGGAGCACGACGTCGGGGCGTTGGTCGTGAGCACCGACGGGACCCACGTCGTCGGGATCGTGTCGGAGCGGGACGTCGTGCGCAAGCTGCGCGGTGTCGACGACCCCGGGAGCGCCACGGTCGACGCGATCATGGTCACCGAGGTCGTCACGTGCGGGCTCGACGACTCGGCCGACGCCCTGATGACGCTCATGACGCGGCGCCGCGTCCGCCACGTGCCGGTCGTCGAGGGTGGCGAGCTCGTGGGGCTGCTCAGCGTCGGTGACGCGGTCAAGCAGCGCATGGACGCCCTCGAGTTCGAACGTGACCAGCTGAGCTCGTACGTGCAAGGCTGACCTCCCACCGTGACGCCCCCCGTCACGCGGTATGCAGGTCTGCCCGGAAGGTCCCGTCGTGAGTCACGCGCCCCGCGAGCCCCGGGTGACGATCCCCGAGGCGGAGATCTCGTGGCGCTTCAGCCGCTCAGGAGGGCCGGGCGGCCAGCACGTCAACACGAGCGACACGCGGGTCGAGCTGATCTGGTCGCTCGCGTCGACGCAGGCCCTGACCCCGGAGCAGCGCGAGCGCGCCCTGACCGCCCTGCGGGGCCGTCTCGTCGACGGGCGCCTCACGGTGGTCTCGTCGCAGTACCGGTCGCAGCTGCGCAACCGTGACGCGGCGCGGGTCCGGCTGGAGCAGCTCGTCGCGCGGGCGATCGTGCCGCCCCGTCCGCGGCGCGCCACCAAGCCCTCGCGCGGATCGCAGGTGCGTCGCCTCGACGCCAAGAAGCGTCGGGGCGACCTCAAGCGCGGTCGTGGAGGCGGCTGGGACTGAGCCCGTCAGACCGGGGGCTTCGCCTACACCACCGGTGGTTGAGGTGCGAGTGCTGCCTGCGGCGCGAGCCTCGAAACCTCGGTCACGATCCGGGCTGAGGCACCCCTTTCGAGGTTCCACGGGCCGAGCCGAAGGCGAGGCAGGCGCCCGGGCGCAGCCCGGCACCGGCTCGTTCGTTCCTCACTCACACCTCGACGGGCGGACGGAACCACCGGTGGTTGAGGTGCGAGTGCCGCCTGCGGCGCGAGCCTCGAAACCTCAGCAACGATCCGGGCTGAGGCACCCCTTTCGAGGCTCCACGGGCCGAGCCGAAGGCGAGGCAGGCGCCCGGGCGAAGCCCGGCACCGGTGAGGAACGAACCGGTGAAGCCGCGAGGAACGAGCGGCGCGCCGCACCTCAAGGGGCGGGGCTCCGCCCGTTTCCCGCGGTCCACTCGACGTCGCCCTCGGCCGTGATCCCGCGGAAGCGCGAGGCACCCCAGTGCGGCGTGCGGTCCTTGTCGACCAGCACGGCGCGCACGCCCTCGACAAAGTCCGGCGTCTGCGTCACCCCGGCGGCGGCGCGCAGCTCCAGGTCGAGGCAGGCGCGCAGCGACAGGTCGGCCCCACGGCGCAGCAGGTCGAGGGTCAGGTCAAGACTCTGCCGCGAGGCCGACTCCAGCGCACCGATCGTCTCGTCGGCCCACGCGGTTCCCTCGGCCTGAAGCGCCGCGAGGATCGCGTCGACCGAGTCGGCGTCGAAGGTCCGGTCGATCTCCGCGCGACGGGCCACGAGGGTCGACTCGCCCGCCGGAGTCGCCGCCTCGGCCAGCACCTGCTCGACCGGACTGTCGTCGGCGACCAGGCGCTCGGCGAGCGCGCCGAGATCGGCGGACGCGACGTGGTGCGTCGCCAGGCCGACGCCCAGGGCGTCGGCCGCGGACGCGCGAGCACCGGTGAGCCCCAGGAAGGTCCCGATCTCGCCGGGCAAGCGCGGCAGGAAGTGCGTGGCACCGACGTCGGGGAAGAAGCCGATCGAGGTCTCCGGCATCGCCAGGACCGCGGCGTCCCCGACGACGCGGAAGGCGCCGTGCACCGACAGGCCGAGCCCCCCGCCCATGCAGACCCCGTCGACGAACGCGACGACCGGCGCGGCCGAGGCGGCCAGCAGGTGGTTGACGCGGTACTCCGTCGCGAAGAACTGCCGGCTCGCCGCACTCTGGCCGTCGAGGGTGTTCTGCCGGACCTGGCGGATGTCCCCGCCCGCGCAGAACGCGCGCTCGCTCGTGCTGGCGATCGTGATCGCGCGCAACGGCTCGTCGGCCCAGGCCAGCAGCACCTGCTCCAGCTGCTCGACCATCGGCAGCGTCAGCGCGTTGAGCGACCGCGGTCGGTCGAGGGCGATCCGTCCGACCGATCCGTCGAGGGTCGCCTCGACCCCGGTCGTCGTGGTCGTGCTGGCGGTCGATCCGTCGGCGGTGTCCATCCCTGCATCCTGTCAGCCCCCGTCCGTCCGCCCGTCGGCCCGCTGGGAGGATCGGGCCCATGACGGACGCGTTCTACCGACGGACCGACGTGACCACCACGGCCGACGGGGAGGTGCTCGAGACCTTCGCCTCGAGCCACCACACCGCGAGCCCGTGGGGTGCCGACCTGCAGCACGGCGGTCCGATCGCGGGGTTGTTGGTCAGGGCGATGGAGCGGCTGGAGCCGCGCGAGCGGACCCGGATCACGCGGGTCTGCGTCGACATCCTCGGACCGCTGCCCGTCACCGACGTGCGGGTGGGCGCGCGCATCCTGCGACCCGGCCGACGCGTCGAGCAGCTCGCCGCGACGCTCGAGGCGAAGGCGGCCGATGGATCGTGGCGCCCCGCCGCCCGCGCCACGGCCTGGCGGCTCGCGACCCAGCCGACGGGCGACGTCGTGCGCCACGCGAGCGCGCCCCTGCCCCCGCGGGCCGACGACGTCGGCGGACTGTCGGCGTTCCCGATCCCGGACACCTGGTACCCCGGCGGCTTCGTCGCGGCCGCCACGTGGGACGCGATCCACCTCGGGACCGAGCCGGGCGAGGCCTCGACCGCGTGGGTCAACCTGGCCGTGGCGCTCGTCGCGGGCGAGGAGACCTCGGGCCTCTGCCAGCTGATCGCGATCGCGGACGCCGCGAACGGTCTCGGCGCGCGGCTCGACGCCGCGCGCTTCTCGTTCCTCAACACCGACCTGACCCTGCAGGTGCACGACGAGCCCGTCGGTCCCTGGTTCGGCATGGCGGCCGAGACCTCGATCGGGGCGGACGGCGTGGGCATGGCCGACGCCGTGCTGCACGGACCGGACGGTCCGCTGGGTCGGGTCACGCAGAACCTCCTGGTGGAGCGTCGCCCCGACGCCTGACCGTTCCGGACGTCGCTGGCCAGCGGCACGACCGGGGGCGACGTAGCGTCGGGGCATGGTCACCAGCTCCACCGTCCGCGGATCCCGGCTCCTGACGCTGCTCCCGGCGCTCGCGCTCGTCGCGGCAGGGTGCGCGTCCGGCGAGTCCGACCCCGGGCCCACCTCGAGCGCTCCGGAGTCGCCGGCCGACGGGGGCACGGCCGTGGTTCCGGCCGGCTCACCCGCGGACGTCACCACCGACCTCGCCGCGCCGTGGTCGATCGCGTTCGTCGGCGAGACCGCGCTCATCAGCAACCGCGACGACGGGGACGTCTGGGAGCTGACCGACGACGGATCGACGCGGCTCGTCGGCACGGTCGACGGCGTCGTGCACCAGGGCGAGTCCGGCCTCCTGGGCCTGGCGGTCGACGACCAGGACCGCCTGTACGCCTACTCCACCGCCGACGACGGCAACCGGGTGCAACGGTTCGAGCTGACCGGGGATCCCGGCTCGTACGGGCTCGGGCCGGTCGAGACGATCCTCGAGGGCGTCCCCGCGGCGAGCAACCACGACGGCGGCCGGATCGCCTTCGGTCCGGACGGCATGCTCTACGTCGCGACCGGTGACGCGAACGACCGTCCGGCCGCGCAGGACCTCGAGAGCCTCGCCGGCAAGATCCTCCGCCTGACGCCCGACGGCGCCGCCCCGGACGACAACCCGTTCCCCGGGTCGCTCGTCTACAGCCTCGGCCACCGCAACCCGCAGGGCATCGCCTGGGCCTCTGACGGCACGATGTTCGCCGCGGAGTTCGGGCAGGACCGGTGGGACGAGCTCAACATCGTCACGGCCGGGTCGAACTACGGCTGGCCCGCGGCGGAGGGCATCGCCGGCGACGACCGCTTCGTGGACCCCGTGCAGCAGTGGGAGCCCGACATCGCGAGCCCGAGCGGCATCGCGGTCGCCGACGGCACCGTGTTCATCGCCAACCTGCGCGGAGCCGTCCTGCGGTCGGTGCCGGTCGCCGACCCCACCACGTCGACCGACTACTTCACCGGCGAGCACGGCCGGCTGCGCGACGTCGTGGTCGCCCCCGACGGCGACCTGTGGTTCCTCACCAACAACACCGACGGGCGCGGTGACGCCAGGGGCGGGGACGACCGGATCCTCCGCGTCGGGCTCGAGCCCGCCTGA
This sequence comes from Aeromicrobium sp. Sec7.5, assembly GCF_036867135.1. Taxonomy (NCBI): domain Bacteria; kingdom Bacillati; phylum Actinomycetota; class Actinomycetes; order Propionibacteriales; family Nocardioidaceae; genus Aeromicrobium; species Aeromicrobium sp. Sec7.5. Next base: position 381,153 of record NZ_JBAJIJ010000001.1, on the reverse strand, counting down.
TCCCGCGCCCGCTGACTCAGCGGGTGCTGACTCAGCGGGCCCAGATCAGCGAGCGAGGTGCCGGGCGATGACCATGCGCTGGATCTGGTTCGTGCCCTCGAAGATCTGCATGACCTTGGTCTCGCGCATGTAGCGCTCGACGGGGAAGTCCTTGGTGTAGCCGGCGCCGCCGAGCACCTGCACCGCGTCGGTCGTGACCTTCATGGCGTTGTCGGTCGCGACGAGCTTGGCGACCGACGCCTGCCGGCCGTAGGGCCGGCCCGCGTCCTTGAGGCGCGCCGCGTGCAGGTACGTGGCCCGGGCGGACTCGACGGCCGCGGCCATGTCGGCCAGCAGGAAGCCGAGCCCTTGGTGGTCGATGATCGCCTTGCCGAACGCCTCGCGCTCCTTGGCGTAGGCGATCGCGGCGTCGAGCGCACCCTGCGCGACACCCGTGGCCACGGCGGCGATGCCGAGTCGTCCGGCGTCGAGCCCGGCGAGCGCGATCGGCAGGCCCTGACCTTCCTCACCGAGACGACGCTCGGCGGGGACTCGGACGCCGTCGAACAGCATCGTCGCCGTCGTGGAGCTCATCAGGCCCATCTTCTGCTCGGGCACGTCGGCCGTGAGGCCCTCGGCGTCGGCCGGGACGAGGAAGCAGGAGATTCCCTTCCCGCCGTCGTCGGACGTGCGGGCCATGACCTTGTAGAAGTCGGCCTGGCCGCCGTGGGTCGTCCAGGCCTTGGCGCCGGTGATGACGTAGTCGTCCCCGTCGCGCACCGCCTTGGTGCGCATCGCCGCGGGGTCGGATCCCGCGTGCGCCTCCGACAGGCAGTACGCCCCGAGCTGGTCGCCGGCGAGCATGTCCGGGAGCCACCGCTCCTTCTGCTCCGACGTGCCCCGTTCGAACAGGCCGAAGCAGCTCAGCGCGTGCACGCTGACGCCCACCCCGACGGCCGCCCACGCCGAGGCGATCTCCTCGACGACCTGCAGGTAGACCTCGTACGGCTGGCCACCGCCGCCGAGCTCCTCCGGGTACGGGAGGCCGAGCAGGCCGGCACGACCCAGCGTGCGGAAGACCTCACGGGGGAACCGCGCCTCTCGGTCGTGCTCGTCAACGACGGGGCGCAGCTCCTTGTCGACGATCGACCGGGTCAGGTCGATCAGGTCGGCGGACTCCTCGGTGGGCATCAGGCGCTCAGCGGGCATCGGGCGATCCTCTCGGCACGACGGTGGTGTACTGCTGACTGTACTGCAGGCCCACGGTGAGTACAGTTGGCCCATGGCCCCCACCGACCGCTCCCGCCGCGTCGAGGTGCTCGACGGCCTCGTGGCCATGTTCCTCGCCGACGGCTTCCTGGACCTGGGTCTCGACGAGATCGCCGCCCGCCTCCGCTGCTCGAAGTCGACCCTCTACGCCGTGGCGCCGAGCAAGGAACAGCTCATCACCACCGTCACGCGGGAGTTCTTCCGCCGCTCCACCGAGCAGGTCGAGCAGCGTCTCGCCGCAGAGCCGGAGCCCCGGCACCGGATCCGGGCCTACCTCGACGCGATCGCCGAGGCCCTCGCCCCCGCGTCCCCCGCCTTCTACGCCGACGTCAACGACTTCGTCCCGGCCCGCGAGGTCTACCGGCGCAACACCGCGATCGCCGCACGGCGGGTGCAGGAGCTCGTGACCGACGCGAAGGGCCCGACCGGCGCGGTCGACGCCACGTTCGTCGGTGCCGTCGCCGCGGCCGTCATGTCGACCATCCAGTCCGGCGAGATGGAGGCCTCGACCTCGCTGGACGACGCCGCGGCGTACCGCCTGCTCGCCGACCTCATCGACGCCTCGGTCGCGCGGGCCACCGCCCCGTGAGGCGCCTGCGGCTCGGCCCAGGGATCCACGCGGTGCGGGCGCAGCCCCGCCCCTTGAGGTGCGAGTGAGGAACGAACGAGCCTCGAAAGGAGTACCACAACCCAGGACGTGACCCAGGTTTCGAGGCTCGTCGCTAGCGCTCCTCACACCTCAACCACCGGTAGATCCGTCCGCCCCTTGAGGTGCGAGGAACCAGCCTCGAAAGGAGTACCGCAGTCCTCGACGTGACCGAGGTTTCGAGGCTCGTCGCTAGCGCTCCTCACACCTCAACCACCGGTAGATCCGTCCGCCCCTTGAGGTGCGAGTGAGGAACGAACGAGCCTCGAAAGGGGTACCTCAGCCCACGACGTGACCCAGGTTTCGAGGCTCGTCGCCAGCGCTCCTTCACACCTCAACCACCGGGGATCGGGTGGCCTAGCTCGTGGCTCGGGCAGCCAGGCCGCGGACGACCTCTGCGGCCTCGGCCGGGCGCTCCCACCAGAACAGGTGACCGACACCCGGCCACAGGTGGAGCTCGGCGCCCGGCACCAGCTCGGCGAGTCGCTCGCCCTCGGCGGACAGGATCATCTGGTCCTCCTCGCCGTGCACGACGGCGACCGGCAGGTGCAGGCCGCCCAGCCGGCCCGACGCGTCGTGCTCGAGGCACGCGATCGACTGCTGGCGCACCACCGGGAACGGCACGCGCCGCGCGAGGGAGGTCGCGCGGAACCGGTCGAGCTCACCGGGGCGCGCGGCGAACTCGGCCGAGACGTTGACCTCGAAGCCGACGCGCGTCGCGTGCTCGGGATCGCGGGTCCCGATCGCCTCGACCATGCGCACCGGTCCGGGCGCGTCGAAGGCGCCGGGACCGCCGGGGGTCGTGCAGCCGAGCGTCACGCTGCGGACGCGATCGGGAGCACGGAGCGCCAGCTCCTGCGCGACCATGCCGCCCATCGAGATGCCCATGACGTGCGCCGACTCCCGTCCCAGCGCCGACAGGAGCCCGGCGGCGTCGTCGGCGAGGTCGACGATCGAGAACGGGTCGTCGGCCCGCGCGCTCTCCCCGATGCCGCGGTGGTCGTACGTCACGACCTCGAAGTCCCGGGCGAGGTCGTCGACGAGCGCAGAGCCCCACATCCCGCCGTGGCCGGACATGCCCTGGATCAGCAGCACGGTCTCGCCCGCGCCCGCCGTCTCCACGGCGAGGTTGGTGCCGGTCCCGATCTCGACGATCTCCTGCATGGCGCCTCCCGGCTCGCGACTGAATGGTCGCCCGCCAGTCTCCCCCACCGCTCGAGGAGCCGCCGGGCCACCACCGGAGCACCCGTGCTGGAGTGGGTCCATGTCCGATCGTCGCCCTCACGTCGCCCGCCGGCGGGCGCCGTGAGGACGTGGCTCCTGCTGCTCGCCGCGATCGCGGTCGAGGTCACGGCGTCACTCTCCCTCAAGGGCGCCCTCGACCACCGCGGGCTCTACGCCGTCGTGGTCGCTGGCTACGGCTCGTCGTTCGCCCTGCTCGGGCTCGTGCTGCGGGCCGGCATGCCCCTCGGCGTGGCCTACGGCATCTGGGGCGCGCTCGGCGTGGCCGGCACCGCGGTCTCGTCATCACTGCTGTTCGGCGAGCCGCTCACGGGCCTCATGGTCGTGGGCATGGGCTTGGTCGTCGCCGGCGTGCTGCTGGTCGAGATCGGCTCGCAGCTCGCGCGGCGGACGACGGAGGTCCGGTGATGGCGTGGGTCTACCTCGCCCTCGCCATCACGGCCGAGGTGACGGCGACGATGTCGCTCAAGGTCGTGGCCGAGGGTCAGCGCAGCTGGGCGGCCGGCGTGGTGCTCGGCTACGTCGCGGCGTTCGCGATGCTCTCGCTCGGACTCCGGGAGGGGCTGGCGCTCGGCGTGGCCTACGGCATCTGGGCCGCAGCCGGAGTTGCCGCCACCGCGATCCTCTCGAGGCTGATCTTCCGCGAGCCGCTCACCCGACTCATGGGAGCCGGCATCGCCCTGATCATCGGTGGGGTCCTGCTGATCGAGCTCGGGGCGTCGCACTAGCCCCGAGCCCGATCAGACCTGGGCTCGATCAGACCTGGGCCCGATCAGGGGGCTCAGGCCGTCAACTTCTCCGCGACGCCGATCGCGCGGGTCACGAGGTGGTCGAGCGCGTCGCGGTCGGTGTCGTCGAGATCCGACGACGCACCCGTGACCTTGCTCGCGCCGTACGGGTTGCCGTCGGCGAACTTCAGCGGGTCGGTGTAGCCCGGCGCGGCGATGATGCCGCCGAGGTGCATGAAGGTCGTGTGCAGCGCGAGCAACGTCGTCTCCTGGCCCCCGTGCGCCGTCTGCGACGACGTGAAGGCGGTGTAGACCTTGTCGGCGAGCTTGCCCTCCGACCACAGCGGTCCGAGCGTGTCGATGAAGCCCTGCAGCTGGCTCGTGACGTGGCCGTACCTCGTGGGCGATCCCATCACCACGACGTCAGCCCACTCGAGGTCCTCGGGCGCGGCGACCGGTCGATCGGCGATCTCGTCGACGTGCGCCTTCCAGGCGTCCTGCGACTCGTAGGCCTCGGCCGGAGCCGTCTCGCGCACGTGGCGGAGGCGGACCTCGGCGCCCTGCTTCTCGGCGGTCTCGGCCAGGCGCTCGGCCATCGCGTGCGTGGCGCCGTAGGAGGAGTAGTAGACGATCGCGACCTTGACGGTCATGCTGGCTCCCCTGTTCGGTCTGGTGGTCAGGCACGTCCTGGCGCACCGGCGTCAGGACGACGCCTCCACCGTCGCACGGGACGGCGAGGGACGCAGTTCGGCAGATCGACGGGTCGAGGACGCGTGTCCGGGGCAGGGGCCGTGATCAGATCAGGCCGTCGGTCAGGTGGTTCGGGGTGCCGAAGCGGTGCGCCGTGATGTTGACGGACTGCTCGCGCAGGAACGGCAGCAGCTCCAGACGCCCCGACTCGGTCGCCGGGTGGTCGAAGACCGCGAGGTCGACCCGGCCACCCGTCACGCGAGCCAGGGCAGCGGCGGTCCCGCCGATCAGACGAACGCGCTCCACCCCACCGTTCGCGGCACGGGCCGCCCACGCCTCGTCGTCCTCGTACCGCACCGTGAGACCCAGGGCTTCCAGCGCCGTGCCGAGCGTCGCGGGCCGTGCCGTCCCGACCGAGACGTCGAAGCGGGCACCGGCCCGCACCCCGGCGCCGACGACCCGCAGGAGATCGGCCGGCGTGCCGTCAGCGGCCAGACGCACGTCGACCGTCGCGGGCCGGTAGCGGAACAGGTTGCGCTCGGCCATCAGCCCGCTCACGTCGCGCGCCTCACCGAGATCGGCGGCCCACTGCGTGGCGTCGGCCCGGAAGCAGCGCTCGAGCCGGTCGAGCTCCGTCCGCGGCAGCCGCATCTCGTGCGCCGCGGCCAGGACCTGCGCGACCGGTCGGCTCAGCGCGACGCCGTCGCGATCGGCCGACATCGCCGACTCCCACGAACCGAGCCCCAGCAGGTAGTTGGGTCCGCCGGCCTTGAAGCCGGCGCCGATCGCCGACCGCTTCCAGCCGCCGAACGGCTGTCGCTGCACGATGGCGCCCGTGATGCCGCGGTTCACGTAGAGGTTGCCGGCCTGCACCGTGGCGAGCCAGGTCTCGATCTCGCCCGGATCGAGCGAGTGCAGACCCGCCGTGAGGCCGTAGGCGACCTGGTTCTGCAGCGCGATGGCCTCGTCGAGCGTCGACGCGGTCATGAGGCCCAGCACGGGGCCGAAGTACTCCGTGAGGTGGAACGCCGAACCAGGACGCACGCCCTGGCGGACACCCGGCGACCACAGGCGGCCCGCCTCGTCCCGGCGCTCCGGCTCGACGAGCCAGGACTCGCCCTCGTCGAGACGGGTCAGGGCGTCGAGCAGCTTGCCCTGCGCGGGCTCGACGAGCGGACCGACCTGGCTCGTCGGGTCATCGGGGTACCCGACCTTCAGGGAGGTGACGGCGTCGACGAGCTGCTGGCGGAAGCGGTCGGAGGTCGCGACACTGCCGACCAGGATCACGAGCGAGGCCGCCGAGCACTTCTGGCCCGCGTGCCCGAAGGCCGAGGCGGCCACGTCCTTGGCGGCCAGGTCGAGGTCGGCACTGGGCGTGACCACGAGAGCGTTCTTGCCGCTCGTCTCGGCCAGCAGCGGCAGGTCCGCGCGGAAGGAACGGAACAGCTCGGCCGTCTCGAAGCCACCGGTCAGGATCAGGCGGTCGACGCGAGGATCACCCACGAGCTGCGCCCCCAGGTCGTTCTCGCCGACGTGCACGAGCTGCAGCACCTCGCGGGGCACGCCGGCCTGCCAGAGGGTCTCGACCATGACCGAGCCACACCGGGCGGCCTGGGGCGCGGGCTTGATGACGACGGCTGATCCGGCGGCCAGCGCGGCCAGGGTCGAGCCCGCCGGGATCGCGACCGGGAAGTTCCACGGCGGCGTCACGACGGTCAGTCGCGCCGGCACGAAGCGGGCCCCGTCGACGTCGTCGAGCTGTCGCGCCAGCTGCGCGTAGTAGCGCGCGAAGTCGATCGCCTCGGAGATCTCGGGATCGGCCTGGTCCAGGGTCTTGCCCGTCTCGGCGCCCATGACCTCCGCCAGCACGGCGCGACGCTCCTCGAGGCGGTGCGCCACGGCGTCCAGCACGGCGGCGCGCTCGGCACCCGTCCGCTCCCCCCACTCCGCACCGTGGGCTGCCGTCACGCCCACGAGGTCGTCGAGCGCACCGGCCTCGGTCACGGTGTGGTCGGCCACCAGGTCGACGCCGAGAGCCGAGCCCGGAATGCGCTCGAGGATCGCTCGGCCCCACGTCCGGTTGGCCGGCAGCGCCGGGTCGGTGTCCGGGGCGTTGCGGAAGTCGCCGGCTGCGACGGGCTCGACCGGTGCGGTGCGGTCCTGCGTGCGGTTCGGGCCGGGCACGACCTCGTCGACCTCGGCCAGCGACGCCAGGAAGCGGTCGCGCTCGCGGGCGAAGAGCTGCTCGTCGGTCGACAGGTCGAACACGGCCGACATGAAGTTGTCGTGGCTCGCGCCTTCCTCGAGCCGCCGCACCAGGTACGCGATCGCGACGTCGAACTCGCCGGGATGCACGACCGGCGTGTAGAGCAGCAGCCCACCGACCTCACGACGGATCACCTCGGCCTGCTCCTGGGCCATGCCGAGGAGCATCTCGAGCTCGACGCCGTGCCGGACCCCGCGGGCGCCGGCGAGCAGCCAGGTGTGGGCGAGGTCGAAGAGGTTGTGTCCCGCGACCCCGATGCGCACGTTCTCGATGCGCCCCGGGCGCAGGGCGTAGTCGAGGACGCGCTTGTAGTGGGTGTCGGAGTCCTGCTTGGTTCCCCACGTGGCCAGCGGCCAGTCGTGCAGCGAGGCCTCGACGCGCTCCATCGGCAGGTTCGCACCCTTCACGACGCGCACCTTGACGCCCGCGCCTCCCGCGGCGCGGCGGCCCGCCGACCACTCCTGCAACCGGATCATCGCCGCGAGGGAGTCCGGCAGGTAGGCCTGCAGCACGATCCCCGCCTCGAGTCCGCGCAGGTGCGGCTGGTCGAGGATCGCCGTGAACACCGCGACGGTCAGGTCGAGGTCGCGGTACTCCTCCATGTCGAGGTTGATGAACTTCGGGGTCGGCGACGCCGCCGCCTGCTCGAACAGCGGCTGGAGGCTCTCCACGACGTGCGCGACGGCCTCGTCGAAGGCCCACACCGAGTGCGGGGCGACCGTGGAGGAGACCTTGATCGAGACGTAGTCGACGTCCGCGCGGGCCAGGAGGTCGCGCGTGCCCTGCAGGCGGCGCGCTGCCTCGCGCTCGCCCAGCACGGCCTCCCCGAGCAGGTTGATGTTGAGCCGCACCCCGCGGTGGCGAAGACGAGCGATGGCGCGCCCGAGGCGTCGCTCGCGGGCGTCGACGATGAGGTGACCGACCATGGCCCGGAGCGCGCGGCGCACGACCGGGATGACCAGGCCGGGGGCCACGAGACCGACCCGGGCGCCGACCTTCACGGCAGCACGCAGGTGCCAGGGCAGGAACGCCGGGACCTCGCGGGCCAGCTCGGCGAAGTTGCGGGCGGCGACCGCGGTGTCCTCGGGGCGGATGACGCCGTCGATGAAGCCCACCGTGAACGGCAGGCCGCGCGGGTCCTTGAGGACGCCCGCGAGCTGGGCCCCGGCCTTGTCCGGCTCGACCTGCGCGGCGGCCGCGAGCCAGCGGCGTACCAGCGCGATGGTCTCGTCGGCCAGGTCGGCCGGGCGGGTCAGGGGCTCGGCGGAGCCGTCCGGCGAGCCGGTGCGCTCGGTCAGGTGCGAGGTCATGGCGTCAGTCTGGGAGTCGACTCGGTTAAGGTAAAGCGATGTTTTCCGACTGATACACATCAGTTTCTCTGATGAATAGGGGCCGCCCCGTGCTCGACGTCCGCCGCCTTCGCCTGCTGCGCGAGCTGCACGTCCGCGGCACCCTGGCCGCGGTCGCCGCGGCCCTGCACCTGAGCCCCTCGGCGGTGTCGCAGCAGCTCGCGCTGCTCGAGAAGGAGGCTGGGGTCGAGCTGTTGCGCAAGGTCGGGCGCGGCGTCCAGCTCACACCGCAGGCCGAGATCCTCGTGGCCCACGCCGATGGCCTGCTGCGTCACCTCGAGCAGGCCGAGACCGAGCTGGCCGCCTCGCTCGAGCGGGCCACCGGCACCGTGCGCGTGGCCGTGTTCCAGTCCGCCGCGCTGGCACTCGTGCCCGACATGCTCGGTCTCGTCGCACGCGACCACCCCGCCCTGCGCGTGACCGTCACGCAGCGCGAGCCGGAGTCCGCTCTCACCGAGACCTGGGCGCGCGACTTCGACCTGGTCGTCGCCGAGCAGTACCCCGGTCACGCCGCTCCTCACCTCCCCGGCCTGGACCGGGTCGAGCTGATGTCGGACACGATCCGGCTCGCCACCCCGCTCGGCGACGGCCCCGCCTCCGGCACGACGTCGATCGCGCAGGCGCGGCACGTCTCGTGGGTCATGGAGCCCCCCGGAGTCGCGTCCCGGCACCACGCCGAGCAGGCCTGCCGGGTCGCCGGGTTCGAGCCCGACGTGCGCTTCGAGACCGCTGACCTGCAGGCGCAGATCCGACTCGTCGAGTCGGGCAACGCCGTGGCGCTGCTGCCCGACCTGCTGTGGCTGGGCAGGGTCCCCACCGTCGCGCTGCACGACGTGCCGGGTCGCCCGCGGCGCACGATCTTCACGGCGGCCCGCACCGCGTCGGCCGCCCACCCGGCCGTCGTCGCGTGCCGCGAGGCGCTCGCGGCCGTGGCGGCACTCGTCCACGCACCTGCCGCGCCGGCGGACCCGTCGGCGTGACGGCGCTGGTGGACGGCCCGCGAGGGGTCAGGCCACGGCGTCGAGGCGGGCGATCTCCTCGGGCGTGAGCGTGAGGTCCAGCGCGCCGATCGAGTCGAGGATGCTCTCGGGGCGCGAAGAACCGGGGATCGGGATGACGGTCGGCGAGAGCGCGAGCTCCCAGGCCAGCGCGACCTGCTGCGGACTCACCCCGCGCTCGTGCGCGATCGCCGCGTTCTCGGCGTAGCGGTCGCCCAGCTCCGCCGCGCTGCCGATGCCGCCGAGCGGGCTCCACGGGAGGAAGGCGACGCCGAGCTCGGCGCACAGCTCGAGCTCGGTGCGGCTCGAGCGGAAGGCGGGCGAGAACTGGTTCTGCACCGACGCGAGGCGCCCGTCGAGCAGCGTCTGCGCGAGACGGATCTGGTCAAGGTCGGCGTTCGAGATGCCGGCCTGACGGATCACGCCCTCGTCGAGCAGGTCGCGGAGCGCACCGATCGTCTCCTCGTACGGGACGGCCGGGTCGGGGCGGTGGTGCTGGTAGAGACCGATCGCGTCGACGCCGAGTCGCTGGGCGGACGCCTTCGCGGCGCGCTTGAGGTACTCCGGGCTGCCGTCGAGCGGCCAGCCGCCGGCCTCGGTGCGCGTGTGCCCACCCTTGGTGGCGACCAGGACCGAGCTCGCGTCACCGCCCCAGCTCCTCAACGCCTTCGCGATCAGGACCTCGTTGTGACCGGACTCGTCGTGCCCGACGTCCGCGGCGGCTCGGTGATAGGCGTCGGCGGTGTCGATCAGGGTCACGCCCGCGTCGAGCGCGGCGTGGATCGTGCGGATCGACCGGTCCTCGTCCGGGCGACCGTCGACCGACATCGGCATGCCGCCGAGCCCGATCGCCGAGACCTGGACGTCACCGATGGAGCGCTGGGGCAGGGACATGGGGACCGACTTCCGTGAGACGCGGGGCCGGCCACCGGCGATCGCCGGGCCGGCCGCGAGAACCCCCTCGACGCTACCGCTGTCCCACGAACGCACCACCGAGCAGGACGGGGACGGGGCAGCTGGTCGCCGGGGCGACGCGCGTCACGGCATGCGGGGGTGCGCCGGATCGGCGCGGCCCCGATGCTTGAGGCATGCCCCCTTCCCCGGACCGTGACGCACTCGCACGCCTCGCGGCGGCCCACGGGGTGGCCACGAGCTACGAGGGCTCGGACCGGACGCCGGTGACCGTGGACGACGAGATCGTCGCGGCCGTGCTGGGCCAGCTCGGGGTCGACGCGACGAGCGACGACGCGATCGCCCGCGAGCTCGCGAGCGCGGAGCGCACGAGCAGCCGATTCCCCGGCACGATCGCGGCGACCCAGGGCGCCGGTCGCGACCTCGGCGACGGCGTCGCGGGGACGCTCCACCTCGAGGACGGCGGCACGCTCGACGTCCAGGGCGCGCTTCCGGCCGACCTGCCCCTCGGCTGGCACCGGCTCACGACCGGCGACCGCGACATCACGGTCGTCGTGGGACCCGCGCGCCTGCCGGAGGTGCCACGCACGTGGGGCTGGATGCTTCAGCTCTACTCCCTGCGGTCCGACGACTCGTGGGGCATGGGCGACTACGGCGACCTCGCCGCGATCGCGCGGCGTGCGGGCGGCGAGCAGGGCGCCGGCGTGCTGCTGGTGAACCCCGTCCAGGCCTTCGTGCCCTCGACCCCGCTCCAGCGCTCCCCCTACTCGCCCGCGAGCCGGCGCTTCGCCAGCCCGCTCTACCTCCGCGTCACCGACACGGCGGCCTTCGGGTCGGCCTCCGACGAGGTCCGCGCCGCGGTGGCCCGGCTCGCACCGCCGAACGACACCGAGCTGATCGACCACGACGACGTCTGGCTCGCGAAGCGCACCGCGCTCGAGCTGCTGTGGGAGCACACGACCGACCGGCCGGTGCCCGAGGACGCCGACGACGACCTGCGAGCCTTCGCCGTCTGGTCCGCCCTCGCCGAGGTGCACGGGGCCGACTGGCGCCGCTGGCCCGATCCGCTGCGCGACCCCGCCTCCCCGGCCGTCGCTGCGGCGGGCGAGGAGATCGCCGACCGGGTGGCCTTCCACCTCTGGCTGCAGGCCCTCGCCCGCGAGCAGCTCGACGGCGCACGCGCCGCCGCCCACGAGGCCGGCATGGCGGTGGGACTGGTGCACGACCTGCCCGTCGGGGTCGACCCGGGCGGCGCCGATGCGTGGGCCCAGCAGGACGTCTTCGCGTCGGACGTCCGCGTGGGCTGCCCCGCCGACGCCTTCAACCCGCTCGGCCAGGACTGGGGCCTCCCGCCGTGGCGGCCCGACCGCCTCGCCGAGACCGGCTACGCGCCGTTCCGCGACGTCGTCCGCAGCGTGCTGCGCCACGGCGACGGCATCCGGGTCGACCACGTCGCCGGACTCTGGCGGCTCTGGTGGATCCCGCCGGGAGAGCCCGCCCACCGCGGCACCTACGTCCACTACGACGCCGACGTCATGCTCGCGGCTCTGCTGCTCGAGGCCACCCGCGAGGGCGCGATCGTCGTGGGCGAGGACCTCGGCACGGTCGAGGACGTCGTGACGCGGACGATGCACGAGCGCGGCATCCTGAGCTCGGCCGTCCTCTGGTTCGAGCGCGACTGGGACGCCCCCGGGCAGCCGCACGTGCCGCCCGCGCGGTGGGAGCCGGAGACGATGGCGAGCATCAGCACGCACGACCTGCCCACCGTCGCCGGTTGGATCGCCGACGAGCGGGTGCACGTGCAGCACCGGCTGGGACTGCTCGACGCGTCCCTCGACGACGCGCTCGCCTCCGCCGCCACCGATCGGGCGGCACTGCTCGACCTCCTGCGCGAGGAGGGCGTGCCGGACGACGACCTGGTCGTGGCGCTCCACGCCGTGATCGCCCCGGCCGCCTCCCGCCTGGTGCTCAGCTCGCCCGCCGACGCGGTCGGACAGCTCGACCAGCCCAACCTGCCCGGCACGGTCGACGAGTACCCGAACTGGCGCGTCCCGCTGCCCGTGCGGCTCGAGGACTTCTTCACCGACCCCCGGGTCGCGGCCGCCGTCGCGCCCCTGCGGGCGGCCAGACCCGCCCCGCAGGGCCCCACTTCCCCCGCCCCGTCCTGATCAACGACCTCCCTGAGGAGACCCCCGACCGTGCACCCTCCCCGCCTTCACGCGTGGCCCGGATCGCCCTACCCGCTCGGCGCCACGTACGACGGCACCGGCACCAACTTCGCCCTGTTCTCCGAGGTCGCCGAGAAGGTCGAGCTGTGCCTGTTCGACGAGCACGGCGCCGAGACCCGCGTGCGCCTGGAGGAGGTCGACGGGTTCGTCCACCACGGCTTCCTCGACGGCATCGCGCCCGGCCAGCGCTACGGCTACCGCGTCCACGGTCCGTGGGACCCGGAGCAGGGCCTGCGCTGCAACCCCGAGAAGCTCCTGATCGACCCGTACGCCAAGGCGTTCAGCGGCCAGGTCGACTGGGACCCGTCCCTGTTCGCGTACGACATGGACGCGCCCGACGAGCGCAACGACGACGACTCGGCCGGGCACGTGCCGTTCTCGCTCGTGACCAACCCGTACTTCGACTGGGGCAACGACCGGCTGCCGCGCCGGCCGTACCACGAGACCGTGATCTACGAGGCGCACGTCAAGGGCCTCACGATGACCCACCCCGACGTGCCCGAGCAGCTGCGCGGCACGTACGCCGGCATCGCGCACCCGTCGATCGTCGAGCACCTGCGTGAGCTCGGGGTCACGGCGATCGAGCTGCTGCCGGTGCACCAGTTCCTGACCGACCACTACCTCGTCGAGAAGGACCTGACGAACTACTGGGGCTACAACACGATTGGCTTCTTCGCGCCGCACGACGCCTACGCGTCACGGCCGGGCCGGCAGGTCCAGGAGTTCAAGGGGATGGTCCGGGCCCTGCACACCGCGGGCATCGAGGTCATCCTCGACGTCGTCTACAACCACACCGCCGAGGGCAACCACCTCGGCCCCACGCTCTCGATGCGCGGGATCGACAACTGCGCGTACTACCGCATGGTCGAGGACGACCCGCAGTACTACATGGACTACACGGGCACCGGGAACTCGCTCAACGTGCGCCACCCGCACACGCTGCAGCTCATCATGGACTCGCTGCGGTACTGGGTCACCGAGATGCACGTCGACGGGTTCCGCTTCGACCTCGCGGCCACCCTGGCCCGCGAGTTCTACGACGTCGACAAGCTCGCGACGTTCTTCGAGCTCGTGCAGCAGGACCCGGTGGTCAGCCAGGTCAAGCTCATCGCGGAGCCCTGGGACGTCGGTCCCGGCGGCTACCAGGTCGGCAACTTTCCGCCCCTGTGGACCGAGTGGAACGGGCTCTACCGCGACACCGTCCGGGAGTTCTGGCGCGGCGAGCCGGCGACCCTGGGCGAGTTCGCCTCCCGCATCACCGGCTCGTCCGACCTCTACCAGGACGACGGCCGCCGCCCATACGCGTCGATCAACTTCGTCACGGCGCACGACGGCTTCACGCTGAACGACCTGGTGTCGTACGACGAGAAGCACAACGAGGCCAACGGCGAGGAGGGCCGCGACGGCGCCGACGACAACCGGTCGTGGAACCACGGCGTCGAGGGCCCGACCGACGACCCGGAGATCCTGGCCATGCGCGAGCGGCAGCGCCGCAACTTCCTGGCGACGATGCTGCTGTCGCAGGGCGTGCCGATGCTGCTGCACGGCGACGAGCTCGGCCGGACCCAGGGCGGCAACAACAACGTCTACTGCCAGGACAACGAGGTCGCGTGGCTCGACTGGAGCCTGGCCGAGGACGAGGCGGACCTGCTGCGCTTCACGTCCGCGCTGACCCGGCTGCGGCGCCAGCACCCCGTGTTCCGCCGGCGCCGGTTCTTCTCGGGACGGCCCGTGCGGCGCGACGGCGGGCTCCCCGACATCGCCTGGTTCACCCCGACGGCCGAGGAGATGACCGACCAGAGCTGGGGCGACGACTTCGGTCGCTCGGTCGCGGTGTTCCTCAACGGTGACGCGATCGCGGAGCGCGACGAGCGGGGCGAGCGGATCACCGACGACTCGTTCCTGCTCGCGTTCAACGCGTACCACGAGACGATCCAGTTCACGCTGCCCGACGGCGAGTACGCCGACCGCTGGCGGGTCGTGGTCGACACGGCCGAGGGCGTCGTCGAGCCGGCGGGCGCCGAGCCCCGTCCGGCGGGCGACAGCTTCGACGTGCCGGGTCGCTCCCTCGTCGTGCTGCAGCGGGTGGGCTCGTGACTCCGGCCGGCGTCCCGTCGTCGACCTACCGGCTGCAGCTGCGGCCCGGCTTCGGCTTCGCCGAGGCGCGGGCGCTGCTGCCGTACCTGCGCGACCTGGGCGTCGGCGCGATCTACCTGTCCCCCGTGCTCGACGCGACCCCCGGCTCGACCCACGGCTACGACGTGACCGACCCGTCCCTCGCGCGGCCCGAGCTGGGCGGCGAGGAGCAGCGGGCCGCGCTGGCGCGGGAGGCGCGTGAGCTCGGGATGGGCGTCGTGGTCGACATCGTGCCGAACCACATGTCGGTCGAGGTCCCCGCCGCCAATCCGTGGTGGTGGTCCGTGCTGAGCGAGGGCGAGGCGTCCCCCCACGCCCGGCACTTCGACATCGACTGGTCGCGTGGCCGTCTGCTGCTGCCCGTGCTCGGCGACGACGCCGACGTGGCGGAGCTGCGGGTCGAGCCCGGATCCACGGGCGACGAGCTCGCGTTCTACGACCACCGCTTCCCGATCGCACCCGGCACCGGTGGGGGCTCCCCGCAGGAGGTGCACGACCGGCAGCACTACGAGCTCGTGGGCTGGCGCCGCGGCAACGCCGAGCTCGGCTACCGCCGCTTCTTCGACATCACCTCGCTCGCGGCGATCCGCGTCGAGGAGCCCGCCGTGTTCGACGACGCGCACCGCGAGGTGCTGCGATGGGTCGAGGCTGGCGAGGTCACGGGCCTGCGCGTCGACCACCCCGACGGCCTGGCCGACCCGGGCGGCTACGCCCGCCGACTGCGCGAGGCCGCACCCGACGCCTGGATCGTGGTCGAGAAGATCCTGCACCCCGGCGAGGACCTGCCGGCCAGCTGGCCCGTCGAGGGCACCACGGGCTACGACGCGCTGCGCGAGGTCGCCGGCGTGCTGCTCGACCCCGCCGGCGAGGCACCGATCACCGCACTGGCGCAACGCCGCGGCGTGCCGACCGACTACGCCGCGGTCGAGGAGGACGCGCGCCGCATGGTCACCGACCGCATCCTCGTCGCGGAGGTGCACCGCATCGCGGCGCTGCTCACCGACGTCGCGGTGGAACCGGCCCGCACGGCCGTCGCCGAGACCATGATCGCGTTCGGCGTGTACCGCTCCTACCTGCCCGAGGGTGCCGACGACTGGGCCCGGGCGATCGATCGTGCGCTCACCCGCCGACCCGACGTGGCTCCCGCGCTGCGCGCCCTGGACGACCAGGTCCGTGCCGATCCGCGCGGCGAGCTCGCGACCCGGATCCAGCAGACCTCGGGCATGGTCGTCGCCAAGGGCACCGAGGACACGACGTTCTACCGGTACACGCGGTTCGCGGCGCTGACCGAGGTCGGTGGGTCGCCCGACGTGTGGGGCGTCGACGTCGAGGCCTTCCACGAGCTCTCCACGGTCCGCGACCGCGACCGTCCGGCCACCATGACGACGCTCACCACCCACGACACGAAGCGGTCCGAGGACACCCGGGCCCGGTCGCTCGTGCTGGCCGAGGTCGCCGACGAGCTCGCCGAGTCCGTCGAACGCTGGTCGGCCCGGTGCGGCATCGACGAGCCCTCGCTCGACCTGCTCGCCTGGCAGACGCTCGTCGCCGCGTGGCCCGTCTCCGACGAGCGCCTCGTCGACTACCTGCTGAAGGCCGCCCGCGAGTCAAAGCTGCGCACGACGTGGACCGAGACCGACGAGGCCTTCGAGGACGCCGTGCGCGCCTGGCCCGCCCGCGTCCGCGCGACGGTGGGCGACGAGGTCGAGGCCTTCGCCCGCCGCGTCGAGCCCGCCGGCTGGACCACCGCGCTGTCGCAGAAGCTGCTGCAGCTCGCCGGCCCGGGGGTGCCCGACGTCTACCAGGGCACCGAGCTGTGGGACCTCTCGCTCGTCGACCCCGACAACCGTCGCGAGGTCGACTACGCGGCCCGGCGCGAGCTGTTGTCGCGCGTCGCCGGCGGCTGGGTGCCGCCCCTGGACGCCTCCGGTGCCGCCAAACTGCTCGTCACCCAGCGGGTGCTCGGACTGCGTCGGGAGCGACCCGAGCTGTTCGAGGGCTACCGGCCGCTCCGGGCCGACGGCTCCGCCGCCGACCACGCCGTGGCGTTCGCCCGGCACCGCGACCTCGTCGCCGTCGCGACGCGGCTGCCCGTCGGCCTCGAGCAGCGGCCGGACGGGTGGGACGGGACCGTGCTCGACCTCGGTGACGAGGCGGGGCTCAGCCTCGACCCGGGCGCGTGGACCGACGTCCTGACCGGTCGGCAGCACGCCGGCGGGATCCAGCTCGTCGCCGACCTGCTCGCGACCTACCCCGTCGCCCTCCTCGTCCGCACCTGACCCCCCGCGCTCGGGCGGTGAGTGAGCGACCCTTCCCGCACCCGGGCGGTGGCCTAGCGACCTTTCAGAGCCGCAGAAAGGTCGCCAGGTCACCGCTCAGTCGGGGGAATGGGCGCCAACTCACCGCTCGCCGTGGAGTCGATCGACGGGTCGCTGCAGCGGCTCGGCACCGACTACGTCGACCTCTACCAGGCCCACCGCTACGACGTGGAGACGCCGCTCGAGGAGACGATGCAGGCGTTCGCCGACGTCGTGCGCCAGGGCAAGGCGCTCTACATCGGCGTCAGCGAGTGGACCGCCGATCAGCTCCGCGCCGGCCACGCGCTCGCGCAGGAGCTCGGCATCCAGCTCATCTCGAGCCAGCCGCAGTACTCGATGCTGTGGCGGGTCATCGAGGACCAGGTCGTGCCCACGTCGCGCGAGCTCGGGGTCTCCCAGATCGTCTGGTCGCCGATCGCCCAGGGCGTGCTGTCGGGCAAGTACCAGCCCGGCGCCGAGGCCCCCGCCGGCAGCCGCGCGACCGACGAGAAGGGCGGCGCCGACATGATCAAGCGCTTCCTGACCGACGAGACCCTCACCGCGGTGCAGCGCCTGGCACCGATCGCCGACGACCTGGGCGTCACGCAGGCCCAGCTCGCCATCGCGTGGGTGCTGGCCAACGACAACGTCGCCGGAGCGATCGTGGGCGCCTCGCGCCCCGACCAGGTCGAGTCCAACGCCCGGGCCGCGGGCCTCAGGCTCGAGGCCGACGTGCTGCGAGCCGTCGACGAGGCGCTGGGCGACATCCCGGAGACCGATCCCGGGAAGACCCGCTCGCCCGAGGCGCGCGTGGTCTAGCCCCGCGGGGTGGGACTCAGGCCACCTGGTCGACGTCGCGGCGTGGCTGCGACGACGAGGACTCCTCGTCGCTGTCCCCGTCGCTGTCCCCGTCGCTGTCGTCCGCGACGATCGCGAGCGGGGTCGCGGCGGCGGCGCGCGCCTCGGCGGTCGCCGGTCGGCGACGCTCGACCTCAGCACCGATCCGCACCGGCGCGTACGCCAGCGCGAAGGCCACCAGACCGATCAGCAGGTGGTGCCATCCGGCGCCCACCATGGCCAGGCACAGCGCCGTCAGACCGGCGATGGCCCACAGACCGACCCACAGCTCAAGGCCGATCCTCTTCGTCTCCTGCATCGTTCCCCTCGTCCCCGAAATCCGGCGGTCACCGACCGCCGACTGCGTCAGGATCCCCCGACCCGACCTGGATCGCATCATCGGATCGACGTGACCTCCGTCACGTCCCGCAGTACCCCCTCGGATCGCGCTGAAACACCCCCGGACCTAGCCTCGAACCATGGAGATTCGCGTGTGGGGTCCGCACCTGGAACGCGTGCGCGCCCGGGTCCGAGCGGTGGATCACGAGCTCGCGCGCGACGGCGACGGATGGTGGTCCGGCGACCTCCACGTCGACCACGGCACCGACTACGCCTTCGTGCTCGACGCCGACGAGACGCCGCTGCCCGACCCGCGCTCGCGGTGGCAGCCGCACGGGGTCCACGCAGCCTCGCGCGCGTTCGACCACGACCGGTTCGCCTGGACCGACGACGCGTGGGCGGGCCGCCCGCTCCGGGGATCCGTCGTCTACGAGCTGCACGTCGGCACGTTCACGTCGGGCCGCACGTTCGACAGCGCGATCGAGCGGCTCGACCACCTCGTCGACCTCGGCGTCGAGCTCGTCGAAGTGCTCCCCGTCAACGCCTTCGACGGTCCGTACGGCTGGGGCTACGACGGCGTGCTCTGGGGGGCGGTGCACGAGCCGTACGGCGGACCCGACGGGTTCAAGCGGTTCGTCGACGCGTGCCACGCCCGCGGGCTGGGTGTCGTGCTCGACGTCGTCTACAACCACCTCGGCCCCTCGGGTGCCTACCTCGACCGCTTCGGGCCGTACTTCGCCGGCACGACCGACTGGGGCGCCGGACTCAACCTCGACGGGCCCCGGTCGGACCAGGTGCGGCAGTACGTCCTCGACAACGCCCGCGACTGGTTCGAGCACTTCCACGTCGATGCGCTCCGCCTCGACGCCGTGCACGCCCTGCGGGACACCCGGGCCCTCACGCTGCTGGAGGAGCTCGCGACGCAGACCGCCGAGCTCTCCGAGCGTCTCGGCCGGCCCCTGTCGCTCGTGGCGGAGTCGGACCTCAACGACCCGCGCACCGTGACGCCCCGCCGCGAGCACGGCCTCGGGATGGACGCGCAGTGGGCCGACGACGTGCACCACGCCCTGCACGTGTGGCTGACGGGCGAGACGTCCGGCTACTACGCCGACTTCGCCGCGCCCGAGGCGGTCGAGAAGACCCTGCGGGGCGCGTTCTTCCACGACGGCACCTGGTCGTCGTTCCGGGAGCGGACCCACGGTCGCCCCGTCGACACCGACGCCGTGCCCGGCACGGCGTTCGTGACGTACGTCCAGGACCACGACCAGGTCGGCAACCGGGCCACCGGGGACCGACTGTCCGCCACCGCCTCCCCCGGCCGCCAGGTGTGCGGTGCCGCGCTCGTCCTGCTCGGCCCGTTCACCCCGATGCTCTTCATGGGCGAGGAGTGGGCCGCCGGCACGCCGTGGCAGTTCTTCGCCTCGTTCCCCGATCCCGAGCTCGCCGACGCGGTGCGCACCGGCCGGCGCCGCGAGTTCGGCCGACACGGCTGGGGCGAGTCGGAGGTGCCGGACCCCATGGACGTCGCGACGCTGGAGCGCTCGACGCTGCGCTGGGACGAGGTCGACGACCCGGACCACCGGGCGGTGCTCGAGGCCTACCGCGCGCTCGTCGCCCTGCGACGCCAGCACCCCGAGCTGCGGGACGCCTCGCTGGCCGACGTCCGGGTCGAGGTCGAGGGGCCCCGTGTCAGGTTGCACCGCGGCCGGTTCACGGTCGAGGTCGACCGTGACGCGGAGTCGGTCGTGGTGCGACGGGGCGACGAGGTCGTGTGGTCGTTCTCGGCGAGCGGCTCCTCGCCCCGCGGGTCAGACTGACGAGCATGACCGACATGCCGAGCGAGGACCCGCGGATCTCCGAGGACCCCGACGACGACCCCAAGCACAAGACGACCGACCCGGACCACGACGCCGACGTCGACGACCCGGACGCCCCGGCCCCCTTCTCGGGACCGTACGCCTGACCTGACGGTGCCATGACCTGACGGCCCCCTCGACCTGACGGCACCGCGACCGGGACCCCGCGCCTGACAGACTGGAGCGATGGTCACCCCACCGCACGAGACCCAGGTCCTCGCCGGTCGGCCGTTCCCGCTCGGCGCCCACCCCGAGGCCGGCGGCGTGCGGTTTGCCGTGGCGAGCACCGTCGCGGAGCGCGTCGAGCTCTGCCTGGTCGACGACGACGGCTCCGAGCGGCGCATCGAGCTGACCGAGCGCACCTTCGGCGTGTGGCACGGCCTGGTGCCCGGCGTGCTGCCGGGCCAGAAGTACGGCTTCCGCGTGCACGGCCCGTACGAGCCCAAGACCGGGCTGCGCTGCAACCCGCACAAGCTGCTCGTCGACCCGTACGCGCGCCGCATCAGCGGTTCGCTGACCGATCTCGACGCAGCGCTCGGCTACGCCGACGGTCCCGAGGGACCGGACGGCCCCGAGATGTCCACGGTCGACTCGCTCGGGTCGGTCCCGCTCAGCGTCGTCACGAGCCCCGGCGGCCCCGACACGGGCACCAAGCCGGAGGTGCCGTTCGAGGAGACCGTCGTCTACGAGCTGCACGTGAAGGGCTTCACGGCCCAGCACCCCGACGTCCCCGAGCAGCTGCGCGGCACCTACCTCGGCCTCGCGCACCCCGCCGTCGTCGAGCACCTGCTGCGGCTCGGCGTCACCGCCGTGGAGCTGCTCCCCGTGCACGCCTTCAGCGACGAGCCGTCGCTGGTGCGCGCCGGCCGACAGAACTACTGGGGCTACTCGCCGCTCGGCTACTTCGCGCCGCACGCCGGGTACGCCAGCGAGCCCGGCCGTGAGGTCGAGGAGTTCCGCACCATGGTGGCCGCGATGCACGCCGCGGGCATCGAGGTGCTGATCGACGTCGTCTACAACCACACGTGCGAGGGCGGCCCCGACGGCCCGACCCTCAGCTTCCGTGGTTACGAGGCGCCGGCGTACTACCTGCACGACGAGGACGGCCACATGGCCGACATCACGGGCTGCGGCAACACGCTCGAGGCCTCCTCACCGACCGTGATCCGCCTCGTCACCGACTCGCTGCGCTACTGGGCCACCGAGCTCGGCGTCGACGGCTTCCGCTTCGACCTCGCCAGCACGATGGGACGCCCGAACGGCGGCGCGTTCGACCGCGACTCGGCCCTGCTCACGGCCATCACGAACGACCCGGTCCTGGCGCGCTGCAAGCTCATCGCGGAACCGTGGGACGCGACGGGCGAGGGCTACAAGGTCGGCGACTTCGCCTCGCAGTGGGCCGAGTGGAACGGCATCTACCGCGACACCGTGCGCGACTTCTGGCGCGGACACGCCGGTGGGGTCGACGACCTCGCGTACCGCCTCTCGGGCTCGTCCGACCTCTACGACCACACGCTGCGCCGTCCCTGGCAGTCGATCAACTTCGTCAACGCGCACGACGGGTTCACGCTGCGCGACCTCGTGTCGTACGACCACAAGCACAACGAGGCCAACGGCGAGGAGAACCGCGACGGCACCGACGACAACCGCTCGTGGAACCACGGCGTCGAGGGCGAGACCGACGACACCGAGATCCGCGACGTCCGGGAGCGCCAGGCCCGCAACATGCTCGCCACGCTGCTGCTGTCGACCGGTACGCCGATGTTCGTCGCGGGTGACGAACGGTGGCGCACGCAGGGCGGCAACAACAACGCCTACTGCCTCGACGACCCGACCACGTGGCTCGACTGGACCGACACCGAGGAGTCGGAGTCGATGCTCGCGTTCGCGCGGCGCGTCATCCACCTGCGGGCCAAGAGCCCAGCCCTGCGCCAGGCGCAGTTCTTCGACGGACGCACCACGCCGACCGGTCGCCCCGACCTGATCTGGCTCCGACCCGACGGCCAGGAGATGACCGAGCCCGACTGGCTCGACCAGGACCGCCGCACGCTGGGCATGTGGATCGACGGCTCGAACAGCCAGTCCCGCACCCGCGAGGGCGAGCTGCTCGCCGACCACTCGTGGCTCCTGCTGCTGCACGCCGGCGCCGAGCCCGTCGACGTCGCCCTGCCCGGTCCGGAGTTCGGCGCCACGTTCCGCCCGACCCTCGACACCTCCTCGCCCGACGGCGAGCCCGTCTGGGAGGCCCCCCTGCCGGCCGGCAGCACGCTGACCCTCGGACCCCGCTCCCTCCTGCTCCTCAAGGCCCCCCGCGAGGACTGAGACGCCCAGATGTGCGCCAAGATATGCATTCCGAGCGAGTGGAATCACACATCTCGGCGCACATCTGGGTGCAGGCCGACGGCGGTGACCGACACGCGGCATGGACCAAGCCAGTGAACAGTTGGCTGGTGCGCCGAGCCCGATCGGGCCGGCTTCCGACCGCAACGTCGAGATTTGCTCCCAAATGTGCCGTTCTGCCCGTCGCGGACCGCACATTTGGGCGCAAATCTGGTGCGGGCCGTCGGAACGGAGCCCGGTGGGTGGCGGGGAGCCCTGGCCACCGTGTTGGTCCGTGCCGCTTGTCCTCCGGGTCCGCCGGGCCTGCCCACCCACGCGATCCACGTCACCGTGTGGGACTGCGCGCCACCGGGAACACTGGAGGGGTGACCACCAGTCCTCGCCTGATCACCGTCGCCGAGCCCCGCAACCCGGAGGCCGCCGTCCTCGTGCTGCACGGGGGTGCCAACCGCGAAGGAAGCCCTGCGGTGAGCCCGACCCAGCTGTCGGTGCTGCGCATGATCCCGATCGCGAAGCGCGTCGCGCGCGCCGGACGACGGCGGATCGCGGTCTACCGCCTGCTCAACTCCACCCGCGGCTGGGACGCCAGCCACACGCCGGTCGACGACGTCGACTGGGCGATCACGCAGCTGCACGAGCGGGCGACCGGTGGTGTGCCGCTCGGGCTGGTCGGCCACTCCCTCGGGGGACGCGCGGCCCTGCTGGCCGGGGACCGCGCGGACGTGCGCAGCGTCGTGGCGCTCAACCCGTGGGTCTACCCGACCGACGGTGACCTCGGCCTCTCCGGACGACGCGTGCTGATCGCCCACGGCACCGACGACCGCATCGCGATCCCGGCGAAGTCCGAGGCGGCCGCCCGCAACGTCGCGCGCACCGCCGAGCTGTCGTACGTGCGCGTCGACGGCGGCAAGCACGCGATGCTGCGCCGCGGGCGGACGTTCGAGCGTCTCGCGGCCGACTTCACCGCCGCGGCGCTGCTCGACGACCTCGCGCCGTCCGAGCTCGTCCGTCAGGTCCTGAGCACCCAGGAACCGCTGCAGATCTGAGGCAGTGCCCGGGGGACGGGCCCTGCGGGATCGCGCCCTCCCCGGTATCTCGGTACGTTCGAGGGAGAGGGACGGCACGACGCACACCACCGAACGACGACACCGACGAACGGGGAGGCTCGACCATGACCGCACGCATCGGGATCGACGACGTCAGGCCACTGGCGGGCGACGGCACCCATCCGTCCAAGGCGGTGACCGGTGAGCACGTCCCGGTGGTCGCCACCGTCTGGCGCGAGGGCCACGACGCCGTCGCCGCCACGATCGCGTGGCGCGGTCCCGACGAGACGCACGACCGGTCCACGCGCATGAGCGAGATCGGCTCGGGCCTCGACCGCTTCGGCGCCACGATCGTCCCCGACACCGAGGGCCTGTGGACGTTCCGGGTCGACGCGTGGAGCGACCCGTGGGCCACCACGACCCACGCGATCGAGGTCAAGCTCGGCGCCGGCCAGGGGCCCGCCGAGCTGGCCAACGACCTCGAGCTGGCGGCCCGCCTCCTCGAGGCCGTCGCCGAGCACCGCGAGGGTCGGCCCGACCAGCCGGCGCTGCAGGGAGCCGCCGACGCCTTGCGCGACGCCGACCTGCCGCTGGGCGCCCGCGTGGGCCCCGCGCTCGGCGCCGAGGTCCGCGCCCTGATGCACGAGCACCCCGTGCGCGAGCTCGTCACGACGGGCCCGACCCGGCAGGTCTGGGTCGACCGTCAGCGGGCCGCCTACGGCTCCTGGTACGAGTTCTTCCCCCGGTCCACCGGCGGCGTCGACGCCGCGGGAACCCCGGTGCACGGCACGTTCGCCACCGCGGTCTCCGAGCTGGAGCGCGCCGCGGCGATGCAGTTCGACGTCGTGTACCTGCCGCCGATCCACCCGATCGGCGAGGTCAACCGCAAGGGGCCCAACAACACGCTCACGCCGGGCCCGACCGACCCGGGATCCCCGTGGGCGATCGGCTCCGCCGCGGGTGGCCACGACGGGATCCACCCCGAGCTCGGCACCGACGAGGACTTCCGGGCCTTCGTCGCGAACGCCGAGGAGCTCGGCCTCGAGGTCGCGCTCGACCTCGCACTGCAGGCGGCTCCCGACCATCCGTGGGTCACCGACCACCCCGAGCTGTTCACGACGCTGCCCGACGGCACGATCGCGTACGCGGAGAACCCGCCGAAGAAGTACCAGGACATCTACCCGATCAACTTCGACAACGACCCGGACTCGGCCCAGGCCGAGATGCTGCGCATCACGCTCCACTGGGTCGAGCGCGGCATCCGCATCTTCCGCGTCGACAACCCGCACACCAAGCCGCCGAGCTTCTGGGCGCGCCTCATCGCCGACGTCAAGGCCGACCATCCCGACGTGCTGTTCCTCGCCGAGGCGTTCACGCGCCCCGCGCGGCTGTGGGGCCTCGCCCGGCTCGGCTTCACCCAGAGCTACACGTACTTCACCTGGCGCACCACCAAGGAGGAGCTGACGGAGTTCGGCGAGGACCTGCGCGAGCATTGGCACGAGGGCCGCGGCAACCTCTTCGTGAACACCCCCGACATCCTTCCCGAGCACCTGCAGGTCGGCGGCCCGGGCATGTTCGCGCTGCGCGCCGCGCTCGCCGCGACCCTCGCCCCGACGTGGGGCGTCTACGCGGGCTACGAGCTCTTCGAGCACGAGGCCGTCCGGCCCGGCAGCGAGGAGTACCTCGACTCCGAGAAGTACGAGCTGCGTCCCCGGGACTTCGCGGGTGCGCTGGCCGAGGGCCGCTCGCTCGAGCCGTGGCTCACGCGACTCAACGAGATCCGCCGGGCGCACCCGGCGCTGCAGCAGATGCGGACGCTCCAGTTCCACGACGTCGACCACGACGCACTGATCGCCTACTCGAAGCAGGACCCCGCCACGGGAAACACCGTCGTCACGGTCGTCTCGCTCGACCCGCACGAGACCCGCGAGGGCACCCTGTCGCTCGATCTGGCCGCCCTCGGGTTCGCACCCGACGAGCCGCTCACCGCCCACGACGAGGTCACCGGCGAGACCTACACGTGGGGACCCCAGAACTATGTCCGGCTCGATCCGACGCGCGCCTGTGCGCACGTCGTCAGCCTGAGCCGACGACCCACCCCTGACATCGAGGAGCCCCCTGCATGAGCCTGGACCAGTCCGACCAGCACGACCTGGACACCGCTCCTGACGCCGCGCTCGAGGGGCTCGAGGACATCCCGCACACGGGTGAGGCGGTCGAGGCCGACGGCACGTTCGTCGAGCCGCAGGCCGACGACTTCGCCCACGCCGAGCAGGCACCGAGCGACCCCGAGTGGTTCAAGCGCGCAGTGTTCTACGAGGTCCTCGTGCGGGCGTTCGCCGACTCCGACGGCGACGGCACGGGCGACCTGCGCGGCCTGGCCGACAAGCTCGACTACCTCGAGTGGCTCGGCGTCGACTGCCTCTGGCTCCCGCCGTTCTACGCGAGCCCCCTGCGCGACGGCGGCTACGACATCAGCGACTTCCGCGCCGTGCTGCCCGAGTTCGGCACGGTCGACGACTTCGTGCACCTGCTCGAGCAGGCGCACAGCCGGGGCATCCGCGTCATCACCGACCTCGTGCTCAACCACACGTCCGACGCGCACCCGTGGTTCCAGGCCTCACGCCAGGATCCTGACGGCCCGTACGGCGACTTCTACGTGTGGTCCGACGACGACTCCGCCTACAGCGACGCGCGCATCATCTTCGTCGACACCGAGTCGTCGAACTGGACGTACGACCCCGTGCGCGGGCAGTTCTTCTGGCACCGGTTCTTCAGCCACCAGCCCGACCTGAACTTCGAGAACCCCGCCGTGCGCGAGGCGATGCTCGACATCCTGCGCTTCTGGCTCGACATCGGCATCGACGGCTTCCGGCTCGACGCCGTGCCGTACCTGTTCGAGGAGGAGGGCACGAACTGCGAGAACCTCCCCCGCACCCACGAGTACCTGCGCGAGGTGCGCGCCACGATCGACCGCGAGTTCCCCGGCCGCGTGCTGCTGGCCGAGGCGAACCAGTGGCCGGCCGACGTCGTGGAGTACTTCGGCAATCCCGACGTCGGCGGCGACGAGTGCCACATGGCGTTCCACTTCCCGCTCATGCCGCGCATCTTCATGGCCGTGCGGCGCGAGTCGCGCTTCCCGATCTCGGAGATCCTGGCGCAGACCCCGCCGATCCCCGACGGCACGCAGTGGGGCATCTTCCTGCGCAACCACGACGAGCTGACCCTCGAGATGGTCACCGACGACGAGCGCGACTACATGTACCGCGAGTACGCCAAGGACCCGCGGATGAAGGCCAACATCGGCATCCGCCGCCGCCTCGCGCCGCTGCTCGAGAACGACCGGAACCAGCTCGAGCTCTTCACCGCGATGCTGCTCAGCCTGCCCGGCTCGCCGGTGCTCTACTACGGCGACGAGATCGGCATGGGCGACAACATCTGGCTGGGCGACCGCGACGCGGTGCGCACGCCGATGCAGTGGTCGCCCGACCGCAACGCGGGCTTCTCGCGCTCCGACCCGGGCCGCGTGTACCTTCCGCCGATCATGGACGCCACGTACGGCTACGAGGCCATCAACGTCGAGTCCCAGCAGGGCAGCGCCGCGTCGCTGCTGAACTGGACCCGCCGGATGATCGCGGTGCGCAAGGAGCACCCGGCGTTCGCCGAGGGCGAGTTCATCGACCTGGGCGGCTCCAACCCGAGCGTCCTGGCGTACGAGCGCCGCATGGTGGGTGAGGACGGCGAGGTCGACGTCGTGCTGTGCGTCAACAACCTGTCGCGCTTCCCGCAACCGGTCGAGCTGAACCTGGCCGACCACGAGGGTCGCACCCCGGTCGAGCTGACCGGTCGCGTGCGCTTCCCCCGCGTCGGTGAGCTGCCGTACCTGCTGACGCTGCCGGGCCACGGCTTCTACTGGTTCGAGCTGACCGACACCGAGGACGACGGCGAGCGGAGGAGCATGTCATGAGCGAGCATTCCACCCCCGGATCCCCCATGGTCGGATCACACCGGGCGGAGCCGGCCGAGGACCCCACCGACCTCGTCACCCAGATCGCTGCGGCCCTGCCCGCGTGGCTGCCGACCCAGCGCTGGTTCGGCGGCAAGGACCGTGAGATCACCGCGGTCCGCCCCCTCGCGGCGACCGAGATCCCTGCCGGTGACGACGCCCTGCTGCTGCACCTCGTGGTCGAGGTCGAGCAGGGCGACCGCTCCGAGCCCTACCAGCTGCTGATCGGCCATCGCGACGACCAGGTCCCCGACGTCCCGGCGTCCGCGTCGATCCCGCTCGCCGATGGACCAGCCGTCTACGAGGCCTCGGGCGACGCCGACCTGACGTGCCACCTGCTCGACCTGATCGCCGCCCACGCCACGGTCGACGGCGTGGAGTTCGCGCCGGAGCCCGGCGCCGAGCTGGAGTCCGGCTTGCGGGGCCACCCCATCAGCACCGAGCAGAGCAACACGTCGATCGTGTACGGCGGCCAGTACATCCTGAAGCTGTTCCGCAAGCTGACCCCCGGCACCAACAAGGACTTGGTGCTGCACCGGGCCCTGCGCGAGGTCGCGTCGGACCACATCGCCGACCCGCTCGGCTCGATCTCGGGCGAGCTGGCCGGCGAAGCAGTCACGTTCGGCATGCTGCAGCGCTTCATGCCCGACGCCGCCGACGGCTGGGTCATGGCCACCACGAGCGTGCGCGACTTCATGGCCGACACCTCCGGGCTGCCGCCCGGTGAGCTCGGCGGCGACTTCTCCGGCGAGGCCTACCGCCTCGGCAAGGCCGTGGCGGACGTCCACGCCGACCTGGCCCAGGCGCTCGGCACCCGCGACGCCGACACCGCCGAGCTCGCCGACACCGTCGACGCGATGCTCGAGCGCCTCGAGCGGGTCGTGGGCGAGGTGCCGGAGCTCGCCGACCATGCCGACCCTTTGGTCGAGGCGTTCCGCGCCGTCGCCGACGTCCCCCCGCCCGTCACGGTGCAGTCGGTGCACGGCGACCTCCACCTGGGCCAGGTCCTCCGCACGCTGCAGGGCTGGCTGCTCCTCGACTTCGAGGGCGAGCCGGCCGCGAGCGTCGTGGAGCGCGCCTCGCTCCGGTCGCCCCTGCGCGACGTCGCCGGGATGCTGCGCTCGTTCGACTACGCCGCGCAGCAGCTGCTGGTCGGCCAGCCCGACGAGGAGGGCCAGGCCGACCGCGCCGCGGCCTGGGCCGAGCACAACCGCGCGGCCTTCTGTGACGGCTACGCCAAGGAGTCCGGGCACGACCCCCGCGACCAGGACGTCCTGCTCCGGGCGTTCGAGCTCGACAAGGCGGTCTACGAGGTCGCCTACGAGCACGCGAACCGGCCCGACTGGCTGCTCGTGCCGATGGCCTCCATCCGACGACTCACGACCGAGGGGAGCTGATCACCGTGGCCGAGGCGACACCCGGACCGATCGATGAGGCACTGATCGGCGAGCTCGACCTGCACCTGTTTGCCGAAGGTCGCCACGAGCGACTGTGGGAGGTGCTCGGCGCGCACGTCCGCGATCTCGACGGCACTACCGGCACCGCGTTCACGGTGTGGGCGCCGCGCGCCCAGGCCGTGCAGGTCGTCGGCAACTTCAACGGCTGGGACGGTGGCGGCCACTCGCTCCAGCCGCTCGGCGGACCCGGCGTCTGGGGCACGTTCGTGCCCGGCATCGGCGCCGGAGAGGCGTACAAGTTCCGCATCCAGGGCGCCGACGGCTCGTGGCACGAGAAGGCCGATCCCCTGGCCTTCGGCACCGAGCTGCCGCCGGCGACCGCCTCGATCGTGGTCGACCCGGCCCACTCCTGGGGCGACGAGGCCTGGGTCAAGCGCCGTGACGCGACCGCCTGGGTCGATGCGCCGATGAGCATCTACGAGGTGCACCTCGGCTCGTGGCGTCAGGGGCTCGGCTACCGCGAGCTCGCCGACGCCCTGGCTGACCACCTCGAGGCCACGGGCTTCACGCACGTCGAGCTGATGCCCGTCGCCGAGCACCCCTTCGGTGGTTCCTGGGGCTACCAGGTCACGTCGTACTACGCCCCGACCTCGCGCTTCGGCAGCCCCGACGACTTCCGCTGGTTCGTCGACCGCCTCCACCAGCGCGGGTTCGGCGTCATCGTCGACTGGGTGCCGGCCCACTTCCCGAAGGACGAGTGGGCCCTGGCCCGCTTCGACGGGTCCGCGCTCTACGAGCACCCGGACCCCCGCCGCGGCGAGCAGCCCGACTGGGGCACGTACGTGTTCGACTTCGGCCACCCGCAGGTGCGCAACTTCTTGGTGGCCAACGCCCTGTACTGGCTCGAGGAGTTCCACCTCGACGGCCTGCGCGTCGACGCGGTCGCCTCGATGCTCTACCTCGACTACTCGCGAAACGACGGCGAGTGGGAGCCGAACCGGCACGGCGGACGCGAGAACCTCGAGGCGGTGCAGCTGCTGCAGGAGCTCAACGCGACGGTCGGCAAGCACCACCCCGGGGTGGTCATGGTGGCCGAGGAGTCGACGGCTTGGCCGGGCGTCAGCCGGCCCACCGACGGCGGCGGCCTGGGCTTCGGCTTCAAGTGGAACATGGGGTGGATGCACGACACGCTGACCTACCTCGGCAACGATCCCGTGCACCGCTCGTTCCACCACGGCGAGATGACCTTCGCGATCGACTACGCGTTCACGGAGAACTTCGTGCTGCCGCTCTCGCACGACGAGGTCGTGCACGGCAAGGGATCGCTGTGGGGACGCATGCCCGGCGACGACTGGAACAAGGCCGCGGGCGTGCGCGCCCTGCTCGCGTTCATGTGGGCGCACCCGGGCAAGAAGATGCTCTTCATGGGCGGCGAGTTCGCGCAGGAGGGCGAGTGGGCCGAGTCCCGCTCGCTCGACTGGGCCCAGGCCGAGGAGCCGTTGCACGGCGGGGTGCAGGCGCTCGTGTCGGACCTCAACGCGATCTACCGCGAGGCGCCCGCCCTCTACTCGGCCGACGTCGTGCCGGAGGGCTTCGCCTGGATCGACGCCTCCGACACCCAGGGCAACGTCGTCGCCTTCCTGCGCATCGGCCGCGACGGCTCGCGCCTGGCGTGCCTGGCCAACTTCTCGGGCAGCCCGCACCATGACTACCGCGTCGGTCTGCCGCTCGCGGGTCCGTGGCGCGAGGTGCTCAACACCGACGCCGGGCTCTACGGCGGCTCCGGGGTGGGCAACATGGGTCTGGTGGAGGCCGAGGGCACCCCGTGGCACGGTCAGCCGGCCTCGGCCCTGGTGCAGCTCCCGCCGTCCGGCGTGCTGTGGCTCGTGCCCGACGACGTCGACCCCGCGGCCGGCAAGCGCCGCGCCGTCTGACCCCGGTGGGGCGGTGAGTGTTCCACCGCATGACGGCGGCCCCCGGCGGGGGCGGTGAGTGTTCCACCGCCCGAACGCTGGGGCGGTGGAACACTCACCGCCCGCCCAGGCAGGCAGCTTCCCACGGTGGAAGGCTCACCGCCCCGGCCCGAGGCGCCACGTGCCGGTGGCGGCTAGCCTCGGCGCATGACCTCCCACGCCCTGCTGATCGGTGCCGGTGACCTCGGGTCCGACGTCGGGATCCGGCTCGCCGCGCTCGGGCACGAGGTCACCGCCGTGCGCCGCCGCGGTGACCTCGTGGCGTCACCGATGCACGGCATCTCCGCCGATCTCACCGTGACGGGCCCTGACCTGACCGGGCTCGACGTCGACCTGCTGGTGGTCGCGCTCACGGCCCGGCCGCGCACCGAGGAGTCGTACCGCGCGACGTACGTCGACGGGTTGATCCGGGCACTCGACGCCCTCACGGCCGCCGGTCAGACGCCACGACGCGCGGTGCTGGTCTCCTCGACCGGCGTCTACGGCGACGCCGCCCCGGATCCCGTGCTCGACGAGGCGTCGCCCGCCGAGCCCGCCGACGCCCCCGCCCGCGTGCTGCTCGAGGCCGAGCAGGCCTTCGCCGAACGCCTGCCCCACGGCACCGTGCTGCGCCTGTCCGGCCTGTACCGCGGTGAGACCGGGCGCCTGGTGACCCAGGTGCGCGAGGGCACGTTCGACGACCCCCACCGGTGGACCAACCGCATCCACCGCGATGACG
Source organism: Aeromicrobium sp. Sec7.5 (assembly GCF_036867135.1). Taxonomy (NCBI): domain Bacteria; kingdom Bacillati; phylum Actinomycetota; class Actinomycetes; order Propionibacteriales; family Nocardioidaceae; genus Aeromicrobium; species Aeromicrobium sp. Sec7.5. Next base: position 349,901 of record NZ_JBAJIJ010000001.1, on the reverse strand, counting down.
CCGCGGCGGCGGTCGTGCACCTGCTCACCCGCGATGAGGCGCCCGAGGCGCTCTACGTGGGCACGGACGACGAGCCGTCGCTGCTCGGCGACGTCGCCGCCCACGTCGCGAACCAGCTGGGCCTGCCCGCCCCCGAGGCCGCTGCCCCCGCGCGCGGCCACGGCAAGCGGCTGTCGAACGCCCGGTTGCGTGCGAGCGGCTGGCGCCCGGCGTACCCCACCTACCGCGAGGGCTATGTCGTCTGACCGGCGTCGCCGGCCGGAGCGGGGCGTGCGTTCGAGTCACGCTGCACGACGATGGCCTCGGCGAGCGTCACGAGCTTGCGATTCTCGTGCTGCGAGATGCGCTTGAGGAACTCGAAGGCCGCATCGGAGTCGATGTCGAACTTCTGCATGAGGATGCCCTGGGCCTGCCCGATGATCGACCGCGACTCCAACGCCGTCCGGAGCCCCTCCAGCTCGTGAGCCGCGGCGAAGGCGGCCGTGGCGTGGGCTGCGAGCATCTCGGCGACCTCGGCGTCACGGTCGGTGAAGGCGTCGACGCGCTGGGCGTAGATGTTGAGCGACCCGTACCCGCGGTCGCGGGTCGCGAGGCGCACGCCCACAGCGCTGAGCACGCCGATCTCGGCCGCCGCAGGACCCCACTGGGGCCAGCGGGGATCGCGGCGGACGTCGTTGGTCACATAGGTGGCGCGACCCTCGATCGCGTCGAGGCACGGCCCCTCGTCGAAGTCGATCTGCAGCTGGTGCGCACGGTTGACCAGGTCGGACGTGGCGGCCGGGGTGGCGACGCGCGAGCGCGTGTGGATGCGCAGCACCCCGGCGTCGTCGGCGTCCAGGACGAGTCGCGCGTAGTGGCTCACCCGGTCGAGCACGGTCTCGGGATCGCGCTCCTGCTCGAGCTCCACCGCCATCGCGGCGAGCGTCCTGGCGACGTCCACGGCCTACCTCCTCGACATGATCTCCCGACTCTACGCTGACCCTCGCCCGCGGCCGTCAGTCCGAGGTGACCGTGTCCTCGTTGCTGTAGTCGAGCTCGACCGTGATGCGCGTGCCTTGAGTGGCATCGAACGTCCAGCGGTCGGCCAGCTGGTCGATGATCGCCAGGCCCCGGCCGCGGAGGCTGTGGTCGGTGAACTCCATCGGGCGCAGCTCGCTCGCACTGCCGCCGTCGCAGACGCTCAGGCGCAGGTGGTCGTCGAGGATGCGCCAGGAGATCTCGATCGTGCCGCCGGGGCCCGGCTCACCGTGCTCGACGCCGTTGTTGACGAGCTCGGCCAGGACGACCTGCGCGTCGACGATCACGGCGTCGCGCAGACCAGACCGCGTGAGCTCGTCCAGCAGGTGACGGCGCGCCGCCCGCGGAGCCGCCGTGTCGAAGGGCAGGCGCAGCACGGTCCAGGGGTCGTCCGGGCCGCGACCCGACCCGCCCGCTGAACTCATGCCTCGAGGGTAGGCGGAGCCGAGACCTCGCGCTCCCTGAACGTCCACGTCGTCGGTCACAGTCGCGGGAGCGGCTCGCGCTCGATGCCGGGGAGGCGGCGGGTCTCGATGTACGCCTCGACGACGGCCGTCAGCTTGCGGTTGGCGGACTGCGAGGTGCGCTTCAGGACGTCGAACGCGCGATCGCGGTCGATGCCGTACTGGACCATCAGCATCCCGATCGCGACGCCGATCGTGGTGCGGGAGTCGACGGCGACCTCGAGCCCCGCCCGGGCGTGCGCCGCGGCGACCGCCGACGCGACGTGCGCGGCCCAGAGGTGCGTGACGATCTGGTCGCCGCCCGGAAGAGGGTGGGCGGTGCCGTACGAGAGGAGGGTGCCGTACGGGCGCCCCGCGACGTGGATCGGCAGGGCGCGCACCGCCTGGAACCCCTCGTCGGCCACCGCGGCGGAGCGCCACCGGTCCCACCGGGACTCGCGGGCAAGGTCGGAGGACTCCACGACCTGCATCTGCGCCGTGGCGTCGATCGCGGGGCCCTCGCCGAGCCGGAACTGCAGGCGGTCGAGCGACTCGAGCTCCGGCCGGCTGGCGGAGTACGCGTCGATCGCGCGGGTGTGGTTCGCCACCACGGCGAGGCTCACGGCGTCACAGCCCGGCAGCACCTCGAGCGTGCGGCGGACGATGTCGTCGATCGTGGCCTCGAGGCCCTGGTCGGTGCGAACGTCGCGGATGGCGTCGGTGACGCGCTGCGCTGCTTCGTGGGCAGCACGATCCATGGTTCCTCCGTCTCGGAAGGGATCTCGGCCGACTGCATGACCGTCAACGATGTTACCGAAAGTGGGTCCGCCCTTCAGGTCAGGATCCGCTGACCTGCCGGCACCGCACGGAGTCGATACCGTCGTCGGGACATGGACACCGACGTCGTGAGACCACCCCGCGCGGGTCGCGCCGCTGCGGCCTGCTGGATCGCGGCGGGCGTGGTCTACGTCGTGTCCGAGGCCGTCGCAGCCGCCGCGTTCCCGGGCTATTCGTACGCCACCAACTACATCAGCGACCTCGGGATCCCCCAGGTCGAGACGTCCGGCGGACGCGCGATCGACTCCCCCCTGCACCTGGTCATGAACACGGGCTTCGTGCTGAGCGGTGTGTTCTTCGTCGCGGCGGCCCTGCTGGCGGTCCCGGTCCTCGGCAGCGCCCACCGCCGGACCTTCCTGGCCCTCGCCGTGACCCACGGGATCGGCATCGTCCTCGTGGGCGTCGTCAACAGCGGCCAGGCCAACGTCGACAACGGCATCGGGGCGCTGCACGGCATCGGCGCCGCGATGGCGATCGTCGGGGGCAATCTCACCGTGATCGTGGCGGGGCTCGCGGCCCGCCGCTCCGCCGACCTGCGGCGGCTGGGGGCCGCCTTCATGGCCCTGGGCGTCGTCGGTCTCCTCGGCACGATCGCCCTGGTGCTCGACAGCGGATCGACCGCCGTCGACGTTCTCCCCGACGGCGTCTGGGAGCGGCTGGCCGTCTACACCGTCACGGCCTTCGAGCTCCTGGTCGGCACGACGACGCTCGTCCGGCTGCGTCGGCGCGGCACGACGACGGCCCCAGACGCCTGACCGCTGGCTCCCACCCGTGGGACGCTGGGCGTGACGTCGCGACGCACCAGTCGCACACGACGACAGGACGAGGCCATGGGCGAGATCGCAGCAGGTGGCGCCGAACCCGACGAGGCGGCACCCGTCGACCGTCGGACCCGCGGCATGGCCGACAAGATCGCCGAGCTGAAGCCGCGTCTGCGCGGCTGGGTGCACGCCGGCTTCCTGCCGTTCCTGCTCGCCGCGGCCGTGGTGCTCGTCGTGTTGTCCCCCACCGCCGCGACCCGGTGGGGATCCTCGATCTACGTCGTGAGCGCGATCCTGCTGTTCACGGTCTCGGCCACGTACCACCGCGGCACGTGGGAGATCCGTCTGTGGGCGTTCTGGCGGCGGTTCGACCACGCCAACATCTACGTCCTGATCGCCGGCACCTATACGCCGTTCGCGATCCTGTACCTCGACGGGGGTGCGCGCTGGTGGCTGCTGGGCACGGTGTGGGTGACCGCGGTGGTCAGCTCGGTGCTGCGCGTGCTGTGGATCGAGGCGCCACGGTGGGTGTTCACGGTCCTGTACATCGCGCTCGGCTGGCTCGCCCTGCCGTTCATCCCGGCGTTCATCGACGGCGCCGACCAGTTCCCCACGTGGGTCAACGTCGCGGCCCTGGCCCTGGTGGCCTCCGGCGGCGTGATCTACACGATCGGCGGCGTGGTCTACGCGTCGAAGCGCCCGAACCCGCTGCCCGAGACGTTCGGGTTCCACGAGATCTTCCACCTCTGCACGGTCCTGGCCTTCGTCGCGCAGTACGTGGCCGTGTCGGTCGTGACGTACTCCCTGCGGTAGGCGACCCGGTCGTCAGCCCAGCAGGGCGTCGACCTCGGCGGCGGCCCGCTCGCCGGCCTGCAGCGCGCCTTCGACGTAGCCCGACCACCGGTTGGCCGAGTCGGTGCCGGCCCAGTGCACCCGGCCATGGGGGCGTGCGAGTGCCGGCGCACCCGCGAGGTAGGCGCCCGGCCCGAACACCGTGACGGGGGCGCCCCGGCTCCACGGGTCCTCGCGCCACTGGTGGCTCACGACGCCGCGCCAGTGCTCCTCGGCTGCGGCCGGGCCGAGTGCCGCGACGAGGTCGGCGGCCACGGCGGCGTGGCGGGCCGGCTCGTCGAGCCGGGCGAGGTCGCGCGCCGGCTGACCGGTCACGAAGGCCGCCAGCAGCCCGACGTCGTCGGCGCCGAGGTCGACGACCATCTGCACGGTGTGGTCGAGGCCGAGCACGAGGCCGGAGAGCCCACGGTCGCGCCAGAACGGTCGATCGAAGGCGATCACGAACTTGCTGTAGGCGCCGAGCCCGGTCCCCGTGAGGTGGCGGTGGTCGAGCGGGAGCTCGGGGAACCAGCGAATGTCGCGGCGCTGCCGAGGAGCCGTGGCCACCACGACCGCCCGGCACGTGACCTCCTCGCCGCCGGCCGTGACGACGACCTGCTCGCCCCGCTGGTCGACCGACTCCACCGGATGACCGGTGCGGACGAGGTGGCGGACCGGTTCGGCCAGACCGTCGACGACGGCGCCCATCCCCTCCACCAGGTGGTCCTGCTGGGCCCCGCCCTTGAAGCTCACGAGTCGGGCCAGGCTCGTGGACCCGCGCCGGAGCGCCATGACCCCGAGCTCGGACATCTCGGCCGGTTCTGCGCCCGCGACCGTGCGGGTCATGATGCTCAGCAGCCCGCGCGTGTCCCGGTGGCGCAGCGGCCGGCTGGCGAGGGTGTTCACGTCGGACTCGGCCAGGTCGTCACCGACCCACGGCTGGTCCCGGTCGAGGCGGCGGGCCGCCCGTTCGAGGCGAATACCGAGGCGGAGCATCTCGAGGTTCGCGCGCAGCGGCACGGGCGGGATCTGCGAGCTGCGGGTCGTGCGCCGGCCCCGTGACGTCAGCGCGACCGCCCGTCCCTTCAGACGTTGGGGCTCGACCGTCAGGCCCAGCCGCCCGGCGAGGGCGTACATCCGGTCCTGGCCGGGGCCGATCCAGTGGGCACCGAGGTCGACGGGATGGCCGGCCAGCGGCACGGTCCAGATCTTGCCGCCGATGCGGTCGCGCGCCTCGAGCACCGCGACGGACCGGCCGCGCGCCGTCAGGTCGGCTGCCGCTGCCAGCCCGCTCGCGCCCGCGCCGACGACCACGACGTCCACCTGCTCTGCCATGTCCTGCCTCTCCGTGGGTGTGCCGAGTCTGCCCCGCGCCCACCCCACTGCGCCAGGCACCGGAAGCGACCCTCGACGCCGTTCAGCGGCTGACGAGCTCCTCGCGGAAGGTCGCGTACGTGCTCCGCAGCCCGGGCCCGGGCCAGTCCGACGGCAGCAGCTCCTCCGGGAGCAGCGGGTCGGCGACCAGGTGGCGCACGACGGCCGCCGCGATCGCGATGCGGTCGGCCAGGTGCTCGGCCGCGGCCAGCGAGGCCGTGAGCTCGTGCGCACTCCCGGCCCAGCCCTCGAGGTCGAACAGCATCGGTACGAGCTCGGCTGCGGGGCGCTCGGGGCGCACGGCCATGACCTCCACGCTCGCGGCCACCGCGGGGTCGGGTGCACCGTCGAGATTGTCCGGTCGCATCCAGAAGCCCTCACGCAGCTCGCCGAACCGCGCGGCACCCAGGCGCTGACGCAGGTCGGCACGGGCGCCGGCGCTCGCCCCGACGACGGTGATCGCGGCGGCGCGCCACTCACCGCTCCACGGCAGCGTGCGCTGCTCGATCGCCGCGTCCTGGCGCTCCTGCCGTCGCAGCAGCCGCGGGCTCAGGCGGTAGACGGAGTCGGTGCGGTCGAGGTCGCCCGCCGCGGCCATGCGGGTCAGGGCGACGCGGACGGCCGGCTCGGTCACGCCGAGCGCGCGGCCCCAGCCGACGATGCTGCTGCCGGGCGCCTCCGGCGGGTGGGCGCCGAGCAGGAGGCTCAGGATCGCCGAACGGGCGGTCAGCGGCCGCACCGCCTGCGGTGTCGTCGTCACGGCTCGGGCGTGCCCTGCGGCGCGCTGGACGGCGCGCTGGACGGCGTGCTGGACGGCGTGCTGGACGGTCTGGGCTTCGCGTCGCCGAACGGCTCGTCACGCTCGCGCACCGCCTCGCGGAAGCCCACCGTCGCGGCACGCTGCTGGAACGCGTAGCCCTCGCGGGTGTGCCGGGAGACGCCGTCGAACACGGTGCTGACCATGCCGGAGTTCGCGACGCCCTGCGCCAGGAGTGCGCTGTTGAGGGCGAGCTTGACCATGACCAGCTGGTTGACCGGCATCTGGGCGATGCGACCCACGAGGTCCTCGGTGGCCGCGTCGAGCTCGTCGGGCGGCACCGACTCGACCGCCAGCCCCCACTCGGCCGCCTGCCGGCCGGTGAGGCTGTCGCCGGTGAGCAGCAGCCGCTTGGCGCGGGCGTCGCCGATGCGGTGCGCCCACATGCCAGCGGCGGGCACGCCCCAGACCCGGGTGGGCGGGTAGCCGATGCGGGCGTCGTCGGCGCAGATGATCTGGTCGGCGAACAGCGCGATGTCGCTGCCCCCCGCCACCGCGAACCCGTGGATCTTCACGACGGTGGGCTTGTCGGCGTGCAGCAGCGCCGAGAACCCGCGGTTGAAGCGGCTCATCATGGCGTAGTCGACCATGGGGTCCCACGTGCCCTCGGGATCGTGGTTGCGGGCCTGGACCTCGGGGTCCAGCACCGTCCCCTCCGCACCCTCCGCACCGGGCGGGGTCGCGGCGCTCTCGGCGAAGATCGACAGGTCGTAGCCCCCGCAGAACCCCTTGCCGCGCCCGCTGACGAGGATCACGTGGACCCGCGGATCCAGGTCGGCCCGCTCCACCGCGTGGGCGAGGTCGTGGGGCGTGTCGTTCGTGATCGCATTGCCCTGGGCCGGGCGGTTGAAGGTCAGCCGAGCGACGCGACCCGTGACCTCGTAGGTCAGCGTCGGGTAGTCGGCCCGGTCGACCGGGGTCGGACGGCCCGCGTAGAGCGGGTCACCACCCCCGTGGCCGTCGCGCCAGGCGGCCGGCGTCTCGCCGGCGCTCACGAGCCGACCTTGGGTGCGGCGCGCTCGATGATGGCGGCGGTGTCGACCCCGGTCGGCAGCGTGCCGAAGACGGTGCCCCACTGGCCACCGAGGCGACTGCGCGTGAAGGCGTCGGCCACGGCCGGGTGGCCGTGGCGGACGAGCAGCGCGCCCTGCAGCGCCAGCGCCATGTCGCCCACGACGGTGCGGGCGCGGTGCTGGATCGTCTCCACGTCGGTGAAGGTGTCCTTGAGTCGCACGACCGCGGCGTCGAGGAGCGCGTCGGCACCGGCCGCGGCGTCGAGCTCGTCGAAGAACGCCTGCAGCGTCTCGGGCTGACGGGTCATGGCTCGCAACGTGTCGAGCGCGGCCACGTTGCCCGAGCCCTCCCACACCGACATCAGCGGAGCCTCGCGGTAGAGCCGCGGCATGCGCGACTCCTCGACGTAGCCATTGCCTCCCAGGCACTCCAGGGCCTCGGCGGCGTGCAGCGGGCCGCGCTTGCAGACGTAGTACTTGCTGACCGCGAGGCTGATCCGGCGCAGTGCGTCGGCGCCCTCGACCCCGGCGGCCGCGCGGTCGGTCAGGGCCGCGAGCCAGAGGGCGACCGTGGTGGACGCCTCGGACTCGACCGCGAGATCGGCCAGGACGTTGCGCATGAGCGGCTGGTCGACGAGCGCGGCGCCGAACGCCGAGCGGTGCGTCGCGTGGTGCACGGCCTGCTGCACGCCCACCCGCATGCCGGTGGCCGAGCCGAGGGTGCAGTCGAGGCGGGTCATGTTGACCATCTCGATGATGGTCGGCACGCCGCGCCCCTCGTCGCCCACGAGCCAGGCGGTGGCCTCGTCGTACTCGACCTCACCGCTGGCGTTGGAGTGGTTGCCGAGCTTGTCCTTGAGCCGCTGGATCGCCATGGAGTTGCGGGTGCCGTCGGGCAGGATGCGCGGCAGGAAGAAGCACGAGAGGCCACCGGGTGCCTGCGCGAGCACCAGCAGCACGTCCGACATCGGCGCCGACGTGAACCACTTGTGGCCCGTCAGCCGGTAGGAGCCGTCGGCCTGCGGCACGGCCTCGGTGCGGTTGGCCCGCACGTCCGATCCGCCCTGCTTCTCGGTCATCGACATGCCGGCGATGAGCCCGCGCTTGCCGAGCGGGGCCTCCAGCGAGGGGTCGTACTCGAGCGAGCAGAGCAGGGGCTCGTACTGTGCCGCGATCTCGGCGTTCGCCCGGAGCGCGGGGATCACGGCGTAGGTCATGGAGATCGGGCAGCCGTGCCCGGCGTCCGTGATGCCCCAGACCGAGGACCGCGCCGCCCGCACCAGGTGGGGCATGGGCTGCGGGTCGCGCCAGACCGAGCCGGCCAGACCGAGGGACACCGCCGTGTCCATGAGCTGGTGGTAGCTGGGGTCGTACACGACCTCGTCGATGCGGTGGCCGTAGCGGTCGTGCGTGTGGAGCACCGGCGGATGGGCCTCGGCGAGGTCGCCCCAGCCGAGCGCCTCGGCGCTGCCGGCGAGACGGCCCACCTCGTGGAGGCCCTCGACCGCGTGGGCCGCGCCCTCACGGTGCAGCGCCTCGAGGATCGGCGCGTGGTCGGCCGCGTCGAAGTCGACGAGGGGTGGGACCTGGTTCGTCACGGTGTGGGTCGCGCGCACGATGCCTCCTGCCGGCGGACCGGTTCCGCCCTCGTCGCAGTATTACACGCTGGCGACGATTGTGACCAGAGTGTTAGATCGACCGCCCCTCACCCGGACGGAGACGGCGGTGCGGGAAGCGCCACGGAGTCGGGCCACGTGCGCCACGATGGACCCGTGCGCACCGCCCGAAGGTTCCTCGGACGCACGGCCGCCCTCGCCACGCGACTGCTCCTGCGCATCGGCCCCCATCGCCGGGTGCTGCCCCACGTCGCGCCCGACCTCAGGGTCCCGTCGCTCGCGCTCCCGCTGTCGGTCCGGAGCAGCCTGCACCTGGCGGTGCTGCGCCGGGCCATGACGCCCGGCTCGACCGTCGAGCCCGGCGTCGAGGTGACCGAGATCCACCTCGACCACGGCCGGGTCCTCGTGCATCGGCCGGCCGGTGGCGCGCCCGCCGCGGGCGCGCTGCTGTGGTTCCACGGCGGGGGCTACGTCGCCGGGCGGCCGGAGAACGACCAGCACACGTGCAGCTGGCTCGCCTCGAGGCTGGGCGTCGTGGTCGTCGCGGCCGAGTACCGGCTCGCACCGGAGGACCCGTTCCCGGCGGCGCTCGACGACGCCGTGGCCGCCCTGGACTGGTTGCACGACCATGCCGAGCAGCTGGGCGTCGACCCCGCCCGGGTCGCGGTGGGCGGGGCCAGTGCCGGCGGTGGGCTCGCCGCCGCCCTGGCGCAACGCGCCCTGGACGAGGGGCGCACACCGATCGCGTTCCAGCTGCTGGTCTACCCGATGCTCGACGACCGCACCGTCCGGCGACCCGTCAGCCGCCGGCCCCACCTCGTCTGGAACCCGCGGTCGAACCGCTTCGGCTGGACCGGCTACCTCGGGCATCCGGCCGGGCGGGACGCGGCACCGGAGTACGCGGCGGCCGCACGACGGGCCGACCTCTCCGGCCTCCCGCCCGCCTGGATCGGGGTCGGCGACATCGACCTGTTCCACGACGAGGACGTGGAGTACGCACGCCGGCTCACCGCGGCCGGGGTGCGCTGCACGCTGCACGTCGAGCCGGGGATGTTCCACGGCGCCGACTCCGGGTTCGGCGACGGCGCCGAGACGACGCGTCGCTTCCGCCGTGCCCTGCTCGCGGCCGCGCGGGCCGCGTTCACCGAGCCCGTCTGAGGATCAGGCGGGGGCGACCGGATCGAGCAGCCGGATCACGGGCGCCTCGGCCACGACCTCGGCCAGGCGCAGCGACAGGGCCTGGAAGGCGTCGCTCGAGCCGTGCGCGCGCAGCGCGTCCTTCGACGCCCACTCCTCGACCATCACGAACGCGGTGTCGTCGCGCCGCACCCGGTAGAAGTCGTAGCGCAGGCAGCCCTCCTCGGCGCGGACCGAGGTGAGGGCACCGGCGAGGATCTCCTCAAGCTGCTCGCCCTGCCCGGGCTTGGCGACGAACGTCGCCACGACCTCGACCTGCTCACTCATGACGGACCTCCTGCTGGTGGGGCGGCTCCTCGCTCGAGGGCTCGCCTGCACCGTAGCCGTGGGTCGACAGCGTGCCCACCTCCGGGGCGGGTCCCCGGATGAACGATGACGCGACCTGATCCGGACTCCTGCACCAGGAGGCCCGCCAATCGCACGAGATCCGGCCTCACGCCGCGTCTGGGTCGTCGCCGTCGTTGCAGTTGCGGGCCCGCCGGACCGTGGGACGGTGGAGGTCCCTGGTTCAGCCGGCAGCCGGGCGCTCCGTCGTCCGTGAGGAATCATGTCGATCTCGCCGTCGCGTCCGCCGCTGACGTCCAGCGACGTCCGCCAGCACGTCGCCGATCCGCTGCCGCTGCCCGGCGGCGGAGGCACGGCGCGCCGGTGGACCGCCCTCGCGGACATCGCCGCCGACGACCTCCCCCTGGTCAAGGTCGTGGAGCCGCACCACGACGCGGTCGCGATCATCGCCGAGCTCGGTGGGCCGACGCCCGGGGCCGACGAGATCTGGGCCGTGTGGGCCGCCGAACCCCCGTTCGCCGTGCTGCAGGCCTCGGATCGCGACGACAGCTGGACCCTGACCGGCACGAAGGCGTTCTGCTCGGGAGCCTCGCTCGTGACGCACGCCCTCGTCACGGCCCGGACCGACGACGGGAGCCGGATGTTCGCGGTCGACCTCGCCTCGAGCGGCATCACGCCCACCAGTGACGGCCCGGCCTGGTCAGGACCCGGCATGAGCCGCGCCGACACCGCGTCGCTCGCGTTCGACGACGTCCCCACTCGCCCCGTCGGCAGCGCGGGCGCCTACGTCGACCGGACCGGCTTCTGGCTCGGCGCGATCGGCATCGCGGCCTGCTGGCTCGGCGGCGCGCGCGGCGTCGCCGCGACCCTGGAGGATGCCGCCGGAACGCTGGGCCCGCACGCCCTTGCTCACCTGGGCGCCGTGCGCGCGGCGCTCGACACCTCGACGCTCGCGATGGACGCCGCCGCGGCGATCGCCGACGGGGAGCCGCTGTCGGTCGATCGCGCCGAGCGGCTCGCGCACGCGCTCCGCGCCCAGGCCGCCGAGGTCGCGGAGAGCGTCGTGAGCCACGTCGGTCGGGCCCTCGGACCCGGCCCCCTGGCGTTCGACGGAGCCCATGCCGAGCACGTCCACGACCTGCAGGTCTTCGTGCGGCAGCACCACGCCGAGCGCGATCTCGAGCGACTCGGGGCCCTGGGGGGCCGTCATGACTGACACCTGGCGGGACGCCCTGGCGGTCCTGCCGCTCGAGCGCCCCCACGACCCGGGCGGGCGTGTCCTCGTGCTCTCGGCGCACCCCGACGACGAGGTCCTCGCCGTCGGCGCCTGGCTCGCCTGCCAGACCGCCCGCCCGATCGCGTTCGTCACCGCCACCGACGGGGAGGCCTCGCACCCCGAGAGCACGTCCGTGACCTCCGAGGAGCTGCGCGAGCGGCGACCGCGCGAGCTGATCGACGCCCTCAGTCGCCTGGGCTTCACCGATCCCGAGGTCCACCGCCTCGGACTGCCCGACGGAGGGCTGACGACGGCGCGCGACGACCTGCGGGACTCGCTCGAGCCGCTGGTCCGCGCCGCCGACCTCGTGCTGGCACCGTTCGAGTCCGACGGCCACCCCGACCACGACGTCCTCGGCGAGGTCGCCCGCGAGCTGTGCGCCGACGGACCCGCGCTCTGGCGATTCCCGATCTGGACGTGGGTCTGGACGACCCCCACGGACGAGCCGTGGCTCCCGTCGGCCCGACGACTGGTGGCGGCCCCGGCTGCCCGCGACCTGAAGCGCCGGGCGCTCGACGCCTTCGTGACCCAGGTCCGGGCCGTGGGCGTGGATGCGGGCGACGCCGCCGTGGTCGACGACGCGCTCCTGCGTCACGCCACCGAGGCGCCCGAGGTCGTGGTCGTATGACCGACCCCGCCTACTTCGAGCGGATGTACACCACCTCCGACGATCCCTGGCACCTGGCCACGAACCCGTACGAAAAGCGCAAGTACGACGTCACCGTCGCCAGCCTGCCGCGGGAGCGGTACCGGCGCGCGTTCGAACCGGGTTGCTCGATCGGCCTGCTCACCGCCCTGCTGGCGCCGCGGTGCGACGAGCTGATCGCCACCGACACCGTCGCGGAACCTCTCGTCACGGCCCGGGCGACGGTGCCCGCGAGCCACGTGACCTTCGCGCAGTCGTCGCTGCCGGACTGGCCGGACGGCGAGCTCGACCTCGTGGTGCTCTCGGAGGTCCTCTACTTCCTCTCCGCCGACGTCCGGGCCCAGGTGCTGGCCCACGTGGTCAGGAGCCTCGGCGTCGACGGCCACGTCGTGCTGGTCGACTGGCGACACCCCTTCGACGAGGCCGCCTGCACGGGCGACGCGGCCCACGCCGAGTTCGGCGCCAGCCCGGGTCTCGCGCGCGTCGTGGAGCACGTCGAGGACGACTACCGGCTGGAGGTGTTCGGTCGTGCATGAGTCACCCGTCGAGCACGTCGCGGTCGTGATCCCGGCCCGCGACGAGGAGCGCACCGTCGCGGCGGCCGTCCACGCCGTCCAGACCGCCGCCCTCAACCTCCCGCCCGGCCTCACGGTCGACGTCGTCGTCGTGGCCGACGCCTGCGTCGACCGCACGGCCGAGGTCGCGCTCGCGGCCGGCGCGCACGTGCTGGTCGCGACCGAGGGGAACGTGGGAGCCGCCCGCGCCCTCGGGTGCGCCTGGGCCCTGGACCGTGCGGACGACGAGCGCGTGACCTGGCTGGCCTGCACCGACGCCGACAGCGTCGTGCCACCGCGCTGGTTGCTGTGCCAGCTCGACGCCGCGACGTCCGGGGCCGAGCTCTTCCTCGGGACGGTGGCCCTGCCTCGTGCGGACGCCGCGCGCCATCGGCGATGGCTGCGCACCTACCGCCGCCACCGTGCGCCCGGGAAGGGGACCGGCCACGGTCACGTCCACGGGGCCAACCTCGGTGTGCACGCCGCGGCCTACGTCGCGGCTGGGGGATTCCACGACCTGCCGGTGCACGAGGACGCCGACCTGGTCGAGCGCCTCCTGGCCGGTGGCGCCGTGCCGGCGTGGGCCGACGACGCCGCCGTCACGACCTCCGCGCGGCACCACTCCCGGGTCGTCGGCGGTGTCGCGACCGACCTCGCGGACACCGCAGCCTGACCTCAGCCGGTCCGGCGAGAGCTCCGGTCCAGACCCACGGGCGCGTCGACGCTGCCGTGGCCCCCGTCCCCGAGGAGGTTGACCACCGGGACGCGCACCTCGTCGAGGACGAGCACCGCGAGACCGCCCGGCTGGACCTCCTGGCGCCCGCCCACGACGTGGGTCGAGCGGTGGACCGTCACGCCGTCGGCGCTGCGCGGCACGAGGACCTGGCTCGTCCCGCGACCCGGGGCCGCGTCGGGGTCCGACTGACCCGTGACGACGAGGATCCGCACGTCGGGATTCAGGGCACCGGGCACCGCGGGCTGAAGTCCGGTGACCACGTACTCGTCGCCGTCGCGGACGATGCTCGTGCCGCGCGACGCCGACGCGAGCGACGACCGCACGCGGGCGTCCAGCAGCGGCTCGAGCCAGCGTCGCCTCTGCGCCGGTGTGCCGCGGGCCGAGAGCAACGTCATGACCCCGGTGTCCGGTTCCGCGCCGTTGATCGCGACCGGACCGATCGGGCTGGTCGCCGCCAGTCTCGCCAGCGGCTGATGCTCCTCACGCGTCAGTCCGGCCCCCGCGTCGCCGGGCAGGAACAGGTTCCACAGTCCCAGCTCCTTCGCCTCGTCCTGCAGCTCGGCCAGGACCGGCGGAGCCGTCCAGTGCCACGGGTCGTCCTGGAGCGCCAGCTGCTCGCGATAGGTCGCCTCGGCCGGGCGCACCGCGCGATCGAGGAACGCGCGAAGGGCGTCGAACATGCGACGCGGGGCGTCGTCGAGCCTGCTGTCCATGGCGATCTCCCAGTGGTAACTAAGCGCTTAGTTAGTTGAGCATCGACGACGGGCACCCCCTCCGTCAAGCACCCCTTCGGTCGAGCACCCCTTCGGTCAAGCATCGGGGCGTCAACGCGCGGGCGGCTCGGCACCGACGAGTCGCAGGCCCGCCTCGCTGACCCCGGCGGCCACCTGCTCAGCACTCCACTCGCCCTCGTCGCTGAACCAGCGGGCGATGTCGATGCACAACGAGATCAGGGTGACGACCGCCAGTCCCGCATCGGTCACGGTGAACACGCCGGCCGCCTGGCCTCGCTCCACGAGGTCGCGCACCAAGCGGCGCAGGTCCTGCCGCAGGGCCATGACCTCGGCGAGGTGCTCCGGACTCAGGGCTGGCAGCTCGTAGTTCACGATGCGCGCCGTGGTGTGGTGCACCGCCTCCCACCGCGCGAACTCGAACATCAGCGCGCGCAGCTGCTCCGCCGGGTCGTCGGGCGCCTGCTCGAGCGTCGAGGTGAGCAGCGCGAGCGTCGCCTCGTGGCCGTGGCGGGAGATCTGGAAGAGCAGCTCTTCCTTGGACCGGTGGTGGACGTAGACCGCACCCGGCGTGACGCCCGCTCCCGTGGCGATGTCACGGGTCGTGGTGCCGTGGAAGCCCTTCGCGGCGAACGCCGCGGTGGCTGCCTCGAGCAGGCGTCGGCTGGTCTCGCTCATGGTCCTCCTCGCCTCGCCGGGGCCGACGAGGATCGGCTCATCCTAGGACGCGAACGACGTCGTCAGCGGCGAGTCAGCCGCGTAGGAACGCCGCGAGCGCGACCACACCGACGAGCACGATGAAGATGCGGAGCGCCACGTCGGGCAGACGGCGGCCGTAGGCCGCACCGATCTGCGCACCGACGACCGAGCCGACCGCGATCAGGAGCACGACGAGCCAGTCGACGTCCGCGACGACGATGAAGATCAGCCCCGACACCCCGTTGGCCACGGCGGCGAGGATGTTCTTCAGCCCGTTGAGCCGCTGCAGGTCGTCGTCGATGCCGATGCCCATGACCGCCAGCAGGATGATGCCCTGGGCCGCGCCGAAGTAGCCGCCGTAGACGCCCGTCAGGCCGACCGCCGGCGGCGTCCACCAGGTGCCGTGCGCGGGCAGCTCGCCCCGGTCGGTGTTGCGCCGAGCCACGGCCGCCGAGATCCGTGGGCCCAGCACCACCAGGACGCAGCCCAGCACGATCAGCGCAGGGACGATGGCGGAGAACGCGCCAGCGGGAAGCACCAGGAGCAGCACCGCACCGGCGGCGGCTCCGAGGGCCGACGCCGGGATCAGTCGCAGGGCGCGCCGCGCCTGACCCTTCAGCTCGCGGCGGTAGCCGATGGCTCCCGAGATCGACCCGGGGACCAGGCCGATCGTGTTCGAGACGTTCGCGGTCACCGGTGGGATGCCGACGGCCAGCAAGGTCGGGAACGTGACCAACGTGCCGGAGCCGACGACCGCGTTGATCGTGCCCGCCGCGACCCCCGCGAGGACGATCGCGACGATCTCCGCGGGGCTCATGAGGTCCGACCCTAGGTGGTCCGGCGCTGACCGCCCGTGGCGGGCGAAGCCCCGCCCCTTGAGGTGCGAGGAACGAGCCTCGAAAGGGCGCGCCGCTCGTTCCTCGCGGCCCCACCGGCTCGTTCCTCGCCGGTGCCGGGCTGCGCCCGGGCGCCTGCCTCGCCTGCGGCTCGGCCCGTGGATCCTCGAAAGGGGTACGTCAGCCCCAACGTGACCGCGGTTTCGAGGCTCGCGCGCCAGAGCGCACTCGCACCTCAACCACCGGGGGTGACCACGTGCCGAGCGAAGCGAGGCTGAGCCGCCCGTGGCTCGCTCTAGCGAGCCACGGAAGCGAGCGCGAGGAACGAGCGCGCCGGCTCAACCACTGGGGTTGCGGGCGAAGCCCCGCCCCTTGAGGTGCGAGGAACGAGCCTCGAAAGGGGTACCGCAACCCAGAACCTGACCGAGGTTTCGAGGCTCGCGCGCCAGAGCGCACTCGCACCTCAACCACCGGGGGCGGCGGGCCCTAGGCTCGGGTCGTGAAGGACGTCCACGAGCGCAGCACACACGAGCGCACCGTGCTGGCGGTCGCCGTCCTGGCCTCCTTCGTGACGTTCCTCGACGGATCGATCGTCAACGTCGCCCTGCCCGACATCGCCCGCGAGCTCGACGGTGGCGTGACGCTGCAGGCGTGGGTCGTCGACGGCTACCTGCTGACCCTCGGGTCGTTGATGCTGGTCGCGGGCTCCCTTTCGGACACGTTCGGACGCCTACGGATCCTGACCGTCGGCCTGATCGGCTTCGCCGCGACCTCGCTCCTGGCGGCGCTCGCGCCGAACGGCGAGCTGCTCATCGCGGCGCGGGCGCTGCAGGGTGTGGCCGGTGCACTCCTCGTGCCGTCGAGCCTGGCCCTCATCACGGCGACGTTCAGCGGCCCGGCCATGGGTCGAGCGATCGGCACGTGGACCGCGTGGACCGGCACGGCGTTCCTCGTGGGCCCGCTGGCGGGTGGCGTCCTGGTCGACACGGTGGGTTGGCGCTGGGTCTTCGGCATCGTCGTCGTGCCGGCGGCAGCCACCCTGGCACTCGTCGCCCGCCTCCCGCGGGACGCGCACCGCGGCACCGACGGTCACGCCTACGTCGACTGGCTCGGCGCGGTCCTCGCGGTGCTCGGCCTCGCCGGCCCGGTCTTCGCGCTGATCGAGGGCCAGCGCATCGGGTTCGGCAACCCGCTCGTGGTCCTCGCGCTCGTCGGCGGGTTCGTCTGCCTCACGGCGTTCGTGGTCTGGGAGCGGCGCGCACGCCACCCGATGATGCCGCTGCGCCTCTTCCGGGTCCGGGCCTTCGCCGTGGGCAACCTCGCCACGATCGGCATCTACGCCGCGATCGGGCTCGGCACCCTGGCGATCCCTCTGCTGGTCCAGGAGGTCGGTGGCCTGTCGGCCACGGTCTCGGGACTCGTGATGCTGCCGCCGACGCTCATCTCCCTGCTCCTCGCGAGCCGGGTCGGCTCGCTCGCGGCGCGCCTCGGGCCGCGGTGGTTCATGACGGCGGGCCCGCTCATCGTGGCGGCGGGCTTCCTGTGGATGCTGACGGTCCGCGAACCCGTCGACGTCGCCTGGCAGGTCGTGCCCGGGGTGGTCCTGTTCGGCCTCGGCATCACGGTCACGGTCACGCCGCTGACCTCGACCGTCCTGGCCGAGGTGCACCCCGACGAGGCCGGCATCGCCTCGGCGGTCAACAACGCGATCTCGCGGGTGGCCGGCCTGGTCGCCGTCGCCTTCATCGGCGTGATCACCGGGGGCGTGCTCGACGTCGAGGGCTTCCACCGGATCGTCGTGGTCGTCGCGGTGCTGCTCGCGGCTGGGGCACTCGTGTCGGCCGTGGGCCTGCGGTCGATCAGAGCACCGGCAGCGGTGCCCTCCGACGTCGCAAGCTGATGACCGCGGTGACGGCGACGATGAGCACGGTGCCCACGAACGTGGTGGCGAGGATCGTGTCGTCGCCGTTGTCGCGCGCCGTGACGGCGATGCCGATCATCGCCCAGACACCGGCGACCGCGTAGGCGATCGGACCGCGAGCAGCGATGGTCAGCACGAGCAGCGTCGCGACGGCCAGTCCCAGCACGACGACCTGCCACGGGAGGTCGCCCGCGTCGAAGGCGCCGGCGTCGACCAGCGCGGTCGAGGCGTTGAGGAAGAACGCTGCGGTGACCCAGCCTGCGTAGAGGCCGACGGCGGCGCGCGTCAGCCGGCGCATCCAGGACGGCTCGATCTGCTCGCGCGCGACCACGAGCACCGCCACCACGGCAGCGGCGAACATGACCGCGAGCGCTGCCGCCGTGGCCAGGCTGCTGTCGAGACCGGCCAGCACGATCCACACCGCGCCGCCGAGGTACAGCACGAGCTGCGCGACCTGGCGTCGCTCGGAGCCGTGCGCGCCGGTGACCAGCGCCGCCGCGGCCTGCACGATGGCCAGCGTGTAGATGACGCCCCAGATCGAGAACGCCCACCCGACCGGGGTGATGAGCAGCTCCGGGCCGGACCCCTCGCCGGGCGAGGTCCCGGGTCCGTTGATCGTGACGAGCGGTGTGACGACCTGGAGGATCGCGGCCACGAGCACCGCGATCGGCAGGAGTCGGCGCTGCGCCGAGTTCGATCGATCTGAGTCGTGTGTCGTCATGATGTCCTCCGAGTACCCGTCCGCGTCGGAAGCATGAGCGGCACCGCCAGCACGACCGTGGCGCCGAGCGTGAGG
Source organism: Aeromicrobium sp. Sec7.5 (assembly GCF_036867135.1). Lineage (NCBI taxonomy): Bacteria > Bacillati > Actinomycetota > Actinomycetes > Propionibacteriales > Nocardioidaceae > Aeromicrobium > Aeromicrobium sp. Sec7.5. The sequence goes on along the minus strand of NZ_JBAJIJ010000001.1, from coordinate 331,515 downwards.
AGCCGCCCCGTGGCCAGCGGTGAGACAGCGTCCGTTTCCGGGAGCGGAACGGACGCTGTCTCACCGCCGAGCGGACGAACGGGCGCTAGCTCACCGCCCGGGGGCAGGGGTCAGGCCTTCTTCTGCATGTCCGAGCGCGCGGGGTTGCCCTGCTCCCCGGCCTTCGGATCGGTCTCGTCGGCCTTCTCGCGCACGCCCGACTCGATCGCGGCGCCGAGGTCGGCGTCGATGTTGCGCCAGTACTCGAACGCGCGCGCCAGCACCGGCTCGCTGACCCCGTTCAGCAGGTGGCCCACCACGTTGTCGACCAGGCGTCCACGAGCGGCCTCGTCCATGACCTCGCGCACCAGGGCGCCGGCCTGCGTCCAGTCGTCGTCGTCCTCGCGCAGCGTGTACGCCGAGCGCACCATGTCGCCGTCGGCGTGCCACCGGCCGCCGTCGTCGGTGCGGCTCGGGTCGGCCGCGGGGCCGCCGTAGGAGTTCGGTGCGTACACCGGCGAGGTGGCGTTCTGCACCCGCATCGCGCCGTCCTTCTGGTAGTTGTGCACCGGCGACTTGGGCGCGTTGACCGGGATCTGCTTGTAGTTGACGCCCAGGCGCGCGCGGTGCGCGTCGGCGTAGCTGAACCCGCGGGCGAGCAGCATCTTGTCGGGCGAGAGACCCGTGCCCGGCACGATGTTGTTCGGCTCGAACGCGGCCTGCTCGATCTCGGCGTGGTAGTCGCTGACGTTGCGGTTCAACGTCAGCTTGCCGACCTCCTGCAGGGGGTAGTCGGCGTGCGGCCAGACCTTGGTGAGGTCGAACGGGTTGATCCGGTACGTCTTCGCGTCGTCGAACGGCATGATCTGCACGTGCAGCGTCCAGCTCGGGTGCTCCCCGGCCTCGATGTGCTCGAACAGGTCGCGCTGGTGGTAGTCGGTGTCGGCCGACGCCATCTGGTCGGCCTCGTCCTGGGTGAACGTCTCGATGCCTTGGTCGGTCTTGAAGTGGTACTTGACCCAGAACTGCTCACCGGCCTCGTTGATCCACGAGTACGTGTGGCTCGAGTAGCCGTTCATGTGCCGCCACGTGCGCGGAATGCCGCGGTCGCCCATGAGCCACGCGACCTGGTGCGCCGACTCCGGCACGAGGGTCCAGAAGTCCCACTGCATGTCGTGGTCGCGCAGGTTGTTGTCGAGGCGGCGTTTCTGCGAGCGGATGAAGTGCTGGAACTTCATGGGGTCGCGGACGAAGAAGACCGGCGTGTTGTTGCCGACCATGTCCCAGTTGCCCTCGCTCGTGAAGAACTTGAGCGAGAAGCCCCGCGGGTCGCGCCACGTGTCGGGGCTGCCGCGCTCGCCCGCGACGGTCGAGAACCGGGACAGCACGTCGGTCTTCGTGCCGGGCGCGAACACGGCCGCGCGGGTGAACGCCGTGACGTCCTCGGTGACCTCGAACGTGCCGAAGGCGCCGCCACCCTTGGCGTGCGGCTGACGCTCCGGGATGCGCTCCCGGTTGAAGTTCGCCATCTGCTCGATGAGGTAGTGGTCCTGCAGCAGCAGGGGCCCGTCGGGGCCGACCGACAGCGAGTGCTCGTCGCTGGCGACGGGGACGCCGGCGTCGGTCGTCGTGGCGGGGCGCTGGTCTTCGTCAGGCATGGGGTTCTCCTCGGTCGGCATGAGTCCGACAGGGGGTACCCGCCTGATCGCCGGCCACACGCTCCAGCTCGGGGAATCGGGTCGTCAGTCGTCGAATCCCACGAATCGCGCGGCCTCCGCGACGGGCCTGCGCCGCGAGACCACCCCGTTCGCCGGGAACGACTCCTCCGGCCACCCCATCGCGACGCACGTCTGGATCACCTGGTCGTCGGCGATCCCGGCGTGCTCGCGCACCACCGGGGACTGCATGATCCCCTGGCTGTTGATGACGCAGCCCAGGCCGCGCGACCAGGCCGCGTTGACGAGGGCGTTGGTGACCGCGCCGCAGTCAAACACCGCGATGTCGTTGCCCAGCAGCTCCCGGTCGTAGGTCACGACGACCGAGACGGGAGCGTCGAACTGGCGGAAGCCGCGCATGACCCAGTCCTGTCGGCGCTCGGCGTCCTCGCGGGCGATGCCCATGGCACCGAACAGCTGCTTGGCGATCTCGACCTGTCGCTCGCGGTGCTGCCCGGCGTAGGGCTCGCCCATCCGGAACTCCCGCGACTCGGGCACACCGGCCAGCATGCGCTCGGTGTTTCCCTCGCGGATCCGCTCGAGCGGCTCACCAGTGACGACGGTGAAGTTCCACGGCTGCGAGTTGAGCGACGAGGGCGCGCGCACGGCCAGTGCGATGATCTCCTCGACCAGCTCGCGCGGCACCGGCTCGGCGGTGAATCCGCGGATGCTGCGGCGCCCGTTCACGACGTCGTCGTAGGTGTCCATCAGGCCTCCAGGCGTGGATGCGGGCGGCGAACCGGCCTCGCCCCACGACCGTTCCCCCCGGGCGCTCGGACGCTACCACCGGCGACGGGCCAGGCCCGGCGGTGCAGTCGGCGCGGCCCTCGCTCATCAGGCGTCGGACTGGACCCGGCGGATGCGGGCGGCGAAGCCGTCGAGCACGTCAACGACTGCGGGGGCGTGCCAGACCCGGTTGCGGCCCTTCTGGGTCGCCTCGACCAGCGACCCAAGTTCCTCGAGCGCTCCGATCGCAGCCAACGCGGTCGGGACGGACACGCCCAACCGCTCCACGACGTAGCCGGTGTTGACGACTGGCTGGGACACCAGCAGGTCGTTGAGCCGCCAGACGGCCGCGTCCCTACGGGCCCGGATCTGGTCCGCCTGCTCGCCGCGCACCCGTGCCAGGTCGTCGACGAGGCCGCGGCCCAACGCTGCCGCGTCGATCGCGGCCTTGGCGAAGCGCGACACGATCGGCGCGGCGTCCCCATCCCGATAGGCGCCGAGCGCGTCGAAGTAGGCCCGTGTGTCGACCAGCAGACCCGCGCTGATGGGCACCACCGCCCGGGTCGTGACACCGCGTCCGGCGAGCAGGGCGTGCACGATCGCCCGTCCGGTGCGTCCGTTCCCGTCAACGAAGGGGTGGATCGTCTCGAACTGGGCGTGCACGAGTGAGGCCAGCACCAGGGGCGGGAGGTCATCGCGGCCCGCAAACTCGATCAGGTCGTCCAGGTCCCCGGCGATCCGACTGTGATGCGGTGGCACGAAGACCGCCCGGTGCGGACCATGGGCCGTCCCACCGATCCAGACCTGCGTCTCCCGCAAGCGCCCCGCGATGTCGGGATCGGCTCGGCCCAGCAGGGCGGCGTGCATCGCGAGAATGGTCTCCACCGACAGGCCGTCGCCCAGGTCACGGGCCGCGAGAGTAGCGGCCACGTTCGCCGCGACCAGCTTCGCATTCGCCGAGGAGTGCTCCCCGATGGCCTCCAGCGCGATCTTGCGTGCCCCGGCCGTGATGTTCTCGATCTGCGAGGACGATGCCGACTCGGTCCGCAGCAGCACCGACGCCAAGGGGCCGGTCCCGTCCACGGCCCCGCCGAGGACACCCGACAGGTGCTCGTCGAACCGGGCCAGCTCACTGGCTGCCTCCGAGCACTGCGTCAGCAACCTGGTCGGCAGGTTCACCTCGGCTCCGGCGATCCGCGGCAGCACCGCGGCCGGGTACGGACCGGAGTGGTCCCGGCGAGCCGTGCCGGACAGGTGCCCGCCTTCGGACACGGTCCACGGGCGCGACTCGTAGGCCACCGGCGCCCACCCGCGATTCAGCGCTGCAGCGTCCACGAGAGCCTCCTGACGAATGGCGCCGATCCTTGACTACGGCTCGTCAGTAGTAAAGGAAACAACCTTATCCTTGACTACTGTGCGTGGGTCGTCAAGGATCGGCGCCAGCGCGAGGGCGCCCCGTCGGGCTACGCCCCGCGGTGCGCCGATCGCTCGGCCCCGTACAGCGCGTACGGGTCGTGGAGCTCGCGCCCCAGCACGTCGCGCATCCAGGCGGCGTCGCGCCCCGAGGCCTCCCGGGTGAGGTCGGAGCGGCCCTCACCGGTCAGGTTGGAGGCGAAGATGCCGGCGGCCGACCTGGGCAGGAAGTCCTCGTACACGAGCGGCAGCAGGGCGCCGGCCTCGTCGCGCACGTAGTACGCGAGGTCGGCGGCGTCGAGCGCCTCGTCGGTGTCCGGCAGCCCCGCGAGACCCTCGCGGTCGTAGACCTCCCGGCCCGCAGGGGTCAGGGCCACGCCGCGCTGCTCGACCTCGCCGAAGCGCACGCGCAGCTCACCCGGCACGACCCTGCCGTCGACCTCGCGGAAGCTCCGCGGCTCCGAGAGCGCGCGGAACGACGTCTGCCGGAGCAGGACGTCGGGTGCGCCCGGGGCGGTGCGCGGCGGACCCTGGATCCGGTCGATCATCACGATCCCCCGGGCCTGCATCCGCTCGTAGAGCGCGTCGATGTCGAGGACCCGCGGCGTGAGGTGGTTGATGTGCGTCGACGAGACCCCGCCGATGTCGGCCGCGACGCTCGAGATCGCCTCGAGCCGGGCGTACCAGGCGCGGTCGACGGGCTCGGGCGACAGGGCGAAGACCTGCGTGGCGAGCTCCAGGAACCGGTCGGCGTCCTCGGGCGAGAGGCTGCCATCTGTCTCCATGCGGTCGGCGAGCTCGAGCAGCTCAGGGGAGAAGAGGGTCCGCGCGTCGAGGAACTCGCGCAGCTCCGCCTCGAGCTGCCCGTCGAAGAAGCGTCGGTCGTCCACGACGAGCACCGACGTGAAGACCCGGAAGGGATTGACCGCGAGCTCCGCGCGGTCAATCGGGCGGAACGCCGTGGAGACGACGGGGATCGGCGGGTTCGCCTCGCGCAGGTCGTAGAAGCCCACGGGATACATGCCGCAGGCGCCGAAGACCCGGCCCACCTGCGCCAGCTCCTCTGGGGTGCCCACCCGGATCGCCCCGTGCCGCTCGGCCGTGACCCGCTGGATGGATCCGAGTCGCTCGGCGTCGGCGCCGCCGGCCGCGAGCACGTCGGCGTTGACGCCCTGGGACACCTCGACGAGCGTCGTGTACGCCGGCACCTCGGTGCCGTACAGCGTGGACAGCGCCTCCGCGAACCGGGCCCGCAGCTGGGTCGGGGTGACCATCAGAGGAACTCGACGCCCTGCGCGAGCGGCAGCTCGGTCCCGTAGTTGATCGTGTTGGTCGTGCGACGCATGTAGTTCCGCCACGCGTCCGAGCCGGACTCCCGGCCACCTCCGGTCTCCTTCTCGCCGCCGAAGGCTCCGCCGATCTCGGCCCCCGAAGGCCCGATGTTGACGTTGGCGATGCCGCAGTCCGAACCGGTCACCGACACGAAGGCCTCGGCCTCGCGGACGTCGAGGGTGAAGATCGAGGAGGAGAGGCCCTGGGTGACCTCGTTGTGCAGGCGCAGCGCCTCGTCGAGCTCGCGGTAGGTGAGCACGTAGAGCAGCGGGGCGAAGGTCTCGGCCCGGACGACCTCACTCTGGTGCGGCATGTCGACGATCGCGGGCCGCACGTAGTGCCCGCCCTCGCCGACCGCCACCGTCTCGCCGCCGGTCACGAGGGTGCCGCCGTCGGCCTGCGCCTGCTCGATCGCCGCGCCGAAGGCCTGCGCCGCGGTCTCGTCGATCAGCGGGCCGACCAGGGTCGACGCCTCCAGCGGCGACCCGACCGGCAGCGTCTCGTACGCGGCGGCGAGACGGGCCACGAGGTCGTCCTTGATCGACTCGTGCACGATGATCCGCCGCAGCGAGGTGCACCGCTGGCCGGCCGTGCCGACGGCCGAGAACACGATGCCGCGGACCGCGAGGTCCACGTCGGCGCTCGGGGCGACGATCGCGGCGTTGTTGCCCCCAAGCTCGAGCAGCGAGCGGCCGAACCGGGCGGCCACGCGGGGAGCGACCTCGCGGCCCATGCGCGTCGAGCCGGTGGCCGAGACGAGCGGCACGCGCGGGTCGTCGACGAGGGCCTCGCCGACCTCGCGGGCGCCGAGCACGACGATCGAGAGGTCGGCCGGCGCTCCGGCGCGGCGAGCGGCCTCGGCGAACAGCGCCTGGCAGGCCAGTGCCGTGAGCAGGGTCTTCTCGGACGGCTTCCAGACGACCGCGTCGCCGCACACGAACGCGAGCGCCGCGTTCCACGACCACACGGCGACCGGGAAGTTGAAGGCGCTGATCACGCCGATGACGCCGAGCGGGTGCCACTGCTCCATCATCCGGTGGCTCGGACGCTCCGTCGCGATCGTCAGGCCGTGCAGCTGGCGGGAGAGGCCGACCGCCAGGTCGCAGATGTCGATCATCTCCTGGACCTCGCCGAGGCCCTCCGACACGATCTTGCCGGCCTCGATCGACACCAGGGCCCCGAGGTCGTCCTTGTGCTCGCGGAGCAGCTCGCCGAGCTCGCGCACCAACCGGCCGCGCACGGGGGCCGGCACGGTGCGCCACTGCAGGAACGCGTCGTGGGCCCGGCCCACGGCCTGCTCCACGTCGGCCGGGCCGTGCGACCGGAGGCGACCGATCACGGCTCCGTCGATCGGGGAGCGTGCCTCCAGGTCGCCGCCGTCGACGACGAAGGGGTCGTCCGCGCCGAGTCGCTGGAGGATGGCCCGGGCCTGCTGTGCTGCGTTCATGTACCGATCATCGCCGTCGTGAACGCAGAAGCACTATCGTGTTAAGCACATCTGAAGGAGAAATCATGGACCGGCTCCCGGACGCGACGCGGCTCGTGACCTTCGCCCGCGTCGCCCGGCACGGCAGCCTCACGGCGGCGGCGCGCTCGCTGGGCTTCACGACGTCGGCGGTCTCCCAGCAGATGGCCGCCCTGGAGACGGAGTGCGGCGTGCGCCTGCTGGACCGCGAGCCGCGCGGCGCAGTGCTCACCGGTGCGGGCGAGGTGCTGCTGCAGCGGGCCGAGGAGCTCGTGCGCCACCTCGACGAGACGGCGACGACGATGGCCCAGCTGGGGGGCGAGCTGGCCGGCCGTGTGCGGGTCTCGACGATCGCCTCGGGAGCGGCCTCGGTGGTGCTGCCCGCCGCCGGGGTGCTCGAGCAGGCGGCGCCGGCCGTGAGCATGACGGTCACGGTGCGCGAGCCCCAGGCGAGCCTCGACGCGATCGACGACGGGGTCGCCGACCTGGCCCTGATCGACGTCTACGACCACGTCCCGCTCGCGCTGCCGACGCACCTCCTGGTCGAGGAGGTGCTCACCGAGCCCCTCGTGCTGGTCTGCGCCGCAGGGGCCGATCTGCCACGACGGCCCACCCTGCGAGCGCTCGCCCACCGCGACTGGGTGCTGCCCCCGGCGACCACGGCGTGCGGCGCGGCCACCCGCCATGCCTGCCGGGCCGACGGCTTCGAGCCGCGCGCCACCTGGGAGACCGACGACCTGCTGCTGCTCGTCGCCGCCGTGTCCCGGGGCGCGGGCATCGCTCTGCTGCCGCGGCGTGCCGTGGCCGACTCCGTCGCCCCCGTCGAGGTCCGGCGCCTGGTCGCACCGGTCCTGCGACGTCGGCTGCTGCTCGTGACCCGCCACGCGGCGTCCCAGCGACCCATCGTGCGGGCGTGCCTCGACGCGATCCACCACGTCGGCCAGCAGGCGCCCCCGCCCGCCGGTTGACGCTCGTACAGTGAGCGCGTGAACCTCGACCCCACCGACCACGCGCTCCTGCGCGCCCTGTCCGCCAGCGGACGGTCGACCTTCGCCCAGCTCGCGGAGGAGACCGGGCTCTCCACGTCCGCGACGCAGGCCCGGGTGCGCCGCCTGGAGGCCGAGGGCGTCATCACGGGCTACCGCGCCGTGATCGATCCCGAGGCCGCCGGCGTGCCCATCGCGGCGTTCGTCGAGATCACGCCGCTCGACCCGGCCCAGCCCGACGACGCGCCCCGCCGCCTCGAGCACATCAGCGAGATCACCGCGTGCCACTCGATCGCGGGCGACGCGAGCTACATGCTCACGGTGCGCGTGCCCACGCCCCGGGCGCTCGAGGAGCTCCTCGGCCGCATCCGCTCCACGGCGGGCGTCCGGACCAGGACCACCGTGGCGCTGCAGACGTTCTTCGAACGGCCAGCCGCCCCCGACCATCAGAAACACGATTGAAACGTATTTTGACAGGTGATTCACCGGCCAATCTTCACTTTCGCCGGCGAATCACCTACCGTGAGGTCATGACTGCGCTCACGGACCACCCTCTGACGACCTCGATCCCGGCCGCGGAGGTCCACGCCTCGCTGAGCCGGCACCTGCTCATCGACGGGTACGACCTCGTCGTCGACCTCGACCGCTCCCAGGGCTCGTACCTGCACGACGCGCGCACGGGCCGCGACTACCTGGACCTGTTCACGTACTTCGCCTCGAACCCGATCGGCACGAATCACCCGGGCCTCACGCAGGACCCCGAGTTCCTCGACCGGCTGCAGCGCGTCGCCGTGCACAAGCCGAGCAACTCCGACGTCTACACGACCCACCTGGCCGACTTCGTCGACACGTTCGCGCGGGTCGTGGGCCACCCCGAGCTGCCGCACCTGTTCTTCATCGACGGTGGCGCCCTGGCGGTCGAGAACGCCCTGAAGGTCGCGTTCGACTGGAAGAGCCGTCTCAACGAGTCGCGCGGCATCGACCCGGAGCTCGGCACGCGGGTGCTGCACCTCGAGGGCGCGTTCCACGGCCGGTCGGGCTACACGCTCTCGCTCACCAACACCGACCCGAACAAGGTCGCCCGCTTCCCGAAGTTCGACTGGCCCCGCATCCCGGCGCCCTACACCGGGCTCGACCCCGACGGCTCGGTCCGCGACGCGGCCGCGCTCGAGGCCGTCACGCTCCAGGCCGCGCGCGACGCCTTCGCGGCCCACCCGCACGACATCGCCTGCTTCCTGATGGAGCCGATCCAGGGCGAGGGCGGCGACCGCCACTTCCGGCCCCAGTTCCTGCAGGCCATGCGCGACCTCTGCCACGAGAACGACGCCCTGTTCGTGCTCGACGAGGTGCAGACCGGCCTCGGCATGACCGGCACGACATGGGCCTTCGAGCACCTGGGTGTCGTGCCCGACGTCGTCGCATTCGGCAAGAAGGCGCAGGTCTGCGGGATCATGGCCGGCGGCCGCGTCGACGAGGTGCCCGACAACTGCTTCGCCGTGGGGTCGCGGATCAACTCCACGTGGGGCGGCAACCTGACTGACATGGTGCGCTCCCAGCGCATCCTCGAGGTCATCGAGCGTGACGGTCTGGTCGCCCGAGCCGCGGACCTCGGCGCCCACCTCGTGGCCCGCCTCCGCGACATCGCGGCCCGGCATCCCCTGGCCAGCAACCCCCGGGGCGCCGGCCTGATGTGCGCGATCGACCTGCCCGACGCCGCCGTGCGGGACCGCGTCGTCAGCGCCCTGCTGGAGCGCGGGGTGCTCGTGCTCGGCTGCGGCACGCGGAGCCTGCGCTTCCGCCCCTCGCTCGCGGTCAGCCTGCACGACCTCGACGCCGGGCTCGACGCGCTCGACGCGGTGCTCGCGACCCTCGGCTGAGCGGTGCACCGGCCGCTCCGGATCACTCCCCGGGGTAGCCCAGGCCGATCTGCCGTCGGACCTCGTCGAGCGTCTCCATGATCGCGACGCTCTCGTGCGGGGGCAGCACGTCCGCGGACGCGCGGCCCTCCCGCACGAGTCGCTCGAGCTCGAGCGCCTGCAGCTGCATGCCGCGGCCGGGCACGGCACCGTCGAAGGCCTCGACCACGCGCCCGTCCGGTGCCACGACCCGCATGGTCGTGGGCCGGTACCAGGTGGGGTCGATCTCGACCCGCCCCTCCGTGCCGAGCACGACCGCGTCGTTGCGGCCCGCGACGTCCAGCGCCGAGTGCGTCACGGCCTGCTGGCCGTCGCCGTACGTCAGCACGACGGTCGTCTGGGCGTCGACCCCGGTGCGCGTCGGCGTCGATCGGGCCGTGACCGTCGTGGGCACCCCGAACACGTCCCAGGCGAACGACACGGGATAGATGCCGAGGTCCAGCAGCGCGCCGCCACCGAGCGCCGGGTCCTGGAGCCGGTGGGACGGATCGGCCGGGAGCCGCTGGCTGTGGTCAGCGGTCAGCGCGCGGACGTCGCCGATCGCGCCCGACCCGATCAGCTCGCGCAGCCGCACCATGTGGGGCAGGAACCGGGTCCACATCGCCTCGAGCACGACCAGCCCCCGGGCGTCGGCCTCGGCCACGACCGCGCGGGCCTCAATGGCGTTGAGCGTGAAGGGCTTCTCGACGAGCACGTGCTTGCCGGCCCGCAGCGCCAGCAGCGCGTGCTCGGCGTGGAACGGGTGCGGGGTGCCGACGTAGACCACGTCGCAACCCGGGTCCTCGACCAGCGCGGCGTAGCTGCCGTGCGCCCGGGCCACGTCGAAGTCGGACGCGAAGGCGTCGGCCGTTGCCTGCGACCGGGACCCGACGGCGCCGAGCTCGAGGCCCGCGACACGGAGGTCGGCCGCGAACTTCCGCGAGATCCCGCCCGGGCCCAGGATGCCCCAACGTAGTCCGGGGCCCACGGAGGTCACGGAGGTCAGGGAGGTCACGGCGACCCCTCGCGGACGTCTCGGGCTCGACGCGCGCGGACGAAGTCGGCCTCGACCTGACCGCCCACGACGAAGTGGCGGGTGCCGACGACCTCGAGGCCCTGCTTGGCGTAGAAGGCGTTGGCACGCTGGTTGAGCTGGTTCACCCCGAGCCACAGCGTCGCGGCCGACGCCTCTCGCGCTGCGCCCTCGACCGCGTCCAGCAGGGCTCGTGCGACTCCGGCGCCGTGGCCGTCGGGGTGCACGTAGAGCTTGCTGAGCTCGCACCACGGGCCCTCGGGCACGGCCTCGCGCACGTCGGGGTCCTGGGGAGGCCCGAGCTTGGCCAGCGCGTAGCCCCGGAGGCGGTCGTCGACGTCGGCCACGAGGACCGTGTGGTCGGGGTGCGCGAGGTGCACCCGAAAGGCAGCGACGCTGAGGTGCTCGGCGACGAAGCCGTCGATCGCCTCCGCCGGCAGGTGGGCGGGGCAGGCGAGGGGAAAGGTGAGCGCCGCGAGCTCGTGCAGCGCCTGGACCTCCTGCTCCCGCGCCGGGCGGACGACCGTGACCATGGCGCCAGCGTAGGACGCCGATCCGTCACGCCATCAGTGCGACGGCGTGGACGGCGTAGTCGCGGGCCACCTCCGAGGCCGAGAGCGGCCCGTCGCTGCGGAACCACGACGGCAGGGAGGTGCACATCGTGGCGATCGCCCGCGCCGCGACGCGGGGCCTCGCGACCGTGAAGCGCCCGATCTCGATGCATCGGTCGACCTGGGCGTCGAGCAGGTGCTGCACCTCGTCGCGCAGGCCCACGATCCGGGCGTGGTCGGGCTCGTGGAGGGCCCGCATCTCGGTCGCACCCAGGAACGCCAGGTCCCCGCGCGTGGCATGGAACAGCGCGAGGGACTCGACCATGAGCGAGAACCCGTCGACCGGGTCGGTGCCGTCGTCGCGCGCGGCGAGCAGGCGCCACCGGATCTCCGCCATGGTCACGTCCAGCAGCGCGACGATGAGCTCCTGCTTGCTCCCGTGGTGGTGGTAGACACCGGCGGTGCTCAGGCCCGCCTCCTCGGCGACCTGACGCATCGTCGCCGCGTGGTACCCGTGGCGCACGAAGACCTGCGAGGCCGCCTCCAGCACGGGGTCGAGCCGGAGGTCGCCGTACTCGCGCCAGCTGCCGGTGCCGGGCACGGCAGGCGCCGCGGGCCGGACCACCTCGCCGCGCAGGAGGGACTCGACCGTCGTGTCGAGTGCCGCGGCGACCAGGCGGGTGCGCTCGATCGTCAGCGGGGCGAGGCCGCGCTCGAGGGCGCTGAGCGTGGCGGGGCTCAGGTCGAGGCTCGCCGCCAAGGAGCGGAGGCTGACCCCGCGGGCCTCGCGCGTCGCGCGGATCATCGGCCCGACCTCGTGTTCGGTCACGCCGAACACAATAGCGAGCCGGAGACCCTTATGTTCACTGAACACCTACTGTACGATCGTGTGGTCAGTGTTCGGAGTTTGAGAGGTGTCGTCATCGTGTCCGCAGATCTCGCCGACCTGGTCCGCCCCGACGCCCTGGGCCCGGCCCTCGCGGCGGCCACGAGCGACGACCGCTGGCGCACCTTCACCTGGGAGCTCGTCACCGGCGGCAAGTCGAACCTGACGTTCTTCCTGCGCTCGTCGGCCGGTGAGCTGGTGCTGCGCCGCCCCCCGAGCGGCAAGCTCCTCCCCAAGGCCCACGACATGCGTCGCGAGGCCCGCGTCCAGGCGGCACTGGCCGGCTCCGACGTGCCCGTCCCGGCCATCGTGCTGAGCGACGACGGCGACGTCCTCGGCCTGCCCTGCTACGTCATGGAGCGCGTCGCGGGTGACGTCGTCCGCGACACCCTGCCCGAGACCTACGCGAGCGCCGAGTCCCGCCAGGCCCTCGGCCACGGGTTCGTCGAGACGCTCGCGCGGATCCACACGACCGACCCGGCCGCGGTCGGCCTGGCCGACTACGGGCGGCCCGAGGGGTTCGTCGAGCGCCAGGTGCGGCTCTGGGCGGGCCAGTGGGAGAAGTCCCTGACCCACGAGGTCCCCGAGATGACCGAGCTCGGCCGCCGCCTCGCCGAGCGGATCCCCGCCCAGCAGCGCTCCTCGATCGTCCACGGCGACTACAAGCTCGACAACCTCGTGCTCCACCCGACCGAGCCCGGTCGCATCGCGGCGGTCCTCGACTGGGAGATGTCGACCCTGGGCGATCCGCTGACCGACCTCGGCCTGCTGATGCTCTACTGGCGCGGCACCGACGACCTCCCCCTGACGCTGATCCCCCCGGTCAGCCACCTCGCCGGCATGCCCAGCCGCGACGACCTGCTCGGCTGGTACGCCGCGCTGACCGACATTGACCTGGCCGAGATCGACTTCTACCAGGCGTTCGCCCACTTCAAGTTCGCCGCCGTCGCCCAAGGGGTCCAGGCCCGGGGCCGCGCGGGCAGCGCCGCCGGCCAGGACTTCGGCGACCTCGACACCGAGATCGTGGGCCTCGCGGCCCGCGGCCTCGACCACCTCTGAGACGACCCCACCACCCCACCGACACCGAGCCCCGGGAGATCCGATGGACTTCACCCCGTCCCCACGCGCCGCCGAGATGAGCGAGCAGATGTGGGACTTCATGACCGAGCACGTGCTGCCGGCCGAGCCCGTCTGGGCGGCCCACCTGGCGGAGCACGGGCCGCACACGCACCCGCCCGTCATGGAGGAGCTCAAGGCCGAGGCCCGTCGCCGCGGCCTGTGGAACCTCTTCCACCACACGTACTCCGGCCTCAGCAACGTGGAGTACGCCGCGATCGCCGAGATCAGCGGCTGGTCACCCGTCCTGGCCCCGGAGGCGATCAACTGCCAGGCCCCCGACACCGGCAACATGGAGACCCTCGAGCTCTTCGCGACCCCGGAGCAGCGCGAGCGGTGGCTCGAGCCCCTCCTCGACGGCACCATCCGGTCCGCCTTCGCGATGACCGAGCCGGCTGTCGCGTCCTCCGACGCCACCAACATCGAGATGCGCATCGAGCGCGACGGGGCCGACTACGTCATCAACGGCCGCAAGTGGTTCATCTCGGGTGCCGCCGACGAGCGCTGCAAGATCTTCATCGTGATGGGCAAGACCAACCCGGACGCGGAGTCGCACCGCCAGCAGTCGATGATCCTGGTCGAGCGCGACACCCCGGGCATGGTCATCGAGCGCCACCTGCCCCTGTTCGGCTACCAGGACCAGCACGGCCACTCGGAGATCACCTTCACCGACGTCCGCGTGCCGGCCACGAACCTGCTGGCGAACGAGGGCGACGGGTTCGCGATCGCCCAGGCCCGCCTCGGCCCCGGCCGCGTGCACCACGCGATGCGGGCGATCGGCATGGCCGAGCGAGCCCTTGAGCTCCTGGTCGACCGTGCCGAGACCCGGGTCGCGTTCGGCAAGCCGCTGATCGAGCAGTCCAACGTGCAGGACGCGATCGCCCAGTCGCGCATCGAGATCGAGCAGGCCCGCCTGCTGGTCTACCGCTGCGCGTGGCTCATCGACCAGGGCGGCGCCAAGAACGCCCGCTCCGAGGTCTCCGAGATCAAGATCGCCGCACCCGCCATGGCCTGCGCCGTGATCGAGCGCGCGATCGAGGTCTTCGGCGCCGCCGGCGTCTCCGACGACACCCCGCTCGCGTACTTCTCCGCCTGGGCCCGGGTCCTGCGCATCGTCGACGGACCCGACGCCGTCCACCGCCGCACCATCGCCCGCCTCGAGCGCCGTCGCCCGCGCCGGGTCACGGGCGACGCGCTCTAGCGGTCAGCGCGTGCGGGCTCGGTGACGCGGAACCGGGCCCGTAGGCGCCAGATCTGCACGGCCGCGACGGCCCACAGCACGAACTGCGCGCTGAGGGCGAGCGTGAAGGCGCCCGGCGTGTAGGTGCCGTCGGCGTCCCGCGAGCCGAGGTCGAGCAGCGCACCGACCACCAGGATGATCGTCAGGCTCGCGAGGAACCCGCCCTGGTTGACCATCCCGACCGCGGAGGCCAGCCGGTCCGGAGGGTTGGCCAGGCGGGCGAAGTCGAAGCCGATCATCGCCATCGGACCGGCTGCACCGACCACGACCACGAGGACCGTCAGCAGCCACACCGGCGCGGCTCCCGGCCAGAGCAGGACGACGGCCCACAGGCCCGCGACCGTGCCGATCGACCCGAGCACGAGGTCGGAGCGGCGGTCCGGGAACCGCGTCACGAACCAGCCGACGACCGGGGCCATGCTGATCACGGCCACGACCATGACGGTCAGCAGCACGCCCGCCGTGGCCTCCGAGGTGCCCTCGCTGCGCACGAAGAACGGGAAGCCCCACAGCAGACCCAGCAACGACGCGCTGAAGTGCTGCGAGAAGTGGATCCAGAACCCGAGCCGCGTGCCGGTCTCGGCCCAGGACAGCGCCAGGCTGGTCCGGACCGTCGCCAGGCTCATGGTGGCGCCCGACAGGGTGCGCCGTCCGGGCTCGTCGCGCACGACCACGAGCACCAGCAGCGCCACCACCACGCCCACCGCCGCGACCGTCAGGTAGGACCGCTCCCACCCGAACCGTCCCAGCGCCCAGGTCATGGGCACCGCCGCCGCGATCGTGCCGATCTGGCCGAGCGGGCCGGTCAGCTGGGTCACGAGCGGGATCCGGCGGGCGGGGAACCACGAGCTGATCAGCCGCAGGCAGCACACGAAGGTCGTCGCGTCACCGACCCCCACCGACACCCGGGCCAGCAGGGCGAGGGCAAAGGAGTCGGTCAGCGCGAACGCGACCTGGCCCAGGCTCATCGCAAGCAGGCCCGCCAGGAGCACGCGGCCGGAGCCGAAGCGGTCGACGAGCAGCCCCACCGGGATCTGCAGGACCGCGTACACCGCGAGCTGCAGCACGACGAAGGACGCGAGCTGCGTCGCCGAGATGTCGAAACGGTCCGTGGCGTAGATGCCGGCGACCGCGAGCGAGGACCGGTGGAAGGCCCCCAGCCCGTACGCGGCGACGGCGACGCCCCACACGGTCCACGCCGCGCGCGAGGTGATCGCCGGACGGCTGCTCATCGTGGTCAGTACACCGCGAGGCGGCCTCCGTCGATCGGGATCACGGCCCCGGTGGTGTAGCTGCTGGCATCGCTCGCCAGGTGGACCACCATGCCGGCGAGCTCCGCCGGCAGCCCGAGTCGTTCCGCCGGCAGACGGTCGGTGACCGCACTGATGAACGCCTCGTCCCAACCCGCAGCCATGTCGGTCGCGAAGGCGCCGGGCATGATGCAGTTGACCCGCACGGTGGGGGCGTACTCCTGCGCGAACGACATCGTCAGGGCGTTGAGTCCGGCCTTGGCCGCGGTGTAGACGGCCTCGCTCGGGCCGGGTCGTTGCGAGCCGATGCTGGAGATGTTGACGATCGAGCCGCCACCGCCGCGGACCATCTGCTCACCGGCGACCGCCATGAGGCGGAACGGCCCCTTGAGGTTGACCTCCATCGTCTTCTCGTAGAGCCCCTCGCCCAGCTCGAGCAGCGAGGGGGACTGCGGGGCGATGCCCGCGTTGTTGACGAGGACGTCGAGGGTGCCCAGCTCGGACTCGACGCGGGCCAGGGCCGGCGCGATGGCGTCCCAGTCCCCCACGTGCAGGGGGAGGGCGAGCGTGCGGACGCCGGTCGACTCGGTGATCTCGCGGGCCGTGGCCTCGCAGGCGTCGGCCTTCCGGCTCGACACGACGACGGTCGCGCCGGCCTCGGCCAGGCCCTGGGCGATCGCCCGGCCGAGGCCGCGCGTGGCGCCGGTGACGAGGGCGATCTTGCCCTCGAGGACGTTCGACATGATCAGTCTCCTGTGGTCGTGGTGGGGGTCGGGCCGAGGCTCAGGACGCGATCCAGACGCTCTTGATGTGCGTCAGCTCGTGCACCATCTCCTCGCCGAGCGTGCGGCCGTAGCCCGACTGCTTGACGCCGCCGTACGAGACGGTCGGGTAGCCGGCCTGGTAGGTGTTGACCCACACGGTGCCGACGTCGAGGCCCTCGATCATCCGCTGGCTGCGGCCGAGGTCGTTGGTGAAGACGCCGGCGGCGAGGCCGTAGTCGATGTCGTTGCCGATGCGCAGCGCGTCGGCCTCGTCGTCGAACGGGATGACCGACATGACCGGGCCGAAGATCTCCTCCTGTGCGATCCGCATGTCGTTGCGCACCTCGGTGAAGATGACGGGCTCGTGGAAGAAGCCGCCGTCACCGGTCAGACCACCGTTGAGCGCGACCTCGACGCCCTCGGACCGGCCGAGGTCGACGTAGCTGGCCACGCGGTCGAGCTGGGTCTGCGAGACGAGCGGGCCGAGCGTCGACTCGGGGTCGAAGACGTTGCCGACCTTGACCGAGCGGCTGGCGTCGACCATCGCGGCCACGAACTCGTCGTGGATGGACCGCTGGACCAGGACGCGCGACCCGGCCGTGCAGATCTGGCCCGACCCGCTCCACACCGCGGCCGTGGCGGCCGCCGCCGTCGAGGCGATGTCGACGTCGTCGAACACGATGAAGGGGCTCTTGCCGCCCAGCTCGAGCGCGACCGGGGTCAGGGTCTTGGCCGCGGCGATCTGGATCGCGCGGCCCGTGGCCGCCGAGCCGGTGAACGAGATGAAGTCCGTGCCCGGGTGCTCGACCAGCGCCGACCCGACGGCCTGGCCCGTGCCCTGCAGGACGTTGAAGACGCCCGGCGGGATGCCCGCCTCGACCGCGAGCTCCGCCATCAGCACGGCGCTCATCGGGGTGTTCTCGGCGGCCTTCAGGATCATGCAGTTGCCGGCGGCCAGCGCGGCGGCAGCCATCGCGACGACGGCGCTCGGGCCGTTCCACGGCACGATCGCGGCGACCACGCCACGCGGCAGGCGACGGTGCTGCACGTTCATGCCGGCGGGCACGGGCGGGATCGAGCCCTGCAGCTTGGTCGGCCACCCGGCGAAGTAGGCCGTGGCGTTGACGCCGAAGTCCTCGATGAAGGAGGTGTAGGTGCGGAGCAGGCCGGCGTCGACCGCGTCGAGGTCACCGAAGATCGTGCGGTGCTGGTCGATCGTCCGCGAGAAGCTGTGGAGGCGGGCCTCCTTTTCCAGCGGCGAGAGGTTGCGCCACACGCCGTCGTCGAAGGCGCGGCGCGAGCTCGCGACCACGCGGTCGACGTCGGCGGCGGTGCCGCTGGCGGCCGTGGCGACCTGGATGCCGGTCGAGGGATCGATGACGGGCATCGTGCCGCCCTCGATCGACTCCACGACCTCCCCGTCGATCACGTGGCCGAAGAACTTGTCCGTGAAGTAGCTCATGGTCGGCGCGGACACGTGGGACAGGGTGGGGGACAGCTCGGTGGTCATGGGGATTCCTCTCGAGGGAAACGTCGGATGGTGGGCGGTCAGATTCCGCGGGACGCCAGGACGGCCTCGCGCGCGGCGCGCACGGAGCCGAAGGCCGACCGGTCGGTGAGGGCGCGTCGCACGTGACGGTGCGCGTCGTGCTCCCAGGTGAAGCCGATGCCGCCGTGCAGGTGCACGGTCTCCTCGGCGCAGGTCGTGTAGGCCGTCGACGCGGCGACGGCCGCGATGGCGGACGCCTCGACGACGTGGTCCGGCGACTCGTCGAGCGCCCACACCAGGTGGGCGAGGGCCGAGCGTGCCTCGTCGACGCGCAGCGCCAGGTCGGCGCACTGGTGCTTGAGCGACTGGAACGAGCCGATCACGCGGCCGAACTGCACGCGGGTGTTCAGGTACGCGACCGTCATGGCGAGGCACGCCGCGGCGCCGCCCACCTGGTCGGCCGTCAGCGCGAGCGTCGTCCAGTGGTCGAGCGTGGCCAGCACCGCCGGGTCGGCCGTGCCGAGCAGCCGCGCGGGCGCGGCGTCGAGCGTGATCCTCGCGAACTGGCGCGTGACGTCGATCGCCTCCTGGGCCTCGCGCACGACGTCGCCCTCGATCGCGAACAGGCCGATCGCGTCGTCGACCGGCGCCAGCACGAGCAGCAGGTCGGCGCCGACGCCGTCGAGGACCCGGCTCGCCGAGCCCGACAGCGTCCAGTCGCCCCCCTCCGTGGCGGGGCCACTGGCGGGGCTGGCCTCGATCGCCCGGCTCCACGGAGCCAGCGTCGCGACGACCGATCCCGTCAGCAGCTGGGGCAGGAGCTCGTCGCGAGCGTCCGTCGTCGCGATCAGGCGGAGTGCGGTCTGGGCGCGGACGGCCGAGCTCAGCACGGGCAGTGGGCTGAGCGTGCGGCCGGCCTCCACCAGCACCGCGGCGAGCATCGCGGCGCCGCCGTCGAGGCCGCCGTCGTCCTCGGGCTCGAGGATCGCGCTCACCCCGAGGTCCTGGCACGCCCGCACCCACGCGGCACGGTCGTACCGGGGGGAGTCGTCGTCGTCCAGGACCACCCGGTGGCGGTCGAAGAAGTCCGACGCGACCGACCGGACGTCGCCGATCTCGGGGCTCTCGACACTGATCATGCGACACCAGCCTTCTCGGACAGCTCGGCGCGCACGGCACGGCGCAGCAGCTTGCCCGTCTCGTTGAACGGCAGCTCGTCACGGATGTGGAAGGCCACCGGCACCCGGGTCGAGCGCAGCTCGGCGCGCACCCGCGCAACGAGCTCGGACTCGAGGTCGTCGAGCTCGCCGTCGATCACCACCACGGCCTCGACGCGCTCACCCCACTCGACGTCGGGGACCCCGACGACCGCTGCGGCCCGGACCCGGGGGTGGGCCGTCAGCACGTCCTCGACCTCCTCGGGGGAGATGTTCTCGCCACCGCGCACGATGACGTCGTCGGCCCGCCCGCGCAGGTACAGGAAGCCGTCGTGGTCCTGGTGACCCTGGTCGCGCGTGGCGTACCAGCCGTCGGCGTCGACGACGGAGTGCGACGTGTACTCGCCGGAGACCTGCTCGCCGCGGACGTACACCTCACCGATCTCGCCCGCCGGGACCACGGTGCCGTCGGCGGCCCGGACCTCCAGCTCGATGCTGGGCACGGGACGCCCGACCGACCCGAGGCGCCGCCGCACGGCGGGGTCCTCGCTGGCCATCGCGTCGCGGTGGTCGTCGGGGCCGAGGATCGTGACGGTCGAGCTGGTCTCGGTCAGTCCGTAGGCGTTGACGAAGTCGACGTGCGGCAGCATCCGCACGGCGCGCTCGACGACCTCGACCGGCATCCGGCCACCGCCGTACGACAGGTGGCGCAGGGCCGGGAGGGTCTCGCCCGTCGCCTCGAGCACGTCGAGGATCCGGCCCAGCATCGTGGGCACGACCATCGCGTGGGTCACGCGCTCGCGCGCCGCCGTGGCCACCCAGGACTCGGGCGTGAAGCTCGGCAGCTGCACGATGCGGCGGCCGCCGAAGATCGATCCGAGGACCGAGCTGATGCCGGCGATGTGGTAGTTCGGGACCGAGACCATGATGGCCTCCTCGGGTCCGGCGTGACCGAACTCGACGGTCGACATGACGTACGAGAACAGGTGGCGGTGCCGCAGCACCGCGATCTTCGGGGTGCCCGTCGTGCCGCTCGTGAACAGCAGCACCGCCGGGGACTCGCTGTCGACCAGCTCGGGCTCGACGTCCGCGCCCGGGGCGCGCGTGGCGGTCAGCAGGTCGCGCGTCGCGCGGACCACGTCGCGGTCGCCGACGTCGACGACGCTCGCGACGCCCTCGCCGCGGAAGAGGGCGATCGGGCTCAGGCGGCCGACCGCCTCGGTCAGCCGGTCGTCGGCCAGGCGGTAGTTGAGCGGCGCGAGCGGGACACCCGCGGCCGCGGCACCGAACAGGGCCACGGGGAACGCCGCCGTGTTCAGGTCGAGCAGGCCCACGTGCTCGGCGCCGTCACCGCGGAGCAGCTCGCCCACCGCGAGCGAGCGCTCGAGCAGGTCGCCGTACGTGAGGTGCTCGTCGCCCGAGGTCACGGCGACGCGGTCGTGATCGAGCTCGACCGCCATCGTCAGCAGCATCAGGATGCTCACGGCACGTCAGTCCGATGCCGGCAGCGACTTGGCCGCCTTGAGCTCGAGGATCTCGCCGTCGACCGAGAGCGAGCCGTCGCCACCGGCGACGCACATGACCTCGAGGCCGGATGCCGCGTGGGTGTAGCGCTTGCCGAGCTGGGTTCCGCCGTCGTGGCCGGGGGCCACGTCGCCCGAGGGATCACCCTCGAGCTTCTCGACGACCTCGGCCCCGCCGCAGGCGAGGGTGACGTCGGCGGCCCGCACGACGACCACGTTGGTCGCGCACACGGCGCTCCTGAGTCGCTGTCCGACCTTCATGACACGTTCCTTCCGTGGGGCTGGACGCCGTCCAGCAAGTCCAGTGCTCGTCGAGCCAGGGAGGCGACGGGTCCACCGCGCTCCCCCATGCGGGGATCGGTGGACTCGCCACGGACCCATCGCATGTACAGCTGTTGCATGATGATGGCCGTCTTCCAGCAGCCGAGGGCCTCGTACCAGAGCAGGTCCTCGCGCGTCAGGTCAAGACCACGCCGCTGGGCGTAGCGCTCGACCAGCTCGGCCTTCGACGGCAGCCCGAGCTTCTCGATCCCCGGGAGCGCGATCGCGCCCTGCGCGCCTTCCTCGGGCCAGTAGTTGAGCAGCGTGCCGAGATCGGCCAGCGGGTCGCCGAGCGTGGCCATGTCCCAGTCGAAGACCGAGGCCACCCGATCGGGATCGTCGACGGCGAACTGGCAGTTGTCGATCTTGAAGTCGTTGTGGATGATCGCGCCCGAGGCACGGTCCGGGAGCAGCTCGCGCAGGCGCTCGCCGACCTCGGCGACGACCTCCTTGCCGTCCTCGGCCACGGCGGCCCAGCGCTTGAGCCAGCCGCCGACCTGGCGCTCGAGGTAGCCCTCCGGGCGCCCGAGGTCGGCGAGGCCGACGGCCTCGGGGTCGACGTCGTGCAGGTCGGCCAGGGCCTCCGCGACGGCGAGGCCGACGGCCCGGCCCGCGTCCGCGTGGTGCGCCATCGTCTCCGGGATCTCGTTCCAGATCACGACGCCGGAGCGGTACTCCGAGACGAGGAACGGCGCGCCGATGACGTCGACGTCCTCGCAGAGGGCCAGCGCCCTCGGGGCACGGTCGAACTGCGCGTGGAGCTTCGACAGCACGCGGTACTCGCGCACCATGTCGTGCGCGCCCGGCGCGACCTGCCCGAAGGGAGGACGGCGCACCACGAGACGGGTGTCGCCGATCGTGACCTGGTAGGTCAGGTTGGCCGAGCCGCGCGGGAACTGCAGCACCGAGAACTCACCCTCGAGGCCGTCGACGTGCTCGCGCAGGTACGCCTCGAGCTTCGGCCAGTCGAGCTCCTCGCCCGCCCGGACCGGAGCGGTCTCGGTCGTGGCCTCGGCGCTCGTCGTGGTCTCACTCATTCAGCACCGACCAGGTCGTCGAGCGAGGCGAGCCGGTCACCGAACTTGAGCTCGGCGGCCTCACGCAGGGCGATCTTGTGGCGGGTCGGGAACAGGCCCGGGGCCGGCGTGGCGCCCCGGAGCAGCTGCTTGGCGACCTGCAGCTGGTGCAGCTCGGTCGCACCGTCGGCGAGGGCCATGTGGTGGGCCTCCGCCGACCACTGCCCCAGGGGCAGCTCGGTCGAGATGCCGAGCGAGCCATGCAGCTGGATGGCCCGGCCGACGACATCGCTGAGCACCTTGGGCATCGCGGCCTTGACGGCCGAGATGTCGGCGATGACCTTGCGGTAGTCCTGGTACTGATCGATCTTCCACGCGGTCTGCAGCACGAGCAGGCGGAACTGCTGGTACTGGATCCACGAGTCGGCGATCATCGTCTTGACGAGCTGCCGATCGGCCAGCGTGCCCTCGCCGCTGCGGCGCGACACGGAGCGCTCGAGCATCATGTCGATCGACTCGCGCACGAGTCCGACGGTGCGCATCGCGTGGTGGATGCGCCCGCCGCCGAGGCGGGTCTGCGCCACGGCGAAACCCTCGCCGCGGTTGCCGAGGATGTGGTCCTTCGGGATGCGCACGTCGTTGTACTGCACGTAGGCGTGCGTGCCCTCGACCTCGTCGTGGCCGTAGACGCCGACGTTGCGGATGATCTCGATGCCGGGGGTGTCGGCCGGCACCACGAACATCGAGGCCCGACGGTGGCGGTCGGCCTCAGGGTCGGTGACCGCCATGACGATGAAGAAGCTCGAGAAGCGGGCGTGCGAGGAGAACCACTTCTGGCCCGACAGGACCCAGCTGTCCCCGTCGTCGAACGCGCGGGTCACGAACGCGGTCGGGTCGGACCCGCCCTGCGGCTCGGTCATCGAGTAGCAGGAGGCGATCTCGTTGTCGATGAGCGGCTTGAGGTAGCGCTCCTTGAGCTCCGGGGTGCCGTAGTGCGCGAGGATCTCACCGTTGCCCGAGTCCGGCGCGTGGTTGCCGAAGACGACGGGGCCGGCGTGCGTGTGACCCAGCACCTCGTTGAGCAGCGCGAGCTTGAGCTGGCCGTAGCCCTGGCCGCCGAGCTCCGGTCCGAGGTGGCAGGCCCAGAGGTTGCGCTCGCGGACCTTCTCCTGCAGGGGTCGGATCAGGGCGTTGCGCACGGGGTCGTTCACGTCCCACGCGTGCTCGACGATCTGGTCGAGCGGCTCGATCTCGGTCCGGACGAGCTCCTCGGCCCAGTCCAGGTCCTTCTGGTACTCCGCGTCGGTCTCGAATCCCCACGTCATGTCGTCTCCTGGGTGTAGTGGTCGATGAAGTCGTCAGCGGCTCAGCACGGTGCAGGCGCTGATGCCGGGTGCGCCGTACACGTGCGTGAAGCCGGTCTTGGGGTTGCCGGGCACCTGGCGGTCGCCCGCGTCGCCCCGGAGCTGCAGCACCGACTCGAAGACCTGACGGAGCCCGGTGGCCCCGATCGGCTCCCCGTTGGCGATCACGCCGCCGTCGGTGTTGATCGGCAGCGAGCCGTCGGGGCGGGTCTCGCCGCCGAGGATCAGCTTCTCCTGGTCGCCGTGCGCGCACAGGCCGGTCTCGGCCATGTGCATGATCTCGGCACCGGACTCGGTGTCCTGGATCTGGGCGACGTCGATCTCGTCCGGGCCGATGCCGGCCGACGCGAACGCGGCCTCGGCGGAGTCGGCGGTCGGGCCGGACAGCGTCTCGGGCGTCGTCCACGGGCTGAAGACCTCGAACGAGCCGAAGCGGCGCGAGCGGAACTCCGCCGAGCGCAGGTAGATCGGGTTGGCGCTGTACTGGTGGGCCACCTCGCCGCGCGCCAGCACGAGGGCGACGCCGCCCTCGCCGGGCGAGCAGAACATGTACTGCGTCAGCGGGTGGTTGACCATCGGTGCGTCCAGGATCTGCTGGCGCGACATCGGCGTGCGACGCCAGGCGTTCGGGTTGGCGGCACCGAGGGAGAACGACTTCTCCGCGACGGCGGCGAGCGTCTCCTCGCCGATGTCGTGCTGCTCCATGTAGCGCACGATCTTCTGGGCGAAGAACTGCGTCGTGATCATCATCCCGGTCTCGCCGTACCAGTCGCCGATGCCGAGGCTGGAGGGCTTCGCGGCGAACGCACCCCGCGGGTGCTTGTCGAACCCGACGACCATGCCGAGGTCGTACTGGCCCGACAGCAGGGCGCTGCGGGCCGAGATCAGCGCGGAGCCGCCCGTGCCGCAGCCGTTGCTGACGTTGATGAACGGCATGCCGGTGAGCCCGAGCTCCGAGACGAGGGAGTCGGCGTCGCCGGCCGCCGCGCTGCCGCCGTAGGCGAACTGGATGTCGGACCACTGCACGCCGGCGTCGGCCAGGGCCTGACGGGCGGCGAAGGCGCCCTGGGCGCGTCCGCTCACGCCCTCGGTGCGGCCGAACGGGTGGATCCCGATGCCGACGATCGCGACGTCCGAGCTCATGACTTGTCCTCCTGGGGGGCGAAGGCGAAGGTCTGGACGGGCTGGTCGCCGTCGAGGAACGCCGTGATGGTCACGAGTCGCATGGGCATGTTGAGCGAGAGCGCCGCCGGGTCGTTGACCGTGAGCCGGGTCTCGACGCAGACGTCACCGAGGTCGACGTAGCCGACGCCGAAGGGCTCGAACGGCTCGAGACCGCGGTACGGGGCCTTGGGCTCGAAGTACTGCACGGTGTACGACCACAGGGTGCCGGTGGTGGGGAGGGCGACGCGCTCCATGTCGCTGCCGCCGCACTTCGGGCAGCCGCCCAGGAACGGGAACATCGTGGTGCCGCACGCGGTGCACCGCGCGCCGGCGAGCTGCACGTCGCTCGCGGTCGGGTCGATGACGAGGGATGGATCGACCCATGTGATGGTCGCGGTCATGCGTTCTCCTCCTGGGACGAGGTGGGGCGCCACTGGGGCAGCGTCACGTCACCGATCTGCTCGAACCACGCCTGCATGGGCTGGCCGATCTCGAGGGCGGGCCGCCCGTCGATGCGGCCGAGCAGGCGCACGTCCTTCGCGTCGTCGAGCTCGACGAGCACGACGGTGTAGGGCACGGGGTAGGCCGGGTGGACCTGGTGCTCGACCACGGTCCAGCTGTAGAGCGTCCCGGTGGGGCCGACGGTGCGCCACTCGCGGGTGAACGCGCCGCACCGCGGGCAGTTCTCGCGGGGCAGGTGCAGGTCGACGCGGCACTCCCCGCACACGCGGATCGCCAGCTCACCGCGCGCCGCCGCGGCGAAGAACTCGCCGGTGTCGACGTCGTCGGTGACGGGGAGGAGAGGTGCTGCCTGCGGGTCGGTCATCGGTCTGCTCCCAGGACGAGGGCACTGGCGCCGGGGGGCGGCGCCGAGGTGACGAAGCTGATCTCGGCGCCCTCGACCTGGTTCGTGGAGGTGCCGCGGACCTGGCGGACCCCCTCCAGGACGTGGTTCATGCCATGGATGTACGCCTCGGAGAGATGGCCGCCACTCGTGTTGAGCGGCAGGAGACCGCCGACCGACAGGTCGGACTCCGCGAGGTGGGCCGCCTGGCCGGGGGCCACGAAGCCGTAGTCCTCGAGCTGGATCAGCACCGTGATCGTGAAGCAGTCGTAGACCTGGGCGACGTCGACGTCGCCCGCGGAGATGCCGGCCCGGCCGAACAGGGTGGGCGCGGCGGCCGCGGAGGGCCACGACGTGATCGACGGGCGCAGCAGCGCGGGGAACATCTGCCCGGGCTGGACGCCGTGGCCCGTGCCCTGGGCGACCGAGAGGATCGGCACGGCCGACCCGGCCAGGTCGCGGGCCCGCTCCGTCGTGGTGACGACGACGGCGGCCGCGCCGTCGGACTCGAGGCAGAAGTCGAACAGCCGCAACGGGTCGGCCAGCATGCGCGAGGCGAGGTAGTCGTCGCGCGTCATGGTGCGCTGGAAGAACTGTGCGTCCGGGTTGCGGTTGGCGTGGGCGCGGCTGGCGAGCGCGATCGAGCCCAGCCCGTGCGCGAGCCCGTCGATCGAGAGGCCGTGCTCGTGCGCGTAGCGCCGTGCGGCGACCGCGAAGAACTGGCCCGCGGTCTGCATGCCGTAGGGGAGGAAGAACTCCTCGTAGCTGCCGTCGCCGCCGGTCGCGCCGCGCTCGCCGACCAGGCCGTAGCGGTTGCCGGAGCGCCCGTTGAGCGAGCGGAACACCACGACGGTCGTCGCGAGCCCGGCCTGGACGGCCGCGACGGCCTGTCCGACCATCGCGGCAGGACCGGAGCCACCGGGCCCGGCCTCGCCCCAGTACGTGAGGTCGGCGACGCCGAGCGAGTCGGCCAGGGCCGGCGCCGAGACGAGGTCCATGTCGCAGCGCACGATGCCGTCGACCTGGCGCGGGTCGATGCCCGCGTCGGCCAGGGCCGCGCGGCTCGCCTGGGCCGCGAGGGTCAGGGGCGAACGGCCGGACGCCTTGGAGAAGTCGGTCGCGCCGATGCCCACGATCGAGCAGGCGCCGGGCTTCCAGGTCGCGTCACTCATGGTCGCCCTCCCCCAGGCTCGGCGGTCGGCCCGGCGTGGTCTCGAACGACGAGAAGCGGTACGGCAGACCGGGGTAGGTCACGGCATCGCCCTCGGGCGTCGGCAGGTCGACGAAGAATCCCCGCTCCTGCAGGTGCACGTCGTTCGGCAGGTCCTCGAAGGCGTTGAGGCGTCCGATCGGCAGGCCGCGGCGCTGTCCCTCGTGGTAGACCGTGTCGGCGTCCTGCACGAGGCAGAAGACCTCGATGAGCTCCTGCACGTGGCTGAACTCCTGCTGCCGGTAGGCGATGTCCTGGTAGGCCGGGTCGGTGAGGTCCGCGGCCATGTCGAGGTCGACCATCCAGGCCAGCAGCGTCGACCAGGCCTTCTGCTCGGAGAGGATCAGGGCGAAGTAGACGTAGTTCCCGTCGCCGCACTCGAACAGCGCCGACTGGGTCGGCTCGGGCTGGGCGTGCCGGCAGGTCTGCCGCTGCACGATGGCCTTCGGGTAGAACCAGTACGGGTTCGCGAGCTCACAGCTGACCGCGTTGGACTCGTGGAGCGAGATGTCGACGAGCTGGCCCAGCCCCGTGCGCTGACGCTCGATGAGCGCCAGCAGGAGGGCGCACCAGCTGAAGCTCGCGCCGAGCTGGAACCCCTGGTTGCCACCGGGTCGGATCGGCGGGATCGAGTGATCGTCGTACCCGCAGCTGTTGAGCAGCCCACCGGCGGCCAGGGCCACCAGGTCGCTCGTGCGGTAGTCCTGCCACGGGCCCGTCAGGCCGAACGGCGTCACGGCGACGACGATGAGGTCGGGACGCTGCTCGAGCAGCTCGTCGAGGTCGACCCCCAGCTCGCTCAGCCACGCGCGGTCCTCGACCACGAGGATCTGCGCCTCGGCCAGCAGGGCCGCGAAGGCCGCACGGTCCTCGACCTGCGTCGCGTCGACGACCTGGCTGGACTTGCTGGAGTTGTAGGTCCAGAACTCCAGGCTGTGGTCGACGTCCTCCTGGCCGCGCACGAACGGCCCGACGTGACGGCTGGCGACGCCTCCCGGCGGCTCGACCTTGACGACGCGCGCGCCGAGGTCGGCGACGAACTTGCCGGTCTGCTCGCCGGCCGGGGTCTGTGCGAGCTCCACGACGGTGAGGTGCTGGACGGGGCTGGAGCCGCCGAGCAGCTGGGCGGAAGCCATCAGATCACTCCTTCGGCCGCGAGCTGGGCCAACGTGTCGGCGTCGCGCCCCAGAAGCTCGCCGAAGACGAAGTCGTTGTCCTCGCCGAGCAGGGGCGCCGAGCGCCAGTGGTCAGGACGGGAGGTGCCGAGCTGTCCGGGGAATCCCTCGAAGAGGGCCGGGCCGATCACGGGGTGGTCCAGCTCGAAGAACGTGCCGCGTGCCGCGATCTGGGGGTCGTGCTCGGCCAGGTCCTGGGCGTTCTGGACTGCTCCGGCCGCGATGCCCGCGCGCTGCAGCTTCTCCATCAGGTCGTGTTTGCCCTGGTCGCGCGTCCAGCCGGCCAGCAGGACGTCGAGCTCGTCGTGGTGCGCGACCCGGTCGGCGGCGGTCGCGAAGCGCGGCTCGCCGGCCCACGCCGGATCGCCCATCGCGACCTGGAGCGACTTCCAGTCGTCGTCGGAGAAGACGGCGATCGCGATCCACTGGTCCTCGCCCGACGCGGGATAGACGCCGTGCGGGGCCGCATCGGGGTGCTCGAGCCGGTTGCCGCGCGGGTAGTCGGGCCGGCGGCTGGGGCGATCGTTCACGACGGTGTCGAGCAGGTCCGAGCCGAGCAGGCCGATGCCGGCCTCCACGGCCGACACGTCGACCTCGGTTCCCTGGCCGGTCAGCATGCGCTGGTAGATGGCGAGCATCAGGCCGGCCGAGTTGTAGTAGGCCGCCTGGTTGTCCATGTACGACAGGCCCCAGCCCGACGGCTCGCGTCCGGGCAGGCCGCTGTTGAACGACAGGCCGCTGACGGCCTGCACGACGGGGCCGTAGCTGCGGTAGTGCGCCTGCGGACCGGAGTGGCCGTACCCGCTCATGCGGGCGAAGATCACGTCGTCGCGGATCTCGCGGAGCTCCGGGTAGGTGAGGTTCCACTTCTCCATGACGCCCGGGGCGAAGTTCTCGGTGACGATCCCGCAGTGCTCGATGAGGTCGTGCACGAGCTCACGGCCGCGGGGATCGCCCATGTCGACCGTGACGCCGAGCTTGTTGCGCGAGTAGTTGTTGAACAGCCCGCCCTTGTTGGGGTCGGGGTTCGCCTCCTCGGCACCGTAGGACCGCACCTCGCCCTTGTAGATCGGGAGGCGGCGCGGGGTGTCGAGGCGCTTGCGGTTCTCGATCTTGATCACGTCGGCGCCGAAGTCGGCCAGCAGGCGGGTGGCGACGGCGCCGACCCCCATCCAGCAGAAGTCGGCGATCTTGACGCCTGCGAGAGGGCCGGAGCGCGGCCGGGGGCCGCGGGACGGGTCGGCGACCGGCGTGGTCGCCTCGTTCGCGGGGCTTCCGGAAAAGGTGTTCTGCGTCACTCTCGCAGATTATTCCTCATGATGAACTTAGTCAAGGGCTCCCCGTCGACGGTCGCTCGTCCCGGGCGCAGCGACGGCCACGTACCCCCAAATCTCATGACTAACTCGGCCCTCGGACGGGAAGATTGCCCGGCACCACAGGCGATCGGTCGTTGTAACGTCGCGGCGAAGGTGTCAGAGTGTGCTCCCATGAGCGCACGCCGCCCGGACGTCGCCGGAGCCCCGACCGACGGCCCGGACGACGGCGCACCGCACGGACTGCCGATCATCTACCGGCCCCGCGGCTTCGCTGCGGCCGACACCCAGAACGCGCGCCGCCGCGCCCCGAAGGCGGCCGAGGCGACCGCCGCCCGCATCGTCGACGACATCCTCGAGGGAAGCGTCGGGGTGGGTGACCGGCTCCTGACCGAGCCCGAGATGCTCGTGCGGTACGAGGTCAGCCGCGAGTCGCTGCGCGAGGCACTGCGCCTGCTCGAGATCCAGGGCATCGTCGACATCAAGCGGGGTCCCGGCGGCGGTCCGTTCGTCGCACCCCTCAACTCCGGCTACCTGGCACGCACCTCGTCGCTCTACTTCAACCTGAGCGGCGCGACCTACGCCGAGCTGCTCGACACGTGGGCCGCGCTCGAGCCCATGCTCGCCGAGCGCGTGGCCAAGCTCCCGTCGAGCAGCGCCAAGCGCGACGTCTTCGCCCCGTTCATCCAGTACGACCCCGAGTCGCACGTCGAGGTCGAGCTGTTCGACGACTTCAACAACTTCCACTCGCTCATCGCGGCCCTCTCGGGCAACCGGGTGCTGACCCTGGTGACCCAGTCGGTGACCCACATCGTGGCCGAGCAGGTCCTGCAGTCGGTCGACCCCGTGACCGATCGCGAGATGCTGACCCACTCGCACGCCGACCTCGCGCAGGCGATCCTCGACGGGCGCCCCAGCAAGGCCCGCAAGCTCATGACCGAGCACATCCTCGAGGTCAGCAACACCTACCTCGAGCGCGACCCGGAAGCCGGCGCTCGCCGCATCGACTGGCGCCTCTAGGCCCATCCGCGGTCGCCGGCCCGGGCGTCGGCCCGAGTGTCCGCACCGCCCTCACGCCCGAGACCCGGCGCCCAACGCCTGCGATACCGGCCATGTGGCCGTTCCCATGACCGTCCGTGCGGCCGCTGCGCTATACCGACGGTCCGGTGTTGCTCATCATGATTATTGGAATTTCTCATGATGTTCTCTTGACGAGAGCCCTTCCATGCGCTGGAGTGGTCCCACACATCCACACGTGTCCTACGTCACATTGACCGCGAGGCCCCCGACCTCGAAGTCCTGACCGACGGGCACACCCCCGATGGAGGAACCATGAATCTCAAGCGGCACCGCAGGCTCGGCCTGCTCATCGCGGGAGCCATCGTCGGCTCGCTCGCGCTCGCTGCCTGCAGCAGCGAGTCGAGCGACAGCGGTCGCTCCGGTGGAGGCGAGGTCACCCAGGAGCTCAAGGACGTCGTCGCGAGCTACCAGGAGGAGCCCTCCTCGATCATCCAGACCGAGCCGCTCAGCAAGGTGCCCGAGAAGAAGTCCGTCGCCTTCATCGTGTGTGCGGACCCGACCTGCTCGATCCTCGGCGACTTCCTCAAGGAGGCCGTCGAGAGCTTCGGCTGGGAGTACGTCGGCATCAACGCCCCCGCGACCGACTTCGGTTCCGCGGTCCAGCAGGCCGTCGACCTGAAGGTCGACTACATCGCCGGCACCGGCAGCGACGTGGCGACCTTCCAGAACGCGTTCGACAACGCCAAGGAAGCGGGCATCCCCTACTTCAGCTGCTACTCGGGCGACGACCCCAAGGGCGATGAGAACAACATCATCACCAACTGCAGCGACGTCACCGCCGTGGCGAACTCGACCCGTGCGCTAACCGCCTGGGTCATCGAGGACAGCGGCGCCGACGCCTCGATCGGCGTCGTCAACATCCCCGAGTTCCCGACCGTGGCTGCCGCCGTGCCGAACGTCGAGAAGACGCTCGACGAGTACTGCGACACCTGCACGAGCCAGCCGATCGACATCTCGCTCGACCAGCTGACCACCGGCGGATCCGCCAACGCGATCGTGTCGTACCTGCAGTCGAACCCCGACATCAACTACCTCTTCCTGGGCTTCACCGGCTTCGAGCCGGGTCTGGGTCAGGCCCTCAAGACCGCCGGTCTCGAGGACGTGAAGGTCGTCGGCGTCCAGCCGCAGCAGCCGCAGGTGGAGTCGTTCCTCAAGGGCGAGTCGGCGGCCTGGCTCGTCGTGCCGCAGGAGAACACGATGTGGACCCTCGCCGACCAGATGGCCCGCTACGCCAACGGCGAGTGGAGCAGCGAGGACGAGCGCAAGTCCGCCCTGACGCCGCTGTACATCATGGACACCGAGGAAGAGGCCGAGGCGATCGCCGACCTCCCCGACGGCTGGCCCGGACCGGACGGCTTCAAGGAGCAGTTCAAGACCCTCTGGGGTCTCAGCTGATCATGAACGCCCTTGACATCAGAGGACTCTCCAAGACGTTCTCCGGTCATGTGGTGCTCCACGGCGTGGACCTCACCGTGAAGGTGGGTGAGGTCCACGCCGTGGTGGGCCAGAACGGATCGGGCAAGTCGACGCTGATCAAGATCCTCGCCGGTTACCACGCCCCCGACCGCGGGGCGACGGCGACGGTGCGGGACCGCGAGCTCGATCTCGGCAACGCCGCCGCGGCCGACAAGCTCAACGTGCGCTTCGTCCACCAGGACCTCGGTCTGGTGAACGGCCTCAGCATCACCGAGAACATCATGCTCGGACGCACGTACCCCCGGTCCGGCGGCATCAGGATCAACTGGAAGAAGGCCCGGGAGGTCGCTCGCGACTGCCTGGCCCGCACCGGTCCTCCGATCGACGTGAACCGACCCGTCGGCGAGTTCGGCATCGCGGAGCGCACCCGCATCGCGATCGCCCGGGCCCTGCCCGACAACAGCGATCCGGCCCTCATCGTGCTCGACGAGCCCACCGCCGCGCTCCCCGCCCGGGACGTCACGGCGCTGTTCGACACGATCCGCAGCCTGACCGCGGCGGGCAACTCCGTCATCCTCGTCTCGCACCACCTCGACGAGATCCTCGGCGTCTCGGACTCCATCACGGTGCTCCGCGACGGCGTCAAGGTCGCCACGGTGGCCACGAGCGACGTGACCCACGACAGCCTCACGAACCTGATCATCGGCACGGACCTGGTCCGGAACGTCGATCGGCCGACAACGTCGCAGACCGACGGCCCCGCGACCGTGCGGATCGCCGGCCTGCAGGGCACGGCGCTCATGGACTTCAGCGCCGACCTCCGGCCCGGCGAGATCGTCGGGGTCGCCGGTCTGACCGGCTCGGGTCGCGAGGAGGTCGCCGCCCTCACGATCGGTCGCGAGCACCGCAGCGGCGGCACCGTGTCGGTCGCCGGCACCGCGGTCGAGTCGGGTGACCCGATCGACGCGATGTCGGCCGGCATGGCCTGGATCTGCGGCGAGCGGGCCCGCTTCGGCGTGTTCAGCACGCTGAACGTCGGCGAGAACCTGACCATCAGCGATCTCGCCCCGAACACCTCGGCCGGACGCCTGCACCACCGCAGGGAACGGCAGGAGGTGGCCACGTGGATCGACGACCTCGACATCGTGGCCTCCGGCCCGGGTGCCGCGATGACCACGCTCTCGGGCGGCAACCAGCAGAAGGTGCTCGTGGCCCGGGCCCTGCGGCTCGACCCGACGTTCCTGGTGCTCGACGACCCGACCGCCGGCATCGACATCGGGGCCCGTGAACAGGTGCACCGCATCATCGCCGAACGAGCCGACGCCTCCATGTCGGTCCTCGTCACGTCGACCGACAGCGACGAGCTCGCCCGCCTCTGCGACCGCGTGCTCGTCCTGTCCCGTGGCCACGTCGTCGCCGAGCTGCACCGCGGCGTCGACCTGGACGCCCCCTCCATCGATCACGCGCAAGTCGCAGGAGCATCCGCATGAAGACCGAGACCACGAAGACCGACTCGTCGGCCACGTCCACCCCGAGCCTCAAGTCGAGCTCCGGCGCCGTCGCGACCCCCCTGGGCGTGACGCTCGGGCGCTACAGCGCCATCATCCTGTTCGCCGGGTTCACGATCCTGTTCGGGATCCTGCGCCCGGAGACGTTCCTGAGCTCCACGACGTGGCGGCTCACGATCAGCGAGGGCGTCGTCACCGCGATCGTCGCGCTGGCCTTCCTCGTGCCGCTCGTGGCGGGGGTCTACGACCTCTCCGTCGGGGCCACGATGGGCACGGCGCTCGTGCTCATGAACTGGTTCGGCATCAACCACCCCGACATCCCGCTCTGGCAGGTCGCGATCGGCGTGCTCGTGTTCTGCGCTCTGATCGGCTTCTGCTCGGCGGTGGTCATCGTGAAGTTCCGGGTGGAGTCGCTGATCGCGACGCTCGGCGTGAGCCAGGTGCTCCTGGCGTTCCAGCTGTTCATGTCGAACAACCGCCAGCTGACCGGCGCGTTCGACTCGAACTGGCTCGACCTCGGCAACGGCCAGGTCTTCGGCATCCCGGTCGTGGCGATCTACCTCGTCGTGCTCTCGGTCGTCATCTGGTTCGTGCTGGAGCACACCCCGGTCGGCCGGCGCCTGTTCGCGGTCGGCGGCAACCCCGAGGCGGCCCGTCTGGCCGGCCTCAACGTGGAGCGGCTGACGTACGGCTCGCTCATGATCTCGGCCATGATCGGCGGCTTCGCGGGCATCGTGTTCTCGGCGAAGGTCGGCACCTACACCTCGACCGCCGGGCCGGGGCTGCTGTTCCCGGCCCTGGCCGCCGTGTTCTTCGGTGCCTCGCAGTTCGCCCGCCGTCCCAACGTCTGGGGCACGCTCATCGCGTACTTCGCCCTGGCGTTCGGCGTGAAGGGCCTGCAGCTGACGTTCGGACCGGGCACGTTCTGGATCCAGCCGCTGTTCCAAGGTGCGGCACTGCTCATCGCGGTGGCGCTCGCCAGCCGCGTCGTCGGCCAGACCAAGCGGAGCCGCAAGCTCCAACGCGACGCCGCCGAGGCGAGCCCGAGCCAGCCCACGACCCCCTGACCTGGGGGGCGGTGAGTGTTCCACCCCCACCGAGCGGGCGGTGAGTGTTCCACCCCCTGAGGTGTCAGGCGGTGGAAGGCTCACCGCCCCAGGTGGAACACTCACCGCCCGCCGCGGGACCGGTGCCGCACGTGGGAGATCCACCGCCCTACGTGTCAGACTCACCGCCCCAGGAGGGGGACGTCAGTAGGGCGACGTGCCGCCGTCGACGTTGAGGAGGGCGCCCGTGATGCCGCCGCCGGCCGGGCCGGCCAGCAGCACTGCCATCGCGCCGACCTCCTCGACGGTGTTGAGCTTCCCGGTGGCGGCGTCCTTGGCGTAGTCGGCGAGGTACTCCTCGTACGTGAGCCCGTTCTCCGCGGCGAACGCCGGACCGATCTCCTTGGTGCGCTCGGTCTCGACGGCGCCGGGGCAGATCGCGTTGGACGTGATCCCCCGCGTGCCGTACTCGAACGCGACGGCCTTGGTGAAGCCGTTCATCGCGTGCTTGGCCGAGATGTAGTGCGACACCGCGGCCTTGTTGCCGAGCTTGCCCTCGACCGACGAGATGTTGATGATCCGGCCCCCGCCGTGCTCGAGCATGACGCCCAGCGCCGCACGGGTGGCCCAGAACGCGGAGTCGACGATGAACGTGAACGCGTTCTCCCACGCCTCGTCGCTCAGCTCGTGCACCAGGGCGAACCCGTCGCTACCGCCGGCGTTGTTGACCAGGACGTCGACGCGGCCGAACCGCTCGACCGTCGACGCGACCCAACCGGCCACGTCCTGCTGTGACCGGGCGTCGCCCGGCAGGAACGCCGTCCGGTCGGGCAGACCGATCTCGGACAGCGCCTTCTCACCCTTGTCGGCGGAGCGCCCGGTCATCACGACCGACGCACCCTCCGCGAGGAAGGCCTCCGCGATCCCGCGTCCGATCCCGCCGGTGGCCGCCGTGACGAGCGCGACCTTTCCGTCCAGAGTCCCCATGAGTCAGGTCCTTCCCGACCCGAGCGGGTCGACGTCGTGCAGGTGGTCAGTCGTGCAGGTGCTGAGTCGTGCAGGGGATCAGTACGGGGCGGTGCCGCCGTCGACGTTGAGGAGGGCACCCGTGATGCCGCCGCCGGCCGGGCCGGCCAGCAGCACTGCCATGGCGCCGACCTCCTCGACGGTGTTGAGCCGTCCGATGGCGGCGTCCTTGGCGTAGTCCGCCTTGTACTCCTCGTAGGTCTGGTTGTTCTCCGCGGCGAACGACGGGCCCACCTCGACCATGAGGTCGGTCTCGATCGCGCCGGGGCAGATCGCGTTCGACGTGATCCCCTGGGTCCCGTACTCGAACGCGACGGCCTTCGTGAAGCCGTTCATCGCGTGCTTCGCAGAGATGTAGTGCGAGACCGCCGCCTGGTCGCCGACCTTGCCGGCGACCGAGGAGATGTTGATGATCCGGCCGCTGCCCTGCTCGACCATGACGCCGAGCGCCGCACGGGTGGCCCAGAACGCGGAGTCGACGATGAACGTGAACGCCTTGTCCCACGCCTCGTCGCTCAGCTCGTGCACCAGGGCGAACCCGTCGCTGCCGCCGGCGTTGTTGACCAGGACGTCGATCCGGCCGAAGCGCTCCACCGTGGTGGACACCCAGCCCGCGACGTCGTTCTTGGACTTCGCGTCTCCGGCGAGGAACGCCGTCCGGTCGGGCAGACCGATCTCGGACAGCGCCTTCTCGCCCTTCTCGGCCGAGCGCCCGGTCATGACGACCGTCGCGCCTTCCGCGAGGAAGGCCTCCACGATCCCCCGGCCGATGCCGCGCGATCCTGCGGTGACCAGGGCCACCTTGCCGTCCAGTGTTCCCATGCTCATGTCCTTCGTGTTGTCGATCAGCGGGGGATGTCCCGCCAGGGAGTGGTCTTGTCGCCTCGCGGCTCGGCCGGGAGGCCGAGCCAGCGCTCGGCGATGAGATTGCGCTGCACCTCGTCGCTGCCGCCGGCGATGCGGTAGCCCGGGGCACCGAGGACGT
This sequence comes from Aeromicrobium sp. Sec7.5, assembly GCF_036867135.1. Taxonomy (NCBI): domain Bacteria; kingdom Bacillati; phylum Actinomycetota; class Actinomycetes; order Propionibacteriales; family Nocardioidaceae; genus Aeromicrobium; species Aeromicrobium sp. Sec7.5. The sequence continues at coordinate 295,527 of NZ_JBAJIJ010000001.1, read as the reverse complement.
GCTCGGTCCAGTCGAAGGTGCCGGACTCGCCGTCGTCGACGACCAGGTCGGCCTCGAGCACCTCGCCGACGTACTCGGAGATCTGGGCGAGGCGCCCGGTCCACTGCAGCTTGCGCATCGAGCCACCGACCCCGGTGGTGTCCGGGGTGGCGGCGTCGCGGGCCGTCGCGATCTCGGCGAGGCGGTGCGCGATCACGACGTCGGCCAGCATCTGGCGCAGGACCGGGTCCTCGACCGCACCGGTCGCGCGGCTGAGCTCCACGACCTGGTCCAGCGTGCCGCCGACCGCGGTGGCCTCGCCGCTGGAGTCGCGCTCGAAGCCCAGGGTCGTCAGCGCGACCTTCCAGCCCTCGCCGACCTCACCGACGCGGTACGCGTCCGGGATCCGCACCTCGGTCAGGAACACCTCGTTGAAGCTCGATCCGCCGGACATCTGGCGCAGCGGCCGCACCTCGACGCCCTCGGCGTCGAGCGGCACCATGAAGGCCGTGATGCCCCGGTGCTTCGGCACGTCCGGATCGGTGCGGGCCAGGAGCTCGCCCCACTGCGCGAACTGCGCGCCCGAGGTCCAGACCTTCTGGCCCGTGATGACCCAGTCGTCGCCGTCGCGGCGCGCGCGGGTCGCGAGGCTCGCGAGGTCGCTGCCGGCGCCCGGCTCGGAGAACAGCTGGCACGCCAGCAGGTCGCCCCGCAGCATCGGCGTGATCAGCTCGCGCATCTCGGGCGTGCGGTCGTACACCCGCAGGGTCGGGGCGATCAGGCGCAGGGTCACCGAGACCAGCTCGTGCGGGGTGGGCACGTCGAAGCCGCTCTCGACCCGGGCCAGGGCCGCCTCGTGGGCGTGCGCGAGGCCGGCGCCACCGAACGCCTCCGGCCAGCCCACCGCCCCGAGGCCGGCGTCGTACCGGGCGCGGAGCCAGTCGGTCAGCTGGCGGATCAGGGCCAGCTCCTCGTCGAACGCGAGGTCGTGGAACACGGCCATGCCGGTGCTCGACGCCTCCCGCTGGGGGTCACGTCGGGCGAAGCCGTGGTCGGCGTACCAGCTCGAGGCGCGGGCCGCGAAGTCCTCGACCGACTCGACGGCCGTGGCGGTGGCAGCGGGGGTCATGGTTCAGCCCTCCAGGCTCACGAGGGCCTTGCCGATCACGGCGCGTCCCTCGAGCAGTGTCTGGAAGCCCGCGAAGGCCTCCTCGATCCCGTGACCCACGTAGGTCTCCGGGCTGGTCACCTCACCGCGGCGCACGAGCTCGGTCATCTCGGCGAGGAACTCGCCGCGAGCGTCCTCGTGGTCGCCCAGCAGGTACCCCTCCATCCGCAGCCTGCGCCAGATCATCAGCAGCAGGTTGCGGGGGCCGGGGACCGGCTCGGTCGCGTTGTAGACCGCGATCATGCCGCACAGCGCGATGCGTCCGTGCTCGTTCATCTCCCGGATCGCCGCCTCGAGGTGCTCGGCGCCGACGTTGTCGAAGTAGACGTCGAGACCCGGCTTGCCGACCTCCTCGATGCAGCCGCGCAGCAGGTCGCGGATGCGGCCGTCGTGGTAGTCGAAGGCCGTGTCGAAACCGAAGTCCTTCACGGCGGCGGCCACCTTGTCGGCCGATCCGCAGCTGCCGATCACGGTGCAGCCCTTGGCCTTCGCGAGCTGCCCCGCGACCGCGCCCACGCCGCCGGCGGCCGACGACACGAAGACGGTGTCACCCGGCTGGACCTTGGCGATGATGTTCATGCCGATCCACGCCGTCATGCCGGTCTGGCCCAGGGCGCCCAGGTGATCGGTCGGCTTGAGGCCGTCGACGTCGACGGCCTCGACGTCGGCCGGGTCGAGCGCCACGTACTCGCGCCAGCCGAACTGGTGGACGACGTCCGTGCCCACGGGCAGCTCGGGCACGTCGGACCACGCGACGACACCGGTCGCGGGCCCGTCCATCGGCTCGCCGAGCCCGAACGGGGCGACGTAGCTCGTCGTCTCCGACATGCGTCCGCGCATGTAGGGCTCGACCGACATCACGGTGTTGCGGACGAGGACCTGCCCGGGTCCGGCCGCGACGTCGACCTCCACGATCGTGACGTCGTCGGACTTCGGGGCGCCACCGGACGGGCGGTTGACGAGGTGGACCTCACGACTGCGCACGGTGCTCGGGTGCTCGGTGCTCGGGTGCTCGGTGCTCGGGTGCTCGGTGCTCATGCCGTGACCTCCCACTCGAGCCACAGCTCTTCGAGGCCGAGCTGCGGCCCCGTCTCGCGGAGCGCGTCGACCTCGACGGCTTGGTAGTGCGGGATGCGGCGCAGCCACTCCTCGATCGCGATGATCATCTCGCGGCGAGCGAGGTGGTTGCCGAGGCACTTGTGCGGGCCGGCCGCGAAGGCCAGGTGCCCCGTCGAGTCCGTGCGGTCGAAGTCGACCTTCCCAGGGTTGGCGTACTTCGTCTCGTCACGCGTGGCGGAGGGCACGGTGAGCATGACCATCTCGCCGGCCTTCATGGGACAGCCGTGGAACTCGGTGTCCTGGGCGACCTTGCGGCCGTCCATCACGATCGAGTAGACCCGCACCATCTCGTCGACGGCCACCGGGATGAGATCGGGCTCGTCCAGGATCCGCTGGCGGTCGTCGGGGTTCTCCGCCAGGTGCAGCATGATGTAGCCGAGCTGGCTCTTGACGGTGTCCAGACCCGCCAGGATCAGGACGTTGCAGATGTTGAGGAAGTCCTCGTCCGAGATCGGATCGTCGCCGATGCTCGAGCGGGTCAGGTCGGTGAAGAACTCGTCCTCACGGGGGTTGGCCTTGCGGTCGGCCAGCAGCTCGACGAAGTAGGCGTTGATCGCGACCTGCGCGTCGCCGCCGGCCTTGGCCGCGACGGGATCCTCGCTGCCGAGACCGCCGAAGACGGCCTCGACCCACTCGACCATCTGGGGCGAGTCCTCGTGCGGGAGGCCGAGGATCTCCAGGAAGACCTTGGTCGGGTACTCCTTGGCGAAGGCCTCGACGAAGTTCACGCGCCCGTCGGCCACGAAGGTGTCGATGAAGTCGGTCGCGTGCTGACGGATGCGGTCCTCGCGGTCCCGGACGGCGCGCGGCGAGAACGGCGGGTTGAGCACGCGGCGGTACAGCTTGTGCCGCGGCGGGTTCTCCATCGTGGGGATCCAGTGCCAGTTGGGCTCGGGGACGGTCACGACCGTGGAGTCGCTGCTGAAGACCTCGTGGTCGTGGAACGCCGCACGCACCGTCTCGTCGTTGAGCAGCATCCAGAATCCACCGCCGTAGGTGTTCCACACGATCGGCGCCTGGCCCCGGAGCTGGTCCAGCTCCTCGTGGTACGAGTGGATCGGCAGCTGCTGGTTCACGTCGAAGTGCACGACCGGGCAGCCACCCTTCTGCTGCCCCTCGATGAGCTCGATGACGGGTGTCTCAGACATGCTGCTCCTGGGTGCTGGCGGCCGCCACGAGCGAGCCGAGGACGATGGGGCGGTGCTCGATCGTGCCGACGACCAGGTGGAGCCGGCGGATGCGCCAGGCACCGTCCGTCAGCTCGAGCTCGGTGTCGTAGCGGCTGTTCATCATGAGCGTCACGTCGGTCGCGTCCTTGGCGACCTGGTGCGAGGTCAGGTAGCTCACGGCGGTCGCGCGGTCGCCGTCGACGTCGACCCGCATGACGCGCATCGCGTGCTGCTGCCAGAGCAGGTGCTCGGTGGCGCCGGAGATCCACTCGGCGATCGCGGTGTTGCCGCTGAGGTCGGAGTCGACGTCGTACACGGCCCGCGCCTCGGGGTGGAACAGCTGCTCGAGGGTCGCCCGGTCGCGCTCGTCGCACGCCAGGCCGTAGCGCGTCATCACGCCGGCCACCCGCTGGGCGTGCACGGCCTCGTGCAGCTCCGCGTTGCTCATCTGGTCGTTCATGTCTCGGTCGCCTCTCGTCGCAGGTGCCTCGGCGGGCGCACCTCGAACGCAGCAGCGGGCCGCGAGACGTGCATCACACCAACGTGACCCCGATTACACCGGCGTCGCGACCGAAAGTCAATCATCGTGATGAATTTTCCTCATGAGGTTTAGAGCGACTGCGCTTGACAACGACGTGATGTATTCCTCATGCTGTTTATACGTGATGCCCGTCACAGGGTGCCGACAGAACGAGCGAACCGCCAGGGAGTCCCGATGCCAGCCAGCCACGACCGTCCGCTCATCCATGTGCTCTTCGGCTCCCAGACCGGAAATGCCGAGGTCGTCGCGATGGACACCTCGGACGCGCTCGAGGCCGACGGCTACACGACCACGCTGATGTCGATGGACGAGTTCGGCGTCGCCGACCTCGACTCCATGACGCACGTCGCCCTCGTCTCGTCGACGTACGACGACGGCAACATGCCCGACAGCGCCCAGGACCTGTGGGACGAGCTCGAGAGCGACGCCCCCGACCTGTCCCACCTGCAGTACGCCGTGCTGTCGCTGGGCGACTCGTCCTACGAGTTCTTCTGCGCGGCCGGCCGCATGTTCGACGAGAAGTTCGCCGAGCTCGGCGGACGACGCGTGCTGGACCGGCTCGACTGCGACCTCGACTACGAGCGACCGTCGCAGCAGTGGATCAAGGCCGTGACCTCGACGTTCGGCGGCGCGGACGTCGAGGACACGTCCGGCAGCGCGAGCGTGGACGTCGAGCCGTCGACGACCTCCGCCGCACGCTGGACGCGGCAGGACCCGTTCCTGGCGACGATCAGCCACACGGCGAAGCTGTCGGGCTCCGAGTCCCACAAGGCGGTCCACCACGTCGAGGTCGACCTCGCCGACAGTGCCATCGAGTACCTGCCCGGCGACTCGATCGGCGTCGTCCCGGTCAACCCGGCCGAGCTCGTCGACGGATTCGTCGCCGCCCTCGGCGTGAGCGCCGACGCGACGCCCGCCGGTCAGGACGCCAGCTGGCGCGAGCTGCTGACCCACCGCCTCGAGCTGCGCCTGCCGTCGCGCGCCCTGGTCGACTGGGTCGCGGAGCAGTCCGGCGACGAGGAGCTGGCCCACCTGCTCGGCACCCGCGACCGCGAGGCCCTCGAGGCCTGGCTGTGGGGGCGCGACGCCCTCGACCTCGTCGAGATGCTCCCGCAGGACAAGCGCGACGCCGACCGCGTCGCCGCGCTCCTCGGCTCGCTCCAGCACCGGTCGTACTCGATCAGCTCGAGCCCCACCGAGTCGCCCAAGACCGTCGACCTCCTGGTCTCGTGCGTGCGGTACCACCGCGACGGACGTGACCGCGTCGGCGCCGGGTCCGCCACGATGACCGCGGCGCTGCCCGCGGGCTCGCAGGTCGCCGTCTTCCTCGCGCCGAACCCCAGCTTCCGGCTGCCGGCCGACGATGCCCCCGTCATCATGGTCGGCCCCGGCGTGGGCGTGGCACCGTTCCGCTCGTTCCTGCTCGAGCGCCGGTCCCGCAGCGCGTCGGGCCGGAACTGGCTCTTCTTCGGCGACCAGCACGAGACGTGCGACTTCCTCTACCGCGACGAGGTCACGGGCTGGCAGCAGGACGGTCTGCTCACGCGGCTGTCGACCGCCTTCTCCCGCGACCAGGAGCACAAGGTCTACGTCCAGGACAAGCTGCGCGAGCAGGGGGCCGACGTCTACGCCTGGCTCCAAGACGGCGCGCACTTCTACATCTGCGGCGACGGCGTCCGGATGTCGCAGGCGGTCGAGTCGGCACTCGTCGAGGTCGTCGCGACCCACGGCGCGATGTCCGAGGACGCCGCCTGGGACTACGTCGCCGGCCTCAAGCGCCAGCGTCGCTTCAGCCAGGACGTGTACTGACGACCTGACCGTCGATCACGGTCAGCCGCACGGGTGAGGCGGTGTCGCCTCCGGTGACGCGGTCGAGCACGACGTCGAGCGGCGCGTCGAGCACGCACAGGTCGGCCGCCGCACCCGGCCGCACCGCCCGCACGGCTCCGGCCGGGTCCTCGGGCCGGGTCAGGTAGGACGCCAGCGCCTCGCGGGCCGAGATCGTCTGGTCCCGCAGCCACGGTGAGCGGTCGTCCGGGAGCCCGGCCGCCGCCAGCCGGATCGTGGCCCACGGGTCGACATCGCCGTAGGGGGCGTCGCTCGACAGCACGACCCGCACGCCGCGGTCGCGCAGGCCGGCGATGCGCCACAGCCACGCGCGGTCCTCCGGCTCGGACGCGTCCACCATGGCGCGCCCCCGGCGCGCGGCGATCGAGGGCTGCGTCACGACGGTCACGCCGAGCTCGGCCAGCCGGTCGGCGGCGTCGTCGTCGCACACCGCCGCGTGCTCGACCCGGTCGCCCGGCAGCACGCCGACCTCGTCCAGGACCGCCAGCACCATCGCCAGGGCTGCGGCCGAGACCGCGTGCACCGCCACCGGACGGCCACGCTCGCGCGCCGCGCGCACCGCGGTGACGAGCTCGGACCATCGGTCGGAGCCGTCGACCGGCCCGTGGTCGCCGGCGACGACCTTGACCGGCAGCCCGTCGTCCTCCGCACCGAGCGAGACGACCCGCTGCGGCAGGTGCGCCCGGACCACGGCCAGGCCCGAGGCCTCCAGGCCGACGGTCGCGTCGGTCAGTCCCGTCACCCCCCTGGCGGCGAGCTGCTCGCCCCAGGGACGGAGGTCGTCCTCGACTCCCCGGGGGTCGAGCCGGCCGAGCGCCTCACCGAGCCGCGCATCGCCTCGCCACACCCGACCATCGGCCCGCTCTTCGGGTTCGAGGACGCCCTCGAGCAGCTCGATCGCCCGGGTGTTGAGCACCCACAGCGCCCCCGAGCGGTGCTGCACCCGGGCGGGACGGGACGGCCAGACGCGATCGAGGTCGGCGGCCGTCGCGTCGTCGTCGCCCAGGCCGACCGCGCGGACCCAGTCGCGGACCCCGGCGCGCTCCGGTGCGGCTGCCTGTCCCTGAGCCGGCAGGGCACCGCCCCGCAGGTCGAGCGACCCGGCGGCCGCCGCGGCGGCGAAGGCGTGCACGTGGTGGTCGTGCAGTCCCGGCAGCAGCGCACCGCCGGCACCGTCGACGACCTGCTCCCCCGGCCGCGGCGTCAGGCCGGCCGCGAGCTCGGCGACGACCCCGGCGACGACCCGGCAGTCGAGCCGCGCACCGTCGAGCGCGACGTCGCGGACGAGCAGGTTGCTGCCGCTAGTCGACGAGCTCATCGACGAGCCCCCATCGGTGAGCCGTGGCGGCGTCCAGGACCGTGCCGGTCAGCCCCCACCACAGCAGGCGGTGCCGGCCGATGCGCCTCGACAGGCTGACGGTCCCGCCGGCACCCGGGACCAGGCCCATCGCGACCTCCGGAAGGGCGAATCGGGCGTCCGCGTCAGCGCGGACGTGACCCGCGAACGCCGCGATCTCGATGCCGGAGCCGACGGCGTGGCCGTGCACGTGGGCCGTGACCCGGTCGCGGAGCGCGTGGACCAGGGCGCCCGGGCTGGCCGCGACGCGGGTCTCGTGCGCCGCGTCCAGGTCCTGGGCCGTGCCGAACTCGTCGAGGTCACCCCCGGCGCAGAAGTCGGGCCCGGCCCCGCGCAGCGTGACGCGCACGTCGGGATCGAGCCGGGCGATCTCCAGCGCCTCGAGGAGCGCGTCGCGCATCGCCGCGTCGTAGGCGTTGCGCCGGGTGGGGCGGTCGAGCGTGATCGTGAGGTCGTCACCGACGCGATCGAGCCGCATGCGGTGCGGGTCACCGGACGGACGTGGGGCGCCGCGCGCCGCCAGCCACGCCGCGAACTCGGGGCCGGCGAGCAGCTCCGAGAACGTGCGCGACTCGAGCGCGAGCCCGTGCGGCACGTCGACCCCGACGACGCGCGGCAGCAACCGGGCCAGCGCGACCGCGGCGAGCGGACGTTCGGCGACCCGCCGCCGGATCGTGGCGACCGTCGCGTCGACGTCGGGCACACCCACGACCTCACGGCGCGCGGCCGCGGTCGATCCGTGCGGGGCGACCACCACGTCGACGTCCGCATCGACGTCGACGTCGCCCTCGGGACCGAGGACGAGGACCGAGATGCGTGTGTCGTCGGGTTCGTCGACCTCACCGGGCCGCAGGACGACGACGCCCGAGGAGCCAGGCGCGGTCGACATGACCTCATCCTCTCACCAGGCCCGTGGACCGGGCAGGATGAGGACATGGGTCGAGGCGAGGTCTCCGCGGTGGACACCGAGGTGCTGCGCGGCCTGCGTCACGCCGCGTCCGTCGGGCCCGACCAGGCACTGGCGGACTGGCTCGCGACGGGTCTGGCGGGAGACCCCACGCGATCGTCGACTACCGGGTGGACGGCGCACGGCCGGCCGGCCACGCTGGCGCGCGCGCTGGCCACGACGCTCACGTCGGTCGCCGCCGAGCGGTTCGACACCGCCCTGCCCCTCGACGGTGCCGAGCTGCTGGGCCGCCGGGCCCGGCTCTCCGCGATCGATCCCGAGGGAGCCCACGGGCCCGACGCCCGCCTCCTCCGGGCGGCCGACGGCTGGTGGTCCCTCAACCTGGCGCGCCCGAGCGACGTGGAGCTGGTGCCGGCCCTCGTGGAGGACCAGGTCGACGCCGCATGGACCGACGTCGAAGGGTGGTCGGCGCGGCTCCCCGCGCAGGCGGTCGTGGACCGAGCCACGATGCTCGGCCTGCCGGCCTCGCGGCTGGGCGAGACGCCCGTCCCCGCAGAGCCCTGGCGCACGAGCTCCGCCCCGGCCTCGACCTCCTCGACCTCGCTCCGGGTCGTGAACCTGGGCTCGCTCTGGGCCGCGCCCCTGGCCGCCCACCTGCTCGGCCGGCTCGGGGCAGAGGTCGTGCACGTCGAGTCGACCACGCGGCCCGACGCGTCCCGGTGGGGAAGCCCCGCGTTCTACGACGAGCTGCGGGTGGGGGCCGAGGTGCGCTCGATCGACGTCACCACCACGTCCGGACGCGCCGCGCTGCACGCGCTCGTCTCGTCGGCCGACGTCGTGGTCGAGGCCAGCCGACCCCGGGCCCTGGAAGGACTCGGCGTCGGCCCGGGGCAGGTCATGCCCGACGGACGTGCGCGGACGTGGCTGCAGATCACCGGCCACGGCCCGGAGCAGCCCCACCGGGTCGGCTTCGGCGACGACGCCGCCGTCGCCGGTGGACTCGTGGTCGTCGACCGGGACGGGCTCCCCGGCTTCTACGGCGACGCCGTGGCCGACCCGTTGACGGGTCTCGTCGGGGCGCTGGCCGTCGCGGCGAACCACGACCAGCAGCGACAGACGGTCATGCAGGCGTCCTTGGCCTGGTCCGCCGCGACCGCCCGAGCGGCCGGCGACGTCAGCGGTTGAGACCGCCGGTGCGAGCCAGGTCCCCAGCGCCGGGAACCGCCACGGCCCGCCCGTGCACCCGTCCGACCCGCAGGCGCTCATAGGCCTCCGGCACGTCCTCGAGCGAGATCAGCTCGTGCTCGACGACGATCGCCCCGGAGCGCGCCAGCGCCATCACCTCGACGAGCTCGTGGCGGGTCCCCCAGTAGGAGCACCGCACGGTGGCCCCGAAGGGCATCGTGCGGAACGAGACCGGCAACGATCCCCCGCCGACCCCCACGATGGAGACGTGCGCCTCCGCACCCGCCACGGCGGCGGCGAGATCGAGCGTGGACTGGCTGCCCACGAAGTCGAAGACCGCCCGGACCCCCTGGCCGTCGTTCAGGTCACGCACCCGCTCGGCCGTCCGGTCGTCCGCGAGCAGGACCTCCTCGGCACCAGCCGTACGGGCTCCGTCCAGACGCTTCGCGTCGACGTCGATCGCCACCACTCGCACGGACGTCAGCGCACGGAGCAGCTGGACGGCGACGTGCCCCAGGCCCCCGACCCCGATGACGACCACGGTCGCCCCCGGCGTCAGGACCGGCAACGCCGCCTTCACGGCGTGGTACGGCGTCAGCCCGGCGTCGGTGAGAGGGACCGCCTGCACGGGGTCGAGACCCTCGAGCGGCACCAGGTGCCGCTCGTCGTCGACCAGCATCTGCTCGGCCAGAGCTCCGTCGCGACCCAGACCGGGCGGCCGGATCCCGAGCGACACGGCGCGGGTGCAGTAGTTCTCCCGACCCTGCGAACAGGCCTCGCAGGTCCCGCAGCCCCACGGGCCGTAGACCGCCACGAGATCACCGACCGCCACCGCCGAGACCCCGGCGCCGGTCGCGGCGACCCGGCCGGCGCACTCGTGGCCGAGCGTCATGGGGAGTGCGTACGGGAAGGCGTCCGCGGGCCAGGCCATGACCGACACGTCGAAGTGGCACAGACCGGCCGCCAGCACGTCCAGGAGGACCTGCCCCGGCCCCACCTCGGGCCGGGGGACGTCGACGACCGCGGGACCTGCGCCGACCGTGCGGTACTGGACGGCCCGCATCACCGCGCCGTCTCCCCGCCGTCGACCACGAGCACGCTGCCGGTCATGAAGCTGGCGTCCTCTGACAGGAGGAAGCAGATCGACGCCGCCATCTCGTCGGGACTGGCGACGCGACCCTGCATGTTGGCCTGCCCGAAGGCAGCGGCACCGTCAGCGGCGTTCCCGCCGCCCCGGGCCACGATCAGCGGCTCGGTCATCGCCGTGTGCACGCGTCCGGCCGCCACGGCGTTGACCCGCACCTCGGGCGCCACCTCGAGGGCGATCTGACGGGTGAAGCCGATCACCGCGGCCTTGGCGGCTCCGTACGGTGCGTTGCCCCGCTGCGCGACGAGCGCGGCGACCGAGGCGACGTTCACGACTGACCCCCCGCCGTGCTCACGCATCAGCGGGATCAGGTGCTTGCACACCAGGAACGGTCCGGTCGCGTGCACCGCCATCATGAGGTTCCATCGCTCGAGCGACCACTCCTCGAACGGACCGAAGTCGGCATGGCCTCCGGCGTTGAGCACCCCGTCGACGCGGCCGAAGCGCTCACGCACCACCTCGGCGGCTCGTCGCACGGAGTCCTCGTCCGACACGTCGACCGTGACGGCCACTGCTCCTCGCAGCCCCTGCGCCACGGCCTCGGCCCGAGCCGCGTCCTTGTCGGCGACGACCACCGTGCCGCCCTCGTCGGTGAAGCGGCGGGCCACCGCCGCGCCGATGCCGGATCCGCCACCTGTGGCGAACAGCACGTGATCATGGAAGCGCATGGGGGCCATCTCTCAGTGGGTGACGTGGTCGGGACGGAGGTGCCGGGTGTCGTTGAGTGAGTCGAGCGCGCGGCGCCCGTCACCAGCTCGCACCCGGGACACCGAGGTGTGCGCGGGGAGGAAGAACAGGTCCGGACCGATGCCCAGGACGTCGGCGAGGTAGCCGTTCATGACCCCGCCGTGACTCACGATCACGAGGTGTCGGGCACCACGGTGCAGCGCGATGAGTCCTTCGATCGCCGAGCTGACGCGATGTCGGAACTCCGCACTGCGCTCCGACCACGGGTAGAGGTCCCATCCGGGTCGGGTCAGGAACCGCTCGCGGATCCCCGCCAGCACGACCTCCGACGGCTGGTCCGCCGGCACGTCGTCCGGCAGGTACCGGAAGGTCTCGACCTCGCGGAGGTCACGGTGGACGGAGGGCTCCAGCCCGTGGCGGTCAGCGATGCGCCGCGCCGTGTCGTGGGCCCTCAAGAGCGGGCTGCAGGCCACGGCGTCGACGGGGTCGTCGGCGAGGAGCGCCGCCACGGCGTCGGCCTGCGCTCGGCCGAGCTGCGACAGCGGCGGGTCCACCGAGGCGGCCGCGTCGTAGGTCGGGCCCGACTGCGGAACCTGCTGCCCATGTCGGACGAGGGTCACGGTCATGACCCCCTCGACACCGAGGAGCACGGCTCGCTCCAGCGGGAGCGGTGGTGTCGGCACCGTCGTGGCGCTGGGGTCGGTCGGGCTGTTCACGAGCGTCTCCCGGAGGGTCGGTGGGTGGGCGCGGCAGGCTCGTCGACGACGCACCGGAAGCCGACGTTGCTGGCGGAGTCGTCCGCGAGCAGGGGGATCCGTGCTGCCGGTCGATAGCGACGGCAGTAGTTGGGGGCGCACAGGTAGGACCCGCCCTTGAGCACGAGGCTGGGGCGCACCGCAGCCAGGGGATCGTCCGACCGTGGACCCGGGCCGCAGCACGGGCCGGCCGGTCGGTGCCCGGCCTCGTACCGGTCCGACGTCCACTCCCAGACGTTGCCGATCATGTCGAGCAGGCCGTACCCGTTGGCCGGATGGGTCCCGACCGGGGTGGTGCCCGCAGCGCGCCCACCGTCCTCGAGCACGGGGAACGTGTCGGTCGGCCACGTCGTGGCCAGCGGCACGCCGCCCGGCTCCCGCTCGTCACCCCAGGCGAACTCCTGACGGTCGAGACCGCCCCGCGCGGCCCGTTCCCACTCGGCCTCGGTCGGGAGGCGCTTGCCGCACCACTGGGCGTACGCGGTGGCGTCCGCGTGGGTCACGTGGACGACGGGGTGGGCGGCCCGACCACGCAGGTCGCTGCCCGGCCCCTCGGGTGCGCGCCACGAGGCGCCGGCCACGTGAGACCACCAGGAGCCCGATGCGAGGTCGACAGGACCGTCCGGGACGCCGAAGACGGCCGATCCCGCGGGGGTGACCGATCCGTGCGGACCGGGGAGCGCCGTTCCGCGGTGCGGCCGCTCCCCACCGGTGACGTGACCCGTCGCCTCCACGAACTGGGCGAACTGCTCGTTCGTCACCGCGGTGACGTCGATCCAGAACGCCTCGACCTCACGCCGGTGTGCTGGGGCCTCGTCGGGGTAGGCGTCGTCCGAACCCATCCAGAACGCTCCCGCCGGGATGAGCTGCATCGACGCTGCCGCGTCAGGCGCGGTCATTCGAGTCCGATCCCGATCGCGACCGCCTCGGCGATCCGACGCTCCCGGGCATCCGGCGAGACCGGCCCCGGTGCGATGGTCACCGAACCGAGCCGACCCGTGAAGGGGAAGCAACCGTGGCGTCGGTACAACTCCCACGACACCGGCGAACGACGGTCGACACCGACGTCGATGCCGTTGAACGGCAGGAATCCCGCCATCTGCACGAAGCCGTCGGACCGGCCCGACGCCGTGCCGTCGACCGTCAGCCCGACGTCCCACCGACCCCCTCCTGGAGCGTCGACCGTCACGACCACCTCGGCGCAACCGTCGGTCAGGGGGACCGGGGCGAGGCGGTGCTCGGTGCCGAACTGGTTCTGCAGGAAGTGCAGCTCACCGTCCTCGACGTAGAGGAGGTACCCGCCCTCCTGTCCGCCGTGGGCCAGGAGCACCCCCGCGTCACCGGCGCGGTACGACCAGTCCACGGTGATCCGGAAGGACCGTCCGCCCGTGAGGCGACTCGACCGCCATCGCTCCAGGGTGGGTTGGTGGGGCGTCAGGCGGACGGGCCGCTCGAAGCCCTCCAGGCCGGGCGGCTGGAGCAGGTGCTTCAGGCGGTTGCCCTCGTCCATCGGGAAGACCTGGTTCTCCCAGGCCGCCTCCTCCCACGCCGCCGCGAGCTCCGCGACGAGCTCGGGCAGCTCGGCCGCGCGGTCGTGGACCTGCGCCGGGTCCTCGGCGGTGTGGAAGAGCTGCCACCGGTCCTCGGAGAAGGGCGTGAGGGCCCGATGGGCCGTCACGATCTCCCAGCCGTCGCGGTAGAACGCGCGGTTGCCGAGGCACTCGTAGTGCTGCTCGGTGTGGGGCGTCGGGGCATGCGGGTCACCGATGACCTCGCGCAGGCTCACGCCGGTCACCGGCTGGGCCGGACGGCCGTGGCGATGGTCGGGCATGTCGAGCCCGAGCAGCTCGACGAGGGTGGGCAGCACGTCGCTGATGTGGGCGTACTGCCGCCTGACGATCGACCCGGCGGGTGGCAGCCGAGCCGGCCACGAGAGCACGAGAGGCACCTGGTGGCCACCCGCGAACGCGCTGATCTTGTACAGGCGGAACGGGGTGTTGCACGCCATGGCCCAGCCCCGGGGGTAGTGGGGCCAGGTCGTCGGTCCACCGATGTCCTCGATGCGTTCGAGCGCTTCCGCGAGGACGTCCTCGGTGACGTCGCGGGTCTGGCTGCCACCGTCCCGGAAGTACGCCGTCGTGCCGGAGGCCTTGCCCTCGCGGGAGGCGCCGTTGTCGCTCGTGATGAGGAAGACGGTGTTCTCGAGCTCGCCGAGCTCGTCCAGGACCTGGCGCAGGCGTCCGACGCTCTCGTCGATGCTGGCCACCATGGCGGCGTACACCTCCATGTATCGCGGGTACAGGCTCTTCTCGGTCTCGCTCAGGGAGTCCCAGGCCTGTACGTCCTCGCCCGCCTCGTGGTTGCGCGGCGGGAGCTCGGTCCCGTCGGGGACGACGCCGAGCTCTCGCTGGCGAGCGAACCGCTGCTCGCGCAGGACGTCCCACCCCTCGTCGTACCAACCGCGAAAACGCGCGATGTCCTCCTGCTTGGCGTGCAGCGGCGCGTGGACGGCGCCGTGCGAGAAGTACATGAAGAAGGGGCGTTCGGGATTGGCAGCCTTGACCTCCCGGACCATGCGTTCGGCACGGTCGGTGAGGTCGTCGGTCAGGTAGTAGTCGTCGGGGTACTGATCGGTCTGCACGACCGTGTTGCCCTCGAGCATCCGGTGCGGGTGGTGGAAGTTGGTCAGCGCCTCGAGGAATCCGTAGAACTCGTCGAACCCGCGCTGCAGGGGCCACGACGCGCGCGACCCCGCCTCCGACATGTCGCGCTCCTTCGTGAGGTGCCACTTCCCGAGCATCAAGGTCGTGTACCCGTTGGACCGCATGACCTCCGCGAGCGTCGGCTGGTCCTCCGGGAGCTCGGAGGCGTACCCGGGGAAGCCCGGGTCCACGTGACCGACGAAGCCCATGCCGCTCGCATGCGGGTTGCGGCCGGTCATGAGCGAGGCGCGGGTCGGCGAGCACATGGGGGCGACGTGGAAGTTGCCGTACCGCATGCCCTCCTGCGCGCACGCGTCGATGTGCGGTGTGGGGATCTCGGAGCCGTAGCAGCCGAGGTCCGAGAAGCCGAGGTCGTCCGCCAGGATGACCACGACGTTCGGTGATCCTTCCGGCGCCGTGGGGCGCTCGGGCCACGACGGCTCGGAGGTCGCGAAGACGCGCCCGACCCTGCCGTCGAAGTCCCGGTAGGCGCTCGAGGAACTGGGTGACCGCATGCTGTGCTCCGTTCTCGTGCTGGATCCGCGGGGCTGTCCGGCCGTGGGACCGCGTCCGTCGGACGTCGGTGCCGGTGGCGTGTCGTCAGCGGGCACGGATCGCTCCCGTCGACGTGACGACCACGAGGGTGACCGCGAGGGCGCCGAGGCCGACGACCCCGAGGACCAGCGCCGCACCCAGCCGGCCGTCGGGCAGCGGCCGCTCGGCGACGAGCGCGGACGACGCGTCGAGGTAGCGGTGCCGAGCCACGCGACGCAGGCCCGCGGCGGAGCCCATCGCGACCAGCGCCACGACGACGGCCGGGAACCAGTGCCGCGAAGCGGCGAGGGTCGCCGTGAGAAGTCCGCAGACCAGCAGCGCCAGGGCTGAACGGCCCCAGGCCAGGGTCGTGCGCTCGTTCTGCAGACCGGGGTCCCACACCGACGCGCTCATCCGCGCAGGATGACCAGGACGGCGAGGACCATGGCCACGACAGCCAGTCCCGCGGTGAGCACGGGGGCCAGGCCCGGCCCGGGCAACGGGCGGTCGTGTCGCAGGGCCGCCTCGGCCTTCATCCACCGCACGAACGCCGAGAGGGCCGTGGCCATCCCGGTCAGGATCAGGGCGATCGCGACCGCCTCGCGCAGGCCGCGCGGGAAGTCCTCGACGAAGGCGGCCAACGACACCCCGGCGGCGATCAGGGCGAGCGCCGTCCGGGTCCAGGCCAGGAAGGTGCGCTCGTTGGCGAGGGTGAATCGTGGGTCCGGCTCGTGGCCCGAGTCGTACACCCGACCGGGCCAGCGGTGCACGTCCTGCACGCCGGGCCCCGGCTTCGACGGCGCCATCAGTACGCCGCCGTGCCACCGTCGACGGAGATCAGCGCGCCCGTGATGCCCGAGGCGGCGTCGGAGGCCAGCATGACCGCTGCCGCCACCACTTCGTCGACCGTGACCGGGCGCTGGAGCGCCGCCTCGCGGCTGTACAGCTCGACCACGGCTTCGAAGCCGCCGACACCCAGTCCCTGGCCGGCGCCGCGCTCGGCGAGGCCGGTCAGGACCAGGCCCGGACAGATGGCGTTGACCGTGACCCCCGACGGGCCCACCTCCTTGGCCACGGCCTTGGTCAGGCCGTTGATCGCGTGCTTGTTCGCGACGTAGCCCGCCACCCCCGCCTTGGCGTGCTTGCCCTCGACCGAGGAGATGGAGATGACGCGTCCCGATCCCTGACCCACGAGGTGGGGCAGGACGCGGCGCATCGCCCAGAACGTGTGGTTCAGGTTGAGGTTCAGCTCGAGCTCCCACTCCTCGTCGGGCATGTCGACGACCGGCCTGGACCGTCCCGTGCCGCCCGCGTTGAGGACGGCGATGTCGACCCGTCCGAAGATCCGCACGGTCTCGTCGACCAGTCGCTCGACCTGGTGCTGCTGGGTCACGTCGGTCTGCACGAAGTGGAGGCGGTCACCCGCGGCAAGCTCGCTCACCATCGCGTGTCCCGCCTCGGCACCGCGGCTGCCGAAGACCACCCGGCAGCCCTCGTCGAGGTAGCGCTCGACGATCCCCCGACCGATCCCGGCCGATCCTCCGGTCACCACAGCGACCTTGTCCGTCAACGTGCTCATCCGATGTCTCCTGGTGTCGTGGGAAGGGTGGCGAGTGCCGCGACGAGACCGAGCTCCTGGGCCGCGCCGACGGCGCGCTCGGTCATGACGGCCGCGAGCTCCAGCGCCCGAGGGCGGCTGAGGTCGGCCATGACGAACATCGCCGCGGCCACGGTGAAGGTGACCGGCAGCGCCTGCCAGAGCGTGCCCCGGAGGGTCTCGGGGGACACGTCGACGACCCCGCGGGCGGCGAGCTCGTCGCAGTACACGCCGACGAGTGCGTCGAGGTGCTCGGCGAAGTCCTGCACGGTCAGGTTCTGCGCGAGGAAGTAGCCCAGCTCGGCGACCGCCGGACCTCGGCTGACGTTCTGCCAGTCGAGCAGGACGACCGGCGCACGGGCCACGCCGGCGTCGAACATCACGTTGTCCAGTCGGGTGTCACCGTGCAGCAGCGTCTGGGCCGGTTCGTCCAGCATGCGCATGACCTGGTCGAAGTGCTCGAGCACGAGCTCCCCGATCTCCACGGCCTGCGGTGACAGCCGGTCGCCGAGCCTCGCGCACGCCAGGGGCCACCCCTGCTCGAGCAGGCGGGACATGTTGCGGATGCGCGCCTCGTCGAGGAACGTCGTGAGCCACGGGTGCTCGCGCAGGCTCGGGCGCTCCCACCAGGAGGCGTGCAGGCGGGCCAGCTCACGCACCACCTGTCGCGCACGCTCGGGGGGACACCCGAGGAGCTGGTCGCACTCGGTCCGCGCCTCGACGTCCTCCAGCACGAGGACGAAGGTGCCGTGCTCCTCGTCGTAGCCGGCGCCGTAGCAACCGGGGGCACGGACCTCGGTGTGGGGAGCCAGGTCGGTGAAGAACCGGACCTCGCGCTCGTAGAGCCGTCCCCGCCGAGCGGTCTCGAGGGACTCGGCCGACTGGGCGGGCATCTTGACCACGACGGTCTCGGGACCCGGCGTGCGGCCTGCGGTGTAGGTGAGGCTGACCCGGGCCGATGTCCCCAGGTGGCCACTGTCCTGTCCGATCTGCACGACCGACACCCCGATCAGGTCCGGCCCGGAGTGCGCCGGGCCGAGCGCACCGGACATCCAGGGCACCGTGATCTCCGCGAGGTCGGTCACGACGGTCACGGCGCGTGGCCCAGGGCCAGGGCTCGTGGCCGTCGCCGCGGCGGCGAGCTCGCTCATGACGAGGAGTCCGGCGTCGCGGCCGCCGCGCCAGGACCCGACTCGAGACGCACCAGGATGCTGCGGAGCACCTCGGTGTTCTCCCGCGTGTTCTCGCGCTGGGTGAACGTCTCGAGCGCCCAGCCCATCATGAGCAGCCGGATCGCGCGGACGGCGGCGTCGGTGTCGTCGAAACCTGACATCCGCCCCTCGCGGATCGCGGGCAGCACGATGGCGCGGATCTCCCGGTCCTGGACTGCCGACCGGCGCTCGAGCAGGTGGTGCAGCTCGTGGTGGCGGGTGGCCTCCACGGGCACCGTGGTCAGGAACAGGTTGGTCTGGCGAGCGTCCTGCTGGTCGATGTCGAGACCGCCCTCGTTCATGGCCTCGGCCAGGTCGAGCAGACTGCGGTCCTGCTCCGGCACCGTCGCCAGTCGGGCGTGCACGGCCGACCACGCCCGCTCCAGGGCGGCGTCGAAGACCGCCTCGTAGAGGCTCTCCTTGTCCGGGAAGTAGTGGTACACGGCCGGCTGCGTGATCCCGACGTCGCGGGCGACGATGCTCAAGGACGTGTCGGCGTACCCGTGGTTCGCGAATCGGTGCAGCGCCGCCGTCATGATGTCGGCCCGACGCTGCCCGCTGTCGGAGTTCCGTGGCCGACCCTTGCGGCGCGGGGTCTCGTCCTCGACAGTGACCGACTCATTCCCCCCGACCGTCATCAGATCGTGACCGTTCTGCCGCCGGAGTCGACGTTCTGCCACCGCAGGAGTCGGCGCTCGACGAGACTCAGGGCGCTGTTGATGATGACGGCCAGGGCAGCCAGCACGATCAGCAGGGCGAAGGCCGTCGGCATGTCGAACTGGTTCGTGGCGGTGATCAGCTGCTGCCCGAGGCCGAGCTGAGCGGCGATGAACTCGCCCAGCACGGCGGCCAGCAACGCGTAGACCATGGCGAGGCGGAGGGCTCCGAAGACCGGCGCCATGATCCCGGGAAGCACGACCTTGCGGAACTTCTGCATCTCGGTGGCCGCCATCGACGTCACCACGGTGTTCAGGTCGGGGTTCACGGTGCGGACCGCGGCCTGGGTCGGGACCTGGACGATGAAGAGCACGATCGTGGCCGCGAGCACGACCTTCGAGGTCTGACCGATGCCGAACCACAGGATGAAGAAGGGGGCCAGAGCGATCTTCGGCGTGGCGTTGACGAACGTGAAGAAGGGGTCGAAGACCGCCGCCACTCGCGTCCAGCGGCCGAGCGCGAGGCCGAGCACCAGGCCCAGCGTGCTGCCGAGCACCCATCCGCCGACCGCTTCGCCGAGGGTCACGCGCAGGTTGGTGTAGAAGGTCGACTCACCCAAGAGCTCCCAGAGACGGGTCAGGGTCTCGGCGGGACCGGCCGCGTACAGCGGCTCCACCCATTCCTGCACCACCGCCACCTGCCAGAGCAGCATCACGGCGGCCAGGACGACGAGTCGACCGAGCTGGACGCGCCAGTCGGCGGCAGCCAGCCGGCGCCAGACGGAACGGCGTTGCCTCGGAGGCTGGACCTCCTCCGGTGACGTGGTGGACGGACGGGCCATCGTCTCAGCCGAGCTCATCGCGCAGCTCCTTCCAGATTTCCTGCTCGATGTGTTCCAGCTGCGGGTCGAACAGCAGGTCGGCTGGTCGCCTGGGGCGCGGCACGTCCACGCGCGTGTCGACCTTGATCGTGCCGGGACGCGCCGTCATGACGATCACGCGATCGGCCATCATGACGGCCTCCGACAGGTCGTGGGTCACGAAGATCACGGTCTTGGGCGTTCCTTCCCACAGGCCCAGGAACTCGGTCTGCACCTTGACCCGAGTCTGCGCGTCGAGCGCGCCGAACGGCTCGTCCATGAGCCAGAGGTCCGGGTCGACCGCCAGCGTGCGCGCGATCGCGACCCGCTGCTGCATGCCGTGCGACAGCTGCGAGGGGTAGGCGTCGGCGAAGTGGTCGATGCGCAGCTGGCTCAGCAGCTGCATCGACCGCTCGCGCCGCTCCTTCCGGGGCACGCCGCGGATCTCGAGGCCGAGCTCGACGTTGGCCCGCGTGGTGCGCCACGGGGTCAGCGCCGACCGGGCCAGCATGTATCCGATGTCGCGGGACGGACCCGTGACGGGCTTGCCGTGGCGCGACACCGTGCCCCCGCTGGGCGTCAGGAGCCCGGCGAGCATGTTCAGGACCGTGGTCTTGCCACAACCGCTGGGACCGACGATCGCGATGAACTCACCCTGCTGGGCGGTGAAGCTGATGTCGCGAGCGACCAAGGTCTGCCCCTTGCCCGGGACGTCGAACGTGACGCTGACTCCGTCCAGCTCGACGGCCGGCGCCTGCGCGACGGGCGTGCGGCCCGTCGACACGGGCGTGTCGACGCTCGACATGTCAGCACACCTCCACGGAGATGTCGTCCAGCTCGTAGGCCGCCTGCGACGCACCCTCCTCGGCGAGGAAGGCGAACCCGGGCTCCACCGAGTCGGCGTCGAGGGCCGTCGTCTCCGGGTAGAAGGACGACGTGCGCTCCAGCAGGGCCGTCACGCTCTCGGCCGGCAGGCCGAGCAGCTCGGCGGCGACGTCCTCGACGACCTGGGAGTTGTCGCTGTCGCGCATGAACTCGAGGCCTTCGTCCCACGCCTGGCGGTAGCTGCAGAGCACGTCCTTGTTGGTCTCGGCGAACTCACGGCTGGTCAGCATGAGCTGGTCGTCGTAGACGAAGTCGTCCGGGCCCGTGCCCTCCTGCAGCGAGAAGGGCTGCTTCGCGATGCCCTGCTCGAGCGCCAGCGTGATGCCCGGCTCCAGGGTGATGGCGGCATCGATGGTGTCCGCGGTCAGTGCCGCCAAGGTGGTGTTCGGCAAGCCGGTCGCGATGTAGGTCTGCTTCTCGGGATCGATGCCCGCCGCCTTGAAGAGGGCCCGCGCGATGACCTCGGCCGCGGCACCGCGGGCGACCACGCCGATGCGAGCGCCTTCCAGGTCCTCCATCACGCCCTTCCAGCCCTGGTCCTCGCTCGGGAGGTCGAAGCCCTCCTTCACGATGAGGTCGAAGTAGAGGTTGTTCCGGATCGAGCCGACCACGACCAGGTCCTGCTTCTGGTCGAGCAGCGGCGCGATGTTCGCCTGCGTGAGGAACGCGATGTCGAGGTCGCCCGACAACAGGGCTGCTGCCTGAGCGGGGCCCGAGGGCACGTCGACACACGTGGGCTCGACGCCGTTGGTCTCGTTGAAGCCTTCCGTGATCGCCAGCTGGCGCGGGATGTGCTCCGCGGCCGGCGCGCAGGCCACCTTGAGCGGCTCGAGTCCGTCGGCGGTGAGCTCTCGCTCGTCGTCTCCGGAGCCGCAGGAGGCGAGAAGGCCCGCCACGAGGAGGGTGGTCGTGGCGTAGATCATCGGACGGTTCATCAAGGGTCCTCCTGGTCGAGGGGCGTGACGTGGCTCACGTCGAGCCCGGTTCGCTCAGTATGTAAGAGGTCTCTCAATTACGTCAACCCTCATGAGGAATTAGATTTCCGGAAGATCACCACGACTCGTCCTGACGAGGTCAGGACGGCACCGGCGGCGTCACGACCGAGGGTCGAGGCGCGCCGGGTGCGTGTAGACGTTGAACCCGCCGCCGCGGGAGAACCCCACGAGCGTGATGCCGGCCGACTCGGCCAGGTCGACCGCCAGGGACGACGGTGCGCTGACCGCGGCCAGCACCGGGATGCCGGCCATGGCGGCCTTCTGGACGAGCTCGAACGACGCGCGGCCCGAGACCTGCAGGACGTGCCCGCCAAGGGGCAGGGCGCCGCGGCGGGTGGCGTGGCCGACGACCTTGTCGACCGCGTTGTGGCGGCCGACGTCCTCGCGGACGACGACGGGACGACCATCGGCCGTGAAGAGGCCGGCGGCGTGCAGCCCGCCCGTGGAGTCGAATCCCGCCTGCGCCTCGCGGAGCGACGTCGGCAGCGCCGCGATCACCTCGGGCGCGACGACGACCCCGTCGAGGGCCACGTCGAAGCGCGAGGCCGTGGTGACGGCCTCGATTGACGCGAGCCCGCAGACCCCGCACGAGCTGGTCGTGTAGACGTGGCGCTGCCGGTCCATCGCGACGACCGCACCGGGACCCACCACCGAGGCGGCGACGACATCACCCTCCTCCCCCTCGACCGCACCGATCCCGACGAGGTCGCTCGCGGCGCCGATGACGCCCTCCGACACCAGGAAGCCGACCGCGAGGTCGAGGTCGTCGCCCGGCGTGCGCATCGTGACGGCGTAGCCGCGACCGTTGACCCGGATCTCCAGCGGCGCCTCGACCGCGACCTGGTCGTCGGCTGCGGTGAGCCCGTCGGCGCCGTGACGGTGCAGCGGTCGGACCACGACCGCCGGGTTCGCGACCGCCTCCGTCACGCCGGCCTCGGCTCGAGCCGGACGACGACGCTCTTGGACGTCGGGGTGTTGCTGTCGATCGCGGTCGAGTCGAGCGGCACGAGCGGATTCGTCTCGGGGTAGTAGGCCGCGGCCGTGCCGCGGGGCGTGTCGTACGCGACGATGCGGAACGCCGGGGCCACGCGATGGTCGCCGTCGGACCACACCGACCGCAGGTCGACGACCTGCCCGTCCTGCAGGTCGAACGCCGCGATGTCGTCGCGGTGCACGAAGACGACACGACGGCCGTCCTCGATGCCGCGATAACGGTCGGAGAAGCCGTAGATCGTGGTGTTGTACTGGTCGTGGCTGCGCATCGTCTGCAGCAGGAGGTGCCCCTCCGGCACGTGCAGGACCTCGATGGGGGAGACCGCGAGCTCGCCCCGGCCGCTCGCCGTGGCGAACGTGCGGGAGTCGCGGGGCGGGTGCGGCAGGACGAAGCCGCCCGGGCGCCCGGCCCGACGGCTGTAGTCCTCGCAGCCCGGGATCACGCGGGAGATGTGGCCGCGCACGACGTCGTAGTCCTCGGCCATCTGCCCCCAGGCGATGCCGTGGCGGTCCGATCCGTCGGGCGCGCGCAACGTGGCGGCCGCCAGGCCCGCGACGATCGCGGTCTCGCCCCGCAGGTGGGGCGACGCGGGGGCATTCACCCCGCGCGAGGCGTGCACGGCCGACATCGAGTCCTCGACCGTGACGACCTGCTCGCCCGTCGCCCGCTCGTCGACCTCGGTGCGGCCCAGCGTGGGCAGGATCAGCGCGGTGTCGCCGGTGACCAGGTGCGAGCGGTTGAGCTTGGTGGAGACCTGGACCGTGAGGTCGGTGCGCCGCAGGGCCGCCGCCGTGACCGTGGTGTCGGGGGCCGCGTGCAGGAAGTTGCCGCCCAGACCCATGAACACCCGCACGGTGCCGTCGCGCATCGCCCGGATGGCCTCCACGACGTCGAGCCCGTGCTCACGCGGGGGCGCGAAGCCGAACTCCTGCTCCAGGGCGTCGAGGAGCTCGGGCGCCGGCTTCTCGAAGATGCCCATCGTGCGGTCGCCCTGCACGTTGGAGTGTCCGCGCACGGGGCACACGCCCGCGCCGCGCTTGCCGATGTCGCCACGCACCAGCGCGAGGTTCGTGACCTCCTTGATCGTGGCGACCGAGTTGCGGTGCTGCGTGAGCCCCATGGCCCAGCAGTAGATCGTGGCGCTCGACCCGCGGATCATCTCGGCGGCCTCGGTGATCTGGGCGCGGGTCAGACCCGTCGCCGTCTCGACCGTGGCCCAGTCGATCGCCGCGACGTGCGCGGCCCACTCCTCGTACCCGTGGGTGTGGGTGGCGACGAACTCGTGGTCGATCGCGTCCCACTCCACCAGCAGCGACCCGATCGCCTGGAACAGCGCGAGGTCACCGTTGATGCGGATCGGCAGGAACAGGTCGGTCAGGTCCGTGCCCCGACCCACGACGCCCCGCGGCTTCTGCGGGTTGCGGAAGTTGACCAGACCCGCCTCCCGCAACGGGTTGATCGAGATGATCTTCGCGCCCCGACGCTTCGCCGTCTCGAGCGCCGAGAGCATGCGGGGGTGGTTGGTGCCCGGGTTCTGCCCGGCGATCACGATGACCTCGGCGTCGTAGATGTCGCGCAGGCTGACCGAGCCCTTGCCGATGCCGATCGACTCGCCGAGCGCGACGCTGGTGGACTCGTGGCACATGTTCGAGCAGTCCGGCAGGTTGTTGGTGCCGAAGGCCCGCACGAACAGCTGGTACGTGAACGCGGCCTCGTTGGACGCGCGACCCGAGGTGTAGAACGTGGCCTCGTCGGGCGACGCCAGCCCGTTCAGGTGCTGCGCGACCAGGGCGAACGCGTCGTCCCAGTCGATCGGCTCGTAGTGCGTGCCGCCGGGGCGCTTGACCATGGGGTGCGTGATGCGCCCGGCCTGGCCGAGCCAGTGCTCGTCGTGGCGGTCGAGGTCGGCGATCGAGTGCGCGGCGAAGAACTCCGGCGTCGCCCGCGCCGTGGTGCCCTCCTCCGCGACCGCCTTGGCGCCGTTCTCGCAGAACTCGGCCGTGTGGCGGTGCTCCGGGTCGGGGTCGGGCCAGGCGCAGCTCATGCAGTCGAAGCCGTCGGCCTGGTTCAGCTTGAGCAGGGTCGTCGTCGCGCGCGCGGCGCCCATGTGGCCCACGGCGCGCTGCATCGCGACCCGCACGCCCGTGACGCCGGCCGCGGCCGACTTCGGGTCGTGCACCTGCAGCCCGGTCTCGTCACCGACGCCGAAGAGCTCGTCTCCCGGCCCGTGCTCGTCCGACACGGGCTCGTCCGACACGGGTCCGTCGTGCTCCGCCATCGTGGTTCCTCCCCGGTCACGTGGCGTGACACGCACCACGTCCCGTCCAGCATGTCACCCGGGCACGACGAGCGCCGAGCGATCGCCCGGCGCCTCCTCTGGGAGGATGTCCAGATGCGCATCGTGGTCCTGTCCGGCGGGGTCGGTGGCTCCCGCTTCATCCGGGGGCTGCTCGCGGCGACCTCGCCCGACGACGAGATCACGGTGGTCGCCAACACGGCCGACGATCTCTGGCTGTTCGGTCTGCGGGTGTGCCCCGACCTCGACACCGTGATGTACACCCTCGGTGAAGGCATCGACGTCGAGCGGGGCTGGGGCCGCACCCAGGAGACCTGGAACGCCAAGGAGGAGCTGGCCGCCTACGGCGCGCCCCAGGCCTGGTTCGGGCTCGGTGACCGCGACCTGGCGACGCACCTGGTCCGGACCGAGATGCTGCGCAGCGGCGCCGGGCTGACCGAGGTCACCGACCGGCTCTGCCGGCGCTGGGCGCCGGGCACCGACCTCGATCGCGTCAGGCTGCTGCCGATGACCGAGGACGAGGTCGAGACCTGGATCTCCACCACGGTCGACGGCCAGGACGTCGACCTCCACTTCCAGGAGTTCTGGATCCGACACCGCGCGGAGGTGCCGGTGCGCGGTGTGACGCAGCGCGGCATCGAGACGTCCCGTCCGGCGCCAGGCGTCCGGGAGGCGATCGCCTTCGCCGACCTCGTGATCCTGCCGCCGTCGAACCCCATCGTGTCGGTCGCGCCGATCCTGGCCGTGCCCGGGATGCGCGATCTCCTGCGGGGTGGGGTCGCGCCTGTGGTGGGCGTCTCGCCCATCATCGACGGCGGGGCGGTGCGCGGCATGGCCGACCAGCTGCTGGCCGGCCTCGGCCTCGA
This sequence comes from Aeromicrobium sp. Sec7.5, assembly GCF_036867135.1. Classification (NCBI taxonomy): domain Bacteria; kingdom Bacillati; phylum Actinomycetota; class Actinomycetes; order Propionibacteriales; family Nocardioidaceae; genus Aeromicrobium; species Aeromicrobium sp. Sec7.5. The sequence continues at coordinate 270,069 of NZ_JBAJIJ010000001.1, read as the reverse complement.
GAACAGCGCTGCCGCGGTCGCCGAGCTGCACGGCGCGCGCTCGGGCGACGGCGTGCTCGACGGGTGGCTCGTCGACGAGGCCGACGCCGCGTCGCTGCCGCGGATCGCCGACGCTGGCATCCGCGCGAGCGCGGTCCCGCTGTGGATGACCGACGACGCGACCACCCGACGCCTCGCGGAGGACACCGTGACGATGGGCCGGGGGCTCGTCCGTGGCTGACACCGTGACGTTCACCCCGGTCGACGGCATCGGCGAGGTGCAGCCCGGCGACGACCTCGCCGCGGTCATCGCCGACCGCGTCGAGCTGGCCGACGGCGACGTCGTCGTCGTGACGTCCAAGGTCGTCAGCAAGAGCCTCGGACTCGCGACGACCCGCGCCAAGGACGACCTGCTGACCGAGCAGACCGACCGCGTCGTGGCCCGGCGCGACCAGACGCTGATCGTCCGCACGCACCACGGCCTCACGATGGCTGCTGCCGGCATCGACGGCTCCAACACCGCGCCCGGCACCCTGCTGCCGCTGCCCGCCGACCCCGACGGCGAGGCCCGTCGCCTCCGCTCACGTCTGCGGGACCTCACCGGGCGCACGGTCGGCGTCGTGGTCAGCGACACGGCGGGACGGGCCTGGCGGAACGGCCAGACCGACATCGCGATCGGGTGCGCCGGCCTCGTGCCGGTCGAGTCCTTCGCCGGCCGCGAGGACGCGCACGGCCAGCCGCTCGTCGTCACCGCGCCTGCGGTCGCCGACGAGGTCGCCGGGGGCGCCGAGCTCGCCTCGGGCAAGCTCGGCGGCCGCCCGGTCGTGGTCGTGCGCGGCCTGGCCTCCCACCTGCTCACGGCCGACGACGGACCCGGCGCAGCGGCGATCGTCCGCGAGGAGAACGGCGACCTCTTCGGCCTCGGCGCCCGCGACGCGGTCGTGGAGGCGCTGGCCGACTCGGGCTCCGTGGTGCGCGGCTTCCCGGCCACCGACGTCGAGGCCGCAGCCCTCGTGCACCTGGCCGGGGTGCCCGACGGTGTCGACGTGACGATCGGCGAGGTCGTCCTGGTGGAGTCGCCGGCCCGCCGGGCCGTGGAGGCCGGCATGTTCGTGCAGCGCCTGCTCGCCCTGGCCACGGCCCACGGCCGCGCGACGAAGGTCGACGTCCGCGTCACCGGAGCCTGAGGTGCTAAGGCCCGCCAAGGTCAGCCGACCCCCGGTGGTTGAGGTGCGAACGCCCGCCAAGGTCAGCCGACCCCCCGTGGTTGAGGTGCGAACGCCCGCCAAGGTCAGCCGACCCCCGGTGGTTGAGGTGCGAACGCCCGCCAAGGTCAGCCGACCCCCGGTGGTTGAGGTGCGAACGCCCGCCAGGGCGTGAGCCTCGAAACCCTGGTCAGAGCGCCATGAGCGTCAACCAGCGTTTCGAGGCTGGCGCGCCAGAGCGCACTCGAACTGGGGCACCTCCCACGACGAAGTCGTAGGGGGACAACCCACCGGTCGCGCGGTCAGGCCGTGCGTGCCTGCGTGTCGTGGTCCTGCAGCACAGCCGCAGTGTGCGGGCCGACACCGATCTCGACGGCCGCGGTCAGGTCGTCCAGGGTGTCGACGTCGCGACGGACGGCCAGTCCCGCACCCGGGACCCGGGCCAGGCCCAGACGTTCGTGCCGCGCGGCCGAGCCCGGCCCGTAGGCGGAGCGAAGGTGGTCCGGGGTCGACCCCGAGAGCAGGGTCGTGCCGATGTCGTCGGCGTCGGGCACGAAGGCCAGGTCGTGCTCGGCCAGCCGGGCCAGTGCGTCGTCGAGCGCCTGGGCGTCGAGGCAGGGCAGGTCGGCCGGCAGCACCACGAGCGGGTCACGCGGGGCCGTGCGCCTCGCCCACTGCCACCCGTGGTTCACCGCGGTGTTCAGTCCGCCGGTCGCCACGGCCGGCCGGTCGACCACCAGGGCAATCCCCCGCCGCCGGGTCTCGTCGACGAGACCTCGTTCGGCGGAGACCACCACGATCCGTTCGACGAGGTCCGACGCCATCGCGGCGTCCAGCACGTCGAGCGTGAACGCCCGGGCGAGTGACGCCCGGTGGGGGGCCTGCAGGCGTGACTTCGCGAGGTGCCACGGCTTGACGGGGACGATGGCCGTCCAGCCCGTCATGACGCGACCACCTCGGGCAGGTGCTCGTGGAGGGTCGTGCGCTGGGCTGCGGGCCGGCCGGCGAGCTGCGCCATGGCGACGAGCTCGCTGATCTCCTTGCGTGAGCCGTGGGTGGAGCCGGCCATGCGGCTGATGGTCTCCTCCATGAGCGTCCCGCCGAGATCGTTGACCCCACCGTTCAGGACCTGGGTGCAGGTCTCGGGTCCGAGCTTGACCCAGGAGCACTGGATGTTGTCGATCAGGCCGTGGAGGCGGATGCGGGCAACCGCGTGGACGGCCCGGTTGTCGCGGACGGTGGGACCGGGGCGGGCGACGCCGGCGAGGTAGATCGGGGAGCTCTGATGCACGAACGGCAGCGGCACGAACTCGGTGAAGCCGCCGGTCTGCTCCTGGATGCGGGCGATCACCCCGAGGTGGGTGGCCCAGTGGCCCGGGTGGTCGACGTGGCCGTACATCATCGTCGAGGTCGTGGGCAGGCCCACGGAGTGCGCCGTGGTGACGACGTCGATCCACTGCGCCGTCGGGAGCTTGCCCTTGGTCAGGATCCATCGGACGTCGTCGTCGAGGATCTCCGCCGCCGTGCCGGGCAGGGAGTCGACGCCCGCCTCTTTGAGGCTGACGAGAAGCTCATGGACCGAGAGGCCGGTGCGGGCGACGCCGTTCATGACCTCCATGGGTGAGAACGCGTGCAGGTGGAGGTCGGGCTCGGCGGTCTTGATCGTCCGGGCGAGGTCGGCGTAGTAGGTGCCGGGGAGCTCGGGGTCGATACCGCCCTGCACGCACACCTCGGTCGCCCCGAGGGCGACGGCTTCCGTCGCGCGAACGGCGACCTCGCCCAGCGAGAGGGAGTAGGCGTCGGCGTCGCTCTTGCGCTGGGCGAACGCGCAGAACCGGCAGCCGGTGTAACAGACGTTGGTGAAGTTGATGTTCCGGTTCACGACGTACGTCACCGCGTCGCCGACCGCGTCGTGACGCATCGCGTCGGCGAGCGAGCAGACGACCTCGAGTGAGGCACCGTCGGCGCGCAGGAGCGTCTCGGTCTGCGCGTGGGTCAGGGACGAGGGCACGGCCTCGGCCACCCGCAGGGCTGCCGTCACGTCGGTACCGAGCGCGGCACCCAGGAGACCCGGGGCGGTGCGGACCTTCTCGCCCTGCACTTTTTCACGCAGGACGGCCCAGTCGCCGTAGACCTCGTCGAAGTCACCACGGCGGTCGTCGGTGCGGCCGGTGGTGTCGATGCTGGCGTGCAGGTCGGAGCGACCGGTCGTCTCGAGTCCGCCGTCCGGTTCCTGCCACGGCAGACCCGCGGGTGCGGCGTCAGCGGCCAGCAGACCGTCACCACCGCGCAGGGCGTCGACGTGGCCGCGCAGGCGCGGGTCGACCCACGGGGCGTCCAGCAGCTCCGGGTGCGTCGTCAGACGGGGACGCAGCGAGACACCCTCCTCGGCGCAGACGTCGCGCAGCGCGTCGATCTGGGGCCAGGGCCGTTCGGGGTTCACGTGGTCCGGCGTGACCGGGCTGACGCCACCGAAGTCGTCCACGCCCGCCGCCAGCAGCGCACGGCACTCGCTGAGGTCCACCAGGTTCGGCGGCGCCTGGATGCGCACGGACGGGCCGAGGACGACCCGAGCGGTCGCGACGGCGGCGAGGTACTCGTCCAGACCCAGATCGTCGACCGACCGCATCGCGGTGGCGTCCTTGGCGCGGAAGTTCTGCACGATGACTTCCTGGATCGACCCGTGCTCGCGATGCACTGCCCGGATCGCGAACAGCGACTCGGCCCGCTCGGTCAGCGTCTCGCCGATCCCCACGAGGATCCCCGTGGTGAACGGGATGCCGAGGCGGCCGGCGTCCTCCAGGACCCGCAACCGCACCGCAGGATCCTTGTCGGGGCTGCCGTAGTGGGGCTGGCCCCTCTCGGTGAACAACCTCGTACTGGTGGTCTCGAGCATCATCCCCATCGACGGGGCGACCGGCTTGAGGCGGTTCATCTCGGCCCAGCTCATGACGCCGGGGTTCAGGTGCGGCAGCAGCCCGGTCTCCTCCAGCACCCGGATCGCCAGCGCTCGCACGTACTCCAGGGTCGAGTCGTAGCCGGCCTCGGCGAGCCACTGCTTGGCCTCGGGCCACCGGTCCTCCGGCCGGTCACCCAACGTGAACAGCGCCTCGGTGCATCCGTGCTCGGCACCAGCGCGGCAGATGTCCAGTACCTCGTCGAACGTCAGGAACAGGCTCTGACCGTCGCGCTCGAGCTGCGCCGGCGTGGCCACGAACGTGCAGTAGTGGCACCGGTCGCGGCACAGCCGGGTCACCGGCACGAACACCTTCGGCGAGTACGTCACCGTCCCCGGCCGACCCACCGCCGCCAGCCCGGCATCTCGCACGCGGGCGGCGACCGCCATCAGCCGGTCGAGCCACTTGTCCCGGGCGCCGAGCAGCGACGTTGCCTCGGCGACGTCGAGGCTCTTGCCGGCCTCCGCCCGCAGCACCGCGCGGCGCACCTCACGCTCGGCAGGGAGCGCGGCAGGCGACCCGGCACGGACGTCCGGGAACGGCAGCGAGGAGGTAGGCATCCCGGATCTACAACCCGCGGCCGGTGATGCGGATCCCCGCATGAGTCTGGTGACGGCGGTTGATCGCGATCAGGTTCGCCGTCAGCTTCTCCACCTGTCCAGCATTGACCAGACGCCCTCCGAAGAGGCCACGCACCCCCGGGATGGCGTCGGCCAGTGCCTGCACGAGCTCGACGTCGTCGCGCTCCTCACCCACTACCAGCACGTCGGTGTCGACCTCCATCTGGGACAGGTCCGCCAGCACGACCGCGGACACGTTGTGGAACGCGCCCACGACCCGCGACCCCGGAAGGACCGCCTGCGCCTGCTGCGCCGCACTGCCCTCGGCCACCTCCAGGGGGAACGGACCGGTCTTGCCGAACCCGATCGGATTGACGCAGTCGATCAGCACCTTGCCCTCGAGCTCGGGCGCCAACGACTCGAGGAGCTCGCCGTGGCCGTCCCACGGCACCGCTGCCAGCACCACCGTGGACTGTGCGGCGCACGATGCGTTGTCCGCGCCCGACACCCGTGCGCCGTCGAACCCCGCAGCCGTGACCAGGTGGGCCACCTCCTTCGCGGCGACCTCGGCACGGGCCGCGTCACGCGAGCCCAGCACCACCGGGATGCCGGCCGAGGCCCAGCGCAGAGCCAGACCACGCCCTTGCGCGCCCGTGCCGCCCAGCACTCCCACCACCACACCGTCGAGCACACCCATCGCGTCCAGCTCCCTTCCGTCCCGTTCCTCGCTCACCAGTCTCCGGCTCTCCACCCACCACCACGCGTTCCGGTCGTCACCAGAGGGACTCGCCCCCGTCGACCACCAGGTTGGTCCCGGTGACGAACCGGGATGCGGGCGAGGCGAGGTAGAGGGCCGCCTCGGCCATGTCGTCGGTGCGGCCCACGCGACCCATCGGCACGTGTTCGAGCATCCGGTCGCGGACGTCGGTGTTCGCCGAGGACAACGGCGTGTCGGTGATGCCCGGGGACAGCACATTGACTCGGACCCCGTGAGGAGCCAGCTCGTAGGCGGCCACACGCGCCATCTGGTTGAGGCCGGCCTTGCTGGCCGCATAGTGGGCCGTCCCGGGCCGAGCACCCAGACCTCGGATCGAGGAGACCGCGATGATTGAGCAGTCACCCTCACCTTCTTGCGCCACCATCCGGCGTGCCGCGCCCTGGACACAGGCGAAGGTGCCCGTCAGGTTGAGCCCGATCGTGCGGTCCCAGACCTCGGGGGTGATGTCCAGGAAGGACGCGAGCGAACCGCTGCCGGCGTTCGCGACGAAGACCCCGAGCCGTCCCAGATCGCCGACCCGCGCGAACAGCGCCTCCACCGAGCTGCGGTCGGCGACGTCGAGCTGCTGCATGGCCACCTCGCCGGTCCGGCCGGGCACGGCCTCGAGCTGCTCCACCGCGACCGCGAGCGCGCGCTCCTCACGGGCAGCGACCAGAACGTCGCCACCGGCCTCGGCGAAGCGGCGGGCGATGCTGAGCCCAATGCCCTTGCTGCCTCCCGTCACGACGCACCACTGACCCACCAGCGGTCGTGTCGTCTCGCGAGCCGCTGCCGGTGCACTCGTGCTCGTGCTCGTGCTCGTGCTCGTGCTCGTGCTCGTCACAGCTTGCTCAGGACGTCGCGGCCGCCGATGGTCATCGCCACCGCCACTCCCGCCCCGGTGACGACCGTCATGATGATCGAGACCGCAGCGACGGTCGGATAGGCCCCGTTGCTCCAGAAGTCGTACACGACCGTGCCCATGACCTGGGTCATCGGCGATCGCACGAGCATCGACGCCGAGAACTCGTGGGTCAGCAGCACGAACATGAGGGCGACGGCACCGCCGATGCTGCCTCGCAGCAGCGGCAGCATGATCAGGACGTGCGTCTTCAAGCGCCCGGCGCCGTTGACCCAGGAGGCCTCCTGGTAGCTCGACCCGAGCGCGAGCATGCCGTTCGTCATCATGCGCGTCGCGAAGGGCAGCATCAAGGTCGCGTACACGAGGATGATGACCCACGTCGTGCCGTACAGCACGAAGGGCGGCTCGGAGTAGGTGAGCAGGAAGCCGGCGCCGAAGATCACGGCCGGGATCCCGAGCGGCAGCGCCACCAGGAAGTCCAGGAGCGAGCGTGCCACCGGCATGCCCCGGCGGTAGAGCAGGATCGCCGAGATCGCGTACCCCAGCGGGAGGACGATCGCGACGGCGGCGATGGAGGCCACCAGGCTCGTCACGATCGACTCGATGATGTTCGGCGACTGCAGGGCTGTGCGGAAGTTGTCCAGGGTGAAGCTGCCGGGGTCGATCGAGGCGTTCCAGAAGGGCGACAGCGCCACGATGAGGAGCCCGGTCATGGGCAGGACGACGGCCACGAGTCCGTAGAGGACGATGAAGCCCGCTGCCCAGCGCGAAGGCCGCTGTCGACGGACGGTGCCCTTGCCCCCGTGTGTCACGAAGCGGGTCTGGTCGCCGATGCCGAGCTTCTGGGCGATGACGATCAGGACGCCGAACAGGAGCAGGGGCGAACCCAGGGCCGCCGCGCCCGCGTAGTCGACGGGGATCTGCGACGTCGAGAAGTACATCTGCGTCGTGAGCACCCGGATGCCCTGGTTCGTCCCGAGCAGGAGAGGCGCCGTGAACTGCCCCAGCCCCAGCAGCAGGCCGACTCCGGCACCGTAGATGAGCGAGGGTCGCAGCAGCGGAAGGACGATCTTGAAGAACACGCCGAGCCCCGACGAGCCGGCGACGTGGGCGGCCTCGAGGTGGTCGGCACTGATGTTGGCCATGCCGGCGCTGACGAACAGGTAGATGAACGACGTGAGGCCGAAGCCCGTGATGATGACGATCCAGGGCAGGGAGTACACGTCCACGGGGCCGGACTCGAGGTGGTCCCACCACGGGAGGTTGCGCAGGGCGGCGTTGAGGTAGCCCGGTCCCGGGGACAGCAGGAACGCCCAGCCGACCACCATCGCGATTGCCGGGAGGACGATCGGGATGATCGGGATCGTGCGCAGGAAACCGGCGCGCTGCGGGAGACGGCTCGCGGCATAGGCCAGCGTGGTGCCGAAGACCATCGCGACGACCATCGAGCCCAGGGCGAGGTACACCGTCCGCCACAGCAGTTCGGCGAGCGCCGGGGTGTCGAGGGCGCGTTCGTACCCGGCACCCCCGTCCTCGAAGGCCAGGCCCTGGAGGCGGATCAGGGGCATGCCCACGAGGTACGCGACGACCAGGAGCAGGGCCCACACGCCGAAGCGTCGTCGGGCCCTGGCCCAGGCCATCGACTGCGCCACCGGCATCGGCCGATCCGGAGTCGTCTCGGGCCGCTCCTCGAGCGCGACACTCATGCGATCTGCTCGTGCAGCTCGGCCTGCGGGAGCGCCCGCTCAGTCTCGGTGTGGAAGTAGCGCGCGCGGTCGGCCTGCAGTCGGACCGTGACGCGGTCGCCGGTCGCCACCCGGCCGCCCGGGGCGCTGACGTCGACCCGCGCCTGGAGTCGCACCCCGTCCGCGTCGAGGGTCACGTCGACGTGCGCGCCGCCGTAGACCGTTCCCGTGACGGTGGCCGCGAGCGCGATGGTCGGCTCGGCGGACGCCGGGGTGTTGAGGGTGACCTGGTCGGGCCGGGCGCGGGCGATCACGTCGCCGGTGTCGGAGTCGATCGGGAGCCGGATGGGCTCGCCGCCCGCTGCGGCCCAGCCGTCCGCGGTCCGAGACAGGACGATGCGGTTCGACATCCCCATGAACTCCGCGACGTAGTCGGTGTCCGGGCGGTCGTAGACCTCCTGGGGCGTCGCACACTGCTCGATGCGTCCGGCGCGCATGATCGCGATCCGATCGGCCAGGGCGAGTGCCTCGTCCTGGTCGTGGGTGACGAAGACCGACGTGAAGCCCAGGCGCGCGTGGAGCGAGTGCAGGTCGGCACGCACCTGCATGCGCAGCTTCGCGTCGAGGTTGCTGAGCGGCTCGTCGAACAGCACGAGGTCAGGGCGCGCCACGAGTCCTCGCGCCAGGGCGACCCGCTGCTGTTGGCCGCCGCTCAGCTGGCTCGGGTACCGGTCGAGGAGATGGCCGCAGTCGACCATGTCGGCCACCTCCTCGACCCAGCCACCTTTGAGGCCCTCGCCGATCTTGCGGACCTTCAGGGGATAGGCGATGTTCTTGCGCACCTTCATGTGGGGCCACAGTGCGTAGGACTGGAACACCATCCCGACGCTGCGCTTCTCCGCCGGGACCTCGAGCCGCTTCTCACCGTCGAAGACCGTGCGCCCTCCGAGCTCGATCGAGCCCGACGTCGGTGTCTCGAGTCCGGCGAGACACCGCAGGGTCGTGGTCTTGCCACAACCGCTGGCCCCGAGGAGCACCAGCAGCTCGCCCTCGCCGATCTCGAGGTGGAGGTCGTCGATCACGGCGTCGCTCGAGGCTCCGCCGAATCGCTTCGTGAGCGAGGTGATGGTGACGCTAGCCATGCGCTTTTCCGCTTTCTGCAGTCAGGTGGTCGAGGTCCGTGAGCTGCCGCTCAGCGGAACAGGTCGTTCCACTTGGCCTGGTACTCCGCGATGACCTCGGGCGTGATCTCCGTGAGGTCCAGACGGTGGACCGTGTCGGTCGTGGCGACGGTTCCGGGGACGTCGGGACGGATCGCCGCCGCGTTGCGGGCGATCTTGGACTGTCCCTCGACGCTCAGCATGTAGTCGACCAGGAGCTGTCCCGCGTTCGGGTGGGGAGCCTCGGCGACGACACCGCCGTAGAACACGGCCGACCACTGCTTGTCCTCGAAGCCCCAGTCGACCGGCGCTCCGGCTTCCTTCGCGTCGACCTGCGGTTCGACGTAGACCGCCGCAGCGATCTCACCGGAGGACAGGGCCTGCGCGGCCGGCAGTGCGCCGGGGTAGATCTTCGGCTCCTGGGCCGCGAGCTTCTCGGAGAAGTCCTCGCCGTAGAGGTCCTCGAGGTACAGGTAGAAGTCCACGAAGGCCGGGACGGTGGGCTCGGGGACGCCGATCTTGCCCTTCAGCTCCGGATCGAGCAGGTCCTCGTAGTTCTCGACCGTCGAGCCGTACTGGTCGGTGTTCCACGCGAAGGTGATGACGGTGGCGTCGACGTCGAAGTAGTTCTCGCCGCGCATGACGTCGACCTCGTCGAAGACGGGCGCGACGGGCTCGGCGAAGGTGCCGTCCTCGGAGTACTGCTGCATGACCGACTCGGTCGAGGTCACGACGACGTCGACCGACGGCTGGCCCGTCCGGACCTCGGCGTCGAGCTTCGGGAGCAGGTTCGAGTCGAGGTCACGGACGATCTCGACCGTGATCCCGTACTTCTCCTTGAAGCCCGCAGCGAAGTCCTCCAGCTGCGCGACACCTTGGCTGGAGTAGATCGTGACGGTGCCCTCGTCCTCGGCCGCTGCGACGACCGAGTCCCAGTCGCCCTCGGACAGCGTGCTGCTGGGCTCGTCGGACCCGCAGGCCGCCAGACCAACCATGGCCACGGCCGTCGTGGTCGCCAGAGCGATCCGCGTCAGCAGGTTCTTCTTCATTCGGACTCCTCGATCTCGGAAGCACCGCCAAGCCCACCGGTGTGAGTGGCGCCACAGTGAATGGGTGTGACCCTAGTCATAACCAACCGCCCCACGCAACCTATTTCTCCGGATGAATAAAGAAATACCTCCGGAGGAATAGGTATTTTTCTCGTCTCTAGCGGGCCCGCTCCCGCATCGTTCCCAGGGCGTCCCTCAACCGTTCGACCTGCACCTCGGCGGGGTCACTCGCCGACCACACCTGGTCGGCCCACACCACGACGTGGCGGTAGCCGGCCTCGACGCACGACACGACTCCGTCGGCGTCCGACCGGTCCGGACGCACGACCATCTCGAAGGAGGTTTCGTCGCGACCGCGCTCGTCCAGCAGGTCGAGCACGCGCCGCCGCAGGGCAACGGCCTCGTCCTGCGACAGCGAGCCGGAGGAGAACCAGCCGTCACCCACGGACGCCGCACGCTTGAGTGCGACGTCGCTGTTGCCCCCCATGATCAGCGGGACGTGGACCGGTTCCTCCACGACCTGGAGCGCGTCGAAGTCGAAGACCTTGCCGTGGTGCTCGACGAAGCCACCTCCGAGGCAGCTCCGGATCACCGTCACGGCCTCGCGCAGACGGCGACCCCGGTCGCCGAACTCGATGCCGAGCGCCTGGAACTCTTCCTCGAGCCACCCCGCACCGACGCCGAGGACGATCCGTCCGCCGGAGATCTCGTCCAAGGTGGCCAAGGCCCGGCTCACGAGGAGCGGATCACGCAGCGGCAGCACCAAGATGCCGGTCGCGAGCCTGATCCGCTCCGTCACGACCGCAGCGGCCGAGAGTGCCGTCAGCGGGTCCAGCAGATGGGTCCGCTCCTGCACGACCGGCCCGGAGTGGTGCTGCTTCTTCGCGGAGCCTGGGTGCACGCTCGTGTACTCCCGCGGATGGAACACGTGCTCGCCGAGCCACAGGCTGTCGACCCCTGCGGCGTCAGCGGCCCTGGCGAGCGCCAGGAAGTTCGCCATCGACAGGTCGTAGGCGGACAGTCCGAGCTGCAGGATCGGAGCTTCCCGGGGCGTGCTCATGCCTGGTCCGCCGGTTCGGTCGTGGGGTGTCGCCTCATGGGGCTTTCCTGTCTCTGCGGGGGTGCTGCCCGGGTACCGTCCTCGGGCGTCCGGCGCTGGCACCCGACGGGGTGACCTGCGACACAGGCACCGTAATTCTCATGATGAACTCCGTCAACCGGCATGCCGGCGGTGAGGGGCGCCGGGGTGCCCGATACTGGGCCGACAGCACTCCAGGAGGTCGCATGAAAGACGATGCCGATGAGACCCGCCCCGGGCTCCCGATCGAGTACCGGTCCGGCGACCCGCTGGCGAGCGACGGACCTGGTTCGTCCCACGGCCGGACCCCGAAGGCCTCGGAGACCTTGGCCGAGCGCATCATCGTGGACATCGTCAGCAACGGCTACCGCGTCGGCGACCGACTGCCGGCCGAGTCGGACATGCTCCAGGACGTCGGCGGCAGCCGGGAGACGCTCCGCGGAGCGCTGCAGATCCTCGAGGCGCAGGGCATTCTCGACATACGGCGCGGTCCGGGCGGCGGACCCTTCGTCAACGCCCTCAACGCCGGCTACCTCGCGCGGACGTCAGCCCTCTACTTCCACCTCGCCGGCGCCACGTACGACGAGCTGTTCGAGTCGTGGGCATCGATCGAGCCCCTCATGGCGGCAAAGGTCGCCTCGCTCCCAGACCGGCGCTGGAAGCTCACCCGGCTCAGTCCGTTCCTCGACTACGACCCGCTGCAGCACTCCCGCGGCGAGATGATCACCGATCTCACCGACTTCCACGCGGTCGTGGCGACGATGGGTGGCAACCGTGTCCTGACTCTCCTCACGCAGTCGGTCAACCACATCGTGGTCCACCAGGTGCTCCAGCGGGTCGACCCCACCGAGCACGGCACGACGATGGCCCACTCGCACCACGAGATCGCCCGGGCCCTCGTCGACGGTCACGCGACAAAGGCACGCCGCCTGACGGAGGCCCACATCCGCGAGGTCATCGGCTGGTCCCGCGAGGCCCGGCCCGAGCTCATGGACGAGCTGATCGAGTGGCGCTGACGTCGCCCCGCCCGGTGGCCCCGACCGACGTCAGCCGGTGACGTCCCACTCGAGCCAGAGGTCCTCCAGGCCGAGCTGAGGGCCGGTCTCGCGCAGGTCGTCGACGTCGACGGCGCGGTAGTGCGGGATGCGCTTGTGCCACTCCTCGAGCGCGATGTTCATCTCCCGACGGGCCAGGTGCGTGCCGAGGCACTTGTGCGGCCCGGCCGCGAAGGCGAGGTGGCCCGTGGCGTCGGTGCGGGTGAAGTCGACCTTGCCCGGGTCGGCGTACTTCGTCTCGTCGCGGGTCGCCGACGGCACCGTCAGCATCGCCATGTCGCCGGCCTTCATGGGGCAGCCGTGGAACTCGGTGTCCTGCACGATCTTGCGACCGTCCATGACGATCGAGTAGACGCGCACCATCTCCTCCACGGCCACCGGGATCAGCTCGGGCTCGTCGACGATGCGCTGACGGTCGTCGGGGTTCTCCGCCAGGTGCAGCATCATGTAGCCGAGCTGGCTCTTGACGGTGTCGAGGCCCGCGAGCACCAGCACGCCGCAGATGTTGAGGAACTCCTCGTCGCTGATCGGGACGTCGCCGATGCTCGCCCGCGAGAGATCGGTGAAGAAGTCCTCCTCGCGCGGGGTGGCCTTGCGGTCGGCCAGCAGGTCCACGAAGTAGTTCCGGATCCCGGCCTGTGCGTCGGCCATGGCCGTGGTGGCGTCGCCGTCCTCGGCACCGAGTCCGCCGAAGACCGTCTCGACCCACGGCACGAACTTGGCCGAGTCCTCGTGGGGAAGGCCGAGGATCTCCAGGAAGACCTTGGTGGGGTACTCCTTGGCGAACGCGTTGACGAAGTTGACGCGGCCGTCGTTCACGAAGGAGTCGATGAAGTCGATCGCGTGCTCGCGGATGCGGTCCTCACGCTCGCGGATCGCCCGCGGCGAGAAGGGTGCGTTGAGCACGCGGCGGTAGAGCTTGTGCTTGGGCGGGTTCTCCATCGTGGGGATCCAGTGCCAGTCGGGATCCGGGACCGTGGGGATCGTCGCCTCGCTGCTGAAGACCTCGTGGTCGTGGAAGGCGTCGCGGACCGTCTCGTCGTTGAGCAGCATCCAGAAGCCACCGCCGTAGGTGTTCCACACGATGGGCGAGAGAGCACGGATCCGGTCGAGCTCCTCGTGGTACGAGTGGATCGGCAACGGCTGGTTGAAGTCGAAGTTGACGACCGGGCAGCCGCCCTTCTGCTGGCCCTCGAGGACCTCGATCAGGGGCGTCTCAGACATGCTGGCCCGCCGTCCTGGCCGTGGCCGCGAGGGAGCCGAGCTGGACGGGACGCTGCTCGATCGTGCCCACCCCGAAGTGGAGCCGGCGGATGAGCCAGTCGTCGGCGACGAGCTCGAGCTCGGCGTCGTAGCGGCAGTTCATGACCATCGCGGTGTCCGGGGTGTCGGCCGCGACCTGGGTCGCCGTCAGGTAGGCGACGGCCGTAGCGCGGTCGCCGTCGACGTCGGCCGTCATGACGGTCAGACCGTGCTGCTGCCAGACGAGGTGGGCCATCGCACCGATGACCCAGGCCGCGATCTCGGCGCCGCCGGTCAGCTCGGAGTCCTCGACGTACACGGCGGTCGCCTCGGGGTGGAACAGCGCCGCCAGCGCGGTCTGGTCCCCTCCGTCGCAGGCCACGGCGTACCGGCCGAAGACCTCGCGGGCCCGTTGGGCCTGGACCGCCTCACGCACCACCTGGTCGGACGTCGCGTCGCTCATCTGGGGATCCCTTTCCTCGTACCGAGTCACCGAACCGGCGCCCCGACCGCCAACGGCGGACGTGAGACGCCGGTCACAAGAACGTGACTTCGATTACATCGGTCCGCTGCGCCAAAGTCAATCCTCCGCATGAATATTCCTCATGATCTATTAACGTCATGACCACGTCGCGATCCCGGTCCGCCTGCGGCTCCGCCGCTCGTCCTGCCTAGGCTCGCCGCGAGCACCCGCACCCGAAATCGCCTCCAGGAGATCCCATGACCGAGACCGTCGACCTCGCGATCAGCGACGGCGTCGCCCACCTGACCTTGACGCGCCCCGAGTCGGCGAACGCGTTCGACCTGCCGACGGCCACCGCGTTCGCCGCCGCCGTCGACCAGATCGGTCGGTCGACCGACGTCGGCGCCGTGGTGCTGAGCGGGGCCGGACGACGCTTCTGCGCCGGCGGCGACGTCGCGAGCTTCCACGCCGCCGACGACCCCCAGGCCTACATCCGCGAGCTGGCCGACGTGCTCGACGGGGCCATGCAGCGCTTCGCGGCGCTGCCGGTGGCGACGGTCGTTGCCGTCCAGGGCGCGGCCGCCGGCGCCGGCCTCGGCGTCATGCTGGGCGCCGACGTCATCGTGGCGAGCCGGTCGACCAAGTTCGTCACCGCGTACGCCGGCATCGGGCTGACCCCTGACATCGGCCTGTCCTGGTTGCTGCCCCGCGCCATCGGTCAGGTGCGCGCCCTGGAGCTGCTGCTCACCGGCCGTGTCCTCGACGGGCCCACGGCCCTCGACTGGGGCCTGGTCACCGAGCTCGTCGACGACGACCCGCTCGCGCGCGCCCGGGAGATCGCCGCCACGATCGCCGCCGGCCCTTCCGAGGCGCTCGGCGAGGCGCGCCGCCTGGTCAGGACCGCCTGGTCGATCTCGCGGAGCGAGGCGGGCGACGAGGAGGGGCGGACCATCGCCGAACGGGTCGGCACCGACGAGGCCCAGGGCCTCATCCGCGCCTTCGTCGAGCCCGGCCGCTGACGCCGACCCCGGCGGCGGGTCCCGCGCCCGTGCTCATGCGTCGTAGTCGACGCCGACCTCGTCCGTCGTGGGGTGCGACTGGCACGTCAGCACGTAGCCGGCCTCGATCTCGGCCGAGCCGAGCGCGAAGTTCTGGTCCATCACGACGGCCCCCGTTTCGACCTTGGCCCGGCAGGTTCCACAGGCGCCACCGAGGCACGCGTACGGAGCCTTGAGCCCCGCCTTCAGCGCGGACTCCAGGACCGTGTCGCCGGCGTCCAGCGCGACCCGGTGCTGCTCGCCCCGCAGGGAGACATCGACCGTCGCCGGGGCGAAGCCGTCGGCGGACCCGGTCCTCGAGAACCCGTGGAACAGCTCGACGTGGACCCGGTCGGTCTCGACGCCCTCCTCCAGGAGGAGGTCGCGCAGCTCGGCCACCATGTCGACCGGTCCGCACAGGAACCACTCGTCGACCCCGGCCGCGGCCAGCTTGGCCTGGAGGAACGTGGCGAGCCGGGCACGGTCGATGCGGCCACGCAGGTTGGCCGGGTGTCGCGGGTCGCGGGAACGGACGTGGACGATGCGCAGCCGGTCGGCGTAGCGCGCCTCGAGGTCCTCGAGCTCGGCCCGGAACATCGTGCTGTCGGCGTCGCGGTTGCCGTAGATCACCGTGAAGCAGCTCTCGGTCTCGACGGCCAGGGTCGTCTGCACGATCGAGAGCACGGGGGTGATCCCACTGCCGGCCACCACGGCGACGTAGTCCTTGGTCGCCAGGGGTTCGACCGGGGTGCCGAAGGAACCGCTGGGCGTCATGACCTCGAGGCGGTCGCCCGGCCGGAGCTGTTCGCTCGCGAAGGTCGAGAACGCACCACCCGGGAGGTGCTTGACGGCGATCGAGAGCACGTCCGAGGTGGCCGGGGAGCAGATCGAGTAGCTGCGCCGGACGTCCTCCCCACCGAGGTCGGTGCGGATGCTGACGTGCTGGCCGGCCTCGAACGAGAACTCCTCGCGCAGCTCCTCGGGGACGTCGAAGGTGATCAGCACGCTGTCAGGCGTCAGGCGGTCGACGCTGGCCACGGAGAGCTCGTGGAGCTCCGCGGCACGGGCCGACGAGCGCTGCGGCATCCGCACGGGCAACAGCCGGGCGAGCCGGCCGTTCAACGCCTTCCAGTCGCGGTACTCCTCGGCGTCGAGCTCCTGGCCGAAGACCGTGCCGATCGCGGCGTCGCGCTCGAGGTAGGCCTCCTCGTTGCGGCGCCACGTCGCGACGTACCGGTGGAACGGGATGGACGGGTGCAGGTGGTGCACCAGGTGGTAGTTCTGCGAGAGCAGCAGCGGCGTGAGCACCCACTCGGCGCCGACGCGGTTGCGCGTGGCCCGGTACCGGTTCTCCTGCTGGGTGTCCTCGAGGTCGTGGTGGGGCAGCCAGTCGAACCACCAGGCCAGGACGAACACCGCCACCCGCTCCGGGATCAGGTACAGGACCGCGAGGGTCCAGAAGTGCCCGGTCAGCGCGGCGGCGACGACCACGCTCGTGGTCACCGCGACCAGCGACACCGTCTCCAGGACCTCGGCCCGCGGCCGGCTGCGGACGTGGCGGATGAGGAACCCGATGTACGGCAGGTCCATCAGGGCGAAGCGCACCGGCAGCTGCCACCGCGGTCCTCCCGTGACGAAGTGGTCCGGGTCGTTCTCGCCGTCGTTGGTGTTGCGGTGGTGCTCGATGTGGATGAAGGCGAAGGACGTGAAGGAGATCAGCGGCGAGACGAAGAACATCGCGACCCGCCCGAATGCGACGTTGACCCACCGGTGGGTGCTCACCGAGTAGTGCGCGGCGTCGTGCAGCACCGTGAACAGGACGAAGATCGCGGCGGCGCTCAGCGCGATCGTGGCCGGGGCCGGGAGCCGGTCGGTCGCGGCCGCCCACGTGGACGCGGAGAAGAGGGCGATCGCCCCGGTGAAGATGCCGACGATCGGCCAGGAGATCGTCGGGATCCGCTCTCCCGGGTCGGGCAGCGCCTGGCGTGCCGTGGTGGGGACCGTCGGGCCGGTGATCGCTGACATGTCCCGCAACCTACGAACCGCGCGCCGTCGCCTCCAGTGCTGTCACGCCCATCGAGGTGTGCGCTCCGCACATCCGGTCAGGAGTGATCGGGGTCCGGCGCGAGGACCGCCGGCCCCAGCGCCTGCACCAGCCGCAGGGCCGCGTGGAGCTCGGCCACCCGCTCCGTCGCCGGGCGGGATCGGCGCTCCTCGGCGCGCCGGAGCCGCTGCAGGACCGTGTTCCGGTGCACCCCCAGCGCCTCGGCGGCCGCGGCGAGACCACCCTGTGCGTCGAGCACCGCCAGGAGGACCTGCCGCTCCTGCTCCTCGCGCCTCCCGTCGACCGCCAGCGCGCCGAGCTCCGCGGCGACGAAGGAGCGCGCGAGGTCCAGGTCGACGCTCATCGCGTCGGCCAGCGCGATCTCCGCGTAGGTCGTCACGGCCGCTCCCCGACCGGAGAGCTCGACCACGCGACGCGCCCGCTGCGCCTGCTGGTGCGAGGCCCGGAAACCGCTGGCGCCCGATGCCGGCGTCCCGATCGAGACCTGGATCGACCCCGGGACCACGTCACCGAGGCCCCCCAGGAGATCGGCGAGGTCCGGCGCGACCGGCGTGGCGACCCAGCCCCACAGGGCCTGCACCCCGTCGGGCACGAGCAGCGGGTGCCGCGACCCCAGGACGGCGCCCACGGCACCGCCGAGGCGCAGGAGATCGACGTCCTCACGCCCGGTCCAGCACACGAAGGCCGTCTGCCATGGCGTGAGCCGGTGCGACAGCGTCTGCTCCGCGCGACGGAGGTCGACGTCGTCCCCCTCGACCAGCGCGCGCACGGCATCGGTCCGGGCCGCACGAGCGCGGTTCTGGATCCGCTCCAGCTCGGCCACGTACTCGGCCGCGACCTCGCTGGAGACCCGGTCGACGTAGGCGAACGCGTAGCGCTGGAGGTCGGCAACCACCGGCAGCGCCAGGGCCGGGTCGGGCACGAGGCCGACGATCTGCGGCAGGACGCGTTCGCTGAAGTAGGCGTGGCCGATGCGGTAGAAGCGCAGCATCACGTCGACGCTGTAGCCGCGGGTCGCCATGGCGCGGGCGTGCTCGAGCGCGGTCACGGGTGCGGTCGCGGCGCCGACGTCGATCCCGTGCCGGATCATCGACAGCGCCGCCTCGAGGTTCGACGAGCACGAGCCCAGGGTCAGTCCGCGCAGCTCGTCGTCGGCCCCCGCCTCCGGGATCCGCTCGACGATGAAGGCGAGCATCGCGTCGGCGTGCACCGTGACGTGCACGGAGAGATCGGCCGCCACGGCGCGCATCGACGCGACCACCGCAGGCGGCAGACCTGCTCCTGCCTCGGTGCCCGTGCCCATGGCGCGAGACTAGCGGCGCCTCGACCCCGGCGGGTCCGGTCGGAGTGGACGTGCGCGCCCAGGCCCGGGTCCGTAGCGTCGGGGCATGAAGAAGCCGAGCTACAGCGCCCTGATGTCCGCAGCGACCGCCGGTTATGCCGTGTTCGCGCTCGCCAAGCCGCGCCACCTCGGCGCCGCGCTCACCACCAGCCCGCTCAAGCAGCCCGACTACGACGTCGTCGCCCGCCTGTTCGGGCCTCGCGACCTCGCGATCAGCTCGATGGCACTGTTCGCCCCGTCGGCTCGGGTGCGCGAGCAGGCCATGGTCGCCCGGGTCGCGCTCGACCTCACCGATGCTGCGCTGCTCAGCCGCGAGGCGACGCACACGGCCGGCAAGGCCAAGGTCCTCGCCGCCACGCTCACCTGGGCCGCCCTCAACGTCGCGGCGATCCGGGCCGACCGCAAGGCCTGACCCGCTGACCGCCGGCGGCCCTCAGGAGTCGTCCGGCTCCTCGTGCAGGCAGAGGGCGAGCACGACGACGTCGTCGGTGTTGCCACCGGGGGTGGATCGCTCGCCGACGAGCTCGGCCAGGACGTGGTCGACGAACTCGCCCAGGCCGTCTGGGGCGCCTGCGGCCGCTCGGATGAGCCGCTGCTCGGCCTCGTCACCGCGGTCGCTGGCGCGCTCGATGAGTCCGTCGGTGTAGAAGAGGACGACCGAACCGGCCGGCAGCAGGAACGTGGCGTCGTGCCGACGGCGGGTGAGCCCGAGACCCAGCAGGGGCCCCTGGGCGAACGGCGGGTCGAGGAAGACGACCTCGCCCGTGGGGAGCCGGGTCAGCGGTGGCGGGTGGCCCGCCGATGAGAGCGTCAGCGTCCAGGTGGGTCCGCGGTCGGTGCTCCGGCCGACCTCCTGCGCGGCGTCGCCCAGCCCGATCCGCGAGAGGCGACCCGTCGACCCCGGATGGTCGGTCGCGACCGGGTCCAACCCGTCGCCGGCCCCGACGAGGAACGAGTCGGCCGTGGACGAGCCCGCCGAGGCGGACGGGAACCGGATCGCCGACGCACGCGGCGGCTCCAGGTGGGCGAACGAGAGGGTCGCGAGACGCGAGAAGTCCTCGGGCTCGTCGCCGTCGTCGAGGGCGGGCCCGGTCCCCGGGGCGCCGGGGGGTCGCGAAGCCAGCGTGGTCGTGTGCGAGACCAGGCGGTCGACCTGCTCGAGGATCGCGGCGGGCATGGCGCGCTGCGTCAGGGCCGTGGCGCGCAGGAGGCCCTTGAGCTGACCCATCGCTGCGGCGGCGTAGATGTCGTGCCCCTCGACGTCGCCCACGGCCACGCCGACGCCGCCGTCCGGGTACTCGAACAGGTCGTAGAAGTCGCCGCCGATCTCGGCGTCGTCGGAGCTCGCCAGGTAGCGCGCGTCGACGTCGAGCCAGTCGAGCTCGGGCAGGACCGGCAGCAGGCTGCGCTGCAGGGTCCGCGCGATGCGTGACTGGGTCACGTAGAGCCGCAGGTTCTCCAGGATCAGCCCGGTCCGGCGCCCGAGCTCGCGGGCGAGGGTGGCGTCGTCCTGGGTGAACGCGGGCCGGTCGGCGGTGCGGTTCAGGACGAGCACGTCACGGATCGAGTCGCGGCCGGTCAGACCGACGATGATCGCGGAGTCGACCCCAAGGGTCGTCTCGAAGCGCTGCAGGTAGCGACGGTCGGTGACGAAGCCGCGGGCCACGTCGCGACCCTCCGGCGACCCGACGTCGCCGATGAGCCGGATCGTCTCGGCGCCGAGCAGCGCGCGCACGAGCCCGCCGGGCGGCGTCAGCGAGCGGATCTCGCCCGCCAGCCGGTCGGTCGCCTCCGCCATCGCCTCGTCGCGGTGGCGGCTCAGGTGGTCGGTGACGTTGCCCCGCTGGTCGAGGTGGAACAGCGCGGCGGAGTCCGCGAGGTCGGGCACGATGAGGTCGAGCAGGCGCCCGCGCGCGTCGGACTCCTCGAGCTCGTCGGCCACCGCCTCGGTGGCCTCGGCCAGCAGGGCCAGGCGAGCCTGCGCCACCTCCGCGTCGGCCCGGGCCGCGCGCTCGGCCGCCAGGGCGCGGTCGCGCTCCAGGTCGGCGAATACCCGCCCACTCACGTCGGTCTGCACGCCGACGAAGTGCGTCACGACTCCGTCGGCGTCGCTGATCGGCGTGATCGTGACCTGGTTCCAGAACGCCAGCCCGTCCTTGCGGTAGTTCAGCACCGTCGCCACGACGGCCTCGCGGGCCTGGATCGCGGCGCGGACACGCGCGATCTCGTCGCGGTCGGTGGCCTCGCCCTGGAGGAAGCGGCAGTTGCGGCCCACGGCCTCGTCGAACTCGTAGCCGGTCGCCGCGGTGAAGGCCGGGTTGACCCACACCAGCGGGCAGTCGGGCTCGCGGGCGTCGGCCACCGTGAACGACAGGCCGGTCGCCAGCACGGCCCGCTGGCGTAGCTGGGCCTCCTGGTGGGCGATCGCCTCGGCCGCGACGACCCCGTCCGCGACGACCCCTCCCTCGACATGCCCCGTCTCCTCGACCGAGAGCAGGACCACCAGCGCGTGCGACTCCAAGACCGGAGCGCCCGCCATGGGGATGCCGATCAGCCACAGGGGGTCGCGCGACTCGCCCATCTCGCTGCGCCGGTGGGCGGTGACCGGCTGCCCGGGCACACCCTCGGCACGCAGCAGCCGGCTGAGCGGGTGGGCGGTGTCCTCGAGCTCGACTCCCGAGGGGTCGCGCAGGCCGGCGGAGCGCCCCCAGTCGTCGAGGCGCGCCGGCAGCTGCGCCGCCGGGGCGAGCTGGGTCGCGACGTCGTTGGCGTGCACGACCTCGCCAGATCCGAGGTCGACCACCAGGACGGCCAGCGGGGCATCGCCCAGCACGGTCCGCAGTCCGGCACGGGCGAGGCCCATCGCCTCGGTCCCGTTCTCCACCGTCTCCGTCACGCCCACCGCTCCAGCCACGTCGGTATGTCCACGACCCGTGCGCTCGAGCTCGCCCGGACATTCTTCCATCCGCCCCCGGGGACCGCCGGGCGACCTCGCCCCACGGTTTGGAGCGGCGCCACAGGCAGGAACGGTCATCCCGATGCTGCTCGGCCCCTCCCCGCCCTCAAGCCGCTCCCGCACCGCGGCCGAGATCGGGGTCCCCGCTCCCGGCGCAGTCGACGTGCGGAGGCGCCGGGTGGGGACGACCGTGGATGGCATGAGCCTCGACACGAAGAACCTCGCCCGCGTCACCGGCGCCTCCGCCGCGGTCGTGACGGCCCTGCAGGCCGGCACTGCCGTGCTCGCGCTGAGGGCGGGGCGCCGCGACTACGCCGACGGCGTCTGGGGTCCGGGACTCGCCGCGGTCGCGGTGACCAGCGCCGTGGTCGGGCGGGGAAACCCGGTGCGGCGCTGGGCGTTGGCGGGGGTCACCACCGCGTGGGCCGTCCGGCTGGAGCGCCTCATGGCCGACCGCCTGGCGAGCACCGACGAGGAGGACGAGCGGTACACCGAGTTCCTCGAGGGT
The DNA here is from genome assembly GCF_036867135.1 of Aeromicrobium sp. Sec7.5. Classification (NCBI taxonomy): domain Bacteria; kingdom Bacillati; phylum Actinomycetota; class Actinomycetes; order Propionibacteriales; family Nocardioidaceae; genus Aeromicrobium; species Aeromicrobium sp. Sec7.5. The sequence goes on along the minus strand of NZ_JBAJIJ010000001.1, from coordinate 248,109 downwards.
GACTCGACCCCGGTCGTGCTCGCGAAGGTCTTCGGCACCCAGGCGCTCGCCCAGCTCGCGGTGTCGGCGCCGCTGCAGGTCGCCGCCGCCAGCGAGCTCCCACGGGGTGCACGGAAGTGGCTGTTCCCCGCCGGCCTGGCCGTCATGGTGGCGGGCGGGATCGTCGAGGCCGTCGCCGACCGGCAGAAGGCGGCCTTCATGGCGCGCAAGAAGCAGGCCAAGCAGGACGGCCCTGACGACGACGTACCCGAGGAGCTCGAGATCCTCGACTCGGGCCTGTGGGGCTGGTCCCGCCATCCCAACTACTTCGGCGACTCCGTCGTCTGGGACGGCGCGTTCATCGCTGCAGCCGCCTCCCCGCCAGCCGCGTGGACCTTCCCCGCCCCGATCGCGATGTCGTACTTCCTGATCTTCGCCACCGGCGCGAAGCGCACCGAGAAGCGCATGCAGGAGCGGCCCGGCTACCGCGACTACCAGCGCCGGGTCGCGTTCTTCCTGCCTCGGCCACCGCGGAAGGGCTGAACCGGGCCAGTCCGAGGGTCTCGAGGACCCGCTCGAGCGGCGACGACGTGCCGGATAACCTGCCACGGTGGACGTGCAGATCGAGGCGCTCGTCGTGGCGCCCCGTCACCGGATGGCCGGCCGGCCGCGGGACGGCCTGGCACCGGCTGTCGGCCCCGAGCACCCCACCACCGCGCAGGTCCGCGCTCACCTCGGGATCGTCGGCGACCGGTACTTCGGCACCCGCTCGGCTCGGGCGTCCGTCACGATGATCGCGGCCGAGAACATCGAGGACCTCGAGCGCGACCTGGGCGACACGCTGTTCGGCCCCACCTCGTTCGATCCCGTGCTCGCGCGGCGCAACCTCGTGGTGCGGGGCTTCGACGTGGACGCGCTCGTGCGGTGCAGCTTCACTTTGGACGCTGTCCACGGCCCGATCCGGTTCCGGTCGCTCACCCCCGCCAGTCCGTGTGCCTGGATGAACGAGGTCTACACCCCCGGCGCGCACCAGGCGCTGCGCGGACGCGCCGGCATCCGGTGCGAGCCCCTCGACGACGGCCGGATCTCGGTGGGACCGGCGACGATCACCGACATCGCGCCGCTGGCGTTGCACGAGCTCGCACGGCCGGGCGGTCGAGCCGGCGAGGCGACCCGGGCTCCGCGGCCCTGAAGCAGGAGATCGAGCGGCGACCGGGCGGGCGACGGTCGCCTCGTCCGGCCGACTTTGACCTCAACCGCTGTTGAGGTCCTACGGTCGGATGACACCCGCTCGACGAGAGGAACCACCCTGATGAGCTCGTACAGCTTGCCCGATCTGTCGTACGACTACGGTGCCCTGGATCCGCACATCTCCGGCAAGATCATGGAGCTGCACCACTCCAAGCACCACGCCACCTACGTGAAGGGCCTGAACACGGCCCTCGAGAAGCTCGAGGAGGCGCGCGACTCCGACAACTTCGGAGCGATCGCCGGCATCGAGAAGAACCTGGCGTTCAACCTGGGTGGTCACATCAACCACTCGATCTTCTGGAAGAACCTGTCCCCCGAGGGCGGCGACAAGCCCACCGGCGACCTCGCGGCCGCGCTCGACGAGAACTTCGGTTCCTTCGACAAGTTCCGCGCGCACTTCGAGCAGACCGCGCTCACGATCCAGGGGTCCGGCTGGGCCATCCTCGCGTGGGACTCCCTCGGCCAGAAGCTGCTCGTCGTGCAGCTCTACGACCAGCAGGCCAACATCCCGGCCACGCTGATCCCCATCACCCAGCTCGACATGTGGGAGCACGCGTTCTACCTCGACTACCTCAACGTCAAGGGCGACTACGTCAAGGCGTTCTGGAACATCGTCAACTGGGCCGACGCCCAGGAACGCTTCACCGCAGCCACCACCGGCGGCCAGATCATCTTCTGACCTGAGGGGTGCGGCTGCCCTGCAGCCGCACCCTACGTCGACGGGGAGGACGGCTCAGGCCCCGTCGCCAGCTCGGCCAGATGGTCGAGCGAGTTCGCCAGGTGGTCGCTGGGGAACGGCGGGAACTGCAGGTACTCACGAGGGCCGGGGCCCACGGCCGACCAGTCGTAGGTGTGGGTGACCTCGCACGCATCAGGCCCGAGGGGTCGAAGGTCGTACCGCCACGTCCACCCGCCGAAGGCGAGCTCGCCCGTGCTCGCGTCCTCGACGTACCCAGGCCGCCAGGCGATGGCGCGGTCCTGGTCGAACACGCACACCAGGTTGTGGATCTCGTAGTTCCCGTCCGGATGCCTCGGGTGGAACATGGTCATCCTGAACACCTGGCCGGGCGCCACGATGGGTTCGGGGTCGATCGCCTCGCACACCCAGCCGGTCCCGTCGATCGCCTCATGGTGGCCCGGGTCGGTCAGGACGGCGAAGACCTGGGCGGCGGACGCATCGATCCTGGCCCTCGCGTTGACCGTCTCCACGTTCATGTTGCCTCGACGGTACTGCGAAGGCCCGGGCATCCTCACGGATCTGTCCAGCGGCGCGGCCGTTGACAGTCCATCGGGCCCGAGCAATACTTGTTTGCGCAAGCATGTGCATGGGCCGGGTCATGGGCCGGGTCGGCCAGCCAACAGGTCCCGACAGAGCGCCGGGCCTGCCGATCACCGCGATGCGTCAGGAGCGACCAGTGACCGATCTGGGAGAGCTACGACGCATCCGCGGGGCCCGCGGCCCGCGGCGGCGGGCCGATCTCCGGCCACGCGATCGCGGACATCGCCTCGGCGAAGGCCTCGAGATCCAGGACCTGCAGATGATCCATGACGTGTCGGCGGACGCCCTCGAGGTGCGCCGGCCATGCTCCCCGCAAGCACTCCAGGCCCGCCGGCGTGATGGTCGCGACCTGCCCCCGGCCGTCGTCGGTCGACCGCGTCCGCTCCACACGGCCCTCGCGCTCCAGCCGCATGACCACCCGGGTGAGGCCGCTGACCGAGATGGCGACGTAGTTCGCCAGGTCGCTCATCCGCAACGACCCACCAGGGGCCTCGGACAGGTTCATCAGGACCGCGTACTCCGTGCGGTTGATGCCGTGGGAGCGCGTCAGGTCGGCGTCGAGCACGCGCGGGATGACGAGCACGGCCCGTGCCAGGGCCCGCCACGCCGCTTCCTCCTGCGCGGACAACGGCTCGGGATCCGAGGGCGTGTGCGGATCGACCATGGACGGTCACGCTAGTCGCCCACTGCTTGACGGAGCAAACACTTGCTCCTCGCGTCTCACCGAGCCACCCACCACGAAGGGACCAACGATGGACCAGATCGAGAGCATCGTCACCGCCCACCTCGACGCCTGGAACATGGCGGCGGGCCCACAGCGGGCCGAGGCCGTGGCGGCCGTGTACGCCGGCGACGTCTTCGTGGGCGAGCCCGGCGCGGCGCTGCGCGGACACGAGGGCGTGGCGCAGGCGATCGACGCCCTCCAGTCCCAGCTCCCCGACACCGCGATCAGCCGCAGCGGACCGATCCAGGTCGCCCAGGACCTGGTCACCTACGCGTGGTCGCTCGGCCCGGCAGGCGGGCCGGCCCTGGCCACCGGCCGCGACGTGCTCCTGGTCCGCGACGACCAGGTGGCCAGCCTCTACGTCGTCATCGACGCACCGTGACGATCCCCTCGCCCACCACTCCCCTCGATCCCCAGGAGCAGACATGACCGACATCCAGGTCGTCAACGACCCCAGCCACAAGCGCTACCGAGCCAGCGTCGACGGTGCCGATGCCGGATTCGCCGAGTACATCCTCACCGACGACCTGATCGTCTTCACCCACACCGAGGTCGATCGGAAGTTCGAGGGCCTCGGCGTCGGGTCGGCCCTCGTCCGGGCCTCGCTCGACGAGGTCCGCAGCGAGGGGAAGCGGAAGGTCCTCCCGCTGTGCCCCTTCTACAAGGGATGGATCGGGCGGCACCGTGAGTACGTGCCGATCGTGTACGGCGTGCCCGAGTCGACCGTGACCGACTGACATGGCGCGCAAGACGTATTCCGGACCGGTCGTCGGGGTCTCGTTCGACGGCGACGTGTGCCAGCACGCTGCCGAGTGCGTCCGTGGCATGCCGGCGGTCTTCGACGTGGACCGGCGTCCGTGGATCGATCCCGGCCAGGCCGACACCGAGAGCTCCGCCGAGGCCCTGCGGCAGGTCATCGGTCGTTGCCCGTCCGGCGCGCTCGAGGTCGTCGAGCACTGACGCGACCGAGGTGAGGTGGCGTCGGGGTACTTCGCGCGCACGTGCGAAGGCCTTGACGCCGCGGCCGCACTGCTCGGCGCTCCGATCAGGCCCGCGGGGGCGTCTCGATCGTGCGGTCACCGCACCCACCGCTGTTGAGCCGACTCGTCAGGGCGGCGCGCTCACTCGTGTCGACCGACAGGTTCCACCGGTACTTCACGCGAATCCAGGCCGTGACGTAGGCGCACGCGTAGGAGGTGTTCGAGGGCATCCACTGGGCGGGGTCCTGGTCGCCCTTGGACTGGTTGACCGAGTCGGTCACCGCGATCAGCGAGTCCGCGAGCCCGAGGTCGTTGGCGAACGAGGTTCGCCGGGACGAGGTCCAGCTGCGCGCGCCGGAGTCCCACGCCTCCGCGAGGGGCACCATGTGGTCGATGTCGACGTCGCTCGCTGCCGTCCACGTGGCCTGGTCGTAGGGCGAGTACCAGCGGCCGGTGGTGACCGTGCAGGTGCCGGTGCGCGTGACGGCGACCTGGGACTCGGCGATCAGCACCTCGGCCCGGGTGTTGCAGCCGTTGCCGTTCGCGTCGATCCAGTGGTTGAACAGGTCGCGGTCGTAGCCGGTGCGGACCTCGGTCGCCGTCGGCACCGCGTTGAGCAGGTCACGTGCCGTGGTGGTCGCCGCGTGAGCGGGTGCGACCGGCTGCAGCAGCACCACCAGCAGCGTGGTGACGATCAACGTGGCGAGCTGGACCGGCCGCCGGCGGCTGCTGTCGAGGTTCATGGCCGTGATGCTGCGCCCGCTCGACGCCGCCGCGGCGACCCGCGGCGGAAGGTCCGGTGACCATCACGCGGCGACCACGTGGACACGGGTCACCTCCGGGAGCCACCGAGCGCCGAGGCCACGGCCACCCACCCTCGCGCTCGTCCAGAATCTGAGTGCGTTACCGATCTCCTGTGGGACGTGCGGCGTCACGTGGGTCACACTGGGCCGCAACGAGCGATGGAGGTTGTTGTGCAGATCCTCGACGAGGCGGCGTCACTGACGCGCTGGGGCCTCACCCACGCGCTGCCCCGTGTCGGCATCCAGGCAGGAGCGCGTCGCGGTGATCTCCAGGCGCGCCTCATCATGTCGACCGCTGGTGACGGCGGTGCGCCGGAGGACGCCGAGCTGCCGCTCGAGCTGTTCGAGGAGGTCCGCTCGAGGGGCCCACTGCACAAGGGCGCGTTCTCCTACGTCACGGCCACGCACGCCACCGTGAAGGAGGTGCTCGGGAGTCCCGGCGTGCACGCCGGGGTCGACTTCGGCGCCGGCGGACTGCTGGGCCCCGTCCAGCGCTGGGCCGATCGCAGCACCCCCATCGGACCTTTGACACCGCCATCACTGCTCGCGGTCGAGCCGCCGGAGCACACCCGCTACCGCAAGCTCGTCACGCGGGTGTTCTCCGTCAAGGCGGTGCGAGGCCTGCAGGAGCGCACCCAGGACATCGCCGACCAGCTCCTCGACGACCTTGCAGCGGACGCGGGCGACACGGTCGACCTCGTGGATCGCTACTGCGCGCTGCTGCCGGTGACCGTCATCGCCGAGATCCTCGGCGTCCCGCACGAGGACCGGTTGAAGGTGCTCGAGTTCGGGGAGGGGGCCGCGCCGAGCCTGGACATCGGCCTCCCGCTGGGACGGTTCCGTGCGGTGGAACGGTCGCTGCGCTCGTTCGAGCGCTGGCTCGACGACCACATCGCCGCGGTGCGACGCAACCCGGGTGACGACCTCCTCAGTCAGCTCGTGCTGGCGCAGGACGACGACGGCGTGCAGCTGGACGAGGTCGAGCTGAAGGCGACCGCGGGCCTCGTGCTCGCGGCCGGCTTCGAGACCACGGTGAACCTCCTGGGCAACGGCATCGCCCTCCTGCAGCGACATCCCGAGCAGCTCGCCGCCCTGCGCGAGCAGCCGGACCTGTGGTCACGAGCGGTCGACGAGGTGCTGCGCTACGACCCGCCCGTCCTGCTCACCGGCCGCACGGTCGTCGCCGACACGGTCCTCGGCGGACGCGACGTGCCGCAGGGATCCGTGGTGACCACCCTGCTGGCCGCCGCCAACCGCGACCCCGAGGTGTTCGCGGATCCCGACCGCTTCGACGTGACGCGCGAGAACGCCGACCAGCACGTGTCGTTCTCCTCGGGCCGCCACTACTGCCTCGGCGCGGCACTGGCTCGCATGGAGGGCGAGGTCGGCCTGCGCACGATCTTCGAGCGTTACCCGGGCCTCACGCTCGCACCAGGGGCGCGGCGACGGACGACCCGCATCCTGCGCGGTTACGCCACGTTGCCCGCTCGCCTGTCACGCTGACGACGAGTCCGCGACGCTGCGGCAGGTCATCCGTCGCTGCCCGTCCGGCACGCTCGAGGTCGTCGATCGCACCCCCTAGGACGGCGAGGTCGTCGCGCCGATGACCGACAGCAGCTGGAGCTTCTCGTACGTCTCGCTGCCAGGGCTCGCCGTGTAGACGAGCAGCAGGTGGGACTGCTCGGGATCGTGCAGGGTCTGACAGCTGACCTCGAGCAGACCCACCTCACGATGGACGTACCGCTTGACCTGGCGCGGCACGAGCCCCACCTCGTGCTGGTCCCACAGCGTCCCGAACTCGGCGCTCTGCGACACCAGGGTCGATGCCAGCCGCGCCGCCTTCGACGCCGGCCCACGACGCGAGACGATCTCGCGGAGTCCCGCCGCGTACAGGCGCGAGTAGAAGCCGTGGTCCTCGGGCGGATGCAGCTCGCGGGCCGCGGGATCGGTGAACCATCGGTAGCCGAGGCTGCGCGCCGCTCCCGTGTGGTGGCTCCGGTCCCCCACGAGCGCCAGGCTCAGCGGGGTCTGGCGCAAGGTCTCGCCGAGCTCGGTGACGATCTCCGCGGGTGTGTCCCCGAGGCGATCGAAGATCCTCAACATCCCGGGAGCCACGTGATCGCCGCTGGCTCCCCGCGGTGGGGGCTGGTGGCCCGCCAGCCGGAAGAGGTGGTCGCGCTCGCCGAGCGACAGGTGGAGGCCCTGGGCGATCGAGGCGATCATCTGCTCCGACGGCTGCGGGCCCCGCTGCCGCTCCAGGCGCGAGTAGTAGTCGACGGACATGTGGCACAGCGCCGCCACCTCCTCGCGGCGCAGGCCATCGGTGCGCCGCCGTGGCCCACGGGGCACGCCGACGTCCTCCGGCTGCATGGCCTCCCGCCGCTTCCGCAGGAACTCCGCCAGGCCGGCGCGATCGATCATGGGTCCATCGTCGCCCACCGCCCGCCCGTTATCCACGGATCGTCAGGCCGTGGATAACGCTCGGACGCTGCTGCAGGCTCGAGCCGTGCCCTCCGCGGGTGCACCACCACGTCCCAGGAGAATCATGGCTCGCACGAAGATCGACATCACCATCCCCGACCTCACCGGACGCCGGGCACTCGTGACCGGCGGAAGCGACGGCATGGGGGTCGGCATGGTCAGCCGGCTGGCCGCCGCCGGTGCCGAGGTCGTCATGCCGGTGCGCAACCGCGACAAGGGCGAGGCCGCCGCGGCACTCATCCGCGCCGAGCACCCCGGCGCGAACATCGTCGTGGAAGATCTCGACCTGTCCTCCCTGGCCTCGGTCGAGGCGCTCGGCACGACGCTGAACGCCGGGGGCGCTCCGATCCACCTCATGATCAACAACGCCGGGGTCATGTCGCCGCCCGACCACCAGACCACCCAGGACGGCTTCGAGCTCCAGCTCGGCACCAACCACCTCGGCCACTTCGCCCTCGTGGGTCACCTCCTGCCCCTCCTCCGGGCCGGCTCGGCCCGCGTCACCTCGCAGTCGAGCGTCGCCGCCAGGAACGCCAGCATCAACTGGGACGACCTCAACTGGGAGAGGAGCTACGACGGCGGCAAGGCCTACCAGCAGTCGAAGCTGGCCAACGGACTGTTCGGCCTCGAGCTCTCCCGCCGCAGCCAGGCCTCCGGCTGGGGCATCAGCAGCACGGTCTCCCACCCCGGGGTGGCGCCGACCAGCCTGCTTGCGGCCCGCCCCGAGATGGGCAGGTCCTCGGACACCACCGCGGTCAAGGTGATTCGCTGGTTGTCGGCGCGCGGACTCCTGGTCGGCACGGTGGAGAGCGCCATGCTGCCCGCCCTGATGGCCACCACCGCACCCAAGGCGAAGGGCGGCGCGTTCTACGGGCCACAGGGCATCGGCGGCACCGGCGGCAAGCCCGGCGAGACGGATCTGTGGAAGCCGTTTCGCAGCGCCGAGGACGCGGCGAGGCTCTGGGACCTCTCCGAGCAGCTGACCGGTGTCACCTTCGGGTGACGGTCGCCGTATCGAGCGCCCCGACCCGTGGCTGGAGCAGTCGCCGACCGACGGAACGTAGCGGGCGTGAGGGGTCGGGCCGACGTGCCACGATGTGCAGATGCGCACCATCGGACTCCTCGGTGGGATGAGCTGGGAGTCCACGGCCGTGTACTACCGGATCCTCAACGAGACCGTTCGCGACCAGCTCGGCGGCCTGCACTCGGCCCCCGTCATCGTCGACTCCCTCGACTTCGCCGAGGTGGCCGCGCTGCAGTCGGCAGGCGACTGGGAGGCCGCCGGTCGCCTCCTGGGCGATCACGCGGCCAGGCTCGAACAAGCGGGCGCAGAGGTCGTCGCGCTCGCTACGAACACGATGCACCTCGTCGCTGACGCGATCACCGCCCGGATCTCGGTCCCGTTCGTCCACATCGGGGACGTCGCGGCCGACGCCGTCGAAGCCAGCGGCATCACCACCATCGGCCTGCTGGGCACCCGGTTCACGATGGAGCAGCCCTTCCTGGTCGACCACCTGTCGGCCCGCGGGCTCCGCGTCATCGTGCCGGCGGCCGAGGACCGTGCACTCGTGCACGACGTGATCTACGACGAGCTCGTGCACGGGATCGTGCGGGAGAGCTCGCGCCTGGCCTACGCCGGTGTCATCGACCGGCTCGTCGCGGCGGGAGCCGACGGGGTCGTGCTCGGCTGCACCGAGATCGAGCTGCTGGTCGATCCCGCCTCGACGCGCGTTCCCGCGTTCCCGACGACCCGGCTGCACGCCGAGGCGATCGCGTCCGTGGCACTTGCTCGCTGAGCCGGGGCCGGCGACGGAGCGGGCCGCTGGGTCGTCTAGCAGGTCGCTCGGGCGCGTCGATCGGAGCTCGCGCCCCGTTCTCGCTGGGATCCCAGCGAGAACGGGGGCTCAGCGCGCTGCACCGAACCACGCTGCGGATCGAACCTCGGCAGCCCTCGGACACGGTCACGTCCCGGTCTGGTGAAGCCTGGACGCGACGTTGAACTCCATCGTGGTCGCCGCCGTGAGCGCGGCGCCTCAGCGCGTGCGTGCGTAGCGCGCCCACGCGAAGCAGTAGAGGCCGAACGCCGCCAGGCCCAGGGCCACGCCGGTCAGGAGGTAGGGCCCGAACGGTTGGTCCCGGACGGTCTTGAGCGCATCGTCGAGGCCGCCGGCCTTGTCGGGGTCGTACGAGGTGGCAGCCCAGCCGAAGAGCACCCCGACGACTCCGATCGCCACGCCCTTGGCGACGTAGCCGGTCCGGCCGACCACCAGCACGAGCGATCCCGCCTGGCCCGTCGACGCACCTGCGTCGAGGTCGTGGACGAACGAGTCGGTCCAGCCGCGATGCACCTGCCGCGCGGCGACCGCGAGGATCGCGATGGCGACGATGATGACGAGCACGCGCCCGGCTGGTGCGGAGAGCAGGTCGGCGGTCAACCCCTCCTCCTTGCTGTCGCTGCCCGAGCTCCCGCCGGACCCGGCAGCGAACTTGAACGCGGAGAGGGCCAGCACGGAGTAGACGACGACACGACCCGCGGCGGCGAGTCTCTTCCGCGTGCGCTTGAAGCCGTCCTCCGACTGGTAGCCCGACACCGCGGTCGCGACCTGCCACAGCACGAGTGCGACGAGGCTGACCGCGGTGACCCACAGCACGGTCTGGCCGAATGGCTGCCCCGCGAGCTTCCTGAGCGCTCCGTCGCTGCTGGCGTCGCCCCCGCCGGACCACGCCACCTGCAGCGCGATCCACGCGATCAGCAGGTGGACGAGTCCGTACGCGGCCAGACCGACCCGCGCGCCTCGCTTCAGTGCCTCGCTGTGACGTGCCTGGTGTCCTGCGTGCTCAGCCGTTGACCCCATGTCGATCCCTTCCGGGACGATCCTCGCAGCGTCACGCCGGCACCGCAGTTCGGCGATCAGCACCACCACCGATCCCGCTGGGCACGGCGAGTTTCGTCAGGCAAGGACTTGGCCGCTCCGGCCACATCGCCTCTTCAGTCAGCTCGATTCGACCAGTGCAGTCGCGGTCATCACGTTCCGCATTTCACCGAGACCATCGACACGGGTCACCACCACATCGCCCTGCGCCAGGAAGATTGCGGGTTCACGGGCGTTGCCGATGCCGCTTGGCGTGCCCGTGAGGATCACGTCACCGGCGCGCAGCGTCATGCCGCGACTCAGCTCAGCAATGATGCGGGGCACGGAGAACGCCATGTCCGAGGCACTCGCGTTCTGCAGGAGCTCACCATTGAGCTCGCACGTGATCTGCAGCGTGCCGAAGTTCTCGACCTCATCGGCAGTGGTGAGCCAGGGCCCCAACGGCATCGTGTCATCGATGCTCTTTCCCTTGAGCCACTGGCCGCCGTGAGCTCGCTGGAGGTCCCGCTGGGAGACGTCGTTCGCCACCATGTAGCCGAACACGTAGGACCACGCGTCTTCCTCACGGATCGACCGCCCGTCGCGCCCGATGACCAGGGCGATCTCGGCCTCGTAGTCCCATTTCGCCGAGATGCGCTCGTCGAACGCGATCGGATCGGACGGACCGACGACCGTGTCGGGTCCCTTCGTGAAGAAGGTCGGATGCTCCGGGAGCTTCTCCGGATCCTGACCTTCCCGCTTGCCCTCCGACTCGAAGAAGTGGTCGAGGTAGTTCCAACCGGTGCAGAGCACGTCACGGTTGAACTGCTGCACCGGCGAACCCAGCGTGACACCGGACAGCGCAGACGCGGGCACGTCACGGAGGTGGTCAACCACCTCCTGGACGGTCACACGTCCGCGGACGACGTCGTCGACCGTGCCCAGGCTCGGTGCCGCGACACGCACGGAGGCCAGGTCGGGTTCGACGGCGCCGATGGCCCAACCGTCGGGTGTCGAGATGGCGGCGAGCCTCACGCGGTACTCCCGATCGCGGCGATCGCGTTGATCTCGATCAGGTAGTCCTTCTTCACGAACTTCGACACCTCGACCATCGTCGACGCGGGCGGGTGCTCGGTGAAGTACTGCCTGCGCACCTCGTGGATGGCGTCGAAGTCCTCCATGTTGCGGACATAGACGTCGACCCGGGCGATGTCGGCGAGCGTGCCGCCGGCGGCCTCGACGGCAGCCTGCAGGTTCTGGCAGACCTGATGGGTCTGCGCGGCGACGTCGCCGACGCCGGTGATACCGCCCTCGGCGTTGCGGGCCGTCATTCCGGAGATGAAGACGAGCCGCGAAGTGCCGGGCACCTCGATGGACGATGCGTGGGCGAAGTGCCCGTTGGGGGTCGCGAGCTCGGGCGCGACGATGGTCTCGACAGACATGGGTCTTCTCCTGGTGGGTGTGATGGTCAGCGCGCGTCGTCGGGCGAGCTGTACCAGTCGGGCTGGGTCGGATAGTGGGGGCCGTCGTAGACCTCGAGCAGGATCGAGGTCTCCTCGGCGAGGGTGGGGCCGTGCAGGCTGCCCTTCGGGTTCCAGTAGAAGGAGCCCTCGGTCAGCGTGATGCCGGTCGGCACGTACGTGTAGCGGCCGGCCAGGCAGAACATGAACTGGTTGGAGGCGTGGGAGTGCCGCGACGGGATGCCGGACCCCTTCTCGAACTTCACCAGGGAGATCGAGGCGCCGGTGTCCTCGTTGCGCCAGAGAGCCTTGTGCGTGAGCCCCTCGAGGGTCTTGTCGACCCACTCCAGATCGCTCGTCTGCACCAGCACCTCGCGGAAGCGGTGGGCCCACTCCCCCTGCTCGTCGCTCACCTTCTGCTCGCGGGCGCGGTCGGCGGACTCGCCGCCGTACCGCGCCGCCTCGGACAGGTTCTCGTCCCACTCCGTCTCGTCGACCGCCGCGGGCCGCGGCGGCGGGGGGTTCAGGGGGGCGTCGGCGTCGTAGACGTCAGTCATCGGTTCGCTCCTCGTACGGCGTCGAGATGGTCCAGATAGGTGAGCTCGACCACGAAGCAGCTGCGGGGTCCTGACTCCGCGGCGGTCAGGACGAGCCGGCCGCCGTCGTGCGTCGTGACCCCACCCGCCGCGTCGACCGCGAGGTCGACCGGATCGAGGTCGGCGACGACGTGGCGCGAGGGGGCCAGGTCGAGGGCGACTTCGGTCCCGGCGGCGATGTCGATCGTCCAGATCGACACGTGGTCGTGCACCAGGACCGGCACGCGCCCGTCGGCGAGCGGGGCCCCGGCAGAGGCGTCCTGGACGCTGCGCCCACCGGGACCGATGTCGAGCGGTGAGTCGAGGTGCTCGCCGAGGTCCTTGAGCTCGATGAGGCGGTTGCGGTAGAACGACGTCCCGATGTTCGTGAGCCGGTGGACCGGCGACACGGGTCGGTAGACCGCCCCACCTCGATACTCCGAGATGAACCGCGGCTCGCGGCCGTCGATCCAGTCCATCCGGCCATCGGACCCCGAGAGGCTCAGTACGACGTACGGATTGTGGTGCAGGTGCCACGGATGCGTCGCGCCGACGTCGAGCGAGACGTCCCAGACCCGGATCGCCTCGTCGTCGTGGAGCTGCACGAGTCCGATGTCGACCAGCTCCACGTCCTCGCCCGTGTGCAGGGTCACGACGTCGCCCCTCATGCCAACACCTCGCTCCGACGCGAGGAACCCAGGCCGACGATCTCCAGGTAGAGCGCCTCGACGTCAGCGGACACGGTCGCGGTCCACGGGACGATGTGCGCGACATGGCCGTCGGGGCGCAGGAGGACCACGACATCGCCGTCCAGACCCAGTCGGGCGCGGACCGTGTCGCCGGGGTCGAAGTAGGAGCGCCCGCGGAGACCGGAGTCGTGGGGGGCGTCCCACCGGCTCACGACGACCTGCCGCAGACCGGGCGGACCCGTCTGCGGCACGTGCGGTCGCCGGCGCGTGTCGGTCAGGTGCAGGGCCACGAAGGAGTCCCGGCACAGCTCGTGCAGCGTGACGGCGCCACGCGTGCCGAACACCCGCAGGTCGGGCACCCGCTCGCCCGTGCGCAGCGCGGACGGCTCGACGGTCGACCGCACCATGGACCAGTCCCCCGTGCCGTCGTGGTCGAGGCGGACGCCGAGGAGGGTCCGCGTCATGGCGTCACCCCACCCGCCGGCCCCCATCGCCGCGGTCGCGTCGATCCGACGGTCCATGACTGCGCGGGCCGACTCGGCCATCTCGCCCGAGCCGCTGACCGCGACCGGCGCCTGCTCGGTCTCGTATCCCTCGAGGATCGACTCGTCGGCCCAGCCGCGGTGCACCCAGGCGAGGCGCCAAGGGAGGTTCGAGGCGTCCAGGACGCCGGTGTTGAGCCCGAGGGCCCACATGGGAGTGATCAGGTGGGCGGCGTCGCCCATCAGGAACGTCCGTCCCACGTGCCACGTGGAGGCGACCCGGTGGTGCACGGAGTACACGTTCGTGCCGATGACCTCCAGGTCGTCCACGTCGCCGATGAAGCGGTGGGCCTTGTCGCGCAGCTCGTCGCTCGTGGGCTCGGGCTGGTCGGCACCGAGCGGGAAGAGAAAGCGCCAGCAGTGCGGCTGGCGCACGAGGATCATCCACTCCGTGGCGTCGCCGAAGTACGCCAGGTAGGGGTAGTCGCGCGGACTGGCCACGTCGAGGTCGCACACGAGGTCGACCAGCATGTAGCGCTGCTCGAGGGTGTGTCCGCTGACCGGGATCCCGAGCTGTTCGCGGATCGTGGAACGTCCACCGTCGCAGGCCAGGAGTCGGCTGCCGCGGATCGTGGCAGGACCGTCCGGGGTCGAGACCTCGACCGTGACGTGGTCACCGTGGTCGGCGAACCGCTCGACCCGGTGCCGCATCCGGAGCGTTCCTGGCGCCCGGCGCTCGAGCTCGGCCGCCAGCACGGGCTCGAGCTCGTGCTGGGGGATGTTGATCACGAACGGGAAGCGCGTCTCGTCGGCCAGCGCGGAGGTCAGGACGCTGCCGGTCGACTGACCCGTGGCACGGTCGAGCTCGCCGATCTCGTCGATCCGCAGGCTCGCCTCGAGCACAGGACCCAGGGCGTCGTAGCGGTCGAGCACCTCGAGGGTGCGGGTCAGGACCGTGCCGGCCTTGGTGTCGGTCGACAGCTTCGCGTCGGCCTCGAGGACCACGACCGGGACCCCGTACGACACCAGTCCCAGTGCGGTGATCAGTCCGATGGGCCCGCCGCCGACGATGACGACGGGATCGGGAGAGGTGCTCACAGGTCCTCCTGGGAGTAGGCGCGGTCTCGCGTGAGGATGGAGCCCGTCATGGTGCAGGCGTCGGACAGCAGGAACATGAGTGATCCCGTGACGTCGTCGGGTTGACCGATGCCGGTGGTGGCGGCCCAGTGGGCCCGCTCGGGACCGGTCGGGTTCGCCGCCTGGAACTGCGGGGTGTCGATGACGCCCGGGAAGATCACGTTGACCCGGACCCGCCGGTCGGCCACCTCGGCGGCGAGGGACTTCGCGAAGGGCACCATGGCGCCCTTGGTCGCGGCATAGGCAGCGGCCTGCGCCCGGCCGAAGTTGGCCAGACCTGACGAGAACAGGACGATCGACCCCCGCTTCGCCTGGGTCATCGCGGGCAGCACGGCCTGACACGACCAGACGACGCCGTTGAGGTTGACGTCGATGGCTCGGCGCCAGGTCTCCTCGGACGTCTCGACGAGGTCGACTCGAGGTTGAACCGCGGCGCCGGCCACCAGCCCGTCGATCCTGCCGTGCCGTTCGGCCACGGCGGCCACGGCGGCGAGGACGGCAGACCGGTCCGAGACGTCGACGGCGACGTGCTCGATCCCCGGTCCTGCGGCCTCGGGCTCCACGACGTCGAGCACGACGGCCGTGCCGCCGGCCGCTGCGACGGCTCGGGAGAGCCCTGCTCCGATTCCGCGGGCTCCTCCCGTCACGACGACGACGTCACCCGCCGCGTCGTAGGTGGCCTTCACGCCCGGCTCCCGGCCGGCATCAGCTCGGCCGGAAGGCTCGCGCCCACCCGCTGCGCGGTCTGGACGAGGGCCTCGACGACCGAGGCTGGAATCGTGATGCCCTGCGCATGGGCGCGGCGCGAGGACTCGCGTTCACGCTGGCCCGGCAGCAGGACGGCGTCGACGCCGGGGGCGACCTCGGAGGCGTGCACCTCGGCCCCCAGGGCATCCACCCGAGCCGCGAAGGCGTCCGGGGTGTCCCAGAACTCCGGGTCGATCGCGATGAAGAGGTGGGCGCAGTCATTGGGGACCGTGGTGTCGGCGTAGAGGCCACGAACTGCCGACCCGAAGCCCCCACCACCGAGCACTCCGGTCAGCACGTCGACCACCAGTGCCAACCCGTAGCCCTTCGGGCCGCCTGCCGGGAGGAGGAGTCCGGCGATGGCCGCCGCGGGGTCGGTCGTGGGCTGGCCGGAGCTGTCGGTCGCCCAGGTGTTCGGGATCTCTCGGCCCTCCGAGTCAGCCAAGCGGATCTTGCCGAGCGCGGCTTCCGACAGGGCCATGTCGACCAGGACCGGATCCGGGCCGGGCACTCCGACCGCGATGGGGTTGTTGCCGACGACCGGGGTCGCCCCGCCGGGAGCGGGCATGAGGGGGCGGGTGTTCGAGGCTGCGATGCCGATCATCCCCGCGTCCATCGCGGCCTGTACGTAGCGGAAGGCACCGCCGAAGTGGAAGGCGTGCCGCACGTTGACGATGCCGATGCCGAACTGACGGGCCTTGTCGACGGCCAACGCCATCGCCACGTCAGAGGTGACGATGCCGAGCGCGTGCTCAGCATCGAGCAGCGCCATGGCACCTCGGTCCACCAGGACGACGGGGTGAGTGCTCGTGCTGACCGAACCCGCGAGGAGGCGGTCGACGTACATCGGCACCAGCATCAGTCCGTGGGAGGCGATCCCCCGGGCGTCGGCCTCGACCAGTGCGTCCGCGACGTTCACGGCGGCCGTCGGCTCGACGCCCGCAGCCGTGAAGATCTCGGCTGCGGCCGATCGAAGCGTCGTGAGGTCGTGCGTGCTCATGCGGGGTCCTTCGCGGTCAGGAGGAGGGCCTCGGCGTTGCCAGCGATCCGCTGACGCAGCGAGGGGGAGAGGTGGGCGACGGTCTCGAACGGGTCGTCGACGCCCATCGGGAAGGGGTAGTCGCTGCCGAGCAGCAGGTGGTCGTCGCCGAAGGTGACCCGGGCGAGGTCGACGACCTCGGGCGCGTGGGCCAGGCAGTCGGTCCACAGTCGCCGCACGACGACCGCCGGGTCCTCGGTGCCCGGGGCGATCCCCGGGCGATCGGTCGCGACGCCGCGCGCCCAACGCCCCACGAGGGAGGGGACGACGCCGCCGCAGTGCACGAGCACGACGCGCAGGTCGGGGCGCCTGGTCAGCACTCCCCCCAGGACGAGCTCGGCCACGGCCAGCCCCGTCTCGACGGGATTGCCGAGCAGGTTGGCGAGGTAGTGACGACCCAGCCGCGGGTCCGGGGACTCCCCCGGGTGCAGGAGGAGCGGGAGCCCGCGCCGTTCGATCGCGTCCCAGACCGGAGCGAGCCCAGGAGCGTCCAGCTCCAGTGACCCACCGCCAGCGGAGCCCGCCCATCCCACGTTGCCCTCGGCGTCCTCGACCATCTCGAGCGCGACGCCCGGATGGTCGAGGGGCAGGTAGGTCAGCCGACGAAGCTGCGCGTGGCCGGCGACACGATCCTGGAGGCCGGCGTCCAGCGCCCGCACCCAGCGGTGCGCCTGCTCCGGCTCCAGGCCGGGGCGGAAGAACGGAGGTGGCGCCGACACCCACGCCTGGTCCACGCCATGGCGATGCATCTGCGCAACGAGCCGACCGGCGTCGTAGAGGCCGGGCGCACCCACGGCGTGGCCGTCCACCACGAGGCGGTCGTCGTCGCCGTGGCGCACTCCCTCGACCGCCTCTGACAGCAGCGGCGCGAGGTGCGTGTGGACGTCCGTGCTCCTCACTGCTGCCCCATCGCCTCGATGCGGGCCTCGACCGTGGCCCGGATGCGACCTGCCGCGCTCGTGAGGTGGTGGTGCAGGGCGGAGACGGCCGCCGTGCTGTCGCGCGCGATGCACGCCTCGAGCAGTGCCTCGTGCTCGCGGTGGCTCTGCACCACGCGCTCGGTGCTGGTGGACCCGGCGAACCGGTAGCGCTCGCTGTTGCCCCACACGGGCTCGATGGCCTTGATGAGCCAGCGCGAGCCACTGGCGCGATAAAGCGCGAAGTGGAAGTCCGCGTGCGCGCTCCGCGCTTCCAGCGCGTTGTGGTCCTGGGCGAACGCGAGGGTCGCGTCGAGCGCGCGGCGGGCGATGTCGGCGTCCTCCGCGGTGAACCGGCTCGCCGCCATCTCGATCGCGATCGACTCCAGGCTGAGGCGCGTGCGCTGGGTGTCGTCGAGGTCCTCGAGGGACAGTTCGCGCACCCGGGCGCCACGGTGCGGGATCATCTCGACGATGCCCAGCGTTCCGAGCCGCTGCAGTCCTTCTCGGACCGGCATGTGGCTCATGTCGAGCTGCTCGGCCAGCTCGGCCAGCCGCAGTGGGGCACCCGGAGGGATCTCTCCGCGCATGATGAGGTTCAGGATCTCGGTGGCTGCGAGCTCGCCCAGCGTCTGGCGCTCGCGACGGACCAGGCGCTTGCCTGCTTCGGCGCTCATCGGCTCTCCTCCGCCCAGGGAACCAGGATCTTCTCTGCGAACTCGATCACGTAGAACAGGACGATGCTCAGAAGGCTGAGCAGCACCATCGCCGCGAACGCGAGCGCCGTGTTCGCGCTGGCGCCCGACTGGACGATGATGAATCCGAGGCCGGCGTCCGCCCCGACGAACTCGGCGATCACGGCACCGATCACGGCCAGGGAGATCGCCGTCTTCAGACCCACGAAGATCTGCGGCAGCGCCTGGGGAAGTCGGAACTTCCAGAACGTGCGAAGCCGGCCGGCGTTCAGGGACTTCGCGAGCTCCACGATCTCCGAGGGTGTCGACTTCAGGCCGGAGGCGGTCGAGAGCACGATCGGGAAGAAGCAGAGAAGCAGCACCATGACGATCTTCGGACCCTGGCCAAAGCCCATCCAGACGACCAGGATCGGCGCGATCGCGACCTTCGGCAGCGAGTTGACCGTGATGAGCAACGGGTAGACCATCTGCTCGAAGATCCGGGAGCTCGCGAGCAGGATCGCGAACGGAATCCCCAGAGCGATCGCCAGCGCGAAGCCCTGAATGGTCTCCCACGCCGTGACCCAGGTCTGATCGAGCAGGATGTCCCATCGATCGACCAACGTCGTGAGAACGGCGTCGGGCGTGGGGACGAGGTAGGACTGGATGTCGAAGACGATGACGGCGAGCCACCACGCGGCGATGCTCAGGGCGACACCGAGCAACGGAAGCGTCCAACTCGAGACGCTCGGCATCTTTCTGCGGGCCTTGCGGGATCGGAGCCCTTCGGCGCCGGTCGAGTCCTTCGGCGTCGCGGCGGCGAGGGAGGTCATGCGGCCTCCACCGGAATCAGCAGCTCGTGCAGCTCGGCACTCAGCTCGGTCACGCGTTCGGTGTGGCTGTTGTGGCCCAGGCTGCGCGGGCGAGGGACGTCGATGTCGACGATGCGACGGATGCTTCCGGGTCTCTGATTCATGACGACGACGCGGTCTGCGAGCAGGACGGCCTCCTCGATCGAGTGCGTCACGAACACGAAGCTCGTGTCCTGCTCCAGCCTGATCCGCTGCAGCTCGATCGAGAGCTCCTCGCGAGTCAGTGCGTCGAGCGCGGAGAAGGGCTCGTCCATCAGCAGCACGTCCGGCTCGCTCAGCAGCGCGCGGCACAGGGCGACGCGCTGCTGCATCCCGCCGGACAGCTCCTTCGGCAGTGCCTTCGCGAAGGGCGTGAGGTTGGTCAGCTCGAGTAGCTCGTGCGCCCGACGACGAGCGGCCGTCTTGTCGAGCCCGAGGGTCTCGGCCGGCAGGAGCACGTTGCTGAGGACGTTGCGCCAGGGCAGGAGCGCCGGCTTCTGGAACATCACGCTCACCTCTTTGCGAGGGCGAGTGACCGGTGTGCCGTGGATCGTGACCGACCCTGACGTCGGCTGGATGAGGCCCGCGACGATCCGCAGGAGGGTCGACTTGCCGCAACCGGACCGACCCACGAGGGTGACGAACTCGTTGTCACCCACCGTCAGGTCGATGTCGGTCAGGGCGTGGACCGGCCCGTTGCGCGTCGCGAAACGGTGGTCGACGTTCTCGATCGTGATCATGGATCAGTCCTTCGGCGTCAGGTCCAAGGCGACGAGATCGCCGGCCTCGACCGGCTTGGTGACCGCACCACCCTGCGTGAGCTCTTCAATGATCGATGCCACCCGCTCCTCGTCGATTGAACCGAGCAGGGCGTCGTCGTCACCCGTCACGTAGTCAGCCATGAGCTCCACCTCGCCGGCAGCGACGGCCGGGTCCTGCGTGGGCTGGTACTGGGCGAGGATGTCCCCGGTCTCCTCCGGGTTCTCGATCGAGTACTCCAGGCCACGCAGGAGCGCGCGGGTGAACTTCTCGACGAGCTCGGGGTCGTCGGCGATCAAGGTGTCCGAGGCGACGACAGCGTTGCCGTAGAGGTCGGGGAGGAACTCGCTGTAGGGGAAGAACTTCGCCTCACGGCCCTGCGCCGCGGCCTCGATGAGTCCCTTGCCCACGACGAACTGGCCGATGGCGTCGACCTGGCCCGAGGCCAGGAGCTGCGGCAGGGACGGCGGCGCCGAGGGGACGAAGGTGACCGACGACCCGTCGAAGCCTGCGGCCTCGGCGTAGGCCGGGAACAGCACCTGGTTGGTGGAGCCGGCCTGGTCGGCGATCGAGGCCCCCTCGAGCTCGGCGGGGTCCTCGATGCCGGTGTCGGCCAGAGTCACGATCGCGGCGAGCGACTGCTGGTGGACCATGCCGACCGCCTTGACGGGGATGTCCTCGTTCGCGACCGTCGCGGCGACCGTCGAGAAGTCCGCGGCGCCGAAGTCGGCCTGACCGCTCGCGACCAGCTTCATGACGTCGACGCTGCCGGTTCCGGGCTTGACGTCGACTTCGAGGCCCTCGTCCTCGAAGTAGCCCTTCTCGATCGCGACATACACGTAGGCGTCGCGCCCGAAGGTGTTGAACGAGGTGAGGTAGTCGACCTGCTGGAGATCGGCGTCATCCTCGGACCCGCCCCCGCAGGCGGCGGGGACGAGCAGCAACGGCACTGCGAAGGCAGCAAGGCGGCGGCGGCTGGGGAACATGAGTGGCACTCCTTCGGGGGTTGTGTGCCAGATCAATCTTGCTGATATTTGATCAAACATCAAGAGTGGAAACATTCTATTTACATCGCGACCTCGATCATTCACACGGAGTGCTCTCGCGCTGCGAGCTCCGATCCGTCGTCGCGCGGTGGCGCCAGCGGGCTTCGGCTCGCAGCTGGGCGTCATCCGCCTACCGAGCAAGGCGTGACCCCGCCGGCTCCTGTGAGATAGAGGTAAGACTCAGCCGTGGCGGTGGGATTCGGACTCGTTCTTGGCGATTCTCGGACCTGCAGCGATGTCCGAAGTACTTGAAATTGCAGTGATTCTGCATCGCGTCGAGGATGTCGACTTCACGTCAGATCACGGACAAATGTGGGCAAAATGTGGGCACGGATCGCCCGGCGCGCCGAACGGCGAGCTACTCGGAATCCTCTTGCCCGACCCATCTCGACAGCCGGGCTAGGCCGACCCGTGAGTCCGGATGCTGCTCCTGCAGGTCGAACCGCGGCGCCACCTTCTTGAGTGCCTTGGCCACGTATCGTCGCTGGCTCTTGGTCGAGGTCGTCCCGGCGAGGTCGGAGACCTTGAGCATTGCGGACAGCGTCACGAAGTCCTCGAGGTGACGACCGGCAGCAGCGCTGGAGACGCTGACCGTCGTGTCTGCAGCCGC
Source organism: Aeromicrobium sp. Sec7.5 (assembly GCF_036867135.1). Classification (NCBI taxonomy): domain Bacteria; kingdom Bacillati; phylum Actinomycetota; class Actinomycetes; order Propionibacteriales; family Nocardioidaceae; genus Aeromicrobium; species Aeromicrobium sp. Sec7.5. The sequence continues at coordinate 226,774 of NZ_JBAJIJ010000001.1, read as the reverse complement.
CTTCGCGATCAAGGCGCCGAGGAGAGTTGGTCGGCGTACGTGTCCCACCCGGTCGCCGACCTGCACGTCGACGACTTCGGAGAGGTCGACCGCGATCTGTCCCGCCGGCGTCTCAACGGTCGGCGACCCGGAGATGCCCACGACTTGTGCACGGAGTCGCTCACCGAGTCCTTGCGGGATGAGGACATCGATCTGCGCCTCGCCACGCTGCCACCGGTGCTCCACTCCGGACGCGGACACCCCCGCCGACTCGAACCCCATCATCACCAGCGCCGCGGTCACGTCATGAAGGATCGACGGATTCAACTTCACGTCCAGGACGGCATCCGCGTCATCGGTTGGTCGCACGAACCGGTAGCCGCGCTCGGCCGCGTGGAGTTGCACCATCTGCCCGCCGACCAGGACCCATGCCTCGGGGACCGCATCATGCAGGTCGAGCAGTGCGTGCCACGACGCTTCCTGACCTGCCGAGGTGACGGGAACGTCGGTCACCAGAGACGCTCCTCGAGCACCTCGCGGATGATTCGCTCCGCAGCGGCAATCTCTCGGGGCCGGCGGTGGTCCGCGAGGTCAGCAACGACCATGAGGCGAGGCGCGCGGTCCCGCACGAAGCTGCTCACCCTCACCACCACTTCCCCGGATCCAGGGTCGGCTGGTACCAACCAGAACTCGTCCACGAGCGACTTCAACTCGCCGGGCAGGAGGTAACCCTCGACCAACCCGCCCGAAGACAACCCTGCACTCGGGTTGGCCACTCCGGAGAGACGAACCCGCTCGGCTAGGCCCGGCAGCGACTCCGCATCCGCGTGCCACCACGAGACGTCACCCCGCGACCGCATCCACGCCTGTGCCTGCGCGACCGGGTCGCTTGACTCGGCGAGTGAGCTCAAACGCCGACGCAGTCGCGACCGTTCGCTCGACTCCAGGCCGTCGACTGATAGCCCATCAGCCATCGCCACCGCAGCCCACGCAACCCGCTCGGACATCGGACGCGACGGCAGGGCCCTCCAACGGTTGACCTCACCGTCAGCGATAACCCACTGCGACCCGACCTTTTCTGCCCGAACCTGCCCACCCGCCGCAAGCTGGCGAGCGCGCGCCACGGAGAGCCCCACGGCACCGGCAAACTCGGACACGCTCAACATGACACTAATATAGCGATTCCGTCGCACTAGTGCCGCACTGCCGACCAATCCGCTCACATCCCAGCCGGACTCAGCTCTCGCAGAGCTCACAACAGAAGGGACTGCCCCGAGTTTGGTTGACACTCGGGGTTTGTGCTGATTAGGCCGCGGTTGCGGTCGTGTAGATCATCTCAAACTCGGTCGGGGTGAGCTTGCCGAGGGCGCGTTGTCGGCGTCGTCGGTTGTACTTGGTCTCGATCCAGCGGACCATCGCAAGGCGGAGTTCGTCGCGGGTGTCCCAGCGGCGGGTGTTGAGGACGTTCTTCTGCAGGAGGGCGAAGAAGCTCTCCATGCTCGCGTTGTCCCCGGCGCCGTAGGAGCGGCCCATCGAGCCGACCAGCCCATGGTTGGCCAAGAGGGCCTGGGTGCGTTTGGCCCTGAATTGACCGCCCCTGTCCGAATGACACACCGTGGCCTCTGGTGCGCGCAGCGCGATCGCGTTGCGCATCGCCGACTGCGCCAACGATGCCTTCATCCGGGTGTCGATGGAGTAGCCGACGATCCTGTTGGAGAAGACGTCCTTGATTGCGCAGATGTAGAGCTTGCCTTCGCGGGTGGGGTGTTCGGAGATGTCCCAGAGCCAGACCTTGTTCGGGGCGTCGGCGACGAACTCGTGCCGGACGACACCGTGCTCGTCGACCACGGCCAGAAGGTCGTCGTGCGGCGGCGGCCCGGTGCTGCCGGCCTTGGACCGCTTCTTGTGGTGCGAGGCGGTGATGCCAGCGACCTGACAGAGCCGGTGGACGCGGTTCTCACCGACAGTGATGCCGTGCTCATCGGCGAGCTCGTCGGTCAGGAACCGGTAGCCCAACGTGGCGTCGTCCTCGTGGAGGTCGTAGAGCACGTCGATGAGGTGCGCGTCGTCGAAGTCACGCTGGCTGACGGGGTCCTTGAGCCACTTGTAGTACCCCTGGGTCGAGAGCCCCAGGACCCTGCTCGCCACCGCGACCGGCACCCGAACAGGGGCGCCGGCCGCGGCCATCTCGCGGACGAGCGGGAAGGCTATTTTCCCGGCAGATTAGCCTGCGACAGATACGCCGCAGCCCGCCGCAGGACCTCGTTTTCCTGCTCGAGCAGCCGGATCCGCTTCTTGGCCTCACGCAGCTCGGCACGGTCGGCCTCGGTCAGCCCGGGCCGGTGACCGTCCTCGATGTCGGCCTTCTTCAACCAGTTCGACAGGGTCCCTTCAGAGATCCCGAAGTCCTTGGCGATCTGCGACAACGGAGCCTGGCCCTGACGGGCCACAGCCACGACATCGTCGCGGAACTCCTTGGGATAGGGCGCTGGCATGGCGACATCCTCTCCTGCGAGGAACGAATCCTCACACGTCAGGTGTCAACCAAACCGGGGGCAGTCCCAAATCGCCAGGCACAGCGAACCGTCGCGCCGGTTCACGGGCCGCAAGTCCGTGGACGTCCCGAACCTGCATCGGCTTTTCTGCTCGGCATCATTCGGGTCCTGAGAAAAGTGTGCCCAAAATGTGCCCAAAGCGACTTCTGAGACAAAGAGAAGACCCCCGACAACACTGGAATCCCAGTGTTGATCGGGGGTCTTCGTCACGCGGTGGCGGTGGGATTTGAACTCGTTCTTGGCAATTCTCTGACCTGCGGCGATGTCCAGTAAGGTCTGGAATTGCAGTCATTCTGCCTCACGTCATACCGGTCGGCTTCACGCCAGATCACGGACAAATGTGGGCAAAATGTGGGCACGGATCGGTTGGCGTGGACCAGCGAACGGCTCGAAGTGACCGGCCGGCTGACCTCGTCGACGTGACATGAACGCCGGTCACCAGAGTCCATCCTTGAGCACCTCGCGGATCACTCGTTCCGCGGCATCGACCTCGCGCGCTCGACGATGGTCGGCGAGGTCAGCAGCAACCATGAGCCGTGGCACACGATCGCGACCGAAGTCGCTCACCCTCAATAGAACCTCGCCTTGACCAGGGTCAGCGGGCACCAACCAGAACTCATCGACGAGAGCTTCCAGCTCTCCCGGTCGGACATATCCCTCCACCAACCCTCCCGAGGAAATCCGCGAGTCCAGACTCGAGACCCCGGAGAGCCGCACACGCTTCGCCAGCTCGGGCAGTGACTCGGCGCCCGCGTGCCACCACCCAACGACAGCCCGTGACCGCATCCACGCCTGGACGCGAGCGACCGGGTCGCTCGAGTCGGTCAGGGAGGTCAAGCGCCTACGGAGCCGAGACCGTTCACTCGACTCCAGCCAATCGGCGGGATCCCCGTCTGCCATCGCCGCAGCCGCCCACGAGACTCGCTCGGCCATCGGGCGTGACGGCATGGCGGTCCACCGGTTGACCTCGGCCTCGGCGATCGCCCACTGCGACCCGACTTTCTCGGCTCGCACTCGGCCGGCTACGGCAAGCTGGCGGGCCCTGGCGACGGAGATACCCACCTCGGCCGCAAACTCCGGGACAGAGAGCATGGCTTTAATCTAGCGTTACCGCTACACAAGTGTCTGCCGAGGCTCGAGCGCCTCGACCCTCCCGCAGGGCCACGATCGGACTCGCGGAGACTCGCATCGTTCGGCGCGACTACCTCGGAGCGAGAGAGACGCCTTCGTCCTGGGACGACAGGTCCGTCGAGCTCAGGCTGTCCGCTTCGGGATCTGGCGCCACTGGATCTCGAAGCTTCGGCGGGGCAGGCGCCCAAGGCTTCACGTTCTGAACCACGTCTCCGTAGAAACCGTCCAGGGTGTCGAGCACAGTGTCGATGAACGCACCTCGGCCTCGGCCTCGCTTGCTTCCCATCGCTGCCACGCGCGCGACGCGGAACGACTTCAATTCGCGCGCGGGGTCCTCGATCAGCACCTTTGGCTCTTCTCGTACAGCTCGGAGAAGTTCCGCCGCTCCCCCGCCACGCACTCGGGCGGCAAACGCTTCGATCCGCACGTCGTCCGGGGCGTCCTTCAGCTGCCGCACCAACCAGTTGACTCGCGTCGTTGACCGTCCCGTCTGGGGTGCCGGGACGTCCACATGGCAGGAGACCTGCGACGCGCGAAGGTCAGCGGTGACGGTGATCGGACCCACGGCGCCTGGGATTTTGATGGAGCCGGTGAGCACGCCCGATTCGGCGAGCGACTTCACCAGCTCGGCCCCGCGGAGCTTGGGATCAGCAACGTCCTTGCGCGACAGGTTCTGGACGACATCGGTACCAAGGCGTTGCCCAAGGCGCAGGGACGCGTATCTGAGGAGCGCGTCGAAGCGAGAGACGACTTCGGGGGCGTGGGGGTCGTTGGCGCGGAGCGTGCCGGCAGCGACTGCCTCACGCACGGCGACCCAGTGCTGTCCCATGTCGTCGAGTTCGAGGGCGCCGGATCGCTCGTGCTCCAGGTAGCGGATGAGCTCGCCAAGGATCCACGCCTGCTCAGGGTCGGAGACACCCCGGTGCTCCTTCTGGACGATCGCTGTTGCCAGCACTTCAGACCACGACCAATGGACAAGCATGACCTTCCGGAGCTTCCGTCGGTCGACGGCCGTCGGGTGCTGTCCGGGGGTCGGCGGGATCTCGTTGCTGATGGTGATCAGCGCATCGAATCCCTCGGTGCGAGCGATGTCGAGGTAGTTCTCGAGCTGCTGCGCCTCAAGCTGGTTCTTGCCGGTCTTGACCTCGACCAGGGCGGTCCACTCTCGCGCTCCGCGGCGGACCCGGATGAGTCCGTCGGGGTAGATGCGGCTCTCGCCGAGCATGAAGGGCACCTCGATGAAGGTGGTGACGTTCCCTGCGGGAGCACCAAGGCTGCTCAAGAGCGCCTTCGCGAAATCGGGGACTACACCAAGGACTGCGAGCAGCGCGGACGTGGCTCTGCGCTCCTGCTCGGTGGCGCCGTTGATGCCCGACGTCGGGATCAGGCGAGCCGCGTGCCAGGTCTCCTCGCTCACAATGTCCTCCGCTCGATCATGTGGAGCACACCCTAGGTCAGGCACCGGTCACTTCATGTGCTTTTGCTGTGACCCTCTCTTGCTTTGCTGACTCGCGAATGGGGAAAGCACCGAACCTGTCGTCTTCGTCCAACTAGCCTCGAGTGATGGAGATTGCCGTCGCGTTCATCGCTGTTCTAGGCGTCTGCCTGCTCGTAGCCGCGTTCTGGAAGACACCGCCCCGCGAGTCGCCGTCGACCGGTGCGAAGAAGCCGACCGATGCCGAGAGACGAGCTCGCGCACAGAGTCTCGGAGTCGTCCACCGCAGCGAGTACCTCGAGTCCGAAGCCGAGCTCGCGACCCTGACTCTCGACAGGTCCGGGCTGCCGACGGCCGCGCTCGAGAAAGTTCGCGACCGGTTGCTGATCGCGACCAAGGCCGGATGGGTGAATCCGAAGTCGCGGAGTCTGGGCCGGGTGGGTCTCTACTCCTTCCAGGTTCGAGGCTCCAGCTACTACGAGGGCGCCGCGAAGGCAGCCGATTTCAGACCAGGTGCTCTTCTGACTCTCACTCGGGAGCCTGAGAACGAGCACGACCTCAACGCAGTGGCCGTCTATGGCAGCCACGGGCGAAAGGTCGGCTACGTCAATAAGCAGAACGCCGCCAAGATCGCGAAGCGGATGGACGCCGGTGAGGACATCGTCGCCATCAGCACACGTGGGAGCGGTCCCAGATCGGACGGCACCGAGCCGCAGATTCTGGCGGCCGAGCGACGGGTGATGGCTCACCTCACGTGCAGAATCTCGTGACCATCGGAGTTCCCGCCGGGCGATGGTCTGGTGGTCGCCATCGAGGTTCAGCCAGCAGATCCACAGAAACGGTGAACGGTTCGATGGCAGCATCTCGCCATGGGGTTTCGAGACTGGCTCACTGGGCGAAAGCCAGACACCGAGCGCCCTCGGGAATTCGTCGTCAACCTGACGGCCGGAGTCGTTGTCGATCCGTTGGTCAAGGTGACTGGCACCACCACTCACGGCAAAGGGGCGGCGGGCCGGCTGGTTGCACGCAAGCAGCTAGCCGATCACATCCCCCTGCACATCGACGGACAACTTCAACGAGAGCCAAGTAACCCGGTCGACAAGCTCGCGGTGGCCGTGCACGTTGAAGGCGAACGTATTGGCTACCTGCCCTCACACATCGCAAAGAGTCTGCGTCTCGACGCAGGTGCTGCCCTGCCGTGCGCGCTTCAGATCTTCTGCGCAAACACTGGCACGGGCACTCGCGTTGAGGCATGGGCATGGGTCAGCGACGGTGATCCCCAGTGGCGATTTTCCGAAGCATCTCCACCACCATTGACCACCGGCGAGAAGCGCTCGTCGGAGCGAGCGGCGATCGACCACATGGTCAACGAGGCTCTTGCCGGGGATGGCGAACGGGCGAAACAATTCAAGGCGGCGCGGGTCAACGGCGTCCACTACCTGCAGTTGATCGAGCCCATCAAGCAGTTGAAACGAGAAGGGCGCCTACTGGACGCCCTCGAATTGTGCGAGATCGCGATCAGGGGCGCCGAGAAGGACCGACAGGGCCGAGAGCCCGCACCTTGGTACACCGAACAAGCCGCCATCATTCACCGCAAGCTCGGCAACCGCGAGGCAGAATTGGCCGTTCTGCGCAGATGGATCAGTGCCTGTCCGCCACAACGGGTCCATGGAAGCAAAATTGCTGAGCGTCTCGCCAAACTCGAAGGCTGATCAGCACTCAACAGAACAGACCCATCTCACCGCGGCGGGTCATCGCTGGTTCCGCCTGCAGCGATCCACGTACGAAGCCACCCAATGAAGTGGCTAGCTGGCGCCAGTGCAGCCTTTCTGCGTCGCTTGCTACCGGGCAAGAGCGCGAACCTTGCGTAGGACTTGTGGGCACGCAGGGTCTCAGCGACTAGGTCCATCGCCCACGTCGCGACCTTCGGATTTGTGGTCGCCACGGCAGCGCTGAATCGAGCGCCGTCGGCGATGAGCGCAACTCGAGCCGCGCCGACGAACAGCCTCGGGGTAGTGACCTCCGCAACGAAGTGCTGAGCTGCCGTAGCTAAGGCGACGGCAGCCGCGATCCGCTCATTGTGAGCAGCCTGCTCGATCTCGAACTGGCGGTCCTGCTGTCGCACCTGCCGCTCATGGCGAATCAGTAGGTACGCCGAGAAGACGGCACCAAGTAATGCAATGACAGACGCGAACGCGCCCTGGAGAAGACTGTCGAGGCTGACCATCCCCAGAGCATCGAGGCCGCCACCGACATGTTCGGAGACCGCGTTTCACCGGTCACTCAACATCCACCCTCGCCGTGGCCTCGATCGACCGTCGCACGCGAGCGCCCACCGAGGTGCGACGTGCCCAACCCCAGAAGGCAAGGGCGTGCATCACCGGGGTTGCGGCTGGTGCGGCACTGTTTTTTGCCACCGCGATATGTCCTACCGCGTAGATAGTCTCGGGCTGTGACTATCGAACTGGCGGAGACAAACAGCGAACGGGCCGAACTGCAGGCGCTGTTCAGTCACGTCTTCGAGGGCATTTCAGACGACGCCGTGCCCCGAGTCGAGCACGACGATCTCTACGCCCCCCTCTTGCCGTTGATTCGAGACGCAGAGGGCTCACTGCTTGCAGCGGCAATGTCCTGCAGGACAGAACTCGCCTCAGCGGCGATCATGGCCAGCCGCATTGGACGCGGAGATCCGTTCGGCGTAATCGGCCTGCTGGACAAGCACAGCGAACTCGACCTAGTCGCGGTTCAGCCGAGTGCTCGCGGCCGCGGATACGGGTCACGCTTGATTCAGTGGCTCGATTCCGAACTTGAACATCGAGGCGTCAGAGCTTGGTTCGGCAACGTCACTGTGAATCTGGAAACTGACCGCCTTCGAGAGTTCTACCGCCGCCACGGATTCGAGATCGTTCCGGACTTCCAGCCCCTGCCGCCGTTGCTCGGAAAGTCGTGGATGAAGCGCGACGCACAGATGCCTCAGTTCTACTTCTACAAGCGCCCAGGGAATTAGCTCACCACGGCGCCCGTACGGGCTTTCGAGCGGAGATGCTCGAAAGAATCTCACGGGGAGCATTGCTCCAGTCGCTCCGAGGCAGAGTTGCGAAAGTAACGAAACCAGTTACGATAGTTTCGTTACAAGGAGCCAACATGACGGTACAGCCGCTGGAGCAGCAGACCTACCTGCCCGACGACGCCAACGAGGTCGCCGAGGTCCTGAGCTTCATCAGTCGCCTCGAAGCCAAGACTGGGAGTAAGCAGGCGCCCCGCTACCTGATGATCGGCCCCGGCGAGCACGAGCAAGTTGAGATCCCTGAGCACGCCTACCAGGTCCTTCACCAGGTCCTTCAGGCGATGCAGCGCGGGAAGGCGGTAACGGTCGCCCCGCAAAACACGGTCCTGACCACGCAGCAGGCCGCGGATCTACTCGGCGTCAGCCGGCCCACGGTCGTGAAGCTCCTCGATGCCGGACAGATCCCATACGAGACTCCCGGCAAGCGTCGTCGGCTGGTCAAGCTCGACGATGTGCTCGCATACCGCGCCGTTCGTCGAGAGGCGCAGTACCAAGCGCTCATGGACACCGCAGCGGATTACGACGACACCGAATCGTCCGAAGTGATTGCGTCACGCTTGAAGAAGGTTCGCTCCGAACTTGGCGCCACTCGCCGGGCAAACGCTCAGACCACAACCGCAGACTGAGCATTGCCGATGTCAGGATGGGCGCATGTTCGGGGCCGTCCTCGACACCTGCGTCCTCTGGCCGAGCCTGCAACGCGACTTCCTACTCTCTCTGGCGATCGAAGGTCTCTATCGGCCGCTGTGGAGCGAAGCGATCCTTGCGGAACTGCATCGTCACGAGCAGCTGAAGTTGATCGATCGCGGCGCGAACGAGACGGACGCAGCAGCTACAGCCGACTTCCTGCTCGATCAGATGCGCTACGCCTTTGGCGACGCGATCGTTCAAGACTGGGAGGCTCTCGAAGGGACGTTCGGTCTGCCCGACATCGACGACGAGCATGTCCTCGCCGCAGCCGTCATCGGAGGCGCCGGAGCGATTGTCACCGAGAACCTCAAGGATTTCCCGTCCGCGGCGGTGCCGTCCACTATCCAGATCATCAGCGCCCGGGACTTCGCCGCCGACGCTGTTGACGTGAACCCCGCAAGCGCCGTCCGCGCCCTCGACCAGCTGTCCGCCCGCCACACCCGGACCCCACACACCCCTGCAGGGATCCTCGACATCCTCGTCGCCCGCTACGGGATGAACGAGGTCGACGAGATCCTGCGGCCGATCGTCGGCTGACTTCTAACTGTCGAGCGCCGAGTCCGCTCAGGATCGCAAGAAGGCGGGGGGGGGGGGGGGGGGGGGGGGGGGGGGGGGGCGGGGGGGGGGGGGGGGGGGGGGGGGGGGGGGGGGGGGGGGGGGGGGGGGGGGGGGGGGGGGGGGGGGGGCAGCCCCCCCCCCCCCCGCCCCCCCCCCCGCCGCCCCCCCCCCCCCCCCCCCCCCCCCCCCCCCCCCCCCCCCGCGCGAAGTTCGAAGGCGATCGAAGAAGGATGCGGCTCGAGCAGCATCGTCGGTGGCCACTCCAGACCTGCCTTCCCATGACAGATTGCGTCCGCTACCGGACAGAACCTGTTGTGACTGACCGAGAGTTCGTCATCCTCCTTCACGAACCGCGTTCAGCTCATACGACGTGGCCGACCTCGCTCGTTGCGAGCATCGGGTCCGGACGACGGCGACGCAGGAACGCGATGGACGCGGGCGCGAGCGAGAGCAGAGCGAGCCCGATCGCGATGAGCTCGATGTGGTGGGCGACGAACGGGATGCCGCCGAAGAAGAAGCCGGTGACGACGATGCCGATCCCCCACGCCAGAGCGCCGATGATGTTGTAGGTCGTGAAGCGCCGGCGCGGCATCATCGCGACCCCGGCGACAACGGGCGTGAAGGTGCGCACGACCGGCACGAACCGAGCCGAGATCACGGCGACCGGACCGTGCTTGAGGAAGAACTCCTCGGCCACGGCCACGTGCTCCTGTCGGAACAGTCGCGAGTCGGGTCGCGCGAAGACCCTCGGACCCCACCGGTGACCGATCAGGTAGCCGACCTGGTCTCCTGCTGCCGCCGCGACGACGACGGCCAGGGCCACGAGCCCGAGCGGGAGGTGGATGACGTGCGAGGCGACGAGTGCGCCGGTGATGAACAGGAGGGAGTCACCGGGAAGGAAGAAGCCCACGAGCAGGCCGGTCTCCGCGAAGACGATCGCCATCACCAGCAACAGAGCCAGGGGCCCGAGCACCACCAGGGCTGGTGTCACGAGGGCGATCATGCGGCGACCTCACGGTTCTCGCGCCGCTCCTGCACCGTGAACCAGGCGACGGCCGCGACGATCACGGCCAGGAAGATCGCGCTGGTCGCATTGGTGCCGAGGCCGAGCCCGCCGTCCTTCGGCGCGGCGGTGAGGAAGTCCCCCATCGACGCACCGAACGGGCGGGTCAGGATGTACGCGGCCCAGAAGGCGACGACGGCGTTGAGGCCGAGCTTGAGGTGGGCCACCAGGATCAGGGCGATGACTGCGCCGAACATCAGCGCCGATGGGACGTAGCCGAAGGCGAGACGCTCGGCGATCAGGTCGCCGGCGGAGGTGCCGAGGGCGAACGTGAAGAGGATGACGGCCCAGTAGTACGCCTCCCGGCGCCGCGTGACGATCGTGTGGATCGAGAGGGTGTGCTCGCTGCGGTACCAGGCACCGAAGGCCGCCACGAGTCCTGCGCTGAAGATCGCCGTGGTGGTCCACAGGCTCACACCAAGGTTGTCGACGAGGTTGTCGGAGAACAGCGTGCCGACGACGCTGACCAGCACGACGGTGAGCCAGTAGACCCACGGGATGTAGCGGCGGACCGAGAACTGGGCGATGAGAGCGGCGGCGAGCAGGACGCTCATGATCGCGGTCGTGGCCGGCAACCCGAGTCCGAGGTTGCCGGAGAGGAAGTCGGCCGCGGTCTCGCCGACGGTCGTCGAGAGGATCTTGACGACCCAGAACAGCAGGACGACCTCCGGCACCTTGGTGGCCAAGGTCGTGGTCCAGGCACCACGGTCGGTGCGGTGGGCGGGAGCTGCGTCGCCGGTGACGACGGTGGTCCGGTATGGATCAGGTGAGCTGTGGGTCATAGAGCCACCGTGGCCGCGCGAACCTGCACGCCACCTGACTGCGCTCAGCCGCGAGGCAGGGTCAGCGTGAACACGGTGGGGTCACGGTCGGACGTCAGCACGACGTCGCCGCCGAGCGAGCGAGCCACCCGTCGTGCGAGGGCGAGGCCGAGCCCCGCTCCCGTGCTCTCGGGTCCCCGGGAGCCGGGGGCGAAGAGATCAGTGCCGTCGCTGACCGCGACCCCGGGTCCGTCGTCGCGGACGCTGATCTCGACGAACCGGTCGTTCACCCCCGCGGTGACGGTGACGCTCGTGGCGGCATGGGCGAAGGCGTTGTCGACCAGAGGCGCCAACGCCCTGGTCACCAGGGCCGCCGGGGCCGCCGCGTCGCCGATGCCGTCGGCGATCTCGGTGGCGACGCTGACGGAGCCCCGCCGAGGGTGGCCGTCCAGCACCGCGGCGATGACCTGCCGGGCGTCGCTGCTGGAGTCGCGGTCGGACTCGCCGCGGGCGACGTCCAACAACGCCGTGATCGTGCCGCTCATCCGCTCGACGAGGTCCACGACCTCCCGGAGCCGCTGCGCGACCGCATCGTCGGGAGACAACATGAGCGCGATCTCCGCCTCGCCCCTGATGGCGGTCAGCGGGGTGCGCAGCTCGTGGGCGAGCTCGGCCGTCAGCCGTTGCTCGCTGCGCAGAGCGCCCGCGACGCGGTCGAGGAGGTGGTTGAGGGTGCCGCCCAGTGCCGCGATCTCGTCGCCGCCGTCGGTCGTGGAGGTGAACCGGGAGTCGAGGTCGTGCTCGCTCCACTCCTCCGCGCGTGTCGCCATGGACTCGACCGGGGCCAGGGCGCGACGGACCGTCCAGGCGGCGATCGCGCTCGAGCCGGCGGTGACGATCAGCCCCAGCACGCCCAGGCCCACCACGACCTGGTTGCGCGTGCGTTCGTACGGCTCGAGCGACTCCGCCACGACCACGACCCCGTTCGGCGAGCTGGCGCCCGGTGCCGTGATCGGTGCAGCCAGGTAGAGCCGCTCCCGGCGTTCGAGCGTCGTGCGCTCGGTCACCTGGGCCAGCGACTCGGCCGTCTGCTGCACGTTGCGGCCCGCGTCGGGCCCCTGGACCTGCTGTCCGGAGGAGTCGAAGATCCAGATCGCGTCATCGATCGCGTCATCGGGTGCCTGGAGCTCGCGGATCGTGCCGTCGTCACCCGTCTCGACCGCCGAGGTCACCAGCTCCAGGCGGTCGTCGAGGGCCGCGTCGACGCTGTTGCGCGTCAGCGCCGCCAGGACCAGCAGGACCGTGCCGATCACAGCCGCCATCGCGACGGCGGTCACCAGCGCCGTGGACCGGACGATCCGACCGCGTAGACCCGTCCTTCGTAGGTTCACTGGAGCACGAACCCGACGCCGCGCACGGTCTCCAGGTTCACCGGTGACTCGACGGCGGCGAGCTTCACGCGGAGACGACGGACGTAGGAGTCGATCGTGTTCTCACTGACGAGCGTCCCGTCGGGCCAGGCCGCGACGACCGCGGCGCGGCGGCGGATGACAGTGCCGGGCTGGGCGGCGAGCGCCGCGAGGAAGCGGTACTCGGTGGGGGTCAACCGCTCTTCGAGGTCGCCGTGCCGCACCGAGAAGCGGCCGGGGTCGAGGCGAAGTCCCGTGGCCACGTCCGGGACTGCACGGGATCGGCGGGTCAGGGCGTCGAGCCGCACGAGGACCTCGGCGACGGCGAACGGCTTGGCGACGTAGTCGTCGCCGCCGGCGTTGAAGCCCGAGACCCGGTCGTGGACAGCATCGAGCGCCGTGAGGAACAGCACCGGCGCGTGCTGGCCGGAAGCGCGAAGCGCCTGGCAGACGTCGCGGCCGTCGGCGTCCGGCAGACCGATGTCGATCACGAGGACGTCGACCCCGGACTCGACGCCGAGGTTGGCGACGGCCTCCTGGCCGTTGCGCGCGATGACCACCTCGTGGCCGTGCATCCGGACAGCGTCGGTGAGCACACGGCGGACGGCGCCGTCGTCCTCACAGATGCCGATACGGGTCACGTCGCCCATCGTGCACTCCTTCGAAGGCCGTGTGTGGTGAACGTGCCAGGTCCGCTAGGCGACCGCAGTGCCGAAGAGCCTGCCGATCGCATAGGTCACGGCCAGTCCGACTGCGCCGCCCACGACGACCCGAGTCACGGCGAGACGCACGCTGCTGTGCCCGATCCGCGCGCTCACAAGGCCAGCGACGGCAAGGGCGAACAGGACGATCAGCACGGTCCACACCACCCTGGTCGACGCGGGCGCGAGCATGATCGCTGCGAGCGGCAGCGTGGCACCGACGGTGAATGAGATCGCCGAGGCCACCGCTGCCTGGATCGGGCTCGTGAGCTCGTCCGGATCGATGCCCAGCTCGATGTCGGCATGGGCCGCGAGCGCGTCGTGCGCGGTGAGCTCCTCGGCCACGCGGCGCGCTGTGTCGGCCGAGAGTCCCTTGCGTTCATAGAGACCGGCGAGCTCGGCCATCTCGTCCTCCGGGGATTCCTGGAGCTCGCGGGTCTCCAGCTCCAGCTGCGATCGCTCGCTGTCGCGTTGGCTGCTGACGGAGATGTACTCCCCGAGCGCCATCGACACCGCGCCGACCACCAGACCCGCCAGCCCTGCGGTGAAGATCGTGCCCCGCGCGGCAGACGCCCCCGCGACTCCCACGACGAGGCCAGCGGTGGACACGATGCCATCGTTGGCCCCGAGAACCCCGGCCCGCAACCAGTTCAGCCGAGCCCCCATCGCGGCGTCGTGCGGCTCACCCTCGTGGGCTCCGGAACGGGGTACGGGTCGGAGCTCGGAGTCGTCAGGCATGGCATGTCCTCGCGGTCGGTGAGGCGACGGTACTCCCGGTGCCGGTTGGCTCACTCACTCGACGCGGAGGGCGAGCGCGGGGCACGCGGCGACCGCCTGCCGGGCGGCCCCGACCAGGTACGGCTCGATCTCCGGGTCGGTGATGAGCGGGAACCCCCACTCGTCGAGGGTGATCTTCTCGTGGAGGAGGCGGGCGCAGATCCCGTGCCCGTCGCAGCGGGTCCAGTCCACGGCGATCGCGGTCATGAAGTCCTCCTCGGGAGCGGAAAGATGCTCGACGGCGGACGGCCGCACGAGCCGTGGGCCCGGTGGACGGCGATGTCGTCGGCCAGCGCACCGATGGCGGAGGTCATGAACTGCGCCGCGCCGTCCGGGTGGGCGCAGGCCCCCCGTCCTCGAACCTGTCCCGCGCGGCGGAGCAGCTGGGCATCGGAGCCTCGCCCGGCGGCGAACGCGCGGACGTCGTCGGCCAGTGCGGGCAGGCCGAAGAAACAGGGGCCACATTGGCCGGCCGACTGGTCGGCCAGCCAGTGGCTCACGGCGGCGACCTCGGCAAGCACGCAGGTACCAGCGAGTGGGCGCGCGATGACACCGGCGCCGAGCGGCGAACCGGAGGCGCGCAGTGCGGCTCGGTCGATCGTCAGTCCGGCAGTCGAGCGGACCCACGTGCCGTGGAACCCGCCGACGAGGACGGGGGCGTCCGGTCGACCGGGCAGCAGGTCCGCGAGCGGCGTGCCATTGGCGACCTCGAGGACGCCCGGCTGGACCACGTCGCCCACGAGGGTGACCAGGCTGGTGCCCGGCTCGTCGCGGCTCCCGGTGCTGGCGTACCCGGCCGGGCCGAGCCGTGCGAGCACGGCAATCTGGGCGAAGGTCTCGACGTTCGAGGCGAAGCTCGGGCGCCCCGCAAGGCCGTGGTCGTGCGGGAGCTCCCGACGACCGCCCGGTCGAGCGAGCCCCGTGTTGAGGCCGGTGACGACGGCGCGAATCTCTCCCGCGACGAACCCGGTGCGGGTGTGGGCCAGCACGACGGTGCCCGCGTCCGGTCGCTCAGCGAGCGCCCTGGTCAGTGCAGCGTGAGCGAGGTGGTCGTGGACCGCGATCGTCACGCCGCTCGCACACAGCGCGTGAGCCATGACAAGGGCACCGTCGATCACCAGGTGCGGGGCGACGGTCATGAGGGCGCGGTCCTTGTAGCTGGCCGGCTCCCCCTCGCTTCCGTTGACGAGCACGGTCATCGGGCCGCCGAGCGGCATGGCCTCGATCTTGACGACGACCGGGAAGGACGCTCCGCCACGGCCGAGGAGGTTCACGGCGCGTGCCGCGTCGGTGAGCCAGGCACGAGCCCGAAGTGCCGGCGTTCCGTGGATGGCGCGGTGCTCGGCCCAGGTGAGGGCCCGGCCTGCCGAGATCCCCGCGAGGACCCGGGGTGAACCGAGAGGTCGGAACGGGGCGGTCGTGGGGCTGTCGGTCACGGTCATCAGGCGCTCCTCGCGAGACGGCGGGCGGTGGCGAGCGGCTGGTTCGCCGTCCGATCGAGGCCGAACAGGCGGACCCCGATGGCGACGATCACAGCCACTGCGCAGGCGACGTAGATGACGGTCGACCAGATCGTTCCGGTGTCGGTTCCGGCGAGCAGGCCGTGCCCCATCGACAACGCCCAGCCGGCGTACGCGGCGACGTGCGCCGACCGCCACCTGCGAGCGGCGCGGGCCGAGGCGGCGAGGCGTCCGCGGGCGGCGCCAGTGACGGCGACCAGGACGATCGCGTAGGTCGCGAGGGTGCCGAGGCCCAGTGCGAGCGGTTCGAACCCGGCGGCGAACGGCACGAGGGCGCCGGTCACGCTGACGTCGAGGTGGCTGTCGACCACCAGGACGACGACGTGCGCCGTCAGGGCGAGGAGCCCGGTGATGGCGGCCGAGCGGTGGGCCATCTGCATCAGGAAGTGGCGGTCGATCGCCGCCCAGCTCGTCGGACGCGAGCGTGCCGAGGCGAGGGCGCCTAGGGCGTGTCTGGTAAATGGGTGTGGTGATAGGTGATCAGGCTGGCGAGGGTGATGCCGCCGAGGTAGGTCGTGGCGTACTTGTCGTAGCGGGTGGCGATGCCGCGCCACTGCTTGAGCCGGTTGAAGCCGCGCTCGACGGTGTTGCGCTGGCGGTAGAGGTCGGCGTCGAACGCTGGCGGCCTGCCGCCAGCTGATCCCTTCGCTTTGCGCCACGCGATCTGGTCGGATTTCTCCGGGATCGTGTGGCGGATCCGCATCTGCCGCAACCGCGTGCGGGTCGAGTTGTGCGAGTAGGCCTTGTCGGCCAGGACCCGGATCGGGGCCCGGCTGGTCGTTCGGTGGGCTTCGAGGAGCGGCCAGAGCATCGGGTTGTCGCCAGCCTGACCGGCCGTCAGCAGGACCGTGACCGGCGCGCATGCCGTGTCGGACAGGGCGTGGACCTTGGTCGTCAGACCACCCCTGGATCGACCGATCGCGTGGTCAGCTGGCTCGGCGGGCAGATTCTTGTAGTTCGATCCATCCCTTTTTTACCCCTCGAGGCGCGCCAGCAGCGTGCTGATGAACCTTCGCGCTGGTCGAATCGACCGACAGCACCAGCGCATCCAGATCAGCGATGCTGACACCGGATGCGTCCTTGACCGCGACGAACATCTGCTCATAGGTTCCGTCCGCTGACCAGCGGCGATGCCGCTCCCAGACCGACTGCCAGGCCCCGAAGACCTCCGGCAGATCACGCCACGGCGACCCCGTCCGGAACCGCCAGCAGATCCCTTCCAGCGTCAGCCGGTGATCGTTCCACGGCCGTCCACGCCGCCCAGCATCAGCCGGGATCGCCGCCTCGATCACAGCCCAGAGGTCGTCACTGATCACGCCCATACGCACCATGAGACCAGCCTCGGCCACCCCACCGCGAATATTTAGCAGACACGCCCTAGCACCGTGGAGGCGGTGAAGGCGACGAGGGCGACCATGCCGAGCGCGCGGGCCAGGTACCAGACGGTCATCACGCCGCCTCGACGTTCGCCGGCCACGCGCCGACGGTGCGGACGCGACCCTCGTGGTCGACCAGGCGGGCCGGAAGGTCGAGCTCGGTCAGGTAGGCCTCCGCGTCACTCCCGAGGATGATCGCCGCAGTGCTCGCAGTGTTCGCGTCCACGGCACTGCGGGCCCAGACGGTGGCGGTGCGCCACGGTCCGTCGGCGGGGCGGCCGGTGCGCGGATCGATGATGTGGTGTGCGGTGCCGGCCGGCGTGTTCCAGGTGCGGGCCACGGTCGACGAGGTCGCCAGCCCTCCGTGGGCGAGCCCGATCTGCTCCCCGACGCCGCCGGCGACCTCGCTGACGTGGACCTGCCACGGCACGTTCTTCCGGCCCGCCACGGCGACGTCACCGCCGATCTCGACCAGCACGCCCGTGCCGTGGACTGCGGCGATCGTATGCGCGGCGATGTCGGCCGTCCACGGCTTCGCGGTCGCACCGAGGTCAAGCATCATGCCGCGGGGCACGCCGACGCGGGACAGCTCGTGGTCGACGCGGACCTGGCGCCAGTCAGCACGCGCCGGCAGGCGATCGGAGCTGCTGTTCTCGAGCATCCCGCCTCGCACCAGCGTGATGTCACGGTCGTACCCGGCCGTCAGCAGTTGGAGGCCGACAGTCGGGTCGACGAGTCCCTCGGTCTCCGCGGCGGCGTCGAGCGCGACGTCGACGAGCGCGAGGGTGCGACCTCCGACGGGCACGAAGGTGCCGGTCCTCGCGTTGACGCAGCTGAGGTCGGACGTTGGCAGGAAACGGCTCACCGCGTGCTCGACCTCTCCCATCAGGTCGACCAGGAACCGCCGGGCGGGTTCGAGGGCCGCCGCGTCCGTGACGGTCAGTCGCACGGTGCAGGTCCAGTCCTGCCAGACCGCCGAGGCGCTCATGAGGCGTTGGTCCCGGCGTCGGGCGACGACCCGCGCTGCGGCGAGGTCAGACCGGACGAATCGGAGGACGATCCGTTCGATCCCGTTGACGACTGACCAGATCCGCCCGGGGTGCTCGAGCTCGGCTCGGCCGTCGCCGCTTGCGCGGCCGTGACGGCTGCCAGACCACCGGTCAGGAGAAGGCTGGAGGCAGCGATCGCCGCGAAGTGCTTCCTCGCCCGAGCGGCGAGTGCCGCTCGTGGCGCCGTGGGTGAGGTGTTCATGGTGTCCGCACTCTCTGCCCTGGATCGGGCTGGTGTTCCGAACGACCGATGGCCGTTCTCCCACACCCATCGTGTGTCGACGGACCTGTACACAACCTGACTGCGAATCAGGCGTTGCCTGTGGACGACCACGGGCCTTCCATGCACGACCGACGACCTCGGAAGTCAGGGCTGCGAGACGTCGCTCCACGCGGCCTCGGCACCGCTGTGGCCGATGCGCACAACCTGGACCGCGGTCCCGACCGCCGCCAGCACGGCCAGGACCACCAGCACCGCCACGACGACCTTCGGCCACGACGAGCCCGCGCGCTCGCGACGACGGGCGAGCCACAGTCCGATCGCCGCCACCGCGAGCACCGCGACGAAGGGCAGGAGCTGGTCGCCCAGCTCGGCGTGCCTCTCGACCAGCCTCGTCTCCTCGACGCTGCGTTCGAGGTTCTCCCCCGAGGACGTCGACAGCGGCACGAGGATCAGCCCCACCACCGCAAGTCCCGCAGGTAGGGGACCCGCCCAGTCCCTGAACCTCGGCCAGAACACGGCCAGGAGCACCGTGATCGCCGCGAGGGGAACGATCACGACCGTGCCGTGGACGATGAGCGGGTGGAGCGGGAGTCCGAACACGGTCTCAGGCATGGGAGCCTCCTGGCGAGGAACAGGGCATGCGACCACCCTCGCCGCCTCAACCTGCACGCCACCTGACCGCGATAACCCACGGTCGGAGCTGCGGAAGTAAAAGTGTGAAGCAAACGTGAAAGTCGCGAGCAACTGAGACCAAACGCGAAATCGGGCCCCGCACCGAGGAGGTGCGAGGCCCGATTTTTCCCTGCAGTTCTGGCGGAGGATAGGGGATTCGCTCGAGCATCGAATGCGCCAATCCGCGATCTGCCTCCCATTGACGGATTGCGTCCGATTCCGGACGCAATCCGTGGCGGTTGGTCGGAGCAACGTTGCCAGTCACTGCGCCGCGACGCGCAGTGCTCTCTCCGAACGCGCCCCGTGGCGGCTACCAGTCGACCTCGTGGCACTCGCGGGCTGCCGCCTGCTCGACCTGGAGCGTGGCGTGCTCGATCTGGTAGTCGTCCTTGAGGATGGCCCTGGCCGATTCGAGGATCCGCGGCAGGTCGTCAGTGTTGTCGCCGACGAGATGAGCGGTGGCCACGTTCATGCCAGAGGTCAAAACCCAGACGTGCAGGTCGTGGACGTCGGTGACGCCGGGGATCGCCCCGAGCCGCTCAGCGACCTCATCGATCGGCAACCCCTCAGGCACGTGCTGTCCGAGCACTGCTAGAACCTGCCGTCCGAGGACGACGGCTCTGACCGCCACGAACACGCCGATCGCGAGGGCGACGACCGTGTCCCACCACAGCTGACCGGTGCTGGCGATGAGGATGCCTGCGGCGATCACTCCCACGGATCCGGCCGTGTCGGCGACGACCTCGAAGTAGGCGCCCTTGACGTTGAGACTCTCCGCAGCGCCACTTCGGAGCATCAGCATCACGATGAGATTGACCAGCAGGCCCAGGCCGCCGACCACGATCATCGGCGTCGAGGAGACCTCAGGGTCGTTGCCAATGCGGCTGATCGCCTCGATCACGACGTACACCGAGACGCCCAACATGATCAGAACTGTCAGACCTGACGCGAACACCTCGGCCCGATACGAGCCGAACGTGCGCCTCCCGGTGGTGTCCTTGCGGGTGGCGATCTTCGTCGCGGCGAGTGCCGCACCGAGCGCCACGACATCGGCCGCCATGTGACCGGCATCGGAGATCAGCGCCAGGGATCCGGACAGCAACCCGTAGACGAGCTCGACGAAGAAGAAGGTGAAGATCAACGCGAACGCGATCGCGAGCTTGCGGCGGTACCGACCCCCCGCATGACCCGCCGGCGCCGGCGGGTGGCTGTGTCCTGCGCCCATCAGGGTCTCCTTGTTCGTGCTGTCCGACGAGCGTTCACTCGTTCGGTGTCGTGCTTCACGGCTCGCCCGCGTGGGCGAGCCGTTCAGTCGTGCGCGCTGGTCCCGTGGGTTGGGCACAGAGTGACGGCAAATCCCGTCACGTCGAGCAGCCTCTCCGCAGCAGACAGCAGGTCCGTGGTCGCCTCGGGGTGCGTCACGCTGAACACCGAGGCACGTCCATCCGGCCTCGACGTGACGAGCCCACAGTCCTTGAGGCACGCCAGGTGCTTGGAGACCGTCGACTGCGCAAGGCCGAGGTGCTCGGTCAGCTCGACCACTCGGTGCTCGCCGAGCAGGAGGTGCTGGAGGATCACCAGACGCGACCGGTCACTGAACCCATGGAACAGGCACGCTGCCGCCGTCAACGCGGTCTCACGCTCAGTATCGATCCCGGGAGTTATCATCGCCATACGACGATGATTGCACGGTCCGTGTCTCCCGACAACCCCGAATCAGACACGCGGGCTGTGATGCCTGCGGTCGGCTCGTCAGGGGAAGACATTGTGCTCGCGGAAGTATGCCTCGGGGTCACCCGACGGCCCATCGCCTGGCTTGACCTCCATATGGAGGTGCGGTCCGGTGGATCGACCTGTCGAGCCGGTGTACCCGACGGTCTCGCCCGCCTGGACCCGTTGGCCTTCCTGCACGATGATGCGGCTCTGGTGGCAGAACTTGACCACCACGTCGTCGGTGTCGAGCTGGATCTGGGTCATGTTTCCGCAGTTGCCGGCGTACCCCGCGGAGACGACGGTCCCCGACGCCACGGACACGATGGTCGATCCGCTGGGGCCTGCGAGGTCCAGGCCGCTGTGCCCGTTCCCCCAGATGGCGTTGCTGGTGCCGAACTGGCCGGTGATCCGGTAACCCGTGACCGGCAGAACCCACTGATCGGCCTTGAGCTTGTCGGCCTTGACCTGCGAGGACGCCAGGAGGTCCTGCTGGGCCTGGAGGAGCTGCTCAGCCTGCGCCTGTGTTTGCTCCTCGAGAAGCTCTCGATCGAAGTCGCGGCTGACGTCCTGGCCAGTGCCGCCGGTGTCCGACAAAGCCCGACGGTCGCCGGGCGGCGCGCCCGGCACGGGCGGGTCGGGCGAGGCCGCCGACCCCCAGGCGGCGATCAGCAGGGCAAGGGTCCCGAACACCGCCAAGGCCGGACCGAAGCTGGGCCCGGCGTCCCGCCGGCGCCCACGTCTGGCGGTGGTGCGTCGACGGCCGGTGTCCAGGCGACGCTTGGGCGCCGGGGACGTCATGAAGCGCCCCGGCGGTGCCTGATGGTCCTGAAGGCCCACGCGAGCAGCACTGCCAGGACCAGCGCCGCCACCACTCGGAGCATCACGGCCGAGCTGCTCGCGCCGTCGCCGTCCTCCACTCCGGCGGCACCGCCAGAGCCTGCGGCACTGTCTGCTTCCTCGCCGCGGTCATCAGCCTCGGAGGTCGAGGAGTCGGCGTTGGGTCGCCCCTCGTGGACGAACGTGATCGAACCGTCGATCGGGTGACCGTCAGAAGACGTCACCCGGTAGGACGCTGTGTAGGTCCCGGCGGTGGTCGGCATGTACGCCCGCGAGACCGTGTCACCGGCGATGACCGCATCCGCCGTGCTCACCTCGATTCCTGCCGGGTCGAGCACCGCGATGAATGCGGCGGTCTCGAGAATCTCGTTGTTGAAGCGGAAGGAGACGGCGGCCTCCTCGTGCCAATCGACCTGGGCACCCTCTACCGGAGTGGACTCGATCAGGGCGTCATGCGCATTCGCGGGGACGGGGAGGAGCAGCACGACGGGGAGGAGGAAGGCGACCATGCGGCTGAACCACCGGGCGGCTGGGAACATCATCGGTCTTCTTTCATGTGGGGGACGGCTGACTGAAGGTGCCGCTTCCGGAAGCGGCGGAGCAGGGCGATCGAGATGACGGTGAGCACCGGGACGACGATCGCGAGGTAGATCACCGCGCCGCGCTCCTGGTCCGCGGCGAGGTCCATTGCGTACGGACGAGCCAAAGCGACCCAGTAGTCCTGCCCGACGGATGTGTCGGATGCGAGGAGGGCAAGGCCGAACCCGGCGGTCAGCAGCATGGCCACGCGCGCCGTGAGGGATCGGAGCCGCAGGTCGAGCTCCGGCAAGAGGCTCGATCCGAATAGGCCCGTGTGCAGCACGAGGCCGACAGTCAGGATCCAGAGCTCCATCCCAAGGTGCCCCAGGAGGCTGGACATCAGCGCGGCAAACAGCGGGCTGCCGTAAAGGATCAGAGCGGTCGCCGACAGGAGCACTAGACCGCACAAGGGATGTCCGAGGCGCCGCGCTGCTCGAGACGAGCAAGCCGCCAGCAGCAGGTCGCGCGGAGAGATCTCACCGGCTTGTCGCGGTCCGGGCAGTGCGCTCGCAGCGAGCGCACCGGGGGCTCCGAGCACCAGTAGAGGTGCCGCGAACATGACCAGCAGGGCCTGACTGGTCAGGTGGGCGCTGAACAGGACGTGGGTGTAGGTGCCCAGCCCGCCGCCGGTCGCCCAGGCGACCACTAGCATTCCGGCGGTCCAGGCGGCGCTACGGCGAAGCGGCCAGGCTTCCCCGCGGCGTCGCATCGCCAGCACACCGACCAGGTAGAGGACTGACCCGAAGCCGACCACCGCTAGTCCGACCCCGCTCGGGTACACGCCGAACGCCACGTTCGCGAACGTCGGCGCCGGAGGCATCGGGCCGCCCAGGAGGTCCTCGGACGGGGTCAGGAGCACGTTGCCCGCCGGTGGGGGCGTACGTGAGAGCGCGACGGCCACCCCGACCGTAGCCATCATGACCAGTACCTCGGCGCCGGCCATCCGGGCGAAGCCACCCCCGGACCGCAGGATCCGACGGCGCTGCCACCAACCGAAAGCACCCAGAACCACCAGGGCGATCACCTTCAGCAGGACGAGTTGGCCGTAGTCGGAGGAGATGAGCTGGTCGAGGTCCGTGGCCCGCACCATCGCGCTGATGACGCCACTGATGCCCACCACCACGAAGCAGGCCATGGCCACGCGCGAGTACCGGCGCACCGCAGGCTCAAGCCGTTTGCTTCCACGCGATGCCATCCAGGCGAGCCCGGCGAGCGCCCCCACCCAGACTGCGACGGCGGCCAGGTGCAGGTAGAGACTGACGGACGCCAAGGAGTGAGATCCGCCCGATGCAGCGTGTCCCGTCAGTGCCGACGGCAGCAGAGTGGCCACGGCGAAGAGGCTCCATCCGGCCAGCGCCCGGACCCCGACGACCCATCGCAGCGTCACCGCCAGCACCAGCGCACCCATTGCCTGAAGTGCGATACCTCGACCCACCTCACTGTCTCGCAGCAGGGCCACGAGCAGGTCCATGCGCAGTCCGCCGAGTGTCACGGCGAAGACATCGGCCGCGGTGACGACGAACGTCACGACGGTCGCCACCACCCACGCCCAGGCACTTCGACGTGCGATACGGACGGCGTCGACCGCGAGACCCTGGACGTCACGACCGCTCGACGGAAGCAGCACCGCCGCCAGGATCAGGAACCCGATCGTGGCGATGCCGGCCAGGTCAGCCGCGGCCGAGGCCACGGGGACGAGCCAGCCGACCAGGACTCCAGGATCGGGAAGCCCTGGTACCGGTTCGCGAGGCGCTGAACCAGCCCAGATCATCGACAGCACCAGGGCAACGAAGGTCGCCGTCGCCAGCACGGCGACTGACAGTCCTGTCGACGACGGGGACGACGTGTCGGATGGAGCGTGCGCAGGAGAAGTACCGGTCATCGATTCACACCGCCACCGCGTAGCCGGAGATCAGACCTTGCAGATGATTCACGAGCTCCTGCCAGAGCCCGCTGATCAGGAGTACGCCCACCAGCACCATCGACCCACCCGACACCAGGGCGATCGAGCGGTGATGTCGCTTGGCCCATTGCGCGGCGCGCATCGTCCGGCGGTATGCGACGGCCGCGATGATGAAGGGCACCCCGAGCCCGACGCAGTAGAACGCGGTCAGCAGGCTTCCGCGCGCCGCACTCCCCTCGGTCAGCGAGAGCGAGAGCACGGCGGTCAATGTCGGACCGAGGCACGGGGTCCACCCCACCCCGAAGAACAGGCCGAGGATCGGGGCACCGGCCAGACCGAGGCGGGGCACGAGGCGGGGACCGAGAGAACGCTGCAGCACGGTGAACCGGCCGGCGAACACCAGGCCCATGACGATCATCACCAGCCCGAGCACGATGTTCACGATGCGCTGGTGCTCAATCAGTCGGTACCCGATGGCCCCGAACGCCAGCCCGTACGACATGAAGGTGACCGTGAAGCCGGCAACGAAGAGCGCAGCGCCAAGCGCGACCCGCGGTCGAGGACTTCCTTCGAGCTCCTGGACCGCCTGTCCGCTGACGTAGGACAGGTAGCCGGGAAGCAGAGGCAGGATGCATGGCGAGAAGAACGAGACCAGCCCCGCGAGGACCGCGATGGGAATGGCCAGAACGAGTCCACCGCTGAAGACCTGAGTGCCGAACCAGTCCATCAGCGTCCTTCCTGCACGTCGAGGATCAGCTCGCGCAGCATGCCCGCGTCAACCTGGTCCATGTACCTCACCGCGACGCGCCCCTGCGCGTCGATGACGTAGGTCGTCGGCACGGCCACAGCCGGCAGCGAGGAGGAGAAGCCGATCAGCATCTCGCCGCCAGAGTCACTGAAGCTGGGATAGTTCATCCCGAAGTTGGTCGCGAACGCCTTCGAGGCAGTGCGGCCCTCCCGGATGGCGATGCCCACGAACTGCACGCCCTTCCCGGAGAACTCGTCGGCCAACGCAATCAGCTCAGGGGTCTCCTTGCGGCACGGCGGACACCACGACCCCCAGATGTTGACCACCAACACGTCGCCCTCGAACTGCGCGGTGCTGAGCGGGGCGCCGTCGAGGTCGGTCCCCTCAAGGACGGGTGCTTCTTCACGCTCCGATGGCGCGACGACGGTGATGGACCCGTCACCCGAGACGTACCCGCCCTCGGTGGCGTCGGTCGACGTCGCGCTCGAGCACGCGTTCAGGCTGGCGACGGCAGTGACGACGAGAGTCGCGACGATGGAGCGCCGGACGACGAGACGCAGACGAGCAGAACAGGCTGTTGCCAAGCGCATAGGAACTCCGGAGGTGGCTGAGGACAGGGCTGTGCCCTGTGCTCAGCACCGCGTCGGAGTCTCGAGCGGGCCGAGGTGCGGACGGAGTCCGGTCGGGACCGAAAGGATCGTTCGGACCTGTCGTGCCGCGAGCCCCAGGTACCCGTCCGACCGCCGAGCGGACGCAACCACGAGCGCGAGAACGACGAGCAGGCAGGTGATGGCCAGGCACAGCACACCGACGTCATGACCGCCGACCGCACCTCGATCCGAGGCAGGCTCCTGGTCGGCGACCGTGGACGTCGCGGAGGACGGGACGTCAGCGGCGACCGGCTCCTGTTGCGGCGAGGAACCGGAGCCGACGGCCAAGGCCAACGCCAGGAAAAGTGCGGTTACGACGGTAGCCGTCCGAAGCCTCTGCACACGCAGCAGCGCGAGGGGTCCGGGACGTGACATACCGCGACAATACCGAACGAGGTCGACATCGCGTCATCCGGCAGTGACCACTCCTACAATTCGTAGGACTCGCGCCTGGCATGACCATTGGTCAGCATCTGATGTATGGTCACCGCATGCTGACCATTGCAACTCGCGTCGACGTCATGAATCGTCTCGGTCGGGCGATGGCCGATCACACGCGGTCGAGGATCCTGCTCGACCTGCTCGAGCAGCCCGGATATCCCGCTGTCCTGGCCGAGACCCTGGGACTGACTCGCACCAACGTCTCGAACCACCTTGCCTGCCTGCGGGGCTGCGGCATCGTGGTGGCGGTGCCCGAGGGCCGCCGCACCCGGTACGAGATCGCCGACCCGCACCTCGCTCGCGCTCTCCAACAGCTCATGACGGCCGTCCTGGCTGTTGACGATGGCGTGGCCTGTGTCGACGACGCCTGCGGCGTGCCGCTGTGCTGTGGTCCGGCCGAGCAGGCGAGCCGGTGAGCAAGGAGTGCTGCGGGCCGCCAGCCGTCGAGGGCGAGCTCGAGTCCGCGGGTCACCTCGCCGACCGCCACGAGGCGATGACGCCGTGGTGGCGCGACCGCTCAATGGCCCTGCCCGCAGCATCCGGCACGATGATCGCTGCCGGCAGCCTCCTGCAATGGAACGGCGCCGACCAAGCCGCACCCGCCCTCCTGTGGGGGGCACTGCTGGTCGGGGCCTGGACCTTCGTCCCCGGAGCGCTTCGTCATCTCGCGCGTGGATTCCTCGGCGTCGGCCTGCTGATGACGATTGCCGCGATGGGTGCCGTGACCCTGGGCCACATCGGTGAGGCCGCGGCACTGGCGTTCCTGTTCTCGATCGCAGAAGCACTCGAGGACCGCGCGATGGACAAGGCCAAGCACGGCCTCGGCGCTCTGCTGTCACTGATCCCGAGCACGACCCGCGTCGTGCGCGACGGGCAGGACGTCGCGATCGAAGCCACAGAAGTGCAGATCGGCGACGTCCTGCTCATCGGAGCCGGTGAACGGATCGCGACCGACGGGGTGGTCACGACGGGCCGCTCGACGGTCGACGCCTCTGCCATCACCGGGGAGTCGATCCCCCTGGAGGTCGGCCCCGGTGCCGAGGTGCTGGCCGGGAGCGTCAACGGAAGCGGCAGCCTGACCCTGCAGGCGACGGCGGCCGGCACCGACAACTCCCTGACGACGATCGTCAGGCTCGTCCAGGAGGCCCACCAGCGCAAGGGCGACCGCGCTCGCCTCGCCGACCGCATCGCCCGCCCCCTCGTCCCAGTC
Source organism: Aeromicrobium sp. Sec7.5 (assembly GCF_036867135.1). Classification (NCBI taxonomy): domain Bacteria; kingdom Bacillati; phylum Actinomycetota; class Actinomycetes; order Propionibacteriales; family Nocardioidaceae; genus Aeromicrobium; species Aeromicrobium sp. Sec7.5. Next base: position 199,727 of record NZ_JBAJIJ010000001.1, on the reverse strand, counting down.
GTGCTCGTCACCGCCGCACTCGTCGCGGTGGTCGGCTCCTGGCTCGGAGAGTCCTCGGTGTGGATCGAGCGCGCCCTCGTCGTCCTCGTGGCGGCCTCGCCGTGCGCGATGGCCATCGCGGTGCCCGTCACGGTGATCTCCGCGATCGGCTCTGCGAGCAAGCTGGGCGTGATCATCAAGTCGGGCGAAGCCTTCGAGCAATTCGGCACGATCCGGCAGGTCGCCTTCGACAAGACCGGGACCCTAACGCGCAACCGACCTCAGGTCGTGACCGTGCTGACGACCGACGACACCACCGATGCCGAGGTTCTCCGCGTCGCGGCGGCCCTGGAGCGGACCAGTACGCACCCACTCGCCAGTGCGATCGTCGACGCGGGCGGGCGCACCCTCACCGCCACCGACGTCGAGGAACTCCCGGGACACGGCATCACCGGGACCATCGACGGCATCGCCCACGCCATCGGCCACCACCGCTGGCTCTCCCCCGGCGCGCTCTCGTTCGCCACCGACGCACTGACCGATGACGGCATGAGCGTCGTCGTCGTCCACCGTGACGGACAGGTACAGGGAGTGATCGGCGTGCGTGACGAGCTGAAGCCCGAAGCCGCCGAAGCCATCGCCGACCTCGCGTCCGCGGGCATCACCGCGGTGATGATCTCCGGCGACAACTCCCGCACCGCGCGCGCAATCGCACGCGACGCCGGCATCGAGACCGTCCACGCCGAGCAGTTCCCCCAGGACAAGGCCGACGTCGTCGAGACGATGCGTCGCCAAACGCCAACCGCAATGGTGGGCGACGGCATCAACGACGCGCCAGCCCTCGCGGCCGCGACCGTCGGCATCGCCATGGGTGCGACCGGTTCCGCCGCTGCCGTCGAATCGGCCGACATCGCCTTCACCGGACACGATCTTCGTCAAATTCCCGCGGCAATCGCACACGCCCGACGAGGCCGCCGCATCATGACCGGCAACATCCTCCTCGCGCTGGCCATCATCGTCGTCCTGTTCCCGCTCGCACTGTTCGGCGTGCTCGGGCTTGCCGGAGTCGTGCTCGTCCATGAGGTGGCCGAGGTCGTCGTGATCGGCAACGGGCTGCGGGCCGCGCGTCTGCGCGGTCTTCGCCGCGAGGAGGCCTCACCGCTCCCGGCCACCGCCAACTCGGTGTGCACCGACGGCTGTTGCACGACGGGCACACCCACGCCGCTCCTCACCATCGCTTCCGCCTCGAGAGACGAGGTGACTCGATGACGCGCCGACCGCCACCGCTCGCCGTGGCGGCCGGCGCCGTTGTCGCGCAGTACATGATCGGACCGGCCCGGCGCCCGACCAGGTCGTCGAGGATCGCCGCGGCCGCCGTCGCCGTCGGCGCCGCTGCCCTCCTGGTCAGGCCCATCGTGGCCTTCCGACAGGCAGGAACTACCGTCGACCCTCGCGAGCAAGCCGCCAGCGACACACTCGTCACGACCGGCGCCAACGCCATCAGCCGCAACCCGATGTACGTCGGCATGGCCGGGCTACTGACCGCTCGAGCCATCGCACGACGCAGCATGCCGGCACTGCTGCCAGTCGTCGCCTTCGTGGCTTGGATCGACCGCGTCCAAATCCCAGCCGAGGAACATCACCTGCAGCAGCGATTCGGAAACGAGTACGAGCACTACACGGCCCGCGTACCCCGCTGGCTACGACCCCTGCCGTGACATCGCGCGGGTAGTGGTTTCGGTCGGGCCGGAGCGGCGAGCAGGTGAGGTGGGTCCCGTCGCTCCGACCCGATGTAATCTACGTTACTACGTACTGTAGAAATTCGAGGAGGACGGCATGCGCAGCTTCGGCGATCTCGAATCGCGCCTCATGCAGACACTGTGGTCGTCACGCGACGGCCTGACCGTGCACGAGGTCATTGACCGCCTCGAGACGCCCGTGGCCTACACGACAGCCATCACTGTGATCGAACGCCTTCGGGCCAAGGGATGGCTGGCCCGGGAGAAGGAGGGTCGGGCCTTCCGGTACGTCGCCACCCGCAGCGAGTCTCAGTACGCGGCTTCCCTCATGAGCGAGGCCCTCGACGAGGTTGACGATCGCACCGGAGCGCTTCTGAGCTTCGCCGACCGGCTCAACCCCGATGAGGCTCGCAAGCTCCGCGAGGCTCTCGGTCGACTCGGATCCGAGGAAGGCTGATGTCGCTGATCGTCGCGCTCGTCCTGCTGGTGGTCGCTGTCACGAGTGCCTGGACCATCGACAGATCGCTGCGTGGAGCTCGGTGGGTCGAGGCCGCCCCCGGCCGCGCGTTGATGGTCTGGCACCTCGCGGCGATCTCCCTGGGCGGCGGCGTGATCGCCGCGGGCGCCTTGCTGACCCACGACGTCCTCGAGCACGTCATGTTCCGAGCCACTGGCGTCTCGGAGGACGAGCTTCATCGGGTCTACGCCGGCGGCGTCGAGCTGAGCCCTCTCTGGAACGCAACGGCCGCGATAGTCCTGGCCGGGATGGGCGTGCTGGTCTTCCACGCGGCCGTAGCGACGGTCACCACCAGCCGCAGTCGCCGCCGCCTTCACGAGGCGCTCGAGCAGAACGTGACGACGGCAGCCGACGGGTGCGACGTCGTACCGAGCGAGCGGCTCTACGCCTACTGCATCCCGGGGAACGCGCGGCGCCGTTCGCGAGTCGTGATCTCGACTGCTGCGCTTCAGGTCTTGAGCACCGGGGAGCTCGCGGCTGTCATCGCGCACGAGCGCAGCCATCTGCGCCGCCGCCACCACCGGTCAATCGCCGCTGCGGAAGTGTTCACCCGAACCGCTGGACCGCTGCGAATCCTTCCGAGCTACGGCGCCGAGGTGCGACGGCTCGTCGAGCTCGAGGCCGACGACGATGCCTGGCACGACGCCGGGCGGATGTCACTGGCGCGAGCACTCCTGGCCATGGCTAGTCCTCAGCACCCCTCCGGCAGCCTCGCCATGGGAGCGTCCGCAACGGGCGAGCGGATCCACCGCATGCTGCTCACGCCTCAGCACGACCGCCGTCTCACCTCAGTGCTGGTCGTCCTGGCAGTGGTCGCTGCTGTCATCCCCCCGGCGACGATCGGCTTGCCGGCCCTGTACCTCGCGCTCGGCGCGTGACCGTCCAACATCTCCCCCACACCCACTCTGGAGACCCTGTGAATCGCCCCTCTCGCCGGCCCGTCATCACCGCATCCATCGTGGCCGTCTGCGTCGCCGTGCTCGGACTCTTCGTGGTGCTCGAGGTCAGGAGCGCACCGGAGGTCTCCGAGAGCTCCGGAGCCGAGGACCCGCGCATCGTGCGCGCCGACAGCCACGTCCTTCAGGAGGCCCCCGAGGGCTCGCCCGTCCTTGTGGAGTTCCTCGACTTCGAGTGCGAGGCCTGTGGAGCCCTGTACCCGGCGATCGAGCAGCTCCGTGAGGACTTCGACGACGAGGTGAAGTTCGTGGTCCGCTACTTCCCGCTGCCCAGCCACCTCAACTCGCGCAATGCCGCGCACGCAGCCGAAGCAGCAGCACGGCAGGGTGAGTTCGAGGCGATGTACCGGCTCCTGTTCGAGACCCAGACCTCGTGGGGAGAGAGCCAGGACGATCAATCCCCTCTGTTCCGCACCTACGCCGAGGAGATCGGCCTCGACCTGGCCCAGTTCGATGCCGACGTCGTCAGCGAGGACGTCGCGGCCCGGGTCGAGGCCGACTTCCAGGACGCCCAGTCCCTCGGCCTGAGCGGCACCCCGAGCCTGTTCCTCGACGGCGAGGTGATCCAGCCCCGCACGCTGGGCGACTTCGAGGACGCACTCGAGCGAGCCGTCGCCGCCGCCGGATGAGTCGCTATCGCCGAGGGCTCGGCGAGCTGCGGTTCCTCGTGAGTCGTCGCTGGATCGGGTTCGGCATCTTCGTGATCGTCCTGGCCGGCGTGTGCGTACAGCTCGGGGCCTGGCAGTTCGACAAGCTCGCCGCGCGTGAGGACCGCAACGCCTTGGTCGCCGAGCACCTCGCGATCGACCCAGTGGAGCTGAACTCCGTGGTCCCTGCCGGCCAGCGCCTCGATCCCGATCAGGAATGGACGGTCGTGACCGCGACCGGACGCTACGACCTGGACCGACAGGTGACGGTCAAGTACGTCAGCCGCGACCGCCGCCCCGGCGTGGACGTGCTCACGCCCTTCGTGCTAGACGACGGCACCGCGCTGCTCGTCAACCGGGGCTTCGTCGAGACGCTCCGATCCTCGACAGCTCCGAAGGAACTCCCTGTGGCAACGTCGGCGACTGTCGAGATCACCGGATGGTTGCGTCCCAACAGCGGCGCGACAGGCGACGCAATTCGCGTGAACGACACCCAGGTCCGCGCCATCTCCAGCGACGGGCTCGCCGATCACGTCCCGTACGAGCTCCGCGACGGGTACCTCAATCTGCAGGCCCAGAGCTCCGGCGCCGGGGTGCTCGACCCGGAGCCACGTCCAGAGCTCGGCCCGGGGACCCATTTCGCCTACGGCCTGCAGTGGTGGTTCTTCGGCGCACTCGCCCTCACCGGCTTCGTCTGGTTCGCGCACGCCGAACGCCAGGACCGACGCAAGCGTCTCACCAAGTCACTACGGCCGGTGGCGGGCTCCGGGACCACATCGGACGAGCTGCACGACCTCCAGAGCAGTCGATGACGGATCGACCCAGAGACATGGCTCGCGCACTCTCACCACGCGAGTTCCTCCGGTGGATCTGGGGCCAGCTGACCTCGATGCGGACGGCTCTGCTCCTGCTGCTGCTCCTCGCGGTGGCCTCGCTCCCCGGCTCATTCATCCCCCAGCGCCGGGTGGACTCCCGAGCGACACTGGCCTTCGAGTCCCGCAACCCCGAGCTGTCGCCGTGGCTCGATCGACTCGGCCTGTTCGACGTCTACAGCTCACCGTGGTTCAGCGCCATCTACCTGCTGCTGATGGTCTCGCTCATCGGCTGCATCATCCCGCGTACTCGGGTGTACCTGCGGGCCCTGCGAGCACGTCCACCGAAGGCACCGAAGCGGTTCTCCCGACTGCCGGCTTCCGGGTCGTTCTCCACGACCGCCGACGTCGATGCGGTCCTCGCCGCGGCCCGCCAGACCGTTCGGCGCGGACGGATCGACATCGTGACCTCGGTCGCCCCTGGCGGCGCGACAGGAGAGCTGCGAGCCGAGCGAGGCTACTTGCGCGAGCTCGGCAACCTGGTGTTCCACGTGAGTGTCGTGGTAGTCCTCGTCGGCGTCGCGATCGGTTCCCTCCTGGGCTACCGGGGCGCGGTGATCGTCACCGAGGGCCAGACCTACGCCAATGCGCTCACCCAGTTCGACGAGTTCGATTCAGGCACCTGGTTCGATCCCGAGGAGCTACCGCCCTTCTCGCTCGAGCTCGACGACATGATCGCCGAGTTCGATGTGAGCGACGGACCGCAACGGGGTGCGCCGCGACTGTTCGAAGCCACCGGGACGTATCGGTCTTCGCTCGACGGGCCGACCGAGGACTTCTCCGTCCGCGTCAACAACCCACTCGCGATCGGGTCGACGAACGTCTTCCTCGTCGGGCAGGGCTACTCGCCCGTCATCACCGTGACCGATCCCCAGGGGGTCGTCGTGTTCGACGAGGCGGTCCCGTTCCTGCCCGAGGGACCCACTTACACCTCGGGTGGAGTGGTCAAGGTCGCCGACGCCCAACCCGAGCAGATCGGCATGCAAGGCTTCTTCCTCCCTACTGCAGCACGCACCGGAGAGGACGACCCCTCCGTGTCGGTCTTCCCTGCCGCAGCCAACCCTTACATCGCCCTTCAGGTGTGGACCGGCGATCTCGGCCTCGACGACGGGGTACCGCAATCGGTATACGTGCTCGACAAGAGCAGGATGACCCAAGTCCTCGACGCGAACGGCGCGCCCTTCCGCATCGAGCTGCAGCCGGGGCAGTCCACGACCCTCCCGGACGGCACCACCGTCGCGTTCTCCGAGCTGAAGCAGTTCGCCCGCTTTCAGATCGCCTCCGCACCACTCGCGCTGGTCCCCCTCGCCGGCGTATCCGTTGGGCTCGGTGGGCTCATGCTGTCCCTGTTCATCCGACCGCGGCGCACCTGGGTGCGTGCGACGTCGGACGGCACGACCACCGTCGTCGAGGTCGGCGCGCTTGATCGCGTCCCACGCGACGGCCTCCCCGAAGACCTCACGGGCTTCATCGATCGCCTCGCCAGCGCACTAGACAGCCCGGCAGGACGAACGCCGTGACCGAGTCATCCGATGGGGCCCGCCGAGGGGGGACGGGAGCGCTCACGACGACTGAACGTCGCCGAGCTCCTACGAACCTGAAGTCCGGTGGGCTACGTACGCTGCCGATTGCTCTCGCCGGAGGCGTGGTCGCCGCCCTCGCGTTCGAGCCCGTCGGCCATGGCTGGCTCGCGCCTCTCGCGATGGCCATGCTCTGGATCGGCGCGACAAGGTCCCACTGGCGCGCAGCCCTGCTCCATGGCGCCTGCTTCGGTTTCACCTTCATGGGAGTACTCCTGTGGTGGCTCGTGGACTCGATCGGTGCCGGGGCGTGGGCGCTGCTCGTCGGGACGCAGTCGGTGGCGGTCGTCGCAGCAGCCGCGGGTATTCACGCAGTCAGTCGCCTTCCTGCGGGACCGGTGTGGGCGGGCGCGGTGTGGGTCCTCGTCGAGTCGACGAGAAGCGCCTGGCCTCTCGGCGGACTGCCCTGGGGGCGATTGGGCATCACCGCGATCGACATGCCATGGGTGACCCTGCTGCCGTACGTGGGAATCCCCGGCACCGGGTTCGTGGTAGCTTCGGCCGGGTTTGCTCTTGGAGGACTGGCGACCCGCCACAGAGGCTCAGATTTTGTCGTGGTCGCAGCCGTCGTGGCGTCGTTCGCGGCCACGGTCGCGCCCTTCGTGGCGCCACACGAAGGCACGTTCCGAATCGCGGTGGTCCAGGGCGGCGTACCGGGCGATGGCCGCGACGTGGCGGGTAGTCACCGACAGGTGACGGCCAACCACGTCCAGCAGACCGAGGAGCTGGCGCAACGCATCGCGGCAGGCAGAACACGGGCACCCGATCTCATCGTGTGGCCGGAGAACTCCACGGCGGTGGACCCCGTGCGGGATCGAGCGACCCGCGCCGTGATCGATGAGGCCGTATCCGCGGTGGGCATCCCCACACTGATCGGCGGCATCTTCGAGGGACCAGACGACGCCACGGCATACAACCGTGGCATCGTCTGGCTCCCCGACGGCGAGACCGGACCTGCGTACACGAAGACCCACCCCGTCCCCTTCGGCGAGTACATTCCGTGGCGCTCTGTCATCGGCGGCTGGTCGTCGCGGTTCCAGCTGATTCCACGGGACTTCCTCCCCGGCTCCGGTGAAGGACCCCTCGACGTCGCTGGCGTCAAGGTCGCCGATGCCATCTGTTTCGACGTCGCGTACGACGACGTGTTACCCGACCAGGTCCGCCGCGGTGCGCAGCTGGTCACCGTGCAGACCAGCAACGCGACGTTCTACGAGACCTACCAGCCCGAGCAGCAGTTCGAGATCACGCGGGCCCGCGCGGTGGAGCTCGGCCGCAGCGTCGCAGTGGCGTCGACCAACGGCATCTCCGCCATCATCGACCCGAGCGGCCGGGTGCTCGTTCGGTCAGCCGAGGGTTCCGGGGCCGTCGCGATCACCGACGTGCCGATCGTCGATGCCATCACCCCGGCCGTTCGCTTCCAGACCCGGCTGACGCTCCTGCTGGGCGGCCTCGCGATCGGCGGGCTCCTGTGGTGCGCCGCGAGAAGTTTTCGGCGGCGCCGCGCGAACGTCGGTCTTGCTTCGTACCGGCCGCACGACCGTTGACCAGCACCATCCGCAGCATCGAATCCGCAAGTGCCTCAGGCGCATCGAAGGAGAAGAACCGAATGAAGAACTTGAGAACGCGGCGCTGGATCGTCTCTTCGGCACTCGCGGTGCTGACGGTGGTCTACGCACTCGACCAACTGCTCACGCTCGAGTGGCCCGGTGACGCGGTCTGGCCGCTACGCCTCGTTCTGCTCCTCGCCGCCGTCGTGGTCGCCGGCATCGCCTTCCACACGTGGAGCACCGGCTTGCCGCAGGCGCCGCGGCCGCTCGCCGCCATGATCACGTCGCTGATCGGCGGCGCCAGTCTCGCGTCGGCAGTCACCTCTGGAGGCGATGACACGGTCTTCGGCAGCGGAGCGCTCGCGGCAGTGTCGCTCGTCGCCCTCGCGTTCGGTGTCATCGTGCTCAACATCGACGGTCGTGAACAGGGCAACCGATCCTGACCACCCGCGGTGCGTCTTGAAGCCGACCGGCCTCCCCTCAGGAGGTGCGGCGGGCGAAGAAGGTCAGCAGGTTGCCCTCGAGGTCGAGGGTGGCGAATTCGCGAGTACCCCAATCGGTGTCGACGGCGGAGCCGTGATCGGTCGGATGCAGCACTCCGGCCTGGCTCAGCTCGGCATAGAGCGCATCGACGTTGTCAACCTGGATGCGGCAGCTGGCCGTGCCGGCGATGAACGACTCAGCGCCCGAGCAGACCGGTTTACTGACGAAGTCCGTGCGGTCCCGCCAACTGTCGTCGCTGCTGGCCCAGAGGTGGATCTCCGCGTCGTCGCGGACTAGCTTGGCGAACCCGTCGTCGGCATGAACCACGCTGAAACCAAACTTGGCCGAGTACGAGGCCGTGGCCGCGTCGATGTCCTGGACCGGTAGCGCCGGTATGGCTGAAGAGAGTCCCATGTCTGATTGTCACGCAGAACGGGCAGCCTCGACAGGATCCGGCAGGATCCGGGGAATCACACGGGTGTAGACGACCATGCCGACGAGCTCGACGAGTGTCTGGGTGACGACCACGAGCGGAACCAACGCAAGCTCGGCCGGAAGTGCGAGGGCCAGGGGCAGGACGACGAGGGAGTTGCGGGTGGCGCCGCTGAAGGTCAAGGCCCGGGCAGCCGGGACGTCGAGCCCACTCCGGATGGCGACCAGTCGCCCGAGGGGCGCCATGACGACGAGGAAGGCGACGTAGATCGGGAGGACCTTCAGCACGGTCGAGAGGTCTCCGTGCTCGAGCGTCGCGACCTGGGAGGCGATGACCGTGGCGAGCACGATCATCATGAGCGGCACCATCGTCCACGCCGCGACATTCTGGGCGCGTTCGACCGGTGGCGACCTGCGGACCAAAGCCTGAACAGCAGCCGCTGCAGCAAGGGGAATCACGATCAGGACGACGAGCGCCTCGACGAAAGGTTCCGGATCCACGACGTCCACGACGTCGCGGCCGGCAAAGGCCCAGAGGTAGGCCGGGAGCAGGAGCATCTGCAGCAGCATCAGGATCGGTGCAGCCGCGAGCAGTCGTTCGTGTGCGCCACCGGCGAGGTCCGTGAACACGATGACGTAGTCGATGCACGGCGTCAGCAGCACCAGCAGCACACCGACCAGCAGTGCCTCGTCGGCGGCGACGAATCGCGACAGCCCGAACACGACCACCGGGACGACGAGGAAGTTCAGCACCAGTAGCGAACCGAGGAAGCGAGCGTCCTTCGCGGCCCGGCCGATCGCGGCGAACGGCACTCCGAGGAACGTCACGAACAGCAGGGCCGCGATCGCCGGGTTGATGAGCGACCCCGCATGCTCGGCAGCAGGCGCTAGGAGACCGACCACCACGGCGCCGGTGATCGCCGCAACGTACAAGGCGACCTGGTGACGTTCGGCCCATCCGACCGCTGCCGGGGTGGAGGTCACGCGGCCGTCTTCGGCAGGTGCGCCAGAAGCATGTCGTGGGCGTGTGCAGGGACCTTGATGTCCAGCTCGACCGACGTGCCGTGTAGGCGGAGGGTGAAGTCGAAGAACGGGCAGCACTCCTGCTCGGCCGCGGCGAGGGCAGCGACCTGCGCCAGGAGCGACACCGGCAGCTCGACCGAAGCCTGACCAACGGTGACGACCGGAGTAGCGCCGGCGAGGACCTCGCGCCACTCGGCCAGACGTTCACCCATGTCGGAGCCGAGCGAACACGCCACTGGGACCGCCTCGGGCTGAGCTGCCGCGACCGGCGCCGGCTCGATCGAGAGGAACGCGCACGACGGGTCGCACCGCTCATGGCGGTCGGGGAGCTCGTCGAGCCGGACCAGGGCGGTCTGCATCTTCTGGCGGACCAGCTCGAGATCGGCGAATGCCTGGTCGACGTCGGCGATCCTCGCCGAAAGCACCGGCCGCAGGTGTCGACGCACGTTGGCGCAGCTGTCGTCGGACCACACACGAAGCACCGCGCGGATCTCCTCCAGCGACAAACTGAGTCGCTTGGCCATCGAGATGAACGACAACGTCTCCAGCACCGACTCGTCATAGACCCGGTAGTTGTTCGGCAAACGCTCCGAGACCAGCAACCCCTCGCTCTCGTAGAACCGCAGCGTCGTCGCCGCCACGCCGGACCGCTCGGCCACCTGGGAGATCCGCATCTGGGTCACCCCTAGAGCCTAAACATTCAAGCCCACTTCAAGGCCAAACCAACCCGTACTCCAACACCCGTCCCCGTACCGGCCGCGTCCGCGGCTACGGGACTGCCTTCGGACCTCGGCCAGCGCCTTCGGCACAATCGATGCCTCGAGATCACCTCGCGAGGAACGGTCCCCAGAGCGACAACCGACATACATCGACTGGCTCGGATTCGACGCGATGCTGCTAGGAATGTGGGCAAAATGTGGGCACAGAATCGGTCTCCCGTTTGGGCCCGGCGGCTCATGTGCCCTGCGATTTCAGGCGATTCTACTGATCAGAACCCGCTAATGGCGGTGGTATTTCAGCCCACAACCACAAACGAAAAGACCCCCGGAAACACTGCAATTGCAGGCATTTCCGGGGGTCTTCGTCACGCGGTGGCGGTGGGATTTGAACCCACGGTGGGTTTGACCCCACACATCATTTCGAGTGATGCACCTTCGGCCGCTCGGACACGCCACCGCCGAGGATCTTACGTCAGCAAGGCTCCCGGCCGCGAACGGGGTCAGTCGACGCTGTCGGCGCGGACGAGGCGACCCTCCGAGCGGTCCGTCCAGTACTCCTTCAGCTCGCGGCGCACGATCGGCAGCAGCAGGTACAGGCCGAGGATGTTGACGAAGGCGCAGATGAACAACATCGAGTCGGCCAGCGAGAGGACGTCGCTGAGCGTCACGACGCTGCCAGCGACGGTGAAGAGCAGGAAGACGACCTGGAAAGTCCGCTCCTTGGCCAATGACCGGCCGAACAGGTAGGTCCAGGCCTTCTGCGTGTAGTACGACCACGTGATCAGCGTCGAGAACGCGAACAGCGCGACCGCGACCGCGAGCACCTCTGGGAACCACGGCACGACGGTGGCGAACGCGTCGGAGGTGAGCACCACGCCGTCGGGGTTGGGCGTCTCGCCGACAGCGGCGGAGGCGCGGGCGTCGAGGAACGACTGGGGCTGCGCGATCACGATCGCGAGCGCCGTCATGGTGCAGATGATCACCGTGTCGATGAACGGCTCCATCATCGACACCAGGCCCTCGGTCACGGGCCGGCGCGTCTTGGCCGCCGAGTGCGCGATCGGGGCCGATCCGACGCCCGCCTCGTTGGAGAACGCCGCCCGCTGGAAGCCGATGATCAGCACGCCGAGCACACCGCCGGTGACACCCTCGGGATTGAACGCACCGGTCACGATGTCACCGAACGCGCCGGGCACCTTGTCGACGTTGACGATGATGACCGTCAGGCAGGCGATGACGTAGACCGCGGCCATCGCCGGCACCAGGCGACCGGTCGTCGCACCGATCGACTTCATGCCGCCGATGATCACCAGACCGACGAGCACGGCGAGCACGATGCCGAAGATCAGCGCGGCCGTGTCGCTGCCGAGGAAGCCGTCGTCGCCGCCCGTCACGTTCTTGGCCTGGGCGTACGTCTGGTTGGCCTGGAACATGTTGCCGCCGACGGCACCGAAGAAGAAGATCGAGATCGCGAAGACACCGGTCAGGATCGCCGACGGCGCCTTCCCGAACCGGGCGAACGCGACCGGCAGGTAGCGGAACGGACCGCCACTGACCGTGCCGTCCTCGTGCTCCACCCGGTACTTCACGCCGAGCGTGCACTCCACGAACTTGGTGCACATGCCGAGCAGTCCGGCCAGGATCATCCAGAACGTCGCACCCGGTCCACCGAGCGACACCGCGACCGCGACACCGGCGATGTTGCCCAGTCCGACCGTGCCGGAGACCGCCGAGGTAAGGGCCTGGAAGTGCGACACCTCGCCGGGGTCGTCCTTGCTGCCGTACTTGCCCCGCACGAGCGCGATCGCGTGGCCGACGCCCCAGCCCTGCACCCCCTTGAACGTGATCGTGAAGATCAGCGCTCCGAGCACCAGCCAGCCCACGATCAGCGGGAAGCTCGTGCCGCCGATGCTGACCTCGGCGAACACCACGGACGACACCGCCTCGGCGACCGGGGCGAACACGCGGTCAATTCCAGACTCGATGTCAGAGACGTCCATCACACCACCTCACCCCACGGGGCCCGATCCGGCAACAGCAAGCGCCGTCAATTCCTCGTAAATCTTGCGGATCGTCACAGGGTGAGCACAGTCGCGCGCGGTTCGCTGGAGCTACCGATCAACAGGAGCAGCCCCGTGAGCGACGAGACGACACCCCGGCCCGAGACGCACGGCGACCAAGGCGCCGCCCCCCTCACCCCGCCGCCGGCGCCCCCTGCCGCGGCCGCACCGACGCCGCCCCCGCCGTTCGATCGGCGCCCGACCAGCACCTCGACCCACGCCGGCCTGGCCGCCGCGATCGTGGGTCTCGGGGCCGCGATGGTCCTGGGCGTCACCGGTGTCGCCCTCGCGATCACCGAGGCGCGCGACGACAGCAGCACCATCGCGATGCCCGGCCTCGTCGAGCTGCAGCCGGGCGACGACAGCCAGACCCAGAACGCCAGCTCCCTCGCCACCGACGCGACGGCGGCGCAGGAAGAGGGCCTCGTGTACATCAACACCGTCGTCGGCTACGGCGACGGTGGCGGTGCGGGCACCGGCATGATCCTCACCTCGAACGGCACGATCCTCACCAACCACCACGTGATCGAGGGCGCCACGAGCATCGAGGTCGAGGTCGTCAGCACGGGCGAGACCTTCGAGGCCGACGTCGTCGGCCACGACGACTCCGCCGACGTCGCGGTCCTGCAGCTCCAGGGTGCCTCCGACCTGACGCCGGTCGACCTGGACCGGAACGAACAGGTCGCGGTCGGCGACGAGATCGTGGCCGTCGGCAACGCGAACGGCGACGGCGGCGCGGCCAGCGCCGCCGCCGGGGTCGTCACCGACCTCGACCTGACGATCACTGCGCGGTCCGCCACCGGGTCCGAGGAGCTCACCGGACTGATCGAGGTCGACGCCGACGTCGTGTCGGGGGACTCCGGCGGTGTGCTGCTCGACGCCGACGGCGAGGTCATCGGCATGACCACCGCCGCCTCGCAGGGCCAGGCCGACATCGTCGGCTACGCCGTGCCGATCGACGACGCCGTCCGGATCGTCCGCCAGATCGTCGCGGGCGAGGCGTCCGACACGATCCACATCGGCGACAGCGCCTTCCTCGGGGTGCAGCTCGACCCGCAGTCGCAGCTGCCGCTCGTGGCGGGAACGCTCGAGGACTCCGCGGCGGCACAGGCGCGGATCCCGGCCGGGAGCACCATCACGGCCTTCGACGGCACGCCGGTGGCCACGGCCGACGAGCTGTCCGACCTCATCGCCGAGCACGCCCCGGGCGACGACGTGACCGTGACGTGGGTCGACGCGAACGGTGCCGAGCAGACCGTGACGGTCACGCTCGGCACCGGCCCGGTGGGCTGAGTCGAGGCCCCGGTGGGGGGGTGTGGGGGTGGCTTCGAGGCTCGTCGCCGAGAGCTCCTCACACCTCAACCACCGGGGCTGAACGTGAAGCGCCCCCCGACCCATGGTCAGCGGGCGCTTCGCGGTGGTGATCAGACGGCGGCGGTGAGCGCGTCGACCTCGTCCTGGCTCAGCTCCAGCGCCGCGGCGGCCACGTTGTCCTCGAGGTGGTCGACGCTCTTGGTGCCGGGGATCGGCAGCACGACGGGCGAGCGGTGCAGCAGCCAGGCCAGTGCGAGCTGCGACGGGCTCGTGCCGTGGTCGCTCGCGAGCTCGGTGAGCGGACCGTCGGTCGCCGCGAGCTCGCCGGTCGCGAGCGGGAACCACGGGATGAACGCGATGTTCTCGGCCGTGCAGTGGTCCAGCAGCTCCTGCGCGTCACGGTGCGCCAAGTTGTAGAGGTTCTGCACCGACACGATCTCGGCCGTCTTCTGCGCCTCCTTGAGCTGCGCGACGTCGACCTCGCTCAGACCGATGTGGCGCACCTTGCCCTCGTCCTGCAGCTCCTTGAACGCGCCCACCTGGTCGGCGACAGGCACCTCCGGGTCGATGCGGTGCAGCTGGATCAGGTCGATCCGCTCCAGCCCGAGCCGGCGCAGGCTCAGCTCGACCTGCTGCTTGAGGTAGGCGGGGCGGCCGACGGGGATCCACTCGGCGGGGCCCGTGCGCGTCAGGCCGGCCTTCGTCGCGATCACGACGTCGTCGGCGTACGGGTGCAGGGCCTCCTTGATCAGCTCCTCGGAGACCGTGGGGCCGTACGAGTCGGCGGTGTCGAACAGCGTGACGCCGAGCTCGACCGCTCGGCGCAGCACGGCGATCGCGCCGTCACGGTCCTTCGGCCATCCCCACACCCCGTCGCCCGTGATCTGCATGGCGCCGTACCCGAGACGGTTGACGGGGAGGTCGCCTCCCAGGGCGAAGGTTCCTGCGGCGGACGCGGTCGGCTGGTTCATGCAAGCTCCTGTGGTTCGGGTACGCCGGTGTTCAACGCACCCGAGCCGAAGATGCTTCCGGCCGGAACGGGCTAGTCGCGACGCGGGTCGGAGATGCTCAGCATCGTCTCGCTGAACAGGTCGATGTCGTCGCTCGCGGACCGGCCCGAGCCGGACCCGCCGAGCAGCGACACCATCTCGCCCACCGCACGCTCGACCCGCGACTCGAGTGCGCCGGCGCCCGCGCTGCCCCAGTCGTGCGGGGAGGCGAAGACACCGGTGGGCACGACGACGGCCTGCAGGTAGGCGAACAGCGGTCGCATCGCGAAGTCGAGCGCGAGCGAGTGGCGCGCCGTGCCACCCGTGGCGCCGAGCAGCACGGTCTTGCCCACCAGGACGTCCTGGTCGATCGCGTCGAAGAACGCCTTGAACAGACCCGTGTACGACGCCTTGTAGACCGGCGACACCACGACGAGCCCATCGGCCTGCGAGACCAGGTCGTGCACGTGCTGCAGCCGCGGCGACGCGAACCCGGTGATCGACGCGTCGATCACGTCGTGCGCCAAGGGGCGCAGCTCGACGGTCTCGATCGAGACCGCCGCGTCGGCCCGGGTGATCGCCGAGGCGATCTGCCCGGCGAGCAGCGTGCTGCTCGAGGCGTCGCTGACGCCCGCCGAGACGACGACGATCCGTCGCGTCGTCATGCCGTGACCTGCTCCCCGACCGGCGCCGCGAGGGCCGCGTCGCGCGCGGCCACGCGGGCGGCGTGGGTGGGCGCGTCCGGCACGTCGGTCGGACGGCGCGCGTCGAACTCCGCGCGCAGGGTGGGCAGGACCTCGCCGAGCATGTCGAGCTGCTCCAGCACGATCTTCTGCGGCAGGCCCGCGTGGTCGACGAGGAAGAGCTGGCGCTGGTAGTCGCCGAAGAAGTCGGCGAACGTCAGGGTCTTCTCGATGAACTGCTGCGGGCTGCCGACCGTGAGCGGCGTCTGCTCCGTGAAGTCCTCCATCGACGGGCCGTGGCCGTAGACCGGGGCGTTGTCGAAGTAGGGGCGGAACTCGTTGACCGCGTCCTGGCTGTTCTTGCGCATGAAGAACTGACCGCCGAGGCCCACGATCGCCTGGTGCGGCTGGCCGTGGCCGTAGTGCGCGTAGCGCTGGCGGTAGAAGTTGATCAGCCGGATGTAGTGCTCCTTCGGCCAGAAGATGTTGTTCGCGAAGTAGCCGTCGCCGTAGTACGCGGCGAGCTCGGCGACCTCGGGGGTGCGGATCGAGCCGTGCCACACGAACGGCGCGACGCCGTCGAGCGGGCGCGGGGTGGCCGTGAAGCTCTGCAGCGCGGTGCGGAACTTGCCCTCCCAGCTCACGACGTCCTCGTCCCAGAGGCGGCGCAGCAGCTGGTAGTGCTCGATCGTGAGCTCGACGGCCTTGCTGCCGTCGTAGCCGAACCACGGGTAGACGGGCGCGGTGTTGCCCCGGCCGAGCATGAGGTCCATGCGACCGTCGACGAGGTGCTGCAGGGTCGCGTAGTCCTCGGCGAGGCGCACCGGGTCGTTGGTCGTGATGAGCGTCGTCGACGTCGTCAGCAGCAACTTCTCGGTCTGCGCGCCGATGTGCGCGAGCGTCGTCGTGGGGCTCGAGGACATGAACGGCGGGTTGTGGTGCTCCCCCGTGGCGAACACGTCCAGGCCCACCTCCTCGGCCTTCTTCGCGATCTCGACGGTGTTCTTGATGCGCTGGTGCTCGGAGATCGTCGTGCCCGCGACCGGGTCACGCGTGATGTCACCGACGGTGAAGATGCCGAACTGCATGCTGGTCATGGCACAAGCCTCTCACGTAGTAGTTCATGTTTCAACTACTCAATCGCCTGCGGTATTCCCCCGCGGTGGTGCACACGCGGCGTATGTCCACAGGCCTGGCCGACACTGCGGGCGCACGTCCGAGGCCCGTCGTAGCGTGCTGGTCAACGCCCCACTGCTGTTGCAGACTGAAGGAATGGTGACCGTGGACGCCGAGCAGCTCGTCACTCTCGTGACGTTTCTCGCCACGTCCTTGGGCGTGGTGGCCTATCTGAGCCGCAGCCTGACCCTCGGTCTCGCGACGCTCGGGGAGCGCATCGACCGGCTCGAGGTCCGCATCGACCGGCTCGAGGTCCGCATCGACAAGCTCGACGCCCGCATCGACGGCCTCGACAGCAAGATCGACCGAGTCGAGGCCAGCCTCCGCGACGAGATGCGCGCCGGTTTTGCGTCGATCGACACCCGCTTCGTGGCCATGGAGAGCCGCTTCACGACCCTCGAGTCGCGGCTCTACGACCTCGCCACGCGCGTACCGGCGGCCGCCTCACCGCCAGCCGCGTCCTGACCGTCCTCGCGGTTCACGCCACGAGGTCGCGCAGCAATCGATCCGACTCCAGGAGCGCGTCGCGGTCGTGGGTCGAGGTCGACGCCATGAGCTCGTCGGCACCCGTGCGGGTCTCGAGCTCCGCGAGCGCTGCCCGCACGGTCGCCGGCGATCCAGCCACGGCCTGGCCGAGACCCTTCTCGACCCGGCGCCGCAGCTGGTCGTTCCACGGCTGCGCCCGGATGGCCTCGACCGACTCCAGCGGCGGGAACTCACCGGTCTGGCGTGATCGCGCCATCGCCCAGACCTCGGGCAGCGCCAGGTCCCGAGCCGCGGCGTCGTCGGCGGCCACGGTGACGTCGAGCGACACCGTCACGTGCGGCTCGCGCGCGTGGTCGCTCGGCCGGAAGTCGCGCCGGTACTCGGCGAGCACCCGCCCGATGTCGTCGCCCCACAGCACGGGGCCACCGATCACGACCGGCAGCCCCAGCTGCGCCGCGACCTGGGTGCCACGGCCCGTCGCGAGGAGCGAGACCGGCACGACCGGGTCGACGACGGGGTGCACGGTGACTGCCCCTGTACCGGTCAGCAGTGCGAGCAGCTCGTGAAGGTCGTCCTCGTAGGTGTCGGCCTCGACCTGCCGCAGCGCCTCGCGCACCGGGGCGGTGAAGCCGAGCGAGCGGCCGATGCCGAGGTCGACTCGACCGGGGTTGAGCGCCTGCAGCATCGCGAACTGCTCGGCCACGACGAGCGGCTGGTGATTGGGCAGCATGACGCCACCGGACCCGATCCGGATCGCCTGAGTCGCCGCACCGATCGCGGCGAGGAGCACCGCGGGGGCGCCGCTCGCGATGCCGGGCACGGCGTGGTGCTCGGCGACCCAGAATCGCTCGTACCCGGCCTGCTCGGCGTGCACGGCCCGGTCGACCGAGCCGGTCAGGCCCTCGGCCTCGGGTCGGCCGGCGCGGGTGCGCGAGCGGTCGAGCAGGGAGAGCCTCACACCATCGTCAACCGCCCGCGCCGCGACCCTG
The DNA here is from genome assembly GCF_036867135.1 of Aeromicrobium sp. Sec7.5. NCBI lineage: Bacteria > Bacillati > Actinomycetota > Actinomycetes > Propionibacteriales > Nocardioidaceae > Aeromicrobium > Aeromicrobium sp. Sec7.5. The sequence goes on along the minus strand of NZ_JBAJIJ010000001.1, from coordinate 181,536 downwards.
TTCCCTGACGATCCGGGTCAGCGGTGCTGGGCGAAGAATCCGGTCAGGAGAGCCGACGACTCCTCGGCCAGCACGCCGGAGACGACCTCCGGGCGGTGGTTCAGTCGCCGGTCGCGCACGACGTCCCAGAGCGAACCGACCGCTCCGGCCTTGTCGTCCCAGGCGCCGAACACGAGCGTGCCGACCCGGGACGCGACCACGGCTCCAGCACACATCGTGCACGGCTCGAGCGTCACGACCAGGGTGCAGTGCTCGAGGCGCCACTCCCCGCGAGCGGCCGCAGCATCGCGGATCGCGACGACCTCCGCATGACCCGTGGGGTCGGCGTCACGCTCCCGGGTGTTGCGACCGCGGCCGATGACCTCGCCGGCCGGGTCGAGCACGACGGCGCCGACCGGCACGTCACCGGACGTGAGCGCACCGCGGGCCTCGTCGAGGGCGAGCCGCATCGCGGGCTCCCACGCACCGGCGGCATCCATGTGCCGATCGTCCCAGACGACGCGCGCCCACGTGGGCCACGCCCGGCACTACGCTCAGCACCATGCAGGTCCACGTCGCCGACCATCCGCTCATCTCGCACAAGCTCACCGTGCTGCGCGACGAGCGCACCGACTCACCGACCTTCCGTCGGCTCACCGAGGAGCTCGTGACCCTCCTCGCCTACGAGGCCACGCGCGACGTCCGCGTCGAGACCGTCGAGGTGCACACCCCCGTCGCCGCAGCCACGGGCGTCCGCCTGTCGGAGCCGCGACCGCTCGTCGTGCCGATCCTGCGCGCCGGGCTCGGCATGCTCGAGGGCATGCAGCGTCTGCTGCCCACGGCCGAGGTCGGCTTCCTCGGCATGATCCGCAACGAGGAGACCCTCGAGGCCGACACGTACGCCGAGCGCCTGCCGGACGACCTGTCCGGTCGCCAGTGCTACGTGCTCGACCCGATGCTCGCGACGGGCGGCTCGCTGGCCGCAGCGATCGGGTTCCTCGTCAAGCGCGGTGCCGACCACATCACGGCCGTGTGCCTGCTGGCCGCGCCGGAGGGCATCGCCCGGATCGAGCGCGAGCTGGAGAGCATCGGCGTGCCCGTCAACCTCGTGCTGGCGGGCGTCGACGACCGGCTCGACGAGAACGGCTACATCGTCCCCGGCCTCGGCGACGCGGGCGACCGACTTTATGGAGTCGTCGACTGAGGCTCATCGCTCTCGATGGCCCCGTGGCGACGCCACCACCTTCGTTCAAGCCACCACATCAGAACGACGAACGCGAGAAAACCCACCGGGACCAAAGTCCGGAACGTGCTCTGGTCGACCAGACCCAGGTTGATCTGCCAGACGCACCACGCCAGCCACACGCCGTACAGCCACGGCGAGGTCGGACGGTCCCCGATCCAGAAGGATCGCTCCGTCGTCGCGGATGCGGGTCGATCTGGTGTCACGTGTCGCAGCATGCCACGGTCTGCGGCTCAAGGGCCTCGATTTCCGCTCGACCACAGCTTGACGGGCAGGCTTGGTCCACCCCTGACAGGCTGAGCGCGACCCCGTCCCCACCGCTTCAGGAGGCCCCATGATCGTCATCACCGCCACGTTCCGCGTGAAGCCAGAGCACGCCGACAACTGGCCCGAGATCACCCGCGCCTTCACCGAGGCCACGCGCGCCGAGGCCGGCAACCACTGGTTCGAGTGGTCGCGCAGCGTCGACGACCCGCAGAAGTACGTGCTCCTGGAGGCGTTCGACGACGACGCCGCGGGCGCGCACGTGAACTCCGACCACTTCACGCAGGCGCAGACCGACCTGCCGCCCTATCTGGAGCAGACGCCGAAGGTCATCAACGGCGTGCTCGACATCGACGGCTGGTCCGAGCTCGGCGAGATGCAGGTCGACTGACCCACCCCGCATCGGACAACCCGCTGGTTGAGGCGCGACGAGCTCTAGCGAGGAGCCTCGAAACCTCGGAGGTTTCGAGGCTCGCGCGCCAGAGCGCACTCACACCTCAACCAGCGGTTGCCAGCGTCACAGCGCGCGGATGATGTCCTCGACCCGGTCCTTCGCGTCACCGAACAGCATCTGCGTGTTCTCGCGGAAGAACAGCGGGTTCTGGACGCCCGCGTAGCCCGCGGCCATCGAGCGCTTGAACACGATGACGTTCTCGGACTCCCAGACGTGCAGCACGGGCATGCCCGCGATGGGGCTGCTCGGGTCGTCGGCGGCCGCCGGGTTGACGGTGTCGTTGGCACCGATCACGAGCACGACCGACGTCGACGCGAGGTCGTCGTTGATCTCGTCCATCTCGAGGACGATGTCGTACGGCACCTTCGCCTCGGCCAGGAGCACGTTCATGTGGCCCGGCAGGCGACCCGCGACGGGGTGGATGCCGAAGCGCACCTCGACGCCGCGCTCGCGCAGCTTCTTGGTGAGGTCGGCGACGGGGTACTGCGCCTGCGCGACGGCCATGCCGTAGCCCGGCGTGATGACGACGCTGGTGGCGTTCGTCAGCATCTCGGCGGTCTCCTGCGCGGTGATCTCCCGGTGCTCGCCGTACTCGGTGTCGTCGCCACCCTTGGCCTCGATGCCGAAGCCGCCGGCGATGACGGAGATGAACGAGCGGTTCATCGCCTTGCACATGATGTAGCTCAGGTAGGCACCCGAGGAGCCGACGAGCGCACCCGTGACGATCAGCAGGTCGTTGTTGAGCAGGAAGCCCGCGGCCGCCGCGGCCCAACCGGAGTAGCTGTTGAGCATCGACACGACGACGGGCATGTCGCCGCCGCCGATCGAGGCCACGAGGTGCCAGCCGAGGGCGAGCGCCACGATCGTGACCAGGATCAGCAGCCACAGTGCCGGCGAGATGACGAACCAGACCGTGAGCGCCAGGAAGAGCACCAGCGCGCCGACGTTGAGCAGGTTCTTGCCCGGCAGCACCAGCGGCGAGGAGCTGATCTTCGCGCTGAGCTTGAGGTTGGCCACGATCGACCCGGTGAACGTGACGCCACCGATGAAGACGCCGATGAAGACCTCGGCGTTGTGGATGTCCTCGAGCGACTGCGAGGGGAACGAGCCGTGCTCGAGGTAGCCGTTCCAGCCGACCAGCACCGCGGCGAGGCCGACGAAGCTGTGCAGCAGCGCGATGAGCTCGGGCATGCCGGTCATCTCGACGATGCGGGCCCGCCACAGGCCGATCGCACCACCGATCGCGACGGCGACCAGCAGCAGGACGATGCCGAGGGCCTCGGCGCCGTCGATCGCGGCGATGATCGTGGCGCCCAGGGCGATCGTCATGCCCGCGATGCCGAAGACGACGCCCGACCGGGCGGTCTCGTGCTTGCTCAGTCCGGCGAGGCTCAGGATGAAGAGCAGCGCCGCGACGATGTAGGCCGCTGTTGCGGCGGATTCGACAGTCATGGATCAGCCCTTCGAGAACATGCTGAGCATGCGTCGGGTCACGGCGAAGCCGCCGAAGACGTTGATGCTGGCGAGCAGGACGGCGATGAAGGCGAGCAGCTGGATCGCGAGGTCATCGCTGGTGATCTGCACCAGGGCGCCGACCACGATGATGCCGCTGATCGCGTTGGTCACGCTCATGAGTGGGGTGTGCAGCGCGTGGTGCACCTTGCCGATCACGTAGTAGCCGATGACGATCGAGAGCACGAGCACGGTGAAGTGCTGCGGGAGCGGCTGCGGCGCGAAGGCGTTCACGAGGAACAGCGCGAGGATGCCGGCGCCGATCAGCAGCCCCTTGGCCAACGGCGTGGCCTTGGGCTTCTCGGGAGCCGGCTCAGGAGCCTTGACGGGAGCGGCGGCCGGGGCCGCCGAGACCTTGACCTCGGGCGGGGGCCACGTGGTCTGGCCGTCGCGCACGACCGTGACGCCGCGCTGCACGACGTCGTCGAAGTCGAGGACGAGCTGGCCGTCCTTGCCGGGCGTGAGCAGCTTCAGCAGGTTGACGAGGTTCGTGCCGTACAGCTGCGAGGCCTGCGTGGGGAGGCGACCGGCGAGGTCGGTGTAGCCGATGATCGTGACGCCGTTGGCGGTGACGACCTTCTCGCCCGCGACCGAGCCGGCGATGTTGCCGCCATTCGCCGCCGCCATGTCGACCAGCACGCTGCCGGCCTTCATGCTCGCGACGTCGGCCTCGGTGATCAGGACCGGTGCTGCCCGGCCCGGGATCAGCGCCGTGGTGATGATGATGTCGACGTCAGCGGCCTGCTCGGAGTAGATCTCGGCCGCGCGGCGGTCGTAGTCCTCGCTGGTGGCCTTGGCGTAGCCGTCGGTCGACTCCTCGACGTCGACGTCGACCTTGAGGTACTCGCCGCCGATCGACTTGACCTGGTCGGCGACCTCCGGGCGCGGGTCGGTGGCCCGCACGATGGCGCCGAGGCTCGACGCCGCACCGATCGCGGCGAGGCCGGCCACGCCGGCGCCGGCCACGAGGACCTTGGCGGGCGGGACCTTGCCGGCGGCGGTGACCTGGCCGGTGAAGAAGCGGCCGAACTCGTGGGCGGCCTCGACGACGGCGCGGTAGCCGGCGATGTTGGCCATCGAGCTCAGGACGTCCATCGACTGCGCGCGCGAGATGCGCGGCACGGCGTCCATCGCGAAGGCGGTGATGGAGCGCTGCGACAGGGCTGCGAGGAGGTCCGGGTTCAGCGCGGGGGCGATGAAGCTCGCGACGATCGCATCGTCCTTGAGCTGCGCGATCTCGCCCGTGCTCGGCGCGTTGACCTTGAGCACGACGTCGGCGCCCCAGGCGGCGGCCGTGTCGGTGACGTCGGCCCCGGCCTCGGCGTACGCCTCGTCGGTGAAGCTGGACTTGGCGCCGGCCCCGGTCTCGACGGCCACGCGGTAGCCGAGCTTGATCAGCTGGACCACGGTGGCAGGAGTTCCGGCGACCCGGGTCTCGCCCGGAGCAGTCTCCCGGACCACCCCGATGACGGCGGCAGGCGCGGTCGCCTGCGACTCGATCTCATCGTTCATTCGGTGAACGTTACCCTTTCGTAATCCGCGCAGTCTGCTGGTGCGACGCGCGTCACACTTGGCCAGACGTCACCGTCCGGTCCGGAGGCGAAACCGCCGGTCGCGCTGACGGCCTCACGTCTTAATATCATGAGGAATTGCGGTTGAACAGCCCCTGGCGTCGGGGTCAGACGTCCTGCGGACGCTGCGCGGGGCGCTCGACAGCGTCGGGGAGCTGGGACGGGACCGTCATCGGGAACGCCGGGGTGCGCTTCTCGAAGAAGGACCCGATGCCCTCGGCGAGGTCGGCGCTCGCGAACCGTTCAGCGAGCGCTCGCGACTCGGCCGCGTGGGCGTACCAGGGCGAGTCGACCTCGAGTCCGCGCCACAGCATCTGGCGCGACATCGAGACCGACACCGCGGAGGTGTGGTCGGCGATCTCCCGGGCGATCTCGAACGCCTTCGCCTCGACCTGGTCGTCGGCGACCGCGTGGTTCGCCAGGCCTGACGTGAGCGCCTCGTCGGCGCCGACCAGGCGACCCGTCAGCACCCACTCCATCGCCTTGCCGGGCGACACCACGCGCGGCAGGAACCACGTCGAGGCGGCCTCCGGCACGAGCGCCCGCCGGTTGAACACGAAGCCGTACCGCGTCGACTCACCGACGACCCGCACGTCCATCGGCAGGGTCAGCGTCGCGCCGATGCCGACGGCCGAGCCGGACACGGCCGCGACGACGGGCTTGAGCGACTGCGCGATCGCCAGCGCCGCGAATCCCCCGGAGTCGCGCTCGACCCCCGTGATGTCGCCCGCGGTCGTCGCGAACTCGTCGCTGTCGCCCAGCGTTCCGCTCAGCGCCGCCTCGAGGTCGGCACCGGCGCAGAAGTGCCCCCCGCTGCCAGTCACCACGACGACGCGCACGTCGTCGTCGGCGTCCGAGGCGGCGAACGCCTCGGCGATGTCGAGCGCCATCTGCTTGGTGAACGTATTGCGCTTCTCGGGCCGGTTGAACCGCACCGTCGCGACGTGGTCGACCACGTCGTAGTCGAGGTTCGCGAGTCTCAGGCTCGGGCTCATGGGTTCTCCTTCAGGGGGTCGGGCATGCGTGATCGGGGCACGAAGGGTGGACGCGGTCAGCGGGTGAGCGGGGGACCCAGCAGGCGCAGGGCGTACTCGACGTACTGCGCGGCGACCTCGTCCGGGTCCATCCCGCCACCGGGGCGGTACCAGCTGGCGACGGCGGTGCACATCGTGACGAGGGCCCGGGCCGCGGCGTCGGGACGCGCGACCTCGACCTGACCCGCCTCCACGGCTGCCACGAGCTCGCCCTCGACCATGGCCTGCTGGCGATCGCGGAGCGCGACCTGGCGGGCGAGGTTGGGCGGGGTGAGCGACCGCAGCTCCGAGGCGCCCAGGAAGGCCTGCTGCTGGCGGTGCAGCTGGCAGAGCACGATCGCCTCGACCAGGAGGCACACGCGGTCGAGCGGATCGTGTCCCTCGGCGCGGGCCGCCTCGCTGCGGTCGAGCAGCTCGTGCATGCCGGACTCCATGAGCGCCACGAGCAACGCCTGCTTGCTCGGGTGGTGGTGGTAGATCCCCGCCACCGAGAGGTGGGCCTGCTCGGCGATCTCCCGGATCGAGGCGCCGTGGTAGCCCTTCTCGACGAAGACCTCGAGCGCGGCCCGCAGCACCGGATCGAACGCCGGCGGATCGAACGCGCGCCAGTGCTGGAAGGCCGGGACCTCCGTGTGCGGAGCTGCCGCCGGCAGCGCGATCTCGACGCCCAGGAAGGCCGCGACCTGGGCCAGGCGCTCGGCCGCGAGCGAGGACTTGCCGGTCTCGAACTGGCTCAGTGCCGCCGGGCTGACCTTGGTCTGCTCGGCGACCGCCCGCAGGCTCAGGCCCCGCGCCGTGCGCGCGGCGCGCAGCACCGCACCTGACGTCGGTTCCTCGACCGTGTCGCCTGCCGCCATGTCTCCACCTCGCCTTCGCCAGATCCTCGACAACTGTAGCGTTTAGTGTTTACCCTAGCGATCATTCGGTATTGCCTAAACGATCGGGACACCATGGACTTCACCCTCCCCGCCGGCGTGACGACCTTCCTCGAGGAGGTCGACGAGTTCATCGCGGCGAAGATCGAGCCGCTGCAGGCGCAGCACCAGCAGTTCTTCGACCACCGCCGCGAGTGGGCGCGCACCGACTGGGAGGCCGGCGGCATCCCCTCCGCCGCCTGGGAGGACCTGCTCGACCAGATGCGCGACCTCGCCGATGCCGCCGGGTTCTACCGCTACGCCCTGCCCGAGGACGTCGGCGGATCCGGCGCGGGCAACCTGGAGCTCGCGATCGTCCGCGAGCACCTGGCCGCCAAGGGCCTTGGTCTGCACAACGACCTCCAGAACGAGTCGTCGGTCGTGGCGAACCTGCCGTTCGCGCACATCGTGCACCGGTTCGGCACCCCGGACCAGGTCGCCGAGCTGCTCGAGCCGATGATCAGCGGAGGGGCGTTCGTGGGCTTCGCGCTGACCGAGCCCGACCACGGCAGTGACGCGACGTGGATGGAGACCCGGGCCGTCCGCGATGGTGACGACTGGGTCATCGACGGCGCCAAGCGGTGGAACTCGGGCGTCAACCGCGCCACGCACGACGTCGTCTTCGCCCGCACGAGCGGCTCCGACGGTGATGCCCTCGGGATCACGGCGTTCGTCGTGCCGATGACCACGCCCGGGCTCGAGATCACGAGCTACGACTGGACCTTCAACATGCCGACCGACCACGCCAACGTGCGCCTCGACGCCGTGCGGGTCCCGGACGCCGCGATCCTGGGGGGCGAGGGTCAGGGACTCACGATCGCGCAGGCCTTCGTGCACGAGAACCGCATCCGCCAGGCGGCCTCCAGCCTGGGAGCCGCGCAGTACTGCATCGACCGCAGCGTCGCCCGGGCGAACGAGCGCATCACCTTCGGCCAGCCGCTGTCGCGCCGCCAGGCGGTGCAGTGGCCGCTCGTGGAGCTGCAGACCGAGGCCGAGATGGTGCGCGGACTCGTGCGCAAGGCCGCCTGGATGCTCGACCGCGTCGACGACCCGATCGAGGTGAGCGACATCGTCGCGATGGCCAACTACCGGGCGAACCGCCTGGTGTGCGAGGCCGCCGACCGCGCGATCCAGGTCTTCGGCGGTGAGGGGTACTCGCGCAACCAGCCCTTCGAGCACATCTACCGCCACCACCGCCGCTACCGCATCACCGAGGGGTCCGAGGAGATCCAGATGCGCAAGGTCGCCGGGTACCTCTTCGGCTTCGCCGGGCCACGCAAGGTCGCGCCACCGGCATGAGCGGATCGGCGAGGCTCGGGGACGCGACGGCCGAGCTCGCTCGCGCGCTCGAGCGACGCCTCGACGACCTCGCCGGTGCCGGGCACCGGGTCGAGGACCTGCACCCGATGGCCGGTGGTGCCAGTCGTGAGACGTGGGGCCTCACCGCGGTGCAGCCCGACGGCGTGCGGGAGGCGTTGGTCCTGCGGCGCGACCCGCCGTCCGAGCCACGACCCGACGAGATGCGGCAGGAGGCCGCGGCGCTCGAGGCCGCGGCCCGCCACGGCGTCCCCGTCCCTCGGCTGCGCGACCACGGCTCGGGCTCGGACGTCGTCGGCGCCCCGTACCTGCTGATGGAGCACGTCGAGGGGGAGGCGCTCGCGCGACGGATCCTGCGCGACGACACCTTCGCGGCGGCCCGCGGAGTCCTGGCCCGAGACCTCGGCCGCGCGGCTGCCGCGATCCACTCGATCGATCCCGGTGAGGTCGCCGACGACCTCGCGCCCGACGGCATGGAGGTCCTGTGGCAGCGGTACGTCGAGACCGACGTGCCGCGTCCGGTCATCGACCTCGCCTTCCGCTGGCTCGCCGACCGGCGACCCTCCCCCGTGCCGGCGCGACTCGTGCACGGCGACTTCCGGCTGGGCAACGTGCTCGTCGGCCCGGCCGGGCTCACGGCGGTGCTCGACTGGGAGCTGGTCCACTCCGGTGACCCGCTGGAGGACCTCGGCTACCTCGGCATCCGTGCCTGGCGTTTCGGTGGACCGCACCCGGTGGCCGGGGTGGGGTCGTTCGCCGAGCTGTTCGAGGCCTACGAGGCCGCCGGGGGCGGGTACGTCGACCCCGATCGAGTCCGTTGGTGGCAGATCGCCGGCACGCTGTCGTGGGGCGTCAACGCGATCTTCCAGGCCAGTCGTCACTTCCGCGGCACGACACGATCGGTGGAGCTGGCCGCCGTGGGCCGCCGCGTCGTGGAGCAGGAGCACGACCTGCTCCGGATGATCGACGAGGAGAGCTGATGCTGCATACCTTCCCGAACGCCCCCGAGATCGTCGTCGCCGTCCGCGACTGGCTCCGCGAGGAGGTCGTGACGAACCCCGACGCCGAGCTCGCGTTTCGCGCCCGCGTCGCGGCGAACCTGCTGTCGATGCTCGAACGCGAGCTCACGCAGGCGTCCGACGCCGAGGAGCGATTCGAGCAGGCGCTCACCGAACGCGGCGTGGCCGACGAGCGTGAGCTCGCGCTGCAGCTGCGCCGCCGCGAGGTCGATCCGGACCCGGACCTCCTGGCGCTCCTGCGGGCCACCACGGCCGACCGGCTCCGCACGAGCAACCCACGGTTCCTCGCCGAGCAGATCGACGACGACGACCCGCGGCAGGTCGACCCGGGTCGATGAGTCGGCCGGCGGTCCGACGTGGTGCGCCGCTCAGCGCGCCATCATCTCGACGACGCGCTGCGACCACCACCCGATGCCCTCGGTGAGGCTCTCGCCGTCGAAGCCGTCGTCGGCCATCGCCCCCTCCTGGTAGCGGTGGCGCACCCCGACCGTGATGCAGCACAACCGCCAGTGCGCGAAGGCGACGTAGAAGTCCAGGTCGGGCACCGTGGCACCAGCGGCTTTCTCGTACGCCGCCACGAGCTCGGCGCGCGTCAGGAACCCGCCGTCGCCGGTCGGCCCCACGATGAGCCGCGGGAGGTCCTTCCCCGGCTCGGCCCAGGTCGCCACGAGCCAACCCAGGTCGGCGTGGACGTCGCCGACCGTAGCCAGCTCCCAGTCGAACACCGCCCGCACCGCGCCGTCGGGGCCGAGCGCCAGGTTCCCCGGCCGGAAGTCACCGTGCACGACGCCCGTGCGCTGCGGCGGGATGCGATCTCCGAGGAGCGCCGCGCCCTCCAGCAGCGTGGCCCGTTCCGGCGGATCGAGGAGCTCGATCTGCGCCGACCAACGCTTGAGCTGTCGGGCGACGTAGCCCTCGGCCCGCTGACGATCCCCCAGGCCCAGCGCCTCGGCGTCCACGGCGTGCAGCTCGGCCAGGACACGGACGAGGTCCTCGCTCGCGCGACGGCGCACCGGACCGGCCATCGCACCGGCACTCGACTCGGAGTCGAGCACGACCCCCTCGACGAAGGACATGACGTAGAGGTCGGCGTCGCTGACCTCCCGGTCGTCGCACCACGCCACGGGCCGGGCGACGGGCACCGGGGTGTCGGCCAGCGCCGAGATGAACCGCCACTCCCGCGCCATGTCGTGCGCCGACGCCAGCACGGCACCGGTCGGCGGACGACGTAGGGCGTACCGCTGGCCGTCGGCGGCCTCGAGCAGGTAGGTCAGGTTGGAGCGGGCGCCCGTGAGCAGTCGCGCCCGCACGGGCACCGTGACCGACGCGTGTCGCGACAGCCACTGCTCGAGCACCGCGTGGTCGACGCCGGCGATGCCCTCGGTCACGCCGACCCGTCCGAGGCGCCGTGCGAGGCATCGGTCGGGCGCTCCGACCAGGCGGGCACGACCGCCGGCACGTCGGCGGACGTCGAGCCGAACCGGGCGGGTCGGCGCTCGCGGAAGGCGGCCACCCCCTCCTGCACGTCCGGGCCCTCCACGAGCTCGGCGATCGTCACGGTCTCCAGCACGTGCGCGGCCCACGGGTGCGGCATGCTCATCGCCTCCCAGAGCATGCGCCGGCCCGCGGCCACCGCGACGGGCGAGGTGTTCGCGACGATCTCCTCCGCGATGCTGCGGGCGCGGTCCTCGACCTCGTCGTCCGGCACCCGGTGCGTCACGAGTCGGGCCGCCAGCGCCTCCGCGGAGTCGACGAGTCGGCCCGTCACGAACCACTCGAGCGCGGTGGCGATGCCGACGATCCGCGGCAGGTACCAGGAGGCCGTCGCGTCGGGCACGATGCCGCGACGGGCGAACACGAAGCCGAACCGCGTGCTCTCACCGGCCACGCGTACATCCATCGGCAGCGTCATGGTCGCGCCGACCCCGACTGCCGCACCGCGCACGGCCGCGACGACCGGCTTGGTGCAGCCCGCGATCCGCAGGGCCAGGACGCCGCCGCCGTCCCGCGGCAGACCCTCGACCGTGCCGGTGCGCTCGATGAACTCGCGATGGATCGGGCTGATCGCCGGATCTGCCACGAACCCCTCGTCGAGGTCGGCGCCCACGCAGAAGTCACGACCCGATCCGGCCACCACCACGGCGCGCACGTCGTCGTCGCGGTCGACCTCGTCGAGCGCGTCCAGCAGGTCGATGCCCATGCCGAGCGTGAAGGCGTTGCGGCGCGTCGGCCGGTCGAGGGTGATCGTGGCGATCCCCGCCGTGACGTCGTACCCCACGGTCTCGAACCGGCGGCCTGTTGCAGTCATGACGAGTTCTCCCTCGGCGTTCAGTGGAAGCGATCGATCGATCGGTCACGCCACACTAAACGTCATGAGGAACTCATGTCGAGGGATCGCGGGTTCCATGGCGGCGAGGCTCAGCGGGCTCGGGCGCGGTTCTCCCTGACCTCGATCTGGCTCGAGTACCGCCCGAGCAGCTCGCTGAAGCTCCCGGCGCCATAGACGCGCTCGGTGAAGGTGGGCTCGATACGCAGCACCTGCGTCTTGAGCGCGCTGAGTGGGTGCCACTGGCGCTCCGGGTGCTGCTCCTGCAGACCGCTCAGCGCCTCCTTGAGCAAGGAGTACGCACGCCTCGGAGGAGGCCCAGCACCTTGCGGACGCGATGGATCAGGGACCTGCTGAGGTTCCTCCCGCTCTGCCGCCACGTCGAGGTCTCGTCGATCGCGCAACAGCTCGTCGTAGTCGACGTACACGTCGCAGGCGCTGGCGAGCGCCCTGCTGATGCTGCCCGCGACTCCCACTCCCAGCACGATCCGGCCGAGCCGCCGAGCGCGCTGGGCCAGCGGTACGAAGTCGGAGTCTCCAGCCGCGATGACGACGTGGGTGAGGTCCTCGTGCAGGTAGAGATCCTCGATCGCGTCGACGGCGAGTCGGATGTCCGCCCCGTTCTTCGTCTTGGTCGCCGGGAACAGCTGGACCAGCTCGACCGCGCGGGACACGAGCTGATCGCGATAGTCGGCGTTCTTCGTCACGGACCAGTCCGCGTAGGCGCGCGAGATCGTCAGCCGTCCGTAGCGCGTCGCAAAATCAAGCAGGACATCGATCGCCACGGTCAGGTCCTCGCCGCGGGCCTTCGCCTGATTGGCGCGCGAGATGACGACGTTGTCGAAGTCGATGTAGACCGCGACGTGGGAGCCAGCTGCGACCATGGCGCGACACTAGCCACGCCACGGGTCATCTCGCCGCGGGCGGGCACCACCGGCGACTGGCTGAGACGATCGGGACATGAACCGACGACTGTCCCTGGCGATGCTGCTCCCCCTCCTCGCGCTCGGTGCGTGCTCCGAGGTCGAGGACGCCGTGAGCGACACAGCGTCAGACGCCGGCAGCCGCGCCGGGTGCGAGCTCGCCCAGCCCGCCCTGGATGCCGGACGCTCGCTGGTCGACGACGTCACCGCGAAGATCGACGCCGATCCCGCCGCCGCGCAGCGCGAGCTCGGCGCGGCCGCGGAGGCGCTGGGCCTCGCGGAGCCGGCCCTCAGCGGCGAGGCGCGCGACCTCGTGGATCGCGCCGGCGCGGCCCTGGAGGACCTGCGGGCGCAGGCCGAGGCGGCCGCCGACGGGGTCACCGTCGACGACCAGGTCCTCCAGGCAGCTCAGGACGAGTACGACGCCGCGGCCGAGCAGATCAGCGGCGTCTGCTGACGCCGCTTCGGGTCAGCGGCGAGCGGCCTTGTCGACGCGGTGGTGGTAGCGCTGACCCACGGCGCCGCCCAGTGCGGCGAACACCAGGGTCACGAGAACCACGGCGATGCCGGCGATGACCGCCCCCCACGTCAGCTCCTCGCTGGAGATCGGGATCCGGGGCAGGTCGACCCGCTCCAGCACGTTGTAGCGCGTGCCGAAGACGGCCCCGAGAGCGCCGGCGATCAGCGTGACGACCAGTCCGATGAGCCACACGCCGATGCCCTGACGCATGCCGTCGAAGCGCGACATCCGACCGGCGACGTATCCGCCCGCGTAGTAGGCGATCGCCAGGACGACGAGCAGCACCGCAGCGGTCGACAGACCGATCGTGCCGGCGTTGCGCTCGGCCTCGTTCTGCGTCACCTCGACGGTCGAGTCGAGGGCGGTGAGCACCGCGCCGACGATGCCGGCGAGCAGCACCGCCACGCCGATCGCGACGATCCAGCCGAAGAACGCCGAGCCGAGGTTGAGGCCGCCGAACTTGTCGCGGGCCCGGGCCTCGCCGGCGACCAGCCCGCGGTCATGGGCGATGTCGCGCCGGCCGTCGCGGTCGTGGTCCCGCCCGTCGGTCGGGGGTACCTCGTCGTGATCCGGCGTGGGATCGACGTGCTTGGCCATCTCGTGCTCCTGTCCCCTGCGAACGACCCGTGGGGTCATGATCGGGTGTCGTACCCCCGCAGCGGGAGTCCAAACGGACGCTGGGTGATCAGCAGGGGCCTCGGCCAGGCTCAGTAGTACCAGGGGAAGGGCGACCAGTCCGGGTCGCGCTTCTCCAGGAACTGGTCGCGGCCCTCCTGCGCCTCGTCGGTCATGTAGGCCAGGCGAGTGGTCTCGCCCATCAGCACCTGCTGGCCCACGAGGCCGTCGTCGATCATGTTGAACGAGTACTTGAGCATGCGCTGCGCGGTCGGGCTCTTGCCGTTGATCAGGCGGCCCCACTCCAGCGCCGTGGCCTCGAGCTCGGCGTGCGGGATCGCGCGGTTGACGGCGCCCATCGCGACTCCGTCGGCCGCGGAGTACTCCTGGCCGAGGAAGAAGATCTCGCGGGCGAACTTCTGGCCCGCCTGTCGGGCGAGGTAGGCCGAGCCGAACCCGCCGTCGAAGCTGCCGACGTCGGCGTCGGTCTGCTTGAAGCGGGCGTGCTCGGCGCTCGCCAGCGTGAGGTCGGCGACGACGTGGAGGCTGTGACCGCCGCCGGCCGCCCAGCCGGGCACGACGCAGATGACGACCTTCGGCATGAAGCGGATCAGGCGCTGCACCTCCAGGATGTGCAGCCGCGCCAGCTTCGCCTTGTCGATGGGGCTCGGCTCCTCGGCGCCGGTGTCACCGCTCGTGGCGGTGACGTCCTCGTACTGGTAGCCGGCGCGGCCGCGGATGCGCTGGTCGCCGCCGGTGCAGAACGAGTGCTTGCCGTTCTTCTCGCTCGGCCCGTTGCCCGTGAGCAGCACGCACCCGACGTCGGCGGACGTGCGCGCGTGCTCCATGACCCGCAGCAGCTCGTCGACCGTGTTCGGGCGGAAGGCGTTGAGCACGTCGGGGCGGTCGAACGCCACGCGGACGGTGCCATGGGCCTTCGCCCGGTGGTAGGTCAGGTCGGTGAGGCCGTCGAAGCCCGGCACCTCGTCCCAGGCGTCGGGGTCGAAGGTGTCGGAGACGAAGGGCAGTGCGCTCATCCCCTCAAACTAGTGCTTGCCTGATTGGTAACGAAAGAGTTACCTTTCAGTGATGGACGTCTTCGCCGCGCTAGCGGACCCGCTGCGTCGCGAGCTGCTGACCCGGCTCGCTGCCGGTCCCGTGCGCGTGATCGACCTCGCCGCCGAGCACCCCGTCTCGCGCCCCGCGATCAGTCGCCACCTCAAGGTGCTGACCGAGGCAGGACTCGTCGAGGCCGACGACCTCGGTCGCGAGCGCCACTACCGCCTCCGGCCGCAGGCCCTCACCGAGGTGCGCACCTTCGTGGCGTCGCTCGAGCGACGTCCCCCGATTCCCGAGTCCGCCCTCGACGCCCTCGAGACCGAGGTGCGCCGCACGTCCCGCGAGCGACGTCGAACCGCCCCGACCACCCAGCACGAGGAGATCGCATGAGCGCCACCCCCACCGGATTCCTGACCCGCCGCGCCGACCGCGACTGCGTCACCTGGCAGCGGACCTTCCGTGCCCCGATCGATGACGTCTGGGCCGCAGTCACCGAGTCCGACCGCCTGGCCCGCTGGATCGGTACCTGGACCGGCGACCCCGCCGACGGGTTCGTGATGTTCACGATGACCGCCGAGGGCGAGGACGTACCGGAGGCGCGGTTCGACGTGCCGGAGTGCGACCGGCCGCGGCTGCTGCGCGTGGAGGCCGTCGACGACTTCGGCTCCTGGTACCTCACGCTCGAGCTCACCGAAGACGACGGCGTCACGACGCTGACCATGAGCCAGGTCATCGACGACGTGGCGACGATCGAGAACACCGGACCGGGCTGGGACTACTACCTCGACCGGCTCGTGGTCGCCGAGGACGGCGGCGTCGCGACGGACGTCGACTGGGACGACTACTACCCCGCCCAGCGCGAGCACTACCTCGCTCTCGCCGAGACGCTCGACCCCGGAGTCCGGCAGCGGGTCGACCCCGCACCATGAGCCCAGCGGCGTGACGAGCGACATGTGACACCCGCAGTGACACATTCACATACCGTCGGTATCTTGACGGGATGAGCAATCGATATGCGGGCAAGGTCCTGGTCGTCACCGGCGCGGCACGCGGCATCGGCGCCGGCGTCGCCCGGGCCTACGCCGCCGAGGGTGGCAAGGTCGCGCTGCTCGGCCTCGAGCCGGAGCTGCTCGCCGCCGTCGCCGAAGAGATCGGCGACGCCGCTGCCTGGTGGGAGGCCGACGCCCGCAACGGCGCGGCGATGACCGCCGCGATCGACGCCGCTGCCGCCCACTTCGGCCGCATCGACCACGTGCTGGCCAACGCCGGCATCGCGTCCTACGGCACGGTGCGCCAGATCGACGAGGCCTCGTTCGAGCGCGTCATCGACATCAACATCACCGGCGTCTACCGCACCCTGCACCCCGCGATCCCCCACCTCGTCAAGACGAAGGGGCACGCCCTGGTCGTCGCCTCGCTCGCGTCGTTCGCCAACCTCGCGGGCCTCGCGTCGTACAACGCGTCGAAGGCCGGCGCCGAGTCGCTCGCGCTGGTCACCAACCAGGAGGTCGCCCACCTGGGCGTCCGCGTCGGCGTGGTGCACCCGGGCTGGATCGACACCGACATCGTGCGGGGTGCCGAGGACGATCTCCCGACGTTCAAGGAGATCCGCAAGAAGCTGCCCTATCCGGCCAACTCCACGACCGACCTCGACGCATGCGTCGCCGGCATCATGCGCGGATTCGCCAAGCGCAAGACCCGCGTCTACGTCCCGCGCGGCGTCATCGTGGCCAACTGGACCAAGTCGCTCGTCAACTCCCCGCTCGGCGCCAAGGTCGTGCTGCGCATCGCGAAGAAGCACGTGCCCTCCTTGGAGTCCGACGTCGCGAAGCTCGGCCGGTTCCAGCACGCCCACGTGCCGCTCACCGAGGCCAAGCCCGCCGACTGAGCGCAACAAAGTCGCTCGTCGCCACCAACAAAGTCTCTCCTGACCACCAACAAACTCTCTCGCGAGCGGAACGTCAGGGGGTTTGGACGCTGGCGGCGAGGGAGACCATGTGGCCGAGGCGGGCGAGCTCGGACGTGAGGAACTCGGGGCCGCCGTGGCGGCCCACCACGATCGTGACCCGGCGGCCGTCGCGCGGGCGGCCGGGGGCCGCGGCGAGCACCGTCGAGTCCCAGGCGCCGACCTCGGGCAGCGTGGTCGAGTCGTCGAGCTCGACCCACTCGGCGGCCTGCGGCACGTCACCGTTGTCGAGCCGGGGCGCGGCCGACGATGCCGCCAAGACCTCGACGCCGCCGGAACCCGCGCGGATCGCGATGGCCCAGTCGACGCGGAACGTCGTGGGCGTGACCTCGACGAGCTTCGTCAGGGCGTGCGCCGGGTTCTCGGTGAACTCCTCGACGGCCTCGAGGTCCATGCTCAGGTTGACCCCGGCGTTGTAGCGCGAGATCCAGTGCACCCGCACGCCCTCGAGCTCGTGGCACGCCGTGACGAGCGAGTCCGGCATGACGGTGGGGGGCAGCTCGAGGAGCACGTCGTCGACCGCGACCCCGTCGGCCCGGTGCTCGACGATCTCGATCGCCTCGATGTCGGCCCCGGCGGAACCGAGTGCCGTCGCGAGCGCGCCCAGCGAGCCCGGGACGTCGGGCAGCTCGACCCGCAGCAGGAATGCCATGTGCGCATTCTCACCCATCGCCGTTACGCGTGTGTGACGCCGGTAGCGTGAGGGAGTGACTCAGCTCCAGGCCGCCACCCGCACCGTCTTCCGCACCGTCGCCGTCGCCGAGGCCATCAGCTGGGCCGGCCTCCTGGTCGCGATGTTCTTCAAGTGGGTCGTGGCCGAGGATCCGCACGCCGGCGCCGAGGGTGGAGTGCCGATCATGGGCCCGATCCACGGCGGGGTGTTCGTGCTGTTCGTGATCGCGAGCCTCGTCGCGTGGCGCGTGTTCAGCTGGCGCCTCGGCACCCTCGCCCTCGCGCTCGCCTCCGCGATCCCCCCGTTCGCCACGATCTGGTTCGAGCGTCGCGTCGACCGCCAGGGCCTGCTCGGGGTCAGCGCAGCGGATCGAACGACCGCAGCAGCGGGTCCGTCCGGCCCTGCATGACCTGGTCGGCCACGAGCCGACCCGTCAACGGACCCAGGGCGATGCCCCACATCCCGTGACCACCCGCGACGTGCACGCCGGGCGTGCGCGTGGCGCCCACGAGCGGCAGGCCGTCGGCCGTGCACGGTCGTGATCCGACCCACTCGTCGGTGCGCGCCTCCCAGTCGACACCGCGGAGCATCGGCCGGGCAGCGTCGATGATCGCCGCGATGCGCCGCGGGTCGAGCGGGGCGTCGGGCCGGCGGAACTCCATCATCCCGGCCACGCGGAACGCGTCCTCCGATCCTGCCGCCCCGAGCGGCGTGCAGGCCACTCGCTGGGTCGGGAAGTAGAGGGGCCCGCGCGGCTGGCTCTCGGGTCGCACCGTGAACGAGTAGCCGCGGCCCGCCTGCACGAAGGAGCGCACGCCGTGGGGCCGGGCGAGTGCCGACAGCCAGGCCCCCGCTGCGAGAACCACCGCGTCGGCCGTCACCGGACCGGTCGACGTGCGGACCACGACGCCTCGGCCCTCGGAGGCGACGCCGTCGACCGACGCCAGGACGATCTCGCCGCCGCGCGCCTGCACCGCCTCGGCCAGCGACGTGACGTAGCGGCCCGGGTCGATGAAGCGCTGCCCGCGCAGCTGCAGGCCGCACGAGACCTCCTCGCCGAGCGCCGGCTCGAGGCCGTGCACGGCACCGCCGTCGAGCAGCTCGACGTCGGTCACGCCGCCGAGCGACGCGACGTTCTCGAACTCCTCGACGAGCACCTCCCGGTCCTTCTCGGTGCGGAAGGCCGCGAGGAACGGATCGGCCGGCTTGGTGGGCTCGTCGATGCCGAGCTCGTCGAACGCGGCGAGCGCCTGCCGATTCGCGGCCGTGAACACCTCCATGGCCGAACGCCACCTGCCGGGCGTGCAGTGCCGGGTGAACGACACGAGCCACTTCAGCAGGCGGGGGTTGGCGGTCGGCGGCACGTAGACGGGCGAGGACGGCTTGAGTGCCGCGAGCGCGCCGGTCGCCAGGATCGCCGGGTCCGGCAGGGGCAGCGTCAGTGCCGGTGCCAACCAGCCCGCGTTGCCGCGCGAGGAGCCGGCGAGGACCCCCGTGCGGTCCACGACCGTGACCTGCGCCCCACGTTCCTGGAGGAACCAGGCCGTGGCGAGCCCGACCATGCCCGCGCCCACCACCACGACGTGCTGCGGTCGATCCACCATCCGGACACCTCCCCTCCGGCGAGGCTACCTGCGCCGGGGCTCGCCGGCCCTCGCAGCGCTCCGTCGTCACGGCGTCGCCCGGCCCGGGGTCGGGGTGCGGATGCCGGGCTGACCGTTATGGTCGAGGCAGGACCACGAGGAGGAAACATGCCCCTGCGCAAGAAGAAGCCCACCGTGCGCGACACGATCGAGCACACCTACGACGACCTCCGCGCGCAGGTCGCCGCGAAGGCCCCCATCCTGCGGGACCAGGTCGTCGACCAGGTCACCACCAAGGCGCCGATCGTCCGCGACCAGGTCGCGACGAAGCTGGGCGAGGGTCGCGACGAGCTCAAGACCCGCCTGCCGGAGCTGCACGCGTCGCTGTTCGAGCGTCTGCCCGACGACGTCACCGACCGCCTTCCCGAGGGCGCCAAGCCCAAGAAGAAGAAGTCGAAGCTCAAGAAGGTCGCCGTCATCGGCCTCATCGCCGCCGCCGGAGGCTTCGTGTTCTCCAAGCTGAAGGCGCAGAGCTCCGGCCCCACGTACACCCCGCCCGGCCAGGGCTCGGGCGTCGACCTGTCGAAGCCGGCCGATCTCGTCAACAGGGCTGCCGACAAGGCCAAGGACGTCGCCGACGACGCGGCCGACAAGACCAAGAGCCTCGCCGAAGACGCCCAGGGCGCGACCCACGACGCCGCCAACCAGGCCAAGGACGCTGCCGACGACGTCAAGTGACGCGTCGACACCACTGCTGACTACGGCGAAGGGCCGCACCCACCGGGTGCGGCCCTTCGTCGTGCTCGCGAGATCAGCGAGCGAACATCCCAAGACACGGTCGCACGACGAGACCACCACGCCACCGACCGCCCGACCAGGATCCCCGACCTGACCGGGTCATCGACCAGCGACGGGGCTAGGTTCAGGCCGCGTGACCCGCGCAGCGCTGCTCGGTGGGGACGCCCGCGAGCGCCTCCTCGATGTGCTCACCGCAACCGACCCAGGTGGCCTTGCCGCAGTCCGTGCACGTGACCTTCTGGCACATGTCAGCTCCTCGTCTTCGCCGAAGGGCCCAGTCTACGAGGCGGCGACGGCCGCGAGGCCCTCGGTGACGAGTGGCCGGAAGCGACCGAGCAGACGCGGCACGCCGAACGTCACGACGCCGACGAGGTGCTCGCCCCGGTGGTGCGCCCAGACGCTGCGCGGCTCGAGGTCGTCGGCCTCGAGCCAGCCGGAGCGGTCGGCGAGCTCGGGACGGCCGAACACCTGCACCTTGAGGTCGAACTGGTCGGACCAGAAGTAGGGCGGGTTCCGCTTGGTCGTGGGCTCGAGGGTGCCGGCGATCGCCCGCGCCACGAGCGAGGCCTGCTCGCCCGCGACCTGCCAGTGCTCGCGGCGCACCGGACGGTCGAGGAGCGGGTCGTGCCACGCGGCGATGTCGCCCACGGCCCACACGCCGTCGAGGCCGGCGACGCGCCCGGTCGCGTCACAGACGACGCCGTCCGCGAGGTCGAGACCGGCACCGTCCAGCACGTCGAGGTTCAAGGACGCACCGAAGCCGGCCACGACGACGTCCGCGGTCAGCTCGCGCCCGTCGGCCAGCACCGCGACCGTGCGGCCGTCCGTGGTCTCGAGCCGTTCGACGCCCGTGCCGGTGACGAGCTCGACCCCGTGGGCCGTGTGGACCTCCTCGAGCCGCGTGCCGCAATCCGGCCCGAGCGCGGCGCCGAGCAGGTTCGGTTGCAGCTCGACGATCGTGACGTCGAGGCCCGCCGCGCGGGCCGTCGCGGCGACCTCGGCGCCGATGAACCCGCCGCCCAGGACCAGCAGCGAGGACGCGTCGGCGAACGCGGCCCGCAGGGCCTGGGCGTCACCGCGGGTGCGCAGGGTGTGCACGTCGTGCCCGTCCAGGAGCGCGGGCCGACGGGCCGTCGAGCCGGTCGCGACGACGATCGCCTCGGCCTCGACCTGCTCGCCGTCGTCGAGCGTGACGACTCCCGGTCGGACCGACGCGACCCGCACCTCGCGCACGGTCACGTCGATGGAGCCGGGCTCCTCGCCGCGGAACAGCGAGATACGGGCGTCGTCGAACTCCCCCGCCAGGTACTGCTTCGACAGCGGCGGACGGTCGTACGGGGCCTCGTCGCCGAGCACCGTGACGGTGCCCGTGAAACCGGCGCCACGCAGGTCGCGGGCGACGCGCCACCCGGCCACACCCGCCCCCACGACGACGACCGAGGCGGGCGCGGGGGGTGCGTCAGGTGCCGACGCGGGGTTGTCTTCAGTCACGTCGTCATCCAATCACGCAGTCGAGTTTGTGAGGTCCGGTCTCCCGTGCGCCCAGCAGGTCGTATCCTCTGCGCAGAACAACGTCGGGAGGTATGTCGTGCCGGATTCGTCCTTCTTCGCGGAGATGGCCCTGGAGCTCCACGCCGAGGAGACCCTCGCCGACACGCTGACGCGCATCGTCGAGTTCGCCCAGCAGGCGCTGGCCTGCGACCAGGCGGGCATCCTGCTGGTGCACAGCCGCACGCACCTCGAGACGATGCTGGCAACGAACGACGCGGTCGAGCGGTCCCACGAGCTGCAGCACAAGCTCGACGAGGGCCCGTGCCTCGACGCGATCGAGGGTGAGCCCTTCTACGTGTCCGGCGACGTCGACGCCGACGAGCGCTGGCCCCGCTGGGGCGCGGAGGTCGCACCCCTGGGTCTGCGCAGCGTCATCAGCGTGCGGCTCGCGAGCCAGAACCGCCGCTACGGCTCCCTCAACCTGTACTCGCCGGAGCACAACGCCTGGGAGGACGGCGACGTGGAGGTCGCCACGGTCTTCGCCCGCCACGCCTCCGTCGCGGTCGCCTCGGCGCACCACGAGGCCGGCCTCAAGGTGGCCGCAGCGACCCGCAACGTGATCGGACAGGCGCAGGGCATCCTGATGGAGCGCTTCGAGATCGACGCCGATCGTGCGTTCGCCGTGCTCAGCCGGCTCTCGCAGCACCGCAACGTCAAGCTCCGGGCGCTCGCCGAGCAGCTCGTGACGAACCGCACCGACCCGGAGTTCTTCAAGCTGCCGAGCTGAGACCCGCCGCCAGTCTGACCGAGGTTTCGAGGCTCGCGCGCCAGAGCGCACTCGCACCTCAACCACCGGTGGTTGAGGTGCGAGGAGCCTCGAAAGGGATACCTCAGCCGCGCGCTTCGAGGGCCTGCACGAGGAGGGCGGTGAGGGTCTCGAGCTGCAGGTCGGCCGAGGTGGTGTCCTCGTCGGCGCCGTCGAGCGCCCGCGCCGCGAGACCGGCCTTGCGGTCGATCAGGCGGGCGATGCTCGTGTCGATCGTCTGGGCGCCGATGATGCGCCACGCCGTGACGGGCTCGTCCTGGCCGATGCGGTGCACCCGGTCGATCGCCTGCGTCTGCTCCGCGTAGGTCCAGGAGAGCTCGGCGAGCACGAGGTTCGACGCGACCTGGAGGTTCAGGCCGACGCCGGCCGCCGACAGCGAGCACACGATGACCTTGACGTCGGGATCCTCGACGAAGGCGTCGATGCTCGCCTGGCGCGCCGCCGAGGTCTGGTTGCCGCGGACCGTCGAGTACCGCAGGCCGCGCTGCTCGAAGACCTCCTGGGCCGTGTCCATGACATCGATGTGCTTGGCGAAGAACACGACCTTGCCGGCCTGACGCGCGAGCTGAACGGCGTAGTCGGCCGCGAGGGCGGACTTGGCCTGCCCGATGCGACGCATCATCGTGAAGACGTTCTCGGCGTCGTCGGCCGGCGTCTCGTCGCGGATCAGCATCGCGACGTGCTCCACGATCTGCGCGTCGATGCCCTCCGGCTTCTCGGTGCGGGCGGCGACCGCATGGTCGTACCGCGACACGAGACGCCGCACGAGCTCGCGCTGGGTGTCGCGGATCGACCGCGCCGCCTCGCCCTCGAGCTCGACGGGGATGTCGGCGATGCGACGGTCGGGGATGTCGGAGGCGACGTCGATCTTGCGTCGACGCACGATGCCCAGGTCGATCACGCTCTTGCGGGCCGCCGGGTAGAACCCGGGGTCGAGGGGGGTCAGACCGGTGTCCTCGAGCGCCGCCATGAGCTGGGCGCGCGGCTGCTTCTCGTCGATCCAGCCGAGGAACTCCCAGATGGCCCGGAAGTCCTCGATCTCGTTGATCAACGGCGTGCCGGTCAGCGCGAGCATCAGGGGGCGCGCGACGCGCTGGCGGATGCGGTCGGCGACCTGCAGCACGTGCTGCGAGCGCTGCGACGACTTGTTCTTGATGAAGTGGGCCTCGTCGAGGACCATGCTGCGGAAACCGAGGTCGCCGAGCCAGCCCACGTGCCGGTCGAGCACCTCGTAGTTGACGATGACGATGTCGGCGAAGCCGTCGATGTCGGCGCCGTTGCCGTGGATCACGGTGGCCGTGCGGCGCGGGGTCCAGATCTCGGCCTCGCGGGCCCAGTTCGCCTTCACGACGTTCGGGACGACGGCGAGCATGGGGTAGGCGTCGGCCGCGTGCGCCGCCAGCAGCGACTGGGCGGTCTTGCCGAGTCCGGGCTCGTCGGCGAGCAGGAACGAGCGATGGCCCTCCATCGCGGCCTGGACGACCTCGGCCTGGTGGTGCATCAGCGGCACGCCACCGGGGGTCATCGCGGACTTGGGTTCGGGCAGCTCCATGCACGCCGGGGTGCCGGCGCTGGCGCGCTCGAAGGCCGAGAGCAGCGGGCCGATGAGCTCCCAGGTGGAGAGTCGCTGCGTCTGCGGGGTGGGCGGCGGCGCTGCCGAGAAGTCGGGCGCCATGAAGGGGTTGGCGAGCTGGCGGGCGACGACCGACTGCGGCAGGACGCGACGCTCGGCGCGGGTGGAGACCTCGGGGGTGGCGGGCTCCGGCTCGGGCGCGACCTCGAGGCCAGCGGCCTGGGTCATCTCACGCTTGAGCATGCGGACCTCGTCGGACGGCACGGCGTCCTCGGCCAGCAGGTCGAACAGGTGCGGCTCACGGGCCGCGGTCTTGGCGAGGATCGTGGCCACGCCGTCGAGCCGCTTCAGCAGCTCGCCGCGCTGGCCCTCGCTGACCTCGGTGTCGGCCTTGACCCGCTGGCGCTCCTCGCGCACGAGCAGCGCGATGGCCTGGTACCGCGAACGGATCGACGTGCCGCGACCGCGCTGCACCGCGGACTCGACCTCACGGACGCCGCGCGCGAGCACGGGCAGGATGCCTTGGTTGTCGACCTCGCGTCGACGCTGTCCACCGGCGGAACGGGTTCCACCGGAACGACCCTGACCTCGATTGGCCACGGACTCCTCCTCGGAGGATGCGGCGCGCGAGGGTCGCGCTCCGCATCGGGTTCGATCGGACGCCACGGAGCCAGGTCGGGCACCAGACCGTGGGGCCGGTGCCGACATACGCCACTGGATCGATCGGGGCCGAGAGCCGGCTGCGATCATCCAGATGAGCGCCGTGACTGGTGCGGAGCCCCCGACGGGCCGAGCACCGCGACGAGTGTACGACATCGCGTGACGTGCCACGATTCGGCGGCGCACGGGGGTGTCGCGACCTACGCTGTGCGGGTGTCCGCGGCACCCGCCCGGGCGATCGCGAAAGGGAGCACGGATGCGCTCACGGCAGGTTCTGGCTCTCGTCTGCAGTGCCGCGCTGCTGGTGGTCACCGGCTGCAGCCTCGGCGCCGAGGGGGAGTCCTCCGGCGGCGGCTCCAGCGAGTCGCCGGCCGCGGCCGCCGCCCTCGACCCCGTGCCGGCCTGCAGCTCCCTCGACATCGGGCCGGTCTTCGACGCGTTCGGTGGCCAGGACCCGAACCAGCCCCCGAGCGACGCCTCGATCGGGTCGACCCGCGGCTGCGCGTGGAGCCCGCCTGACCCCGACGTCGGACTGCGGGCGAAGGTGACCGTGCTGGAGGACGCCGACACGTCGGAGGCCGGCGTGCTGGCCTACGCGCAGACCGAGTGGACCGATGCCACGGGTGGCGAGCCGTTCCCGCCCGGCGACTTCCGGCCCGGCGAGCACGGCTGGTCGTACGGCATGACCAGCACGGTGCCGATCATCGGCATCCTCAAGTCGCACTGGCTCACGCTGCTCACCGCCGACGGCGCGCTGCGGTGCCACTTCTGGGGCTTCGACGACGTGACGGTCGCCTGGGCCGCCTGCGACAACATCCGCGCCGCCGTCGAGGCCCCGGCCTGACGGCTGACCCGCCCCTTGAGGTGCGACGAGGAACGAGGAGCCTCGAAAGGGGTGCCTCAGCCCACCACGCGACCGAGGTTTCGAGGCTCGCGCCGCAGGCGGCACTCACACCTCAACCACCGGGAGTGCGGTCGAAGACCCGCCCCTTGAGGTGCGACGAGGAACGAGAAGCCTCGAAAGGGGTCCCTCAACCGCCGGGCACGTACTCGTTGACGACGACACCACTCTCGTAGGGCGTGCTGACCTCGAGGCTCCAGGGCCGCGCACCGGTGACGCCGCCGAAGAGTGGCGTGCCGGCGCCCAGGACGACCGGATTCACCTTGAGCACGAGCCGGTCGACCTCGTCGACCAGCTGTCCGGCGAGGTCACCGCCCCCGCACAACCAGATGCCGGCGCCCTCCTCGGCCTTCAGCTCGCGGACCACCTCGACCGGACTGGCGTCCGTGACGGTGAGGTTCGCCGGCGCCTCGTCCTGCCCGTGCGAACGGGAGAACACGATCTGCCGGGTGTGCGGGTACGGGTCGCGGGTGTGCGTGAAGCCCGACGCGTAGGTGGTCCAGCCCATCAGCGACGTGTCGAAACGGTCCCCCGTGGCCGTCAGGCCGAGGGCGTCGAGGCCGACCTTGGGCAGCGTGTCGCGGTACTCGCGGACGATCATCTCGATGTGGTCGCCCTCGTACAGGTACTGGCTGACGTCGCGGTCCGGTCCGGCGATGAAGCCGTCGAGGGAGACGGCGACGTAGTAGGTCAGCTCGCGCATGGGAACTCCAATCACGACAGATGTTGTGCTTGGAAGACTACAACACCTGTCGTGGTCCACGCTAGGGTGAGGACATGGCCCGCAACGACTCCCGCCGCGACCGGCTCGCCGACGCCGGGATCGCCGTGCTCGCCCGCGAGGGCTCACGGGGCCTCACCCACCGCGCGGTCGATCGCGAGAGCGGCCTGCCGACCGGCACTGCGTCGAACTACTTCCGGTCACGCGGCGAGCTCGTGGAGGGTCTGGTCCAGCGCATCGTCAACCGGTTGATGCCGGACCCAGCGACCCTCGAGGAGCTGGCCTCGCTCCCCGCCGGCCGCGACTCCTTCACCCGACACCTGCGCGACATCGTGCGCCGGATGCTGGCCGACCGTGACGTCACGCTCGCGTGGTTCGAGATGCGGCTCGAGGCCGCCCGCCGACCCGAGGTCGCCGCCTTGATGCGCGAGGTGCTGCTCGCGGGCTTCCGGGGCGACGTCGCCTACAACGAGGCGGCCGGCCTCCCCGGCGGCGCACGCGAGATCGCGTTGTTCCACTACGCGGTCGACGGACTGGTGCTCGACCGCCTGACCGTCTCGATCGACCCCGAGGCCGACCTCGACCAGGTCGTGGAGGACCTGGTGGCGGGCCTCCTGCCGGGCTGAGCCGCGGAGCCACCGGCGCTCAGAGCGTGCGGCGCATGACCAGGCGGGGCATCTTCGAGGCCACCGCGTCGGTCTGGCCGATGACCTCGAAGCCAGCCCGTTCGTACATCGCGCGGGCGCCGACGAAGGCCATCGTGAGGTCCATGCGGCCATCAGGGTCGACGGGGTGCGCCTCGACCGCGGGCGCCCCCTGCGCCCTCGCCCACTGCACCGCGCCCTCGATGAGCTGCTGCGTGACGCCCTGCTTGCGGTGGCCGCTGCGCACGACGGTGCAGACGATGCTCCAGACCGGGACGTCGTCGACCGGACGGATGAGCTTGCTCTGCACCAGGCGGGGGATGTCGGACCGCGCCCCGATGTTGCACCACCCGACCGGCGTGCCGTCGCGGTACGTGACGACGCCGGGCGGCACGTCGCGGGCGCAGAGGCTGCGCATGGCCTGCTCGCGACTGCCGCCGCCGAGCTCCTCGATCTGCTTCGCGCCGATGCGGTGCGACAGGCACCAGCAGTGGGTCGCGCGACGGTTCGGGTTGATGACGGCGGCGAGGTCGTCGAAGCGGTCGGGGGGTGACCGGATGCGTCTCCCAGTGCGTGTCGTCGCCCATGCCACCACGATGGCACCAGACACCGACAGAGGAGGAGCGAACGTGGAGACGACGATCTACCTGGCCTGGTCGTCCGAGCCCATCCCCGCCGACCTGGTCGGCCCGTGGACCGAGCTGCGGGTGCTGGCCGACGACCTCGTCGTGGTCGAGGGCACCGAGTCGCTGTCGCGGGTCTACCACGAGATCAAGTGGTCCCTGCCGGACGACGCCGCGCTGCTCGTGACACCGCTGACCGAGCGACCCAAGCTCAAGTACCTCCCCGACGGCACGACGACGTGGTTCCGCGACCGCCTGCCCCCGCAGGCCGAGCCCGGCCGCGACGACGACTGACCGTCCGCTCGGCGCGGACCTGGGTCCGCGGACGACGCAGGCCCCGGAGTCGTGACTCCGGGGCCTGCGATGACGTGTGGTGCGCCCGAAGGGATTCGAACCCCTAACCTTCTGATCCGTAGTCAGATGCTCTATCCGTTGAGCTACGGGCGCCCGTCCCGCGCACGAGGCGCGAGGACTCGGAGAGTTTAGCCCAGAGGTCGCGGATTCCTCGAATCAGGTCCGTCGCCGCCCCCACCCAGGCCCCGCGACCACCACGCCGGGGCCACCATCGGGCGACGGGACGACGAACTCCACGGTGGTTCCCCCACGTGACGCTCATAACGATGGCTGTTCCGAGTCGTTGCTCGTACTGTTGATCTGTCCGGACACGATGAAAGAGGCACTCCTGTGCGACTGCTCGTGCACGACTTCAGTGGGCACCCCTTCCAGGTGCAGCTGAGCCGGGAGCTCGCCCGTCGTGGTCACGACGTCGTGCACTCCAGCTGCGACGCCTACGTCTCCGGCAAGGGCGCCCTCGTGGCCGAGCCCGGCGAGACGATCGTGTTCGAGACGATCGGTGACGGCCTCGTCTTCGACAAGCTGCGGTTCGCCAAGCGGCTGGTGGTCGAAATCCGACTCGGGTTCCAGCTCGTGCGCCACGTGCGCTCGCACCGACCGGACGTCGCGGTGCTGTCGAACGTGCAGATCCCGACGCTCGTGATCTTCGCCTTCGCGATGCTGTTCGTCCGCATCCCCTGGGTCCTGTGGCACCAGGACGTCTACGCCATCGCCGTGAAGTCCTTCGCCGGCGACAAGCTGTCGCGCGGCTTCACGGTCGTGTCGGCCGTCTTCGAGGTCGCCGAGAAGTGGTGCTCGCGCCGCGCCGTCGCGGTCGTGGCGATCTCCGACGCCTTCGTGCCGGTGCACGAGAAGTGGGGCACCGCCGACAAGGTCACGGTCATCCCGAACTGGGCGCCGCTCGACGAGATCGTGCCGGTCGAGCGCAAGAACGACTGGGCCGTCGAGCAGGGCGTCGACGACACCCTCACGCTCCTGTACTCGGGCACGCTCGGCCTCAAGCACGATCCGTCCCTGCTGGTGGCGTTGACCAAGCAGGTGCGCGACACCGGCGTCGACGCCGAGCTCGTCGTCGTCAACGAGGGACCGGCGGCCGAGGTCATCCGTGACGAGGCGGCGCGCCTCGAGGTACCCGTCACGCTGCTGCCGTACCAGCCCTACGACCGCCTGCCCGAGGTCCTCGGCTCGGGCGACGTCCTGCTCGTGCTGCTCGACCAGCGTGCCGGCGCCTTCTCGGTGCCGTCGAAGACCCTGTCCTACCTCTGCGCCGGCCGGCCGATACTGGGCCTCATGCCACTCGAGAACGCGGCGTCGACGCTCGTCGAGCGCGCCGGCGGCGCGGTGTTCGTCCCGCAGTCGGGCTCCATCCCGGCCGCTGGCGCCTGGGTCGCCGAGATCCTCGGCGACACCGAGCGACGCGAACGTGTGGGTGTCGCGAGCCGCGCGCTGGCGGAGGACGAGTTCACCGCCGAACGCTGCATCGACCGCTTCGAGACCCTGCTCACCGGCATCGAGGGTGCTCGATGAGCACCCCGGCGCACATCCTCATCGGCCCTCGCACGCAGCTGGGCTCGGCCCTGCTGAAGCGGCTCGAGGGCCAGGACGTCGTGGCCGTCGCCCGGCACGAACGCGACGCGACGGCGCTGTCCGACCTCGCGGGCGCCCGCGTGGTCCTGGCGGCCGACGCCGCCGGTGTCGTCGCCCCTGACGCCGATCTCGTGCTGCACGTGTGCGCGCTCGGGCCGATCCACCCCGAGGACCCCCGCCCGGACGACGCGGAGCAGTTCGCGTCGGAGCTGGCGACCATCGAGGCCCTGGTGGCCGCGACGACCGGTTCGGTCCGGATCGTGTTCGTCTCCTCGGTCATCGCGCTGGCGCCCACGCCCGACCGACGCCTCTACGGCGGGTGGAAGAATCTCGCCGAGGAGCACCTCGACCGGATCGCTGTGCACCACGGCGCGCGCGTGAGCGTCTCGGTGGTCTACCCCGGCCGCATCATCGCCCGCGCCGACCGATCCGGCCTGTCAGACCGGCTGTCGTCCACGTTCGAGAAGCTCGCCCGCCGGCTTCTGGCCGAGGCCTCGCGGAAGCCTCGGCGGGCCGTCGTCGGCCTCGACGCAAAAGTTTGGTCGGCACTTCGAGCGATGTCGCTCGTTGTGCATGTCGTGCGGCCCTCAGGGACGCCGGCCCTGACGAACTCGTCAGACCTCACCTCGACCATCGATCGACAAGAGGCAAGACCATGAAGCGCAAGCGTCTACTCGACCTGACACTGATCGCCCTGGCGGCGGTCGTGTGGATCCCCGTGCTGCTCGTCGCCAGCCTGGCGGTGCTCATCAGCGAGGGCCGTCCCGTCTACTACCGGTCCAACCGCCGCGTCTCGGTCGATCGCGTCATGAAGGTCGTCAAGTTCCGCACGATGGTGCGCAACGCCGACAAGCTCGTCAACCGCGACACCGTCCCGGTCGAGGGCCAGGTCCGCTTCCTCAACATCCCGCCGGACTCCCCGCTCTACACCCGGATCGGCAGCCTCCTGGAGCGCGTCGGCCTCACCGAGATCCCGCAGCTGGTCCACGTCATGAGCGGCCGCATGTCGCTGATCGGCAACCGTCCGCTCCCCGACAACGTGCAGAACCTGCTCCGCGAGGAGTACCCCCACGCCGACGATCGCTTCCTGACCCCGTCCGGCCTCACGGGCCCGGCGCAGCTGGTCGGCCGCCAGGCGCTCACCGACGACGAGCGGCTCACGATCGAGACGGCGTACTGCCGGGCGGCCCTGCGCGGCTACTCGTTCCGCCTCGACCTGTCGATCCTGTTCTCGACCGTGTTCATCGTGCTCCACCTGAAGAAGCCCATGAGCTACCTCGAGGTCGAGGCCATGATCAACCGCCGCAGCCGCGTGCGCTCGCAGACCGTCCTGATGACCGAGCAGCGTGCCGACGCCCCCGTCATCGACCTCGCCGCCGAGCAGGCCAGCTGACCCAGCACCACCGCGCACCCGCCGATCATTCCTGACGACCGGCGGGTGTCGTCGTTTCTGGACCTTTGGCCCGCCACCACCCGCCGGTTGAGGTGCGAAGGCGGTCTGCTCGCCTCACCACCCGTTGGTTGAGGTGCGAAGGCGGTCTGCTCGCCTCACCACCCGTTGGTTGAGGTGCGAAGGCGGTCTGCTCGCCTCACCACCCGTTGGTTGAGGTGTGAGCGCGCTCTGGCGCGCGAGCCTCGAAACCCTCGTCCGCTCGAGGCACCCGTTCGAGGCTCCTCGTTCCGGGCCCTGAGGTGCGAGCGAGGAACGAGCGAGCCTCGAAGGGCGTCGCACCTCACGGGGCGGGAAGTGGCTCCCAGCTGCTCCCGTCGGAGGAACGGAGCAGCCGGTCGGCGACCACCGCCACGTATCCGTCGCCGCTCGCCGCGAGCAGCACGAGCCCGTCGCCCGCCTCCGTGGTGACGCATCCGGTCACGCCGGCCTCGGCCGCGTCGACCCGGTAGGACGCCACGGCGCAGTCGTCGGCCGGCGCCAGCGCCCACGCACCGTCGTCGCTCCGGACGGCGCTGCGCAGACCTTCGAGGACCACCTCGCCCTCCCACGTCGCTCCGTCGTCGTCCGACGTGCGGATCGCGCCGTTGCCGCAGGCCACGAGACCCTCGGTGCCGTCCGAGACGAAGGAGACCGGCGCGCACCCGGGGTCGACGTCGCCGACGGGGGTCGTCACGGTGGCTCCCGCACCCGAGGTGAGGTGCCATCGACGGATCGGGCCGGGCGGGTCGACCCAGTCCGTCGCCCCCTCGGACAGGAGCAGCTCCACGGGCTGGCACTGCGCGTCGGCGCCGATGACGTAGACGTCTCCGGCGTCGTTGACGTCGATCCGCAGGAGCTCGGTCATGCCCGGGTCCAGCTCGTCGCGGACGCCGTCGACGTCTCGCGCCAGGACGACGGGAGTCCCAGCCGAACAGGTTCCCCGCTCGCCCCAGACGACGACGTCGTCGGTGGCCTCGACCAGGCCGGCGGCGGTCGGGGTCGCGGGCGCCACCGGTTCGGAGGAGTCGACCGGCCCGGGCGCCGTCGGGTTCGCCGTTGCATCGTCGGCGTCACCGGAGACGTGGCGGAACATCACGACCACGAGCACCAGGTCGACGAGCAGGAACAGGACCAGCCACCGCCACGTGCGCTGCGTCGTCATCGGGTCCTCGTCGGTCTTTCTCTCCCTCTGGGCAGGCTAGCCGAGCCGGACGGGGGTCGGGCTCCCTCCCCCACTTCCGGCCGATGCCCAGGCGACCTTCGGCGGATGTGTGGGTCGTGCCCGGCTCCTAGGCTGGGCCCATGAGCGCCTCGATGCACCTGTTCACCGGGTCCGTGCTGGTCCTCGTCGGCGCCGTGCTGGCGATCTTCTTCCCGGACGCCGAGTTCGCCTGGTTCACCGGCCGACCCTTCGGCGCCGTGCTCGCGATCTTCGGCGTCGTCGACCTCGCTCAGGGGTTCCGGGAGCGCAGCCACCGGGCCGACGGCTGAGGCCCAGGCCCGTCGGAGGTGCGGGCACCCGCGACCCGTCGGTTGAGGTGCGAGTGCGCTCTGGCGCGCGAGCCTCGAAGCCCTGGTCACGTCCCGGCGAACCTGACCAGGCGGTTGGCCGAGGCGTCCCGGAAGGCTGGTGGCGGAGCAAGCTCCGCCACGGCTGAAGCACGGAGCACCAGCACCCGGCGACGGATGCTGGTGCTCACATGCTCCCCGAGGGAGTGGCGGAGATGGCGAGATTTGAACTCGCGAGAGGTTTAAACCTCAACCCGCTTAGCAGGCGGGCGCACTAGGCCACTATGCGACATCTCCTCGCTGCCACCCGTGGGCGGCAACTCCGCCACGATACCGGTCTCCGAGCCGCCACGGCCAATCGGCCTCCTCGGTGGACCGCTCAGCCGAAGCGCGTGTAGCCGTGCGCCGCGTTCAGGCGGTCGTAGACCTCGCGCACGAACAGCTGCCGCGCATCCGGGTCCAGCAGCCTGAGCTCCACTCTGGCGGTGCCCTCGCCCGACAGCACGAGGTAGCCGGAGTTCAGCGCCACGTCGTCGACCTGCTTCCACGTCGCGCGGACGCGGGGCCGGGCCACGGTGAACCCGGTCGGGTCCAGGCGGACGACCGCCGGCGGCCGCAGCGCGAAGCGGACGGCGAGGAACACCGCCACGGCGGCGAGGACCCCCAGGACGACGGCTACGACGACCCGCGCGGTGGCGTCGTCGGCGACGAGGAACGCGGCGAACACCAGCACGCCGGTCACGATCGTGAGGACGCCGGTGGCCACCAGCGCGGGGCCACGCCCCAGCCGGTAGACCGAGCTCTCGGGCAGACTCATGCAGGACTCACTTCGACGGGGACGGAACCTGACAGACGGAACCTGGCAGAGGGGGCGGGACTCCGTCGCAGGCTCCTCCCCGAACCGGCGCCCTCTGCACACACCGCTCCGCGGAACCTGGCAGAGGGGGCGGGATTCGAACCCGCGGCTGACCTATGAAGCCAGCGACCGCTTTCAAGGCGGTTCCGATCGGCCACTCCGGCACCCCTCCTCGTCCGGTCACCGAGGCGTCCGGACGGGATCCAGTCTCTCAGAGGACCAACGGACGCGGTGCGGGTGGCTTCGAGGCTCGTGCGCCAGAGCGCACTCGCACCTCAACCACCGGCCCCTCGGCAACGTCGAACCAGCATGGTGGCTTCGCCTTCGAGGCTCGTGCGCCAGAGCGCACTCGCACCTCAGCCGGCGGGTCGGGAAGCGCGAGCGTCAGCGCAGGCCCGCCCAGCGGGACGGCTCGAACCGGCGGGTCGACTCGACCCGGCGCGCCGCGCGCACGGTGCTGGGCGCGAGCACGTAGTGCGAGACGACCCAGCCGAGCGCGAAGCCGATGACGGCCGAGTAGAGCACCGAGAGGCCGATGTACGAGGGGTACGCCAGGGGCGAGACCAGCGAGGTCGTGACCGAGCTGGTGGCGAGCACCGCGAAGACCAGGACCCACCACCCCTCACGTCGCTGCGAACGAAGCCTGAGTCCGACGACCAGGGCGGGGAACCCGGCGAACGCCTGCACCGGGCGGGGGATGCCGCCGATCCGCGTGCGCGCCTGGAAGATCGCATCGTCGATCGCGTTGATGACCGACGTCGATCCGTAGCTGCGGACCGCGTAGGTGTAGACGACGAGCAGCAGGAGGACGGCGGCCACGACCGCGAGGATCGCGAGGTGGTTCCGGCCCAGACCGTGCAGGCCCTCGCCGAGCGACCACACGAGGCCGAGGACGACGCCGAGCGAGATCCCGATGACGGCGACGCTGAACGTCACGGCGTTGACCTGCGCGTTCCACGCGGCCACACCCGCGGCACCACTGAGCGCGATGCCGACGCTCAGGGCGAACTCCCGCAGCGTCGAGACGACGCCTTCGCTCGGGCGGGTCATCACGACCGCGAGGACGGCACCCACGACGCCGGTCGCTGCTGCGGCGGCGGCGATCACGCCGGCCATCTCGGTGACAGCGGCGGCGACGCACAGGACCGCGACGAGGCTGACCCAGATGCGCATGTGTCCACCGGCCCGGTGGACCAGGGCGATCGTGAGGGCGATCGTGAGCAGCGCGGCCGACGGTCGGTAGACGGCCACCGGCACGTCGATCGCCAGCACCGACAGGACGCTGCCGACCAGACCGACGAGCGCCGCGAGCGCGACGACGGCGCCGATCCTGGCGGCCGACCGGCGCGACTCCAGCCGCGGCGCGCGCACGGGCTGGTCGTAGCCGGCCTCGACGGAGTCGTCCAGGCGTCGACGACCCGTGGTGGCCTCGCTCATGCGTCTCCTCGCGGTCGGTCGATGCGCCGGTTCGCCAACGACGGATTGGTCGATCGCGTGCGTCCCGGTTCCTCCGGGTCGAGCAGCGCCGACAACGTCTCGTCGCCATCGGCGGCCTCGACCACGATAGAACCCTGCGGGTCGGCGACGAGGGAGTGTCCCGTGTAGCGGGCACCGCCCTGGGCTGCGGCGACGACGTGCACCGTGTTCTCGATCGCGCGTGCCGCGAGCAACGTGCGCCAGTGGTGCAGCTTCCCCTCGCCTGCGACCCAGGCCGCCGGGACCACGAGGGTGTCGGCACCGTCGTCGACGAGGAGTCGTGCGAGCTCGGGGAACCGCAGGTCGTAGCAGGTCATGAGCCCGAGACGCCGGTCGCCGACGTCGACGACGACGGGCTCGAGCACGCCGGGGGAGAGCCGGTCGGACTCGCGGTAGCCGAAGGAGTCGTAGAGGTGGATCTTGCGGTACGACGCCGACAGCGTGCCGTCGGGCGAGACGACCACGAGGGTGTTGAACGGCGGAGCGCCGGCGCCCAGCTCGGAGGTGCTCGGCTCGAAGGTGCCGGCGATGACCGTGCTGCCGATCCGACGTGCGTGACCGGCGAGCAGCTCCACGAACGGGCCGTCGAGCGGCTCGGCGAACGGCGCGAGGTCGAAGTCGGCGGGCCCGAAGTCGGTCATGGTGGCCTCGGGGAGCACGACGAGCGACGGCCCCGGCGTGATGGCTGCGAGTCGCGCGTCGACCAGCTCGCGATTCGCCACCGGGTCGGTTCCGGACGCGAGCTGCACCAGGCGGACGTCCATGGGGACCACGTTATCGGGCCTCGCGTTATCGTCCCCAGCATGGCGACTCCCGAGCTGATGCGTGCCGTGACCGTCCCCGAGCCCGGTGAGGCCGACGCCCTGGTCGTGGGCGAGCACCCCGTGCCGACCCCCGCCGAGGGCGAGGTCCTCGTGCGCGTCGTCGCCGCCGGGGTCAATCGCGCCGACGTCCTCCAGCGACAGGGCTTCTACAACCCGCCGCCGGGATCCACCGAGGTGCTCGGCCTCGAGGCCGCCGGCACGATCGTCGCCGTGGGTCCGGGCGTCGACGCCGCACGGGTCGGCGAGGACGTCGTGGCCCTGCTGGCCGGCGGCGGCTACGCCGAGCACGTCGCGGTACCCGCCGGCCAGGTCGTCATCCGTCCTGCGGGTCTCGACGACGCCGCCGCCGGTGGGCTCGTCGAGACCGCCGCCACGGTCTGGTCGAACGTCTTCATGCACGCCGGGCTCCGACCCGACGAGACGCTGCTGGTCCACGGCGGCGGCAGCGGCATCGGTACCACCGCGATCCAGATGGCCGTCGCCCACGGCGCACGGGTCGCGGTCACGGTGGGCTCGCCGGAGAAGGCCGAGTTCTGTCGCGAGCTCGGGGCGGACGTCACGATCAACTACCGCGAGCAGGACTTCGTCGAGGCGTTGAAGGAGCAGGACGTCCGGCCCGACGTCATCCTCGACAACATGGGAGCGAAGTACCTCGACCGCAACGTCCGTGCGCTCGCCACCGGTGGCCGGCTCGTGGTCATCGGCATGCAGGGCGGCGTCAAGGCCGAGCTGAACCTGGGGCTCCTGCTCACCAAGCGGGCCTCGGTGAGCGCCACCTCGCTGCGAGCCCGCCCGAGCGAGGAGAAGGCCGCGATCATGGCCGACCTCGTCGAGCATGCCTGGCCGTGGGTCGCGAGCGGCGCGCTGCGCCCGGTGGTGCACCAGACGTTCGGCCTCGACGAGGTCGCTGACGCCCATCGCGTGATGGAGGCCTCCTCCCACATCGGCAAGCTCGTCCTCCTGCCCTGACCGGACCAAGGTTTCGAGGCTCGTCGCCGAGATGCGGGCGAAGCCCCGCCCCTTGAGGTGCGAGGGACGAGCCTCGAAAGGGGCACCTCAGCCCGCATCGTGACCGAGGTTTCGAGGCTCGTCGCTGGAGCTCCTCACACCTCAACCACCGGCGGGCAGGCGGCGAAGCGGCGGGCGGACCCTCCTAGGGTGGAGGCATGAGCGAGACACCCATGACGATCGGGCCCGACGGCAGCCCCGTCGCGGTCACCGAGGGCGACGAGCCCACCTCCACACCGCTGACCGACCTCGTCGAGCAGCCGGCCAAGGTCATGCGCATCGGCGGCATGATTCGCCAGCTCCTCGAAGAGGTCAAGGCCGCTCCTCTCGACGACGCCAGCCGCGCCCGTCTCCGCGAGATCCACGAGCAGTCGATCGCCGAGCTGAAGGAGGGCCTGGCGCCCGAGCTCGTCGACGAGCTGTCGCGGCTGAGCCGGCCCTTCGAGGCCGCCTCGCCGTCGGAGGGCGAGCTCCGCATCGCCCAGGCCCAGCTGGTCGGCTGGCTCGAGGGGCTGTTCCACGGCATCCAGGCCGCGCTGTACGCCCAGCAGGTGCAGGCCCAGTCGCAGCTCCAGACGATGCGGCTCGCGCTTCCGGCGTCAAACGACCCGTCCGGTGCTCAGGGTGAGCAAAACGGCGAAAACGGCCCCAGCGGGGGGATGTACCTGTAGCATCGGCGATGTTCGATCGGTTCAGGGAAGAGGGAGCCCATGACCATCGTCGATAATTCTGTCGTGCTCGCATGCGCAGAAGACCCGACCACATTTCTCGACGACGCGCTGGAGACGCCACTCGGGAGACACGGCTTGACCGCAGCGATGCGGCGCGACGTCGCGCGCAAGCGCGCCGAGGCGCACCGTCGATGTGCGGCCTGCCCGATCTTCACCGACTGCCTGTACCGGGCGGTCGTGGAGGTCAACGTCTCCGGTTTCGTGGCGTGCACCACCGAGTCCGACCGCCAGGACCTGCGTCGCAGGCTCGGCGTCTCGGTCGCGGACGCGGAGATCGCGAGCTTCGGCGCGGCACGACTCGGCGGAGGGCCGGTCGACCACGCCGCGGTGCTCGCGACCCGGCAGTCGCACCCCGACGACACGTGTCAGCAGCTGGCCGAGCGCCTGGGCTGCTCCACGTCGACGATCAAGCGTCACCTGCGCCGCGCGCGGCAGCAGGTCACGCCTGAGGTCACGGACCTCGTCGTCCTGTCGCCGAGTGTCGACGAGGTGCTCGACGCGTTCGACGACATGGAGTCCGGTCGCCGCCTGATGCAGGTCGGCTGAGCCTGCCGGACCTCAGACCTTTCGAGGCTCAGGCGCCAGAGCGCCTTCGCACCTCAAGGAGCGGATGGGGTGGCGTCAGAGGTAGGGGCGCAGCACGTCGACGACGCCGTCGTCGTCGATCGACCCGGTGACGTCGTCGGCGGCGGCGATGACCTCGTCGAGCGCCTGGCCCATCGCGACCCCGCGTCCGGCCCAGGACAACATCTCGATGTCGTTGTTGCCGTCGCCGATCGCGAGCACGTCGGACTGCGCGATGCCCAGGTGCTGGCACAGGAAGTCGAGCCCGGACGCCTTCGACGTGCCCACCGGCGCGATGTCGAGCCAGGCGGTGTAGCCGATGTAGTAGTTCGTGTCGGTCAGGCCGAGATCGGCCACGACCTCCCGGAACTCCTCCGTGCTGTGCTCGGGCGAGCGGATGATGACGCGCGTGACCGGCTCACCGATCAGCTCCTCGACGCTCTGCACCGTGATGGAGCCGCCCAGCTCGTCGGACGGGAAGGCGCGGTTGACGCGGTAGCCGACGCCGACCTCCTCGACCGCGACGAGCACGTCGGGCATGCGGTCGAGGATCGACTGCACGGCTTCCGAGGCGTCGAACGTGACGGCACGCAGCAACTCGGTCGGACGGTAGGTGAAGACGAGCGAGCCGTTGCTGCCGATCGCGTGACCGCGCTCGAAGCCGAGCTTGTCGGCGGCGTCCATCACGCCGGGAACCGACCGACCGGTCGCGATGACGACCTCGATGTCCTGGTCGCGGAGCCCGCGCACGGTCTCGCGCACCGCCGGGCTCATCTCGTTGCGGCCGGTGACGAGCGTGCCGTCGACGTCCAGGGCGACGAGCCGGGGCCTCCAGTCGCTCACGCTGACGCCCCGATCGGCTTCAGGACCGGGCCGAGGAACGGGTGCAGGGCCTTCGGCAGGACGACCGAGCCGTCGGCCTGCTGACCGTTCTCGAACAGGGCGACGATCGTGCGGGTCATGGCGCAGAGCGTGCCGTTGAGCGTGGCGGCCGGACCGGTGGTGCTCCCGCCGTCGGCCGCGGCGCCGCGCACGCGGATGTCGAGGCGCCGGGCCTGGTACTCGGTGCAGTTCGAGGTGGAGCTGACCTCGCGGTAGCGCTCCTGCGTGGGGATCCACGCCTCGCAGTCGAACTTGCGGATGGCCGAGGACCCGAGGTCACCCGTGGCGACGTCGATCACCCGGTACGGCAGCTCCAGGGCGTCGAGCCACTCGCGCTCCCAGCCCAGGAGCCGCTCGTGCTCGGCGTACGACTCCTCGAGCGTCGTGTACGTGAACATCTCGACCTTGTCGAACCAGTGCACGCGGAAGATGCCGCGCGTGTCCTTGCCGTGCGACCCCGCCTCGCGGCGGTAGCAGGGACTGAAGGCCGCGTACCGGCGCGGCAGCGACGCCCCGTCGAGGATCTCGTCGGAGTGGTACGCCGCGAGCGGCACCTCCGAGGTGCCCACGAGGTAGAGGTCGTCCTTCTCGAGGTGGTAGACGTCGTCGGCGGCCTGGCCGAGGAAGCCCGTGCCCTCCATGGCGCGCGACCGGACCAGGGCCGGCGGGATCATCGGCGTGAAGCCCCACGTCTGGGCCGTCGTCATCGCGAGCTGCACGAGTGCCAGCTCGAGCATCGCGCCGACGCCCGTGAGGTAGTAGAAGCGCGAGCCGGAGACCTTGGCGCCGCGCTCGATGTCGATCGCTCCGAGCAGCTGGCCGATCTCCAGGTGGTCGCGTGGCTCGAATCCCTCGGCCACGAAGTCGCGCGGCGTGCCGACGACGTCGAGGACCGTGAAGTCCTCCTCACCACCCTCGGGCGCCTCGGGCGCGACGAGGTTGGGCAGCGACCGCAGGAGTCCGTCGAACTCCTCGGCGGCCCGGCCCTGCTGGGCGTCGGCCTCCTTGACCTGCGTGCTGAGCGCCTTGGTGCGTTCGAGCAGGGCCGTCTTCTCCTCGCCCGAGGCCTGGGCCACCTGGCGACCGATCTGCTTCTGCTCGGCGCGCAGCGCTTCGAACTCGGCGATCGAGGAGCGGCGAGCGGCGTCGGCGGCCACGAGGGCGTCGACCTTGTCGGGCGACTCGCCGCGGCGGCGCAGCGACGTGCGCACGGCCTCGGGATCGTCACGGAGGAGGCGGGGATCGATCACTCCGTCAGGGTATCGGGCGAACGGGCAAGGACTTCGGTCACCACCGGCCGCCACCACGGGCCGGCCCCAGCGAGGCTCGAGCGACCGGGCGCGGCCCCGCAGCGGTGAGGGGCGAACCGCTGATGTGGCGAGGCAGGAGCCACGCCACGTACGCTTGCCCGGGCACGCACCGGGCGCGCCACGGGAAGGGGACACGTGTCGGTCGACCTGCGTCGAGCCGAGCCGAGCCGGCGAGGGGTCCTCTCGATCGTGCTCGGATGCCTGGGCCTGCTCCTGGTGCTGCTGACCGTCGAGGTCGGATCCGGCTGGGATCCCTTCGGTGACTTCGACCGCTCGGTGTCCGACGACGCGGTCGCCCTGACGGCCGACACGACCTGGCTCCTGCGCGTCTGCGAGGCCCTCGCCGAGGCGTTCGCCCTGGCCCCGGTCATCGGCCTCGTCATCGCGTTCGTCGCCTGGGCCGTGTGGCGGCGCGAGTGGCGCATCACCACCTGGATCGCCACGAGCGGCCTCGTGGTGCTGCTGGGCAACCACGCCCTCAAGGCGCTGGTCGAGCGTCCGCGTCCCCGCTCCCTCGGCATGCTGCACGACATCGGCGGGTGGTCGTTCCCCTCGGGTCACGCTGCCGGCGCCGGTCTGCTGCTCGTCATCGCGACCCTGCTGACCATCGTCACCACCGGCCGCGGACTGAAGCGCCGTCTCCTGATCACGACCTGGTCGGTCCTCGCCGTCGCCGTGGCCGCCAGCCGCGTCTTCCTCGGCGTCCACTACCCGACCGACGTCGTCGCCGGTCTGGCGTTCGGCGCCGGCGCCACGTTGGCCCTGTGGCTCCTGATCGCGACCGACGCGACCCGCCTGCCGTCGGAGCTCGCGATGATCACCGGCACCGGAGCGCGCCAGGCGGCCGTGATCCTCAACCCGTCCAAGGTCGGCGAGATCGAGGCGTTCAAGGCGCGTGTGCGCGCGGTGGCCACGACGCACGGGTGGAGCGAGCCGCTCTGGTTCGAGACTACCGTGGAGGACCCTGGCTATGGCCAGACCTTGCTGGCGCTGTCCTCGGGCGTCGACCTCATCATCGCCGCCGGCGGCGACGGCACCGTTCGCGCGGTGTGCGAGGAGGCGGCCCGCACGGGCGTCGCGATCGGCGTCATCCCGCACGGCACCGGCAACCTGCTCGCGCGCAACCTCGGCATCCCGCTCAACTGGCGCGACGCGCTCGACGTCGCGTTCGGCGGTCAGGACAAGGCGATCGACCTCGCGCGCTACCGCACCGACTCCGGCGTCGACACGTCGTTCCTCGTCATGGCCGGGCTCGGCATGGACGCCATGATCATGACGGGTGTCGACGACGACCTGAAGAAGCGCGTGGGCTACCTCGCGTACTTCGTGTCC
Source organism: Aeromicrobium sp. Sec7.5 (assembly GCF_036867135.1). Classification (NCBI taxonomy): domain Bacteria; kingdom Bacillati; phylum Actinomycetota; class Actinomycetes; order Propionibacteriales; family Nocardioidaceae; genus Aeromicrobium; species Aeromicrobium sp. Sec7.5. The sequence continues at coordinate 140,462 of NZ_JBAJIJ010000001.1, read as the reverse complement.
GGCATCAAGGCGCTGCGCTTCCCGGGCATGAAGGTCACCATCACGGTCGACGACGCCGAGCCGGTCAAGATGCGTGCCCGGACCGTCGTGATCGGCAACGTCGGCTTCCTGCAGGCGGGCATCCCGCTGCTGCCGGAGGCGCTGATCGACGACGGCGAGCTCGACGTCGTCGTGCTCGCGCCCCGGCGGTTCCTCGGCTGGCTGGGCATCGCCTGGAAGGTCGTCACCCGGCGCAAGCGCAACACCGACCGCTTCGCCCGCTTCACCGGGCGCACGGTGCACATCATCGCGGGGTCGTCGACGCCGATGCAGCTCGACGGCGACCCGGTCGGCGAGGGCACCGAGATCACCGCCGAGGTCCGTCCCGGCGTCGTGCTGGTGCGGGTGCCGGTCGTGCCGTCCTCCGGCTCCTGAGCCGTCTCAGCCCTCCCTGGTGGGGGCGGTGAGTCTTCCACCGCCCACCCCCTCAGGTGGTGGAACACTCACCGCCCGAGGTCCGCAGTGCGATGTCAGGCGCTCGGCGTGACGTCGGGCAGGAGCCGATCGAAGGTGCGCGGCCGGATGCCGAAGCTGACGTCAGCGGTGAACACGACCTCGCCGCCGAGGTGCAGCTCGACGCGGTTCGCCTCGGCCGTGAGGTTGGCGGCAGTGCCCTCCGCGAGCCACCGACGCTGGCCCAGCAGCGTCACGAGAGCGACGAACGCGCCGTTGTCGCGCTGGCCGCGGAAGACCACCGGTCCCGGGGCGGTGTCGCGGACGATCAGCGCCTCCCGGCTGAGTCCGGGCCGGTCGAGCTCGACGGTGCAGCCGTGGCGGCCGAAGCTGAAGCGGTCGCGGCCGCGCATCTCGACGTCACCGGCTGTCCCGTCGGCCAAGCGCCAGGCCACCGTGAACATGCCCCGATTGTGTCCGACGTGGCGCGGCCTGTCCGACGTTTCGCCTGAGATTCCGGCGAATCGCGGAAGCGTCAGATGCCGGGCACCGTGGCCGTGATGACCGAGCCGTCGCCGCGCTGACGCCCCGGCACCGGCCGGGGCTGACCCGCGAGACGCGGACCCTGGTCGGCGAGGGGGACCGTGACGGGCGAACCCTTCTGGACCGTGACCGCCTCGCCGCGCACCGACAGGGCGGCGGAGTCGCCGTCCTCGACCGTGAGCTCGACCTCGGTGTCCCGCACCGTGACCCGGACCCGCGTGCCCCGCAGGGTGACGCGGTAGGTGAGCTCGTGCCAGCTCTCGGGCAGGCGAGGATCGATCGTGAACTCGCCACCGTGGTCGCGGAAGCCACCGAACCCGGAGGCCAGGGCGCTCCACACGCCACCCGTGGACGCGACGTGTACGCCGTCGGAGGTGTTGGCGTGACGATCGGCGAGGTCGACGTAGAGCGCCGACAGGAAGTAGCGGTACGCGAGGTCGGCGTACCCCACCTCGGCCGCGATGATCGACTGCACGACGGCCGACAGCGTGGAGTCGCCGGTGGTGATCGGGTCGTAGTACTCGAAGTCGGCGCGCTTCTGCTCGGGCGTGAACTGGTCGCCCTGCAGGAACAGCGCGAGCACGACATCGGCCTGCTTGAGCACCTGGAAGCGGTAGATCACGAGCGGGTGGTAGTTCAGCAGCAGGGGCCGCTTGTCGAGCGGGGTGTTGTCGAGGTCCCACACCTCCCGGTCGAGGAAGTGGAAGTCCTGCGGGTGGATGCCGAGGTGCTCGTCGAACGGGATCGCCATGTCGATGGCGGCCTGCTCCCACGACGCGACCTCGTCGTCGGTGAGGTCGAGCCGGCGGACGACCTGCTCGTACTCGAGTCCGTCGCGCTCGGCGAGCTCGCGGACCGAGGCCGCCGCGCTCGCGAGGTTGAAGCGCGCCATGACGTTGGTGAACAGGTTGTCGTTGACGACGGTCGTGTACTCGTCGGGGCCCGTGACGCCGTGGATGTGGAACGAGCCGTCCTCCTCGGAGCGCCAGAAACCGAGGTCGACGAACATCCGGGCCGTCTCGACGAGGATGTCGATGCCCTCGCGGATCAGGAAGTCGGTGTCGCCCGTGGCCCGCACGTACTTGTTCAGGGCGAACGAGATGTCGGCGTCGATGTGGTACTGCGCCGTGCCGGCCGCGTAGTAGGCCGAGGCCTCCTCGCCGTTGATCGTGCGCCAGGCGTAGAGCGCGCCCTGCTGGGCCAGCTCGTGGGCCCGCTTGCGGGCGGAGTCGAGCAGCGTGTAGCGGAAGCGGAGCGCGGATCGGGCGATCTGCGGAGTCGTGTACGTGAGGAACGGGAGCGCGTAGATCTCGGTGTCCCAGAAGTAGTGACCGCTGTAGCCCGAGCCCGTCACGCCCTTCGCGGGGATGCCGTTGCCCTCGGCGCGGGCCGAGGCCTGGAGCACCTGGAACAGGTTCCAGCGCACGGCCTGCTGGACCTCGGGCTGGCCCGGCACCTCGACGTCGGACCGTGCCCAGAAGTCGTCGAGCCACGTGCGCTGGTCGAGGTGCTGCTGCTCCAGACCGTCCTGTCGGACCCGGTCGAGCGTGCGCCGGCAGCGGTCGATCAGCTCGCGCACGGGGACCCCGCGCGAGGTGTGGTACGCCACGACCTTGGTGAGGGTGATGGGCTCGCCGGGCTGCGCGTCGACCCGGAACGTCATCTTGGCGAGGTCGTCCTCGACCGTGATCTGGGTCGTGGACGGGTTGGCGGTCTCGAGGCGGTGGTCGGCCGCGACGCCGAGCGTCATGCCGCTGTCGTGGGTGCGGAAGCCGAGCTCGACGCGTCCGTCCTCGATGCTGCCGCGGCTGTGCTGGGGATCGAGCACGCGGCGCTCGAGCGCCTCGGCCTTGCGCGGGTCGACGCCTTCGCCCATCGACTTGGAACGGACGTGGTACTCGTCCTCGCCGTCCTGGCGGTTGAGGATCTGCGAGCTGATCGCGACCGGGGCCGCGGCGTCGAGCATCGTGACCTCGAAGGTCATGACGGCCAGGTGGCGCTGGTGGAACGAGACCATGCGGGTCGAGCGGATGCGCACCCGCTTGCCCGACGGGCTGCGCCACACGATCTCGCGACGCAGGACGCCTTCGCGGAAGTCGATGGCCCGCTCGTACTCGAGGATGTCGGCGATCGGCAGGAGCAGCGGCTCGTCGTCGACGTACAGGCGGATGACCTTGGCGTCGGGGGCGTTCACGATGGTCTGCCCGACCCGGGCGAAGCCGAAAGCCTCCTCCGCGTGGCGGATGGGCCACGTCTCGTGGAAGCCGTTCAGGAAGGTGCCGTGGGCGTGCGAGTCGCGTCCCTCCTCGACGTTGCCGCGCAGGCCGAGGTAGCCGTTGCCGACCGCGAAGAGGGTCTCGGTGACGCCCAGGTCACTGGCGTCGTAGCGCTGCTCGACGAGCCGCCACTCGTCGACGGGGAAACGGGTGCGGTCGAGGTACTCGTGCACCGGCGGTGCCTCGTGCGATGGGCTCATCAGAGCAGCTCTTCCAGGTCGTCGACGACGATGTCGGCTCCATGCTCGCGCAGTGCGTCGGCGCCGGCGCCACGGTTCACGCCCACGACGAGACCGAAATCACCGGCCGCACCCGCCTCGACGCCCGACAGGGCGTCCTCGAGCACGACGGCCTTGCCGTGCGCCACGCCGAGCTGGTCGGCGGCGTACTCGTAGGTGTCGGGAGCCGGCTTGCCCGCGAGACCCACCTCGGCGGCGACACCGCCGTGGACGATCAGCTCGAAGCGGTCGGTGATGCCGGCCGCCTCGAGCACGGCCGGAGCGTTGCGGGAGCTCGACACGATCGCGCGGCGGACCCCCGCGGCGGTGAGCGCCTCCACCAGGCGCAGCGAACCGGGGTAGGCCTGGACGCCCTCGTCGTGCAGCACCTGCATGAAGACGTCGTTCTTGCGGTTGCCGAGCCCGCTGACCGTCTCGGCGTCGGACGGGTCGTCGCGCGTGCCCTCGGGCAACGTGATGCCGCGCGACTCCAGGAACGAGCGCACGCCGTCGTAGCGGGGCTTGCCGTCGACGTAACGGTGGTAGTCGGCGTCGGTGTAGCGCTCGTCGACCCGCTGGGCGACCAGGAAGTCGTTGAACATCTTCGACCACGCACGCATGTGCACCTCGGCGGTCGGCGTGATCACGCCGTCGAGGTCGAAGAGGGCAGCGTCGTACTCGTTCCAGTCCACCCGACGAGCGTAGGCGCCCGGTGTGTCACGGACGTGAACCGGTGGCCGAGTCCTGCGCCATTCGTGCCCCACCGGGGGCTCGGGTGTCGGCCCGCAGGCAGGCAGGCTCCTGGTCAGCCGTCGCCCTCGCGACGCCACTGGTAGATCTGATAGGTCGCGAAGGTGCCGAGCAGCACGAAGTTGGTGGACGCGCTCTGGAACACGACCCGGTCGCCGTCCGGGCTCACGACCCCGGTGACCGACTCGGCGTTGCCGCCGACCTTCGAGCCGTTAGCCGACACGAGGGTCGTGACCCGGGTCAACCGGTCGTACAGGAAGACGTCCGCCTGGCCACCGATGTCGCCCACGACCAGGTTCGACGCATCCGAGCTGAACGACACGTACCTGCCGTCGGCCGAGACGGAACCGCCGAGGGAGGTGCCGTTCGCCGGGGCGCCGGTCGGAGATGCCGAGACCAGGGTCGTCGACGCGCCGGCACGGCCCCAGAGGAACACATCGCCGTGCGGGTCCACACCTTCGGACGCCGTGTCGAGGTCGAACGCGTGGTACGCGATGAACTCGCCGTCGTCGGAGATGCGCGGTCGCGACGACACGCTGTGTCTGCCGTTGTCGAACGGGTCGTCGGAGATCAGCGTCGTGATCCCGGTGTCGCGGTTCCAGCGGAACACGTCGAACTGGCCGTTGTCGTCTCCGACCACGAGATTGGTCGCACTCGACTGGAACGCCACAAGACGACCGTCGGCCGAGATCGTCGGCGACAGGGCCGAGCTGTTCGGGTTCGCGCCACCAGGCCCGAGCCCGACCCGGATCGTCTGACCGTTGGCAATGTCACGCACGAAGACGTCGGGCGCCGCGGTGGTGTCCCCGGCGGCCAGGTTGTCGGAGTAGCTGATGAAGGTGACGTACCGACCGTCCGCCGACATGCTCGCCTGCTGCGACGCGCCGTTCGCCAGGACGGCGGCCGAGCTGCGCGACTCGATCGTGATGGCCCCCGTGGTCATGTCGCGTCGGAAGATGTCGCCGGTGGAGTTGGTGTCACCCGGCACCAGGTTGTTCGCCAAGGACTCGAAGGTCACGTAGCGGCCGTCGTCGGAGACGTCCGGGACGGTCGAAGCCCCGTTGCCCAGGACGCCCGTCTCGGAGGCCGCTCGGGAGACCAGCTTCATCTGGCCTGTCACCGTGTCCCGCCAGAAGACGTCCAAGGTGCCGTTGTTGTCACTGTCGACGAGGTTGCTCGAAAGCGTCGAGAACACCACGTAGCGGCCGTCGGCCGACGTGGCCGGGCCGAGCGACGCCTGGTTGCCGCCGGAGGTCGAGGCGGCCGAGATCGACACGAGGTCGAGCGCGGCGTCGACCGTCCAGCCGACGAAACCGTCGTACCGGTGCAGGAACGCTGCCATCTGCTCCCGCAGCACCGGCTGCGAGCCACGGAACTCGGTGCCTCCCGGGGTCGCGTATCCCGTCGTGACGCCAGTCGTGGCGAGCCACGCGATCTGCTTGGCGAAGGTGTGGCCGGTCGGCACGTCCAGGAAGGGGGCCGTGCCCGGGGTCGACAATGACGACTCGACCTCGGCCAGCCGGTCGAGGAACGCCGCCATCTGCTCCCGCAGCACCGGCTGCGAGCCACGGAACTCGGTCCCGACCTGGGTCGCGTATCCCGTGGAGACTCCGGTGCCGATGAGCCAGCAGATCTGCTTCGCGAATGCGTGGTTCGCCGGTACGTCCACCAAGCCGCAGGAGGTCTCGGTCGCCGTCGCATTCGCGTACCGGTAGAGGAAGGCCGCCATCTGTTCGCGCAGCACCGGTGCGCCGGGCTCGAACCGCGTGGTGCCGTTGCCGTTCGGGTAGCCCGTGGTGATGCCCTGCTCGGCCAACCACTCGATCTCCGCCGCGAACACGTGCTGAGGCGGGACGTCGGTGAAGTCGGCACGGGCCGCCGTGGGGATCGCGACCGTGGCGACCATGGCGAGCACTGCGGGGGCCAGAACGGCGCGGAGGACGGACATGACCCGATCGAATCACTGGGGGAGCGCGGCGTCCGGAGATCTTCCGAGGTTGAGGGATGACCCGACCATGGCAAAACTGACCGATACGCTCCGTCCATGCTCCGCGCGCGCGGGCGACGAGGTCGCCGTACCTATCTGATCGGCGTGGCCGGGCACCCCAACTTCGGCGACGAGGCGATCACCCGCGGCTGGTTGCGCTGGCTCGCGAAGCATCGCCCGCGCGACGAGGTCTGGCTCGACGTGCCCAACCCCGCCGGCGCCGCCGCGCTGCTGCACGGCGAGCACCCGCACCTGGTGGTCGTCGACACGGTGCACCGCCTCGGTCTCGACGCCGACCCGACCAGTGCCGGCTCGGTCGTCGCCCACGTCGACCAGGTCCTGACCGAGCCGTGGCGCGCGCCGCGCTGGCTGGCCGGGATCGAGGCTCTCCGCTCCGCCGACGTCGTCCACCTCGTCGGCGGCGGCTTCGTGAACGCCCAGCGCCCGCACCCCGCCTCGGTCCTCGCGGCGATGAGCTGGATGGGCGAGCACACCCCGGCACGCCTCGCGATCAGTGGCGCGGGCCTGACCCCCGGCTTCACCGAGCTGCCCGAGCTCTACGCCACCCTCGGACCCCGCCTCGAGGTGGCGACGGTCCGCGACCCCGAGTCCGCGCTGCTCCTGCCCACGGCCGAGGTCGGCGCGGACGACGTGTGGCTCGGCGGCGTCGAGCAGCACCTCGACCAGCGGGCGGGCACCGCAGACGTCATGGTGATCGCCCAGGGCGACGGTCACGACCGCCTGGACGAGCTCGCGAGCACCGTCGGCGATCTCCTCGACGCGTGGGGTGTCGGCGCGGACGACTTCGCCGTGGTCGAGGCGAATCCCCCGGTCGACGGGCACGTGCGCGCCGCGCTCGAGGAGCGGTTCGGCGACCATCGGTTCCACTCCTTCGGCGAGGTCGTGACGCACGGCCTGCCGGCCCGTCGCGGACAGCGCTGGATCACGACGCGCTACCACCCGCACCTCCTGGCCGCGGCGGTCGGCGCGAGCGGGGTCGCGATCTCGGTGTCCGACGGCTATTACGACGTCAAGCACCGGGCCGTCACCGCGGCCGGCTCCGGGTGGCCCGTCATCGGCATCGGCGACGCGCCCGTGGACGCGGGCGACGCGGGGGACCTTCCCGGACGGGCCGGTGAGCACGCGGCGGGACTCGCTCGCCTCGCCGCGCGGATCCACGCCTGACTCCGCCCATGGCGGCCGAGGCTCGCACTAGGATGCCGACGACATGACGACACCTGGCACGCTGCTGCAGCGCATCCACCTCGCAGCGACGGTTCCCGCGCCCGACGACCTGTACGTGCGGGCCGAGGCCGGCACGATCGACCGCACGCGCAGCTCCGTCACGGTCCACCCGTCGAGCCTGGCCACCACCCGCACCTACTTCGGCCGGGTCGAGGCCTCGCACTGGCAGCGCTGGACCCGCGTGCGCGACGTCGAGGTCCACATGACGGTGCGCGGCCATGGCACCGTCCTACTGGTCTCGGACGACTTCTCCCCGACGACCAGCATCGTCGAGCGGGCCGACGTCGACGCGGTCGATTCGGCCCAGGCCCTGACGCTGCGAGCCCCGCTGGACCACTACCTCGACGAGGGCCACCTGTGGCTCGAGATCTCCACCACGACCGGCAGCCTGACCGTCAGCGACGTCACCGTGACGACCCCGACGGAGGCGGCCGATCGACTGACGGGCCTCGTGATCTGCACGTACAACCGGCCGACCGACTGCGTCGCGACCCTCGGCGCGCTGGTCGCCGATCCCGCGATGCGCACGGTGGTGGACTCGGTCGTGGTGGTCGACCAAGGTGATCGACTCATCGCCGACGAGCCCGGTTTCGACGCCGTCGCCGAGGGGCTCGGCGAGCGCCTCCTCGTCGTCCGCCAGCCCAACCTCGGCGGCGCCGGTGGGTTCACCCGCGGCATGCTCGAGACCCGTGACCGGTTCGCGGGCCGCCCGGGCGACGTCCTGCTGATGGACGACGACATCCGCCTCGACCCCGAGACCGTGCTGCGCATGAGCGCGTTCGGGTCGCTCACGCTGCGGCCCACGCTCGTCGGCGGCCAGATGCTCAACCTCCACCACCCCTCGCAGCTCGTGGCCCAGGGGGAGAACACCGCGCTCGACCGGTTCGTCGCCGGGGTGCCGAGCGACCGCTTCTCGAACGCCGACCTGCTCGCCGAGCTGCCCGGCAAGCGGGTCGACGCCGACTACGCCGCGTGGTGGGCGTGCCTCGTGCCCGCCGAGGTCATCGACGAGGTCGGCCTGCCCATCCCCCTGTTCTTCCAGTGGGACGACATCGAGTTCGGCATCCGGGCACGAAGCCGGGGACACGCCACCGTCACGCTTCCCGGCAGCGGGGTCTGGCACGCCGACTTCGCGATGAAGGACTGGGACGACTGGCCCCTCTTCTTCCGCACGCGCAACGCGCTGATCGTCTCGTCGCTCTACCTCGGCGACTTCCCCGGCAGCGGCCTGGAGTCGCTCGGGCGTCAGCTCCGCCACTTCCTGGTCGAGTACCGCTACGGCCTGATCGCCACGGTGGTCGCAGCGATCGACGCCTTCCTCGACGGACCCGATCAGATCGCCGACGGGGGCCGTACCGCGCTCGCCGCGGTGCACGCCCTCCGTGCCGACCATCCCGAGACGAAGCGCCTGACGCCGGAAGAGCTCGCCGAGATCGGTCTGGGCGACGTCCGCCTCGCGCTCGAGCTCCCGATGCCCGACGACCCGGACCGCTTCCTGCGCCAGCTCCTCCGCCGGCAGCTCCGGCTGAAGGTGTCCGGAGCCGCCGCGATCGACTCGATCACGAGCTGGTGGCACGCCGGCTCGTTCAGCACCGTCGTCGCCACGGACCGCACCCAGTCGACGTTCCGGGTGCGTCGCATCTCGCGACGCAAGTCGTTGGAGTCCTACCGCGAGATCCGCCGTGCGCTCCGCCAGCTCAAGCGCCGGGGCCCGGCCGCGCAGGCGGCCTGGCGGGCCGCCATGCCGGAGCTGACGAGTCGCGACAACTGGGACCGCCTCTTCCGCTCCTGACCGCCGGCGCCGTCAGCAGGTCACGGCGCGGGGGCCACGGGCAGGCCCTGGTCGTCGTAGCGGGACAGGAACGCGGCCATCTGCTCACGCAGCACGGGCTGCGAGCCGCGGAACTGGGTGCCACCCGGCACCGCGTACCCCGTCGTGATGCCGGTGCTCTTGAGCCAGCAGATCTCCTTGGCGAACGTGCTCGACGGCGGCACGTCCAGCAGCTCGCACGACGTCGACGACGGGGGCTCGCCCGCGAACCGGTACAGGAACGCCGCCATCTGCTCCCGCAGCACCGGCTGCGCGCCACGGAACTGCGTGCCCCCCGGCACCGCGTACCCCGTCGTGATGCTCGTGCCCTTCAGCCAGCAGATCTCCTTGGCGAACGTGCTCGACGACGGCACGTCCAGCAGCCCGCACGACGTCGACGACGCCGTCGCACCCGCGAACCGGTACAGGAACGCCGCCATCTGCTCGCGCAGCACTGCGGCCGACGGCTGGAAGGTCGTGGTCCCGTTGCCCTGGTCGTAGCCGGTCGAGACCCCGCTACCGGCGAGCCACTCGATCTGGCCGAAGAAGCTCTGCCCCGGCGGGACGTCGGTGAAGCGCGGAAGACCTGCCGGCTGCTGGGAGAAGCCCGCGCAGGTCGCGGAGAGCGTGTACGGGCCGAGGTTGCCGTACCCCGTGTCAGGTCCGGTCGGGCTGCCCGCCACCCGGACGTAGTACTGCGTGTCGCCGGCCGACCGCTGCACGGTGGCCGCGACGCCCGTCGCCCGCATCGACGATCCCGAGCCCGACTGTCCCGAGGGCGGATCGACGCGCGCGCCCTCGACCGGGGCGGCACTGGTCCCCGTCACGAGGGTCAGCGCGAGGTCGAGGTTGGTGGAGTAGGCCGAGGGAGTGGCGGAGACCGTGATCGTGCCATCGCACCGACCGATGTTCCACACGTCCTGGTCGGTCGGGGTCGAGATGAGTCCACGACGGCTCGTCGTCCAGCCGGACGGTGTGGACGACCCGATCGTCGAACCTGCGTCGTCGGGTCGCGGCGCGATGCCGTGGGAGGCCAGCACCGTCAGGTCGGCGGCCGCCTCATTGGTGTGTCCCGGGTAGCTGTGGTTCGTCCACTGGCTGAGCGGCCGCGAGTAGGGCGTGCCCATGATCGGACCCCAGTTGCCGGTTCCGGAGTAGTAGTCGCGCGTCACGACGCCGTCGGTGAAGCCGGCGTGGTTCAGCCCACCGTTGTGGCCGACCTCGTGACTCACGATCGTGGTGAGCGCCAGCGGGCTGCCGACCGCGGCCGCGTTGACGAACGCGCCCTCGTAGCGCGCGTGCGATGGACCGGCGGTGTCGAACACGTCGACGTAGGCGAGCCCGGCGCACGTCGAGGTGATGGGACAGCTGGAGGGGAAGTCGGCCTGCACCCGCGGAGTCGTGATGATCGCGCGAGCGCCGTAGGTCTGGTCGTCCGACGTGGAACGCCGGAGCTGGTCGGTGGACGGGGCTCGGGTCGTCACGTTGACGTCGAACGGCGCGTAGTCCTCCGACACGGCGAGCCACACGTTCTGGATGTACTCGAGCTCGGCGGCCGAGAAGGCGTCGGAGCCGTCCAGGCTGAACGGCGGCACCGTGCGACCGTTCGGGATGCCCTGCACCTGGTTCCAGATCGTGTTGGTCAACGTGTGGCCGTCGAAGTCCAGGTAGATCGTGCGGCGTGAGCCGGGCAGGCTGCTGAGTCCGAAGGTCTGGTCGAGGGGCACCACGGCGGCGAGCGCGACCGGCTCGTCGCCACCGGCGCCACCGACCTCGGCCTGGTCGGCCGTGTGCTCCTCGTCGAGGAACTCGGCCACGAACAGCCGGCCGTCGGGTCCGACGCCGTAGGTGGGGTCCTGCAGTCTCTCGGTCAGCTCCTCGTCGGTCAGCTCGTTGAGAGCGGCGACCTCGCCGAGGTCGTCGCCGATCGCCTCGACCGCCGCGGGTCCCAGCACCGTCTCGTCCGGTCCGGCCTCATCACCGGCGGGCGACGACGACTCCTGCGGAACCGGAACCGGAACCGACGGCGCGGCGACCGGTGCCGGCGCGGCCGACGCCGTGGTCACCGTCGTGGCGTCGCCGGTGTCGCCGGAACCCGGGACGAGGGTGGAGGCCGACAGACCCGCCACTGCGAGGGCCGCGACCGCGAGGCGGCCGGCGGATCGGAAGGGGCGAATCGACATCATGCCCCCCATCGTCGGTCATCAGGGGCTCACGCGGGTCCGAACGGAAGGATGTCGACAGGAGCACCGGACCGCCCGGACCGCCCGGACCGCCCGGACCCCTAGGCTCGGCGCATGACAGCGCAGCGAGGGCTCGGGGTCGACAGCGAGGTCGGACGGCTGCGCACCGTGATGCTGCACCGCCCCGGTGCCGAGATCGCCCGGCTCACCCCCCGCAACAACGACGCCCTGCTGTTCGACGGCGTGCCGTGGCTCGGCCGGGCGCAGGAGGAGCACGACGCCTTCGCCCAGGCGCTGCGCGACCACGACGTCGAGGTCCTCTATCTCACCGCGCTCCTGCGGGAGACTCTCGAGTCGACCGCCGCGCGCGACGCCGTCGTCGTCGCGACGACCGAGGCGCTGCACCTCGGCGACGGCCTGCGCGAGTACCTGCGCGAGTGGCTGGGCGACCTGCACCCGACCGAGCTCGCGACCGTCCTGACGGCAGGACTGCGCAACGACGAGGTGCCGGTGCGCACGCTGGTCACGAGCCTGCTCGCCCACGACGACTTCGTGATCGACCCGCTCCCGAACCTGCTCTTCACGCGCGACTCGTCGGTCTGGCTCCCCGATCGGGTCGCCGTCACGAGCCTCGCGATGCCGGCCCGCGTGCGGGAGACCCAGCTGACCGGACTCGTCTACGGGCATCACCCGCGGTTCGCCGGCGTGGAGCAGGTGCACGGTCCACACCTGGAGCACGTCGAGGGTGGCGACGTCCTCCTGCTGGCACCGGGCGTCATGGCCATCGGGGTCGGCGAGCGAACGACGCCCGCCGGAGCCGAGCGCTTCGCACGACAGGTCCTGGGCGAGGGCCTGGCGCACACCGTGCTCGCGGTGCCGATCGCGCAGGAGCGCGCCACGATGCACCTCGACACGATCGTCACGATGGTCGACGTCGACGCCGTCGTGATCTTTCCGACCATGGCCGACGACCTCACGGCCACGACCCTCACGCTCAACGACGACGGCCTCGAGATCGGCCCGCGCGAGCCGTTCTTCCCGGTGGCGGCGCGCGCCATGGGCATCGACGAGCTGCGCCGCATCGAGACCGGTCTGGACCCGGTCACCGCGGAGCGCGAGCAGTGGGACGACGGCAACAACACCCTCGCGATCGCGCCGCGGCTCGCGGTGGCGTACGAGCGCAACGAGCACACCAACGCACGGCTCTCGGAGCAGGGCATCGAGGTCATCACGATCAGCGGGAGTGAGCTCGGCTCCGGCCGGGGCGGTCCCCGCTGCATGTCCTGCCCGATCGCCCGCGACCCTGGCGCGCCTACTTCCGGTGGTTGAGGTGCGAGGAGCCCTGGCGACGAGCCTCGAAACCTCGGTCAGCTGAGGGGCTGAGGTACCCCTTTCGAGGCTCCTCGTTCCTCGTCGCACCTCAAGGGGCGTGTGGGGGTCAGTCGAGGAACGTGACGGAGTCGCTCACCGGGGCGCGGTGCGCACGGAACGCGTTGCTCGGGTGCTCCGGATCGGGCCAGCCGAACGAGATGCCGCACACGATGTGCCGGTCCTCGCCCCAGCCGAGGCGCTCGTGGAGCAGCTCCGACTTCATCGCGACCGCCGCCTGGGCAATCGTGGCGACGCCCTGCGCGTGCGCGGCCAGGAGGAACGACTGCACGTAGAGACCGCAGTCGACGTACCCGTACGGGCCGAGGCTCGCGGGGGCCGACACGATCGCCACGTGCGGGGCGTCGAAGAAGTCGAAGTTGCGCAGCATCTGCATCGCCGAGGCCTGACGGTCGCCGCGCTCGACACCGACCGCGTCGTACAGCTGCAGGCCGACCTCGCGGCGACGCTCGGCGTGGACGCCGTCGTAACCGGGCGGGAACGGAATGTCGGGGGTGAGGCGAGTGTCGGTCGCGAACGAGGCGCGCAGCTCGTCGATCGCGTCGCCGGAGAAGATCGCGGCCTGCCACGGCTGCGTGTTGCACCACGACGGCGTGCGCTGCGCGGCCTCGAGGATCTGCTCGACCGTCGCGCGCGGCACGGGCTCGGGGAGATAGCCGCGGCAGCTCCACCGGTCGCGCAGCACCTGCTCGACGGTGCTCGACGGCGTCGCCGACGGTGTTCCCTTTTCGGTCTCGGCCGCCATGGTCATCGTGCCACCACCACTGTCATGATGACCAGACTGCCACACGCGATCCACCTGGAGGACCCATGTCTTTGTCCGGAGTCACGATCATCATGTCCGGCGGGAGCCGCGGCATCGGCGAGGCGATCGCCGTGCGCGCCGCTCGCGACGGCGCCAACGTCGCCCTGCTCGCCAAGACGACCGAGCCCCACCCGAACCTGCCCGGCACGATCCACACCGCGGCGGCCGCGATCGAGGCGGCGGGTGGAAAGGCCCTGCCGCTGGTCGGCGACGTCCGCGACGACGCCTTCGTGGCCGATGCGGTCGCGCAGACCGCCGAGACGTTCGGCGGCATCGACGCCGTGGTCAACAACGCGAGCGCGATCGACCTGTCCCGCTCCGAGGACATCGCGATGAAGAAGTACGACCTCATGAACGACATCAACTGCCGCGGGTCGTTCCTGCTGAGCAAGACGTCGATCCCGTGGCTCAAGCAGTCGGCGAACCCGCACATCCTGACGCTCAGCCCGCCGATCAGCCTCGACCCGAAGTGGCACACGACGTTCACGGCCTACACGATCGCGAAGTTCGGCATGAGCCTCGTGACGATGGGCCTGGCCGGTGAGCTGCGCGAGGACGGCGTGGCCGCCAACTCGCTCTGGCCGCGCACCGCGATCGACACCGCCGCGGTGCGCAACGTCGTGGGCCCCGGTCTCGGCGCCAGCTCGCGCACGCCGGCGATCATGGCCGACGCGGCCTACGAGATCCTCACGCGCCCGAGCCGCGAGTGCACGGGCAACTTCTTCATCGACGACGACGTGCTCGAGGAGGCGGGGGTCACCGACTTCAGCATCTACCTCAACGGCGGCAAGGAGGAGGAGCTCGCGCTCGACTTCTGGGTCGAGCCCAAGGGCCCCCACAACCCCGAGCTCAGCCTGCACTGACGTCGGTCCCCTCAGTCGCCGGCGTGCTTCACTGCCCGCTGGCGGCCGAGGGGCACCACGAGCGGGGTTCCCGTGACCGGATCGGGCACGACCCGGCACGGCAGGCCGAACACGTCGTCGACGACCTCGGGCGTGATGACGTCCTGCGGCGCTCCCTGCGCGACGACGGTGCCCGACTTCATCGCGACGATGTGGTGGGCGTAGCGGCACGCCAGGTTGAGGTCGTGCAGGACCATCACGACGGTCTTGCCGTGCACACGGTTGAGATCGTCCAGCAGGTCGAGCAGGTCGACCTGGTGGCTGATGTCGAGGAACGTCGTCGGCTCGTCGAGCAGCACCAGGTCGGTGTCCTGGGCGAGCACCATCGCGACCCACACGCGCTGGCGCTGGCCCCCGGACAGCTCGGCGAGCGTGCGGTCGGCGAGCTCGGTCGTGTGCGTGGCCGCCAGGGCCCCCGCGACCGCGGCGTCGTCCTCGGCGCTCCACCGGCGGAACCAGCCCTGGTGCGGGTACCGGCCGCGCCCCACGAGGTCGGCGACGGTGATGCCGTCGGGGGCCACCGGATTCTGCGGGAGCAGGCCCATGACCCGGGCGACGTCGGCGCTGGCCCACTCCTTCAGCGGGCGGCCGTCGAGCTCCACGGCGCCCGCGCGCGGCTTGAGGAGCCGGGCCAGGCCGCGCAGCAGGGTCGACTTGCCGCAGCCGTTGGCGCCGACGATGACCGTCACGAGACCGTCCGGCACGACGAGGTCGAGCGCGTGCACGATGTCGACGCCGGAGTAGCCGAGCGTCAGGCCGCGGGCCCGGAGGTCGTGGTGCCGCGAGGTCGGATCGGGCAGCGGCCCTGCCGGGGCCTGCGGGTCGAGATCGGTCATCCTCCACGTCCTTCCCGGTTGACCGAGACGAGCAACCAGATGAGATAGGGGGCGCCGATCGCGCCGGTCACGACGCCGGTCGGCAGCTGCGCGGGCAGCGCGTGCTGGGCCACGAGGTCGGCGGCGAGCACGATGCTGGCGCCGACGAAGGCGGCCGCCAGCAGGGCCGAGCTGCCGGCACCTACCAGGCGCGATGCGATCGGGCCGGCGATCAGGGCGACGAACGCCATGGGACCGGCGACGGCCGTGGCGAGCGCGATCAGCACGACCGCGGTCAGCATCAGCGCGAGTCGCATGGTCTCGACGCGGACGCCGAGCGCCGTGGCCGTGTCGTCGCCGAGCTCGAGCGCGGCCAGCTGGCGGGTCATGACGAACACCGCGGGCAGCACGACGGCCAGGCTGAGGAACAGCACCCGCAGCTCGGTATCGCCCGCCTGGCCGACGGCGCCCACGAGCCAGGTCATCGCCTCCCGAGCGTTGTACTGGTTGGCGCGCGACAGGACGTAGCCCGAGCCGGCGAGGAAGAACTGGCTCACGCCGATGCCGATCAGGATGAACCGGTACCCCGTGATCCCGTCGCGCCACGCCAGGAGGTAGACCAGCAGTGCCGCCAGCAGCGCGCCGACGAGCGCGGCCAGGGAGACCATCTCGCCCTGCAGGTTGAGCACCACGATGGAGCTGACGGCGAAGAAGCTCGCACCGGCGGAGACGCCGACGAAGTCGGGCGAGGCCAGGGGGTTGGCGAGCAGGCGCTGGAAGATGATGCCGGCCAGCCCCATCGCCAGGCCTGTGCCCAGCGCGGTCGAGGCGGTCGAGAGCCGCACCTGGCGCACGACGTACTCCACCCCGGGATCGGTGTCGAAGCCGAACGTGGCCAGCACGACCTGCCACGGCGACACCGAGAAGCTGCCGAACATCATCGTGCCGACGAACAGCGCGAACGCCACCGCCGCCAGCACCAGCGTGACCGAGATCGTGCGTCCCCGGCGCAGGAGGCGGACCCGGGTGATGACCGAACGGCCGTCGGTGGAGTCCGGGGTGCTGGGCGCGGGCTCGCGCTCGATGACGGCCATCAGAGCTCCGACAGGTTCCGGCGACGGACGAGGAACGCGAACACGGGCGCGCCGAGCAGTCCCAGGACCACACCGACCTGCACCTCGCCGGAGAGCTTCATGACCCGGCCGAGCACGTCGGCCGAGAGCAGCACGATCGGGCTGAGCAGCAGGCAGTAGGCCGTGATCCATCGGTAGTCGGGGCCGCAGATGGCCCGCGCCATGTGCGGGACGACCAGACCGATGAAGACGATGGGGCCGCAGGCCGCCGTGGCCCCGCCGGCGAGCAGGACGACGATCACGAACAGGCCCGCGCGGGTCAGCCCGACGCGCTGGCCGAGGGCGGTGGCGACGTCGTCGCCGAGCGCGAGGCCGTTGAGCCAGCGGCCCGTGAAGAGCGCGAACACCAGTCCGACAGCGAGGAAGGGCGCGGTCTGCTCGACGATCGGCCAGTACCGCCCCGCGAGCGAGCCCACCTGCCAGAAGCGCAGCTGGTCCAGGGCGCTGGAGTCGAGCATCGTGACGCCCGTGGTGATGGAGTAGCAGCCCGCGCTGACCGCGGCGCCGGCCAGCGCCAGCTTGATGGGCGTCGCACCCTCCCGCCCGAACGAGGCGACGCCGTAGACCAGGATCGTGGCGCCTGCGGCCCCGGCGAACGCCCACCAGATGTAGGTCGTGACGTCGCTCTGGCCCGTCAGCATGATCGAGAGCACGACGGCCGCCGCGGCGCCGGAGTTGATGCCCATGATCCCCGGGTCGGCGAGCGCGTTGCGGGTGACGCCCTGCAGGATCGCCCCCGCCAGGCCGAGTGCCGCTCCCGCCAGCAGGCCCAGGATCGTGCGCGGCAGCCGTAGCTCGCGGATCACGGTCTGGTCGGTGTTGGTGGGGTCGTGGTCGACGATCGCGTCCCACACGGTCGACAGGCCCACGCCTCGCGAACCCAGGACCACGCTGACGAAGGCGACCACGGCGAGCACGCCCAGCAGGACCAGCAGACCCGCGGCGAGACCCGCGCTCGAGCGGTGCTCGGGCTTCGGGGCGGCGACCCGGGCGGGGGCCGGCGCGCTCAGGGTGGCGGTCACAGTAGACGAGCCTAACTGAGGCCAGCCTCACCTGACAGATCGAGTGACCAGATCGACGCCGGTTCCGTCTGGCCACCGGTGGTTGAGGTGCGAGTGCGCCCTGGCGCGCGAGCCTCGAAACCTCGGACGGCTACCGGAGTCGGGTGCACGGGGTTTCGAGGCTCACGCCGCAGGCGGCGTTCGCACCTCAACCAGCGAGGCGGTTGCCGAAGGCAAGGCTGTCGCCCGCACCACCGGTGGTTGAGGTGCGAACGCGCTCTGGCGCGCGAGCCTCGAAACCTCCCTCCGTCACGGACTGCGAGGCGCAGGCAAGATGGTGCCGTGGAGTACACCCGGTACCGGCTCGATCCGAGGCTTTCGTCGGTCCTCGGCCGGCTCAGCACCTCGAAGTTTCCGGAGTCAGGTCAGCAGCTGATGGACAAGCTGCCGCAGCTCGTGGCCGCGGCGGCTCCGACACCGACCGGCGATGCGCTCGAACGCACTCTGGCTCCGTTCCGTTGGTTCCTCGAGCGCGGTGACGGCGAGGGTCTGCCGTTGACCCAGGCCGGCTATCTCAAGCCGGCCGACGTGAAGCAGGTCGCGGCGCTGCTGCCGACGATGACGGACTGGATCTTCCCCGTGACTCGGGAGGTCAACACCCAGCCCGTCCTGGGGTTCCGCGATCGCGTGCAGCGGATGGGCCTGCTGCGCAAGCGGAAGGGAGCGCTCCTGACCACCCGCCTCGGACGATCCCTGAACCATCCGGGCGCGCTGTGGGACCACATCGTCGACAGCCTGATCCCCGAGGGTCATGACTTCGACACCGATGCCGCGGTACTCATTGCCATTCACTTCGCTGCCGAGCCGGGGCGTCGGGTCGACCCCTATGGCATCGCCGCGACGCTCGGCCAGCTCGGCTGGGCGCGCGAGGGAGGCTTCCCCGTCCAGGCTGACGACCTCCACTGGCGCATCAACGACGTGTGGCACCTGCTCGGGAACATCGGCCCGAGCTCGGGCAGCCGGCGCGAGCGGACCCCAAGCCCCGAGGCTGTCGCCCTGGTCCGGGACGCCTTGGTGTCGGAAACCTTCACCCAGCACCGCGAGACGACGCGCCTCACGGGGGACTTCAGAGAGAGCCGCTAGAGCGTCGGGAGGTCCGTCACGTCGGGCTCCGGTATTCGGGTGCACGAGGTTTCGAGGCTCACGCCGCAGGCGGCGTTCGCACCTCAACCACCGGAGGGGAGGACCGCAGGCGGCGTTCGCACCTCAACCACCGGAGGGGAGGACCGCAGGCGGCGTTCGCACCTCAACCAGCGGAGGGGAGGGCGGGGGCGGGACACGACGAACGCCCCCGTCCCACGTGGGGACAGGGGCGTTCGTGGTCAGGCGGCGTCAGGCGTAGTTCTCGCCGTTCTTCGCCTTCTCGACGAGCGAGGCCGGCGGCAGGAAGCGCTCGCCGTACTGCTCGGCCAGCTCGTTGGCGCGCTCGACGAAGGCCTGGATGCCCAAGCGGCCGTCGGCGGCCTCGTAGCCGTTGATGTACTGCAGCACGCCGCCCTGGTTGGGCGGGAAGCCGATGCCGAAGATCGAACCGATGTTGGCGTCGGGCACCGAGCGCAGGACGCCCTCGTCGAGGCACTTGACCGACTCGAGGCTCATGATGAACGTCAGACGCTCACGCAGGTCCTGCAGCGGCGGCTGCTCGGCGGACGTCGGGAACTTCTCCGCCAGGCCCGACCAGAGGCCGGTGCGCTTGCCGTCGACGTACTCGTAGAAGCCCGCGCCCTTGAGGCGGCTCGGGCGGCCCGCGTCGATCATCTGGTCGATGACGTCCTCGGCGGCCGCCGGGGTCCAGGTGCCGCCCTCGGCCTCGGCCGCAGCCTTGGACTCGTTGCGGATCTTGACCATGAGCTCCATGTTGAGCTCGTCGGTCAGCTGGAGCACGGGGGCCGGGAAGCCGGCCTGCGTGGTGGCCTTCTCGATCGTGGCCGGCGCGACGCCCTCGGCGAGCATGCCGATGCCCTCGTTGACGAACGTGCCGATGACCCGGCTGGTGAAGAAGCCACGGCTGTCGCCCACGACGATCGGGGTCTTCTTGATCGCCAGGGTGTAGTCGAAGACCCGGGCGATGGCCTCGTCGGAGGTCTCCTCGCCGGCGATGATCTCGACCAGCGGCATCTTGTCGACGGGCGAGAAGAAGTGGATCCCGATGAAGTCCTTCGGACGCGAGACGCCCTCGGCCAGGCCCGTGATCGGCAGCGTCGACGTGTTGGAGCCGAGCAGCGCGTCGGGCTTGACGACCTTCTCGAGCTCGGCGAACACGTCGTGCTTAAGCTTGACGTTCTCGAACACGGCCTCGACGACGAAGTCGGTGCCCTCGAGGTCGGCGTAGTCGGCGGTGGCCGTGATCCGGCCCAGCACCTCGGCCTTCTTCTCCTCGGTGATCTTGCCGCGCGAGACGGCCTTGTCGAGGATCTTCTCGCTGTACGACTTGCCCTTCTCGGCGGCCTCGAGCGAGATGTCCTTCAGCACGACCTCGATGCCGGCCTGCGCGGTGACGTACGCGATGCCGGCGCCCATCATGCCGGCGCCGATGACGGCGACCTTCTCGGGCAGCTTCTTCTCCACGCCCTCGGGACGCGACTTGCCCGCGTTGATGGCGGAGAGGTCGAAGAAGAACGCCTGCGTCATGTTCTTGAACTGCTGACCGACGATGAGCTCGACGAGGTAGCGGCTCTCGATGCGCGACGCGGTGTCGAAGTCGACCTGGGCGCCCTCGACCGCGGCGCTCATGATGTTCTTCTGCGCGCGGTAGTCGGCACCCTTGACCTGCTTGCGCAGGTTGGACGGGAAGGCCGGCAGGTTCGCGGCGAACGACGGGGTCGACGGCGAGCCGCCGGGAATGCGGTAGCCCTTGCGGTCCCACGGCTGGGTCGCGGCCTCGGCGTCGTCGGCGTGAGCCTCGACCCACGCGACTGCGGTCGACAGCAGGTCCTCGGGAGCCACGACCTCGTGGACCAGACCGATCTCGACGGCCTTGGCCGGCTTGAAGCGCGGGCCCTGGAGAAGCACCTTCATCAGGGCGTCGGCGATGCCGAGCATGCGGACGGTGCGGGTGACGCCACCGCCACCGGGCAGCAGGCCGAGGCTCGCCTCCGGCAGACCGATGTCGTAGCGACCCTCCGCCGCGACGCGGTGGTGCGTCGCGAGAGCGATCTCGAGGCCACCACCGAGGGCGGCGCCGTTGATCGCGGAGGCGACGGGCTTGCCCGCGGTCTCCAGGCGGCGGAGCGCGGACTTGACGCTCTCGACCTCCTCGAAGAAGCGGGGGGCGTCCTCCTGGGTGGCCTTCAGCATCAGCTTCAGGTCACCACCGGCGAAGAAGGTCTTCTTCGCCGAGGAGACGACGGCACCCTTGACGGTGCCGGCCTGGACGTCGGCGACGTAGGAGTCCACCGCGGCGGCCATGCCGTCGCGGTAGGCCTCGTTCATCGTGTTGGCGCTCTGGTTCGGGTCGTCCAGGACGATGTGAGCGATCGCGTCCTTGACCTCGTAGCGCACGGCTGCAGTCATGAAATGTGTCTCTCTTCTCTCAGGTCTCGTGCGGGTCAGAGGGCTTCGATGACCGTGGCGATGCCCATGCCGCCGCCGACGCAGAGCGTGGCGAGGCCGTAGCGCTTCTCACGGCGGTGGAGCTCGTCGATCAGGGTGCCGAGGATCATCGCGCCGGTCGCGCCGAGCGGGTGACCCATCGCGATCGCGCCACCGTTGACGTTGGTGCGATCGTGCGGGAAGTCGCCGAGGTCCTTCATCAGGCGCATCGCGACGGCCGCGAAGGCCTCGTTGATCTCGATCAGGTCGATGTCGTCGATCGACAGGCCCGCCTTGGCGAGCGCCTTCTTGCTGGCCGGGCCGGGGCCCGTCAGCATGATCGTCGGGTCGGCGCCGGAGACGGCGGTCGAGAGGATGCGCGCGGTGGGCGTGAGGCCCGCCTTCTTGCCGGCCTCGTCGCTGCCGATGAGCACGAGGGCCGCGCCGTCGACGATGCCGGAGCTGTTGCCGGCGTGGTGGACGTGGTTGATCTTCTCGAGCTGCGTGTACTTCTCGAGCGCGACCGCGTCGAAGCCACCGAGCTCACCGATGTCGGCGAACGACGGCTTCAGGCTGCCGAGCGACTCGACCGTGGTGCCCTCGCGCACGAACTCGTCGTGGTCGAGGATCGTCAGGCCGTTCTTGTCGACGACGGGGATGACCGACTTGCTGAAGTAGCCGTTGGCGATGGCCTTGGCGGCACGGGCCTGCGACTCGGCGGCGAACGTGTCGACGTCCTCGCGGCTGTAGCCCTCGATCGTGGCGATGAGGTCGGCACCGATGCCCTGGGGGACGAAGGAGGTGTCGAGGTTGGTGCGCGGGTCCATGGCCCAGGCGCCACCGTCGCTGCCCATGGGCACGCGGCTCATGGACTCGACGCCACCGGCGAGGATGAAGTCCTCCCAGCCGGAGCGGACGCGACCGGAGGCCTGGTTGACGGCCTCGAGGCCCGACGCGCAGAAGCGGTTGAGCTGGACACCGGCGACGGTGTCGGGCAGGCCGGCGGCGATGGCCGCGGTCTTGGCGATGTCGCCGCCCTGGTCACCCACGGGCGAGACGACGCCGAGCACGAGGTCGTCGATCGCGTTCGGGTCGAGGGAGGGGTTGCGGTTCTGGATCTCGCTGATCAGACCCGTCACCAGGTCGATCGGCTTGACCTCGTGGAGGGAGCCGGTCTTCTTGCCGCGACCACGCGGGGTGCGGATGGCGTCGTAGACGAAAGCTTCGGTCATGAGTGGGTCCTCGCAGACGGGTGGGGCAGGTCGGCTGACGTGGTGCCAGCACTGTGCCGACGCGGAGCCAGCACGAAGGGGTGGCCCGGTGTCTCCACCGAGCCGAACCATTGTGACACTACTACTGTCAGGGTACTCCGGTCACCGGTCCGGCGGTAGGGCCGGGCGATGAACAGTCAGCGCAGACTGTACGCCCTTCCGGGTTCGGTACGGATCGTGACACCGGAACTGCCACTATCCTCGGCGTGTGAGTGCCACCGAGGGATCGCCCGACTCCGAGTCGCTGAGCGTCGAGCAGCTGGCGTCCCGCGTCGGCATGACGGTGCGGACCGTCCGCTTCTACGCCGGCCGAGGGCTCATCCCGCCGCCGCGGCGCGCGGGCCGCAACGGCTTCTACGGGTCCGACCACCTCGCCCGGCTCGAGCTCGTGCGTGAGCTGCAGGCGCACGGCCTGACCCTGTCGGCGATCGAGGGCTACCTCGAGCGGATCCCGTCCGACGCCACGCCCGAGGAGGTCGCGCTCCACCGCACGCTGTTGGCGCCCTGGAGCCCCGACCTGCCCGAGCAGATGGACCGCGCGACGCTCGAGGTGCGGTCCGGCCGCTCACTGAGCGACGACGACCTCGACGTCCTCGTCGCGATCGGCATCGCCGAACCCACCCCGGCCGAGGACGTCTTCCGCGTCGCCCCGGCCCATCTGGCCATCGGCATCGGTTTTCTCGACGCCGGCCTCCCGGTCGCAGCCGCCCGCGCCTCCCGGCACATCGTCGTCGAGCACGGCACCCAGCTCGCCGAGCAGCTGACCGAGCTGTTCCGCCAAGAGGTCTGGCCGCACCTGAAGGCCTCGGGCCAGCCGCCCGAGGCCATCACCGCGATGGTCGAGCGCTTCAAGCCCCTCACGGTGCAGGCCCTGGTCTCGGCCTACGAGGACGCCGTCGACGAGCTCAAGCGCGAGACCGTCCGCCGCCGGGTCTGAGCCAAGACCCTGCACGCTGCCCGTCACCCGACCAGTGGCTTCGAGGCTCGCGCGCCAGGGCGCACTCACACCTCAACCAGCGGGTGGGAAACCAGCGGGCCGCCGGCCGACGTAGCTGCCGTCGAGGTCGGCAGCCCGGGGGCAGCCGAGGAGGGCGAGGGTCGAGTCGAGCTCGGCGACCAGCTGTTGGAGCACGGCCTCGGCTCCTTCTGCGCCTCCCCGGGCCAGGCCCCACAGGACGTGCCGGCCGACCAGCACCGCGTCGGCCCCGAGCGCCAGTGCCTTGGCGACGTCCCAGCCGCGGGTGACCCCACCGTCGACGAGCAGGTCGACGGTGCCACCGACGGCGTCGACGATCGGCGGCAGCGCGTCGATCCCGGCGAGGGTCGTGTCGAGCTGTCGTCCTCCGTGGTTCGAGACGATGATCCCGGACGCCCCGGCGTCGACCGCGCGCTCGGCGTCGTCAGGTCGGAGCACGCCCTTGAGCACGACGGGCATGCCTGCGGCGTCGGCGAACTCACCGATGTCGTCCCACGTCAGGCTCGCGTCGTGCATCGCGAACAGCTGCTCGGTGGTCAGCGGCGGCCCGGACGGGTTGAGCGCGATCGGGTGCTCGACCCGGAACCCGGTGCGCTTGTCGCGCTCGCGCCACCCGGCGACGGGGAAGTCGACCGTGATGACGAGGGCCTCGTACCCGCTCTCGCGCGCCTCGGCCACGAGGTCGTGCGACACCGCGCGGTCTCTGAAGACGTAGAGCTGGAACCAGCGGTCCGACGGTCCCAGCGCGGCGGCCACGTCGGACGGGCTGGTCGTGGTCTGCGACGAGAGCACGTAGAGCGAGTCGGTCGCCGCGGCCGCCGCGGCCGTGCCGAGCTCACCCACCTCGTGCGCGTGCTTCTGGTACGCCATCGGCGCCACCACGATCGGGTGCGGCCGGTGCCGGCCGAGCAGCGTCGTGCCGAGATCGCGCTCCGCGACGTCGACCAGCACCCGTGGGTGGAGCGCGATGCGCCGCCACGCCTCGTGGTTGTCGCGCAGCGTGAGCTCGTCCCCGGCGCCCCCGGCGAAGTAGCCGTGGGCACCGGGGCCGAGCAGAGCCTCGAGGTCATCGCGACCGGTCATGGTCGCGACGGTAGTCGACCCCGGCGCCCCGGTTCAGGTGCGCAGGCTCAGATGCCCATGCCGCGACCGACGATCTCCTTCATGATCTCGGTCGTGCCGCCGTAGATCGTCTGGATGCGGGTGTCGAGGTACGCCTTCGAGATCGGGTACTCGCTCATGTAGCCGTAGCCACCGTGCAGCTGGAGGCACTCGTCGGCCGCACGCTTCTGCAGCTCGGTCGTCCACCACTTGCCCATCGCGGCGCCCTCGACGGTGAGCTCCTTTGAGTTGTGGCGCACGATCGACTCGTCGACGAAGACCTGCGCGATCGTGGCCTCGGTGTGGAGCTCCGCCATCTTGAAGCGCGTGTTCTGGAAGTTGCCGATCGCGCGACCGAAGGCCTTGCGGTCCTTGACGTACTCGAGGGTCATGTCGACGATGCGGCGCGTGGCCGCGGCGGCGACGACCGAGATCGAGAGACGCTCCTGGGGCAGCTTCTCCATCAGGTAGATGAAGCCCTTGCCCTCTTCACCGATGAGGTTGGTCACCGGCACGCGGACGTCGTCGAAGAACAGCTCGGCGGTGTCCTGCGCCTTGAGGCCGATCTTGTCGAGGTTGCGGCCACGCTCGAAGCCCTTCGCGCCGCGCTCGACGGCGATCAGCGAGAAGCCCATCGCGCCGGCCGACGGGTCGGTCTGGCAGACCACGAGCACGAGGTCGGCGTTGATGCCGTTCGTGATGAAGGTCTTCGAGCCGTTGATGACGTACTCGTCGCCGTCGCGGACCGCGGTGGTCTTGATGCCCTGCAGGTCCGAGCCGGTGCCCGGCTCGGTCATGGCGATCGCCGTGATGATCTCGCCCGAGCAGAAGCCGGGGAACCACCGGTCCTTCTGCTCCTCGGTGGCGTGCGACAGCAGGTAGCCCGAGACCAGGTCGGTCTGGATCACGAAGCCGACGCCGGAGGCGCCGATGCGGGTGATCTCCTCGTTGAGGATCGCGTTGTAGCGGAAGTCGTCGACTCCGCCGCCGCCGTGCGACTCCGGCATCATGAAGCCGAGCAGGCCCATCTCGCCGGCCTTCAGCCACAGGTCGCGCGGCACGATGCTGGCCTTCTCCCACTCCTCGTGGTGCGGCGAGATCTCCTTCTCGCAGAAGGATCGGACGGTGTCGCGGAACGCGTCGTGGTCGGCGTCGAAGATGGTGCGCTTCATGGGTGCTCCTCGGGTTGGATCGAGCTGGGGGTGGAGGTCAGTCGTTCTGGACGGCTACGCCGCGGGCGATGAGGGTGTCGACGTCGTCGACGCCCCACGCCGTCAGCGCGGTTCGGGTGTCGGCACCGGTGCGGGAGGGCGGGGTGCCGAGGGTGGCCGGGGTGGCCGAGAAGCGCGGCGCGGGGGCCGGCTGCACGAGTCCGTCGCGCTCGACGTACGTGCCGCGGGCGACGTTGTGCGGGTGCTCGTACGCCTCCGTCAGCGGCACGACGGGGGCGATGCAGGCGTCCGTGCCCTCGAACACCTCGGCCCACTCGGCCTGGGTGCGCGAGGCGAAGGCCTCCGTCAGCCGGGCGCGGAGGTCGCGCCAGTTCCGCGGGTCGTTGCGGTCCGGGAGATCGGCGAAGCCGGCCTCGGCCAGCAGCTTCTCGGTGGCGGCCCAGAACTGCGGCTCGAGTCCGCCGACCGACATCCAGCGGCCGTCCGAGGTCTCGTAGACGTCGTAGAAGGGTGACCCGCCGCCGAGCAGGCTCGTGCCCCGACTGCCGTCCCAGACCTGGTTCTGCTGCATCGTCACGGCCATCGACATCAGGTGGGCGACGCCGTCGGTGATGGCGGCGTCGACGACCTGGCCCTCACCCGTGGCGCGCGCGTGCGTGAGCGCCGCGAGCACCCCGGCGACGAGGTAGAGCGAGCCACCGCCGAAGTCGCCGAGCAGGTTCTGCGGAAAGGCGGGCGGACCGCCGCGGCGACCGAGCGGATCGAGTCCACCGGCGACCGAGATGTAGTTGATGTCGTGGCCCGCGCTCTGCGCGAGCGGGCCGTCCTGGCCCCATCCGGTCATGCGACCGTAGACGAGGCGCGGGTTGCGGGCGTGGCACTCGGCGGGCCCGAGGCCGAGGCGCTCGGTGACGCCGGGGCGATACCCCTCGAGGAGGATGTCGGCCTTCTCGACCAGGTCGAGGACGAGGTCGATCCCGCCGTCGGCCTTCAGGTCGATCGCGACGCTGGGGCGACCGCGGCCGAGGATGTCGCGCTCGGCCGGGCCCAGGGTGAGGCCTCCGCCGCCCGGGCGGTCGACGCGGATCACGTCGGCGCCGAGGTCGGCCAGCATCATCGCGGCGAACGGGCCGGGGCCGATGCCGGCCAGCTCGACGACACGGACTCCGGCCAGCGGGCCTCGGGCGGGATTGTCTACAGTCACAGCACCATTGTGACAGTAGTGGTGTCACGATTTCAACATACTCGCGGTACGCTGCCGTTCCGGTCGTGCCATCATCGATGTCGCAGTC
This sequence comes from Aeromicrobium sp. Sec7.5, assembly GCF_036867135.1. Taxonomy (NCBI): domain Bacteria; kingdom Bacillati; phylum Actinomycetota; class Actinomycetes; order Propionibacteriales; family Nocardioidaceae; genus Aeromicrobium; species Aeromicrobium sp. Sec7.5. The sequence goes on along the minus strand of NZ_JBAJIJ010000001.1, from coordinate 113,570 downwards.
CGCCGCCGGCCCGGAAGAGAGAAGAGTCCCCGATGCTGCTCCCCGACCTCACCTACGTCCGCAAGGGCTCCGGGCCCACGCTGGTCCTGCTGCACGGCATCGGCCACAACAAGGGCGCGTGGGACCCGATCATCGACGACCTCGCCACGCGCTACGACGTCATCGCTCCCGACCTCTCGGGCTTCGGCGAGTCACCCGCATTCGCCGGCGGCGTTCCCTACTCGATGCCGAACGCGGTCGACCACCTCGCGTCGCAGTTCGAGCGCTGGGGCGTCACCAAGCCGCACGTCGTGGGCAACTCCCTCGGCGGCGCCATCTCGCTCGAGCTCGGCGCGCGCGGACTCGTCTCGTCAGTCACCGCGCTGAGCCCCGCCGGGTTCTTCGGCCCGATCAGCAAGTTCCAGGCCCTCGCCGCACTGTTCGTGCTGCGCATCGTCGCGGTGCTCTCGCCGGAGTTCGTCGTCAAGCGACTCACCCGCACCGAGATCGGCCTGCGCCTGTCGGGCCAGCTGCTCTACGCGCACCCGGAGCGCATCCCCCAGGACGCGGCCCTGCGCGACGCGCGTGGCCTGAAGTACTGCACCGCGTTCGAGCGCACCGCGATCCAGGCGCTGGGCTACTTCTTCGACCACCAGGTCCCCGTCACCACGACCGTCGCCTGGGGCACGAAGGACCTGATCCTGCCCTACTCGCAGTCACGCACCGCCCGCGCGCGCCTGACCCACGCCGAGCACGTCGACCTGCCCGGCTGCGGCCACGTGCCGATGATCGACGACCCCGAGCTGGTCACCCGGGTCATCGACACGACCGTCGCCCGCGCCGAGCAGACCCGCACCGCAGCAGCGGCCTGAGGGGCACCGCCGGTTGAAGCCCGGCGTCACCACCTGCCAGGCGGCCACGGACCAGAGGCGTGGGTCCCGCCCCGATTTGGTGACTTTGGGCCCATTCCGAGCCTCAAAACGGGCCGAAAGTCCACACATCTGGGTGACCCACCAGATGGCCGTGGTTTCGAGGCTCCTCGGAATCACCTCGGCAGCGTCCGCCAGCTGATCAGGGCAGCCAGCAGGGCGACGCCGATCGCGACGCCGGAGGCGTACTGCACCCCGAGGTCGAAGGCCGCGACGGCGGAGTCCGACAGGGCCGTGCCGATGCCGTTCGGCAGGGTCGACGCGTGCTCGAGGGTCGCACCGAGCGTCTCGTGCGAGCCACCGCCCACGGCGTCCGCCGGCACCGCGAGGTGCGCCGCGTAGGTCGCCGTGACCACGCTGCCCAGCACGGCGGTTCCGAGCACCGCACCGACCTCGTAGGCCGTCTCCGAGATCGCCGAGGCCGCGCCGGCCCGGTGCGGCGGGGCATGGCTGAGCACCATGTCGTTGGTGAGCGTCTCGGCCATGCCGATGCCGATCCCCATGACCGTGAACGCCAGCATGACGCTTCCGACGCTGGGGTGACCCGTGAAGGCCGCGATCGCGTAGCCGCCGGCCGAGGCCACGAAGCTGCCGGCCACCAGCACGCGCGCCGGCACGACCCGGACGAGCGCGACGGCGACGAATCCCGCGGCCACCGTCACGACCAGGCCGGGCAGCAGCACGAGGGCCGCGACCATCGGCTCGAGCCCGAGCACGAGCTGCAGCAGCTGCGCCGCGAAGAACAGGAACCCGGTCAGGGCCATGAGGCTCAGCAGGTTCGCGACGACCGAGCCGGCGAAGACGCGGTTGCGGAACAGGTCGACGTCCAGCATCGGCGTGACGCTGCGCCGCTGACGGCGCACGAACGCGATGCCCGAGGCGACGGCGAGAGCCAGGCACGCGACCGTGACGTCGTCGACGCCGGCGTGCACCGCGTGCTTGATCGCGTAGACAGCCGGGAGCATGGCCAGCATCGACAGACCGATCGAGATCGGGTCGACCGGACCGGGCCGGGGGTCACGTGACTCCGGCACCAGCCAGAGCGCCAACGGCACCAGGATGGCCACGACCGGGGCGTTGATCAGGAAGACCGAGCCCCACCAGTAGTGCTGCAGGAGCCAACCACCGAGGATCGGACCGAGGGCCGCACCACCGGAGAACATCGCGGCCCACGTCGCGATCGCGATGCGACGGTCGCGGGCGTCGGTGAAGACGTTCCGGATCAGCGAGAGCGTCGACGGCATCAGCATCGCGCCGAAGAAGCCCTGCGCCGCGCGCATCACGATGAGCGCCTCGGGGCTGGGGCTGAAGGCGGCCGCGAGCGACACGACGCCGAAGCCGATCGAGCCGGTCACGAGCAGACGTCGGCGGCCCAGGCGGTCGCCGAGGCTGCCCATCGCGATGAGCAGGCCGGCGAGCATCAGCGCGTAGATGTCGACGATCCACAGCAGCTGGTTGCCGGTCGGCGCCAGCGCCGTGCTGAGGCTGGGCAGGGCGAAGCTCAGCACGGTGTTGTCCACCGAGACGAGGAGGACGGGGAGCATCAGGGCGGCGAGGGCGGCCCACTCGCGGCGCGTGGCGCGCGCGGAGAGAACGTCGTGGGTCATGCGGTGAACTGTACCGTCCAGACGGTACAGTTCCAACTCAGGTCGGCGTGACTCGTCCTACACTCCCGGCATGGCCTCGAGCGACGACCGCAGCACCCGCGACCGCCTGCTCGACGCGTTCGAGCACCAGCTCGTCGAGGGCGGCAGCCGCGCCGCGACGCTCGACGCCGTGGCCGCAGCCGCCGGTGTCTCCAAGGGCGGGCTGCTGTACCACTTCCACAGCAAGGACGAGCTCGTCGAAGGCATGCTCGAACGCCTCTACGAGCAGGCCGACGCCGACGTCGCGAAGATGCGCGAGGCCCCGGCCGGGCCGGTCGACTTCTACCTCGAGACCTCGGTCGACTCCGGCAGCGACTTCGACCGCGCCCTGATCGCGGCGACCCGCATCGCGCAGGAGAACGACTCCCGGGCCGCCGAGGCCATGGCCCGCGTGCGCGACGCCTGGTTCCAGGTCCTCGCCGAGCACCTCGGCGACGAGGCCCTGGCCCGCACGATCCAGCTGATCGGCGACGGCCTCTACTTCGACGACTCCACCGGGCTGCGCGACCCGGACGCCCTGGCGCACGTCCGCGCGGTGCTGGGGCGCCTCGACGTGCTCTGACGTTCGTCCGCCCAGCACCACGACTTCACCCGCTGGACACGTCCGGGGCGTGCAGTTGAGACATGGCCAACCGCACGGTGACGGTCTTCGCCCACCGAGGAGCCTCCGGGTACCGCCCGGAGCACACGATCGAGTCCTACCGCCTCGCGATCGAGATGGGCGCCGACGTCATCGAGCCCGATCTCGTCAGCACCCGCGACGGCGTCCTCGTCGCCCGGCACGAGAACGAGATCAGCGGCACGACCGACGTCGCCGATCATCCTGAGCTGGCCGACCGCCGCACCACGAAGGTCGTCGACGGCGTCAGCGTGACCGGCTGGTTTACCGAGGACCTGACCCTCGCCGAGCTGCGCACCCTGCACGCGCGGGAGCGACTCCCCGCGGTGCGTCCGGGCAACACGCTCTACGACGGGCTCTACCCGGTGCCCACGTTCGACGAGATCCTCGACCTCGCCCGGATCGAGGCAGTCCGTCGAGGGCGCGTCATCGCGGTGGCTCCCGAGACCAAGCACCCCAGCTACTTCGCCTCGCTCGGACTCGACCTCACGCCGCCCCTGCTCGCGAGCCTGGAGCGCGTGGGCTGGACCGGGGCGGACGCCCCCGTCGTCGTGCAGTCGTTCGAGTCGGGCAACCTGCGCGAGCTGCGGCGACTCGTCGCCGTCCCCCTGGTGCAGCTGACCTCGGCGTCGACGGCGTACGCGCGGATGCTGACCCCCGCGGGCCTGCGCGAGGTCTCCACGTACGCGACGTGGCTGGGCCCCGAGAAGAGCCAGGTGCTCCCGCGGGACGCGTCGAACGCGATCGGCGCACCCAGCGGCCTCGTCGGCGACGCGCACGCGGCCGGCCTCAAGGTCGTGGTCTACACCGTGCGGGCCGAGCCCCGGTTCCTGCCCAGCAACGTCGACGTGCACGGCGAGCTCGAGGCCCTCATCGCGGCCGGCGTCGACGGGGTGTTCGCCGACCAGCCCGATCTCGCGATCGCCTCAGCGGAACGTGCGCGGACCGAAGACCGGAGCCTCGCCCTTCGTGCCCGCCGACCGCGCGATCTTCGTGTTGGGTGAACGGAACATCGACAGCTGGAGCTTGCGCTCGAGCCGCAGCTGGGCGCGCAGACCTCGGCGCGCCGCCTCGTTGAGGAGCGACTTGCTGGCGCTGACCGAGTCGGGCGACCGCTCGATCAGCTGATCGGCGAGCTCGCGAGCGAGCTTGTCGGGATCGACATCGCTGCCGGTCGCCAGGCCCCACGTGGCGGCCTGCTCGCCCGAGAAGATCTCGCCGGTCATCGTGAGTCGCTTGGCCAGGTCGAGCGGGACCTGCTCGACGAGCGGGATCGTGCCGCTCATGTCGGGCACGAGGCCCCACTTGGCCTCGAGGATCGACCACTTGGCGTCGGGGGTCGTGAAGCGGAAGTCGGCCGCCAGCGCGAGCTGGAAGCCGGCGCCGAACACGTGACCTCGCGTGACGGCGATGACGGGCACGGGCAGCCGCCGCCAGGCCCACAGCGACTGCTGAAAGCGGTTGGTGCCCCGCAGCGGGTTGGGGATGAAGCTGGCCAGGACCTTGCGCGGCGTCTTGTTGACCGACGCGAAGTCGAGGCCTGCGCAGAAGGACTTGCCCTCGCCCGAGAGGAGCACGGCCCGCACGTCGCGGTCGGCGGCGATCTGGGCAGCGCTCTCCAGCAGGCCGTCGAGCAGGCCGAGGTCGACCGCGTTGAGCTTGTCGGGCCGATTCAGGCGCACGTGGGCCAACGGCCCCTCGATCTCGGTGATCACCCGTGGTTCGCTCATGCCGCGATGCTACGCGTCGGTACGGGCCGGCTCCTCCGACAGATCGGCCAGGCGCTTCAGCACGACGTCGACCGTGACTGCCAGGCTCGTGGGCCGCGCGACCCGCTTGGGCTCCTCGTGATGCATCCGGGCCGGCCAACCGGGGCCGGCCAGCACCACGAGCGCGTCGGCCCGTGCCGCGGACGACACCTGCCACACGTGGTCGTCGGGCGACATCTCGGTGGTCGACCACAGGAACACCACCGCGGGGTGCACCGTGGCGATCACGTTCGCGAGGGCTCCGGCGGGCAGGCGGGCACCGAAGGAGTGGCTGGCGACGCCCCGACCCGCGAGCGCCGCCTGCAGCGCGACGACCGGCAGCGAGTGGGGATCGTCCTCGACGGTCGCGAGCAGGACCCCGGCGTGCCGCCGGTCGAGGTCGGGCCACGCCCGCACGTAGGCCCGCAGCTCGGTGGCGAGGGTGTCGCTCACCAGGTGGCCCGCGTCGACGCCGATGATGCCGTCGGCCACCGAGTCGCGCACGTGACGCAGTGCGGGCTGGAGGTAGGTGTCCCAGGCGTCGATCACCCCGTGCTCGACCACCACGACGGCGAGGAGCCGGCTGAGCCGACCTCCGTCGAACCGGGCCGCGGCCGTGAGGACGTCGGCGGCGAAGAGCTCGGGTGCCTCGAGGGCATCGGCGACGTCGGCCGTGGAGGCCGGGTGGGCCAGCGGTGTCACTCCCTGGGAGGCGGCCAACCGGGCCGCGGTGCGGGGCGCGACCCCGCGACCGATCAGGCCGTGGAGCAGCTCGACCCGCGAGATGTCGGCCTCGGAGTAGCGGCGGTGACCGCCCTTGGTGCGCTCGGTGGGACCCAGACCGTAGCGGCGCTCCCACGTCCGCAGGGTCGACGGGGAGACGTGCAGGCGTTGGGCCACCGCACCGACGCTCCACGCCAGTGCGCTGCCCTCAGGATCTGCCGACCCGGTGGGCTCCAGGCTCGGGCTCTCGTGCTGCGCCATGATTCGAGGTCGAGCGTAGGCCGTGACCCGCGATCCGCACGCCGGGGGCCGTCCACGAGGAGGCCGCCGAGGCTAGTCTCGGACCATGGACCCCGTCGGGATGCTCATCTGGGGTGCAGGGCTCCTCGGCCTCAGCGTCCTGCTCGGCGTCGCCCGGCGCTGGCTCAGCGCACCCGTCCTCGTGGCCGTCCCCACCGGCGTCGCCTGCGTCGTGATCGGCCTGGTCGGTGCCGACGAGATCTCCGTGCGGTGGGCGGCACTGCCCGTCGCGGCGGCGTCGCTGGTGCTCGCGCTGGCGCTGGTGGACGGGGTGCGGGGAGCGCGTTGAGGGAGGTGGGGGTGCTGGGTTCCGCGGCTACGCCGCGGTTGCACCGCAGGCAGGTGGTGGGGGGATCCGCGCGGCGGACGTGTCGGCATGCGCGGGGGGGACCCCGTCGCTCCTTCGTCGCTCCTCCTCAAATCACTGTGCCTGATCAATGAGAAAGCCGGGCCCCAAAGAACGGGACCCGGCTTTCTCATTGTGCGCGAGGGGGGATTTGAACCCCCACGCCCTTGCGGACACTGGCACCTGAAGCCAGCGCGTCTACCATTCCGCCACTCGCGCGACAATCGTCCGGCGCGAACCGAACGACCACCGAGTCTAGCACCGGAGGGGCGCGCTCCAGACCTGGTGTCGATACGATCGACGAAGGAGCACGACCGATGCGTGGGAAGGGGGCGTCATGGCTGGGGTACTCCAGCGGTTCGAGCAACGGCTCGAGGGCGTGGTCACGAGCGCTTTTGCCCGGGCTTTCCGCAGCGCGGTGCAGCCGGTCGAGATCGCGGCGGCCCTGCAACGCGAGATCGACAACTCGGCGCAGATCCTCTCGCGCGACCGCCGACTCGTGCCGAACGACTTCACCGTCGAGCTATCCCCCGAGGACCACGCCCGACTCGTCCCGTTCGGTGAGACGCTCACCGGCGAGCTCAGCACCCTCGTCCGCGAGCACGTCCACGAGCAGCGGTACACGCTGGCCGGCGGTCTGGCGATCGAGTTCGTCGAGGCCCCCGAGCTGGGCACCGGACGCTTCCGGGTCCGCAGCCGCACCAACGCGTCGGTGCGACCGGCCGCCGGGGCCAGCATGAGCGACTCGGCCGCCCGACGCGCCGAGGCCTACCTGGAGATCGGCAGCCAGCGCCACCCCCTGACCCCGCCCGGCCTGGTCATCGGTCGAGGCTCCGAGTCCGACCTGCGCATCGACGACCCGGGCATCTCGCGGCGCCACTGCGAGCTCAACATCCACGACACGGGCGAGACCGTCCAGATCACGGTCACCGACCTGGGCTCCACCAACGGCGTCGTGCTCAACGGCCACCGCGTCTCCTCGGCCTCCGTGCCCGACGGGTCCGAGATGCGCCTGGGCAACACCACCGTCGTCGTCCGACTCACGGAACGGAAGGCTTGATGTCCGAGCTCACCCTGACGCTCATCAAGCTCGGCTTCCTGGCCGTGCTCTGGATCTTCGTCCTGTCAGCGGTCTCGGTCATCCGCACCGACATCTTCGGCACCAAGGTCACCGAGACACCGGCCGGACCGGGCGCGGCAGCGCGCACGCCCAAGCCGGCGCCCAAGCCCAAGGTCACGAGGCCGCGCCGCCCCCAGCGGGGAACGCCCAAGATGCTGTACGTCACCGACGGACCCAACGCCGGCCAGAGCGTGCCCCTCGGCGACCAGCCGATCCTGCTGGGCCGCGGCACCGATGCCGCCATCAGGCTCGACGACGACTACGTCTCGACCCGACACGCCCGCTTCGCCAGCAACGGCGCCGAGTGGTTCGTCGAGGACGTCGGCTCCACCAACGGCACGTTCATCGGCAGCCAACGCGTCACCACGCCCGTGCCGATCGCCCTCGGGGTCCAGGTCCGCCTGGGCAAGACCATCGTCGAGCTGCGGAAGTGACGCCGCCCGTGTCCGGCTCCCCGCTCGCGCTGCGCTACACCGCGCTCACCGACGTCGGCCTGCGGCGGTCCAACAACCAGGACTCCGGCTACGCCAGCCCGCACCTGCTGCTGCTCGCCGACGGCATGGGCGGGGCTGCCGCGGGCGACCTGGCGTCGTCCGAGGCGGTCACGATCATCCGGTCCGTCGACGACGACACCCCCGACGGCCGAGGCGACGTCGACGCGCTCGACCACCTCACGCAGGTCGTCAACGCGGCCAACCAGCGGCTCGGCGCCCTGATCGAGGCCGACCCCGCCGTGGAGGGCATGGGCACCACGGTCGAGGCGATGCTGTGGGACGGCGAGAAGTTCGCCGTGGCCCACCTCGGCGACTCCCGGGCCTACCGCCTGCGCGGGCACAAGCTCACCCAGCTCAGCGCCGACCACACCTTCGTGCAGAGCCTCGTCGACGAGGGACGCATCACGTCCGAGGAGGCCCGCCACCACCCGCACCGCTCGTTGCTGCTGCGCGCGATGCTCGGCCGCGACGACTTCGAGGCCGACTACTCCTGGCTCCAGCCGCAGCTCGGCGACCGCTACCTGCTCTGCAGCGACGGGCTCTCCGACATGGTCGAGGACGAGGCGATCGCCCGCGCCCTGGGTGCGGAGTCGATCGACGTCGCCGCCACCGACCTCGTCCGGCTCGCGCTCGAGGGCGGCGGCGCCGACAACGTCACGGTCGTGATCGGCGAGATGGTCGACGCCTCCACGGCCGACGAGGAGTCCGAGCTCGCGTGCGCCGACGGCATGCCGCAGCTGGTCGGCGCGGCCGCAGAGGCGCCCCAGCCGCGCCGCGGCGCAGCGGTCGACGTGCACGACTCCACCGCCCGGTTCGCGGTCGACCCCGAGGAGCTGCGCTACGCACCGCGCGAGCCCTCCCGCTGGAGGCTCGCCCGCTGGCTCATGGCGATCGTCGTGCTGTTCGCCCTGATCGGCGTCGGCGCCTGGTACGCCTACCAGTGGACGCAGGACCAGTACTTCGTGAGCGAGTCCGACGGCACCGTCGCCATCTACCGCGGCGTCGACGCCGACCTGCCCTTCGTCACGCTGCGCCACCTCGAGTCCGAGACCGACATCGAGGTCGACGACCTGTCGTCCTTCCAGCAGAGCCAGGTGCGCAACGGCATCGAGGCGACCGACCTCGCCGACGCCGAGCAGATCGTGCGCGAGCTGCGCGACGACGCGGCCCCGGCGCCGTCGCCCACGCCGAGCCCGACCGTGCCCGTCGCCCCGACCATTCCAGCGCCGGCGACGGTGGCCCCGTGAGCACCCTCAGTGAGCGCAGCGAGCGCACCATGAACCGTGCCATGCCCACGCCGACCCACCGTTGCCCCGGCTCGGAGGTGGCGGCATGACCGAGACCACCTGGGTCCCCCGCAAGCGGCGGGGCGCCGAGCTCGTCCTGACCGTCATGGCCGTGAGCCTCGGAGTCTTCGCCTACTGCGCCGTCGGACTGGGCGCGGAGGGACGCGTCCCTGCGGGTGCCGTGGGCCTGGCCGTCACGCTGGTCGTCGTCGCGATCGCCGCGAACGTGCTCATCCGACGCTTCGCCCCGTACGCCGACCCCGTGCTGCTGCCGCTCGTCCTGTGCCTGAACGGGCTCGGGCTGGCCATGATCTACCGCATCGACCTCGGCCTGTCGGAACGTCGCGACAACTGGACGGCGCTCGCTCCGAGCCAGCTGATCTGGACCGGCCTCGGCGTCGTGGCGTTCGCCGTGGTCCTGGTGGTCGTCCGCGACCACCGGCGCCTGCAGACCCTGACCTACTCGTTCGGGCTCGCGGCCGTGATCCTGCTGGTCCTGCCGCTGCTGCCGGGCATCGGACAGAACATCCGCGGCGCACGCATCTGGATCAACCTGGGCCCCTTCAGCTTCCAGCCGGGCGAGGCCGCCAAGATCTGCCTGGCGATCTTCTTCGCCGGCTACCTCGCCGAGAAGCGTGAGGCGCTGGCGCTCGCCGGGCGCCGCGTGCTGGGCGTCGACCTGCCTCGCGCCCGCGACCTGGGACCGATCATGATCGGCTGGCTCGTCAGCATCGGCATCCTCGTGCTGCAGCGCGACCTGGGGTCGTCGCTGCTGTTCTTCGGCCTGTTCGTCGTGCTGCTCTTCATCGCCACCGAGCGCGCCGGCTGGATCGTCGTCGGCGGTGCGCTCTTCGGACTCGGCACGTGGTTCGGGTACCTGCAGTTCAGCCACGTCCAGCGACGCTTCGAGGCGTGGCAGGACCCCTTCGGCGATCCTGACCAGAACGGTCAGATCATCAACGCGCTGTACGGCCTGGCCCACGGCGGACTGCTGGGTCGCGGCTGGGGCCAGGGCAGCCCGGAGCTCACGCCGATCGGCTACTCGGACTTCATCGCCACCTCGCTCGGCGAGGAGCTGGGCCTCACGGGCCTCATGGCGATCCTGGTCATCTACGGACTCATCGTCGAACGCGGCCTGCGCATCGCGCTCACCTGCCGTGACGCCTTCGGCAAGCTCCTGGCCGCCGGGCTCGCGATCTCGATGGCCATCCAGGTCTTCGTCGTCGTGGGTGGTGTCACGCACCTGATCCCGCTGACCGGACTCACGACACCCTTCCTGTCCCAAGGCGGCTCGTCGATCGTCATGAACTGGGCGATCATCGCGATCCTGCTGCGCATCAGCGACCAGACCCGACGACCGGCGCCGCCGGTCGAGGCGGTCACCGAGGACGAGGCGACCCAGGTGGTGAAGCTGTGAACACCCCCATCCGACGGTTGTCGGTGGCCTGCCTCGTGCTGTTCCTGGCACTGATGGGCAACGCCACGTACGTCCAGTACGTCGACGCCGACAACCTCAACAGCGAGGCGAACAACAAGCGCGTCATCGACGACGAGTACTCACGCGAGCGTGGAGCGATCCTGGTCGACGGCGAGCCCGTCGCCGAGAGCGTCCCGTCCGACGACCAGTTCGAGTTCCTGCGCACGTACCCCGGGGCCGGGCTGTACGCCCACCTGACCGGCTACTTCTCCTACACCTACGGTCGCTCGGCGGTCGAGAACACCGAGAACCCGATCCTGTCCGGCAGTGACGACCGTTTGTTCGTCAACCGGGTCGTCGACCTCGTGGCGAACAAGCAGCCCAAGGGCGGCAGCGTCGAGCTCACGATCGACTCGAACGCCCAGACCACGGCCGCCGCGGCCCTCGCGGCGCTCCCCGCCGGCACCAAGGGCTCCGTCGTGGCGCTCGACCCCCAGACCGGCGCGATCCTCACGATGGTGTCGCAGCCCTCGTACGACCCGAACGCGCTCGCCTCGCACGACTTCGGGGCCGTGTCGGAGGCGTGGACCGCGCTCAACGGTGACCCTGCCAAGCCGCTGCTCAACCGCTCCACGCAGGAGATCCTGCCGCCCGGCTCCACCTTCAAGCTCGTGACCGCCGCCGCGGCGCTGGACCAGCTCAACCTCAATCCCGCCTCGGTCGTCCAGGGTGGTACCGAGCTCAGCTTCCCCGGGATCACCTACACGCTGCCGAACTCCGGTGGCGGCAACTGCGGTGGCGACCAGATCACGCTCGAGCAGGCCCTCAACGTCTCCTGCAACGTCTCGTTCGGCTCCCTGGCGACCCAGGTCGGCCAGGGCGCGCTCGAGGAGCAGGCCGCCAAGTTCGGCTTCGGCGACAAGCTCATCGAGGGCCTCGCCTCCAACGCCAGCCGCTTCGCGACCGACGGCAGCGAGCTGGAGCTGCCGCAGCTGGCCCAGTCGGGCATCGGTCAGTTCGAGGTGGCCGCGACGCCCCTCCAGATGGCCATGGTCGCCGCGGGCATCGCCAACGACGGCGTCGTCATGAAGCCGTACCTCGTCGACACGGTGCGCGATCCGAGCCTGCGCGTGCTCGACGAGGCCGATGCCGAGGAGTACAGCAGGGCGCTGTCCACCGAGCATGCCGCGATGATGCAGCAGATGATGATCAGCACCGTCGAGGGCGGCACGGCCAGCTCCGCCCGCATCCCCGGCCAGACCGTGGGCGGCAAGACCGGAACCGCACAGCGCGGTGGCGACCTGCCCAACCTCGCGTGGTTCGCCTCCTTCGCCGGCTCCGGCGACCAGCAGGTCGCGGTCGCGGTCGTGGTCGAGTCGGCCACCGCCACCGACGACATCTCCGGCGGTCGTCTCGCCGGCCCCATCGCCAAGGCCGTCATGGAGGCGCTCGTCTCCTCATGACCGACCCACGACTTCCCTGCCCCGGTTCAGCCGGGATCGCCCCCGACTTTGGGAGAGTGTCCTCATGACCGAATCCGACAGCTCCGCCCTCCTCGGTGGCCGCTACGAGCTCGGCGAGATCCTCGGGCGCGGCGGCATGGCGGACGTCCGCCTCGGCAGCGACCGCCGTCTCGGCCGCACGGTCGCCATCAAGCAGCTCCGTCCGGACCTCGCCTCGGACCCCACGTTCCAGGAGCGGTTCCGCCGCGAGGCCCAGTCGTCCGCCGCGCTCAACCACCCGTCGATCGTCGCGGTCTACGACACCGGCGAGGCGCCGAACGAGCAGGGCACCTCGATCCCCTACATCGTGATGGAGCTCGTGGAGGGCCAGACGCTCCGCGAGGTCCTGCGCGACGGGCGCAAGATCCTGCCCGAGCGCGCCCTGACGATCACCGCCGACATCCTCAGCGGCCTCGACTACAGCCACCGGTCCGGCATCATCCACCGCGACATCAAGCCGGCCAACGTCATGCTCACGCCCGCCGGCCAGGTCAAGGTCATGGACTTCGGCATCGCCCGGGCCATCGCCGACGCGTCCTCGGCCATGACGCAGACCGCCGCCGTCATCGGCACCGCGCAGTACCTCTCACCCGAGCAGGCCCGCGGCGAGACCGTCGACGCGCGCAGCGACATCTACTCGACCGGCTGCCTGCTGTACGAGCTGCTCACGGGGCGTCCGCCGTTCGTGGGCGACAGCCCGGTCTCGGTCGCCTACCAGCACGTGCGCGAGGAGGCCAAGCCCCCGTCGCAGCTCAACCCGGACGTCTCGATGTCGATCGACCACATCGTGGCCAAGTCCCTCGCGAAGCGCGTCGACGACCGCTACCAGTCCGCCGGCGACATGCGCCGCGACATCGAGCGTGCCGTGGCCGGTCAGCGCGTCGATGCCCCGACCACCACCGTGCCCGCCGCCGCGGCGACCCAGGTCGCGCCCGCGGTCGCCGTGCCTCCTCGTGAGCCGGGCGCCCGACGCGCCGTCGCCGAGGACGACTCCGAGGGCACCGGCAAGTGGTGGGCCATCGGCGCCCTCGTCGTGCTGCTGCTGATCGGTGCCGGGTTCGGCATCTGGAAGCTCACCGAGCCGGCACCCCCGCCCACGCCCACCGTCGAGGTCCCGGACGTGGCAGGCCAGACCGTCGAGGCGGCCACCGGACGTCTCACCGAGGCGGGTCTCACCGTGTCCACCACCACGGAGGAACGTGCCGATGCCGACGTCCCCGCGGGCAGTGTCGTCGGCACCGACCCCGACGTGGGCACCGAGGTCGACGAGGGCACCGAGGTCACCCTGATCGTCAGCACCGGGCCCGAACCCGTCGAGATCCCGGACGTGCGAGACCTCTCGTTCGACCAAGCCGCGGCGAACCTCCAGGCACTCGGTCTGCAGGTCACGCGCGAGGACCGCAACGACACGCGCGACGCCGGCACGGTGATCCAGTCCAACCCGGTGGCCGGCACCATGGTCGACCCCGGGCAGAGCGTCACCCTGATCGTCTCCAAGGGCCAGATCCAGGTGCCCGACGTCACCAACATGGACGTCAACGCCGCGATCGCGGCGTTGACCCAGGCCGGGTTCGACCCCAACAAGATCGCGCAGCAGGCTCGGACCGACCCGACCGCCACACCGGGCACCGTGCTCGAGCAGTCGCTCGACGCCGGCACCCGGGTCTCCCCGGACTCCAACATCGCCCTGACCGTGGCGGCAGCCCCGGGCGTGCCGGGCCCCGACCCCGAAGCACCCTGATCCGCGAGGGCTGGCGGCGCGAGCCGTCAGCCCTCCGCGGGCACCTCGGCATGCCTCAGGTCGACCCGACCGGTGTAGGCGGGGGCCGTGATGGTGCTGTCGACCTCGGTCTGCAGGCCGAGGCTGAACTTGCGGACGTACTCGCGGTAGACCTCGACCTGCGACGACTCGTCGAGCGCGTTCTGCAGGCGCGACGACATACCGATCGCCTCGATCACGTAGGGCGGCGAGTACGGCACGCCGTCGATCACGACGGTGCTGCCGACGCACTTGATGCCGGACGTCGAGACGAGCCGCTGGCCCTGCAGCGTCACGGCGCGGGCACCGCCGGTCCACATCGCGTTGACGAACCCCTGGATGTCCTGCTGGTGCACCACGAGCTGGTTGGGATCGGTGGCGGCGTCGTCGGCCGAGCGCGGGGCGTCGGTGAGCGTGATGCGCAGGCCCGCGCCCGCCACCTCGACGACACCGGCGTCGGCCGCGGCGACATCGCCGGCATCGAGGAGCTCGTCGAGACCGGGGGCACCGACGGCCGCCGAGAGTCCGGCGATCTCGTCCTCGAGGGTGCTCGCGGAGGACCGCTTGAGCTCGACCTCACGCGCACGGTCCTGCAGCAACGTCGCGATGTCACCGCCCGCCGGGCGCAGGTCGGACCCGCGGGACGTCACCGCGCTCGACACGAAGGCGTACCCCGCCACGACGCTGACGCACAGGGCACCGACGCTCCAGGCACGTGAGCGCGTCGCTCCGGTCATGATGTCGCCTTCCTCGCGTGCCCCTGCAGCAGGGTGTGCACCGTCATGACTACGCTAGCGGAGGCACCGGAGTCCGGCCGCCACCCGTCGAACGTCCACCAAGACCGAGGTGTCCCGTGAGCAAGTCCCCGTCGAAGTCCCGCATCCGTGGCGGCTGGTGGCATCCTGCCGCGATCGTCCTGGGGGTTCTCGGCCTCGGCTGGTTCGTGGCGTGGTTGTTCTACAAGCTCGACACGAACCTGCCCGGCCCCGAGATCCCCACGGTCGTCTCCGACCTCGGCAACTGGAACTGGGCCATCGCCGGCGTGCTCCTGCTCGCCGCGTCCCTGGTCGCCTCGAGCACCGCTCCCGAGCCGGAGCCCGGAGCATCGCTCGGCTGGCGCTACGCCCCCCAGCTCATGATCGGCAGCGCGCTGCTCGGCCTGGTGTGGATCGTGACGTTCTACACGATCTCCAACACCGAGGTGGAGCTGCCGGTCATCACCGACCTCGGCAACTGGAACCTCGTGATCGGCATGGGCTTCATCGTCGCGGCCTTCGGGTTCGCGACCAAGTGGGAGTAGGGCGCGCGGCTTCGCCGCTCCATCGGCTCGTACCTCGCCGATGACGGGCTCCGCCCGTGCGCCTGCCTCGGCTTCGCCTCGGCCCGTGGTTGCTGCGGGTGGTTGGCGCTGCATGAACCGATCCGCCTGCGGTGTGGGACTTACATGGGTGTAATTCTGCACAGGGTGGGGACAAGCCTGTGGACAACTATCCGTTCAGGGCGAGGGACCGCAGGACCGTGATGAGCACGGTCAGCGCCACCAGCACCGTGACGCCGATCGTCTGCGCCAGGGCGCCACGCCCGCGCGGGGCCACGATGACGGCCACGCCGAACAGCACACCGGCCACGAAGCCGCCCAGGTGGCCCTGCCAGCTGATGCCGTCACGCAGGCTGAGCAACGCGTTGATGCCCAGCAGCACCACCAGGGTGCGGACGTCCTCGCCGGACTTCAGCAGCAGCACGAGCGCGAGGCCGAACATCGCGAAGACCGCACCGGACGCGCCCACCGTGGGGACGCTGGGCCCGGTCAGCAGGAACACCACGGCGCCGGAGAACACCGCGGACGCCAGGTAGAAGGCGACGAAGCGTGCCGTGCCCAGCCGCTCCTCCAGGAACTGGCCGAAGATGTAGAGCCCGAACATGTTGAACAGCAGGTGCATCGCGCCGGCGTGCAGGAACGCCGAGGTCAGGAGTCGCCAGTACTCACCACCCGCGACGCCCTCCACGAGCTGTCCGTCGTAGATCACGGCGTGCCCGACGATCGCTCCCCAGACGTCCAGACCCGTGCGCCCGAGCTCCTGGAGCAGGACCGACACGACGAACACGGCTGCGTTGATGCCGATCAGGACCCAGGTCGCCGCACCCGCGCTGCGGGGGATGGCCCCGCCGGCGGCGGTGCGCGGCTGGCGCACCGACTTGGCGCCCTTCGTGATGCACTCCGGGCACTGGAAGCCGACGGAGGCATCGCGCATGCACTCCGGGCAGATCGGCCGCTCGCAACGCTGGCACGAGATGTAGGCGTCCTTGCCGGAGTGCCGGTAGCAGACCGACTCAGTGCTCACGGTCGATCTCGATCACGCGCGGGTGATGCTGACCTTGTCGATCACGACGGCCTCGAGCGGACGGTCGAAGCCGTCGGTGCGGACCGCGGCGATCTGGTCGACGATCTTGCGGGCCTCCGGATCGGTGACCTCGCCGAAGATCGTGTGCTTGCGGTTCAGCCACGGAGCCGCGCCGACCGTGATGAAGAACTGCGAGCCGTTGGTGCCGGGCCCCGCGTTCGCCATCGCGAGCAGGTACGGGCGGTCGAACTGCTTCTCCGGGTGGAACTCGTCACCGAAGGTGTAGCCCGGACCACCGGTGCCGGTGCCGAGCGGGCATCCGCCCTGGATCATGAATCCCGAGATGATGCGGTGGAAGGCGAGTCCGTCGTAGAAGGGCTCGGTGCTGACCGAGCCGGACTTGGGATCGACCCACTCCTTGGTGCCCTCGGCGAGACCCACGAAGTTCTCGACCGTGGCCGGGGCGTGGTTCGCGAAGAGCTCGACGGGGACGTCGCCAAGGTTGGTGTGGAGGGTCGCGATCAGCTGGGCGGGCACGTGAGTCCTTTCGGGGGGGAAGTACGCCGCTATTCTCCCACGTCACTCCAATCACTGACGTGTCGCCGGGCCGATGACGGATAGGTTGACTCCATGAGGTCATCCCTTCCGTGCCGAGCCGTGGTGCTCCTGCTCAGCGCCGCGCTCATCGCTGCTGTTCTCCGCCTGGCCACCGCCGACTCCGGCGGCGTCTACGACCCGGCGGTTGCGTCATGAGCGTGGAGGTCACCCGGCAGGGTGACGTGGCGGTGCTGACGTTCACCGACGGTGGCGTCAACCTCTACTCGCTCGACCTGCACGACGAGTTCGACGTCGCGCTCGACGCGATCGAGGCCGACCTGCCCCGGGCGGTCGTGGTGCGGGCCGAGGGCAAGCTGGTCTCCGGTGGCGTCGACGTCGCCCAGTTCTACGCGCGCAAGACCAAGGCCGACACCAAGGCGCTGTACGACCGCATGATCGAGCTCCCCGACCGCTTCGCTGCGCTCGAGGTGCCGACGGTCTTCGCCGCCCACGCCCTGACACTCACCTGGGCCATCGAGGTGGCGCTCGCCTGCGACATCCTGCTGGCCACGCCGAAGGCGAAGTTCGGGCTCGTCGAGCGGGTCGTCGGCCTGACGCCCACGATGGGCGGCACGCAGCGGTTCGCCTCGCGCGCGGGAGTGGCCCGCGCCAAGGAGTTCGTCTTCACCGGCGACCTCTACGAGGCGGCGACGCTGGAGCGGTGGAACGTCGTCAACCGCGTCATCGACACCGAGGGCGGCACGCAGGCCGACTTCGACGCCGAGGTGCTGCGGTTCGCCGAGCAGCTGGCCGTGGGCCCCACGAAGGCGTTCGCCGCCGGGAAGCAGATCCTGCGTCACTTCGAGTCCGGCGGGGTGGCCGAGGCCAACGCCCACACGACCGCGATCGCCTCGGACCTGTTCGACACCCAGGACCTGCAGGACGGCATGGCCTCGTTCCTCACCGAGGGCCCCGGCAAGGCGACCTTCCACGGTCGCTGAGGGAGCGGTCGCTGACCGCCACCTCCTGACCGTCGTCGGTGGTTGCTGGCAAGCGCACACGGACCACGGCGGGACGGCTGGCGGTGAGTAGCCAACCCTTCACGGCGGCGTCACGATGCTGGGTCACCGCTCCGGGTCAGTAGCGGTGAGGTGGCAACCTCACCCGCGTGTCAAAAGGTTGCTGACTCACCGCCCGTCCACGACGCCGCTTGGTCCGTGGCCGCTGGTCCGATACCACCGTGGGCGGTCGGGTGGCGGGCGGTTTCGAGGCTCAGGCGCCAGAGCGCCTTCGCACCTCAACCAACGGGTGGTGACGTTCGCACCTCAACCAGCGGGTGGCTTCAGGCAGTCGTGGCCTGCGCCTGCACGACGCGAGTCGTGCGGCGCTCGGCCCAGAAGCTGACGACCGGGATGGTGGCGAGCAGCATCGTGGTGATCGTCATCTTCGGCTGCCAGCGGAAGCGGCTGGCCATGATCGCGATGAGGACGAGCAGTCCCATGAACAGGAGCCCGTGGACCTGGTCGATCGTGAAGATCAGGTCCTCGTTGAGGTTCCACCAGGACGTGGGATCGGTGGCGCGCTGCGCCACGGCCGCCGTGATGACGAAGATCAGGTTGAGCCCGACCACCGTCGCGACGACCTGGTAGGCACGCAGGACGCCGGGGGTCTGGTCCGCCGGGGGCTGCGCCGCCGGATCGGGGGAGGAGTCGCTCACGGCGTCAGGCTAGCGACACGCTCCGAGTGCTCCGGCTCCGGAGCCTCCCGGCGGGCGCGCTCGGTGGCGACCAGGTCCAGACCCATGCGCCACCACATGAACAGCGCGAACACCCCGAAGACCCACCACTGCAGCGAGTACGCGAGATTGCGCATCCCGACCGTCCAGGAGACCTCGGGCTCCGGGACCTCGGCGAGCTGCAGCCCGGCGCCGACGTCGGTCGTGGTGCTGATGCCGAATCCGGGGAACAACGCGTACGACAGCTCGTTGACGAGCGCGGGCACGCGGATCGAGGCGATGACCTCCGACTCGTCGCCGGCGGTGGCGTCGTTCGGGTCGACGGGCTCGCCCGGCTCCAGGACGACGCGCAGCTCCTGATCGCCCTCGGGCGGGGCCGGCAACGTGCCGGCGTCAGGACTGAATCCTCGGACCACGAGCATCGCGGTGCCCGGGTCGTCGGCCAGCTCCAGGGGCGTCAGCAGCCAGTAGCCGTCGGTGCCACCTTGGGTGCGGCCCGAGACCCAGTGCTGTTCCTCGGCCGGGCCGAAGGTGCCCTCCACCGTGACGGGACGGTGGTTCATGGTGTCGAGGAACGGGTCGGTGGGCGACCAGACCTCGGCCAGGGGGACCGTGGGCACCTCCTGGCGGTCGGCGCGCTCGTTCTCCTGGCGCTGGTCGTACGTGCCGAGCTGCCAGGTGCCACCGATGAAGCAGATTGTCGCGGCGACGACGGCCAGGACGTGCAGCCCCCACATGGGGGGCCGCAGCCACAGGCGCAGCGTGCCGTCGCGACCCACGGTCAGGCGTAGGGCGCGACGTCGGGGTACAGCGGGAAGCGCTCGGCCAGGGCGGCCGTGCGCTTGCGCAGCGAGTCGACGTCGGCACCGGGCTTGAGGGCCTCGGCGATGACGTCACCGACCTCGGTGAACTCCTCGGCGGCGAAACCGCGGGTGGCGAGCGCCGGCGTGCCGATGCGCAGGCCCGAGGTGATCTTGGGCGGGCGCGGATCGTTGGGCACCGCGTTGCGGTTGACCGTGATGCCGACCTCGTGGAGGAGGTCCTCGGCCTGCTGGCCGTCGAGCTCGGAGTGGCGAAGATCGACCAGCACGAGGTGGACGTCGGTGCCGCCGGACAGCACCGCCACGCCGGCGTCGCTGACGTCGGACTCGTTCAGGCGGGCGGCGATGAGCTGCGCACCCTCGATCGTGCGCTCCTGACGCTCCTTGAATCCCGGCTCCAGCGCCATCTTGAACGCCACGGCCTTGGCGGCGATGACGTGCTCCAGCGGACCACCCTGCTGACCGGGGAACACGGCCGACTGCAGCTTCTTGGCCACGTCGAGGTCGTTCGACATGATCACGCCGCCGCGCGGACCGCCGAGGGTCTTGTGCGTCGTGGTCGAGACGACGTGCGCGTGCGGCAGCGGGCTGGGGTGCAGACCAGCGGCCACGAGGCCGGCGAAGTGCGCCATGTCGACCCACAGGTAGGCGTCGACCTCGTCGGCGATCTCGCGGAACTTCGCGAAGTCGAGCTGACGCGGGTAGGCCGACCAGCCAGCGATGACGACCTTCGGACGACGCTCGTGCGCGAGCCGGCGCACCTCCTCCATGTCGACCAGGCCGTTCTCGTCGACGTGGTAGGCCGCGACGTCGTAGAGGCGGCCGGAGAAGTTGATCTTCATGCCGTGCGTGAGGTGCCCGCCATTGGCCAGGTCGAGGCCGAGGATCGTGTCGCCGTGACGGGCGATCGCGTGCAGCACCGCGGCGTTGGCGGTAGCGCCGGAGTGCGGCTGGACGTTCGCGTACTCGGCGTCGAAGATCTGCTTCAGGCGGTCGATCGCGATCTGCTCGACCTCGTCGACGACCTCGCACCCGCCGTAGTAGCGAGCGCCGGGGTAACCCTCGGCGTACTTGTTGGTCAGGACGCTGCCCTGGGCCTCCATCGCGGCGACCGGCGCGAAGTTCTCCGAGGCGATCATCTCGAGCGTCGTCTGCTGGCGACGGAGCTCGGCGTCGAGCAGTGCGGCGATCTGGGGGTCGGCGTCGGCGAGACGGGCGTTGTGGTCCATGACAGAAGGATATCGGCCCGGCAACAAGCCCCGCTCCGGGCCGTCGGCGCCCGTGTCGGGAGCAGCCTCAGGGGCGCTTGTGCGTGGCGGCGAGGACCGCCGCCTGGGTGCGTCGCTCGAGACCGAGCTTGGCCAGGAGCTGGGACACGTAGTTCTTGACGGTCTTCTCCGCGAGGCTCATCGCCTCGGCGATCTGCCGGTTCGTCATGCCCTCGCCGATCAGGTCGAGGATGCGCCGCTCCTGCGCCGTGAGCCGGGAGATCGGGTCGTCGCCGTGCCCGTTGCGGATTCGCTCGAGCACCTGCATCGTGATGGCCGGGTCGAGCAGCGACTGCCCCGCCGAGACGCGGCGCACCGCGTCGATGAGGTCGTTGCCGCGCACCTGCTTGAGCACGTAGCCCGCGGCACCGGCAATGATCGCGGCGAAGAGCGCGTCGTCGTCGTCGTACGAGGTCAGGATCAGGACCTTGATCGACGGGTCGGCGGAACGGACGTCGCGGCAGACGTCGATGCCCGAGCCGTCGGGCAGGCGCCCGTCGAGCACCGCGACGTCGGGCTTGAGCCGCAGGATCTCGGGGACGGCCTCGGCTGCGGTGCCCACGTCGCCGACGACGTCGAGACCGGCGCCCTCGAGCAGGCCGCGCAGCCCGTGTCGCACGACCTCGTGGTCGTCGAGCAGGAAAACCCGCACTGGTGCCGTGTCCATCCCCCCATGGTGACGGATACCTGGGTCATTGCGCAGGGCCGGAGGCGGTCACTCGAAAAGGACCTTGGTCACATGAAGTCACGACCTCTGGCCGCAGCGGAGGGGGCGTCCGCGGTGAGACGATGGTGACTCGGCACCGTGCGGTGCCGCTGCAGCGAAAATCCGGGCCATCGACATCCTCCCGCGTCGAGCCCGGGCCGGGCAACGGTGTCCTCCCGCACCATCGCCCGCCAAGCCCCCGCCTCGGCGGGGGCTTTTGCGGTCCCGGCCCGTCGTCGACGTCCGGCCGGCACAGTGCGGCATGGCAGGATGAGGTTCCGTGAAAGGCATTATTCTCGCTGGTGGCTCGGGGACGCGTCTGCACCCGATCACCCTGGGCGTGTCCAAGCAGCTCGTGCCGGTCTACGACAAGCCGATGGTCTACTACCCACTGTCGACGCTGATGCTCGCCGGGATCGACGAGATCCTGGTCATCACGACCCCCCACGACGCCCCCGGATTCCACCGGCTCCTGGGCGACGGATCGCAGTTCGGCATCTCGATCACGTACGCCGAGCAGGCCTCGCCCGACGGGCTCGCGCAGGCCTTCACGATCGGGGCTGACTTCATCGGCGACGACACCGTGGCCCTGGCCCTGGGCGACAACCTGCTCTACGGCCCCGGCCTCGGCGGCCAGCTGCAGCGCTACGCCGACATCGAGGGCGGTGCGGTGTTCGCGTACTGGGTCAGCGAGCCCAGCTCCTACGGCGTGGTGGAGTTCGACGACGCCGGCACGGCGGTCTCGCTGGAGGAGAAGCCGGTGCAGCCCAAGAGCAACTACGCGGTGCCGGGCCTGTACTTCTACGACAACCACGTCGTCGAGATCGCCCGCAACCTCGAGCCCTCGGCGCGCGGCGAGTACGAGATCACCGACGTGAACCGGGCCTACCTGGAGCAGGGTCGCCTGCAGGTCGAGGTTCTGCCGCGGGGCACGGCGTGGCTCGACACCGGCACGTTCGACCAGATGACCGACGCGGCCGAGTACGTCCGCACGATGGAGCGGCGCACCGGTCTGCGCATCGGTGTCCCCGAGGAGGTCGCGTGGCGACGCGGCTTCCTGTCCGACGACGAGCTGCGCGTGCGCGGTGAGAAGCTCCGCAAGTCCGGGTACGGCTCCTACCTGCTGACCATCCTCGAACGGGGGAAGTGACTCATGGCCCACCTTCTCGTCACGGGCGGTGCCGGCTTCATCGGCTCCAACTTCGTGCACCACGTGCTGTCGCACACCGACCACCGCGTCACGGTGCTCGACGCCCTGACCTATGCCGGCAACCGCTCCTCGCTGGAGGGTCTGCCCGAGGACCGCTTCGCGTTCGTGCACGGTGACATCACCGACGCCGAGCTCGTCGACCGGCTCACGGGCGAGGCCGACGCGGTCGTGCACTACGCCGCCGAGTCCCACAATGACAACTCGCTCGACAACCCGCGCCCGTTCCTCGACACGAACATCGTCGGCACGTACACGCTGCTCGAGGCCGCCCGGAAGCACGAGACCCGGTTCCACCACATCTCGACCGACGAGGTCTACGGCGACCTGGAGCTCGACGACCCCGAGCGGTTCAGCGAGTCGACGCCGTACAACCCGTCGTCGCCGTACTCCTCGACCAAGGCCGGCAGCGACCTGCTCGTGCGCGCCTGGGTGCGCTCGTTCGGCGTGCAGGCCACGATCAGCAACTGCTCGAACAACTACGGGCCCTACCAGCACGTCGAGAAGTTCATCCCGCGCCAGATCACGAACGTCATCCGCGGCATCCGGCCCAAGCTCTACGGCGCCGGCGAGAACGTGCGCGACTGGATCCACGCCGACGACCACTCGTCCGCCGTGCTGACGATCCTCGACCGCGGTGAGATCGGTGAGACGTACCTGATCGGCGCCGACGGCGAGAAGAACAACAAGGACGTCGTCGAGCAGATCCTGTCCACGATGGGCCAGCCCGCCGACGCCTACGACCACGTCACCGACCGCGCGGGCCACGACATGCGCTACGCGATCGACTCGACCCGTCTGCGCACCGAGCTCGGCTGGGCGCCGCAGTACCAGGACTTCGAGGCCGGCCTCTCGGCCACGATCGACTGGTACCGCGAGAACGAGGCCTGGTGGGCGCCGGCCAAGGACGCCACCGAGGCGTTCTACGCGTCCAAGGGTCAGTAGTGACGACCTTCGGTCGTGAGCTGTCCGTCCGAGCGACCCCGATCCCCGGTCTGCTGGTCATCGACCTGCCCGTGCACGGCGACAGCCGCGGCTGGTTCAAGGAGAACTGGCAGCGCGAGAAGCTGACCGCACTGGGGGTGCCCGACCTCGGTCCGGTGCAGAACAACATCTCGTTCAACGACGAGATCGGCACGACGCGCGGTATCCATGCTGAGCCGTGGGACAAGTTCATCTCGGTCGCCACGGGTCGCGTGTTCGGCGCCTGGGTCGACCTGCGCGAGGGCGACACGTTCGGCACGGTCTTCACGACCGAGATCACTCCGGACGTCGCGATCTACGTCTCGCGCGGCATCGGCAACTCCTACCAGTCGCTCGAGGCCGACACGTCGTACACGTACCTGGTCAACGACCACTGGTCGCCCGACGCGTCCTACACGTTCCTCAATCTCGCCGACGAGACCGTCGCGATCGACTGGCCGATCCCCCTGGCCGAGTGCGAGCTGTCCGACAAGGACCGCACCCACCCGCGCCTGGCCGACGTCGTGCCGTTCGCCCCGCGCCGCACCCTCGTGGTCGGCGCACACGGCCAGCTCGGCACGGCGCTGCAGCGCGAGCTCGCCGGACAGGACCAGGTCGAGTTCACCGACGCCGACACCCTCGACCTGACGCAGGACCTGTCGACCGCACGGCCGTGGACCCAGTACGACACGATCATCAACGCCGCCGCCTACACCGCGGTCGACCGGGCCGAGACGCCCGAGGGCCGTGCCGCGGCGTGGAAGGTCAACGTCGAGGCCGTCGCCAACCTGGCCCGGGTGGCGACCCGGTACCGCCTCACGCTCGTGCACGTCTCCACCGACTACGTCTTCGACGGCAGCCAGGAGCTGCATACCGAGGACGAGCCGCTCTCGCCGCTGGGCGTCTACGGCCAGACGAAGGCCGCCGGCGACGTCGTCGCGTCCACGGTGCCGCGGCACTACGTCCTGCGCACGAGCTGGGTCATCGGCGAGGGCAACAACTTCGTCCGCACCATGGCGTCCTTGGCCGAGCGGGGCATCGACCCCACCGTGGTCGACGACCAGCACGGCCGGCTCACGTTCACCGAGGACCTCGCGGCCGCTGTCTCCCACCTCCTGGCCGAGCGCCCCGCGTACGGCACGTACAACGTCACGAACAGTGGTGACGTGGTCTCGTGGGCCGCCATCGCCAAGCGCGTCTACGAGCTGACCGGCCACGACCCCGCCCGGGTCACCCCGGTCTCGACCGCGACGTACTACGCCTCGGCCGAGGGTCCGATCGCGCCCCGACCGACCCACAGCGCCCTCGATCTCGCGAAGATCCGCGCCACGGGCTTCGAGCCCCGTGACGCCGACGAGGCCCTGCAGCAGTACCTGGCCTGATGTCCGTTCAGGCCGCCCAAGGCACTGAATGACATCGATGTAGTTCTCCACAGGTGTGTGCACAGCTGGGGAGAACTCTCGGTCGACCCCCGGCGTGAGGTGCTCCGGCATCCGGGCCAAGGGTCGATGCCGACTGATCCGTCGAGATGTCACCCTTGACCATGCTCTGGGGGTCTCGAACGCATCGCGCCGCAGCACTGCTCGTGGCCTGGCTGGTGGCCGCGACGGTCGTGACAGGCTGCTCCGGATCCAGCGGCGGCGGCCGCCCGGGCTCGTTCCCGGTCAACGGCGGGGAGCTCGCTGACCTGCTGGAGGGGGAGCCGATCTCCGAGCCGGGCGACTTCGCCGATGCGCCGGCCACACCGACGGGTGTCCCCGATCTCGAGCAGACGAAGGACCTGTCCACGGCGGGCGGCAGTCGTCCCGACGCCGAGGCCTTCGCGGTGGAGTTCCTCCACCTGATCGTCGACACGCGCGAGGAGACGGATGTCGATGAAATGGTCGACGAGCTCGTGGCCGAGGACGCCGACCCGAACACCGTCGCCTTCTTCGAGACGAACCTGGCCCGCAAGGTGGGCTCCGAGATCCAGCAGGTCTGGCGCACCGACGAGGAGTCATGGATCAGGACGCAGGTCGCTGGCGACGCGAACCAACCGGACTCCGTCTCGGTGGAGGTCGCCTTCACGCTGAGTCTCGACCAGTCCGACCTCGGAAGCTGGGTCACGCACCGGATCGACCTCGTGCGCGACGACGACGCGTGGTTGGTCACCGAGGTCACCTTCCGCTTCCTCGACTTCCCTCCCGACGATGGCACTTCGATCTCGCAGGCGCTCGACGGTGGAGGCTGGCGTGCGATCCAATCGGGGTGAGCGCGGAAGCGGTCGAGTGTCGGCAGGGACCGTCCAGGACTCCCAACGGCGTTCATCGACGTGACGCGAGCAGCCCGGCGTGGTCGTGCTCTCGATCCGACACTGTGCAATTCTGGTCGCGACCCGGAGGGGGCACGACGTGACCGCATCGAGCGACCGACCGCTGTGGCAGCTCCACGCGCAGCTACAGTCCCGCACCTTCACCGATCTGACCCACGCCTTCTTCCCAGGGATGCCGCACTTCCCGGCCTTTCCCGACGAGGTCCGCACCCAGACCTTCCAGGTCGATCCCGACGGCTTCGCGGTGCACCGCTACGAGCTGGTGGGCCAGTGGGGCACGCACTGCGACCCGCCGTCGCACTTCGTCGACGGCGCCCGCACGGTCGACGACATCCCGGTGCAGCAGATGATCCTGCCGCTGGTCGTCCTCGACATCTCCGACCGCGTGCGTGCCGACCCGGATGCGGTCCCGACGCTCGACGACGTGGCCGCGTGGGAAGGCCGCAACGGCCCGATGCCCGCGGGCTGCTTCGTCGCGTTGCGCACCGACTGGCACCAGCGGTGGCCGGACACGGACGCGATGGCGAACCACGACGACGACGGCGTCAGCCATGTCCCGGGCTGGTCGCGCGAGGTGGTCGTCGACCTCGTCGAGCGGGTCGGGGTCACGGCCATCGGTCACGAGACCACCGACACCGACGCCGGTTCGTCGACCTCCGCCGGCGACTACGGGCTCGAGCTGCTGCTCCTGCAGCACGACAAGTGGCAGATCGAGCTGATGGCCAACCTGGACCAGGTGCCGGAGGCTGGCGCGCTCGTCGTCGCGTCATGGGGCAAGCCCAAGGGCGGATCAGGCTTCCCGGCCCGGGTCTTCGCGATTCACTGAGAAGCCCGATGTAACGAGCCGCACCCCTGCGGGATGAAACTGGTGGTGGAGCCTAGGGGACTCGAACCCCTAACCCCCTGCTTGCAAAGCAGGTGCGCTACCAATTGCGCCAAGGCCCCCGGTGGGTGGAACGGTGGTCGGACTCGCCACGCTACAGCGCGTCAGACGCGATCGGTGTTCTGCGCCCAGGAGTTCTCCGCGGGACGACGGCCGCGCGCGAGCGCCCAGACGATGCCGGCGGCGGTGATCCCGACGGCCACGATCTTCTTCATGACGCCTCCGACCTGGAGAGTGACAGTGGGCCCAGCTGGACTTGAACCAGCGACCTCTTCCTTATCAGGGAAGCGCTCTAACCGAGCTGAGCTATGGGCCCGCAACAGCGATGAACTCTACTCCACCACTGCGGTGCGGCACGAATCGGGTCAGCCCCGATCGCGGAACGTGACCTGGATGCCGCCCACGAGGTGGGTCGCCGCGTTGTAGAGACGTGCGCCGATGGCCGCGAGTGCGGTCATCAGCACGACGTTGATCGCCGACAGCACGAGCGTCAGACCGACGACCCGACCGAAACCGAGGTAGTTCTCGACGTCGAACGTGCCGTCCTCGCTGCTGAGCACCGAGTTGATCGTGTCGTTGAGGTTGTCCCAGACGCCCGTGACGTTCAGGACGACCCAGAACACCGTGACCGCCACGACCGCCACGATCATGAGCGCCGTGGACACGACGAACGCGAGCTGCGTGACCGACCACGGGTCGACGTGCACCAGGCTCAGCCGCGCCTGCCGGGTGACGGCCGACTCCGGCGCCGGATCGGCGGCGACCGCCGCCTGCGGCTGGGTGTGCGCGGGCTCGTCGTCGTCGGAGACGGCCGGGAAGACCGACGTGGAGGACGGGTCGGTCGACGTGGTGCGAGCGTAGTCCGCCGCCGTCATCGGGCGGCTCGAGCTCGTGGAGCTCGCCGCCGACTTCTTCGGGGTGGGGCGGGTCGGCGTCGACTTCTTCGCCGCCCCGCGCTGGGCGGCCGACTTGTTCGCCGGACGCTTGGTGGGACGCTTCGGCCCGCTGGCCTTGGCACCCTCGCTGGATGCGTCCGACGGCGGATCGTCGGACAGCGGCGGATCGTCGGCCGGAGGGTTCTCGCCGGAGGCCGCACCGGTGGGGCGCTTCAGCGACCCCGCATCGGTCGCGTCATCCGCGCCCGAGGCGCCCCTGTCAGCGTTGCGCTTGCTCACGCGTCTGCCTCACCCTCCGTCGACTCAGGGGCATCGTCGTCCCCCTCGGTAGCCACCACGAGCTCTGTGTTGCGCGCGATCGTGACGACACGGTCGTCACCCTTGAACTTCACGAAGCTGACCCCCATCGTGCCACGCCCGGTGGGATTGACACCCGACACGAGGCTGCGGGTGACCTGGCCCTTCGAGGTGACGCTGATGACGTCATCGGTGTCACGCAGCACGAGGCCGCCGACCAGCTCACCGCGACTCTCGCTGATCTGCATCGCCTTGATGCCGATGCCGCCACGACCCTGCAGCCGGTACTCGCCCACGAAGGTCTTCTTGGCGAAGCCGCCGTCGGTGACGGTGAAGACGTAGAGCTTGTCGTCGGCGTCGACCTCGGCCTCCTCGAGGGCCGCGTGCTCCTGACGGATCACGGCCATCGAGAGCAGCTCGTCGTCGCCGCGGAACTTCATGCCCGTGACGCCCGACGTGGCGCGGCCCATCGGGCGCAGCTGCTCGTCGTCGGCGCGGAACCGGATGGCCTGCGCCCGCTTGGAGATCAGCAGCAGGTCGTCCTCGGGCCCGACCAGCTCGGCACCGATGAGCTCGTCGTCCTCGTCGCGGAAGTTGATCGCGATGACGCCGGCCTGGCGCGGGCTGTTGTAGTCGGCCAGACGCGTCTTCTTGACCAGGCCCTTGCGGGTGGCCAGCACGAGGTACGGCGACTGCTCGTAGTCGCGGACCGCCAGCACCTGGGCGATCTGCTCGTCGGGCTGGAACGACAGCAGCCCGGCGACGTGGCCACCCTTCGCGTCGCGGCCGGCCTCCGGCAGGTGGTACGCCTTGGCGCGGTAGACGCGACCGGCGGTGGTGAAGAACAGGATCCAGTGGTGCGCCGTGGTCGGGAACAGGTGCTCGACGTAGTCGCCGTCGCGCAGTTGCGCCCCTCGCACGCCCTTGCCGCCGCGGTTCTGCACCCGGTACAGCTCGGTCTTGGTGCGCTTGGCGTATCCGCCGGCGGTGATCGTGACCACGACCTCCTCATCGGGGATGAGGTCCTCGTCGGACAGGTCGCCGTCGGCCGGGATGATGCGGGTGCGGCGGTCGTCGCCGTACTTGTCGACGATCTCAGCCAGCTCGGTCGAGACGATGGTGCGCTGGCGCTCGTCCGAGGCGAGGATGTCCTTGAGGTCGGCGATGACGCGCTCGAGCTCGGCCAGGTCGTCCATGATCTTCTGGCGCTCGAGGGCGGCGAGGCGACGCAGCTGCATCTCGAGGATCGCGTTGGCCTGCAGCTCGTCAATGTCGAGCAGACCGATCAGACCCGTGCGTGCCTCGTCGACCGTGGGGCTGCGGCGGATCAGGGCGATGACGTCGTCGAGCGCGTCGAGCGCCTTGGCCAGGCCGCGGAAGATGTGCGCGCGCTCCTCAGCCTTGCGGAGGCGGAACTCGGTGCGCCGGCGGATCACGCTGATCTGGTGCGTGATCCAGTTCGAGATGAAGCCGTCGAGGCTCAGGGTGCGCGGGACGTCGTCGACGATCGCGAGCATGTTGGCGCTGAAGTTGCTCTGCAGGTCGGTGAACTTGTAGAGGTTGTTGAGCACGACCCGGGCCACGGCGTCGCGGCGGACCTCCACCACGATGCGGCGACCGACGCGCGAGCTCGACTCGTCGCGCAGGTCGGAGATGCCCTGGAGGCGTCCGGAGTTGACCAGCTCGGCGATCTTGCGCATCAGCGCATCGGGGTTGACCTGGTAGGGCAGCTCCGTGACGACGAGCTGGATGCGGCCCTTGGTGTCCTCCTCGATGCCCACGATCGCGCGCATCGTGACCGAGCCACGACCCGTGCGGTACATGTCCTCGATGCCGCTGGTGCCGACGATGAGTCCGTGCGAGGGGAAGTCGGGGCCCTTGATGTGACCCATGAGGGCCTCGAGCAGCTCCTCACGCGACGCGCCCGGGTGGGCCAGCGCCCACTGCGCACCCTCGGCGACCTCGCGGAGGTTGTGCGGCGGGATGTTGGTGGCCATGCCGACCGCGATGCCGGCCGAGCCGTTGACGAGCAGGTTGGGGATGCGCGACGGCAGCACCGTGGGCTCGGCCGACCGGCCGTCGTAGTTGGGCTTGAAGTCGACGGTCTCCTCGTCGATGTCGCGGACCATCTCCATCGCGATCGGCGCGAGCTTGCACTCGGTGTACCGCATCGCGGCGGCCGGGTCGTCGCCCGGCGAGCCGAAGTTGCCCTGGCCGAGGATCATCGGCGCGCGCATGACCCACGGCTGCGCCAGACGGACGAGGGTGTCGTAGATCGCGGTGTCGCCGTGCGGGTGGTACTGACCCATGACGTCACCGACGATGCGGCTGCACTTGCTGAAGCCGCGGTCGGGGCGGTAGCCACCGTCGTACATCGCGTAGAGCACACGGCGGTGCACCGGCTTGAGGCCGTCGCGCACGTCGGGCAGCGCGCGCGACACGATGACGCTCATGGCGTAGTCGATGTACGAGCGCTGCATCTCCTCCTGCAGCTCGACGGGCTCGATCCGGTCGCGCTCGATCGGGGTGTCAGTCACGGGTCAGTCCTTTGGGAGATTCCGCTGGTTGAGGTGCGACGAGGAACGAGGAGCCTCGAAACCTGGTCATCGTGTGGAGGTGGCTTCGAGGCTCGTGCCGCAGGCGGCACTCGCACCTCAACCACCGGGTTCGGTTAGATGTCGAGGAACCTGACGTCCTTGGCGTTGCGCTGGATGAAGTTGCGGCGCTGCTCGACGTCCTCGCCCATGAGGATCGTGAACATCTCGTCGGCCACCGCGGCGTCGTCGAGGGTGACCTGACGCAGGACGCGGCCGTCGGGATCCATCGTGGTGTCCCAGAGCTCGGAGTCGTTCATCTCGCCGAGACCCTTGTAGCGCTGCACCGGGGCCTCCTTGGGCAGACGGCGACCCGCCTCCTCGCCGGCGACCAGCAGCACGTCGCGCTCGCGGTCGGAGTAGGCGAGCTCGTGCGGCGCGTTGGTCCACTTGATCTTGTACAGCGGCGGCTGCGCGAGGTACACGTGGCCCGCGTCGATGAGCTGCTTCATGAAGCGGAACAGCAGCGTGAGAAGCAGCGTGGTGATGTGCTGGCCGTCGACGTCGGCGTCGGCCATCAGCACGATCTTGTGATAGCGCAGCTTGGCGATGTCGAAGTCCTCGTGCACGCCCGTGCCGAGCGCGCTGATGATGGCCTGGACCTCGGCGTTCTGCAGGATCTTGTCGATCCGCGCCTTCTCGACGTTGAGGATCTTGCCGCGCAGCGGGAGGATCGCCTGCGTGCGCGGATCGCGCCCGCCCTTGGCCGAACCACCGGCCGAGTTGCCCTCGACGATGAAGACCTCGCACTCCTCCGGGTTGCGGCTGGAGCAGTCGGCGAGCTTGCCGGGCAGGCCACCGCCGCCGAGGAAGCCCTTGCGGTTGCGGGCGAGGTCGCGCGCCTTGCGGGCGGCCATGCGGGCGCTCGCGGCGTCGATCGACTTGCGCACGATGGTCTTGCCCTCGGCGGGGTTCTGCTCGAACCACGCGCCGAGCTCCTCGTTGAGGACCTGCTGCACGAAGCCCTTGGCCTCGGTGTTGCCGAGCTTGGTCTTGGTCTGCCCCTCGAACTGGGGCTCCTCGAGCTTGATCGAGAGGATCGCGGTGAGGCCCTCACGGATGTCGTCGCCCGTGAGCCGGTCCTCCTTCTTCTTGATGAGGTTGTTGGACTCGGCGAAGCGGTTGACCGTGGTGGTCAGCGCCGCGCGGAAGCCCTCCTCGTGCGTGCCGCCCTCGTGGGTGTTGATCGTGTTGGCGAACGTGTGCACCGACTCCGAGAAGCTCGCGTTCCACTGCATCGCGACCTCGAGCGACAGGCCCGCGCCCTCGTCCTCGCGCTCGATGCCGATGATGTCGCGGTGGATCGCGGTCTTGGCGCCGACGTTGATGTGCTGCACGTAGTCGACCAGGCCCTGGTCGTAGCGGAACTCGACGCTGCGCTCGATCGAGTCGCCGTCGGCGGTTCCGCCCTCGGGATCGTCGCCGTCGTGGTCGCGCTCGTCGGTCAGGCCGATCTCGAGACCCTTGTTGAGGAACGCCATCTCCCGGAACCGGGTCTTGAGCGTCTCGTAGGAGAACTCGGTGCTCTCGAAGATCTCCTCGTTGGCGTAGAAGACCTGCGTCGTCCCCGTGGCGGCAGTGGGCTCGCCGCGCTCGAGCACCTTCTCGGGCACGCCGTCGTGGAAGGTCTGGCGCCACGTGTAGCCGTCGCGGTACACCGTGGTGTGCATCGTGGTGCTCAAGGCGTTGACCACGGAGATGCCGACGCCGTGCAGACCGCCGGAGACCTTGTAGCCGCCGCCGCCGAACTTGCCGCCCGCGTGGAGCGACGTGAGCACCAGCGTGACCGCCGGGATCTTCTCGATCGGGTGCTCGTCGACCGGGATGCCGCGGCCGTCGTCGACCACCCGGACGCCACCGTCGGCCAGCAGCGTGACCTCGATGCGCGTGGCGTGACCGGCGAGCGCCTCGTCGACCGAGTTGTCGACGACCTCGTAGACGAGGTGGTGCAGTCCGCGCTCACCGGTGGACCCGATGTACATGCCGGGACGCTTGCGGACCGCCTCCAGACCCTCGAGGACCTGGATGTTGCTGGCGTCATAGCCGGTGGGCACGTGCGCCGCAGGATCTGGAGTTTGGGTCACCTGTTCAGTATAAGGGGCCGTAGAGAGCGTCTGAGCGTTCCCTCCACAGTGTCGGGCCTTGAGTCTGCGACGAGGCTGGGGGCTGAGAGGCCGTAGAAGGGGGCTGGGAGGGGTTCGCGGACCCGGCTCCGCACCCGGGATCGCTCCCGGGGGTCACCGGGTCGCCTCGGTGCCGCCAGGTCGATCGGCCGGTATTGCCTCGATGCGGCACAGTAGAACCCATGTCGATGACGGACGCCGGCACGATCCAGGAGCCGCAGGCCAGCCCGGTGCGCAGCGTGCGCCTGCGGGCGTTTCTCGCGATCCTGCTCGGCGTCGGGGGCCTGCTCGGCGTCACCGCCCTGGCCCTGTGGACCGCGAGCGGCCAGGACCTGGACCAGTCCGCCATGACCACCGTCACCGCCGGGCGCGACACGCAGCTCACGGTGCTCAGCGTGCTGGGCTACGTCTCGATCGCCGCTGTCGCGATCGCCGCGGCCGGAGCGGTCGCCCTGGCACTTTTGCGGGGCCAGGTGCGCCTGGCACTGGCGGCGCTGGCCGTGATCGGTGGCGCCAACCTGACGACGCAGATCCTGAAGCATGCGGTGCTCGACCGCACCGAGTTCGTCGGCGGCATCGTCGCGCACAACAGCCTGCCCAGCGGCCACACGACCGTGATCGCCGCGACGCTCGGTGCCCTGTGCCTCGTCAGCCCCGCGTGGCTGCGTCCGGTGGTGCTCACGGCGGGCTCCTTCGCCGTGACGCTCACGGGTGCCTCGACGGTCGTGGCGGGCTGGCACCGGCCCGCCGACGTCCTGGCCGCGGTGCTGGTGTGCCTCGTCTGGACCGCGGCGGCGGCTTTCGTGGTCGGCGGTGGGATTCGGCGCTGCACCGGCGGACTGACCTTCGCGGTGCTCGGATCGGCCGCCGCCCTCGTCTTCCTGATCGTGATCGGCGTGCGGCCGACCGACGGGTGGGACGGCTTCCTGACCTCCAGCGTGGTCCTCGGCAGCGTCGCCCTCCTCACCGCGGTGAGCACCGCGCTCATGGACCGCGTCTCCCCCCAGGAATGAGGCGAGGCCGCCCGCGGCCGAGCCTCATGGTCTCCACCGGCGAAGCCGGTCAGCGCGGTCGGACACGATGGCCGGCTTCGCCGGCGCGGTTCATCCGTAGGTGTCGCGGGGGCCGCGGCCGCCGCGGACCGTGCGCTTGCCGTGCTTCCACGACGGCGCCTCCGGGCCACGGACGTCGATGCGCAGGACCGATCCGTGCCCGAGCTCCTCGTTGAGCCGGGCCACGATGCGCGGCGCGAGTAGCTGGAGCTCCTTGCGCCAGGCGCTGGAGTCGGCGCGCACCGAGACGACCTGGTCGGCGAACCCCTCGACGAGCGAGTGCTGGGCGATGTCGGGCCCGACGATCGAGGACCAGTCGGTGAAGACCCTCGAGGCGGCCAGCTGGTCGGTCCACCCCTGCTGGTCGACGAGGTCACCGAGTGCGGCCGCCAGCGGCATCGCGTCGTCGCGGTCGCCGCGCCGGGCGACGGGACGCTGGCCCCGACGTCGGCGCCGGGGGACGGAGCCGGGGTTCGCCGACCGGTAGCCGTCGGCCAGCTCACGAGCCAGGCGCATGGGGTCGTCCGGCTTCCGGCCCGGCGCCGGATCTGGCTCGCTCTCGGGCTCGCTCTCGGGTGGCACGGCGTCGTCAGTCATCGAGCACCGCGCCGTCGGCGACGCGGAAGCGCCGCCCGCGCAGACCCGGGGGCACGTCACCGGCGACCGCCGCCGTGACGAGCACCTGCTCGACGTGCTCGGCCATGGATGCCAGATGATCACGACGCCCCGTGTCGAGCTCGGCGAAGACGTCGTCGAGGATCAGGATCGGGTCGTCGGCTCCCTGGTCGGGCGCGCGCAGGTGGTCGAAGGACGCGAGCCGCAGCGCCAGGGCGAGCGACCACGACTCGCCGTGGCTCGCGTATCCCTTGGCCGGGAGCTCGCCGATGCGCAGCTCGACGTCGTCGCGGTGCGGGCCGACGAGGCTGACCCCGCGGTCGAGCTCGTCGCGGCGCCGCTCCTGGATCGATCGCAGCAGGAGGTCGCGGCATCCCTCGAGGTCGCGAGGATGGTCGGCGTGCAGCACCCCGGTCTTGGCGACGTAGGACGCGGTGACCTGTCGCCGGGTCTCGGCCGCTGACGCGGCCACGCCGGCGTGCCGCTTCTCGAGGTGCGGGGCGATCTCGTCGAGCACCACCAGGCGCCGGGCCGTGATCTCACCGCCGAGCGTCGCGAGTCGCTCGTCCCAGATCTCCAATGTCGACAAATCTACTTGTCGACCTCTGGCTGACTTCAGCAAGGTGTTCCGCTGCCGGAGGGTGCGCTCGTAGTCGGCCTTGACGCCGGCCTGCCGCACCGACTGCATCAGGAGGTGGTCGTCGAGAAAGCGCCGACGATCGGACGGATCGCCTTTCACGAGCGCGAGGTCCTCGGGCGAGAACAGGACCGTGCGCACCGTGCCGAGCAGCTCACGGACGCGCGGGAGCTCGGAGCGGTTGACCCGGGCTCGGTTGCTGCGGCCCGGATTGATCTCGACCTCGATCAGGGCCGAGCGGTCCTGGCGCACGACCTCGGCGCGGACGATCGCGCGCTCGGTGCCGGCCCGCACGAGCGGGGTGTCGCTCGAGACCCGGTGGGAGTCGAGGCGGGCGAGGTAGTCGACCGCCTCGACAAGGTTGGTCTTGCCCTGACCGTTCGCCCCGACGAAGGCGATGGGGCCGGCGCCCATCTCGACGTCGACCTCCGTGTAGGAACGGAAGTCGTGCAGGGCGAGTCGAGCGACGTGCACGTCAGTCGGCCGACGGCGGCTCACCCGTGCCGGGCTCGGCCGCGGCACGCACGGCGTGGCCGCCGAACTGCTGACGCATCGCTGCGACGGCCTGCATCGCCGGTGACTCGTCCTGGCGGGACTGGAACCGGGCGAACAACGAGGCCGCGATGGTGTGCATCGGCACCGCGTGCTCGATGGCCGCCTCGACGGTCCAGCGTCCTTCGCCGGAGTCGTCGGCGTAGCCGCGGATCTTGGACAGACCCGGATCGTCCTCGAGTGCCTGCACGAGCAGGTCGAGCAGCCAGGAACGCACGACCGTGCCCTCACGCCAGGAGTCGAGCACGGCCGGGACGTCGTCGACGAGCTCGGTCTTCTCGAGCAGCTCGAAGCCCTCGGCGTAGGCCTGCATCATGGCGTACTCGACACCGTTGTGGACCATCTTGGCGAAGTGCCCCGAGCCGACCTTGCCGGCGTGCACGAAGCCGCCGGTCTTGTCGGTGCCCTCGGCCGCGTCCGGACGCAGCGCGTCGAAGACCGGCTGCACCGTGGCGACGTCGGCAGCGTCGCCGCCGACCATCAGGGCGTAGCCGTTCTTGCGACCCCAGACGCCGCCGCTGACGCCGCAGTCGAGGTAGCCGATGCCCTTGGCCGCGAGCAGCTCGCCGTGCTCGATGTCGTCGGTCCAGCGCGAGTTGCCGCCGTCGATGACGATGTCGCCCTCGCCCAGCAGCTCGCCGAGCTCGGTGACCGTGGCGCGGGTGGGCTCGCCGGCGGGCACCATGACCCACACGACCTTGGGGCTGGGCAGGGCCTCGACCAGCTCGGCGACCGAGCCGACGTCGCTGACCGAGGCATCGCGGTCGTAACCGGTGACGGTGACATCGTGCTCGCGCAGGCGCTCGCGCATGTTGCCACCCATCTTGCCCAAGCCGATGAGTCCGAGATGCATCGTGCCCTCCAAGGGGGAAATCAGGTCTGGAGACGAACCGGCATGATCAGGTAGCGGAACGCTCCGTCGGGCTCCGCGCCGATCTCGCCGACACCGCTGATTGCGGCGGGCTTGGTGTGTTGCGTGAAGGCCAGGTGCACGACGGGGTCGGACATGACCCCCAGACCCTCGAGCAGGTACGAGGGGTTGAAGCCGATCGAGATGTCGCCACCGTTGACGGTGGCCTCGATCGACTCGCTGGCCTGGGCCTCGTCGCCGGTGCCGGCCTCGAGCAGCAGCGTGCCCTCCGAGAACGACAGGCGCACGGGCGTGTTGCGCTCGGCCACGAGCGCCACGCGCTTGACAGCGTCGACGAGGTCCTGCGTGGCGACGTAGGCGACGGTCTCGGGCGTGGCCGAGAAGAGCTGGCGCACGCGGGGGAAGTCGCCCTCGAGCAGCCGGGTCGTGGTGCGACGGCTGCCGTTGCCGACCGTGCCCTCGAAACCGATCAGGCCGTCACCGCTCTCGCCGGACGAGACCGCGATCGTGATGTCGCTGCCCCCGGCGAACGAGCGCGCCGTCTCGCCCAGGACACGGGCCGGGACCAGGGCACGGGCGGAGAGGTCGCTGGCCTCGGGGAACCACTCGAGGTCGCGCAGGCTGGCGCGGAACCGGTCGGTGGCCATGAGCGAGATCGTGGATCCCTCGAGCTCGAGGCGCACCCCGGTGAGCAGCGGGAGCATCTCGTCTCGGCCCGCGGCGGCGCCCGCCTGCTGCACCGCGGTGACGAACGTGTCGGCCTTGACCGTGCCGGTGGCGGTGGGCATCTGCGGCAGGCGCGGGTACTCCTCGACCGGCATGGTCTGCAGGCTGAAGCGGGCGCTGCCGCACTCGACCCGGACCTTGGTGCCGTCGAGGGCGACGTCGACCGGCTTGCCCGGCAGCGACTTGACGATCTCGCTGAGCAGACGCCCGCTGACCAGGGCCCGGCCGTCGGCACTGACCTCGGCCGGGAGCGTGGCGCGCGTGGACGTCTCGTAGTCGAACCCCGACAGCGTGAGTCCGTCGGTGCCGGCCTCGATCAGGAGCCCGGCCAGGACGGGGACGCTCGGACGCACCGGAAGACTGCGGGCAGTCCACGCCACGGCATCGGCGAGGGTGTCGCGTTCGATCCGGAACTTCACGTAGGGGGCCTCTCAGACTGGCGTCGACGGGTGTCGGTGGCTGAATCCTGCCACGGGACCGGACTCGATCCTAGGCCAGCCGTCGGACATGTGGTGCGTTCGTGTGATTCGTCGGGGACTTGTCCACACACATCGGTGCTGGACCCCTTCAACGAGTTTTCCTGTGTCTATCTCGGTAGTAGTAGTCGTAGCACCTGTGGATTCTGTGGAGAACCGGTGATGCTGCTCCGGTTCCCGGGATTTTGCCGGTGGACGGTGTGGGGACGAAGCGGTGCATCCGCCCCGTGGGGGTGTGCACGGAGCGAGGGCGTTCACACGCCATTCACACGACGTCATCTGATGTCCACCTCAGGTGGAGACTTACCCACAGGGTCGTCCCCAACTGGGGAAGGACAAGAAATCAGGACTGACGTGCCTGCTGCTTGATGCGGTTGGTCAGCTCGGTGACCTGGTT
Source organism: Aeromicrobium sp. Sec7.5 (assembly GCF_036867135.1). Classification (NCBI taxonomy): domain Bacteria; kingdom Bacillati; phylum Actinomycetota; class Actinomycetes; order Propionibacteriales; family Nocardioidaceae; genus Aeromicrobium; species Aeromicrobium sp. Sec7.5. The sequence goes on along the minus strand of NZ_JBAJIJ010000001.1, from coordinate 75,693 downwards.
GAAGACCGCGTGGCGCTCGGTCATGAGCAGCCCGATCTTCTTGACCGCGTGCATGACCGTGGTGTGGTCGCGTCCGCCGAACTCCTGGCCGATCTTGGGCAGCGAGAGATCGGTGAGCTCGCGGCACAGGTACATCGCGATCTGCCGCGCGAGCACGAGGTCACGCTGGCGGTTGGTGCCGCAGATCTCGTCGATCGCGAACTCCGAGTACGCCGCCGTCTGGGCGATGATGAGCGCGCTCGTGACGACGGGGTCGCCCCCGGCGCTGACCAGGTCCTTCAGGACGATCTGCGACAGGTTCATGTCGACCGGAGTCTTGTTGAGGTTGGCGAACGCCGTGACCCGGATGAGGGCGCCCTCGAGCTCGCGGATGTTGGTCTGCACCTTGGTGGCGATGAACTCCAGCACGTCGGCGGGCACCGTGAGGCCGTCGTTGGCGGCCTTCTTGCGCAGGATCGCGATGCGCGTCTCCAGCTCGGGCGGCGTGACGTCGGTCGTGAGTCCCCACTCGAACCGGTTGCGCAGCCGCTCCTCGAGCGTCTTGAGGTTCTTCGGCGGGCGGTCCGAGGTCATGACGATCTGCTTGTTCTCGTTGTGCAGGGCGTTGAACGTGTGGAAGAACTCCTCCTGCGTCGCCTCCTTGCCCTCGATGAACTGGATGTCGTCGACCAGCAGGACGTCGATCTCGCGGTACTTGCGCTTCAGGTCACCCGTGCGCCGCTCGCCGATCGCGTTGATGACGTCGTTCGTGAACTCCTCGGTGTTGACGTAGCGCACACGGGAGGACGGGTAGAGACCGAGCACGTAGTGGCCGATCGCGTGGAGCAGGTGCGTCTTGCCGAGCCCGGAGTCGCCGTAGATGACCAGGGGGTTGTAGGCCTTGCCGGGGGCTTCCGCCGTGGCGACGGCCGCGGCGTGCGCGAAGCGGTTGGACGAGCCCGTCACGAAGTTCTCGAACAGGTAGCGCGGATTGAGCCGGGCCTCGGCGATGTTGGCAGGCCGGCCGGTGACGGGCGTGGCCGCGGGTCCCCAGCGCGGGACGAACTGGTCCTCGTCGTCGTCCTCGTCGAGCTCGTCGAGCGGCGAGGCGACCGGAGCGGGGTCCTCCATGAGGGGGGTGTCCGGGGGCGTGATGCTGGCGTCGATCGTGACGACCAGCCGGACCTCGGTCCCGAGCTCACGGCTCAGGGCCTGCTCGAGGACGGGCCGCACGCGCGACTCGAGCTGCGCGCGGGCGAGGTCGTTCTGCACCGCGGCGATCACGATGTCGTTGTGGAGACTCAGCGGGACGGCGGGAAAGACCCACACGCGCGCCCCGGGCGAGAGACGGTCGACAGCCGCCTGCCACGCGACCGCCAGATCGGCCTCCGCGGACGACGCAGAACCGTCGGACATGTGGCCTCCATTGGGTCCACACGGTTATCCACAGGGTGTGTATGTGGATGGTCCGGACCACGTCGAACTGTGGACAACTCGGTACCGCGGTGACGCTAGCAGCGGTGCGGGAGCACACACAAGCGAGTTCTGCACAAACCTCGGGTCCTGCACGGCGTGTCGCATGGACGCGACGCGACGCACAGGAGTAGAAGGGTCAGTTTGACCATGGTCTGACGGCCCCCGTACCGTTGCACAGTCGCGCGACCGTCGGCCGCGTGCCTGCGACCCGGAGCCTGCTCCGATGATGTCGTGGGTGAGCGGTGATCGTCGACGATCACCGATTTCCCCCTCAAGAAGGACTGACCCGTGAGCAAGCGCACTTTCCAGCCGAACAACCGTCGTCGCTCCAAGAAGCACGGCTTCCGCCTCCGCATGCGCACGCGTGCCGGCCGCGCCATCCTGGCGTCGCGTCGCACCAAGGGCCGCGCGAAGCTCTCCGCCTGATCTTGACCCGGTCGCGACGGGTCTGAGCGGTGCTCCCCCAGGCGTACCGCATGCGTGACGGCGACGAGTTCCGCCGCACGATCCGTCGTGGCGCCTCGGCGTCGACCGACGCGCTCGTCTCGCACGTCGCCCTGACCGACGGGTCCGGCGTGCGCGTCGGCCTGGTCGTGGGCAAGAAGGTCGGCAACGCCGTGGTCCGCAATCGGGTCAAGCGGCGGATCCGGCATGCGGTGTCGCCCGAGCTGGCGGCTCTGCCTGACGGGTCACGCGTCGTGTTCCGCGCTCTGGCCCCGGCCGCGGTGCGCCACGACCTCGCGGCCGACGCGGTCGACTGCCTGCGCCGGGCCGTGCGTCGTTCGACCGCGAAGCGGGTGTGACGACGTGCTGCGCCTGCTGCTGATCGGCCTGCTGAAGGCCTACCGGTTCGCGATCAGTCCGTTGTACGGACAGGTGTGTCGGTACCATCCGACGTGTTCGGCCTATGCGCTCGGAGCCGTGGAGACCCACGGTGCCCTGCGCGGTTCGTGGCTCGCCCTCCGGCGCCTGCTGCGGTGCCACCCCTGGAGTCCCGGCGGGTACGACCCCGTCCCCCCGGCTCCGGCCCCCCAACATGGACACCGCCCGGTGTCCCACTGAGGAGAAAACGTGGAGATCTTCAGCGCGATCGGTTCGGCGATCATGACACCGCTGTACTACGCGGTGTCCGCCGTCTTGAAGGCGTGGCACTGGGCGTTCGACCAGATCCCCGGCATGAGCGACGGCTGGGTCTGGGTGCTGTCGATCATCGGCCTGACGATCACGATCCGCGCGATGCTGATCCCCCTGTTCGTGAAGCAGATCAAGAGCAGCCGCAACATGCAGCTCCTGCAGCCCAAGATCAAGGAGCTGCAGAAGAAGTACGCGCACGACCGTGAGCGGCTCACGCAGGAGCAGATGAAGCTCTGGAAGGACACGGGCACCAACCCGTTCGCGTCGTGCCTGCCGCTGCTGGCCCAGATGCCGATCTTCTTCGCCCTGTTCCGCACGATCGACCAGGCGGCCAAGAAGGGCGGCGACGGCGCCAAGGGATTCCTGACCCGCGACGATGCGCAGTCGTTGAGCGACGCCGAGTTCCTGGGCGGACGCATTGCCGAGACCTTCATCAACGCCGCCCACCTGCCGACGCAGGTGCTGGCGATCTTCCTCGTGATCGTGATGTGTGCGACGCAGTTCCTGACGCAGCGCCAGCTGATGGCCAAGAACATGCCGGCCGACGCGCTGAACGGTCCGTACGCGCAGCAGCAGAAGATGCTGCTCTACGTGCTCCCCCCGGTCTTCGCGATCGGCGGCATCTTCTTCCCGCTCGGCGTGCTGTTCTACTGGGTCACCTCGAACTTCTGGACCATGGGCCAGCAGTTCTACGTGATCCGGCGCAACCCGGCCCCGGGCACCCCGGCCTTCAAGGCCAAGCAGCAGCGTGACGCCGCCAAGGGCAAGGACGTCGCCGACGACCCGGCCACGGTGGTCGACGAGATCGTCAAGCCGAAGCCGCGCGCGCAGCCGAAGAAGCAGACACGCAACCAACGCAAGAAGGGTGGCTCTCGATGAGCAGCGACGCGACCAAGCTGGAGGTCGAGGGCGACATCGCCGCGGACTTCCTGGAGGGCCTGCTGGACATCGCCGACCTCGACGGCGACATCGACATGGATGTCGACGGCGACCGCGCCGCGGTCTCGATCGTCGGAGGTCGTCTCGATCACCTCGTGGGATCCGAGGGCCAGGTGCTCGACGCCCTGCAGGAGCTCACGCGCCTGGCGGTCTACCGCCAGACCGGCGAGCGCAGCCGCCTGATGCTCGACATCGCGGGGTACCGCGACGGTCGCCGGGTGGCCCTGCGTGAGGAGGCGGCCGGAGCGGTCGCCGCGATCGGTGCGGGTGCCGAGCGCATCGAGCTCGATCCCATGACCGCCTTCGAGCGCAAGATCGTGCACGATGTCGTGGCCGAGGCTGGTCTGCGAAGCGAGTCCGAGGGCGATGAGCCCCGTCGCTACGTGGTGGTTCTCCCCGCCGGAGCCTGATGTCTGTTTCACGTGAAACAGAACCCCCGGCCGGTTCCGAGGAGCTTTTCGGCGAGGGATGGGCGCAGGCCCAGCGCTATGCCGAGCTGCTGAGCACCTGGGGTGTCGACCGCGGGATGATCGGCCCGAGGGAGGTCCCCCGCCTGTGGGACCGTCACCTGCTCAACTGTGTCGTCGTGGCACCCCGACTCCCCCAGGGCGCCTCGGTGGCCGACGTCGGCACGGGCGCGGGCCTGCCCGGTCTGGTCTGGGCGATCGCCCGACCCGATCTGCGCATGACGCTGGTCGAGCCGTTGCTCCGCCGGGTCTCGTTCCTGGAGGAGGTCGTCGCTGACCTCGGGCTGACGAACGTCGAGGTCGTGCGTTCCCGGGCCGAGGAACATCGAGCGACCTACGAGGTGGTGACGGCGCGCGCCGTGGCGGCGCTGGACAAGCTGACGACCTGGTGCTGGCCGCTCGTGGCCCCCGGCGGCGTGCTGCTCGCGATGAAGGGTCGCTCCGCACCCGAGGAGGTCGAGTCGGCGCGTCCGTTGCTGAAGCGGCTCGGTGTCACGGATGTCCGCATCGAGTCCTATGGTGATCTGGCAGTGCCGACGACCGTCGTGGAGCTCACGCGGTGACCGCGCGGATGGTTGAGCGCTTCGTTTCACGTGAAACCACGAGGTGGAGGAGATGACCACGGTGCACCCCGATGACTCGACGCCCCTCGCCCGGGCAGCCGAGGAGCATGTCGCGCTGGCTCGCAGGGTCGACGCGATCGTGACACTGCCGCGCCCCGAGCGCACTCGCGTCTTCGTCGTCGCGAACCAGAAGGGTGGCGTCGGCAAGACCACCACGACGGTCAACCTCGCGGCGGCGATGGCCGTCAAGGGTCTCCGCGTGCTGGTGATCGATCTCGACCCCCAGGGCAACACCTCCACGGCGCTCGACATCGCCCACACCGAGGGAACTCCCGGCGTGTACGAGGCGCTGGTCGAGGGCGAGTCGATCGACGCCCTGGTGCAGCCCTGCGTGGCCCATCCGACGATCTCGGTCCTGCCGGCCTCGATCGACCTGGCCGGCGCGGAGATCGAGCTCGTGTCGCTGGTGGCGCGCGAGACGCGCCTCGACAAGGCGCTGCAGAGCTATCTCGCCGAGTCCGAGGATGCCGGCGATCGTTACGACTACGTCTACATCGACTGCCCACCCTCGCTCGGACTGCTCACGGTCAACGCCATGGTGGCGGGGCGTGAGGTCCTGATCCCAATCCAGTGCGAGTACTACGCGCTGGAGGGCCTGGGTCAGCTGCTGCGCAACATCGAGCTGGTCAAGGCCCACCTGAACCCGAAGCTCGACGTCACCACGATCCTGCTCACGATGTACGACGGCCGCACCAACCTGTCGTCGGGTGTCGCGGCCGAGGTCCGTCAGCACTTCGGTCCCCTGGTGCTGCAGGCGCCCATTCCCCGCTCCGTGCGGATCTCGGAGGCTCCGAGCTATCAGCAGTCGGTCGTGTCCTACGACCCCACGTCGTCGGGTGCGCTGTCCTACATCGAGGCCGCACGCGAGATCGCCGAGGCCGCCACCCGGAAGGCAGAGGCATGAGCAATCGTCGTAGTCGGGGTCTGGGCCGGGGCCTCGAAGCACTGATCCCGCAGAACGCGGGCGAGGCGGAGAGCTCGGGCCTCAAGCAGATCGAGGGTGCTCGCTTCGCCGAGCTGCCGGTCACCTCGATCGAGCCCAACCCCCGGCAGCCGCGCACCGTCTTCGACGAGGACGCGATGGCCGAGCTGGTCCACTCCATCCGGGAGATCGGCCTGCTGCAGCCGATCGTGGTGCGTGAGGTCGGCCCCGAGAAGTTCGAGCTCATCATGGGCGAGCGCCGGTGGCGGGCCCATCGCGAGGCGGGACTCGAGACCATCGCGGCGGTCGTGCGCGACACACAGGACGAGGATCTCCTGCGCGACGCGCTCCTGGAGAACCTGCACCGGTCCGAGCTCAACCCGCTCGAGGAGGCGGCCGCCTACCAGCAGCTGCTCGACGACTTCGGCTGCACGCACGAAGAGCTGGCCAGCCGGATCGGCCGGTCCCGTCCGCAGATCAGCAACACGCTGCGTCTGCTGCGCCTGAGCCCCGCGGTGCAGCGTCGCGTGGCGGCCGGTGTGCTCTCGGCCGGACACGCGCGAGCGCTGGTCACCGTGGGCAACACCGAGATCCAGGAGCGCCTGGCGACCCGTGTGGTGGCCGAGGGCCTGTCGGTCCGAGCGCTGGAGGAGATCGTGACCCTCACGGGCGACGATCCCGAGACCCAGCGGACCAAGCGCCCCTCCCCGACCGTGTCGGCCCCCCGCCTCGAGGAGGTCTCACGCCGTCTGTCGGAGCGCTTCGACACCCGCGTCAAGATCAACCTCGGACGTACCAAGGGACGTGTCACGGTCGAGTTCGCCACGATCGACGACCTCGAGCGGATCGTGGGACTGATGGATCCGCAGCGGCCCGACTGATCAGCAATAGATATACAAATCCCCTTGTCGATTTGTCGACAAGGGGATTTGTATATCTAGCAGGGGTGATCAGAGGTGCTTGTCGAGCTCCTTGAGGAGCGCCGACTTCGGGCGCACGCCGACAATCGAGGCCACGACCTCACCGCCGTTGTACAGGTTGATCGTGGGCAGACCCGTGACGCGGTACTTGGCGGGCGTGACGGGGTTGGCGTCGGCGTCGATCTTGACGATCGTGAGCTCCTCGCCCTTCTCGTCGGCGATCTCCTGCAGGATCGGCGCGAGCTGACGGCACGGACCGCACCAGTCGGCCCAGAAGTCGACGAGCACGGGGCCCGGCGCGTTCAGGACGATCTCGTCGAAGTCGGCGTCGGTGACGGCGTTGATGGTGGCCATGGTTCTCCTTGTGCTCGGGACTGGGTGCTCGGGACTCGGTTGCGGGGTGCTGAGTTGGGGTGGGTCAGCTGATGAGGGCGGCGTCGACGGACGGGACGGTGTCCTGCTCGAGCGCGGCCAGGTAGCGCTCGGCGTCGAGCGAGGCGGCACAGCCGGTACCGGCAGCGGTGATGGCCTGCCGGTAGGTGTGGTCGACGAGGTCGCCGGCCGCGAACACACCGGGCAGGTTGGTGGCGGTGGACCCGGGCTGCACGAGCACGTAACCCTCGTCATCGAGCTTGACCTGGCCGCGCAGGAGCTCCGAGCGCGGGTCGTGGCCGATCGCGATGAACAGGCCGGTCGCATCGAGCTCACGGGTCTCACCGGTCTCGGTGTCGCGCAGGGTGATGGACGTGAGCTGGCCCTCACCGTGCAGCTCGGCGACCTCGGAGTTCCAAGCGAACTCGATCTTGTCGTTGCCGAGGGCGCGGTCCTGCATGATCTTGGACGCGCGCAGCTCGCCACGACGGTGCACCAGCGTGACCTTGCTGGCGAACCGCGTGAGGAAGGTGGCCTCCTCGAGCGCGGAGTCGCCGCCACCGACCACGACGATGTTCTGCTCGCGGAAGAAGAAGCCGTCGCACGTGGCACACCAGCTGACGCCGTGGCCGGACAGCTCGTCCTCGCGCGGGATGCCGAGCTTGCGGTAGCCCGAGCCGGTGGCGAGCACGACGGCGTGGGCGGAGTACGTGGACCCGTCGGCGAGCGTGACGGTCTTGATCTCGCCGGTGAGGTCGACCTCGGTGACGTCGTCGGCCACGAGCTCGGCGCCGAAGCGCTCGGCCTGGGCGCGGAGGTGGTCCATCAGTTCCGGGCCCATGATGCCGTCGGGGAACCCGGGGAAGTTCTCGACATCGGTGGTGTTCATGAGGGCGCCGCCGGCGGTGACCGACCCCTCGAAGACCAACGGTTCCAGGTTCGCTCGCGCGGCGTAGATGGCCGCGGTGTAGCCCGACGGGCCGGACCCGACGATGATCAGGTTTCGCACGCTGCTGGGGGACTGCTCAGTGCTCATGGTCTGCTCTCTGCTGGTGACGCTTGTCCCAACGCAGCCTAGTCGCCGGACATTCCCGGCACCGGCGTCAGGAGCGACCGTCGACCCGCACCTCGGCGACCTCGCCGCGGAACTCGCCATCGCCCACCTGGGGCAGGGAGGTCAGCCAGACGACGACGTACCGCGTGATGGTGGCCTGCGGCAGGCTGACGGTGACGTCCGTGCCGCCGTCCTGCACCGAGGCCACGGGCGACAGGTCACTGAGGGCCCGGGGCGCCTCGTCGACGCCGGTGGCCGTCGTGAAGATCTGGAGGCTGGTCGGGGCACCCACCAGGTTCAGGCGCACGGAGTCGACCTGCCGGGTGGAACCGAGGTCGAGCACGAGCCCGACCCCGTCCTTGAGACCACCGACGTCGGCGCGCCCGCGGTAGGTCTGAGTCGTCCAGCTGGTGGCGGGATCGCCGTCGATCGCCAGACCCACGGCATCGGCCGACTCGCTGCCGTCGCCCTGCGGGTCGAAGTCGATGACCCGCTCGAGGGGCAGCACGCCCACGTTGCCGGTGGCCGAGGCGCTGGGCTCGGAGCCGGCTTCGGGCACCGGGCCCTGGCGGCCGACGAGGAACGCGATGACGAGCAGGATGGCCAGCACCCCGACCGATCCGAGCAGCACCATGCCGCGCTCGCCCTTGGTGAGGCTGCGCGCCTGCGCCTTGCGTCGCTCCAGCGTGGTGGGCGGGGCCGGCGTCCAGGCCTTGGGTCGTGGCCGAGGCGGCTCGAGGCCCGGCGGCGGACCGAGCGGCTCGACCACGGGGTCGTATCGCACGAGGTCGGGCGAGGTGGTGGCACCACCGGCGGTGTCGTGCGGGTCCAGCCGCGCCAGGACGCCACGCAGCTCGTGCGCCACCTCGGCGACCGTCGTGATGGGTCGGCGGTGCTGCACCGGCGGCGAGCCGAGGATGCGGTCACAGATCGCATCGATCTCGCGGTCGACCCCGGCGCGGACCTGTCGAGGTCGCAGGACGCGACCGTGCTCGGTGGGCGCGGCACGCAGGCCGTCGACGTGACCACCGGGCCATCGGGACACCAGGCACGCGTAGAGGAGCTTGCCAAGACCCTGGACGTCGAGCCGCTCGAGCTGGGCCGTGTCGGGCTGCTCGGAGCTGCCGACGGGGGCGAGGGCCGTGGCCACACCGAGGCCCACCACACGCACCGCGCCGGACTCCTTGAGCAGGATCTGGTGGGGGGTGAGGCGCCGGTGGTACTGCCCGTGGTCGTGGGCGTTCATCAAGGCCTCGGCGACCTCGATCACGATCGCTGCTGCGCGCCAGCTCGGCAGCGGCGCCTGGGCGAGGACGGCGTCGAGCGGGAAGGCTCGGGCCCACTCGCGCACGATCATGTGGTGGCCGTGGTCGTCCTGGATCAGGTCGAGCACGCGCAGGAACCGGGGGTCGGAGACGATCGTGGACCCGCGGGCGGCGTCGAGGAAGCGGTCGGCCCGCGCGTCGTCGCTGGGCAGCAGCTCGAGGCCGACATTGCGCGACAGCACGGAGTCGTGCGCCCGCCAGGTGGTCGCGCCCAGCCGTTCCTGCACGAGGTCCTGCAGGTGGTAGCGCTCGGCGATAACGTCACCGGAGACCAGTGTGCGTCGACCCACCATCCCGCCACCCCTTTCGGGCCCGAGTCTAGCGGCGCGACCTGATCACGGAGCCCAGGCGTTGCAGCTCCTCCATTCGGGCGAGTCGCGCCGCGAGCAGGTACACCCCGGCCCCGAGGGCACCGGACACGAGGAGCCGGACGACGCTGTCCGCCGGACCCCTGGAGTCGATGCCGATCCCGAGCAGGGCCTCGCGAGCCAGCAGCATCGCGGCTGCGCTGCCGGCACACGCCAGGGTGAGGCGCAGGAGGAAGGCCAGCAACGAGGCGTCGACGACGGGGCCGAAGCGGCGGCGCACCCACACGAGAGCGATCAGCGCGCCGACGAGGTACGCCGAGCTCAACGCGGCACCCAGGGCCGGAGCCACGTGCTCGGGCGTCACCGCGCGCGTCAAGGTGATCGCCAGCGCCACGTTGGTGACCGCCACGATGCTCTGCACGACGAAGGGCACGCGGGTGTCCTCGTCGGCGTAGAACGCCCTGATCAGCAGGAACATCAGGCTGTAGACCACGACGGCGGGGGCCAGCGCGACGATCGTGTTGCCGATCGCTCCCGCCCCGTTGCTGGCGGCACCGAGCGAGATGCTGCGCGCCAGGTCGTGCCCGAGGCAGGCGATCGCGACCGCGACGGGCACCAGCAGGACCAGGGCCGTGCGCATCGTCTCGGCGAGCGTCTCGAGGAAGCGGGAGTAGTCACGGGCCAGCGCGAGTGAGGCGAGGGTCGGCATGATCGCGGTGGCGAGCGAGACCGTGATGACGCCGTGCGGCACCTGGCTGACGATGTAGCCGAGGCTGTAGACCGCGGATCCGGAGCTCGTCTCGTCGTTCGAGGCGCCTTGCAGGTTGCCGGCCGTGCCGAGTCGGTTGACCACGATGAACGCGACCTGGTTGACCACGATCGTGGCGAGCGTCCAGGCGCCGAGCTTCAACGTGTGGCTCAGACCGACACCGCGGAAGTCGAACCGGGGCCGGTAGTGGAAGCCGGCGGCCCGGAGGTAGGGGATCAGCACCGCGGCCTGCGCGACGATGCCGAGCGTGGAGCCGATGCCGAGCACGAGGGACTCGCCGACCGTGAACCCGTCGTCGCCGCCCTCGCGGCCGAACATCACCATGTACCCGACCAGGGCCACGCACGCGACGACGTTGTTGATGATCGGCGCCCACATCATGGGGCCGAACCGGCCACGGGCGTTGAGCACCTGGCCCACGAGCACGAAGGCGCCGTAGAAGAAGACCTGCGGCAGGCACAGGTACATGAGCCACAGGGCCGAGGCGCGCTGGTCGTCGAACTGCTCGGTGAACAGCAGGGAGTCGAACACCAGCCGCACGAGCAGCGGTGCCGCGAGCATCAGCACCACGGTGGCGGCGCCGAGCACCAGCAGCCCGAGCGTGATCACCCGGTTGGCGTACGCCTCGCCCCCGTCGGAGTCGGTGCGCATCGTGCGGACGAGCTGCGGCACCAGCACGACGTTGAAGACGCCGCCGGCCACCAGGATGTAGAGCGCGTTCGGGACGGTGTTCGCGCTGTTGAAGATGTCGCCGTTGAGCTGGGTGCCGATCGCCCAGATGAGCAGCAGGGCTCGGAGGAACCCGGTGATGCGGGAGACCAGCGTGCCCAGGGCCATCCAGGCGCTCGCGCGCGTGACGTCGGTGCTCGAGGCCTGGTCGACCCGGGCACGCTCGGGCTGGGCCTCCGGATCGGAGGCTGGGGCTGGGGCGGGCGTCTCGACCCGCGACTCGGCTGTCGGCGCGACCGAGCCGTCCGAGGTCTCGGGGATCGGCGCCTCGTCGTTCGGGGGGTCCGCCGGGGGTGCGTCCGCGGGCGGGAGGTCGACCGGCGGGTCGTCGGGCGGGTCGTCGGGCGAGGGTGCTGGCGCGGCGGCTAACCCGGGTCCGCCCTTGCCACGCGAGCGCTTCCACAGCCGCCGGGCCACCGCCAGCACCAGCAGGGCGCTCGCCACCCCCATGCCGATCCAGATGATCGTGCTGGTGTTGCTCGACCGAACGTTGAACCGGGCGACCGCGCCGATCAGGTCGCCGTCCGGAGTGACCAGCTGAGCGGTGAGCGACGTCGTGCTCTGCTGTCCGACGTCGAGCGGGATCGTGACAGTCGAGCGCGAGGCGGCCGGGACATCGACCGGGGCGACGTCGTCGACCTGCAGCTGCGGGTTCGTCGAGGTGACCCGGATGCCCACACGGATCGGGTTGTTCGTGGGGTTGTCGATCGTGACCGGTACCTGACCCTCCCGACCGGCGAGCAGGAAGCTGGGCGGCCCCTCGATCGCCGGCCGTGCGAGGTCGGACTCCAGGGCCGCCCGGCGCTCGTCCGCGATGGCGATCGCGGTGGTGGGGTCGGAGCGCCAGGTGATGCCGAGCAGGTCGGCCATCAGGAGCTCGTCGGACCGCGCGCCCGACTCGTCGGTCGAGATGGAGGCGACGCGTTCCGACACGACCTGCATCTCCCGGACCGCGTCGACGACGGAGGTGTCGGCCATCGCCTGGGCCGGCACGCCGAGCTCGGCGAGGTCTGCCGGTGGGGTGGCCAGGTCGGACGTCGGGAGCGACAGGAGCCCCGAGTTCCACAGACCGGCCACGTCGGCCATCCGCCAGGCCGGCCCCGGGTCCCAGCCGGCGGGAGTCACGACGACGGCATCGGCGCGCGACGCGGGGTCGCCATCGCGGTCGCGCAGCGCGAAGTCGCGCTCCGCGAGCAGCTGCTGGCGGACCGTCGCGGCCGTGGACTCGCCCGGCAGGGAACCCGACAGGTCGCGTCGCACGAGTGCGGCGGCGTCGACGTCCATCGACTCCAGGCTCACGACCGAACCGTCCTGTTCCTCCCAGTCCGCGAGGTCGGTGACGTCGACGAGCAGCGGCTGCTCGGCACCGATCCGGCGCACGACCTCGGCGTCGAGTCCGCCCGTGGGCACCCAGGTGGCCCGGGAGCCGGGCAGCTCGAGGCCCTCGACGACCCGGTCCGTCACCGCGCTCACGACATCGCCGAGCGGGGCACCCCCGGCGGCCGTGGTCAAGGCCGTCACGTCGGGCCCCCCGTAGCCGAGCAGCACCGTGGGGAGCGCCGCCGTGGCCGCGTCGAGATCGGCGCCGAACGACGTGAGCCGCTCGAGGTCCAGCTCCTCGAGGCCGAGGGAGGCGAGGTCGTCGGCGCCGGGCGCGGTGTCCTCGTCGGTGAGCCGCGCGACGACCTCCGCCAGCTGGGGGTCGAGCACGAGGGTCGCAGTACCGGCCGGAAGGCTCCGCGCCAGGTCCAGCGACCGGCGCAGCGATCCTGACGGACCCACCTGGGCGGCGAGGTCGTCGAGGCCGGTCGGGCCACCTGAGGCGTCGCGGCCGACCGGCGAGGCGAGGGTCACGGCGAGCCCGCCGGGCACGGCCGTCGGCGCTCCCGCTGTGCCGACGGTGACCACCGTGGCGGCACGGCCGATGGGGGTCGTCGACCGGCTGCCGTCGGGCGCGGTGCCGAGCACCTGCACCCCCAGCGTGCGCACCCCGGCGTTCGAGGAGATGTCGAGGTCGGCCCAGGGGACCGTGATGGAGAACCCGACGGACTCGCCGGGCTCCAGCTCACCCAGATCGGCGATCGTCTCGAGATCCACGATGCGGGAGCCCGAGAACCCGGTGCCTCTCGCGATCGTGTCGAGCAGGTCGGCCCGGGTCCGGTCCGGCTGGCGCGCGATCGAGGCGTAGGCCTGGGTGGAGGTCCACGTCACGGCGTCGTCGTTGCGGACCGTGCCGCTGATGGTCAGGGGCTCGCCCGGCACGAGCACGCCGGGGGTGAGGGTGTCGATCGTGACGGCGACGTCCGGGTCCGTGGCGGCGTTCACCGGCGCGACGGGAACCAGCAGGAGGGCGACCAGCCAGGCCGCCGCGACGGCGATCACGCGCGGCGTCGGACGCGCTGATCGGGGGCGGCTCACCGGACCATGTTAGGGGTGACGGTCGACGGGAGGCCGCGACGTAGACTCTGGCACCGTGTCGCCCACCCCTGCAGTGCCTTCCGGCCGCCCTGAGCCCGGCACCCCGGCCGGGCCTTCCGCCCGCTCGACGGAGCTGCTGCACCAGCACCCGGTGCTGACGCGGCTCGGTGAGCTGTTCGCGGAGCACGGCCACGAGATCGCCCTGGTCGGCGGCCCCGTGCGCGACGCGCTGCTGGGCCGACCGGTCAACGACCTCGACCTCGCCACGTCGGCCCGCCCCGAGCAGATCGAGCAGGTCGTCAAGGGCTGGGCCGACGCGGTCTGGGACGTCGGCCGCGAGTTCGGCACGATCGGTCTGCGCAAGGGCGACGACCAGATCGAGATCACGACGTACCGCAGCGACGCGTACGAGCCCGGCTCGCGCAAGCCGGTCGTGGCCTTCGGCGACACCTTGGTCGGCGACCTCTCACGCCGTGACTTCACGGTCAACGCGATGGCGGTCGTGCTCGCCACGGCCGAGCTCGTCGACCCCTACGACGGGCGCACCGCGCTGGCCGAGCGCCGACTCACGACGCCCGTCACCGCGGAGCAGTCCTTCGACGACGACCCGCTTCGCATGATGCGCGCGGCCCGCTTCGTCGCCCAGCTCGGCTTCGACGCCGATCCCGACGTCGTGGCGGCGATGACCCGACAGGCCGACCGGATCGAGATCGTCTCCGCGGAGCGCGTGCGCGACGAGCTCGACAAGACGCTGTGCGCGGCGGACCCCGTCGAGGGCCTGCGGCTCCTGGTCGACACGGGGTTGGCCGATCGCGTGCTCCCCGAGCTGCCGGCGCTGCGCCTGACCGATGACGAGCACCACCGGCACAAGGACGTCTACGAGCACTCCCTGACGGTGCTGGAGCAGGCGATCGCGCTCGAGCAGCGCCTCGACGCGCAGCCCGACCTGGTGATCCGTCTGGCCGCGCTGCTCCACGACATCGGCAAGCCCCGCACCCGCAAGTTCCACAGCGGCGGCACCGTGACGTTCCACCACCACGACGTGGTCGGCGCCAAGATGACGCGCAAGCGCCTCAAGGAGCTGCGGTACAGCAACGACGTGATCGACCAGGTCGCCGACCTCGTCGAGCTGCACCTGCGCTTCCACGGCTACGGCTCGGGCGAGTGGACCGACGCGGCGGTGCGCCGGTACGTCCGCGACGCCGGGGACCAGCTCGACCGCCTGCACGTCCTCACGCGGGCCGACTGCACGACCCGCAACGCCCGCAAGGCAGCGCGTCTGCAGCGCACGTACGACGAGCTCGAGCAGCGGATCGAGGTGCTCCGCGGGCAGGAGGAGCTCGACGCGATCCGGCCCGACCTCGACGGCACGCAGATCATGGCGATCCTCGGGATCGGGCCCGGCCGCGAGGTGGGCGAGGCGTACCGCTTCCTGCTGGACCTGCGGATGGACCGCGGCCCGATGTCCGAGGAGCACGCCACTGAGGCCCTCCGGGCCTGGTCCGCCGCCCGGGACTGACGTTGTGCTGCCCGCTTCCGCGGTCAGGTTCGGGTCGAGGTGACCGAGGCTTCGAGGCTTACGCCCCAGAGGGCGTTCGCACCTCAACCACCGGTGGGTCCGCACTCCCGGTGGTTGAGGTGTGAGTGCCGCCTGCGGCGCGAGCCTCGAAACCTCGGTCAGGTGCTGGGCTGAGGTACCCCTTTCGAGGCTCGTTCCTCGCACCTCAAGGGGCGGGGTGTTCCCCGTGGGGTTTCAGGCCTCGACGGCGAGCGCCGTCGCGAAGCCCAGCATGACGACGCCCGTCGCGCCGTCGACGCTGCGGCGCACCCGGGGCCGGGTGAGGTGGCGGGCCGCGATCGAGCCGAGCTGGACGACGGTCAGGAGTACGACGGCTCCCACGACGACGAGAGTCATGGCGTAGGCGAGCAGCGCCGGGAGTCCTTGGCCGTCGCTGACGAACTGCGGCAGCACCGCGATGTTGAACGCCAGGACCTTCGGGTTCGTGATGTTGCAGATGAAGCCCTGCCGGAAGGCGGCCCGGGCCCGCACGCGAGGTGCGTCACCGGCCACGGCCCAGACCGATCCGTCGCGCCGGAGCGCGTCGCGCAGCGCCGTGACGCCGAGCCAGGTCAGGTAGGCGACGCCGGCCCACCGGATCGTCAGGAACACCGGCTCGGACGCCGCGAGCACGGCGCCGAGACCCGTGGCCGCGAGGACGCCCTGCAGGGCGCCGGCGATCGTGATCCCGCCCATCGTGACCAGGCCGCGGCGTCGACCGCCCACGACGCTCGCACGCAGGGTGAGGAAGGTGTCGGGTCCAGGTGCCGCGGCGATCACGGTCGCGAACAGCAGGAACGTCAGGTAGGTCTCCACGAACAGGGAGGCTACGCCTGGGGGTGGTCGGTGAAAAGCCGGTGATTCCGGCTCGCCCTCGCCACCGCGACATCCGTGTCAGGATGCGAAGGTGGACCAGCTGCGTACCTACGGCGGACGGCCGGGGGCCGACCGCCGCGACGAGCGCCGGGCACGCCTGCTGAGCGTCGGTCGCCACCTGTTGACCGCGCCCGAGGGCCCGGGGGGCTTCTCGGTGCGCGGCGTCTGCCGCGCCGCCGGTCTCACGCCGCGCTACTTCTACGAGAGCTTCGCCGACGCCGGCGACCTGGCACGCGCGGTGTACGACGAGTGCATCGCGGCGATCACGGTCGACACCACCACTGCGCTCGGCGACCTCGGCACCGACAACCGGGCTGCGGTCCACCGCGGAATGACGGCCCTGGTCGACCTCATCGCGGCCGACCCGTCCCGCGGGCGCCTCCTGTTCTCGCCGGCGCTCGCCGCCGTGCCGGAGATCGCGGAGCGTCGTCTCAGGTCGACCCGGATGTTCGTGAGCCTGGTCGGTGCGGAGACGAGCGGCCGTGTGGAGCTGCGGGAGTCCGCTCCCGTCCACGTCGCGGCGGAGCTGCTCGTCGGAGGCGTCGCCCAGGTCATCAGTGCCTGGCTGGACGGACACCTCGAGGTCGAGCGTCCGGTGCTGGTGGTGACGCTGGCGGAGACGTTCCTCGCCCTCGGGCCCGTCGTCGCGCAGGGCGATCCGGCGGCGGACCACTAGGCTGCCGGCCGTGCCCCACACCTTCGAGCCCGCCGTGATCGAGGCGGTGCTCGCGCACATGAATGACGACCACACTGACGACGCCCTGGTGATCGTCCGCGCGTTCGGGCAGCCCGACGCCGAGTCGGCCACCATGACGGGCCTCGACGGCGACGCCGGCACGTTCGCGGCGGTGGTGGGCGGCGTCGCGACCGAGGTGCGCGTGCCCTGGAGCGAGCCGATCACCGAGCGCCCACAGATCCGGCGCGAGGTCGTCGCACTCCACGACCGTGCCTGCGCCGCGCTCGGCCTGGAGCCGCGCCAGCACTAGGTGGCCCCGGCGAATCACGCCACCGGTGGTTGAGGTGCGAGGAGCCCTCGGCGACGAGCCTCGAAACCGCGCTTGGGCATGGGTGCCGTCATCTCGCGGTGGTTTCGAGGCTCGCGCCCTTGCGGGCACTCGCACCTCAACCAGCGGAGCATGACGCGAGGGCCGGACCCCCAGGTGGGGATCCGGCCCTCGTCGGTCAGAGCGGTGAGCGCAGGCTCAGCGCTCCTCGGTGCCCGCGATGAACGCCTCCAGCTTCAGACGACCGAGGTCGTCCGGACGCTGCTCCGGCGGGCTCTTCATCAGGTACGACGAGGCGCTCAGCAGAGCGCCGCCGATGCCGCGGTCCTTGGCGATCTTCGCCGCACGGATGGCGTCGATGATGATGCCGGCCGAGTTGGGCGAGTCCCAGACCTCGAGCTTGTACTCCAGGTTGATGGGGGCGTCGCCGAAGGCGCGACCCTCGAGGCGGACGTACGCCCACTTGCGGTCGTCGAGCCAGGCCACGTAGTCCGACGGGCCGATGTGCACGTTCTTGTCGTGCACCTTGCCCGAGAGCGAACCGGTGAGGTTCGACGTGACGGCCTGGGTCTTGGAGACCTTCTTCGACTCCAGACGCTCACGCTCGAGCATGTTCTTGAAGTCCATGTTGCCGCCGACGTTGAGCTGGTACGTGCGGTCCAGCGCGACGCCGCGGTCCTCGAACAGCTTCGCCATGACGCGGTGCGTGATCGTGGCGCCGACCTGGCTCTTGATGTCGTCGCCGATGATCGGGACGCCGGCGTCCTCGAACTTCTTGGCCCACTCGGGGTCGGAGGCGATGAAGACGGGCAGCGCGTTGACGAAGGCGACGCCCGCGTCGATCGCGCACTGCGCGTAGAACTTGTCGGCGTCCTCGGAGCCCACCGGGAGGTAGGACACGATGACGTCGGCCTGCGTGTCCTTGAGGACCTGGACGACGTCGACCGGCGAGGCGTCGGACTCCTCGATCGTCTCGCGGTAGTACTTGCCGAGACCGTCGAGCGTCGGCCCACGCTGGACCGTGATGCCGGTCGGCGGGACGTCGGTGATCTTGATCGTGTTGTTCTCGCTGCTGCGGATCGCGTCGGCGAGGTCGAAGCCGACCTTCTTCGCGTCGACGTCGAACGCGGCGACGAACTCGACGTCCTTGACGTGGTACTCACCGAACTGGACGTGCATCAGGCCGGGCACGGTGCCCGCCGGATCAGCGTCCTTGTAGTACTCGACGCCCTCGATCAAGGACGTGGCGCAGTTGCCCACGCCCACAATTGCCACGCGTACCGAACCCATGGGTTCTCCTTCTGCCGTATCTCTCGTGTTGCCTGTGCTCGGGGTCATGCTGTCTGGCTGGTCGGGTCGGGGTCGCCGGTGTCGTCGCCGGAGGCCGAGTATCCGCCTGCACGCTCGCGATCGATGAGCTCGCTCAACCACTCGACCTCGCGTTCGACCGACTCCAGGCCGTGGCGCTGGAGCTCTCGCGTGTAGTTGTCCGAGCTACGCCGACCCCGAAGGGAAGCGTCACGGACGTTCTCGAGCCGCTCCTGGAGCCGACTGCGTCGACCCTCGAGGATGCGGACCCGCGTCGGTGCGTCGGTGCGCGCGAAGAACGCGAACCGGACACCGAAGTTCTCGTCGTCCCACGTGGCTGGGCCGGACTCCTCCATGACGTGGGCGAAGTACTCCTTGCCCTCCGCCGTCAGCCGGTACGCGATGCGGTTGCGGCGGCCACGGATGGCGGCCTCCGGATCGTCGTCGGCGATGATGAGGCCCTGGCGCACCAGCGTCTTCAGGCAGGGGTACAGCGTGCCGTAGGACAGGACTCGACCCCACCCGAGCAGGGCGATGAGCTGCTTGCGCAGCTCGTACCCGTGCATGGGCGAGTCGTGCAGCAGTCCGAGGACCGCCAGCTCGAGTGCCGCGCCGCGCCGTGCCATGTCAACCTTCGATACGTGGGATGGATATATCGGAACGATACATCGAAACGACGATTAGTCACACCACCGACGCCGTGTGACGTCCATGTCACCGCCGCCCCCCAGTCGCCCCGCCGTCACCCACAGGTTTGGTGAGCGTGGTCCCAACAGGCACACTTGAGCGGATCATCGCGACCAACCGGGCTTTCGGGCGGTGGCCTGACGAAGGATGGAGGTGCCCGCTCGTGGCGAGTAGCGACAAGGGCAGCGGTGCACGGCGGTCCGCCAAGCGGACCGAGAAGCGTGGCGGACTCTTCGCGGTCTCCCGCTCGATCGGCGGCGAGGGTCGCGCCTGGTGGGTCAAGACCCTCCGGTGGTTCGCGTTCCTCGCGGTGGCGGGATTCGCCACGGGCGCCCTTGCGTTCTTCATCATCTACCGCTCGATCGACATCCCCGATCCGAACGCCGAGTTCCAGACGCAGACCACCAAGGTCTACTTCTCGGACGGCACGACCGAGCTCGGGGAGTTCGCCGAGCAGGACCGCGAGAACGTCGACCTCGACCAGGTCCCCGCCTCAATGCAGGCGGCCGTCATCGCCGCCGAGGACCGGTCGTTCTACAGCAACCGGGGCATCGACTTCAAGGGCATCATCCGGGCGCTGCGCGACAACACCACGAGCGGTCGCATCGAGGGTGGCGCCTCCACGATCACCCAGCAGTACGTCAAGATCCTCTACTTGACGCAGGAGCGCACCTACACGCGCAAGCTCAAGGAAGCGGTCCTGTCGCTCAAGATCCACAACCAGCTCAGCAAGTCCGAGATCCTCGAGGGCTACCTGAACACCGTCTACTACGGCAACGGCGCGTACGGCGTGCAGGTCGCCGCGAAGACCTACTTCGGCAAGGACGTCAGCGAGCTGACGGTCCCGGAGTCGGCCTACCTGGCCACGGTCATCAACAGCCCCACGTTCTACGACCCGTACACGCCGGCCTGTCTGGCCGACGGCGCCAGCGCCGAGTGCCAGGCCGAGACCGAAGCGCGCGACGAGCGCCTCCTGCCCCGCTACGACTACGTCATCGACGGCATGGAGAAGTCCGGGGCGATCACCGCCGAGGAGGCCGACCAGTTCACGGGCGTCCTGCCGGCGTTCTCCCCGCTCACCGTCAACAACCGCTACGCCGGCCCCAACGGGTACCTGCTGAAGATGGTCGAGAACGACATGGCCAAGCAGGAGTTCAACGACTCGCAGGTGCAGGGCGGCGGCCTGAGGATCGTCACGACGTTCGACGCGCGGCTGCAGCAGGCGGCCGTCGACGCGGTCAACGAGGTCTCGCCCGATCCCCTGGACACCCCGGAGGGCCTCCACGCCGGGCTGGCCTCGGTCGAGCCGGGAACGGGTGCGGTCAAGGCGCTGTACGGAGGCCCCGACTTCCTGATCGACCAGTTCAACTGGGCCACGGCCAAGACCCAGCCCGGGTCCACGTTCAAGATGTTCGCGGTGATCGCGGCGCTCGAGGACGGCTACAGCCTCAAGACCAAGCTCAACGGCAACACCCCGTACAAGATCGGCGGCGGATCGGTGAAGAACGCCGGCGACTCCGGCGGCGCCTCCTACGGCACGCTCGACCTGGAGAGAGCCACGGCGAAGTCCGTCAACACGGCCTTCATCGACCTCACGGTGCAGATGAGTGACGGTGGTGACGTGAGCGTCGGGGCGCAGAAGATCCTCGACGCCGCCGTGCAGGCGGGCATCCCGGAGTCCGCGGTCGAGGGGATCACCCCCGTGGCGGTCACTCCGCTCGGATTCTTCCCCGTGTCCCCGATCGACATGGCCAACTCGTACGCCACGGTCGTGGCCGGCGGCAACAAGGCCGAGTGGTACGTCGTGCAGAAGGTCAGCAGCGCCGAGGGATCGGTGCTCTACGAGCGCACCAACGAGACCGAGCAGGCCGTGCCGTCCGACGTCGCGGCCGACACGGTGGCGGCGCTGCAGGGCGTCACGGGCAGCGGCGGCACCGGTACGGCGGGTCGCACGGTGTGCCCCACCGCGGGCAAGACCGGCACCGCGACGGCCGGTCCCGACGGCGACACCTTCACCTCGGCGGTGTGGTTCGTCGGCGCGACGCCGAAGCTCGCCACGGCCGTGATGTACAACCGCGGCGACGGCAACGACGAGCTCGACGGATTCCTGCGACCGGCCTTCGGTGGCGCGTACCCGGCCCAGACGTTCAAGGCGTTCATGAACGAGGCCGTCGACCCCGACGACTGCGGCACGTTCGCGAAGCCGGCCAACATCGACAGCGACAAGGGCGAGGTCTTCACGCCGGCGCCGCCCAGCTGTGGCCCGACCGAGCAGCTCAACGGCGACCAGAGCGGGTGCGTGCCGCGGCCCGTGCCGCAGTGCGACCCGAACACCCAGAAGCTCGACGGAACGGGTTTCACCTGCGTGCCGCTCACGTGCGAGGACTCCGGCCAGACCGGAACGTTCCCGGACTGTGTCGACCCGAGCCCGACGCCCACAACGCCGACGAATCCGCCCGCGGGGTCGGTGATTCAGAACGTCACAGCGTCTGAATGCATTGACCGTGGGGGCGCATGGACTCCATTGCCGACGACGTCCAAACCAGAAGCCGGCCGCTGTACGTCGAAGGGGTGACGTGATCGCGGTGGGCAGGCTCGGTGAAGGAAGGTAAGGTTTCCCTCACCGAGCACCCCACCGTGAGGACGTCATGCAGGTCCACTCCGCGCGCGTCAGCAGGCGCCGTGTCCTGAGCCCCCATCTGGTCACCGTCACCGTCGAGCTCGACGGCGACTACCCGTTCACGGGTGTGCCCGACGAGTACCTGCGGGTGCTCCTGGCCCCCGAGGGTCATCCGCTCGTGCTGCCGACCGTCAGCGACGACTGGGAGATCACCCAGCCCGAGGGCACCGAGCCGCCGATCTGGCGCGTCTACACGATCTCCGACCACCGCCTCGTCGACGGCCCGGATGGATCGCGCACCGCCGAGATCGACCTCGGCATCGCCCTCCACGACGAGGGCCCGGGCGCGACGTGGGCGCGCGAGTGCCGGCCGGGCGACGAGGTGGGGCTGCTCGACCCGAAGGGCCTGTACGCCGCGCCGAAGGACGTCGCGTGGCAGCTGCTCGTCGCCGACCTCACCGGGGTCCCGGCGATGGCGCGGATCCTGCGCGGACTGCGGCCGGGCCAGCGTGTGCGCGCCGTGGGCGTCCTGACCGATGCGGCCGACGCCGTCGCGCTGCCGAGCCCGGCCGACGTCGATCTGGAGTGGATCGTCGTCGATCGCGACGTCGACGTGACCGAGGCGCTGGAGCGCGCGGTGCTCGAGGTCCCGTTGCCGGGCGCGTCCGACGATGGTCGCTACGTGTGGTTCGCGGGCGAGGCCCGCGCCAGCCGCTCGGTGCGCAAGCACCTGCGCCGCACGCTCGGCTGGCCGCAGAGCGACTTCTACACGTGCGGCTACTGGCAGATCGAGGCCGAGAAGTGGCGGGCCCGCTACGACGAGGTCGCCGCCCAGGTCCAGCCGAGGGTCATCCAGGTCCAGGAGCTCGCCGCGACCGATGAGGGCCGTTACCTCGACGCGGTCGAGGACATCTACGAGTCCGTGGGTCTCTGAGCCGCAGTTCCCCGTGGCTCCGGTCGCCATCGGTCGCTGGCGCGACTCCATCACCTAGCGGGCTGCCGTGACCAGGTCCTCACGCTCGGCCTCCACGGCGACGAGCTCGTCGCGCGGTGCCGTGGCCAGGACCCGCCTCCACGCCCGGTCGCCCAGCAGCATCAGGATCGCTGGCAGGGCCACGAGCCGGATCACGGTGGCATCGACCAGGATGGCCACCGCCAGCCCCACCCCCAGCATCTTCAGCTCCATCATCGAGAGCACGGCGAAGATCGAGAACACCGCGACCATGACCGCCGCGGCGCTGGTCACGACACCTGCGGTGTCCATGACGCCGCGCTGCACCGCCAGCCGGCTCGGCAGGCCCGCTGCCACGTGCTCGCGCACCCGGCTCAGCACGAACACGTGGTAGTCCATCGAGAGCCCGACCAGGACCACCATGACGAACAGTGGCACCCACTCGATGAGGTAGCCGGGCGCTGAGAAGTCCATCAGCTCGCTCGCCCAGCCGTGCTGGAAGACCAAGGTCATGACCCCGAACGCGACGCCGACCGAGAGCAGGTTGAGACCGGCCGACAGCAGCGCGATCACCCCGCTGCGGAACGTCAGGCCCATGATCACCAGGGTCAGCAGCAGGACGTAGGCGATCACGAACGGCATGCGGTCGGTCAACCGGTGGACGGCGTCGTAGTCGGTGCCCGCGGTTCCCCCCACGGCGTACTCGTCGGTGCTCCCGGCGAGGTGCTCCGGCGCCAGCTGCTCGCGCAGCGTCCGGACCGCCGCGTCGGCGTCGTCGGAGTCCTCCGGGCGGTCGATGCCCAGGGTGAGCATCGCCGTGCGTCCGTCGGCCGACGGACGGATCGACTCGCCCGGCGCGGCCACGAGACCGTCGTCGGCGCGGATCGCTGCGTCCTCGAGGTCGCGCAGCCCTTCCCGCACGGCATCCGGGTCCGATCCCCGGGCCAGCACGTCGACGGTCAGCATCTGGCCGGGGAAGGCCGTGGAGATCTGCGTGATCGTCTGCACCTCGGCGATGCTCCCCGGCAGGGTCTCGAGACCGCCCGAGCCGATCTTCATCCCGAGGGTCGGTGCCGCCAGCGCCCCGAGCAGTACCAGTGCCAGGACCGTGGACACGCCCGGTCGGCGCACGACCGGGTCGAGCACGTGACGGCTGATGGCGCCCGGCCCGGTGCGCCGGTTGAGTCGCCACAGCAGCGGGACCCGCGGGCGGTCCACGCGCGGGCCCAGCAGCACGAGCACGGCCGGCAGCACGCTGATGGAGCCGAGCACCGCGACCGCGACCACGACGACCGCGCCGGTCGCCAAGGAGGTGAAGGTCGCGCCGCCGACGATGAACAGGCCGGTCATCGCGGCGATCACGGCGCCTCCGGAGACCAGGATCGAGTGTCCGGAGGTGGCGGCGGCGATCTCGACCGCGTCGACGCTGCTGCGACCGGCGGCCCGTTCCTCGCGTTCGCGCTTGAGGAAGAACAGGGAGTAGTCGACACCCACGGCCATGCCGATCAGCACGATCATGCTGGTCACGGATTCTTCGGCCGGAACCAGGTGCGACAACGGCGCCATGAGACCGATCGTCGTGATGACGCTGCCGATCGCCAGGAGCACCGGGATACCGGCCGCGACCAAGGCCCCGAAGGCGACCAGCATCAGGACCAGGGTCACCGGGATGCTGGTCACCTCCGCCGACCGCAGGTCCTCGGCGACGAGGTCGCCGACCGCGTCGTCGATGCTGCCGGCACCGGCCTGCTCGACCTCGAGGTCCGGATGGTCGGCGGCCACCCGAGCCGTCACCGCCTGCAGCGGTGCCACGTCCGTCTCGGGATCGGCCAGCACCACCTCCACCAGGATCGCCGTGCGATCGGCGTTCGAGACGGCGTCGCCGACGTCGGCGACGCCGTCCAGCGCGATCATCCGGTCGGCGACCTCGGCAGCCGCCTGCTGCATCTGGGACGCCTCGTCGCGATCGCCGACGATCAGGACCGACTCGGTCGGCGGCGGCTCGAGCCCGGCGTCGCGCGACATCTGCGAGGCCCGGCCCGACTCGCCCTGCCAGTAGTCGTCCTCCTGGACCGTGGAGGTCGGCACGACCATGAGCAGCACGATCGCGGCACCGACCAGTAGCAACCAGCTCGCCACCGCCCGCCAGGGATGACGCGCGCTCCACCGGGCGGACGCCTCGGCCATGTGGATGACGGAGTGGGACATCGGTGCTCCTCGAAGGTCGGGGCCCGGAGTCGAGTGCCGCGCCGGCCACCACCACCGTGCGGGCCGGGCCGGGCCGCCGTCAGGACGGCCAGGTCCCCGGCCGTGGTGGACCTAGGCCCACGGTGTGGTCGCCGACGACCCGTCAGGATGGGTCCGTGTCGACCTCTGCCGGACCCTGGCGCCTGACCGGCTTCGCCGCCGCGCAGCTGGTCCTGTTCCCGCTCGTGGTGGTCGTCGTGGTGCTCACGGCGCTCAGTGGGGTGCTGGCGATCGTCACGGTCGGCGTGCCGACCCTGCTCGTCAGCCTCCCGGCCCTGCGCTGGCTCGCGGACCGGCATCGCTCGATGGCGGCGCGGGTCCTGGGCCATCCCGTGCCGGCCGACCACCGACCCACCGACGGGCAGTCGGCCCTGCGGCGCACCCTGACCTGGGCCCGCGACCCCATGACGTGGCGCGAGATCGGCTGGGCGCTCGTGGGGGCGCCGCTGGGCTTCCTGCTCTCCCTGCTGACGGTGCTCCTGCTGGTGCTCGTGGTCACCGGGCTGATCTGGTGGTTCGGCACGCCGCACCTGATGTGGGCGCGCGCGACGCTGGACCGCTGGTTCCTCAGCAAGGGCCACTCCGAGCGGCTCGAGGAGCGGGTCGAGGTGCTCACCGAGTCGCGCTCCGCGGCCGTCGACCACGCCAGCGCCGAGCTGCGCAGGGTCGAGCGCGACCTGCACGACGGAGCCCAAGCCCGCCTGGTGGCGCTGGGCATGACCCTCGGCCTGGCCGAGGAGACGTTCGCGCACGATCCGCAGGCGGCCGTCCGGATGGTCGGTGAGGCCCGCGAGACCACGGCCGCGGTCCTTGGCGACATCCGCCACGTGGTGCAGGGCATCCATCCGCCCGTGCTGTCCGACCGGGGGCTGACCGGCGCGCTCCAGGCGCTCGCGCTGGACCTCGCGATGCCGGTGACGGTGCAGAGCTCGCTCGACGAGCGGCTCCCGGAGCCGATCGAGTCGGCGGCCTACTTCGCGGCGACCGAGTGCCTGGCGAACCTGGTCAAGCACGCTGCTGCCGAGCACGCGTGGGTCACCGTCGGGGTCGCTGACGACGTGCTCACGCTCGTGGTCGGCGACGACGGCATCGGCGGTGCGGACCCGGATGCCGGCACCGGGCTGCGGGGGGTCGCCGGTCGACTGAGCGCCTTTGACGGCACGATGAGGTTGAGCAGTCCCGCCGGGGGGCCGACCCTGATCACGCTGGAGGTGCCGTGCGGCTCGTCGTCGCCGAGGACAACGCCCTCCTCCGGGACGGCCTGATCCGACTGCTCGAGTCGCGAGGCTTCACGATCGCGGCCGCGATCGAGCACGCCGACGACTTGGGCGAGGCGCTGGCCGATCCACAGGTCGACGGAGCGGTGCTCGACGTGCGCATGCCGCCGACCCACACCGACGAGGGGCTGCGGGCCGCGGTCGCCGTTCGCGGCGTGCGCCCCGGGTTCCCGGTCATGGTGCTGTCGCAGCACGTCGAACAGCTCTACGCCCGCGAGCTCCTGAGCAGCGGCGACGGTGCGATCGGCTACCTGCTCAAGGACCGGGTCGCGGACATCGGCGAGTTCGTCGACGGGGTCCGACGGGTGCTCGAGGGCGGGACCGTGATCGACCCTCAGGTCATCGCCGCAGTCATGGCACGGCAGCGGACCGAGCCGGTCGACCAGCTCACACCGCGCGAGCGCTCGGTGCTCGAGCTGATGGCCGAGGGCCGGTCGAACGCGGCCATCGCGGACCGGCTGCACGTCAGCGAGAAGGCCGTCGTGAAGCACACCAGCAGCATCTTCACCAAGCTCGCCCTGCCGGTCGAGCCCGACGACAACCGCCGGGTCCTGGCCGTGCTCGCCTGGTTGCGCCTGTAGACGCCGGCCCGGGGTCAGGACGCGACGTCGTGCGTGAAGTGCGTGGGGCGCCGGGGCACGATGAGCAGCGGCATCCCGGCCTCGGCCGGGGTGCGGTCGGCCTTGCGGTGGTTGCAGCGCAGGCAGGCGGCGACGGCGTTGTCCCACGTGAGCATGCCGCCACGGCTGCGCGGAATGATGTGGTCGACCGTGTCGGCGTGGCCACCGCAGTACGCGCAGGCCTTGTCGCGGGCCTTGATCGCCGTCTTGGTGCACAGCTCGGAGCGGCGGTACATCCAGCGCGTCACGACGTATCGGACGAGCCGCAGCACCTTCGGCCGGGGGAACGGGCCGTACGTGCCGCCGGCCTCCTCCTCGATGACCGCGACCTGCCGCACGAGCATCTTGATGGCGTGTCGCAGGGACACGCGTTGCAGCGGTTCGTAGCTGGCGTTGAGCACCAGCACGTGGGCTTCGGACATCGTGGGCCTCTCCGAGGCCAAGAGTAGACGCATCCCGCACGGAGGGGGATGAACTTCGCATGTCGACTTCGCTGCCGTTGCAGGCGCTCTCCTCGATGCCGCCCGTGGCCCGGCACCCCCGCCGGGCCTTCGCCGCCCGTGGCCCGGCACCCCCGCCGGGCCTTCGCCGCCCCCGTGCCGGATGCGGCGCGACCACATCTCCGGTAGACGTGGAGGGCTGGGAAACACGTCTGACACGAACCGGACCTAGGGTGGCGCGAGTGAACGAGACGAGTCTCTTCGACGACTACGGCCCGATGGTCGGCTTCGACGAGATGTACGCCGGACCTGTCAGCGGACCGGCCGTCCGCGACGAGTACGGCGCCATCCACGAGGCCTTCCGCTCGATGGGCGACGACGAGATCCGGGTGCGAGCCGATGCCCTCGCGTCGTCGTACCTCGACCAGGGCGTCACGTTCGGCGTGGCCGGCGAGGAACGGCCCTTCCCGCTCGACATCGTGCCCCGCGTGATCGAGGCCGCCGACTGGCGACACGTCGACCTCGGGGTGCAGCAGCGCGTCAAGGCGCTGGAGGCCTTCCTGGCCGACGTCTACGGCCCAGGCGAGCTGTTCAACGACGGCGTCGTTCCCCGTGAAACCGTCGTCACCTCGCCGCACTACCACCGGGTCGTCGCCGGACTCGAGCCCGCGAACGGTGTGCGGGTCCACGTGGCCGGCGTCGACCTGATCCGCGACGGCGAGGGCAACTTCCGCGTGCTCGAGGACAACGTGCGCGTGCCTTCGGGCGTCTCGTACGTCATGACCAACCGCCGGGCGCTCTCCGGTGCCCTGCCGGAGGTCTTCGCCGACCACCGGATCCGTCCGGTGCAGCAGTACTCGCGCAACCTGCTCGCGGGCCTGCGGGCCGCCTCGCCGGCCGGCGTCAGCGACCCCACGGTCGTGGTGCTCACCCCGGGCGTCTACAACTCGGCGTACTTCGAGCACACCCTGCTGGCTCGCACGATGGGCGTCGAGCTCGTGGAGCCGCGCGACCTCGTGTGCCAGGGCGGGCGCGTGCTGATGCGCACGACCCGCGGCCTCGAGCCGGTGCACGTCATCTACCGGCGCATCGACGACGACTTCATCGACCCCGCCCAGTTCCGGCCCGACTCCATGCTCGGTGTGCCGGGGCTGGTCACGGCGGCCCGCGCCGGCAACGTCACGATCGCCAACGCGATCGGCAACGGCGTCGCCGACGACAAGCTGCTCTACACCTACGTGCCCGACCTGATCCGGTACTACCTGAGCGAGGAGCCGATCCTGCGCAACGTCGACACGTGGCGCATGGGTGAGGCCGAGCAGCGCGAGGAGGTCCTCGACCGGCTCGACGAGCTCGTGCTGAAGCCGGTCGACGGGTCCGGCGGCAAGGGCATCGTGATCGGCCCCGCGGCCTCCCCGGCCGAGCTCGACGAGCTCCGCGCCAAGATCCACGCCGACCCGCGCGCCTGGATCGCCCAGCCGGTCATCTCCCTCTCGACCGTGCCGACGCTCGTCGAGCAGGGCATCCGCCCGCGACACGTCGACCTGCGTCCGTTCGCGGTCAACACCGGCGACGACGTCCACGTGCTCCCGGGCGGCCTGACCCGGGTCGCCCTCCCGGAGGGTGAGCTGATCGTCAACTCCAGCCGCGGCGGTGGCTCGAAGGACACCTGGGTCCTGGCCGATCCGCTCGTCGATCCCGATCCGCTCGACGAGGTCGCGATCGAGGAGCCCGAGGTCTCCCGCCGCGACAAGACGCGCAAGGACAAGCCGCGGTCGGGCGTCGCCCAGCTGCAGTCGCAGGCCCAGGGCGCCCAGACCCAGACCCAGGGCGCCCAGACCCAAGGCGCCCCCACGATCGACGGGCAGGTGGTGTGATGCTCAGCCGGATCGCCGAGTCGCTGTTCTGGATCGGTCGCTACCTCGAGCGTGCCGACGACACCGCGCGCATCCTCGACGTCGAGCTGCAGGTGCTCGTGGAGGACCCGATGGTCGACGAGGAGCACTCGTGCCGTCAGCTGCTCAAGGTCATGGGCGTCGAGGAGCTGCCGTCGGTCGTGAACCGCTGGACGGTCCTCGACCTGCTGGCCCACAACCCCGACTCGTACTCCTCGATCGCCTCCACCGTCGACGCCGCGCGGGAGAACGCCCGGGGCGCGCGCGAGACCTTGTCGACCGACATGTGGGCGGCGATCAACACGATGTGGCGAGGGCTCCCCTCGGCACGCGCGATGCGCTCGACCGACATGTTCGCGTGGGTCCGCAACCGCACCGCGATGATCGCCGGCATCGCCGACTCCACCATGACCCGTGACGAGGGCTGGCAGTTCTTCGTCCTGGGCCGCAGCATCGAACGGGTCGACATGACCGCGCGGCTGCTGTCCACCGCATCGTTGGCGGGCGAGACCCAGCTGGCCTGGCCCACGACGCTGCGCGCGTGCGGCGCGTACGAGGCGTTCATCCGCGCGTACCGCGGCGTCGAGGCCGACAGCCTGGCGGCGGAGTTCCTGCTGCTCGACCGCTGGTTCCCGCGCTCGGTCGTCTCGGCGCTCGTCGAGGCGGAGAAGGCGCTCTCGACCCTGGAGGCCGGCGGTCAGCGCTCGGGCTTCAGCGACGAGGGACTGCGACTCCTGGGCCGGGCGCGCACCGAGCTGGAGTACCGTCCGCTCGCCGAGATCGTCTACGACCTGCCGACCGAGATGGAACGTCTGCAGCGCAGCTGCGCGGCGGCCAGCGAGGCCGTGACCTCGCGCTACTTCTCGCTCGCGGAGTCCCGCGTGTGGAGCGAGGGAGTGACCCTGTGAACGAGAACGACCAGACCCAGACCCAGTCGCAGTCCGAGTCCCCGACCCAGTGGCAGTCCCAGGGTCAGAACCAGTCCCAGGTGTCGCGGGCGCTGCAGCTGCGGATCCGCCACACCACCGGCTACGCGTACTCCGAGGGTGCCACCGCGTCGTACAACGAGGCGCGGATGACCCCCCTCACGACGAGTGACCAGACGCTGCTGCGCTCACGGCTCGAGATCAGTCCGAGCCCGTGGACGTTCGAGTTCCGCGACTACTGGGGCTCCACCGTCACGGCCTTCGAGGTGCACGAGGACCACGACCAGCTCGAGGTCGTCGCCACGTCGACGGTCGAGACGTCGGGCTCCACCCCGGTTCCGGCCGGCACGACCTGGGACGAGCTCGACGGCCTGGCCGACGAGTGGTGCGAGTTCCTGATGGCCTCGCCCTGGACGAACCCGCCGAGCGAGCTGCTCGCGGAGCTCGAGCCCCTGCGTGCGGAGTCGGCGACCCCGAGCGACTTCGCCGTCGCGGTCGGTCGGTTCCTGCACGCCTCGCTCGCCTACCTGCCGGGCACCACCACGGTCGACTCCACGGCGACGGACGCCTGGGCCGCGCGGTCCGGTGTCTGCCAGGACTTCGCGCACCTGATGGTGGGCGTGCTTCGCGTCGCGGGCATCCCGGCGCGCTACCTCTCGGGCTACCTGCATCCCTCGTCCGACCCGCAGGTCGGCGAGACCGTGGAGGGCGAGTCGCACGCGTGGATCGAGTGGTTCGACGGCGAGTGGATCGGCTGGGACCCCACCAACGACGTCGCCCCCGCGGGGCGTCACGTGGTGGTGGCGCGCGGGCGTGACTACGCCGACGCCCCGCCGCTGCGCGGCATCTACGCGACCGACGGCGTGTCCGACCTCTCCGTCGGGGTCGAGATCACCCGCCTGCGTTAAGTGCCGCTCGCGAGAGACTTTGTGTGTGCACAGGAGAGACTTTGTTGGCGGCTGTGGACCAACAAAGTCACTCCTGACCACCAACAAAGTCTCTCGTGACCACCAATAAACTCTCTCGCGAGCGGAACGTCAGGCCTCGGGGGCGGAGGCGAGGATCGCGACGGGGGTGGGGTCGGTGCGGCCGCGGAGCGTGACGGGGTCGGAGGTGACCCAGCGCTTCGCCTCGTCGGGCTCGGCGTCGCCGGCGGCCTCGACCGAGGCCTGCATGACCAGCACGTGGCCGGTGACCTCCTTGGCGAGGTCGGTCAGGCGCGACGCGGAGTTCACGGCGTCGCCGATCACGGTGTACTCGAAGCGCGACTCGTCGCCGATGTTGCCCGCGACGACCTCGCCGGTGGCCACCCCGATGCCGGCTCCGACCTCGGGCACCTCAGCCGTGAGCCGCTCGGCCATGGCCCGCGCCGCCGCGAGGGCCTGCGCCGCGTGGTCGTCGTCGGCGACGGGTGCGCCGAAGATCGCGAGCACCGCGTCACCCATGAACTTGTTGACCAGGCCCTTGTGGCGGTCGACCTCCTCGACGACGACCCCGAAGAACCGGTTGAGCACGCCGACGACCTCGGCCGGCGAGTGCTCGGTGGCGTAGGTCGTGGACGACACGAGGTCGACGAACAGCACCGACACGACGCGGGTCTCCCCGCCGAGCTCGACCTCGCCGCGGGCCGCCGCCTCGGCGACCTCGCGCCCGACGTGCCGGCCGAACATGTCGCGAATGACCTCGCGCTCGCGGAGCCCCTGGGCCATGTCGTTGAACCCTGCCTGGAGCGTGCCGAGCTCGGTGCCGTCGTACACGACCACGGCGACGTCGTAGTCGCCGTCGCGCACGCGGGTGAGGGCGTCGGTGACCGACTGCAGGGGGTTGACGACCGAGCGCGCGGTCAGGTCGGTCACGAGCAGGCCGAAGGCGAGGATGATGCCGGACAGCCCCAGCACGACGATCGCGAACTGGGTCGTGCGGGCCTGCGGCGAGGTCAGGACGACGATCGCGCCGACCACGAGACCCAGGGTCGGGGCAGCGGTGCCGAGTCCCCAGAAGATCAGCATCCGACGCTGCACGCCCATGCGCCCGCGACGCAGGTCCTCCTTGCCGTCGAGCGCACGCGCCGCGACGGGCCGCAGGATGAACTCGGCGATCAGGTACGCGATCGTGGTGACCACCAGGCCGGCGATCACGACCGCGAACGCGACGCTGATGACGGCGCGCGGCTGGTAGGCGATCGCCAGGATCGGGTAGAGGACCGCGGCGACGGCCCAGAGCACCGCCTGCATCGCGCTGAGCCGCCACGGCAGGCGCAGCGCCGCCTGCCGCTCCTCGTCGGACGGCTCCTCGTCGTTGAGCGCCCACCGCAGTCCGCGGATCGCGCTGACCGTGCCGTACGTGGCGCCGAACAGCACCGCGACCAGCACGTACGTCGGCGTGGCGATGGCCATCGCGATGCCGAACTCCCGGTTGACGTCCTCGCCGGGGACGATCACGAGCGTGAGGGCCGCGACGATGACCGCGCCGATGACGTTGGTGACCACGAGCAGGACGGTCAGCAGGAGCTGCACCCGGACCCGGAGGCGTCGGGACCCCTGGTCGGCGGGGCCGAGCAACCACGACCCGAAGGCCGACGAGTGCTGCATCGCCATGGGTGTCCGTCCGTTCGTGCGCCACCTTCGTGACGGCGCTAGCGTCGATCCTATGAGCGAGGAGCGTTATTACGCGGACAAGGTTCCCGAGACACATCAGCCGTGGGTCGCCGCGGCCGATCGGTACCAGCACCTGGAGTACCGACGGGTGGGCGACAGCGGCCTGCTGCTGCCCCCGATCTCGCTGGGACTGTGGTGGAACTTCGGCGACGACCGACCCTTCGCGACCCAGCGCGAGATCCTGCGGCACGCGTTCGACCGGGGCGTCACGCACTTCGACCTGGCGAACAACTACGGCCCGCCGTACGGCTCGGCCGAGGAGAACTTCGGGCGCATGATGCGTACGGACTTCAAGCCGTACCGGCACGAGCTCGTGCTCTCCAGCAAGGCCGGCTGGGACATGTATCCCGGCCCCTACGGCAAGCTCGGCAGTCGCAAGCACGTGCTGAACAGCCTCGAGGAGTCGCTGCAGCGCATGAGCGTCGACCACGTCGACATCTTCTACTCGCACCGCGCCGACCCGGGCACGCCCGTGGCCGAGACGATCGGTGCGCTCGACACCGCGGTGCGCCAGGGCAAGGCGCTCTACGCCGGTATCTCGTCGTACTCCCCCGAACGCACGGCCGAGGCCGTCGCGATCGCCCGCGACCTCGGCACGCCGCTCGTGATCCACCAGCCGTCGTACTCGATGCTGAACCGCTGGGTCGAGGACGGATTGCTGACGGTGCTGGGCGAGCACGGCCTGGGATCGATCGGTTTCAGTCCGCTGGCGCAGGGGCTCCTGACGTCGAAGTACCTCGGTGACGAGCCCGCCGACCGCGTCGGCCGTGGGTCCTTCACCGACGACGCGGTGACGCCGGAGAACCGGGAGCGCCTGCGGGGTCTGGCCGAGATCGCCGAGGGGCGCGGTCAGTCCCTGGCCCAGCTGGCGATCTCGTGGGTCCTGCGACCCGGCGGCGTCACGTCCGCGCTGATCGGTGCGTCGTCGGTCGAGCAGCTCGACGAGAACCTCGAGGCGGCCGCGCGGACCGACTTCACCGACGAGGAGCTGGCGCGCATCGACGAGCTCGCCGGCACCGACACGGCGATCGATCTCTGGAAGGTCTCGGCGGAGCTGTGAGGGCTGGGCAGTTGAGGGTGGGCCTGTGAACACCGCGCAGCTCCTCGAGGACGGCTTCGGCCGCGTGGTCGAGTCGGTCGAGCGCACGCTCGACGGCCTCGACGACGCCGAGCTGACCCACCGGCCGGCCGCCGACGCGAACTCGATCGCCTGGCTCGTGTGGCACCTCACCCGGGTGCAGGACGACCACCTCGCGGACGCCTTCGACGTCGAGCAGGTCTACACGACCCAGGGCTTCGCCCAGCAGCTCGGCGAGTGCTTCGCGCACGACCCGTCCGACACGGGCTACGGCCACGACGCTGCACAGGTCGCCGCGGTGCGCGCCCCGGCCGAGCTGCTGCTGGAGTACCTCACGGCCGTGCACGCCCAGACCGTCGCGCTCGTCGCCGACGTGTCCGCGTCGGACCTCGACCGGGTCGTCGACGACCGGTGGGACCCGCCGGTCACGCTCGGCGTCCGGCTCGTCAGCGTGCTCGACGACGACCTCGAGCACGCGGGCCAGGCCGCCTATCTCCGCGGGATCCTGCCGCAGTAGCTCCTGAGCTACGAGCCGTGGCGGAACTCGAGCAGCTCGAGCGCCGCTGCGGAGGCCTCGACGGTCTGCTCCAGGAGCTGGCCCACGCTCGTCGCGCGCAGCAGCTCGAGCTGGTCGAGCTCGCCCAGCAGCGAGATGCCGGCGAGCTGCCAGCTCCGCTCGATGGGGTCCTCGCCCAGCGGGGTGTCGGGCGACCACTCGAGGTCGACGAGCTCCGACGCCCGGACGAGGTCGGACCGGATCGCGTCCTCCGCGGCGAACAGGGCGACGTCGAGCTCGTCGTCCCAGACGAGGTCGGGCACGAGCTGGACCTCCGCCTGCGGGAACGGGTCGTCGGGGAGCCAGCGGTCGACCGTGAACCGGCTGCTGCCGTGGGCGATCAGGACGAACGTGTCGCCGTCGGGGGCGACCTGGGCGACGCGCGCCATCGTGCCGATGTCGAAGCGGGTCTCGCCCCCTCCGGCCTCGGTGCCCCGCTCGATCAGCACGACGCCGAAGTCGGCGGGCTCGCGCACGAGCACGGCCTCCAGCATCGCCAGGTAGCGGGGCTCGAAGAGCCGCAGGGGCAGCGGCATCCCCGGCATGAGGGGGCGGGAGAGCGGGAACATCGGGGTCGCGTCCGGCACGCCTCCAGACTAGGCCCGTACCCAGGGCCCGGCAGGGGTGCCGCGCGCGACTCGTGCCTCGCCGCCCCACCGGTTCGTACCTCACCGGTGCCGGGCTCCGCCCGGGCGCGTGTCTCGCTTCGCTCGACCTGTGGTGCCCAGAGACGGGCATCGGCCGCCCGGTGCTGATCGCCAGATTTGGCTGCCGTCCCGGGGTTCCCCTACACTCGGAGGGTTGCCCGTCGGGCAGCACCTCCTGCTGCGGACCGTCCGCAGCCGTTCAGACCGAAGGAGGACGCAAGTGTCCTTGCGTCATTACGAAGTCATGGTCATCCTCGACGCGAGCCTCGATGAGCGCACCGTCGCCCCGAGCCTCGACACCTACCTCAACGTCATCCGTGGCGAGGGTGGCACCGTCGACAACGTCGACGTGTGGGGCAAGCGCCGCCTCGCGTACGAGATCAACAAGAAGAACGAGGGCATCTACGCCGTGCTCGACCTGCAGGCCACGCCGGCCGCGGTCGCCGAGCTCGATCGTCAGCTGGGCCTCAACGAGTCCGTCGTCCGCACGAAGGTCATCCGTCCCGGAGTCGCGTGACGTCTTGACTGTGGACCGGCCCTCGCGGTCTGTCCGACAGTTGAGCCACACTCGACCTCGACCACCCTCACCGGGTCCGAAAGGCTGATCCCCATGGCAGGCGAAACCTCCATCACGCTCGTCGGCAACCTGACGCGCGACCCCGAGCTGCGCTTCACCCCCGCGGGTGCGGCCGTCGCCGACTTCACCGTCGCGTCGACCTCGCGCACGTTCGACCGTCAGACCAACGAGTGGAAGGACGGCGACACGCTGTTCATCCGCTGCTCGGCCTGGCGCCAGCTGGCCGAGAACGTGGCCGGCTCGCTCACCAAGGGCACGCGCGTCATCGTCACGGGCCCGCTCAAGGTCCGCGAGTACGAGCGGTCCGACGGCGGTCGCGGCACCAGCGTCGAGATGACCGTCGACGAGGTCGGCCCCTCGCTGCGCAACGCGACCGTCCAGGTCCAGCGCGTGCAGCGCAGTGGCGGCGGCGACGGTGGCGGCTTCGGCGGCGGAGCCGGCGGCGGGGGTGGCGCGAGCCGTCCCGGCGGCGGCAACGACGCCTGGGGCGGTGCCAAGCCGGCCAACGGTGGTGGTGGCGGCGCGAGTGCCGCGCCCGCCGACGACCCCTGGGGTGGTGGCGGCTCGTCCGAGCCCCCCTTCTGATCAGTCCGACTGATCAGCCTCACCTCGAACACACTTTCAGCAAGAAATTCAGGAGCATCATGGCTAAGCCCGTCATCCGCGCGCCGAAGAAGAAGAGCAACCCGCTCAAGGCCGCCAACGTCACCACGATCGACTACAAGGACACCCCGCTGCTGCGCAAGTTCATCTCCGACCGCGGCAAGATCCGCGCTCGTCGCGTCACCGGCGTGTCCGTCCAGGAGCAGCGTCAGATCGCCAAGGCGATCAAGAACGCGCGTGAGATGGCGCTGCTGCCCTACACCGCCAGCGGCCGCTGAGCGAAGGAGAACTGACTCATGAAGCTCATCCTCACGCACGAGGTCACGAACCTCGGTGGACCCGGCGACATCGTCGAGGTCAAGGACGGCTACGGCCGTAACTTCCTGCTGCCGCGCAACTTCGCGATCCGCTGGAGCAAGGGCGCGGCCCGTCAGGTCGAGTCCATCAAGGCCGGTCGCGATGCCCGGGCCATCCACGACCTCGACGACGCTCGCGCGCTGAAGGGTCGCCTCGAGGGCGG
The DNA here is from genome assembly GCF_036867135.1 of Aeromicrobium sp. Sec7.5. Classification (NCBI taxonomy): domain Bacteria; kingdom Bacillati; phylum Actinomycetota; class Actinomycetes; order Propionibacteriales; family Nocardioidaceae; genus Aeromicrobium; species Aeromicrobium sp. Sec7.5. Next base: position 39,210 of record NZ_JBAJIJ010000001.1, on the reverse strand, counting down.
CACCATCAACGTGCCCGTCCGCGCCGGCGAGAGCGGACGCCTGTTCGGCGCCGTCACCGTCGCCGACATCGCCTCGGCCATCGCCGACCAGGCCGGTGCGGTCGACAAGCGTCGCATCGAGATCGGTAACCCGATCAAGGCGCTGGGAGCCCACACCGTCGCGGTGCGTCTGCACCCCGAGGTCGCTGCCACGGTCAAGCTCAACGTGGTCGCCTCCAAGTAGCTCGCCCATCAGCACGGTGAACACGACGTCACGCCCCGGCCGACACCTGTCAGCCGGGGCGTGTCGCCGTGCCGTCGTGCTGCTGCTCGTCGCCCTGCTCGCGCTGGCCGCCTGTGGGTCCGATCCCGACACGCTCGAGGTCGATCGCGCCGACGTGCGCGACGGCGGCACCCTGCAGCTCGCCGTCGACGCGATGCCCTCGACGTTCAACCCGTGGGCCGCTCCGGTCGGCGACACCGCGGTGACCGTGCTCGAGCCCACGCGGGGTAGCGCCGTCAAGATCGCCGACGACGGCAGCTGGAGCGTCGACGAGCGGTACGCCACCTCGGTCGAGATCGCCTCCGCCGAGCCGTTCGCGGTCAACGTCTCCCTCAACCCCGAGGCGGTCTGGTCCGACGGCTCGCCGATCGAGGTCACCGACATGCAGGCCTTCGTCGCGGCGCAGCTCGCGATCGGCGGCCAGGCGGTGGCCGACCTCGACCGGTGGTCGGTCGTCGCCGCCGTGGTGCCCGGCGCCGACCAGTGGTCGTACACGGTGCAGTTCACCCGCCCCACGTCCGACTGGCCCGCCCTGATCTACCCAGGTCTCCCGGCCGAGGCCACCGCTGCGGAGTCGTACAACGCCTTCGCGGACGTCGCACCGCCCAGCAACGGACCGTTCGTCGTGGCCGACATCGATCGTGACGCCGCGGTCGTGCGCCTGGAGCGCAATCCGCAGTGGTGGGGCGACACCCCGGCCCTCGACGCGATCGAGTACCGGGCCCTCGGCCCCCAGTCGCAGGCCGACGCCTACGCCGCGGGCGAGCTCGACGCGATCGAGCTGGTGCCGGCCGGCGCCGAGGCGGTCGACGACGGTGTCGTCTCCACCTCGCCGGGCCACGAGTGGAGCAATCTCACCCTGAACGCGGCCCGCGGCCCGCTCACGTCGCCGGCCGTGCGTCAGGCCGTCGCCCTCGCACTGGACCGCCAGGACCTGGTCGAGGTCACGAGTCCCGACGCGCAGCTCGCCGGCAGCTACGTCACCGTCCCGGGCCAGGAGGGGCACGTCGACACCGTCAGCGACGCCCTGAAGCGCGATCCGGAGCAGGCCCGCGCCCTGATCGGGTCGGCCGGGTACGCGCCGGCGGGCGACGGGTGGACGGGTCCCGACGGTGCGCCGTTGACGCTGCGACTCGCAGTGCCCCAGGGCAACGAGGCGGTCGCCACGCGCGCCGAGGCCATCCAGGATGACCTGGCCGACGTCGGCATCAAGGTCACGGTCGAGCCCCGCGCGGCCGACACCTTCTTCAGCGAGGTCGTGGTGCCGCTCGATTTCGACCTCGTGACGTTCCTGTGGTCGACCGACCCGTTCGACACCACCGACACCGTCGCCCGGGTGCAACCGGTCGACGGCCCGATGAACTTCACGGGTCTCGCCGATCCCGCGGTCGCCCAGGCTGCCGCCGGGCTCCTCCAGGCCACTGACCCGGCCGCGTTCGCGGCGGCCGCGGCGGCCTTCGACTCCGCCGTCCTCGCCACGTACGTGCTGATCCCGCTGGTAGTCGAGCCGTACGTCCTGGCGGTGGGCGAGGACGTCGTGAACCTCGTGGCACGGCGGTTCGGCTCGACCGACTGGACCACGGTCGGATTCCTCGCCTGACGCTCGGCCTCGGGCCTGCGACGCTGCGTCGGCGTGTCGTGTCGACATGTCTACCCACAGGCAGCGGTGGACGGTCATCCACCGTCAACTTTCTTCGATCCACACCGGTGCACAACGTTTGCGCAGGTCAGGGCACGTGTGCTGCGTCACAAGCCAAAGTTGTCCACACGTTGTCCACGACATGTGCACACAGCGCGCGGCGTGTTGCACAGGTTTTCCACACTTGTCCACAAGGGCTGTGGACGGCGCGCCCGGGAATTGTCCGGACAAGTCGACCGGCACGGCCTCGTCCACCTAGTGTGGGCGCTCGTGTCGGTCGGTTCTGTCCGTGACGGCACCTAGGCTCCGATGGAGCGACTGGGCGACGGCGAGGAAGGACGTGGCGGCATGAGCGTGTCCGATCTCTACCCCTCCGGTGCCGACGAGGAGACCGCGGGCGGGCGCGTCCCGCCGCAGGACGTCGCCGCCGAGCAGAGCGTCCTCGGCGCCATGCTGCTGTCGCGCAACGCGGTCGACCCGGCGATGGACGTGCTCCAGGCGCGCGACTTCTACCGGCCGTCGCACGAGCAGATCTTCGACGTCGTCGTCGACCTTCACGGTCGCGGCGAGCCGGCCGACGCCATCACGGTCGCCGCCGAGCTGCAGCGTCGGGGTGACCTCGCCCGGGTCGGCGGAGCCCCGTACCTCCACACGCTCGTGGCCGGCGTCCCCACGGCGGCCAGCGTCAACTACTACGCGGCCATCGTCCGCGAGAAGGCCGTGCTGCGCCGCCTCGTCGAGGTCGGCACGCGCATCCAGCAGATCGGCTACGACCAGACCGGCGAGGTCGCCGACCTGGTCGACCAGGCGCAGGCCGCCGTGCTCGACGTCGACGGCGCCAAGGGGGCCGACGACTACCGGTCGATGGCCGACCTCATGCCGCAGGCCATCCAGGAGATCGAGGACATCGCGAGCCGCGACGGCGAGATGGCCGGCGTCGAGTCCGGCTTCCCCGAGCTCGACGCGTACACGACCGGCTTCCGGCCCGGCCAGATGGTCGTGGTCGCGGCCCGTCCCGGTGTGGGCAAGTCCACGATCGGCCTCGACTTCGTGCGCGCGGCCTCCATCAAGGGCGACACCCCCAGCGCCATCTTCTCGCTCGAGATGACGGCCGCCGAGATCGCGATGCGCCTGCTCTCGGCCGAGGCCAAGGTCAGCATCTCCCACATGCGCGGCGGCTCGGTCAACAAGTTCGACTGGGACGCGATCAGCCGCACGATGCCCCGGGTCATGAGCGCGCCGATCGTGATCGACGACTCCCCCAACATGACGATGCCCGAGATCCGCTCGAAGGCCCGCCGCATCCAGAAGGAGCATGGCCTCGGGCTGGTCGTCATCGACTACCTGCAGCTCATGACCTCCGGCAAGCGCGTCGAGAACCGTCAGGTCGAGGTCTCGGAGTTCAGCCGCCAGATGAAGCTGCTGGCCAAGGAGCTCGAGGTCCCCATCATCGCGATCAGCCAGCTGAACCGTGGCTCGGAGCAGCGCACCGACAAGACCCCGCAGCTGTCCGACCTGCGTGAGTCCGGCTCGATCGAGCAGGACGCCGACATGGTCATGCTGCTGCACCGCCCCGACATGCAAGGTGGCGGCGAGTCCGAGCGCCCGGGCGAGGCCGACATCATCCTGGCCAAGAACCGCTCGGGCCCGGCGGGCGTCAAGGTCGCGGTCACGTTCCAGGGCCACTACTCGCGCTTCACGCCGATGGCCCGCGACGTCGGCAACGAGGCCGCCGCCGGCGCCGCCGCGGCCGGCGACTTCTTCTGAGCCGCCGCCGGCCAACGGTCGGCCGGGCGCTGGCACCCGTCACCGCCGCCGACTAATCTCGCTCGCATGAGTCGCCATCCCGCGTACCTGACGAGTCTGGTCATCGGCGTGGTCATCGTGTCCTCGCTGGTGGCGGTCGACCCCGGCGCGATCGCGCTGCTCAACGTCGAGTTCCTCACCGTGGCGGGGAGCGTGGCCATGGCCATGACGCGTGCCAACCTCCGCGCTGCGGCTCACTGGCTGCTCGTGACCGACACGGTCGTCATGGTGCGCGTGGGATGGCGGATGACGCGCGAGGACCCGCGCTGCATCGTCGCCGCCGCCTGAGCTGAGACAAACGAGACGCAGCGTCTCGTTTCGGGTATCCTCGGACTCATGAGTTCTTCGGTCTGGTGGATCACGGGGGCCTCGCGGGGCCTGGGTCGCGCACTAGCGGAGGTCGTCGCGGCCCGGGGTGATGTCGCGGTGGCGACGGGCCGCGTGCTGGCGGACCTCCCCTCGGGCGCCGGCATCGTGCCGATGGCGCTCGACGTCACCGACGTCGCGGCGGTCCGGGCGACGGGCGAGCAGATCATGCGTGAGCACGGCCGGCTCGACGTCGTCGTCAACAACGCCGGCTACGGATTCGTCGGCGCGGTCGAGGAGAGCACCGATGGCGATCTTCTCCGCATCCTCGACTCGAACCTGCTCGGCGCCGCCCGGGTCGCGCGGGCAGCACTGCCGCACCTGCGGGCCACCGGGTCCGGGCGGCTGATCTTCGTCTCGACCGTCGGCGCGGTCGGCACGATGCCGCTGCTCGGCCTCTACAACGCCTCGAAGTGGGCGCTCGAGGGCTTGGCGGAGGCGCTCGCCGGTGAGGTCGCGGAGCACGGCGTGCGCGTCAGCATCGTGGAGCCCGGCGGCATCGACACGGCCTGGGGCACGGGCAGCATGCAATTCGCGCATCCCCTCGCGGTGTACGACGGGTTGCGCGAGCGGCAGTTCGGCACCGCCGCCGTCCCCTGGGCGGCCGAGGGCACCGGTGGAGGCACCGCGCCGGCCGACGTGGCGGTAGCGATCGTCGAGCACGCGACGGATCCGGCCGACGAGCGGCTCAGGGTCCTGCTGGGTGACGACGCCCCCGCGATGGTGGCCGCTGCGCTGCAGGCGCGGCTCGACGACTACCGCCGCGACCCGCGCTTCGCCGACGCCGAACGCTCCGGCCAGGGCGCCTGATGGCTCGGGCCAGCACCGTGGTGCGAGTGCACCGCGCGGTGCTCGAGCTCGCCCACGAGGTCGGGGTCGACGGGCTCACGATGGAGGGCCTTGCCGCCGCGGCCGGGACCGGCAAGCAGACCCTCTACCGGAGCTGGTCGTCCCCGGTGCACATCCTGTTCGACGCGCTGCTCGCGGCCTCGGCGAGCCACGACGGACGAGTCGATGTGCCGGACTCGGGCGACCTCGCCCAGGACCTGCGTGATCTCGTGGCCGGCATCGTCGCCGAGCTGACGGACCCGGGTGCGGACGCGCTCATGCGCGACGTGCTGATCCGCCTGCAGGCGTACCCGGACCTGTCGGCCGAGCTGCAGCACCGCCTGCTGGGGCCGCAGACCGCCGCGATCGCCGACCGGTTCCGTCGCGCTGGCGTCGCCGATCCCGAGCAGGTGACCGAGCTCCTGCTCGGACCGATCTTCCATCGCTGGCTCCTGCGCACGGGGCCGTTCACCGCGCCCTGGGGCCGGGCCCACGTGGAGCTCGTGCTGCGCGCGGCCGGCTGACGGACGGACTCAACCGGGATCGAGCACCCGTTCCACGAATGCCGCGACATGGCTGCGGAGCTCCTCGACACGCAGGTCGGGTGCACCGGTGACGGAGCGCTGGTGCGCGAGCAGCGGGCGCCGGGCTCGCCGCGAGCACCCGAAGTCCGCGCACACGTACACGCCCACGCTGTCACCCGAGCGCCCGCGGGCGCCGGCCCGCGGGGCCACGACGAGTCGCGATCCGCCGTCGGCGTCCTGCGTGTGGCACCAGTCGCAGTGGCTGCTGCGCCGGGGGCCCGTGGACTCACCGAGGCGCAGCTCGATCGCGACGAGCTCGTCGGCGATCGGCGCTCCGGCCACGAGGTACGCCCGCAGCGGCGCCTTGGGATCGACCCAGGCGAGGAAGTCACGCTCGTCGGGATCCGCCGGCGGCCACGGCTTCGGGAAGGTGACGGCCGCTGCGCGGCTCCGGGAGGAGTTCACGAACGCGCGACGGACGGCCGTGGGGTCGATCAGGTTCATGAGCCCAAACCTACACCCTGTAGGCAAAGTGACCAGTGCTGTAGTTTAGCGGACGTGCCGCGCGCTGGACTGACCCCCGACCTGATCGTGATCGCTGCGGCGACCCTCGCCGACCGCGACGGCCTCGACCGCGTGACGGTGTCCGCCGTGGCCCGCCTCGTCGGGGTCAAGCCGGCCAGCGTCTACGCCCACCTCGACGGCGCCGACGACCTGCTGAGCCGGGTCACGCAGCTGGCGCTGGCGGAGATGGCGGAGCGGGCCGCTGACGCCGTTGCCGGACGATCGGGCCGCGACGCGCTCGCGGCCTGGGCCCAGGCCTTCCGGACGTACGCGTTCGCGCACCCGGGTCGGTACGCCGCCAGCCACCGGCCCCTGCGCCGCGCGGAGGCACTCGCCGGAGCGGGACCCCGCCACACCGCGCTGTCGGCCTCGATCCTGCGGGGCTACGCCGTGCCGGAGGTCGACCACGTGCACGCCGTACGGCTGCTCGGCGCGACGATCCACGGGTTCCTCGACCTCGAGGCCGCGGGGTCGTTCGACCACAGTGCTCCCCCCGCGGCCGACTCCTGGCCACGGGTCGTCGAGGCGCTCGATGCCGTGCTGCGATCCTGGTCGACCAGCCGCTGAGCCCCGTGGCGTGCAGAATGACCCGGTGAGGATCCTGCGCAGCGCCGTCGCCTTGGCGCTGCTCGGCGTCCTGATGGTCGCAGCACCGGCGTCCGCACGGCTCACCACACTGTGCACGGGGTACGTCGGGTGCGCGCAGGCCGGGTACACCGACCACGGCTACAGCGCCGTGTCGTCGACGATGTACTGGCAGCAGTACGGCGGCCACAACTGCACGAACTACGTGGCCTACCGGATGATCACGACCAACAAGATGTCGCCCACCAAGCCGTGGGTCGGACGCGGCAACGCGCACACATGGGGCCACTACAACGCTGCCATCACCGACGGTGTCCCGGCGGTCGGAGCGGTCGCCTGGTGGGACAGCAACGCGGGGCTGGGCGGTGTGTCCGGACACGTCTCGTACGTCGAGAGGGTCGTCTCGGCGAACGAGATCTGGGTCTCCGACGACAGCGCGAGTGGCGACTTCCACTGGCGCAAGATCACGCGTGACGGCAGCGGGTGGCCCTCGGGCTTCATCCACTTCAAGGACATGGACACCCCCGTGCCGGGCCCGGGCGGTTTCGTCGACGTCACCGAGGACCACACGTTCGCGGCGGACATCGAGTGGCTCTCCACGACGGGCATCACGACGGGCTACACGCGACCGGACCAGTACGTCGAGTTCCGTCCGCAGCAGCCGGTCCTGCGCGAGCAGATGGCCGCCTTCCTCTACCGCCTCATGGGCAAGCCACCGGTCACGGACCTGCCGGCGGAGTCCCCCTTCACCGATGTTCCGACGACCCACACCTTCTACGCCGAGATCGTGTGGCTCTCCCGCTCAGGCGTCTCGACGGGGTACGTCGACGAGGACGGGTCCGCGAGCTTCCGCCCGGAGCAGCCCGTGCTGCGCGAGCAGATGGCGGCCTTCCTGCAGCGCCTCACCGGCGACCCGGCCCCCGCGGTCCCGACGACGCAGGGCTTCGCCGACGTCGGCCTCGACCACACGTTCGTGAGCCACATCGCCTGGCTGGCCACCACCGGCATCACGACCGGGTACGCGTCGCCCGAGGGTCTGCCGACCTTCCGCCCGGAGCAGCCCGTGCTGCGCGAGCAGATGGCGGCCTTCCTGAACCGCTACACCCAGCGGCCCTGACCCACCTCCCCCTCGGGCGGTGAGACAGCGGCCGTCACCACCCTGGGGCGGTGAGTCAGCGACCACTCGCGGCAGCTGAACGGACGCTCACGCACCGCCCGGCCGCGGAATGGTCGCTAGCTCACCGCCCGCCCGGGCGGGCTGGCTCAGTGGCGGGTCTTGGGGTGCTTGAGCGACCACAGCTCGAGGTGCTCGTAGCCCTTGACGGAGGCGCGGGGGGCGCGGCGCACCCGGAAGCGGTCGTCGTGCTGCACGAGCGACGCGAGCTCGGCGTCGAGGAGGGCGCGGCCGGGCCTGGCCACGGAGGTGAGCCGCGAGGCGATGTTGACGACGGGCCCGAAGACGTCGCCGAGCCGCGAGAGCACGGTGCCGTAGGCCGAGCCCACGCGCACCTGCGGGTACGCGCCCTCGACGGTCGGGTCGTCGTCCTCGCGGTCGACCAGCGCCAGGGCGAGCTCGGCGGCGGCGATCGGGTCGGAGACCGTGTAGAGCACCTCGTCGCCGATGGTCTTGATGACCTGTCCGCCCGCCTCCACGACGAGCTCGGAGGTCTCCCGCTCGAACGTCTCGACCATCGCGGCGAGGGCGTCGGTGCTCATCCGCCGGCTCTGCGTCGTGTAGCCCACGATGTCGACGAAGCCGACCGCGAGCGGCGCCGACGACGTGTCGGTCGTGCCCTTCAGCAGCAGGCGGCCCGCCGCGTCGACGAGGTGCCGCCGCCAGATGTAGGACTGAAGGCGCTCGACGACGGGGATGACCTCGGTCAGCACCTCGAGCGGCAGCTCGGTCTCGTCACCACGGGTGATCGCGCCCAGCAGCAAGCGAACCTGCCAGTCGGCCATGCGCGAGAAGGTGGAGCCCATCGTGCGGACCAGGGCGGGCAGCATCGAGGGCTCGAGGAGCTGCAGGTCCACGAGCTCGTCGACGTCGCGCAGGGCGTCGACGTCGGCGTCGGTGAACATCGCGTGGTCGTCGCCGGCCTCGGCGAACCCGAGGGCGCGCCAGAGGTCCTGCGCGGCGTCGAGCTCGACCCCGGCCTGCTCGGCGACCTCGTGCCGGTTCAGTCCCGACCCGTCGTGGCCGAGCAGGTAGGAACCGGCGACCTCGAGCAGGATGCCCGGGTCGAAGGCATGGTCCTGCGACGGATCAGGTGCGTCGGGTCGGTCAGTCACTCGCGAGGCGCTCGGCGGCAGCCTGCTTGAGGGCCTCGCCGAAGCTGGAGTTGTCGGCGCTGAGGTCGGCGATCGCCTCGTCGGTGAAGTGCAGGGCCTTGAGCGGGGTGAGCGCGAAGACCGAGGCGCTGCGCAGCTTCTTGTTGACCAGCGCGATCTCACCGATGACCGAGCCCGGACCGAGCTCGGCGAGGTCGGCGTTGTCCTTGCGGATCACGACCTCGCCCTCGAGGATGATGTAGGCCTTGTCGGCCGGGGTGTTCTCCCACATGAGCGACCACCGCGCGGGCACGTTCACGATCGTGCCGTGCTTGGCGAGCGCACGCACCGTGGTCTCGTCGAAGTCGGTGACCGACTTCAACGCCTCGACGATCTGAGGGTCGAGCTTCGCCATGGATGTTCCTCTCGTTGCCGGTCACGAGGACCGGACGCTTCCCCTCCCCGCCGTGATCTTGTCATCGGTGGGGGGCACTGGCAAGCGACCGTCCGGGCGCCGTCACGCGGTGTCACTGGTACGTGACCAGATCGGGTCTCGGCGCGACGGCCCACGTCTGCTCAGGCGTGAGCATCGGCATGTCCTCGTCGAAGAAGTTCTTCCAGCCCCACGCGATGCCGGGGTCGGCTCCCTGCCGCAGCAGGTTCCACGTGCCGACCTTGCCGCCGGGGGTGCCCTGGCCGTCCACGTGCACCACGACCTGGAGCTCCGGCCGGTCGGTGCGCACGAGCTCGCGGTTCGTGATCATCGACCCGGCGAACTGGTGCAGGACGAACATCTTCTGCGGGAGGCCGTTCTGGCGGGTGAGGTCGGCGAGCCACGCGGCGACGGCGTCGGCCTCGGCGCCGGTGACCGAGCCGATCTGGCGCAGGTGCACCTGGTCGGGAGCCAGGCGCCACTCGGGGTCGAGCGCGAGGCCGACGTGCGGCTCGAGCAGCAGGTCGGTGTAGAGCTTCGCCTGCGTCAGGAAGTCGGTGCGTCCGGGCTGCAGGTCGAGGATCACGTACATCCCGGCGTCGCCGGCGGCGTCGACCCAGGGGCGGATGGTCTCGACGGGCACCTCGCGGGAGTAGTCGCCGTCGGCGCCGATCTCGGCGTCCGCGATCGTGGCGATGATCTCGAAGGCGCCCACGACGGGTCGGTCGCTGATCGGGGTGTACTGGTCGACGGCCTGCTGGGTCCGGACGACCGCGCCGGCCGGATCCTGCTCGCCGAGGACGCCCAGCGCCGGCAGGTCGGGGGATCCGTACAGCGCGACGACGTGACGGCCGGGGAAGATCGTGTGCCCGCCGCCGGGGAGCTCGTCGCCGCTGCGAGCGACCTGGAGGGTGTAGGTCGGGTCGGGCCAGCCGGGTCCGAGCACGACGGTGGGCCGGTCCCCGAGGGATCGCAGCTGCTCGACGACGGCGGGGTCGGTGCGCGGGTCGCCGGTCGGCACGGCCACGACCTCGGCCCCGGCGGCGGTCGTGACGGCGAGGACGTCGGCGGCGGGATCGCGCGTGAGGACGAGCAGGCCCTCGCCGGGGTCCGCGGGCTCAGAGGCGGCCAGGAGGTCGTCGAGCTCCCGGCCGACGTCGGCGGTCGTCGGCGCGGCCACCACCTCGACGCCCAGGTCCGGCGCCGCACCGGGGTCACCGAGGACCACGGCGGACGTGGCGCCGAGCCGTTCCAGCTCCTCGGCCAGGCCGGGCGTCGCGGTCTCGAGGAGCGGCACGCCGTGCCCACCCACGATCTCGGCCACTTCGGCGCCGCCCCCGGCCGGGACGAGCACGACGACGTCGGCCCGGGCGTAGAGCAGACGGCTCACCGAGAGGGCTCGTGCGCCGGGGGACTCGTCGGCCACCACCGTGAGCTGCTCGTCGGGCTGCTGGATCTCGACTGCGGAGGGCGGCACATCGGGCGAGTCCGCACCCGTGCAGCCCTGCGTCGCGGCCAGCAGGGCGACCGCGAGCACCACAGCACAGGCCTGCCGTGCGCGTGCCCCCGTTACGCTCATCGTCGTGACGCTACTCGATCTCGCCGCGACCGACGTGACCGGAACGACCGACGTCGACGGTCTCGCCGGCGTCATGGTCGACCTGATGGACAAGCTCGGACTCCTCGGCGCGGCGATCGCGGTGGGGCTGGACAACCTGTTCCCCCCGATCCCCAGCGAGATCGTCCTCCCGGTCGCGGGCTTCGCGGCGAGCCGCGGCATCTTCTCGCTCGAGGGCGCGCTGTTCGCCACGACGGCCGGCTCGGTCATCGGCGCCGTCATCCTCTACTGGCTCGGGCGTGGCTTCGGACGCGAGCGCGCGATGTGGGTCTTCGCGAAGACCCCGCTCCTCAAGGTCTCCGACCTGGAGCGCACCGAGGCCTGGTTCGCCAAGCACGGCTCGAAGGCGGTCTTCTTCGGACGCATGGTGCCGATCTTCCGCAGCGTCATCTCCCTGCCGGCCGGGGTCGAGAAGATGAACTTCGGGTTCTTCCTGCTCCTCACGACGCTTGGCAGCCTGATCTGGAACTCGATCTTCGTGATCGCCGGCTACCGGCTCGGATCCGACTGGGAGAAGGTCGAGCCGTACGCCGACACCTTCCAGAAGGTCGTCATCGTCGCGGTCCTGGTCGTCGTGATCACCTTCGTCGTGGTCCGCGTGCGCGACCGGCGTCGCACCGGCGAGGCGTCCTGACGGTGCGCGTCGTCTCGCTGCTGCCCTCAGCGACCGAGATCGTCTACGCCCTCGGGGCGCAGGACCGGCTCGTCGGCGTCACCTTCGAGTGCGACGAGCCGGCGTCGGCGCGGGTCGACCACCGGGTGATCGTCTCGGGCCGTGACACCTCGGCGATGGACGTCGCCGCGATCGACGCGTACGTGCGCGCCGAGCTCGCTGCGGGTCGTGACCTCTACACGCTCGACGAGGGCGCGATGGCCGACCTGGACCCGGACGTGATCCTGACCCAGGACCTCTGTCGCGTGTGCGCCGTGCCGACCGGCCAGGTCGACGCCGCGCTCGCCCACCTGCAGTGCCGGGCCGACGTCGTGACGCTCGACCCGATGACGCTTCGCGACGTGCTCGACGGGGTGCGGGTCGTGGGCGACGCGCTCGGTGTGCCCGACGCCGCGGCGGACGTCGTCTCGGCGCTGCAGCAGCGGCTCGACGCGGTGGGCGCGGCGGTCGACGGTCGCCCGCGCCGCCGCACCGCGGTCGTGGAGTGGGTCGACCCGCTGTTCACGGGCGGGCACTGGATCCCCGACCAGGTGGAGGCGGCCGGCGGCGACCCGGTCGGCGGGCACCCGGGCACCGCGTCCGGCCCGACGTCGTGGCACGACCTGCGCCAGGTGCGTCCGGAGGTCGTGCTGGTCGCTCCCTGCGGCTACGGCCTGGAGGGTGCGGCGGAGCAGGCCGAGGTCGTGGCCCGCGAGCTGCCGGACGCCGAGGTCTGGGCGATCGACGGCAACGCGGTCGTGGTGCGGCCGGGACCTCGCCTCGTCGAGGGGGTCGAGGCCATCGCCGCGGTGCTCCACCCGGACGCGATGCCCGCGAGCCACCACGTGCGCCGCATCGTCTGACCGCCGGGCGATCCCGCTGGCTGAGGTGCGAGTGCCCTTCGAGGCTCGTCGCTGGCGCTCCTCGCACCTCAGGACCCGGGACGAGCGAGCCTCGAAGCCTCCTGCACGAACCCTTCGAGGCTCGTCGCTGGCGCTCCTCGCACCTCAGGGACCGGGGAGGCGGGGCGCCCGGGTCCGTCCTAGTCTCGGAACCATGAGTGCTCACGACGCCCTGCCCGAGGTTCCCCAGCAGCTCTTCATCGGCGGAAGCTGGGTCGATGCCGCCGGCGGTGCCACGTTCGCGGTCGAGGACCCCTCCACCGGCGAGGCCATCGCCCACGTCGCCGACGCGACGGTCGAGGACGGCACGGCCGCGCTCGACGCCGCCGTTGCCGCGCAGAAGGACTGGGCCGCCACGCCTCCGCGCGACCGCGGCGAGATCCTGCGCAAGGCGTTCGAGATCGTGACCGAGCGCACCGACGAGCTCGCCACGATCATGACGCTGGAGATGGGCAAGCCGCTCAAGGAGAGCAAGGCCGAGATCGCCTACGGTGCCGAGTTCCTGCGCTGGTTCTCCGAGGAGGCGGTGCGCGTCGCGGGCCGCTACTCGACCGCGCCGAACGGTGCGACGCGCCTGCTCACGCTGAAGCAGCCGGTCGGTCCGGTCCTGGCGATCACGCCGTGGAACTTCCCGCTCGCGATGGGCACGCGCAAGATCGCCCCCGCGATCGCGGCCGGGTGCACGATCGTGGTCAAGCCCGCCGGCCTGACCCCGCTCACGATGCTGTGGCTCGCGCAGGTCCTGGCGGAGGCGGGCCTGCCCGACGGCGTGCTCAACGTCGTCACCACGAAGAGCACCGGCAAGGTCATGGGTCCGCTGATCGCCGATCCCCGGCTGCGGAAGCTGACCTTCACGGGTTCGACCGAGGTCGGGCAGTCCCTGGTCGAGCAGAGCGCGAAGGGCCTGCTGCGCGTCTCGATGGAGCTCGGCGGCAACGCCCCGTTCCTGGTGTTCGACGACGCCGACGTCGACGCCGCGGTCGAGGGCGCGATGCTCGCCAAGATGCGCAACATCGGCGAGGCGTGCACCGCCGCGAACCGGTTCATCGTGCACGCGTCGGTCGCGGAGGAGTTCTCGACCAAGCTCACCGAGCGCATGCAGGGCCTGAAGAGCGGGCCGGGCCTGGAGGACGGGGTCGACGTCGGACCGCTCGTGGAGGAGGCGCAGCGCGACAAGGTCGCCCAGCTCGTCGCCGACGCGGTCGGCAAGGGCGCCACGGTGCGCTGCGGCGGAACCCTCCCGGACGGGCCGGGCTGGTTCTACCCGCCGACCGTGCTGACCGACGTGCCGCTCGACTCCGACCTGCGCACCGAGGAGATCTTCGGCCCGGTCGCCCCGATCTTCACGTTCACCGACGAGGACGAGGCCCTCGCCATGGCGAACGACACCGAGTACGGACTCGTCGCCTACGCGTTCACCCGCGACCACGCCCGCGTGATCCGCGTGTACGAGGGCCTCGAGACCGGCATGGTGGGCATCAACCAGGGCATCGTCTCCAACCCGGCGGCCCCGTTCGGCGGCGTCAAGGCCTCCGGCTTCGGCCGCGAGGGCGGCACCGAGGGCATCGAGGAGTACCTCGAGACCAAGTACGTCGGCCTCGCGTTCTGACCGACGCCCCCGCTCCCGCTGGTTGAGGTGCGAGTGCGCTCTGGCGCGCGAGCCTCGAAACCACCCGTCACCTGACGACGCGCGGTTGCACCGGACTAGCGCCACGGACCCTGGACCTTCGATCCGCCGTCGGGAAGGTCGAGGGAAAACTGTCGCCATGGCGACCACAAACCCTCAGGTTGCGTCCACCCGGCAACGTGCGGTGACCACAGCCACCTCTCCGCCGTGGCCGCTTGTCCCGCGCCACTGGTAGCCGTCAGGGGAGGCAAGCCCCTACAGGAACTGCGCGGGGTCGAACTCGTCGATCGGGATGACCCGCAGGCGCGGGAGGGTCTCGGTGAAGGCGCTGACGTCGTACTCGAGGTCGAACGTCTCGAGACCGCGCGCGACCAGCTCGGCGTAGCCCGAGCTGCGGAACTCGTCGAACGCCAGCAGCGCCGTGCGGCGCTCGCCGACGAGCGGCGAGAGCTGGGGGATGAAGTCGCCGTCGTTGCTGACGAGCACGACGTCGCCCTCGCGCCGGGCGATCTCCTCGAGCGTGCGCTGGATGCCGAGGTCGACGACCTTCTGGTCGGGCGTGCCCGACAGGGGGACGGGCTTGTAGCCGATCGCCGTGAGCGCCTGCACGAACGGCATCGGCAGGTCGCCGTGCACCGCGAGGAAGAACAGCGCGGTGACGGGCTGCTGCCAGCGCTCCTCGGCGAACGTCAGCAGGCGTTCCCAGCGGGGCCGCTCCTGCGGCATCGGCCGGCGGCCGAGGATGGACCCGCCAAGCGTGGCGTCGATGTTCTCGCCGTCGACGAGCAGGTACGTGTGCCCGGAGCTCTCCATGTCCGCACCCTAGTGCCGACAGGCGTCCGCGGCACCGGACGACCCGGTGGTTGAGGTGTGAGGAGCGCCAGCGACGAGCCTCGAAACCTCGGTCAGGTGAGGGGTGGCGGTACCCCTTTCGAGGCTCGCTCGTTCCTCGCTCACACCTCAAGGGGCGGGGGCTTCGCGTCGCTAGACCTCGCGCTCGGCGTGGAGGCGGGCGTAGAGGCCGCCGGCGGCGAGCAGCTCCTCGTGGGTGCCGGACTCGACGAGCCGGCCGTCCTCGACGCCGAGGATGACGTCGGCCTGCCGCACGGTCGAGAGCCGGTGCGCGATCGCGATCGTGGTGCGGTCGGCGGCGGCGCGCTCGAGCGCCTCCTGCACGGTGCGCTCGGTCTCGGTGTCGAGCGCGCTGGTGGCCTCGTCGAGGATCAGGATCGGCGGGTTCTTGAGCAGCACGCGGGCCAGGGCGATGCGCTGCTTCTCGCCGCCGGACAGCCGGTAGCCGCGCTCGCCGGTGAGGGTCTGGTAGCCGTCGGGAAACCCCATGATGCGGTCGTGGATGTTGGCGTCGCGGGCGGCCTGCACGATCTCGTCCTCGGTGGCACCGGGCTTGGCGTAGGCCAGGTTGTCGTGGATCGTGCCGTGGAACAGGTACGCGTCCTGCGTGACGACGCCGACGGCCCGCGCCAGCGACGAGAGCGAGAGGTCGCGGACGTCGACACCGTCGATCAGCACGGCGCCGCGCGTGACGTCGTAGAGGCGGGGCACGAGGTACGTGGCGGTGGTCTTGCCCGATCCGGACGGCCCGACGATCGCGGCGAACTGGCCCGGGCGCAGGCGCACCGACACGCCCTGCAGCGCCCAGTCGGTCTCTGCGGCGTCGGCGACGGGCTCGAGCTGACGACCCGCGAGCGAGCGCGGGGCCGGGTACCGGAACCACACGTCGCGCAGCTCGACCTCGCCCCGAGGGGCGGGCAGCTCGACGGCGTCGGGCTTCTCGGTGATGGTGGGCCGCAGGTCGAGGTACTCGAAGATGCGGCGGAACAGCGCGAGCGAGGTCTGCACGTCGAGCGTGACGCGCATGAGCTGGAGCAGCGGCATCTGGAGTCGGGCCTGCAGCGTCGTGAACGCGACGAGGGTGCCGGCCGTGAGCGCATCGCCGCCCCCGGGGACCTGGCCGGTGATGAGCAACCCCGCGAGCAGGTAGATGAGTGCCGGGGTGATGGCGAAGAACGTCTGCACCGTGGCGAAGAAGGTGCGGCCGGTCATGGCCTGCGAGACCTGCAGCCGGACCTGCTGCTGGTTGGCGTCGCGGTACCGGACGATCTCGGAGTCGCCGCGGTCGAACACCTTGCTCAGCAGAATGCCGGAGACGCTGAGCGCCTCCTCGGTGATCGCCGTCATGTCCGACAGCGACTCCTGCGTCTTGCGCGCGATCTCCTGCCGGCGGCGTCCGACCCGCAGCTGCACGGCGATGAAGACCGGCATCAGCACGAGCGTCAGCAGGGTCAGCTGCCACGACAGCACGACCATCGAGACGACCGCCGCGAGCACCGTGACCGAGTTCTGCACGATCGTCGTGGCGGTGTCGGTGAGCACCGTGCGGACGCCGGCGACGTCGTTGGCGAGCCGCGACTGGATCACGCCGGTCTTCGTGGCGGTGAAGAACGCGAGCTCCATCGTCTGCAGGTGCGCGAACAGCTCACCGCGCAGGTCGGCCATGGCCGAGTTGCCGATCGTGGACGTGAGCCAGTTCTGCGCGATCGAGATCAGGGCCGTCACGACGGGGATGACGCACATCGCCACGACGAGCCAGCCGAGGACGTCGAGCTGCACGCCTCCGCCGTCGGTGGGGAACAGGGCGTTGTCGAAGACGGCCTTCGTGAGGAAGGGGATCAGCGAGGTGAGGGCGGCCGAGGCGATGACCGCGCCGAGCACCAGGAACAGCTGCGTGCGGTACGGCGCGAGCAGGCGTGCGACCCGCTCCAGGACCGGACCCGCGTCGGCGCCTGCGGCCTCGTCGGGGTCGATGTGCGACACGCCCGCGGTGGGGCCGGGGCGCACGTCAGTCGCCGTCGACGCGCTCGAGCACGGTCTCCGGGTTGGTGGCGGGCGCGAGCTCCGGAGTTCCCCAGACCCCGGCGCTGGTGCGCAGCATGGCCCAGACGAGCAGGTCGCCCGTGTCCGGCACGAGCTGGGTGTCGATCGTGACGGCCCAGTCGACGGGGGTCATCTCGACGTCGAACGCGGCGGCGCCGAGCACCTCGCCCCCGGCGTCGACGACCTTGACGGTGGCGACCGCGCCCGCGGGGACGTCGAAGGTCTCCGGGACGACCAGGGTGCCGGTGACGGTGAGCAGTGCAGTCATGGGGCGAGCCTAGGTCAGGCGCCCACGATGGCGCCGACCGCGACGGTGACCGCGATCGCGAGGATCGCCGCCATGATGATGACGAACGGCACGACGCCCTTGCGCTTGACCTTCGCGTGGCCGATCGTGCCGGTCGTGAACTGGTGCATGGGGGCGGCGTAGAAGACCGGGACGGTCTGGCCGGGCTGGACCTGGAACTCGAGCGCGGCCTGGCCGTACGTGCGCAGCCACTGCGCCGACAGGTCGACGCGCGCCGGGCCGGCCGGCACCGGGATCAGGTTCTCGCCGTAGCGGACCTTGACCGGGTAGCCGTTGATGCGGCAGCTCGGGGTGATGGCGTTGGAGGTCATGACCGAGCCCTGGACGGTCAGCGCCACGGCACCCATGGCGGGCTGCGCTGGACCCGGCGGCATGGCCCCGGGGCCGGGCGGCGAGGGAGGACCCGGCGGGCTCGGGGGGTTCGGCGGCCCGGGCGGGGCGGGAGGCTGCGTCATGGATCCGACCCTAGTGCGCGCCTCGGACGCCCGCCTTCCGCCAGTCCCGCTCCCTGAGGTGCGAGAAGCCCTGGCGACGAGCCTCGCAGGGTCAGACCAGCCGCGTGGTGCGCAGCCGCAGCGAGCTGCCGACCACGAAGACCGAGCTGAACGCCATGGCCAGGCCCGCGACCATGGGGTTGAGGTAGCCCGACATCGCGAGCGGGATCGCGGCCACGTTGTAGGCGAACGCCCAGAACAGGTTGCGCCGGATGGTGCGCAGCGTGGCGCGCGCCAGACGGACCGCCTCGGCGGCCTTGCTCAGGTCGCCCTCGACGAGCGTGAGGTCCGACGCGGCGATCGCGACGTCGGTGCCCGTGCCCATCGCGATGCCCAGGTCGCTCGCCGCGAGCGCCGCGGCGTCGTTGACGCCGTCACCGATCATCGCGACGACGCGCCCCTCGGCCTTGAGCCGCTCGATCGTGCGCAGCTTGTCGTCGGGGGTGACCTCGGCCTCGACCCGGTCGATGCCGACCTCGGCCGCCACCGACTGCGCGACCTCGTGGTTGTCGCCCGTCAGCAGGATCGGCTCGAGCCCGAGGGAGCGGAGCTCGGCGATGGCGCCGGCCGAGGACTCCTTGACGGTGTCGGCCACCGTGACGGTGCCGAGGAAGCGCCCGGCTCGTTCGACGGCCACGACGGTTCCCTGTCGTTCTCCGCCCGGGGCCCGGAACCCCTGCCGGGCCGTGTCGCCGATCCAGCTCAGCCGGCCGGCGCGTGCGGGCTCCCCGTCGACGACGCCGCTGACCCCCTGGCCCGCGTGGTTGCGGAATTGCTCGAGGGTGCCGTGCTCGGCCCGGCCCGCGATGGCCCGGCCCACGGGGTGCTCCGAGGCGTGCTCGAGCGTGGCCGCGACGTGCAGCAGCTCGGCCTCGTCGACCCCGTCCGCGGGCGCGACCTCGACGACGCCCATGACGCCGGTCGTGACGGTGCCGGTCTTGTCGAGCACCACGGTGTCGATGCGTCGCGTGGACTCCAGGACCTGCGGACCCTTGATGAGGATGCCGAGCTGGGCGCCGCGCCCCGTGCCGACCATGAGGGCCGTGGGCGTGGCCAGCCCGAGGGCGCACGGGCACGCGATGATCAGCACGGCCACGGAGGCCGTGAACGCCTGCAGCAGTGAACCGCCGAGCAGCAGCCACGCCCCGAACGTCAGCACGGCGAGGACGAGGACCACCGGCACGAACCACGCCGAGACGCGGTCGGCCAGGCGCTGCACCTCGGCCTTGCCCTCCTGCGCCTCCTCCACGAGCCGCGCCATCTGGGCCAGGCGCGTGTCGTCGCCGACCGCCGTGGCGCGCACGACGAGCCGGCCGGAGACGTTGAGCGTCGCGCCGGTGACCTCGTCGTCGGGGGCCTTGTCGACCGGGACGGACTCGCCGGTGAGCATCTGCTCGTCGACGCTCGACTCGCCCTCGACGACGACGCCGTCGGTGGCGACCCGCTCGCCCGGACGCACCGTGAAGGTCTCGCCCACGGCGATGTCGACGGCGGGCTGCAGCTCCATGAGCGCGCGCAGGGCCGCGCTCGAGCGGTGCTTGGCGCCGGCCTCCAGGTAGTGACCACCGAGCACGAACACCGTGACGGCGGCCGCGACCTCGAGGTAGATCTCGTGCGAACCGCTCCCCTGGGCCAGCCAGGTCCAGCGCATCGTCATGCCGATGTGGCCCGCCTCGCCGAGCACGAGCGCCCACAGCGACCACAGGAAGGCCGCGCCGACCCCGACGCTCACGAGGGTGTCCATCGTGGCGGCGCCCTGGCGGGCGTTCATCAGCGCCGAGCGGTGGAACGGCCAGGCGCCCCACAGGACGACGGGGGTCGCGAGCGCGAGGGTGAGCCACTGCCAGTAGTCGAACTGCAGGGCGGGGATCATCGACAGCAGCACGACCGGCACGGCCAGCACGGCTGAGCCGATCAGGCGGCGGCGCATCGAGGCGACGCCGTGCAGCCCTCCGTGCCCGTCGTGGTCGGTGCCGTGGTCGGTGTGGGCCGAGCCGCGAGGGTCCCGCACCTGTGCGGTGTAGCCGGTGCGCTCGACGGTCTCGATCAGCACCTGGGTGTCGACGCCGGCCTCGGCGCGCACCGTGGCGCGCTCGGTCGCGTAGTTGACGGTGGCCTCGACGCCCTCGAGGCGGTTGAGCTTCTTCTCGATGCGGGTGGCGCACGCGGTGCAGCTCATGCCGCCGATGTCGAGGCGCGTCGTGGTCTGGTCGGGGGTCGTGGTCATCAGGCGAGCGGCAGCGAGCCGGGACGGGCCAGCTCGTAGCCCGCCTCCTCGACCGCTGTCGCCACCTCCTCTCGGTTCAGCTCGCGTGCTGCGGTGACGTGCACGGGTGACGTGCCGCCCTTGACGAGGTCGATCGCAACCTCGGTGACGCCGTCGAGCGACGTCAGCTCCTCGGTGACGGCGGCGGTGCAGTGTGCGCACGTCATGCCGGTCACCTGGTAGGTGGTGGTGCTCATGGGTCCTCCTCAGGATCTCGCGGTGGGAAAGGTGTCAGGAGCGCACGAGGCGGGCGATCGCGTCGGACGCCTCCTTGACCTTGATGTCGGCCTCCGGGCCGCCGGCGCGGGCCGCGTTGACGACGCAGTGCGCGAGGTGCTCGTCGAGCAGCTTCAGCGCCACGGCCTCGAGGGCCTTGGTGGTCGCACTGACCTGGGTCAGCACGTCGATGCAGTAGGTGTCGTCCTCGACCATGCGGGTGAGGCCCCGTACCTGGCCCTCGATGCGCTTGAGCCGCTTGAGGACCGCGACCTTGTCGTCGGAGTACCCGGGGATGTCCTGTGCCATGCCCCCGATCATACCCCCATGGGGTATGCGAATCAAGCATGCGCGTCGCCCACCCCCCCGGTGGTTGAGGTGCGAGTGCCGCCTGCGGCGCGAGCCTCGAAACCTTGGTCAGGTGGTGGGCTCGGGTATCCCTTTCGAGGCTCCTCGTTCCTCGTCGCACCTCAAGGGGCGGACGGATGCCCCGGTGGTTGAGGTGTGAGTGCCGCCTGCGGCGCGAGCCTCGAAGCCTCGGTCAGGTGGTGGGCTCGGGTACCCCATTCGAGGCTCCTCGTTCCTCGTCGCACCTCAAGGGGCGGGGATTCGCCCACCCCCGGTGGTTGAGGTGTGAGTGCCGCCTGCGGCGCGAGCCTCGAAGCCTCGGTCAGGTGGTGGGCTCGGGTACCCCATTCGAGGCTCCTCGTTCCTCGTCGCACCTCAAGGGGCGGACGGATGCCCCGGTGGTTGAGGTGTGAGTGCCGCCTGCGGCGCGAGCCTCGAAACCTTGGTCAGGTGGTGGGCTGAGGTACCCCTTTCGAGGCTCCTCGTTCCTCGTCGCACCTCAAGGGGCGGGGCTTCGCCCACCGCCGCTGGCCTCGGGTCAGACCCCCAGACTCCTGAGCTCGTCGATCCAGTCGGCGCAGTCCTGCGCGAGGTCCGTGGCCAGCTCGCGCAGGTCCGCGTCCTGACCGCGCTCGACGACCCTGTCGGCCGATCCCTGCACGGCCGCCAGGCTCTCGGCCACGACGTTGACCCACAGCGCGTCGAACTCCGCACCCTCGAGCTCCTGCAGCCGCTTCCCGTCCTCGCTCTGCTCCTGGGCGGGCAGGCTGCCGGCGCTGCCGGACACGACCTCGGGCAGGTCCCACTCGTCCGCCAGCTCCTCCAGGCGGTCGCCGACCACCGTGAGCTCGTCGACGATCTCGTCCGCGAGGCCCCGCAGCTCGTCGGACTCGGCGCTCTCGTCCGCCAGGTCCGCGATCTGGCGCAGGGTGCCGGTGCTGCCCGCAGCGACCTCCACGAAGGTCTCGTCGGCCTCGTTGCGGTCGCCCTGCCCCGGTCCGCCGGGGCCGGGGGCGTCGTCCGACCCGCATGCGACGAGCGTCAGGGCCAGCGCTGCGCCGACGAGCGCCCCGAGTGTCCTCATGGGTCCGAGGCTAGGACCACGGCCGTCCGGGTGACAGAGGGAGAGGTCCCCGGGTCCTCATGACGAGAGGTCTCGCTGCAGGTCCTGCAGGCCGTCGAGCAGTGCCTCGTTCGCGCTGATCCACCGTTCCGCAGCGCTGCGCAGCCCCAGGTGGTCGCCCTCCTGAAGCAGGTCTTCGGTGACGTCGATCTGGTCGTCGGCGCGACCGAGCATGACCTCGATCCAGGACTCGTCGAACTCCGTGCCGGAAAGGTCCTCGAGCACCGCGTAGTCGTCGTCGCCGGCGTACTCGCGCAGGTCGATGCCCACAGGAGCGTCCTCGTAGACCGTCTCGGGCAGGTCCCACTTCCGCTCGAACCGGCCGAAAGCATCGAGCAGGTCGCCGGTCTCAACCCCGTACGCCTCGGCGAGAGCCACCAGCTCGTCGTCCCCGGACTCCTCCACCGCAAGCACGGCGAGCTGGCCGACCTCGCCGATCGAGAGCGCGCGGTCCATCACGAATCGCTCGTCGGCCTCGTTCGGAGCGATCTCGACGCGGTCCGGGCCGCAGCCGGACGACAGGAGGCTGGAGGTCGAGGCGGAGGTCGAAGCGGAGACGCAGACCTCGTCGTCACCGCAGGCCACGAGGGTGGTCGCCACCACCACGACCAGGACCACCGCTCCCACACGCCTCATGGGTCGACGATAGAGACCCGGACGCCCCGTGGCCACGGGGACGTCTCCCCGTCAGCGCACCGCGTCGGTACGCTCGCGGCATGGCACAGATCCCCGGCCTCGACGGCGTCCTCGGTGTGGAGCACCTCGAGCTCACGGCCGACCGCGTCGTCGTGACGTTCACGATCGGCGAGCAGCACCTCCAGCCGTTCGGCATCCCGCACGGCGGCGTCTACTGCGCCGTGCACGAGTCCACCGCCAGCACCGGCGGCCAGGTCTGGCTCGGCGACAAGGGCGTCGTGGTGGGCACCAACAACAGCACCGACTTCATCCGCCAGGCCAAGGTCGGTGACGTCATCACCACCACGGCGACCCCGATCCACCGGGGCCGCACCCAGCAGCTGTGGCACCTCGACTCGGTCGGTGAGGACGGCAAGCTCATCGCGCAGGGACAGGTGCGCCTGGCCAACCTGGACATGCCCGTCCCACCGGAGGCGCTCGACGGGATCAAGCGCATGCAGCAGGGGTAGACTCGACGGTGTTGCCGGCGACTGGCGTTGAGGTGGGAGACCACCGGGGAGCCGGCAGATCATGACATCGGGACCGTTCGCCTGGGCCCACGAGTCAGCCCCTGACCCCCGCACGAGTCAGCTGACCGAAAGGCCCCCGACATGACGATGACGACCATGACCCACGACAGCTCCTTGCCCGCCCGGCGCCTCGACGACGCCGATGTGCGCGTGCTCCTGCTCGAGAACATCCACGCCGACGGCCGCGACTTCCTGCGCGGCAAGGGCTACCAGGTCGAGGCCCGCGACGGTGCGCTCAGCGAGGACGAGCTCATCGAGGCCATCCAGGGCGTGCACCTGCTCGGCATCCGCTCCACGACCTACATCACGCAGAAGGTGCTGGACAACGCTCCGGACCTGCTCGCGATCGGCGCGTTCTGCATCGGCACGAACCAGATCGACCTCGCGGCCACGTCGCGCGCGGGCATCGCGGTGTTCAACGCCCCGTACTCCAACACGCGCTCGGTCGTCGAGCTCGCGATCGCCGAGATCATCTCGCTCGCGCGTCGCCTGCACGAGAAGTCCACCGACATGCACCGCGGCGTCTGGAACAAGTCGGCCGCCGGCAGCCACGAGGTGCGGGGCCGCACGCTCGGCATCATCGGCTACGGCAACATCGGCAGCCAGCTGTCGGTCATCGCCGAGGCGCTCGGCCTCAAGGTCATCTTCTTCGACATCGACGACAAGCTCGCGCTCGGCAACGCCAAGCGGTGCTCCACGATCGAGGAGCTGCTCGAGGAGGCCGACGTCGTCTCGCTGCACGTCGACGGCCGCCCCGGCAACGCCGGTTTCTTCGGCGCCGAGCAGTTCGCGGCGATGAAGCCGCGCTCGCTGTTCCTCAACCTCTCCCGGGGCATCGCGGTCGACACCACCTCGCTGCGTGAGCACCTGGAGTCCGGCCACATCGCCGGCGCCGCGCTCGACGTCTTCCCCGTCGAGCCCAAGCGCCAGGGCGACCCCTTCAGCTCCGAGCTGCAGGGCGTGCCCAACGTGATCCTCACGCCGCACGTGGGCGGTTCCACCGAGGAGGCGCAGCAGGACATCGGCCGGTTCGTCGCGTCGAAGCTGCGCTCCTACGCGGCCTCCGGCGGCACGTCGCTGAGCGTCAACTTCCCGGAGATGAACCTTCCGGTGGACCCGGCCAAGAAGCGCGTCGCGTACGTGCACCGCAACGCGCCGGGCGTGCTGGCCAGCATCAACATGCTGTTGGGCGAGCACGGCGTCAACATCGAGGGTCAGCAGCTCGCGACCCGCGGTGAGCTCGGCTACGCCGTCACCGACGTCGCGGCCGATGTGGGCCCCGACGTGCTCACGGCGCTCGCAGCGCTGCCCGAGACCGTGCGGGTGCGCGAGCTCAGCTAGTCGAGACGGCGCGGTCGCCGCGCGGCGACCGCGCGAGGACCGCGATGATCCCACCGACGGTGGCGATGATCGCCCCGACCAGGCTGACCCAGACGCCCCAGGCGTTCTCGCGCACCCGGTCGGGTTGGTCGAGGGTCTGGGCCACGTCGGCAGCGGTCGACGTGGCGACGTCGATCATGATCGCGACCGTCAGGAGCAGCCCGAATGCTGCGACCGGGAGCAGGAACCACCGGGTGACCGCGGCGACCCGACGGCCCGCGAGCCCGCTCGAGGCCGCGACCAGCACGACGAGGACCGCAGCGATCCACGCGACCTCCGAGCCCGTGGCCCCGGGGTAGTCCTGGTCACCGATCGAGCTCCACGGCGCGAGGGCGCCGAGGATCCAGACAAGGGCCCCCAGAGCCATGAGTCCTGCGCCGATGCGGATCTGCGTCATGGCTCGACCGTAGGTCCGGGCCGCCGGCCTCGCCATGGGGAGAGGTCGCGGGAACAAGCGCGGCCCGTGGGCTCAGTCCGAGGAGCCGCCGCCCGCGTCGGTCGACCCCGAGTCGGTCGAGCCCGGGTAGGCCGGACCGGTCGTGGGCCAGGCCGGCGGAGCCGGCGCCGGGGGCGGCTGGCGGTGTGGCTGCGGCGGATAGGGCTGCGGCGGCTGGGCCTGCGGCGGGTACTGCCCGGGGTACGGCTGCGGCGGACCCTGGTTTGGGTACTGGGGCGCATACGGCTGGGGCGGGTATGGCTGTGGCGGGTACTGCGCGGAATAGGGCTGCGGCGGGTACTGGCCGGGGTAGGGCTGCTGCCACCCGGGCGCCACGTAGCCGCCCGGCACGTACGGACCCGGCACGAACGGCGCGGGTCGGGGCGGGGCCGGCATGGGTGCGATCATCAGCGCCACGGCGGCCACCAGGGCGACGATCGACCCGGCGAGCACGAGCCACAGTCCCCAGCCGACCGACAGCGTGAAGATGTCATCGGAGAACTGGTTCGAGAACTCGCTCGAGGTGCTGCTGATGTCGACGATGTCGATCACGGCGACGAGCAGCGCGATGAGGACCCACGGCAGGACGAACCACCGCATGATCCGGGCGACGGACGCGGGAGCGAAGACGGCCGCACAGAACCCCCCGGCCAGGAGGGCGAGCACCAGCGTGATCCATCCGTCGCCGTCGAGGCCGCCGACGCTGGAGCCCGCGACCGTCGCCCACGGACCGATGCTGCCGATCACGACCAGCACCGCACCGATGAGACCGATCACGGCACTTGCCCGGGCGAAGACCATGCGATCAGCCTAGGCCGTGGTGCGGCCGACCGAACCCTGCGCCGTAGCCGTCAGCGTCTCGGCGACGCCGGCGTCGATGCGCACGGTCGCGAGGGGGTCGCCGCGGGTCGAGCCCCGATTGACGATCGCCACGGGGATGCCGCGCTTGGCGGCGGCGCGCACGAACCGCAGCCCGCTCATGACGTGGAGCGACGAGCCCAGCACGACCAGGGAGGCGGCGTGGTCGACCAGGTCGAAGCAGTGCGCCACGGTCGGCTTGGGCACGCTCTCGCCGAAGAACACGACGTCGGGCTTCAGCCGGCCGTCGCAGCGCTCGCACGCGGCCACCGTGAAGTCCTCGGTGTGCTCGATGATGACGTCGCCGTCCGGGGCCAGCACGGCCTCGCGGTCGGCCCAGCCGGGGTTGAGCAGCTCCAGGCGGTCCTGGAGGTCGGGGCGCGGGGTCAGGTCGTGGCAGTCGAGGCAGACGACCCGGTCGATCGCGCCGTGCAGCTCCACGAGGTCGCGGTGCCCCGCTCGGCTGTGCAGGCCGTCGACGTTCTGGGTCACGAGACCGGTGAGACGTCCGGCGGACTCCAGGTCGGCCACGATGCGGTGCGTGGTGTTGGGCTCGGCGATCCACATGCGGCTCCAGCCCACGAACGCGCGGGCCCAGTAGCGCTGGCGGGCCTCCGGTGTCGCGACGAACTCCTGGAACGTCATGGGGCTGCGCGGCACGCTGTCGGGTCCGCGGTAGTCGGGGATGCCCGAGTCGGTCGACACGCCCGCACCGGTCAGGAGCAGGACCTCGCCGCGGTCCAGCAGCATCGCCAGCTCTCCGACTCCCACGCGCCCAGCGTAGGTCGGGAACGGGAGCCCCACCCGCCAAGGCTCCGCCCTGACCACCGGTGGATCCCTGGGCCGAGCCGCAGGCGAGGCAGGCGCCCGAGCGGAGCCCGGCACCGGCGAGGAACGAACCGGTGGGGCGGCGAGGAACGAGTCGCACGCCGCACCTCAAGGGGCGGATGGAGTCCCCGGTGGTTGAGGTGTGAGTGCCGCCTGCGGCGCGAGCCTCGAAACCTCGGTCACGGCGTGGGCTCGGGTACCCCTTTCGAGGCTCGTTCCTCGCACCTCAAGGGGCGGACGCCCTAGCCCGTCAGGTCGAGGAGCTTCTGGACGGTGTTGAGGTTGCGGGCGGTGCCGGCGACGCCCAGCCGCCGACCGATCGTGGCGTCCTTCATCTGCGGGCGCCCGGCGCCGTCGGCGTAGCGCACGTGCATCTCGCGGCCGACGACCTCCCAGCGGTCGTCCCCGGTGGGTTCCTCGTGGGCCGCAGCGACGGCCTCGGGGGCGGGCTCGGCAGCCAGGAACGTGACGTACGAGAACTTCGGCTCCACGACCTCGAACGGGTGCGCCGCGAGGGCGGCCGCGACCTCCTCGCGGCTGCGGCTGATGACCTCGCGGAAGAACCCGAAGCGATCCTCGATGGCCTGCTCGAGCGCACGGTCGAACGCCTCGGGCTCACCCGGTGGCGTGCACAGCAGGTTGCCCGAGGCGATGTAGGTGGCGACATCGGTGGCGCCGAGCTCCGCGGCGACCTCCCGCAGCTCGGCCATCGGGAGCTTCGCGGTGCCACCGACGTTGATCGCCCTGAGCAGATGAACTCTGAGCAGATGAACTCTGGGTCGGTCGATCCTCACCGGCTGGGGTCCTCGCCGACCTGGACGAGCAGCTTGCCCACGTTGCGACCGGTGAGCAGGCCGCGGAACGCGTCGACTGCGTTCTCGAGCCCGTCGACCACGTCCTCGCGGTACTTCACGGTGCCGTCGGCGACCCAGGCGCCCATGTCGCGCTGGAAGTCCTCGTGATGGTCGGCGACGAACTCGTTCTGGATGAAGCCACGGATCGTGAGGCTCTTGGTGAGCACGCGGCGCAGGAGCGCCGGGCCCGGCTCGGCCCCTTCACGCGCCTCGGTGGCGTTGTAGTCGGCCACGAGCCCGCAGACCGGGATGCGTCCGTAGGGGTTCATGCGCCGCATGACCGCCTCGCCGACCGTGCCGGCGACGTTCTCGAAGTAGACGTCGACCCCGTCGGGCGTGGCCGCCTTGAGCTCGGCGGCGAAGTCGGGCGAGCGGTGGTCGAGGGCCACGTCGAAACCGAACTCCTCGCGCAGGATGCGGACCTTCTCGGCACCGCCGGCGATGCCGACCGACCGCGCGCCCTTCGCCTTGGCGATCTGCCCGACCGCGGAGCCGACGGGTCCGGCGGCCGCGGCGACCACGACGGTCTCGCCCTCCTGGGGGCGACCGATCTGCAGCAGGCCGGCGTAGGCGGTGAACCCGGGCATGCCGAGCACGCCGACAGCGGTGGAGATCGGTGCCGTGGCCGGGTCGAGGCGACGCGTCTGCCGGGCGGGCACGACGGCGTGGCTCTGCCAGCCGGTGTGCGCCAGCACGAAGGTGCCGACGGGCCGGTTGTCGGCGCGCGACTCGACGACCTCGCACACCGTGGACCCCTCCATGACGGCGCCGAGCTCGACCGGGTCGGCGTACGACTCGGCGTCGCTCATGCGCCCGCGCATGTAGGGGTCGAGCGAGAGGTAGACCGTGCGCAGCAGCACGTCGCCCTCGCCGAGCTCCGGGACCTCGACGGTGTCGGTCGTGAAGTCGCTGTCGGCGGGCTCGCCGACGGGGCGGCGGGCGAGGCGGATCTGGGTGCTCGTGGTGGTGCTCATGGGTTCGACGGTACTCACCGGCGGCGACGTCGCCCGGCGTGGTTCAGGACCAGTGCGGAGGCCGCTTCTCGAAGAACGCGGCGATCCCCTCGGCCCGGTCGGCCGAGACGGCGACCTGCGCGGCCGCGTCGTCGGTGAGGGGCCACAGCTCGCGCTCGGCGTCGCGCTGCGCGGCCTGCAGGGCGTCGAACGTGATGCGGACGGCCGAGGGACTGTTCGGGACGATCGCGGCTGCCAGCTCGAGCGCGGAGTCGAGGGCCGAGCCCGGCGCGCAGAGGACGTTGACCAGACCCAGCTCGTGCGCGCGGCGGGCCGGCAGCGTCTCCCCGGTCAGCAGCATCTGGGTCGCGATGTTCGGCGGCAGCTTCGCGGGGGCGCGGAAGAACGCACCGCAGTTGGCGATCACGCCGCGCTTGACCTCGGGCAGGCCGAACCGCACGTCGTCGGCCGCCACGACGAGGTCGCACGCGAGGACGATCTCGAACCCTCCGCCCAGGGCGAATCCCTCGACGGCCGCGACGATCGGCGTGCTCCGGTGGCGCCGGATCAGGCCGTACTCGCCGCCGTCGGGGGTGGCCGGGCTGGACGGTTCGTGCAGGTCGGTGCCGGCCGAGAAGAACGTCGGGCCCCCGGTCAGCACGACGACCCGCACGGTGTCGTCGGCGTCGAGCTCGCCGAGCGCGGCGTCGACGGCGTCCGCGAGCTCCCGGTCGACCGCGTTGCGCTGGCTCGGGCGGTGCAGCGTCACCACCGCGATCGCGTCCTGGCGGCTGACGTCGAGCACGGACGAGCTCATGGGATCTCCTGAAAGGCTCACCGGGTCACCGTGCCACAGGACGCGGGCACTGCCCCAGGACATGGCACGGCACCTCCTGGGGCGGGCCGAGGCGCGGCTACAGCAGCGCGGCCAGCTCGGTGGCCTGCTTGATCGCGCGCTTGGCGTCGAGCTCGGCGGCGACGTCGGCACCACCGATGACGTGCGTCGGCACGCCGGCGGCCTGGAGCCCGTCGACGAGGTCGCGCACCGACTCCTGGCCGGTGCACAGCACGATCGTGTCGGCCTTGACGAGCATCTCGACCGGCTCGGCCTTGGCGTTCTCGCGCACGGTCAGGTGCAGACCCTCGTCGTCGATGCGGTCGTACGAGACGCCCTTGATCATCTCGACCCCGGAGTCCTTGAGCGTCTGGCGGTGCACCCAGCCCGTGGTCTTGCCGAGCCCCTTGCCGAGGTCAGAGGTCTTGCGCTGCAGCAGGTAGACCTTGCGGCGCGGGGGCGCGAGCACCTTGGTGCCGAGTCCGCCCCGCTCGCCGCCCTCGACCTCGAGCGACGGGTCGACGACGCCCCAGCGCTCCTGCCACTCCTCGACGGACTCGTCGGGCTCGTGCAGGAGGAACTCAGCTGTGTCGAAGCCGATGCCGCCGGCGCCGAGCACCGCGACGGTCTGGCCCACGGGCACGCGATCGCCGATGACCTGCTGGTACGTGACGACGCTCGGGTGGTCGATGCCCGGGATGGTCGGGATCCGCGGCTCGACACCGCTGGCCACGACGACCTGCTGGAAGGCTCTGTCCTTCGCCGCCCCAGGCCCGGCACCCCAGCCTGCGGTCAAGTCCTCCACCGTGGCGCGCGTGCCGAGGTGCACCTTCACGTTCCGGACCTCGAGCATGCGGCGGTAGTACCGGATCGTCTCGGTGAACTCCTCCTTGCCGGGGATCTCCATCGCGAGCTTGAACTGCCCGCCGATCTCCGCAGCCTGCTCGAAGAGCTCGACCTCGTGGCCGCGGCCCGCAA
This sequence comes from Aeromicrobium sp. Sec7.5, assembly GCF_036867135.1. Taxonomy (NCBI): domain Bacteria; kingdom Bacillati; phylum Actinomycetota; class Actinomycetes; order Propionibacteriales; family Nocardioidaceae; genus Aeromicrobium; species Aeromicrobium sp. Sec7.5. The sequence continues at coordinate 9,160 of NZ_JBAJIJ010000001.1, read as the reverse complement.
GCTCGACGGCTGCGGCAAGCCCCGCCGGGCCGGCGCCCACGACGGCGATGCGTTCGACCGTGCGGGTCGGCAGCAGGACCAGCTCGGTCTCGAAGGCCGCGCGCGGGTTGAGCATGCAGGTGGCGCGCTGGTTCTTGAACGTGTGGTCGAGGCACGCCTGGTTGCACGCGATGCAGGTGATGATCTCGTCGGCGCGACCCTCGGCGGCCTTGTTCACGAAGTCGGGGTCGGCGAGCAGGGGGCGGGCCATCGAGATCAGGTCGGCCTGGCCGTCGGCCAGGATCTGCTCGGCGACCTCGGGGGTGTTGATCCGGTTGGACGCGACCACGGGGACCGACACCGCGGCCTTGAGGCGAGCGGTGAGCGGCGCGAACGCGGCGCGCGGGACCGACGTGACGATCGTGGGGATGCGGGCCTCGTGCCAGCCGATGCCGGTGTTGATGATGCTGACGCCGGCCTCCTCCAGGAGGTGCGCGAGCTCGATCGTCTCCTCCCACGACTGGGCGTTGTCGACGAGGTCGAGCAGGCTCATCCGGTACAGCACGATGAAGTCGTCGCCCACGAGCTCGCGCGTGCGCTTGACGATCTCGACGGGGAACCGCATGCGCTTGGCCGCGCTGCCGCCCCACGCGTCGGTGCGGGTGTTGGTGCGCGCCGCGAGCATCTGGTTGACCAGGTAGCCCTCGGAGCCCATGATCTCGACGCCGTCGTAGCCGGCGCGGCGGGCGAGCTTCGAGGCCTTCGCGAAGTCCGTGGCGGTCTGGTCGACCTCCTTGGTGCTCATCGCGCGTGGCTTGAAGGGCGAGATCGGCGACTTGCGGTTCGAGGCGCCCTTGACGAAGGGGTGGTAGCCGTAGCGACCCGCGTGCAGCACCTGCATCGCGATCTTGCCGTCGTGCTCGTGCACCGCGTCGGTCACGGTCTTGTGGCGGTCGGCGATCTTGGTGGAGTTCATGGTGCCGCCGAACGGCAGCAGCCAGCCGGTGCGGTTCGGCGAGATGCCGCCCGTGATCGAGAGCGCCACGCCGCCCTTGGCCCGCTCGGCGAAGTAGGCGGCCCACTTGGGGATGTCCTTCGCGCGGTCCTCGAGCTTGGAGTGGATCGAGCCCATGATGACCCGGTTGCGCAGCGTGGTGTGGCCCAGGTCGAGGGGGCTCAGGAGGTGCGGGTACTCGCTCATCGGGGGTGCTCCTGTTTCATGGGGACGTGATCTCGAAGCTCTCGGCACGTATGCTCGTGGTGGCCGGCCTGTTCAACGTGGTGATCTGGCCGCGGTTCGCGAAGGCGATCGTCGACGACGACCGCGCGTGGGCCGGCGAGGCGTGGTCGAGCACGCCGCAGGCGTTCTTCTGGGTGCACGCGGTGCTGATCGGGACGGCGATGACGCTCGGCGTGATCGTGCTGGTGATCGGCGTGCGCAGCCTGCTGGCTCATCGCCGCTCCCCCAGCGCCTGAGGCATGACCTGACGGTCGAGCGCCTGAAGGATCTCCTCGCACCACTGGATGCCGCCCTGCTCGGCACGGATGCCGCCGCGGAGCACGAGCCACGCGCCGAGCTGCTCGTCGGGGATGGCTGACGGGTCGGGGTAGAAGCGCGCGCTGCTCGCCTCGTAGTCGGCGAGCTTGGCGGAGTGGTCGGCCAGCCGTTGCCGCACCGAGGCGATGACCGCGTCCCGGTCGCCGAACGGCAGGGCCCGCAGCTTCACGGCCAGGTCGCTTCGCAACACCTCCGGCCCGGTGGGGGTCGTCGTGAAGGCGGCGAGCTCGTCGCGCCCCTCGCCGGTGATCGCGTAGACCTTCTTGTCGGGCCGGGAGTCCTGCGCGACGAGCTCGGACTCGACGAGCTTGTCGGCCTCCATGCGCCCCAGCACCTTGTAGATCTGCTGGTGGCTGGCCTTCCAGAAGTTGCCGATCGAGGCGTCGAACCGGCGCGCCAGCTCGTAGCCGCTCGCGGACCGTTCCGCGAGAGACACGAGGATCGCGTGCTCGAGTGCCATGCGGGGGAGATTAGTACGCAACTTGATGCATACGCAACCAGTTGCGCATGCATCCGCCCAGACTCAGAGTGTCGGGTCGACGAGAGTCATCCCCGCGATGGTGGCCCGGTCGAAGCCAGGCAGCTCCTGCGCGGCCTGGGCGAGGCCGATCGTGCGCTCGACGAGGCGCTGGGGCTGGAGCGACCCGTCCTCGATCATCGCGAGCATGGCCGGGTAGTCCGCGGCGGCCATGCCGTGGCTGCCGAGGAGGTCGAGCTCCCAGCCGATGACCCGGGCCATCGGCACGCGCGGATGTCCGTCGACGGGTGGCAGCAGGCCGACCTGGACGTGGCGTCCGCGGCGGCGAAGTCCCAGGATCGCGTCCGCGCACGTCTGCTCGCTGCCCACCGCGTCCACGGCGACGTGGCTCCCACCATCGGTGAGCGCGGCGATCGCGGTCGGGACGTCCCGCCCGTCCGTGAGCAGCACGTGGTCCGCCCCGAGCCCGAGCGCCACGTCGAGCGCCTCCTGGTTCCGGTCGACCGCGACCACCCTCGCGCCCAGGGCCTTCGCGATCATCACGGCGCTGAGCCCGACGCCGCCAGCACCGATCACGGTGACCCACTCGTCACGCGTGACCTGTGCCCGGCCGACGAGCGCCCGGTAGGCGGTGGCGAAGCGGCACCCGAGGCTCGCGGCCGCGGCTGCGCCGACCTCGTCCGGGAGGGCGACGAGGTTCGTGTCGGCGGCGTGCAGCGCAACCTCCTCGGCGAACGACCCCCAGTGCGTGGATCCCGGCTGCTGCTGGTCGGGGCACACCTGAGCCTGGCCGTCGCGGCACCAGGCGCACGCGCCGCACCCGCACACGAACGGGACGGTGACGCGGTCTCCCACCGCCCACCGCTCGACGCCAGAACCGACCTCGGTGACGACACCGGCGAGCTCGTGCCCCGGCACGTGCGGGAACACGATGTCCTCGTCGTGGCCGGCCCACGCGTGCCAGTCGCTGCGGCACAGGCCGGTGGCCTCGACCCGCACCACGACTCCGCCGGGCGGCGGTGTGGGGCGAGGCACCAGGCGCACCTCGGGGGTCGCACGCGCCGCGTCGAGGACGACCGCGCGCATCTGCTGGTCGTCGAGTCGAGTCGAGGCGGGCGGCGAGGTCGACGGGGAGGGGTGGCTCATGACGGACTCCTGGAGGGTGGAGAGCCATCCCACCACGGCCTCGAGGCGCGACCCAGCCGTGCAGATCACATCTCGCTCACGAGCAGCCGCATCCTCCCGCTCCTAGACTCGCGCCATGGGAGTTGGCAAGAAGGTGGCCCGGGTCGCAGGCAAGCAGGCGGCGCCGAAGGTGGGCTGGAGCTTCGTGCGCCAGGCCCTCGACAAGGCCATCGACGGCATCGGTCCGCTGCGCTCCGCGGCCGAGTCGGCGACGACGCACATGGTCGACGCACACGGTGACGTCGAGCAGGCCATCCGCACCCTGACGCGCACCCACGTGGGACTCGCCGGCGCCCAGGGATTCGCCACGAACCTCGGCGGCATCATGACCCTCGCGGTGTCCGTGCCCGCCAACATCGCCGGCGTCACGCTGCTGCAGGCGCACCTGGTGGCCGGCATCGCGCACCTGCGCGGCTACGACCTCGACGACCCCCGCGTGCGGAACGCGATCCTCGCCGCGATGCTCGGCGAGGACAAGGTCCGCGAGCTCGTCAAGCGCAAGAGCCTGCCGTCGCCCCCGATGGCGCTGGCCACCGCCCCGTCGCACGCGCCGGAGCTCGACAAGATCATCGCGAGCGAGCTCACGGGTGAGCTGTTCGCGCGCACGGTCGGTCGCCGCGCGGTGACGCTGATGGCGCGCCGCATCCCGGTGGCCGGCGGTGTCGTCGCGGGCGGGACCGACGCGTACCAGACCCGGCAGGTCGGTCAGTACGCCGCCAAGGAGCTCAAGGACCGCCGCCTCTAGGTGCGCGCGACTCGCCGTTCGAGCTCACCCTTTCGCTGGTCGAGTGGTCGGCGAGCCCGCCCCTCCGTTGGTCGAGTGGCTCGCGAGCTCTGCGAGCGGCCGTATCGAGACCCCCGCACCTGAGGGCACCCGTCACTCACCGTCCGGTCCACCGGTTGCCTGACCGTGACCGGGTCTCGATACGGCCCTCGTTCCTCGGGCCACTCGACCAGCAGGTGGGCACGACTTTGCTGGTCGAGTGGTCGGCGAGCCCGCCCCTCCGTTGGTCGAGTGGCTTGCGAGCTCTGCGAGCGGCCGTATCGAGACCCCCGCACCTGAGGGCACCCGTCAGCCATCGTCCGGTCCACCGGTTGCCTGACCGTGACCGGGTCTCGATACGGCCCTGGTTCCTCGGGCCACTCGACCAGCAGGTGGGGGCGACTTTGCTGGTCGAGTGGTCGGCGAGCCCGCCCCCTCCGTTGGTCGAGTGGCTTGCGAGCTCTGCGAGCGGCCGTATCGAGACCCCCGCACCTGAGGGCACCCGTCAGCCACCGTCCGGTCCACCGGTTGCCTCGCTGTGACCGGGTCTCGATACGGCCCTGGTTCCTCGGGCCACTCGACCAGCAGGTGGGGGCGACTTCGCTGGTCGAGTGGTCGGCGAGCCCGCCCCTCCGTTGGTCGAGTGGCTCGCGAGCTCTGCGAGCGGCCGTATCGAGACCCCCGCACCTGACGGCACCCGTCAGTCACCGTCCGGTCCACCGGTTGCCTGACCGTGACCGGGTCTCGATACGGCCCTCGTTCCTCGGGCCACTCGACCAGCAGGTGGGGGCGACGTTCCTCGGGCCACTCGACCAGCAGGTGGGGGCGACGTTTCTCGGGCCACTCGACCAGCGGTGGAACCGGGCGGCCGGCCCCGCTGACCGCTAGCGTTCGGGCATGGACCGCGCGTTCTCCGACGAGGTCGCGTCGGACCAGTGGCGTCGTGACGCGCAGACGTGGGTCGCCGAGCAGATCGACGAGGCCCAGGTCCTCGCGGTCGAGCAGGTGCGCATCCGCCCGTGGTCGACGCAGCTGCGGATCGAGACCGATGCCGGTCGCTACTGGTTCAAGGCGCTGCCGCCGGGTGCGGCCTACGAGGCGGGGCTCCACGCGGTGCTCGCCGAGCTGGCGCCCGACGACGTGACCCGCCCGCGGGTGGTCGACGCGCAGCGCGGCTGGATCCTGGCGGCCGACCTCGGCCCGACGTGGCGCGAGACGCGGCCGGCCACCACGGCCGACTGGCAGACGCTCATGGTCGGCGTCGCCGGTCTGCAGCAGCGCCTGGCCCTCCACGAGGAGGCGATCCTGGCGACGGGTCTGCCCGACTGCCGCCCCGCGCGTACGGTCGACCTCTACGACCGGTTCGTGACGTTGTTCGCCGAGCTCGACGCCGACCATCCCTGCCACGTCGACGAGGGCCTGCGGGCGGCGCTCGTCGAGGCGCGGCCCGCCGTGGTGGAGGCGTCGGTGCGGCTCGTCGGCTCGGCCCTGCCGGTGACGCTGCAGCACGGTGACCTCCACACCGACAACGTGTTCGCCTCGGCCGCGGGCCTGCGGCTCTTCGACTTCGGCGACGCGCAGTGGGCGCACGCGCTCGAGGTGCTGGCCGTGCCGCGCGGCGTGATCGACGACGATCCCGCCGTCGAGTGGGAACCGGTGCTGGCCTCCTACGCCGGCGCGTGGGACCTGACCCCGGACGAGCTCGCGGGCGACCTGTCCGCCGCGTGGCTCACGCAGTCGGTGCACCGGTGCCTGACGTGGTGGCGGGCGTTGTCGAGCGCGACGGCGCAGGAGTGGCGCCAGTGGGGCGAGGCGCCCCTGCACCACCTGACCCGGGTCAGCGCCCGCGACTGACGGCCATGACCGACCCCGTCCCCCTCCCCCCGTCGGTGTGGGAGTTCCCCGAGCCCACCTCGCCCGACCGCGATCTGCCACCGGTCGACTGCATCGCCGGCGGGGCCGACCTCGAGCCACCCACGATCATCGCGGCCTACCGCGCCGGCGCCTTCCCGATGGGCGACGACCGGGGTGAACCGCTCTGGTGGTCGCCGATGACGCGCGGCGTCCTGTGGCCCGAGGACGTGCGCGTGAGTCGATCCCTGCGCCGGTCGGTCGCCCGGTTCACGACGTCGGTCGACACCGCGTTCGACGAGGTCATCGACGCCTGCGCCGATCCGAGCCGCCCCGGCGCCTGGATCGACGAGCCGATCCGCGCGGCGTACGTGCGGCTGCATGAGCTCGGCTGGGCGCACTCGGTGGAGGTCTGGGACGCCGGCGGCGGGCTCGTGGGCGGCCTCTACGGCCTCGAGATCGGCGACCTCTTCGCGGGCGAGTCGATGTTCCACCGGGCCACGGATGCGTCGAAGGTGGCACTCGTGGAGCTGTGCCGGCGCATGGCGGGTGGGCTCGTGGACGTGCAGTGGAGCACCCCGCACCTGGCCTCCTTGGGGGTGGTCGAGGTCCCGCGTCCGGAGTACCGCCAGCTCGTCGCGGAGCACCGCGACCGGGTCACGCCAGGACGCTGGACCTGAAAAATGCCGAAACTTCAGGCAACACGCGCGCCCCGGTGGTGGGCAGTCGGGCACGGCTCCCTAGACTGGCGACGATCCAGATCCACCTTTTCAAGGAGCAGTTGTGGCTATTTCCCGCAGTGACCTCGTCGCCGCCCTCGCCGAGAAGTCCGGCACCACCAAGACGGTGGCCGACTCGGTGCTGTCGTCGTTCACCGACGTCCTCCTCGAGGCCGTCGCCGCCGGCGACAAGGTCTCGATCCCGGGCATCCTCTCGGTCGAGCGCGTCGAGCGTGCCGCCCGCACCGGTCGCAACCCCTCCACGGGCGAGACCATCGAGATCCCCGCCGGCTACGGCGTGAAGGTCAGCGCCGGCTCGAAGCTGAAGGCTGCCGCCAAGTAACACCTGCAGTCGCACGATCGACGACGCCGCCGGATCCTCCCTGAGGATCCGGCGGCGTCGTCGTATCTGGTCCGCTCGCCCGCCCCACACCCGTTGGTCGAGTTGGTCCGAGGAACGAGGACCAGTATCGAGACCCGGTCAGGTTCACTCGGGCCGTGGTTTACGGGTGCTGTCGGGTGCGGGGGTCTCGATACGCCGGCTCGCCAGGGCTCGCCGAGCACTCGACCGGCGGGGTGCTGGCCACCCACCCCGTTGGTCGCCGAGCACTCGACCGGCGAAGGTGCTGGCCGCCGACCTCGTTGGTCGAGTTGGTCCGAGGAACGAGGACCGGTATCGAGACCCGGTCAGGTTCGCTCGGGCCGTGGTTGACGGGTGCTGTCGGGTGCGGGGGTCTCGGTACGCCGGCTCGCCAGGGCTCGCCGAGCACTCGACCGGCGAAGGTGCTGGCCACCCACCCGCTGGTCGAGTTGGTCCGAGGAACGAGGACCAGTATCGAGACCCGGTCAGCTTGCGGCACCCGGTGGATCTGGCTTGTCGAACTTCTTCCTCGCGAGCTCCGGGAGCAGATCCAGCCGGCCGTCGATGAGCGCTTCCCGCTTGGCCCGCGACCATCCTTGGACACGCTTCTCGAACCAGTAGGCCTGGACGATTGACTCGCACGGCAGGCAGTACACGAGCTCGACGGGGAGTCGCCGCCGCGTGTAGGCCGCGCCTTCCCCGTCGTTGTGCTGCCTGAGTCGAGCCACGTAGTCGCGGGTGCTGCCCACGTAGTAGCTGCCGTCCGCGCAACGCAGGATGTACATGAAGCCGGCCATGGGACGAGACAGTCGCCCAGTTCGACGAAGAATGCGACCGTGCGTCCACAGCCCTCTCGTCGGCACCCCACCCGTTGGTCGACTCGACCAGCGCTTCCTCGTGCTGGTCGAGTGGCGGAGGCCGGCCGCGGCCGAGCCCGTATCGAGACCCGGTCGGCTTGAGGCATCCGGGACTGCCCCGAGTTTGGTTGACACTCGGGGTTTGTGCTGATTAGGCCGCGGTTGCGGTCGTGTAGATCATCTCAAACTCGGTCGGGGTGAGCTTGCCGAGGGCGCGTTGTCGGCGTCGTCGGTTGTACTTGGTCTCGATCCAGCGGACCATCGCAAGGCGGAGTTCGTCGCGGGTGTCCCAGCGGCGGGTGTTGAGGACGTTCTTCTGCAGGAGGGCGAAGAAGCTCTCCATGCTCGCGTTGTCCCCGGCGCCGTAGGAGCGGCCCATCGAGCCGACCAGCCCATGGTTGGCCAAGAGGGCCTGGGTGCGTTTGGCCCTGAATTGACCGCCCCTGTCCGAATGACACACCGTGGCCTCTGGTGCGCGCAGCGCGATCGCGTTGCGCATCGCCGACTGCGCCAACGATGCCTTCATCCGGGTGTCGATGGAGTAGCCGACGATCCTGTTGGAGAAGACGTCCTTGATTGCGCAGATGTAGAGCTTGCCTTCGCGGGTGGGGTGTTCGGAGATGTCCCAGAGCCAGACCTTGTTCGGGGCGTCGGCGACGAACTCGTGCCGGACGACACCGTGCTCGTCGACCACGGCCAGAAGGTCGTCGTGCGGCGGCGGCCCGGTGCTGCCGGCCTTGGACCGCTTCTTGTGGTGCGAGGCGGTGATGCCAGCGACCTGACAGAGCCGGTGGACGCGGTTCTCACCGACAGTGATGCCGTGCTCATCGGCGAGCTCGTCGGTCAGGAACCGGTAGCCCAACGTGGCGTCGTCCTCGTGGAGGTCGTAGAGCACGTCGATGAGGTGCGCGTCGTCGAAGTCACGCTGGCTGACGGGGTCCTTGAGCCACTTGTAGTACCCCTGGGTCGAGAGCCCCAGGACCCTGCTCGCCACCGCGACCGGCACCCGAACAGGGGCGCCGGCCGCGGCCATCTCGCGGACGAGCGGGAAGGCTATTTTCCCGGCAGATTAGCCTGCGACAGATACGCCGCAGCCCGCCGCAGGACCTCGTTTTCCTGCTCGAGCAGCCGGATCCGCTTCTTGGCCTCACGCAGCTCGGCACGGTCGGCCTCGGTCAGCCCGGGCCGGTGACCGTCCTCGATGTCGGCCTTCTTCAACCAGTTCGACAGGGTCCCTTCAGAGATCCCGAAGTCCTTGGCGATCTGCGACAACGGAGCCTGGCCCTGACGGGCCACAGCCACGACATCGTCGCGGAACTCCTTGGGATAGGGCGCTGGCATGGCGACATCCTCTCCTGCGAGGAACGAATCCTCACACGTCAGGTGTCAACCAAACCGGGGGCAGTCCC